>NZ_CP131062.1:0-1827352 GCF_032594435.1 Methanimicrococcus stummii | reverse complement strand
GTATCAGAATCGAGTTCAGAACCGTCATAATTCTCCCATGTGATTATGTAAGCGATCGGTTCATCGTCATATTCGGCGGTGTAAACAGCATCTTCAGTCACATCAACAATTGAAGGCGTCCAGTCGCGGAAAGTGTAAGAAACGCCGTCTTCGTCATCGCGAACAGGAACGTCGCCCGAATAAGAAGGCGTGTCGCCGTAATAATAGATATCAGAATCGAGTTCAGAACCGTCATAATTCTCCCATGTGATTATGTAAGCGATCGGTTCATCGTCATATTCGGCGGTGTAAACAGCATCCTCAGTCACGTCAACAATTGAAGGCGTCCAGTCGCGGAAAGTGTAAGAAACACCGTCTTCGTCATCGCGAACAGGAACGTCGCCCGAATAAGAAGGCGTGTCGCCGTAATAATAGGTATCAGAATCGAGTTCAGAACCGTCATAATTCTCCCATGTGATTATGTAAGCGATCGGTTCATCGTCATATTCGGCGGTGTAAACAGCATCTTCAGTCACATCAACAATTGAAGGCGTCCAGTCGCGGAAAGTGTAAGAAACGCCGTCTTCGTCATCGCGAACAGGAACGTCGCCCGAATAAGAAGGCGTGTCGCCGTAATAATAGGTATCAGAATCGAGTTCAGAACCGTCATAATTCTCCCATGTGATTATGTAAGCGATCGGTTCATCGTCATATTCGGCGGTGTAAACCGCGTCTTCAGTCACGTCAACAATTGAAGGCGTCCAGTCGCGGAAAGTGTAAGAAACACCGTTCTCGTCAGCGCGAACAGGATCAGCATCAGGATAAACAGGCGTGTCGCCGTAATAATACGTTTCAGAATCGAGCTCAGAACCGTCATAATCGTTCCATGTGATTGTGTAAGGAATCAGGTCGTCACTGTATTCGGCAGTGTAAGTCGCATCCTCAGTCACGTCAACGATTGTCGGATCCCAGCCGCTGAAAGTGTAAGAAACGCCGTCTTCGTCAGCGCGAACAGGATCAACATCCGGATAAACAGGCGTATCGCCGTAATAATACGTTTCAGAATCGAGCTCAGAACCGTCGTAATCGTTCCAAGTGATTGTGTAAGGAATCAGGTCGTCATTGTATTCGGCAGTGTAAGTCGCATCCTCAGTCACGTCAACGATTGTCGGATCCCAGCCGCTGAAAGTGTAAGAAACGCCGTCCTCGTCATCGCGAACAGGATCGGCATTCGGATAAACAGGCGTATCGCCGTAATAATACGTTTCAGAATCGAGCTCAGAACCGTCGTAATCGTTCCAAGTGATTGTGTAAGGAATCAGGTCGTCATTGTATTCGGCAGTGTAAGTCGCATCCTCAGTCACGTCAACGATTGTCGGATCCCAGCCGCTGAAAGTGTAAGAAACGCCGTCTTCGTCAGCGCGGACAGGATCGGCATTCGGATAAACAGGCGTGTCGCCGTAATAATACGTTTCAGAATCGAGCTCAGAACCGTCGTAATCGTTCCATGTGATTGTGTAAGGAATCAGGTCGTCACTGTATTCGGCAGTGTAAGTCGCATCCTCAGTCACGTCAACGATTGCCGGATCCCAGCCGCTGAAAGTGTAAGAAACGCCGTCTTCGTCAGCGCGAACAGGATCGGCATTCGGATAAACAG
This sequence comes from Methanimicrococcus stummii, assembly GCF_032594435.1. Taxonomy (NCBI): domain Archaea; kingdom Methanobacteriati; phylum Methanobacteriota; class Methanomicrobia; order Methanosarcinales; family Methanosarcinaceae; genus Methanimicrococcus; species Methanimicrococcus stummii. The sequence goes on along the minus strand of NZ_CP131062.1, from coordinate 1,825,716 downwards.
GCATGTCGCCGTAATAATACGTTTCAGAATTGAGCTCAGAACCGTCGTAATCGTTCCATGTGATTGTGTAAGGAATCAGGTCGTCATCGTATTCGGCAGTGTAAGTCGCATCCTCGGTCACGTCAACGATTGTCGGATCCCAGCCGCTGAAAGTGTAAGAAACGCCATTCTCGTCAGCGCGGACAGGATCAACATCCGGATAAACAGGCGTGTTGCCGTAATAATACGTTTCAGAAACGAGTTCGGAATCGTCATAATCTTTCCACGTGATTGTGTAAGGAATCAGGTCGTCATCGTATTCGGCAGTGTAAGTCGCATCCTCAGTCACGTCAACAATTGTCGGATCCCAGCCGCTGAAAGTGTAAGAAACGCCGTTCTCGTCAGCGCGGACAGGATCAACATCCGGATAAACAGGTGTGTTGCCGTAATAATACGTTTCAGAATCGAGCTCAGAACCGTCGTAATCGTTCCATGTGATTGTGTAAGGAATCAGGTCGTCACTGTATTCGGCAGTGTAAGTCGCATCCTCAGTCACGTCAACGATTATCGGATCCCAGCCGCTGAAAGTGTAAGAAACGCCGTTCTCGTCAGCGCGAACAGGATCAACATCCGGATAAACAGGCGTGTCGCCGTAATAATACGTTTCAGAATCGAGCTCAGAACCGTCGTAATCGTTCCATGTGATTGTGTAAACAGACTTCGCGTACAAAACCGTCAAGTCCAAATCATCAGTAATTGAAACAGGAAGAGTTTCCTGCAGCTCACCGTCTTCATAACCGGTCTCTTTGTAAAGATTCAGCCAAGAAACACCGTTGTCATCTAATTCCAAAACTTTAACAGAAGGATCGTCGCCGTAAACAACGCTGACGGTTTCAGTGCCGATTGCCGAGCCGGTGATTTCATCTTGATAATAGTTGATTGTAATTGTATGAGCAGAAGGCCCGACCGTCAAAGTTGCCGTATCAGTTTCATCGAAAACATAGTTTTCGGCACTGCCGCCGGCAATGGAAATCGGATATGTTCCGACAGCCGGATTTTCAGGATTATAGGCGCTGCTTGCAGTCGGAGCCGTATATCCGCCGGCCGTCTCCGCCGTTTCGCCGTTTACAAAGCCGGTAACCGTTACGATATAGTCAGGCGTTTCGCCCATCAAAACGGCTTCATCCTCAACCGTTGCCGTCAAAGTGACAGGTGTAATTTGCATCGTGATTGTTGTCTCAAACGGATACATGTAATTCGGGCCGGTGACGCGCACATTAACGCTGACTTCGCCGTCGGAAACATTGGTTACCATCGGTAAAGTTTCGCTGAATCCTCCGCCTTCGAGCTGGTATTCGGTTGTGAAAGTAATTCCGCCGGGGAGGCCTGAAACGACAGGACCGTGGGGATTGCCGTCGTATTCTGCAGATACATCTTCAACAACTGCCGGAATTAATTTCATGTACTGGAAGTTAAACACGTTTTGAGCGTTGTCAACGACAATTGAAATGTAGAAAGGTGTTTCTCTCGGAATCCAGCCTTCTGTAATCATATCGGAATGCGGTGAAATGTGCATTCTGCTGATGGTCGCCGAAGTCGGCCCTTCCGTGTACAATGTTTGGAAATTGTTGGATTCATCGTAATAACCATGATTGACAATGTAAGTCAAATCAGAACTGCTTGTGTAAGTGAAAACGACAACATTCTGAGAAGCGTCGTTGTTCAGCATGATTTGATCGCTCCACTTGTCAGGGAAATATCCGTCGATTGCTTTCGCCGACACTTTAATCGTTTTGCCGACAGTGTCTTCTCCGGAATCCGGGCTTCCCAATTCGACACCGTTTTTGTCGAGGTATTGAATTGTGTATCCGACAGTCGTTGTCGGGTCGGATTCCCAGCGAGCGGTCAATGAAAAGTTTTCCGTAACGCTTGATTCAAAATCGTACGGATAAGAAGCATCTTCTTTGTACCAACCTTTGAAAGTATAGCCGGATTTGGTCAATTCTCCGGGATTGTCCGCCTTTTTATTATAATCAATGATTTGAGAAGCCGTATTCGCACCGGTTCCGCCTGCCGGATCAAAAGTGACGGTGTATGTTTTCGGCGTCCAGCCTGCAAATAATGTAATGTCGTCGGCTGAAAATGAGGGCGAAGAAAGAGAAGAGCCGGGAATTGCATTCGCCGGAATGACAGGAGTTGACGAGCCCACCGCTTCCGGGTACCAGCCTGTGAAAGTGTATCCTTCACGTTCGGGAATTGCGGGAACCGTAAAGCTGTAACTGTATTTCACTTGCTGAGAAGAAGGACCGGTGGGCGTTGTTCCGTCTTCTGTTTTGTAATTCAAATTGAATGAAACATCATAGGTTACAAGTTCGTATTTAATTAATCCGATGTTGCTGCTGTTATAATCTTGAATTGATTCCAATTTGTATCCGGAGATGTTATAAGCTTCGTCTTCCGTAACGGAAGGTTTTGCCCCGCCAAGCCAATTATTGTTAAGTGTAATTGTCGGGCCTTCTTGTACATACTTACTCAGCCATGTCGGGGTTTCTCCATTTTGAGCTTCCCTGAGATGATGCATCGTGTAGGTTTTTCCCTCGGCTTGGGGCTCAACTCTGCCGTATAAAGTAATGCCGCTTGTTTCATAAGCAGGCATCGTCGCAAGCGTTTTAACGTAATTCGGATCATTACTCGGATCAGCCATAGATCTTACATTAATTGGAGCAAAATGCCAACGAAGATCGCCTAATTTAAACTTAGTGCTTCCGCTGACATAATTGGAGAAATGCGGAAGAATATTTTCCCCGTAGTCTGCTGTAATTGTATAAGCGTAAACACTATAGTTATTCAAATTAGATTCGTCACCGCCAACAACAACGATTGTATGATAATAGGTATCTGTCTTATATCTCAAAAACTCAATCGTAAATGTATTGCGTTCATAATAAACTTCAAGCACGGAAGTGCCGTCACCCTCCACAATGACATTACTGTTTTTGCTTTCATTGAGTGCAAAACCCAATTTATCTTGATCACTGAAAGGGGGGATATGAACAGTGGGATTAAAACCGATTTCTTCACCTGTTGTTGCCGTGTATTCGCCGGACCAGAAAATATCATATCCGCCGGGGACTGTCAAACTTTCAACCAAATAAGAAACGGTGTACGTCGTTTGTTGGGGAGAGCCCCATTCCGCATATAATTCAATGTTATCCGTTCCGACTTCAAAACTTGAAACAGGAGAATTAAGAGCGGAAGTTGTATGCCATTTGATAAAATTGTAGCCGGGGCGAGAGGCTTCGGGGAGTTCGGATGCCGTGACGGTTTCGCCGTAAAGTTTCGGCAGCACCGGAACATAGTTTCCGCCGTTGGTTACGAAATAGACATAATTGACATTGCGTTCGTAATAAATGTCAACGGTTGTGGAATTATCGTATTCGACAATTTCCTGAAGGAAGAATTTGGGGGTAAATCCATTCATTGTTTTTGCAACGGCTTCCGTTTCTGCGCCGGTCAAACTCGGCATCCCAGAATCAACCGCGGACGGAGTACCGGAAAAGGTTGCATCCGTATTTTGATAATAATGGTTGACGGCATAAGAAGCGGGATTCGGTGTATAAACAACATTAACGGTTTTGCCTTCTGCCGGCATGCTGCTGCCGCTTACGACAAGAGAATCGGCGGTGTAGCCCGGAATAATCGGCGAAGTATGACTGTACGATTTGCCGACTTCAAATTCGCCGGTAAACGGTGCGGCCATAGTGATTTCAACATCATTTAAGCCGTTGTTTTCAATTCGAATGTAACGAATCGAAAGCAATGAAAAATCGAGGTCATCCGGATCGGAAGAGCCGTCGTCTGCGGCAGCAACGCCGCCAAACATTACCAAAACGATACTCACCGCGATAAGCAGTGCTGTTAAATGTTTTTTAAAATTCATTAAAATCCCCTCTGGTGCATGAAAACTCTGATTCCCCATCCACGTTTTTGAAAAAAATTAAACCAACCCATGTGAATAAAATCAGTATCATTTGAAATAAATCATGTTTTTAAGATATATTTGATATATATATAATAATGAATAAAATATCAGATTGCTTATAAACATTTGTATTATTTATTAGAAATATATTAAAATACATCATTCGAATAAAAGAATTTTAATGATTAATTTTGAGAAATGAAAATCAAAAAAACAATGACAGAATCTAACTCGAAATTTTCAATTTACGAAATGATTGAAAAAAAGCCGTAAATAACTGTCGTTTAACAACAAATAAAAAATGACAAATTAAAATCGAAACTGAAATTAAAATCAAAAAAATAAATAAAATCAAAAAAAATGAATGAAAACAAAAGTTTTCACTCAAATTTCTGTTTTGTATTATTTCTTCATGAATTTGAAGTAATAAACTGCCGCGAGCGCGATGACGACAATCAGAACAGCCGCGATAATGATGTATGTTCTGGTGTTGTTTTTCTTCTCGGCCGGAACTGTTTCTGTTTTCGGATCCGCATTGTCACCGGAAGATTTGTCTTCGGGCGTTGTTTCAATTTCACTGCTGACTTCGTTGCCGTTGTCTGCCGGAGGAAGTCCGCTGCTGAAACCGCCGGAAGAGCCGCCGCCGGAAACTGTTGCGCTGCCGTAACCGGTACCGCTGCCGGAGTTTCTAACCCATTCTGCAGTCACGATCTCGTAATTGTCTTCAAAGAAATAATTCCAGGTGTTACCGTCATTGGCACCGCCGCTGTTATAAATCCATTTGGAAATGTGGTAGCCGCTGTAAACAGATGCCGGAATTCTTTGTCTGAGATCTTCACCGGGCTGAACATTGAACATAAAGTAAAATGTATCGCCTGCAGCAACAGGGGGTACAAGTGTTGTGTTTTCAAGGAATGCACCGCCGTTTGTACCGACATCGAATGCAACGTCACCAATCCAACCGGCGTAAAGAATGTCATCGACATTGAATGTGTGTGTTGCAGAAACGACAGGCGTTAATGTTTCGAAATCAACAAGGCGTGTGCCTGAGATTTTAGATGTAGTTTCGTCTGTGTCTTCCGGAAGGTACCAGTTATCAAAGTTCCAATTGCCTGTGTGGTCCCATGTCAAACCTGTTCTCGTCACGATTGCGTCAAGAGTTTCATTGAATTGAACTTCAATTTCTTCTTCTTCTGTCAACAAAATGTCGAATTCGCCACCGTTGAGGTTTAAGGTAATGTTGCCAAACCAGCCGACATAGAGTTTCTGGTTAGCGGCTAATCCGCCGTTTGTCCATTCACTGGTCAAATCAACAACGTTGTTTGTCGGGTTTGTCGGGTTTGTTGGTGCACCTTTATACCAAACTTTGGGCACCCAGTCACCTTTCGTCGGATTCAAATCAACAATTTCATCAATCAAAGCAATAATATCGGCTTTGTCATGAGCTTCTTGAATTTTAACAAAATCCGTTTCTGTGCCGGTACTTTCAAAAGTGCCGCTGTTTGCGTTTAATTCAAGATTTGTTGTCCAAGCAATAAAGAGAGCATCTTCGACATTCAAACAACCGTCGTCAACTGTGTCTGTCCATTTGTCGTCATCAAGATCGAAAGCGACAGGTGTCGTAACAGGAGGTGTCACATCTTCCATCTTGTACCAACCGGACTCGGCAGTCCAAGCACCGTTCACAGGTGTTCCCAATGCAGGGGAAAGAGCTGCAATTAAAGCTTCGATTTCTGTTTTGGTATTGTTATGCTGAATCGTAACGGAAGCGACATCGGAACTGATGCCGGGGAACTGACCGTTGTTGGCATTTAAATGAATGTCAGCAAACCAGCCGAGATGAAGGACATCGCCGACATCTAAACCGCCGCTTGTCCATTGAGTCGTTAAGTCAACAACGTGATCGCGTGCAGCTGAAGTATCATTTTCTTTGAACCACGGATTGGTTGTATTAAGTTTCCAAGCATCGCCATTGATGTCATTTTTGACAGGATTATTCGAACCGATTTCAGCAGCAATCAAAGCCTCAATTTCGGTTTTGGTGTTTGCCTGCTGGATAATAATATCTAATGTTTCAACACCTGAGCCGAGACCGAATTCACCTCTGTTTGCGTTTAATTCGATGGGAGTTGTCCAAGCAATAAAAAGAGTGTCACCGACATTCAAACCGCCGCTTGTCCATTCGTAGGTACTTGTGTTAAGAATCACGCCGGGTGTACCGGACATTGCGTTCTTGTACCATTTGTTTTCATCCCAATCTCCATTTTCAGGAAGATCCGAACCGATTTCAGCATTGATCAAACCATTGATTTGGTCATATGTGTTGGCCGGCTGAATTTTAACGGTCTTTGATGTCGGGCCGCCGGAACCGAATGTACCGCCGTTGGCATCCAAATTAATATTGCCGAACCAACCGGCATAAACTACCGTGTTTGCACCGAGCATGTCGCCTAACTTTCCTGTACCGAGTTTGGTGTTTACATCAACAACTTTGTCATTCGCACTTGTGTACCAACCGTCTTGCGCCCAGGGGTTGTAAGAGGGCGAACCGCCAAATGTTGCAGAAATCAAAGAGTTCATATCAGCAATTGTGTGTGCATATTGAACCTGGAGTGTTTGTGTAGCCGGATTTGAATTAATTTTACCGCCGTTCGGATTTACATCAATTGATTTGAACCAGCCGGCATGATATGTGACACCAGGAGTAAACACATGATATCGATCATCTAATTTTGAGTTTTCATCAACAACGCCATTTGCACCCTTTGTTGCATACCAACCGCCGAAATTCCAATTTGTCATTGAAATCATAGGAATCTCATAACTCCAAACAGCTGCGGGATTACTCGAATGAGGAGCAGAATCATAATATTGAACTTTCACGGTTTTTGAAGAACCTTGACCGCCTCCGATTGTACCATTATTTGCATCGAAAGTAACATTTCCAATCCAACTGATATAAGTTGGAGATCCTGTCGCAGGTGTCCACTTATTAAAAGGCGTGATGATTCCGGATGCAGTTCCCCAAGACTCATCGGATAATTGGGGTTTACCAATACTCCAAGTACCAAGCTGAACATTTGTACGACTGCCGCCGACTGCATTGTAAAGAGCACTGTAAATTTGAGAATCTGACATTGCCGGCTGAATCTTTACAATGACATCGGGATAGGTAACAGAAACAAATTTATCAGGGTCAATATACCCCGGATTTTGAATTGTACCGCCATTTGTTTTAACAGTAATAGGTTTAGCATACCCTGCATAAAGGTTAATATTTCGAGGAGTGTTTCCAATGTACAGATCGGAAACGACACCGGAATCATTTACTTTATACCAACCGTTAAAAGTCCAAGGAGAAGAGTAGGTAGAAGAATCGAGAAGAGCAAGAACCTGAGCATTAGTATGTCCGTATTGAACAACAACTGTTTTTGAAACATCTGTGCCTAATCCAAGGTCTCCGCCGTTCGGGTTCAATGTGATATTATAAGCCCAGATTGCATAGTATGCAGTTCCATCAGCCAAAGGAGTTGCATCAGGTAATTTATTATTCAAATTACTTGCAACAAAAGTACTTCCTGCGCCCGTAACTAAATTGGAATTGAACCAACCATAGAAATATGAACCGGACGGGCCTGTTAAAGTATAAGTATTGAGAACATCATTATTTGCATCTGCAATTGTAGCACCTGGCGTATAACTCCAACCAACATCTGTGGCACCACCATAATTTACAAAAGATCCGCCGTTCGCGTAGAACGTTACACTGTCGGCTGCTGCCATTCCGCAGCTCGCCAATCCTAAAACGCACAAGAGTGCGAGTATAATCAGAAAACGATTTTTAAATTTCATAAAATAACCTACCAAATATTTAACGTAAAATCGATAAATAATCGAGTAATAAAAATTAAATTAAGGATGTTCAACCCCGTTTTTTAACTTAAAAAAGTCAGCCGTTTTTTGATTTAAACAGTATCTGTTATTCTGTGAGGTAAAATGGGTTAGAATGTAGATAAAGCTTATGACAAAGAATACGAATAAAAATTTAATACTAATAAAAATATTTAAAAAATTCGAAAGTTGGAATTTCAAATTTGACGAAAAATAAAAAACGCTATCCGATGAAAAGTATAAATCGGATTGAACTTAACCAAATATTAAAATGATTTGAAGAATTAAATCCGATTATAATTTTCAAATTAAAAATAAACTAAAAATTCTTTAATTAAAAACTCGATTTAAATTTAATAAAATTTTAATTCAATTTCAATTCAATTTTAAAATCAAACTGAAATTCTATGAATTTCAGCAAGAAATTCAAATAAAAACGAAAAGGATGATATTTATGAACACAGCCGGCACAACATCCAAAGACACGACCGACAAACGCATGGAGACGAAATCCGACAGCGTCGCGGAAGCATTCGGAGAACTCGACGCGGACTCAATTATTGTCATTCCGGTGAATGAGGATTCCAAAAAAATCAGGCAGATTTTATCCAACGATACCGCCATGAAAATTTTGGATTTGCTTAAAAAAGAAAGCTTGTCCGCCGGCGAAGTTTCGGAAAAATTGGAAATTCCGCTGACGACTGTCAAATACAATATCGACCAGATGGTCGAACACGATTTGGTTCGCATCCAGCGAATCAAATACAGTGAAAAGGGCCGGCAGGTAAAAATTTATGAAGCGCCGGAAAAAGTCATCGTTTTCGCGCCGGAAAAAATGACACGCTTTTCCTTAATTTCTATGCTTCAAAAATACGCTTTCGCATTTGTCGCGGCTGCTTTCGGCGGATTCGGTTTGAATTATATTTATCAGAGACATTGGGAAAAACAAGCCATGTCCATGAGATATTCCTCGCTTGTCACCGAAGACGCGCTTTTAGAAGGTGCTTTTGACGAAGCACCCATGGCAGCAGACACCGGAATGGGTGCCGCGACCGGCGGCGGATCGTTCATTCACGATTCAATCATGGCGTTTAACGACTGGTTTTTCGGTTTAATGAATCATCACGCGTTTTGGTTCATCGCCGGCGCGCTCTTTGTTTGCGTCATTATTTGGACGATTGAATTCATGACCGTAAAAAAAGTCGTAAAATCGGAATGAATAAATAAGCCGTCGTCGTTATAGAAATCATAAAAATTAAAATAACGACGATGATTATGAAAGTTGCTTTAAAAATCGGATATGAAGGAACCCATTTTTCCGGATCCCAAATCCAGCCGGACAAACGAACCGTCGAGGGCGAGCTGTTAAAAGCGCTCCGAGAAACGGAAGTCATCACCGACGCCGAAGCCGCGAATCTGTCCTCTTCCGGGAGAACGGATGCCGGCGTTCATTCCATCAGTCAAGTCGTTACTTTTTTTACGGATAATCCGCGAATGGCAATTCCGCGTATTTTAAATTCAAAGCTTCCGCGCGATGTTTGGGCGTGGGCGTACGCCGAAGTTCCCGATGGTTTTGATCCGCGCCGCCATGCGATTCGCCGAAAATACAGATACATATTAAATGCCGACGAATACGACATTTCAAAAATGAGAGAAGCGGCAAAGCTTTTCATCGGCGAGCATAATTTTTCAAATTTTACAAAAAAGGACAAAAAGAATCCGAAATCAACAATCCGAAAAGTTGAAAAATTGGATGTCCGAAGCCAGGGTCCTGTCATTAAAATTGACATCGTGGCAAACGCTTACCTTTGGAACATGATTCGAAAAATCGTCTCCGCGCTGACGCTTGTCGGTAGCGGAATCCGCGACACCGAATGGGTGACAAAGATGTTGGATCCTGAAAATTATGAAGAAGGCATCGAGCCGGCACCGGCCTACGGCCTCATCTTTTTGGACGTTCAATACAATCCCGAACCCGATTGGATGATTGACAGCTACGCGATTAAACATGTCAACGATTTTTACACAAAAGAAGCCAACCGTTTCCGCGTGATTTCAACCATTTTGGAACAATTCGTCATGCAGCCCGAAAAAGAGCAGGATTTGGACTGAGAAATGCACCGCTGCGCGCGAGCGGCGCAATTAAAAAAATGAAATAAATAGACTCTTTTCAATTTTTGTTTAAAACCGTAATCGTCCGCGTCAAACTTTTATGAACGCGCTGTTTGTAAATGTTTTCGATTTGAAATCCCGCGTCAAACGCGAACTTTTCAACTTCGATTTCGGAAACGACAACCGCTTTTTTTCCGATTTTCAAAACACGGAACATTTCTTTAAAAGATTCGTCGTAAAGGCGTTCCAAAGATTCCGCTTTAATCGCCGCCGACCGCCCGTAAGGCGGATCCGTGATGATCGCGTCAGCCATTTCGTCTTCGAAAGGCAAACCGCACGCGTCGCCGACAAACAAATCGTAATTGATTTGATCGACCCCTGCGTCGCGCTCCGCTTTTGAGAGCAGTTCCCCGGTCGTCGCTGCGTAACCGCCCATGTTCGCCGCCGCCCCGATGATGATTTTTTCCTGCGCGTCAACGCCGATTGCCGTTGCGCCGAGGAGTCCCGCTTCGAGCAAAATACCGGCCGTCCCGCAAAACGGATCGACGACGACAGCACCTTTTTGAGCGCCCGCAATGTTTGAAAGAGCGCGTGCAACGCGCGGCATCAAAACGCCGGGATAGAAAAACGGCTTTTTCTGAGGCGATCTGTGCTCGTAAGCGCCGCGGTCAACTGTTGCCGCCAAAACCCCGAACACCGCCTTGTCCGTCAGCGTCAGCCGAAAAGTGACATCCGCGCCTTTCAAAGACGCGCGAAAACCCTGACGATAAATCCGGCCGCCGATTTTGCCTTCCAAATCAACGGATTTGAGAACGGAATTGTCCCCGAGGCGCTTTGCTCGAACGACAAACGTTTCGCCGGTCTTTAAATAATCCGCCGCGTTAAACCGTTCAGCCGCCGATAAAATCGTTTCTTCATCGACATCAACAATTTCAATTACTTTTGAAATCGAATGCGTCATCGCCAAAACGTCCGGCATCACATTTCGCATCATCAAAAAGATATCCTCATCCGAAACGGAATCCGAAAAAATATCAACGACGAGGCAGCTCAAATAATTTTCAAAAACAGAATATTCTAACCCGTTGGAAGAGAGAACACTCAACACTTCGGCTGCGGGAATGAGAGGATGTTCGCCGGAGAGTTCAAACGCGTATAACATAATAATCGAAAAATAAAAAAAGAAAAATCCGATTGGACTTTTCAATTACAAGAATTTAACCTGCTTCGGCATTTTGCCGAATCTTTTTTGAACTTCAGCCGGCCAGTTTTCGGGGTCAAGTCCGTGCTGCGCCAAAAAGACGGCGGTCCACCTTTCCAAACCGACACCGGAACAGCCGCTCCACAGCTTTTCACCGCTTTGGCTTTTCACGTTAAAACCGTTCGGATATTTTTCGCCGTTGATGCTGACGTTTTGGAATTCGAGCCATTCGCCTTCCGGACCGCGGTACGGCAGCGGTGCTTCGTAGTCGGTCGTTCCTGTCACTTCGTCGGCGGCAACGCCGGCAATGCCTTCCTGCGCCATGAACCACGGCGTCACCCACGCTTTACGCCATTTCAAATCCAAAATGTCGTTGAAAATGTGCATGTAGCGGTCTTGGAGCTGCTTGGTGGTTTCGACGACCTGCTCCTGCGTTCCGAGCCAGACCAATTCGATTCTGTGGAATTCGTCAACGCGCTCGATGCCGTGAATGCCGCCGCTTTCGTAGCGGTGAGACGTTCCCGAGCGGTCGAAAATTGTAATCGGCAGGCTTTCATTCGCGATGGTCTCGCCTTGGAAAAAGCCCCAGGAAGGCGGACACTGCGCATAACACATGCCGCCGATCGGATCACCGATTTTTTCTTTCAGCATTTCAACAGGCACTTCGTGCGTAACTTTGTAATAATCCATCACGTCTTCCCAGTATTCGGGGTCGCGCGTCTTGGGCGGGCAAACGTAATACATTTCGGGGTAAATGCCTTTGGCGTGGCCGGAATGTTTCCAAATGTCCCACATGACCATTTTCGGGAAAATCATTTCATCGTAGCCGAGCGGCGCTAAAATTTCATCGACAACAATCTGCTCAAACACGCGGAACAAACGCGTTGTTACCGGACCGTGAATCCACTGGCCGCGGCCGGCGCCTCTTTTGAGCCAGCCCTGTTTGAGCATGTCTTCGGTCGGGTCTTCCGAATACCGGAATTCGCGGTCTTCGCTTTCCCAAAGCAGATTCCAGTGTTCGGCTTTTGCGCCGTAATCGCCCTGTTCCATTTTGTCTTCAACGAGTGTTAAAATACGATCGGGAACCTGATTGCGCATTTCCGCTTCGCCGACATCAAGCGTTAAAAGAAGTGTGCCGTCATTGAAATCAACGGATTTGACATACGGAATTTTCTTGTTTTTCAAATCGTGATCGGCCGGAACAGAAATCGTGAAAACTTCTGCTTCGAGCCCGCGAATACCGATTTTATGCGCTTTTCCGAGAGGCTCTGCCAGCGCCTTTTTAAGGCGCATGATTGCGTCATGAACACGAACGTAACGACCGGATGTCAGCTCGATGTCAATGCTTTTTTCGCCCAAAGACCAGCTCTTGATCTTTGCGCCTTCGCCTGCCGGCGCGCCTTTGGACAAAATCGTATTCTCGGCTTCCGCCATAATTTTTTCAATATCCTCTTTTCCGGCGGCAGGGTCTGCGCTCGTTTTCAAAGAAGCTTTTAAGTAAAATTCCATTTTATGCACCTGATTTTTTATGAATAAGTTTAGAGATAAAATGTGTAAAAATAATTAAAGGTTCTCTTTGGAAACAATATTTTCCGATTTTGAAAAACTTTGTTTAAAATGATTAGAATAGATTAAGAATGATTAGAATAGATTAAGAATGATTAGAATAGATTAAGAATGATTAGAATAGATTAAGAATGATTAGAATAGATTAAGAATGATTAGAATAGATTAAGAATGATTAGAATAGATTAAGCGGAGGGTATCTTATGGTTTTAATTGAGGATTTAACAACAGAACTAAAGCGTGAATATACACCCGAAATCATAAAAACTGTGATTGCTTTCGCCAATACAAACGGCGGCACGATTTATATCGGTATTGAAGATGACGGAGATATTGCCGGTATTGAAAATGTGAGCGAAACGATGCTCAAAGTCAGCAACGCCGTCCGCGACAGCATAAAACCCGACGTGACGCTCTTTACAGACTATCAGCAAGAACAAATCGGGAATAAAACAATTCTCACAATTGCCGTACAAAAAGGAACATCCAGCCCCTACTATTTAACGAGTAAAGGAATACGCCCCGAAGGCGTTTTTGTGCGTCAGGGAGCATCATCAGTCCCGGCAACAGAAACTGCCATTCTGCGTATGATTAAGGATACAGACGGAGAAACTTATGAAGAAGTGCGTTCACTCAATCAAGATTTAACTTTTGAATATGCCGAAAAAGAATTTTCAAACCATAATATTTCTTTTGAAGAAAATCAAAAGAAAACACTGCAAATAAAAAATGCAGACGGTATTTACACAAATTTGGGTTTGCTCCTGTCAGACCAATGCATTCACACAATAAAATTAGCAGTTTATGAGGGGAATGAAAAAGAACAATTTAAAGACCGGCGAGAATTCTCCGGATCTCTCTTCAAGCAACTCAATGACGTTTATGAATTTATTGATCGTTACAACAATATTCGTTCAGAAATTAACGGTTTGCAGCGAATTGACGTGAGAGACTACCCAACGGAAGCAATACGAGAAGCACTTCTTAATGCGATTGTTCATCGAGATTATTCATTCAGAGACAGTACATTGGTTAACATTTTCGATAATTGCATGGAATTTGTTTCAATCGGCGGATTAGTAAAAGGCATTACTCTTGATGATGTAAAATTGGGCATATCTGTAACGCGCAATCATAATCTGGCCAATATTTTCTATCGTTTGGCATTCATTGAAGCTTACGGAACCGGCATACCGAAAATTATGCACAGTTATAGAGAATACGAAACAAAACCGCGTATTGAAGCAACAAATAATGCTTTTAGAATTGCCCTTCCAAATACGGTTAATGAAAAGACAGTTTCAAATCAGCCGGCAAACAAAACAGCTATACAAAGCAACCCTGTCAAAAATAAAAAACTCGCAGGCGATGAACAAACTGTAATCGCTTTATTTGATAAAAACGAATTTGTAACCAGACAAGATGTAGAAACCGCATTGGATGCATCTCAGGCAAAAGCATTAAGAGTTTTAAAAAGACTTACCAAAACGGGAAAAATACGAACAATTGGCGGCGGAAGAAATACGAAATACAAAAAAACAGATGATTGAATTAACAATCATTTCTTTTTATCGGACGCTTTTTTCACTCGAACCGCGCCGTCGGCATTCATCAACAAATCATCGGCGGTTGCCGTCAATGAACCGATTTTATCCGTTTCGATGAAAACTTCGGCGTAACCGCCACCGATTGTCGTTTTTGTTCCGTAAAGATTATCCGGTGCCAGAGCCGTGACTAATTTTTCGGAAACGCGGTCCGCGATTTCAGCTTCGTTTTCGTCAATGAACCGAATCGTTCCGGAAATATGAACAACCGGACCGGTTTTTTGAGAATTTCCTGAAAGCTGGGCGCCGACGATTTCGTTTAACATTTCCATAAAAGCGTCGACTGTTTCTTTTCCGGGCGGCAGAAGACCGCCGGATGCGATGTTGTGGCCGCCGCCGCTGCCGCCGACACTCTCGGCTGCTGTTTTAACGGCAACAGATAAGTCCAAGCCTTGTTTAATCAAACCGCGCGTTCCGCGTGACGAAATTCGAGTGACGCCGTCGTTTTCATTCAAGCAAACGAAAGGCTTGCTCGGGTTGACGTAACGGATATAAGTCGTTGAAATGTTGCCGGCCGAATGCAAATCTTTACCGTAAATGTATGAAACGTTTGAACAGGACTGCGCCGTCGGCAAAACCGCAGCCAGATTTTTAACAAGCGTTTCCTGGATCACGCGGTAATTTTCAAAACATTTGTTGAGGACGGATGAGTCGCCTAAACAAAGCGCGATCGCCGCTTCAAAGTCATCGTCTTTGTTGCAGCTGTCTAAAATGCCGGCCAAATCAAAAACATTCTCAACCACTTGGTTTTTGAGATAATAAATGTCACCGACAGCCGCTTCAACCGCGTCGGGGCTGTCAAGCGGCTCAAGTTTTTTCAAAACGGCATCGCATAAGTGATTCATTTCATCATCGGTCAAATCGTGAATGTTTTTATTTTCATCTAAATTCAGCGCTGACAAAAAACTGCGGATTTCATCCGGCTTTCCCGTGATGTCCAAATACGGCTCGGTCGTCCGCATGAAAACATCGAACAAAGCCCCGTCACCGACTTTTAAACCGCGGCGGCTGACAACAACACCGGCTTCTTTTGCCTGCGCCAAAATGTCGGCGTTTGCTGCGACCATCAGTTGCCTGTCGCCGATGATTCCGGCAACGGCAAGCGAAGACAAATCGACGTTTTCATCGCGCATCGCGCGCGCCGTTAAATAAGAAACACCGGCGCCGGAAATCATATAAGATCCTTCCAAGCCGACGTTCATCGGATTGACAACAACTTTTGCCGGCGTTTTGCCGACGGGAACGTGGTGATCTAAAATCACCATCGGATTCGGAAGCGCGGATAAAAATTCAGATTGACCGCTGCCGATATCGCAAAAAATAAGCAGAAAATCTTCGGGAAAACAGGACGCCAAATACGAAACGACCGACGCGTCTAATTTCGGGAAGATTTTGTGATAATAAGTAATGCCTTCGCGTTTGAGCGCCTGAATCATAATGGCGGCGCTTGTCAGTCCGTCCGAATCGTTATGCGTCACCAAACCCACATGAGAATGCTGTTTGATAAAGCGCGCCGCGGAATCCGCATGCTTTTTCAAATGTCTGACTTTTTCCGATTCGGGCATAGACTGATAATTCACCATAATGTCACGCTTTTTTGATATATTCTGATGTCGGTTTCATTCATAAATTTTGTTACGCGCCCAACGACGGAACGTAGACGAACAATCCGACCAAATAAACGACGTAAACGAGAGCGATAAGCGCGCCTTGCCAGCGTGTGATTTTCTTTCTGTAGCCGAAAAAGGCGACCAAGACGAAAAGCAGCATCATGACAACAAAATCATAACGGAGAAGCTGTCCGTTGACCGGCAAATCGACGAACATTGCCGAAACGCCCAAAATCATCGTAATGTCCAAAATGTTGGCGCCGACGATGTTTCCGACGGAAAGATCCTGATATCCTTTTCTGAAAGATGTAATCGCTGTAATGATTTCCGGAAGCGAGGTGCCGATTGAAATCAAAGTCAAACTGATGATGAGTTCGGGAATGCCGAGCTGTGTCGCGATTTCCGTCCCATTCGTGACAACCAAACGGCTGCCACCGACAACGAAAATAGCGCCGACGAGAAACATTAAAACGTCCAAATAGGAATCTTTAATTTTAATTTTCGCCCAAATTCCTGTGCGCGGCGCAGGTGCATCGTCTTCGGGTTTCTTGGGCTCTTTCTTTTGATCCCAGTAAGTGTACGCAATGTAAACGACGAAAATGACGAGCAAAATTAAGCCGTCCGTTTTGGTAATGTCGCCGCCGATCCAGCTGAGAAGGAACAAAACACCGCCGGCGAGAAGCATCAGCAAAGCTTTGATGTTAAAACTTTTGTCGTCGACAACGACTGTTTTTAACATGACGATAAAGCCGATGGCAATACCGATATTACAAATTGTTGAGCCGACAGCGTTTCCGATTGCCATGTCCGGTTGACCGTTGAGCGCCGCCATAAAGCTGACTAAAAATTCGGGAGCGGTTGTTGCGAAACTGACAATTGTTGCACCGATAACGGCTTTCGGAATGCCGTATCTTTTGGAAATATTGACAGCGGCATCGACGAACCAGCCGGCACCAAAACCGATTAAGGCGAGGCCGACGGCAAATAAAACATAAACAAGAAGACCATCTATAGTCATTTTGAATCCACCATTATTAACATTTGTCCGCCGGATTTGACCGGCGGCGAATTTTGCAAAAAGCCCGAAATTTTGACAATAAAAATCAAGCACAAAAATTATTACAAAAAAAGAAATGACAACTATATATAAAAAGATAACAATAAAATTTAATAAAGATTTCAAATTTATTGAAATTAAAAGAACAGCTCTAAAAATCGTTTGAAAGATATATAGGTTTTGGGAAAAATTGAAAATAAGCGGGACGGAGATTGGATAAATGGCGGAAGAAATTCAAACGGATCAAAAAATTGAAATGATTGAAAATTCGGGTTCGGAATCGGATTTAAAACCAGAAGATCCGATTGTTTCGAAAGAATCGGATAAAGTCGGACTGCCGCCCGGAACTTTGATGTATGTCGATGACGACGGAAAAGACGATGAGACGCTTAAAGAGAAAAGCTTGATTCGCATCATCCGATACAATGAGTCAGGCTGCCGTGAAGTGAAAATCAAATCGGTTGATGAAATCGGTGCGATTGTACAAACAGCAAGCGCTGCTGACCAAACAACAACCGTAATTGGTCAAAAGACAAACGCGAATCAAACAATAAACACAGCCGGTCAAGATAAAATTTGGATTCATGTGTCGGGCTTATGGGATATCGACAGCGTTCGAAAAATCGGCGAAATTTTTCAGCTCAGTCCTTTGGTTTTGGAAGACATTTTGAATATGGAACAACGCCCGAAGACGGAAGATTATGAAACGTATTTGTTTACGATTTTAAAGCAGATTCAATTCGATGAGGATGAAAAGGAAATCAAAGACAATCAAATCAGCATTGTGACATTTGAAAAAGTCGTTTTAACATTTTGTGAAAATGATCC
Source organism: Methanimicrococcus stummii (assembly GCF_032594435.1). Lineage (NCBI taxonomy): Archaea > Methanobacteriati > Methanobacteriota > Methanomicrobia > Methanosarcinales > Methanosarcinaceae > Methanimicrococcus > Methanimicrococcus stummii. The sequence continues at coordinate 1,807,886 of NZ_CP131062.1, read as the reverse complement.
GCAGATTTTCAAATCCGTTGCCGGCCGAATTAAAAAAGGCGGAAAGATTTTGAAATACGATGCGGATTACTTAACGTACGCGCTGATTGACGTGATTGTCGATCATTATCTTTACACCGTTGAGTTTTTTGACGAATGGTTAGACGATATCGAAAAAAGAATCATTAAAAATCCCGACAAGGAAGGCGCGGAAGAAATCAACGCGCTGCGGCATGAGTTGTCGGCGTTTAAAAAGGCGATTTGGCCGACGATTACCGTGATTGAAAAGATGGAAAAAAGCGATTCAAAATTAATCAAAAAACAAACGCGCGTCCTTTTCCGAGACATATTTGACCACGTCGTCCGAATTACGGATTCGATTGAGGCCGATCACGAAGTTTTGACCGGCATTTATGATTTGTACACGACGGGAATTTCCAACAAATTAAACGACACAATGCGGATTTTAACCGTGATTTCAACCATTTTCATTCCGCTGACGTTCATCGCCGGCGTTTACGGCATGAATTTTGACAACATGCCGGAATTGTACTGGAAATACGGTTATTACGCGTGTCTCGGGCTGATGGTGATTATTTTCGTCGGAATGCTAATCTTTTTCAGAAAAAAGAAATGGATTTAAATTGATTTTTTTTCGAAAAACCGATATTGGTTTTTCGAGTTCTCTTTTTAAGAAAACAGATTCAGGTTTTCGAATTGTTTTTTAAATCGGGTTCGGGTTTTCGAATTGTTTTTAAAAACCGGGTTTGGGTTTTCGATTCATTTTTTAAAAATCCGTGCTGTTGCGCGCGCGGCGTGGCGCTGCTGCGAGCGACAGGCGCAACGGCGAACATCAGCGCACGGAAACGGAAAGGTGGCAGCGCTCCGTTCGCGAAGCGAACGGCTGCCATGAGAAAGCGCAGATACAAGCGGCAAACGCAAACAGTAAGGTAGCAGCAGCAAACGCAAACAGCAAGGTAGCCACAGCAAACGCAAACAGCAAGGTAGCAGCAGCAAACTTAAACTGCCGCCGGCGAATTACCCCGGCAAAAATTAAAGAATTCGAACATCCAAGCAGATATTATACTGATGCGGCGCGTAAGAGCGGACATTCCGTTTTTCAAGAACTTCAATGTTCCGGCCTTGTTTTTCGGCGGCAATTCGAATCAATTCGATAGAACCGTCAAATAAATCATCATCGGAAGTCATGGCGTAATAATGAATCACGCCGCCATTTTTGCAAATCGTGACTGCCGTGTCCAAAAAATCATAAGCGTTATGCGGCAGATTCATAATAATGTGATCGCCCGCGCTCGCGTATTCTTGAGATAAAAATAAAGCGTCTTCGTTCAGCGCCGTTATATTTTCGATTTTATTGAGCGCGATGTTTTCTTTTAATAATTCAACCGCCGCATCATTTTTATCGTTCGCGATAATTTGAGCCGGTTTTGCCGATTTGGAAATTAAAATGCTGTAAGGCCCGACGCCTGCGAACATATCAATAACAACGTCCCCGTCTCGAATTTGGTCCGCGATTCTGCGGCGTTCCGTTGACAGGCGCGGCGTGAAATAAGCGCGGCCCAAATCGACTTTGTATTTGCAGCCGTATTCTTTGTGAACGGTAGCCGTCTTGCTGACGCCTGCGATAAATTCCAAATCCCGCGTTCTGAATTCCCCGGAAATCGGGCCTTTGGAAAGCAAAACGGTTTTGACCGCCGAATGCGCTTTTAAAATTGCCGCGGCAATTTCGGAAGCGTTTGCCGTGCTTTCGTTCTTGTCGACTTCAATACCGCTGTTTTCGGTTTCGTTGTTTTCAGTTCCAACATTTTCGATTTCACTGTTCTCGGTTTCACGGTTATCGGTTTCACGGTTTTCGGTTTTGCCGTCATCGAGTTTATCGTCTAAAACGGCGATGTCGCCGATGATTTCATAAGCAACCGAAAATCCCAAGATTTCGGAAACCGTCGGGACTTTTGTATGAACATTGAATGTTAAATCTTTGACATACCAGCCGTGATATTCCAGCTTCTCTTTCGAATGCGGAAGCTGCAATATAAACGGCATCAACCTGTCTCGAATCGCCAAACGCTCTTCTTTTTCAGGATAACGCAAAAGCGGCAGATACAAATAAACATCATCGGCAAACAGTTTGCAAGAATAATCAATAATATCGAATTCGTCCAAAATGCGGCGAACAGGCTCACCGTCTTCTTTGTGAACACGAAAAGCATATCGAACGGCAGACATTCCGCCTTCTGATGAAACTGACTGCATCATTTCACTCAATCGTTTCCATTTTACTTATATTTATTTTAAGAACAGCGAATTTTTAATATAGAGACGAATCTTTATGAACATATTTCAGGAACGAATGATATGACAGTTAAAATTTCAGTTCTCGTCTCCGGCAGAGGAACAAATTTACAATCCGTGATTGACGCAATCGAATGCGGCGAAATTCAAAACGCGGAAATCACCTGCGTCGTCAGCGACAAAGAAGAAGCGTTCGCGCTCAAGCGCGCCGAAAAACACGGAATTACCGGCATTTTTGTCAATCCCGCGGAGTTTTCATCTCGTCAGGAATATGACGACAAATTGCTTGAGATCTTAAAAGAAAAGGAAACCGATCTTGTTCTTTTGGCAGGTTACCTCAGAATTATCAGCGCCTCTTTGATTGACGCGTACAAAAACAGAATCATCAACATTCACCCGTCTCTTTTGCCGTCGTTTAAAGGACTCAACGCCCAAAAACAAGCGATTGACTACGGCGTTAAATTCACCGGCTGCACGGTTCATTTCGTCGAACCCGATTTGGATGCCGGCCCGATTATTATGCAAAAAATAATTCCTGTTTTGGAAAATGATACCGCCGACACGCTCGCAGAAAGATTGCTTGTTGAAGAAAACAAAGCGTACCGCGAAGTCGTTAAACTTTTCGTAGACGGAAAACTGGAAGTTGACGGCAGAAGTGTTAAAATTAAAAAATGAATTTCAAAAATTGAAAATAAATCAATCAAAAATTAAAAATTCAATCAATTAAAAACGATTATGATTATTGAAAAACAATCGAATTGGTTTTTAAACCAATTCCCCGATAAAATACCCGGGCGTCGCCTCAACGATTCTTGCTTTGACGGTCATTCCGGGTTTCAATCCTTTTTCATTTAAAACGACAGGCTTATAATCGGAAGTTCTTGCCAGAACGCCGCTTTCCTTACCGTATTTTGAAACAAAAACATCTTCGACTTTTCCGATGCGTTCGTTTTTCGTCTCCTGCTTCAGCCGATCCGTGATTTCCGTCAAATCGCGAGAGCGCGCCGTCAGGATTCTGGAATCCAAATTGCGCAAGGGAAAAGCTTTGGTTCCCGGGCGCGGCGAATATTTTGAAATGTTGATTTTGTCCGGCTTATATTTTTGAACCCATTCAATCGTTTTTTCAAAATCGGAATCGGTTTCGCCGCAAAATCCGACAATAATATCCGTAAAAAGCGTCAAATCCGGGAATTGGTCTTTAAAAGCCGCAATCACCGCGTCAACATCGCCCATCGAATAATGCCGGTTCATGGATTTCAAAACATCTTCCGATGCCGATTGAATCGGAATGTGAAGAAACTTATAGATTTTAGGGTGATTGAAAGCGTCAACAAGCTCCGGCAAAATCGGCAGAATCGAAAACGGGTTCATCATGCCGACGCGAATTTTAAAATCGCCGGGAATTTCCGTGATTTGTCTGAGCAGTTCGGGCAGGCGTATTTTTGAATAATCGGAATCTTTTGAAAAATCCATACCGTACTGGCTGTCGTCTTGAGAAGTCAGCCAAATTTCGGAACAGCCTTCCGATACCGCCGTTTTGACATCTTCGACAATTTCTTCGGGCGGGAACGAAACCAAGTCGCCGCGCGCGAGGCGAACAATGCAGTAGGAACAGCCGAAGCGGCAGCCGGTTGAGATTTGGCAAATATGAATATTGTCATGATACCGAATTTTCGGCAGATTCAAAAATCCTTCCGGCACTTTTGATGAAATTCGAACCGGAACATAATCATCGGCAGAATTAATAACGAAACCGGCATCGGATTTCGTTGCAGTTGGATCGGATTTGTTTTTTGCTGCGATTTTTTGAAGCAAATCTTCAAGCCCGTTTACCGAGCGGACGCCGACAATATGCGCTTCGGGATTGGCATTTAAAATCAAATCCAATTGAACTTCGGGCATGCAGCCGCAAACGATAACATCTTTGCCGCGCTCGCCGAAGGTTCGAATTTTATGAAGAATTTTCTGCTCGGTCGTGTACTTAACCGTACAGCTGTTGCAGATGTAAATATCGGCATCGGCTTCGTTTGAAAACTCGAAGCCCGCGTTTTTGATGATTCCGCGCATCGTTTCTGCCGATGCTTGATTTGCGGAACAGCCAAATGTTTCAAAATAAATTTTCATGCTAAAAATTAAAAAAAATGATTTAGAATCAGACGGAAAACGATTTGTTTTCCTTGTCTTTGACATAAATGCTTTGCGTGATTCTGACAACGCCGGAACTGCCTGTTAAAATGCTTGTCATGTAAGCATCGCCGTCGCCGAGCAGTTTTGTGCCTTTCATGAACGGGCCGTCGGTGACAGCGGTTGCCGCGAAAATGACATCTTTTCCGGGAACCAAATCGTTTGTTTCTCTGATTTTAGAAATTTCGTTTTCGGGAATACCCATTTTCTCCAAACGGGGCAATTTTTCAGCAAGCTCTTTTGCGATTTCGTCTTCGGATTTTTCGTTCGCAGCGTTCGGCAAAACCAAACGGCCGATAATTTTTCCGCCGAGGCATTTGAGCGCGCTCGCCGTCAAAACCGCTTCGCCCGAGCCGCCTGCGCCCATTACCATGTCAACGCCGGAATCTTCAAAGCAGGTCATAACGCCCGGAAGCAAGTCGCCGTCGGGAACTAAACGGATGCGTGCGCCTGCCGCGCGGACATCCGCGATGATTTTTTTGTGTCTGTCGCGTTCTAAAACGACAACGGTCAAATCTTCAATATTTTTGCCGAGCGCTTTTGAAACGAGCGTTAAATTCTGAAGAACAGGCGCGTCCAAATCAATTTTGTCGCCCGTTTTCTTTTCGTACAAAACGACTTTCGGACCGACGACGATTTTATCGAAATAAATATCGGGACCGTAAAAAATACCGTCTTTTTCCGCCATCGACATGACCGCAATGGATCCGTTCACGTCGTCTGCTGCCAAATTTGTGCCTTCCAGTGGGTCAACCGCGATTTCAACAACCGGACCGTTCCCGGTGCCGACTTCTTCGCCGATATAAAGCATCGGCGCTTCGTCACGCTCGCCTTCACCGATTTTAATGGTTCCTTTCATATCGATATGATTCAAAACGCGGCGCATCGCTTCAACCGCGACGTGATCGGCGTATTTTCGGTCGCCTTTGCCGACCTGATAAGCGGAAGCGACAGCGGCGGCTTCCGTAATTTGAAGCAAGGATAAGGATAAATTTTTCTCAATCGGGCCTGCGGCGGCCATCATTTCTTCGGTTGATTTCGGGTGCGGCATAATAAAATCACTCATTTCATTTCTAAACGTAAATCTTAAAATGTTTTTTAATGGGATTGCTCATAGTTAAAAGTTTTTCAAGCCTGAACAATTTTGAAAGATTATTAGAAAGAATGCGGGTCGGTTTTGTAAAAATATTGAAAAAATGGAGCGGCTCGCGCGCGGCAGCGGCCATGACGGCAGCAAACGCAAACAGTAAGGTAATCTGTGCCCACGCTCGCGTAGCGAGCGGATGTGATTAAAATGAGACGATGTATATGGAAATACCTGCTGCATCTGATGCCGCCGGCAACTTCAAATCAGCGCGTCACATCGACAAGCGCCACGCGTTCCAACACCAAATCTTTGATTCGGGTTTCGCCGACGGTTTGAAGTTCGTCTTCGGTGATGTCGAATTGTTTCATCAAAAACGGCTTTTTTTCTTCGGGTGAAATTTCGGGAAAATCCGAAAGCCCGAATTCGGCTTTAAACGCGTTTTCCGCTTTTTGAACACATTCCTCAGATGCGCCGAAAAAAACGAAAACAGAACGGTTTTCGCCTTGAATTAAGCCCATTGAAAAGGACTTGTCGATTTTTCGCTGACCCGATGAAAAGCGAAGGACTTCAAGACCAATGTCTTTGGCTTCGTTTACGCCGTTTGAAAAAGACTCACGAGCGCGGTGAATTGAGAAAAGCAAATGATCGATGTCAATGATTTTTCGAGCATCGAAGCCTTGAATTTTGATGTTGTGTTTTGATGAAAAGTCGTTTAAGGATTGCAAAAATACCGGAAGGTCATCAATTAAAAAACGGCCTGAAAGAATTGAAATTTCATCGGTATTCATAGTAATCAGAAAAAGAGCGAATGGATTAAAAAGATTTTGAAGCTTAGAGAAAAGTTTGTGGTGCGAGGGATGGGATTCGAACCCACGAACTCCTACGAGACTAGGCCCTCAACCTAGCGCCTTTGACCGGCTGGGCAACCCTCGCACATTGAAATACATTCGATAAACGAACAAGCCAAAAATACGATTTATCGTATATAAAGGTGTTGTTACCGCGGTTTTTGATTCAAAAATCAAAATAAATGATTGAATAAAAGATTGAAAAATAAGGTATGAAACCTTATTTAAAGATCCTTTAAAATGTCGGAAAATTCCTGAGCGCGTCCCTTGATGACATCAGCGGCTTTTAAAATCAATTCGGAAGAGGAATAAGATCCGTCGGATTCCAAAGAGAAAACAAACGTGTGCTGGTCATAAAAGATTTTAAGCGTCGGATCGTTCAAATCAAAAATGTGTCTGACGTTACCGCATTTAACACATTTTAATTCGTCTTTTTCCGTTAAATTTTCAACACTGCTCGCCATGAAAACGGCGTGTTCGGGACATTCGACAATTGTGTTGCCGCATTCGGGACACGGTTCAACAGAAACTGTCGGAAGGTGTTTGTAACCGCATGCGACGCCGGCCTGCCAGCGAACATGGTCGCGGCCGTAACCGACATGAGCGATGGCTTCAAGCATAACACGCTGCCCTTCTTTAAGTTCGACGATCGGGATTTTTTCATCCGCCGGCTGAACTTTCGGATCGGCAGAAATAAAATCGCCTGAATAAACCATTTTCGGGCCTTCGACGTCCAAACGAAGAGAAACTTCGCAATTGGGACAGCCTGCGCCGTCAACCGCGCCGCAATCACAGCTTGACTGCGGAACATAGTCGCCGTCCGTTGTTAGAGGAACGAGCGCGAGACGGAGGCCGAGCTGCTCGTCATAGAGAACGGAAGTGTTGTCATACAAATTCACGTATTCGATTGCAAGCGTCGGAACGTCCGCAATCATCGCACGGCGGACACCGTTTGCAAAAGCAGGGTTCGTGCCCGATAAAACAAACTTCGCCGAGCCTTTAGACAACTCGATAATATCAATATCCATCTGAATTCACCTGAAGTTCCAAAAATAGAAAAATCAAAAAAGAAAATGAAGAATGGAAATTCCATTCAAACATTTAAATTTCAGATTACATTTGTTTTTGTATTATTTAAACCTTAAACGCGGTGTTTACCGCCTTTGGGTCTGGTACCGTCGTGGGGAATCGGAGTCACGTCTTCGATTCTGCCGATGCGGATACCTGCACGAGCAAAGGCACGGATGGTTGCCTGTGCACCGGGTCCGGGGTTTCTCTGTTTGTTGCCGCCGGGCGCTCTCACTTTAATGTGAATGCCGGTGATGCCTTTGTCTTTTAATTGTTCCGCAAGCTGGTTTGCCATCTGCATTGCCGTGTACGGTGAACTTTCGTCACGAGCCGCTTTAACAACCATACCGCCTGAAGATTTGGCGATGGTTTCGGCACCGGTCAAGTCTGTCACGGTGATGATGGTGTTGTTGAATGAAGATTTAATGTGAGCGACAGCCCATTTCATTTCAGACATAATTAGTTCCTCCCGGGAGCTGCTGCGGGTGCTGCGCCGCCTGTACGCGGGGGACCGCGGGGTGCGCCTCTGCCGCCTCTTTTACCGCCTCTCTTGCCGCCGTCTGCCTGAGCGCGCGCCTTTTTGTTATTTTCAGCTGCTGCTCTGAGCGTCAAACCGTCAACGATTGCTGATGCGATTTGAATCGGTCTTTCAGGGTGTGATTCTGTGGTCAACGGAGATTCGCCGTAGTAAGTAATGTTCATTTCATCTTCTTTGGAAATGAGCATGCTCGGAACGGTTGCTCTTCTGCCGTTGATTGCGATGTGACCGTGCGTAATAAATTGACGGGACTGGCGGACTGTTCTTGCGAGACCGAGTCTTAAAACCTGTGTTTGAAGTCTGCGTTCAAGAATGTTTTCGGATTTTAAGCCCAAAATATCGTCAACGCCGGAGTCGGGTTTTAAGATACCGTAACGGATTAATCTGCCGAGAATCTGGTCAGCTTCGACTTTTGCATGCCCTTTCAATTCTCCGTCGGGAGAAGAAGCGACAACGGCCAAAAGACTCATTGCGTCGGATCTGTATTTACGAAGAATACTTTCCGCTTTCCAGACTTCTCTTTTATTTCTCAGGCCGTAGGCCTTGACCAATTCAACTTCACCGGCCATTCTGGTGTCTTGCCAGGGGTGGTTCGGTGTTTCATAAGACTTGTGTTTCTTACCCGGATATACCATTTCAACTCACCATCACTTCTTCTTTCTGACACCGACGGTTGATCCGCGTCTGCCTGTGGATTTGGTTCTCTGTCCTCTGACTTTGAGTCCTCTTTCGTGTCTGAGACCTCTGTAAGCACGGACTTTCTTCAAGTTGTTGGTATCTTCTTTGAATGTCAATTCAATGTCAATGCCGAGCAAGTGCTTGTCTTCACCGGTCATCAAATCTTTCTGTCTGTTCAACATCCAGACCGGTGTAGATTTTTCAATGTTCAAGATTGCAGCGTCCAATTTCGCGACATCTTCATCGGGTAAATAACCGATAATTGCTTTGGGGTCGACACCTGCATCTTTTGCGATAATTTTAGAAATACGGAGACCGATGCCATCAATACCTGTTAAAGCGTATTGAACTTGGTTGGCACCTTTCAAGTCAGTATTCATAATACGAACAAGATGCTTTATTTCGTCTTCTTCCGGAACGGTTTCAGCGACCGGTTCAAGACCTTCTTCTAAATTTTCCTTTTGTTTCTTTGCCATAAGTTTTCCTCCTTAGGGGAAAAACGCATCATGTAGCCCGAACCGTATGAAAAACGATTTCGCGCAGCCCGATAAAAGATAACAGGCTTCAATCAAATGCTTGAAACCTAAAGGATTCATCTTATATAACCTTTTCAGATGTAAAAAAAGGAAATAAGAAACAAAATAAAAGAATCAAATAAAGAAGAAAAAATACAGGGTTGAAGAATACAATGATTGGAAATGCTTTTTGGAAATTTCTTTTGAAAAGCATTCGCTATTGCATTAAAATTAATCCGTTTTTCAAAGTTAAACTGCCGTTTTTAAAAATCAGCTGCCGTTAAATTAAGCCGCGTAGCTGTGAGACATATCTTCAATAACGGAAATTGTCATTTCATCTGCATCTTGAATCTGATCCAAGGAACCCAAGTTTATCAAATAATAAACCAACGAGTTGTGAAGACGGAACATGTCTATATCGTTCATAATTATAAAAATGCGAGAAAGAATATATATTTTTCTGAAAAAGATTTAGTTTTTGATAAATTATATACAATATTCGGACGAAAATATATAAAATCGAAGATAATGACAAATATAACAAATAATCAATAAAACGTAAAATTAACGCGATTGTAAGAATGAAAAGATGAAAATAAAAGATAAAATAAAAAAGTAAAAAGCGCCGAGAGGGAGATTTGAACTCCCGAGGGGCTGCGCCCCACAAGCTTTCCAGGCTTGCGCCCTACCACTAGACTACCTCGGCATGAAGCAGGATTCTATAAAATAGCCTTCTGGTATATATTCCTTATTCTTCAACAGAGGAAACAAAACAATTTTCCCGTGCCTGCCGATTTTTCCAAACCGCCGGATAAATTCCTTTTTCCATCAGAACCGCTTTCGGTTTTGCGACAAATCCGAATTCGTTTTCGGAAATTTCTTCGGGCGTCATCAATGCAATCGACAAAGAAATGATTTCACCTTTTTGCGAGAAAACGGCAACCAAATCTCCTTTTTTAATGTTGGTGTTGTAACCTGCCAATCCAGGGCGCGCCAAAAACGCGCCTGAGCAAAGCGCATCAACTGCCGAATCGCGAACAACAAGGCGCGGGAGCTGTGAAAACGCGGACTCCATCGGCAAAATCAATTCCCGAAGGAAAGATTCGTCGCCGTCTTCGGTCCAAAAAACGTAAGCGTCTTTGAGTTCCTGCAAAGAAACGGGACGCGCATCCGTAAACGGCCCCGCTTTGGAGCGGACGAGCTCCTGCATTTGCGCGCCGACACCGAGCGCAAGGCCGATGTCGTGGCAGAGTTTTCGGATGTAAGTGCCTGCTTCGCAACCGACACGCATCAGCACATAAGTGTCTTGGATTTCCAAGACTTCGGAATAATAAATCGTACGCAATCGCAATTGCCTTTTAACCGCGGATCGAACCGGCGGCATTTGATAAACGCCCCCCGTAAATTCCGCAACGGTTGACCGGATTACTTTTTCGGGAACAGAGCGCTGGAGTTTCATCAAACAAATATATTCTTTACCGGATAAACGAAGTGCTGCAACCGCGCGCGTGGCTTTTCCGATCATGACCGGCTGAACACCCGTAACACCGGGATCAAGAGATCCGGAATGACCGGCGACGTCAACTTCTAAAATATCGCGAACAAACGCCGCGACTTCATGGCTCGTCGGGCCGGCGGGTTTATTGAGAACAACGACGCCTTTTTCGATATATTCACGAATCGGGCGGTTTTCGGGAAAAGTTCCGAATTCACCGATTTTGGAATCGGCAAGCGTAACAAAATCTCCGCTGTCGGCAAAAAACCAGTCATTGCGGTAAAGTTCGGATTCCGCTTTTTTTTCCTTTCCCTTTTGTTTTTTCATTAGGGAGAAAACAGGGGTTTTGGATTAAAAAGATAGCGATGATGAAAATGGGAGAATAAGAAAAGTAAATTTGTATGAAAGTAGAGAGACAGTCAGAATTTTAGAAAAAAGATAATAGTAAACTCGACTTCACCCGACACAGTGATATATTACATTAAAAAAATAAATAATTGGTTTAATAAAAAGTTGATTTCGGCAAAACGGGAAATTCCGATTCAGCGAACAAATAAAAATTGGCTTAATAATATTGAGTTGGAAATATGGATTTAAAAAAAGTGTTCGTTCTTTTAATTGTATTGATGATTTTAACACCTTCTTTTGCTTTTGCGATAGAGTCAGAATCTATAGAAATGAATAACAAAAATTCAGCTGAGATGGATTCAGCCTCTTTAGAAGAATCTCAGAAAACACAAACTAATGAGAGTTTGTTGGATTTCGAACCATCGACAGACGAAATGGAAAACAATGAAACAGCGATGGAAGAAATGATTGAAGAAACTGAAAATGAGGAAGAAATACAAATAATGGCAGCTGCCGCAGACGACCCACCAGGAATTAACATTGATGCATTAACGGCACAACAAATTCCGGAAACCGGAATGGCAAATGATAGTTATTTAACAAGTAACTTTTCAGGGGCTGCTGTTTATATGTATCCGATTCAGATTCCGAAAGGAATAGTTGACTTTCAACCATCTATTAAATTAATTTATAATAGTCAATCTGCAGGTGGAACATACGGATGGCTTGGGGATGGTTGGTCATTAAATGAATATTATATCGGGAGAGATGTAAACTATACCCCTTCTGATACATCAGATGATAAATTCAGACTTTTTTTCGATGGAAAAAATCATGATTTAATATTTAATGAGATTGACGGAACATACCATACAGAAATTGAAACTTATATGGACATTCGAAAAGTGGAAAGTGGAGAGAATCAACAGGAAGAATACTGGACAATAAAAACAAAAGACGGCGTAGAATACCGTTTCGGATATAATGATGATTCCGAACTTTTGAATTCAATATCAACCCGAAACTATGTTACAAAATGGAAACTGGATCAAATTAAAGATAATAATGGAAATATTATCTCTTATCAGTATATAGAAAACCCTATTGACGGAGAGATTGGAACATCTTATTTATCATCTATAATTTATAATGAAGGATTAAACACTATTGAATTTGAACGAATGCAAAAAGCAATCGTGTTTGACAATTACAAAAATGGAACTCATACTTCCGAAAAATCACTATTATCTTCAATCATAATAAAAGCAAATGATGACGAAATCTACAGATATAACATCCAATATGAAACAGCCGACAACCACATTTCATTGAAAACAATATCATTAACGGATGGAATGGAAACTCTCCCAGAGACATCCTTTACATATGGAAAATGGGCAGGCACTTATTCAAGAGACACGAGTTGGAACATACCGATGAATTTTATTCATAATGATGTTTCTTACAAAAGAATGAGAAATGTGGATCAAGGAGCAAATTTCGTAGATGTTAACGGCGATGGTTATCCGGATATTGTTCAATGTTTTATGAATAACCATGCAATTACGAAAGGTGTTTGGATTAACGACGGAACGAAATTCGTAAAAGACAGTTACAGAAGTCAAAATTTAGCGAATCAAACTTATTTTAACAATTATTACAACGGTCACATCTACCCCTCAGGTTCAAGAATAATAGACCTTAACGGAGACGGATTGCCGGACATTATTTCAGCGACTTATGACAAAAATTACGGATATCGGTCAAGTGTTTGGATAAATACTGGAAATGAATTTGTTGGAGATTCAACTTGGAAACTGCCATCGATTAATCTTGCAAACAACTCGGGAGTTCGCATTGCAGACCTGAATGGAGATGGATTGCCAGACATCGTCGAATCAGGCTACGTAAATTCTCGTTATTCTAAAGCTTGGCTGAATACAGGAAGTGGATTTGTATATAATTCGACATGGGAACCACCGATTTTATTCAATAACAACTCAGGAGCTGCTTTTGTAGACATAAATGGTGATGGGTTGCCGGACATTGTAGAGTCATATGCCCAAAGTGGAGTTATTTACAAAAAAACATATATAAATACAGGAGAAGGATTTGTCTTAGATCAGACAAATCAATTGCCAGTCATTTTATCTGCAAAATATGGAGATTCTGGAACTCGTTTTGCCGATTTTAATGGTGACGGTCTGAATGATATCATAATTTCCAATCCAATTGGAAATTCATCGTACATTAATAGAGGAAAAGGATTTTCGAAAATTCAAAAAAATGTTCCGTTTCATTTTGTAGTTACCGATTTTAGTCTTAATTCCGGTGCAAGAGTAACGGATATAAATGCAGACGGATTACCAGATGTTGTACGCTCTTCTTACATTAGGGATGGCGGTGGTTCATTTAATCATGTGTGGATTAACTCCCCTTCAGATACACCAAATTTATTGAAACAGATTAGTCACGCATCAGGTTCACAAACAAAAATAGAATATGATGTTTCAACTCATTACGACAACAGAGATGAAAACGGAAATCATCGAATGCCAATTCCAATCAATGTTGTTAAAAAGATAGAAATAGAAAATGGGATGGATGATGAAAAACAGACAAAATCCATTTTTTCTTATGATTATCTTGGAGGTGTTATGCATATTGAACCGAAGGGAAAATCCGAGTTCTTAGGCTTCCGAAAAGTAACAATAGACGATGGAAAAACAATAACAGAGCATCATTTTCACCAAGATCTGGCAAAAAAAGGCAATGAATACCTGACAGTTATAAAATCCACTGAAAACAATCTTTATTCGGAAACAGAAAATACTTTTGAATCATATGAATCAAACGGCATATTTGAAGTGTTGTTGAAAAAAACAAAAACTTCCTTGTTTGATGGGGAAGAAAACCCTATCGTTTCAGTAATTGATTACGAATATGATGAATACGGAAACACCTTACAAATCTTCAATAAAGGAGATGTGCAAATAACAGGTGACGAAAGAAAGGTTCAATATGAGTATACATATAATATCAATAAACGAATTCTTGATAAAATTTCAAAGAAAACACTTGAAGATGAGAATGGAATAAAAATTTCGGAAACGAAGTATTATTACGACGAGGCATCTGACCTAAATATTCCACCTTCGAAAGGTCTGGTAACAAGAATTGAAAATTGGAATAGTTTTGGAGAAGACCTCATTCAAAAATTTGAATATGATTTAAACGGGAATCCAATATTACAGATTGATGCAAACGGCCATACGACAGCACAAGAATTTGAAGACAATCCAATATATCCGACATCCATAACAAACGCATTAGGACAAAAAACGTTGTTGGATTATGACTATCGCATAGGAAAACCAATCAAAATAACAGATCCAAATGGTTACGAAACATTCAATGAATATGATAATTTTGGAAGAATTATAAAAATTATTAAATCAGGAGATTCCACTGAAAGTCCAACAATCCATTATCAATATTTCATTGATGGAACTGCCCCCGAATGCATTCAAACTTCAATTAAAGAGAAAGATAATCAATATTATGATACTTGGAAATATTATGACGGGCTGAAACGCGTCATAAAAACTGAATCCGAATCTGAAAATCCGGCTGAGAACATCATTCAGGAAACATATTACAACGATTTCGGAAATGTTTTCAAAGTTGTTGCGCCGAGAAAGAGTTTTGAACCATATTTGAATACGACAAGTGAATATGATTCATTCGGCCGTTTGATTCAAATAACGAATCCGGACGGAACATCAAAAGATGTCGAGTATGAACAATTGAAAACAACAACTTTTGATGAAAGAGGAAATAAAATTCAATCCGACCAAGATGTTTACGGCAACATTGTAAAAGTGACCGAGTTTAACGGCAATGAAATTTATGAAACCGGTTATGAATACAACGCGGCAAACAAACTGACAAAAATCATTCCGAATCAATATTATGATCAGTCCAATATTTCATTTTTGACTGAAAACGAAAATGAAATTGTGGAAGGATTAGAAAATACAACTTCATTTGAAATGAATTTAAGTTCACTTGGCTTTGATACGCCGATTGATACGACTTACAAAGTTGGAAATATTACATTTGCTTATGATTCGTTGGGACAACTGGTCAAATTAGATGACCCCGATTTGGGAATTTGGACTTATGAATATAATGCTAACGGCAAGAAAGCATCTGAAACAGATAACAGAGGAGTCAAAACATATTATGATTATGATCCTTTGGATCGTATTATTTTGATTGATTATCCGAATGATTCAGATGTTGTTTTTGAATATGATAACGGAACAGTCGGAACACTTTCCAGAGTTACAACAGGGATAACAACAAAATCATATCTTTATGATGAAAGATTGCGTGTTGTTGAAGAAAATGTTTCAATATTGGAATCCGGTAATATAATTAACGAGATTCCAATAACTTTTGTAGATCAAAGCAATGCCCCAATGCAACAAATCCCTGAGAATGCCTATTCTGAAAATAATATTGAAACTACTCAATTATTAAAAGTTTCAGAATCAGGGACGTTTAACTTAGATAAGATGATAGAGTCTGCAAAATTAGCAGATTATGATGAAGTTGTAAACATTCCCGCATCAATTGAAAATCAAACAGAATCCTTATTTTATGACAAACAATACGATGAAACCTATTCTAAAACGGTTTTGCCAGAAGAATCAAGAAAGGTTATTCAAACAATTTCCCCGGTAAATAGTGTTGGAAATGATTTACAAGGTGGGGAGTCTGTAAATGGTTCGTTTTCAAGGGTAGAAGATATAATACTTGATTTCGAAAACGAGAACTATTATGTCAAAGAGTTCCATTTGGATAATTTGGATGTTTCAATGAGTGAAGATGATGTTGCTTATATCCAAATAAACGGTCATGAAATCATGAGATTTATTGATTCTTCTGCGGGGGGAACTTTATTAATTTTTGATGACCAAGGGACGTTATTAGATCGTATTGAAGTGGTTAATGGAAATGCTCAAAGTGTCAGGTTTAATGTTAGTCTGATATTCAATGAGTCAAATATGGCAATCCACATTCAAAAAAATTATCAAAGACAAATAACTGAATATTATTACACTTACTACACAAAAGAGCCGATTATTACTTTTAGAACATACATTGATGGATATGAGAGTAATCGTAATTTCATCAATGGCAAATATCGTGCGAATTTTGAAACTAAAAATATTTCAGAACAGATGATTTTCCCTCTTGTAAATGAAGAAGATTTTGTAATACATCAAAATAACAACAAAATAAAAACACTTAATTTGACAAATTTGAGAGTTTCAACCAGTTCCCACGATATTGCTGCATTTGCTTTAAACGACAAGGAAATTTTAAGATTTATTGATACCTCAGAAGGCGGACAGCTTCAGATATTTGATTTCGATGGGAACCAATTAGGGGAAATAAATCAAACAAACGGGCACTTTTTACAAGAAGACGAAACATTCAATATTTCGTTTAAAGATAACACAGCAAATCTTTTAATTGAAATTGAAAAATTAGGAAACGACCCTGAATATTATACTTATGTTTGTGAATTGAAAAAACCAATAATATATGCGCGGGGGAGTATGTTTGGATACCAATCTGACATCAACTATATCAGCGGAGAGTATGATGTTGCATATGAAGCTGTTTCTGACCCTGTAAAAGGATTTTTTGAATATGACGAAAATGTAACATTCAACCTATATAAAGAAGGATATGCAGTCCAAGAAATAAATCTTATAAACATTAATGCTCACATGGTTGGTCGAGAAGACGAAATAATTTTTTATTTAAATGATAACCCGGCTTTAATACTTTTTAATAACACTTCTCTCCGTAACAGATTTTTCTCTCTTGATGAAAATGGGTTGGTGCAGAGGTATTTTGGAATTAGAAGTTCAAATGATATTGTAACTACTGTCGATGTATCTTTCGTAAGAAACGATGAAAACATGTTAGTATCAATTCAGCCATTTACCCTTGGTCGGGCGGAGGACTTGACTCATTATAATTACGGTCCTCCTAATGATATTACAGAAATAAAAATTACTGCAAGAGGTTACGAAAGCGAAATGGATGACATCAGTAGTATATATAATGTCAAATACCGGCCAATTATTTCCGAGGTAACCGAACCTGTTTTTGATGAGAATGAATTTAAAAATGAACAACATATTGCAACTCATATTGGGAATGAGGAATTTTATGCGAATGAACTTCATTTAACAGATTTCAGAGCAACTTTAAATAAAAATTCAAATGCTTCCATTTATCTTAATGATTATGAAATAATAAAATTCTCAGATGAAGATAGACTCGGAAGTATTTCTTTATTTAATAAAACCGGAAGTCAAATAGGTTTAATTCCCGAAATAAATTTCAATACATCATACGAAAATATTACGTATGACATTATTTTCTCTACAAATTCATCTGAGTTAACAGTTGATATTGAACAATATGAAAAAGGAATTTCCTATCAAAATTATTCATACTGCTTTGAATTTGATGAAACAATTGTAAATTCTACTATTGGAGTGGAAAATTATAATTCTGGAAAATATTATGTTGACGGAAGACTTGAAGCATTCCAAATTGAACCCAGGGATATAGATTCGAATTTTATAACACAATATCAATATGACTCCATGGACAGAATAATCCAAAAAACACAACCGAACGGAGAAATAATCGAATACCAATACAACAATCAAGCCCTTCTGTCATCAATTCCCGGAATTATTGACAACATCAATTACAATTCCATGAATTTAATGACACGAAAAGACTTCACCAACGGCATTTCAACAGATTTGACCTATGACGATTGGACACAGCGCATCGAAAACATCAATACGCCCAACCTGCAAAACTTAGATTATTCATTTGATGAAAAAGGAAACATCATCGGAATTTCCGATAACATCCTCAATGAAAATCAATATTTCTTCTACGACGATTTAGACCGCCTTCTCTTAGCCGGCAGTGAAAATTATGCTCAGTCGTTTTCATACAATCCGATCGGAAGTATTTTGGCTCACAGAAGTAAAGACTTGACAACGGGTGACGAAATCGTCTTCGGATTTGAATACGGCAACAATGCCGGCATTCACGCCCCGACAAGAGTTGCCGACATGGAATTATTCTACGACGCCAACGGCAATTTAATTGAAGACGCAGAGTTCGTTTACATCTACAACGATGCCAACCGCTTGACTGAAGTTTTAAAGAAATCCGAAAACAATCAAACAATTGCCGAATTCATTTATGACGAATCCGGAAACAGAATCAAAAAGATTGAAAACGGCGTTGTTTCTTATTACATCAGCGAAGACTTCGACATTGAAGACGGCGAAGAAACTGTTTACTACTTTGCAAACGGCAACCGCGTCGCTAAAAACTCAACTGAAGGAACTTTCTGGTATTTGGACGACCATTTGGGTTCAACAAACGTCATGATTGACGAAGCCGGCGAACTTGTTGAAAGAACGCTTTATTATCCGTTCGGCAGCCACCGCGAAGGCGGCGAAGAAAAGTATTCTTTCACAGGAAAAGAGTTTGATTCCGAAATCGGACTTTATTATTACGGCGCGAGATATTATAATCCGGAAACTTTTGTGTTTACTCAGGCAGATACCATGATTCCGGATGTTTATAATCCGCAGGCGTTGAATCGGTATTCTTACTGCTACAATAATCCGCTGAAATATGAAGATCCGGATGGGCATGTACCCTTTTTAGCGACGGCACTTCTTGGAGCAGGGATTGGCTTAGTCATAGGAGGAACAGTTGCTGCGTACAAACAATATCAAGCAACAGGAACAATCAGTGATTGGCAAGATGTTGCAAAAGGAGCTGCAATTGGAGGAATAACAGGAGGATTAATCGGATTAACTTGCGGAGCAGGGGCTGCAATCGTCGGAGGTGGAGTAGCATCCTCCACAACAACCACCGCCGCTGCTATCATCATTGACAGCCATATAGGAGCAGGAATTTCAGTAGGAGTAGGAGTTTTTGAAAGATCTGTCGACGAAATTGCAAATGGAGGAAAAATGACAGGTGTTTTAGAAGCAGGATTAGAAGGAGATGCGTTATTGGGAGATGTCACAACCGGAGCGATTCCAACCCCACCAACAGGAAATAAAAATATAGATGTTGGTATAAACGTTGTTTCTTCTCAAACAAGTAAAGAATTGACAAAAAATACCAGCACTGTACAAACAGTAAAAGATGGGGGTGCATGGGTTAAAAAGGCAATATCTCCCGCCCAAACATCTTTAAAAAATGGAAGCGCGAGTTTTAAAAATTATGTAAATTCGAAAACCAACTCCTGGAAACAGAAATTAAAAAGTAGAAAATAATGCTCTAATGAGCATTATTATATTTTTATGATTAAGAAGTAGAGTGATGATTATGAGAAGAGACAATACAGACAGACCAACTCAAAATTATGTCAAATCCAGGATATTCTATCCCATTATTGCATTCATATTATTCGTCATATTTCACAATACCTTCAGTTATTTTTTATTTGTATTTTTTTCAGTTGTCTTTATGTGGATCGAATATGCCGAAAATTGTAAGGTTTTTTACATTAAAATTAAAAACAGTTCATTCTCACGATTTATTACAGACATAGTAATGAGCATTTTGTACATACCATATCTGCTTCTGGTGTGTTGGGTATTAATTAAAATAATTACTTTCTTAATTTTGAGTTTCACCTCAAATATTGACATATTGACCTCGGAATACTTTAACGGCGTATGTTTAATTATATCATCTGTTTTTGTCACCTTAGCTTGGCGATTATTCCACAATATTGTGTTTAAAGAAATGGAAAAAGAATCAAATGATTCAAAAATGAGAGGAGATTAATAATGGATTTGTTTTTAACCTTTGGATTATTAATCACACTTATATCGGGAATTTATTATGCACAGAAAGAAAATTTCTTTGTTGTATTCAGTAAAAAATATAATCAGTTTCCAGTTCGCCTAATACTCACAGTTCCGATTTTTTCGGGAGTGTGTTTTGGACTTTCTTTGGGTTTATACATACTAATTATCCTGTTAGTTCCGACTGATTTAATAGAATTAATTGTCAGCACATTTACTCCATATATCGGTTTGACCCTGCCCATTATTTCAAACATCATAATTATAATTACCACTGACAAATATGTAATTGGACAAAAAGAAACAAAAGAAAATCTTGATAAAACGGATCTGTTTATTTACTTACCGATTCACCAATACCGTAATTTTGGAGGTAAATTATATGGAACAAAATTTGAGTATCCGACTCGGATAAAAGGAGATTTAGTATTTGGAGTTCAAAAAACGGATTTAATCATTGATGAAAGGGAATTAAAAGGTATTGATTTTGCTTATACATTTAATGGAGAAATTGTCGTCAGCAAAGAAATTTTGCAGATTTTGAATGATTTTAATTTAACAGGTTTTAAAACCAGACCGATTCAAAATACCAATGGTTCTGTAAATAATAATTATTTACAAATCATAACAACTCATATAATGCCAAAAGTTTCTGATGAAACGAAAATGGTATATGAACAGTGGATACATGCATCAAAAATTGTCATAAATACCGAGATATATTACGATAAAAAAGTATTATCGGAAACATTAGACTTCAATCAAACTTTGGAAACATTTGGTTCAGAAGGATATGCATTCACACCACCGACAAAATACTGGATCGTTTCAAAAAAAGCGCGTTCAGTCCTCATCGATGAATTAAAGCAAAATGAATTTGATTTTATTCCGATTCATTTAATAGATGAAAAGGATTAAGGCAAATTAATATTCATTCATCACTTTTTTTGTTCTAATCAATTCAAAGAGCCGAAAAATGACAAACAAAATCTTATTCATATTATACATTTTAACAGGAGCCATTTTTTCGTTTTATTTAGCGATAAAAGGAATGCCGGACATTATGATACTTATTTTTTGCATCGTATTTGGAGGGATGGGACCGATTTTAAAAAAGATGTTAGATGAATGCATATCCATTATCAAAAATCCAAAAGAAAAGATAAAAGATGTAATATTGTTCATAATATTCATCCCAATCGTGTTTGTTTTTTCATATTATTTAAAAGCAAACGGTGTACCATTCATTATAATATTGATCATAAGCATCATATTTGGAGGAATGATTCCTGTTTTGAAAAGAGTTATTGCAAATACACTGCATCAGCAATAATCAAAAAATAACAGATGAAAAAGATGAAGCAAATTAAACTTCATTCATCAACTTTTTTAGCAGCTCTCAAAATCAAATCAACAATCGTCTCCGGATCAAACTTCGAAGAATCAATCACCAAATCATAAAGCATCAAATCCGCGATGTCAATTCCGTAATACATATCGTAACGAACGCGTTCGGATTCTTCCCTTGTTTTTGTTTGTTCCAGTTCAAATTTAAAAGACGAATTGGATCCTTCGCGATTCATAATTCTTCGAACGCGGGTTTCAAGCGGCGCTTTGAGAAGCACGCGCAGGATTTTCTTGCTCGGCGGAACTTCAAGCGACATGTGGCCGGCGAGGCGTCCTTCCAAAATCAAATTGTCTTTTGTTTTGGAAAGCTCTTTTTGACGGTCATCAATTTGCCGATCGTAAGTCACATCCAACTCGGCAAGTTTTCCGAAATCGGCAAGAGATAAGCCGAGATCCGCGGCAATGCTTCGAAAGATTTCACCGGAGGAGATGAATTCCATGCCGGTTTTTTCCTGCAAAAGCTTTGATGCCGTTGTCGTGCCTGTTCCCGGAAGTCCGCTGATTGTAATAATCATATCATGCACCTGAATTTAAAAAGAAAATATGAATCCATGAGATTTAAAAATAAAAAGAAAAAAAGAACATTACACGCCGGCGGCGCGAATGTTCAGGAATTTTCTGAGCACCTGGCTGAAAGCCAAGGAGGACAAGAAGTACCAAAAGAGCCAGTACGTGAACAAATAGAACACACGTCCGCTGAGCAGCTGTTCGCCCCAGAACGGGAAAATCATTGTCGCGGCTTCGTGGCTTCCGATGTAGTAATAAGCCCACATCAAAAACGGAATGGAGACCAAAACGATGTAAAGCATCGGCTTAAACTGGTCTTTCATCATCGTCATCTGTTCCTGCATGATTTCGGCCTGCTGTTCTTCGAGGCGCTTGAGCATGTAAGTGTTTTGAGTTTCCTGAGCTTCTTTCATCTCTTTTTGGAAAATCTTCATTCTTTCCTGGAACTCAATCATTTTAGACTGGTCAACCACGTATTTCTGAATGAGAGACGAATAAATGGCTGTAATGATTGCCATTGCCGATAAAATTAAAAAGAAATTCTGATCGCCGACAATTGAAACAATCGGAGACATGAGAACATCCATGCCTTTGCCGATGAGATCGCGGACGCTCGGAATCATAATGCCGATAAAAAGGATTAAACCGAGGCCCAAAACGATTTTATTGGCCCATTCTCTGACTTTTTGCGTATCCAAAATAATCCGACCTGTACTTGATAAATTGTAAAAATGAATTGTAAAATAATGATAGGATTGAAAAAACAATCCTTTTATTTAAAAGATGCCACGATTTTGTCAATATCGGCAAAAACGACGTCAATGTCTCTTGTGCCGTCGATGTCTTTGAGCAATCCTTTTTCATTGTAATAACCGATCAAAGGAGCGGTTTGGTTTTGGTAAACGTCCAAACGGTTTGAGACCGCTTCGGATGTGTCATCCGGTCTTTGGAACAATTTGTCGCCGCAGGTGTCGCAGATGCCTTCCGCTTTCGGCGGGTTGAAGACGGTGTGGTAGCTGGCGCCGCAGCCGGACATCCATCTGCCGGACAAGCGCTCGACCAAAATGTCGTTCGGAACGACAATGTTAATGACGACATCAATCGGTTTGTTGATTTCATCTAAAATTCCGGTAAGCGCGTCAGCCTGAGGAACCGTTCTCGGGTAGCCGTCAAGCAAAAATCCGTTGGCGCAGTCGGGCTGAAGAAGCCTGTCTTTAATGATGCCGATTAAAACATCATCGGGAACGAGTTCGCCTGCGTCCATGTATTTCTTTGCTTCCAAACCGAGCGGCGTTCCGTCTTTCACATTCGCGCGAAGGATGTCGCCGGTTGAAATTTGAGGAATGCCGTATTTTTGAGAAAGTTTTTGAGCCTGAGTGCCTTTACCGGCACCGGGCGGACCGAATAAAATAATATCCATAGAATCACCTAAAATGTAAAACCTGAAAATATCAGAAATGGTTTAAAAATCTGTGTAATCAGAAGTAAAGGAAATTATCATTTTTGTTATAAAAAGGATTCCATAACGAAACCGTAATGAAAAACGCAAAAAAAAAGACTTGAACAAATTTTGTTCAAGTCTTGGTTTTGAAATTTTAATCTTCTTTTCCGAGGAACGACCGAAGCATCGGATGCATTTCCATCAGCTGTTCGGATGCGAGATCCTCGTACAAGCGGTAGACAATACTGACCGTCAGCAAAAGACCTGTTCCGCCGGCGCCGCCGATTGTACCAAGCAAACTGGCGAACAAAGTCAAAAGACCGATGAACGCGCCGCCGATAATGGTAACTTTCGGGATGTACCGCTGCATGTATTTTTCAATAGATGCAATGTTGTTTCTGAAACCGGGAACTTGCATACCGGAATTGTAAATCTTTTTCGCAGTCTGCTTGGCACCCATTCCGGTTGTTTCAATCCAGAAGAGAGCGAAAATGATACCGCCGGCAACCAATAAGAATGCGTCAACACCGACGTGAAGCAAAATCTGCCAGATTTCGGGAGCTGCAAAGCCCATTGCCGCGTAATTCGCTTCAACGTAAGACGGAATCCAGTCCTGCGGGCTGTTGATTGCAGATAAATAATACATAATACCGTTGACAGGCGTTGCGCCGGAATATTCACCGAGGAACGTAATGCCTCTGCCGGCAAGCAAAACACCGACCAACTGGATGTTTGCCTGGAGAGCGCGAACCAAAATCATCGGCAAAACGGATGCGTAAATCAATTTGACCGGGAATTTACCGCGCGCGCCGCGAACGGAAGTGTGGGAGAGCGGGATTTCAATTCTGACACTTTCGACGTAAACGACAACGGCAAAGATGATAACGGTCGCGATAAGCGCCAAAATGCCGCCGCCGATTAAGACGTAATTCAGAATATTATCGGCCGATGAAAACATTAAGCTGAGGTCGCCGCGTGAAATGTGTTGAATCCAGCGCGGAATAATACCGATGGAATATCCGGTGGAATCCGGAAGCCAGTTGATTAAACCGGTAACGATGGACTGAGAAACACCGGCAACGATGAACAAACTGATACCGGAGCCGACACCCCATTTGGAAACGACTTCATCCATATACATAATAAGAACGCCGCCGATACAAATCTGAATGAACAGGAATAATGTAACGACCCAAGTTTCAACACCAAGGGAAGTAGCCAATCCGGCGTCAGGTTTGATGTAGCCGAAAAGCTGGGGAAGCGTCTCAAGAATAATCATAAAGAAGACAAGGAACTTTTGAGCGCCTTGGAAATAAGACTGGTCGCGCGGGTCGGACAAATCCAAATGAATAATGTCACCGCCGACTAAAAGCTGCAGAATAATGGATGCCGTCACAATCGGACCAATACCGAGAACGATTAATGATCCGGTCGCGCCTGCGAAGAACGCGCGATAGTGCGCAAATAAATCGATCGATTCGGCCGACATACCAAACAAGGGAATGTTCGATAAAATAAAGTAGAGCGCGAGAATTGCAAGCGTCCACATAATTTTATTTTTGAACAACACTTGTTTTTCAGGTCTGGCGACAGCGGGTAACCTTGCAAAGATAGGCTCCATTACACTCCTGAAACTCATTGTTAACACCTGACTTTCACGAAAACATCGCGGCATCCCATTGCCGCATTCCTGTTTTCGGAATACATTTAGTAATTATTGAAATTGTGAAAGATAAATAAATATGAATAAAATCATCAAAATAAGCATGATGAACTGAAAATGATAGCGATTAATAGTATTAATATATTTTTGTATTTTGAAGATGCGAATGTTTATATTCGGCATTAATTGACTTTAAAAAATAAAGAAAAAAAGAGAAGCGAAATGCTTACTCTTCTGCTTCTTCTTCCGAGTCGTCTTCTTCAAATTCATCGAATTCGTCGCCGACTTCGACACATTCGCCGCCTGCTGCTTCAATCTTGGAGCGTGCAGATGCGGAGAACATTTCAGCCTTAACGACCATTGCTTTGGTCACGCGGCCGCTGCCGAGAACTTTGTCGATTCCGATGCTGTAAAGATCAACAATGAATTTGTCGCCGTCTTTTGTGATGTAGTCCGCTTCGTTCTCAAAAAGGAAGGGAACGAGTTCGTCCAATTCACCGACGTTGACGATGAAAACCGGAGTGTCAACGACTGCCGGTCTTGAAAATCCTTTGTAGATGTAACCGGGTCTGTAACCTTCGCGCATGGCACGGATAAAGTGGTGGGCATTGCCTCCCGCATGTCCGCGGCCGCCGCGGTTACCGGCACCTCTTCTGTTCTTGTGAGTTCCGCCGCCGCAGGTGCGTGTTCCTCTGTATTTCTTAGTTCTGATGTGTCCCATGAAAACCACCTTATCTCATTTTGTGCAAAAGCACTGCAATGTCTTCGCCGTGGTTACCGAGAACGCCGCCCTGCTGAACGGTTCTCTTCAAACCTGCGTGTCCTTTTCTCGGGGGGTGAAGTCTGAAAACCGGCTTCATTGCGGGAACATCCTTAATCGCGATTTTGCCTTCGACGAATGCTTCAGCAAATTCTTTGATTGTTTTGTAGGGTGTCGTTTCCGCGATATATGCGTCGGTTAAACGTTCGCCGCCTTCAAGTCTGCCACGGGTTTCAAGAATTTCCGCAACAGCTTCCGCATCGACTGTACCGTATGCGATATAGTCTTTAGATTTTTGGATCATGCCTTTGTAAACATCATTTTCCGGAAGGAAAACGCAGTGATTCACTTTGTGGAGACGGAGCATTTTAAGGGTGTCCGCAATGGATTCTCTGACTGCGACTGATCCTCTGACTCTGATAACTGCGTACATAATCAGATACCTCCGTTGCCTTTCTTGGGCATGCGCATGGTATTCACATTGTTCAAAGCTTCAAATGTCGCTTTGGCAAAGTTGAGTGTGGTTCTGGTGGTTCCGAATGTTTGTGTCCAAACGTCTTTAATGCCTGCTTTTTCAAGCACTTTTCTGGCGGTGTTACCGGCAGCAAGACCGAGACCTCTGGGGGCCGGAACTAATGTCACAACAACGCTGCCGACTTTGCCGGTCACTTCGAAGGGCACGGTGTGCTCTTTTCCGCAAGCGCATTCCCATGAACCGCAGCCGCGGCCGATGCGTGTGATGTTTAATTTTGCTGCGTCGATTGCCTTTTTAATGGCGTTTCCGACCTGAACATCTTTACCCTGACCGATGCCGACGTAACCGTCGCCGTTTCCGACAATGACGGTTGCTCTGAATTTAACACGTCTGCCGGAGTCAGTCATTCTCTGAACCATATTAATGTCAAGAACTTCATCTTCGAGTCCCGGCAAGAGGATATCCACGATTTGGGGTTCTCTTAAGGGGAAACGGGATTTGAGAGCGTCTTCCATTGTTGTGATTTGTCCGTCTGCGACAAGCTTTCCGAGTCTTGTCTTCGGGACCCATTCTTCTTCATTGTAAGCCATGTTTCTCACTTGAACTCCGCTTTGATTTTTTCGACTGCTGCGTCGAACTGTGCCGGCAAGTCAGAGCCGTTGTATTCTGCCGCGATTTCTCCGCGAATGCGTTCGTCGGACGGGAAAATGGATTCGTCGTGGGGGATTTCAAAGCCTGCGTCAACGATGCCTTTTAAGGCGGCGTAGATGCGTGATCCGGGTGTGGATGTGTGAAGTCCGATGTCCAAAACGCCGTATTCATAACCGTTTTTAAGGGTTCTGAGTCCGAAAAGCAAACCGGTTAAGTATGCTGCGGTTGTGTTTCCTGTCGGTCCGGTGTAGCCGTATTTACCGAGTTCGGTTGAGATGGCAGAAGAGTATGTGACATCGCCGATCGGTGTTGGGGCTATAAGCTGTATCTGAACATTGCGTGTGCTTTTGCGCACGACAACGCGGTCCTCTTTGGAGAGAAGGAGTGCGAGACGGGAGTGGTAGTTTGTACGACCCTCTCTTCTTCTTCTCATGGGAACCTTATATCTTGGTCCTGTTGCCATAACTAGCTCCTCAACTATTTTATTTATTAATTTAAATTTAAAATATTAAGTAAATGAATTAAGCGCATAAAATTGAAAACAATTTGAAACAAATCGAAACAATCCAATGAAACGTAATCCGCTGCCCGTTAATCGCTTAACGAAACAGACATTCACAGTGCATAAATGTTCAATGAATTGAACTACAAAAGATGTCCTGTGAAAGAAATTGTAATACAGGTTTGAGATATATAAGGTTTCTGTTGAAAAACCCGGCAAACCAAAATGGAATTGAAATGAAATAAAACGGAATCTGAATATTTTGATTAAAAATAAAAAAGAAAATGAATAAACGCGAAAAACGTTTACTCATGAATTAATCTCTTATTCCCGGTTTTTATTCCAGAAATAAACAATGCAGCTGATGATAATAATCAAAAAGATTAGAATCAAAAGATACGACATTTGAACAGAGCCGCCTTCTTCATCAGGATAAATGATTTCAGAGCCGTTGTTTGAACTTAAATTTTCGTTTGTGAACCCTTGACCCGGACTTTCATTTAAAATCGGGCCGGCGGAAGAGGGCGTCGAATCGTTGACTTTTGCCTGACCGGTTCCGGAACCGCCGCCGGTATTCGGACCGGGCGCAGGGCCGGGACCCGGACCGGGCGCCAAATCAATTGAAGACAACAAAGGATAGGTTTGATCTTCAATGATGAACCAAACGTGATTCGTATCAAAAGCCGGAACAATATCCCAATTTGTGACAACATTCGGCGTTTGATATGTTTCGATTTTTTTCATGTCAGCGGAGGAGGCCGGCGTTCCGAATGAATTCGTGAAACCTGTGCCGGCTGTTTCTACGTAGAAACAGTCGGTGATAATCGGTATCCCAAAATAATTGCCGATGATTCCACCGGAATTTGTCCCGGATATCAGAGAAGCAGTCCCTGCAAAATAACTGGATTTGATTTCAGTTGATGTTGTAACTGTTCCGACAAGACCGCCGGAACGATTTCCTGCTTTAACTTGAGCTGCGGAATAACAGTCTTTAACAGATCCTGCCAAACCTCCGGCAAGACCACCGGAATCAGCCCTTTCAGCTGTCACGGAAACACCGTCTGAAACAGAACATCTTGCAAAATTAGAAGAACTATCAGCATAGCCAACCAATCCGCCAGCATAATCGCACATGGTAATCACCGAAACATTATCTGAAACAGAACAATTTGAAAAATTGCCTTTCGAAACATAGCCGGCAAGACCGCCAACCATATTGTTGTCAGAAAACAGGGAAACATTATCTGAAACAGAACAATTTGAAAAAACGGCGTAGTTGTTAACATATCCGGTAAAACTGCCGACATAATACACACCGTTCACCGAAACATCGCCTGAAACAGAACAGTTTGAAAAACTTATATTATTATAGGCACGTCCGACAAAACCGCCGACATGCCGTTCTTCGGCAACCACTGTAACATCATCAGAAATGGAACAATTTATAAAATCAACATTATTACTAGCCCTGCCAATCAGACCACCGACATAAAGTTTCCCTTTTACATCAGCATCAATCAAAGAAATATTTGAAAAAGATGCATCAGACACAACTCCAAAAAGACCTACACATTCATTACTTGGCAAATCAATTTTTAAATCGGAAATCGTGAACCCATTCCCTTCCAAAGTCCCAATAAACGGATTTGATAAACTGCCGATCGGACTCCAATTTGCATCGGTGATGACAATATCATCAACCAAAATGTAATCTGCATCCATTGTGTACCAATAATCATTCACAAAATCATACTCATTGGAACCGATTTT
This sequence comes from Methanimicrococcus stummii, assembly GCF_032594435.1. NCBI lineage: Archaea > Methanobacteriati > Methanobacteriota > Methanomicrobia > Methanosarcinales > Methanosarcinaceae > Methanimicrococcus > Methanimicrococcus stummii. The sequence continues at coordinate 1,778,712 of NZ_CP131062.1, read as the reverse complement.
TTTAAGTTCGGCAACAGATGGAATTGGAATTGTGTTGCTCCGCAATGCAAATAGTTGGGGATAAGCGAGATTTTCTCGAATATACCAAATTTTAGAAGGATTTGGAGAATTGGAAATCGACCAAGCTGTTGAAACACTGCCCCCTGTTTCATAGGTTTCGATTTTCATCATGTTAGCAGAAGAAACGGGTGTTCCGAATGAATTTGTAAATCCTGAGCCGGAAGTATCCAAGTAGATACAATCGGTGACGGTTGGAGCAATATAGTAATAGTCGCCGAGAATTCCCCCGAGCTTATCTCTGGAGTCAACAGTCCCTGCGAAATAACTTGATTTGATCGTAACTGGTGAATAGCCATATCCGACAACAGCGGCATATCCAACAAGACCGCCAGCATACTCATTTACAGCTTTAACTTGAGCCGCCGAATAACAGTCTTTAATTAAACCAGACCCAAAATAACTGATAAAACCACCGGCATAAGCGTTTTCAGCAGTCACAGAAACATCACCCGAAACAAAACAATTTGTAAAATCAGCAGCACGAAGAGTATAACCGACAAGACCGCCGGCATAATCATTTTCGGCAGTCACGGAAACATCGCCCGAAACAAAACACTTCGTAAAGTTAACATAGGTAGGAACATAGCCAATAAGACCACCTGCATGATTTTTAGCGGTCACGGAAACATCACCCGAAACAGAACAGTTTTCAAAAATACCATCACTGACATGACCAACAAACCCACCAACGCCATTATTTTCAGCAGTTATGGAAACATCGCCTGAAACAGAGCAATCTTTAAAAATACCATAGTCGGCGTGACCAATAAGACCACCGACATGATTCTTACCTTTAATTTCAAAATTGCCGTTCGATGTCAATGAACTATTATTCATTAAAAATTTAGCAGGAGAACTGACGTGAACATATCCGACTAAAGATCCAATCCAATTATAATAGACTGAATTTGCTTCGTTTGTCAAATTAGATTCAAGAACAATATTGACATTTTTAATTTCGATTCTATCAGCGGAAGAAGGATTACCAACAGTTCCGAATAAACCAAAACCATCAGGTTCCCTATTGCCACCGTCAAAGTTTTTAAGAGTTGTCGTTCCTGTCAAACTTGCAAAAATGATTGAATGTCCTTGACCATCAAAAGTTCCGACAAACCGATTGTTTCGGTCGCCGATAGAATTCCATGTAGAATCAGTAATTATAATATCATTAATCAGAACATAATCCCCACCTAACGGAAAAGCAATATCATTTCCAATCTTTTTCAAATCATCAACCGAGCCGATTTCAATCGGATCGGCTGCGATTGCGGTTCCGCTCATCAATACGAATGCAATTAAAAGAATTGCAAATAAAGAGACTGATTTTATAGTTCTCATAAATCAAATCATACCTTTTTCTAAATTTTAATAAATTGAAAAATTAATTTAAAATCGTAAATAAAACATCAATTGAAATAAAATTTAATTGAGGATGAATAAAGACTATATTCACTTATATAAAATGTTTCATAAAATAGATTAATATAATTAATATAGATTGGAATAAACAGAAGATATTTGTTTTTTAAAGAAATACCAAAAAAATAAAGCTGCCGCTCATTCAAAAACAATTTTTTAAAAAAGAAAGAAAATGAATAAGCGTAAAAGCTCATTCATCAATTTTTAATTTATTTTTTATTAAACTCTTTTCTTATACAAGAAAAACGCAACGCAGCCGACAACGATAATCAAACCGGCAGCGAGCAAAATATACAATGTCCGATTGGAACCGCCTTCATCAGAATAACTGTCTTGGGGAACATTGTTGTTTTGACTGTTATCAGAACCATTCGTTGCTTGAGAAGGTGCCGGAGCAGTTGTTTCGTCCAAAGCAGGGGCTGAAGCAGAAGCAGGTGTTGAATTAACAACTGTCGCCTGACCGGTTCCGCCACCGCCGCCGCCTGTTGTCGTCGGAAGATAATTGGGTATTCCGGCATAAATCGAAGACAATTTCGGGTAACTGCCGCTTGTGATGTACCAAATATAATCCGGACTTTCCGAGCTGAATATACTCCAATCGGTATAAGTTCCGATTTTCTTCATCGCAGCGGAAGAAACGGCTGTTCCGTAAGCTGTCGGTGTTGCACCTGAGCCGCCATCATTCAAGAATTCATTTGAATAGTATGAATTTGCGAAAGTCGGAGATCCGCTCGAATTGCCGAGAAGTCCGCCAAATTCCGAACTTGCGGTTGCACTGCTGTCGAGAGTAACCGTTCCTGCGAAGTAGCTTGATGTAAAAGTGCTTGCATCGGAAGTCATACCCACAAGGCCGCCGACCATATCAGACCCGCTAACATCCGTTGTTGAATAACAATTCGTTATAGGACCATAGGAAGAACCGATAAGACCGCCAATGGCAGTACCTGTAGTACCGGCAGTTACCGAACCGTCAGTGACAGAACAGAAATTAAGAATACAGCCGTTGCCGAATCCAACTAAACCGCCGACACAGTAAATTCCGGTAACATCGGTGTCTGAAACAGAACAATCTTTAAGACTGGCAGCACTGACAGCCCATCCTGCAATTCCGCCAACCCACGTGGAACCTGTCACTTTAACGTGATCAACGGAGCAATTTTCAAAAACAGGAGCATTGTTGCCGGATCCGACAATACCGCCGATAATACCGCCGGCAGGGGATTCGGTCACATTAAGATAGGAAACGGAACAATCGTAAAATTTAACTGCTCCTCCATAAAGTTCCACACTGCCGACAAGACCGCCGACTTGAGACTGACCGGTAACATTTTTCCCGACAACGGAACAATTTTGAATTTTAACCACTCCGCTCGTAACTTCACCAACAAGACTGCCAACACCGGTTTGCCCTTTAATTTCAACATCAATCAAAGAAATGTTTGAAAAAGTTGCATCGGCTGCGGTTCCGAAAAGACCAATTTGATCGACAGTCGGAGAATTAATTGTCAAATCTGAAATCGCATATCCTTTTCCGTCAAGAGTTCCGGTAAACGGTGTTGTTGAATCACCGATCGGAGTCCAAGTTCCTGTGAGTGGAATATCATTAACCAAAACATAATCTGCATCCATGCTGTAATAATGAGCACCGACAGGATCGTAGATACCGGATCCGATTGATGCAAGTTCAGCTTCGGTAGAAATCGGAATGGATCGTTTCAACCAAAAAAGCTGCGGATAAGTCACGCCTTCATAAATATACCAAGTATTCAGATAATTCGGAGAAGCGGAAATCGAAAAACCCGGATAAGTTGCACCGGCTTTCATTTCAGTGGAAGTCTTGGATGTTCCGGCAGCTGTCGGCGTTGCACCTGTGGTGCCGGTGTCAACAGAAGTATCCAGATAAATACAATCAGTAATGGTTGGTGCAGTTCCAATAGTATTACCAAAAATTCCGCCGATTTTGGAAGCTGCTGTCGCGCCGCTTTCAAATGAAACTTCTCCTGCGAAATAACTTGATGACAACGTACTACCATCATAAAATAAGCCGGCAAGACCGCCGGCAATATCAACGGATTTAACATCCGCTGTCGAATAACAATCTATAATGTTACCATTACCAAAACTACCAGCAAGACCACCTGCAGCATCCAATGAGGCGATTACTGAAACATTGCCGGTAAAACAATACTCGAAATCAGAACCAGATCCAAGACCTAAAAGGCCGCCGATCACTTGATTTCCTGAAATCACTGAATCTTGTACGAAACAGATGACAAAATCGGAGCCGGAGTCAGAACCTGAGATACCGCCGACAAAACCTTGACCAGTCACTTCACCGGAAACAGAACAACTGTCAATAACACAATCTGTCGAATTACCAACAAGACCGCCGACACCCCGGCCACCGATAATATCAACATCAATCAAATTAATATCTACAAAATGAGCATCTTGTGCGACACCGAAAAGACCAATGTCAGACACACCGGATGAACTAATTGTCAAACCGGAAATTGTGTAAAGATATCCGTCAAAAGTTCCGGTAAACGGTGTTGTTGAATCACCGATTGGAACCCAATTAACGCCGGAAAGATCAATATCTTCGATTAAAATGTAATGAGCGTCCAGCCGTTTGAAATCGGCATCAGGCGACGCCCCCCCCCCCCATGTGAAATGTAGCTGTCAATGTAAGCTTGATCAACTTCAATTTCCCCGGCGGCGAGAGCGGTTCCGCTCATCAATACCAAGGCAGTAAAAAGAACTGCCGTCATTAATATGAATTTTATTTTTGCCATAAAAACACTCCATACGCTCACGAATTGCTAATATTGTGAATCAATTGCAGCGAAAATGAAAAATCTAAGAATCAAAATGCTGCAATTTTTATGTAATTCAGCAACCGAATGAGAAATATAACTATTGTATGAGATAAATACTTTTTCGGAAAATTTAGAATTCGAAATTTTAAACTGTTTCGCCTAACTTTGTTTTATTTGAAGATTTGCATAAGGGTTTGCCGTATCACTGAAAACAAAAACCGAAACATCGGTTTTCCCGAATTTTCGGCAAAGCCGAACTCCCGATGAAACTCTAAAAAAAGAAAATTTGAATGAAAAAAGGAGTTCAAGTTTTTTATGAAAATTAAAGAAAAACGATGTTTCGTTTTTTTCCGAAAATGACTGATTGAAAAGACAGAACAACCACCTCCGGCGACGAGTTTTGCGAGCGCAGCGAGTCAAAAGGAGGAGATGGAGATTCGCACCCATACGTCAATGAAAATACAAATCGGTCGTCATCATTTAATTTTTTAAAATTCAAATATAGTTTTCTTTTAAATTTTCTTTTTCTTTGAAAACCTCTCCAAATTTTGTATTTCGTTCGCCGCTTCGCGCCGCCCGAAATCCAAAATTTGTAGTCGGGTTCGCTGTATTTCTGACAACAAAACCGAAACATCGATTTTTTCAATTTTTTTGGCAAACCCGAACTCCCGATGAAACTCTAAAAAAAAGAAAATTTGAATGAAAAAATGGAGTTCAAGTTTTTTATGAAAAATGAAAGAAAAACGATGTTTCGTTTTTTCCGAAATTGACTGATTGAAAAGACAGAACAACCACCTCTATCGACGAGTTTTGCGAGCGAAGCGAGTCAAAAGGAGGAGATGGAGATTCGCACCCGTAAGAATAAATGAAAAGACTGACACAGCTCACGGTTTTGTCTTAGATTATATAATTCAGTAATTTATTTTCTTTAAAATTTGCTTTTTCTTTGAAAACCTCTCCAAATTCCGATTTTGTTCGCCGCTTACGCGTCGCCCAAAATTCGTAATTTGGAGCGGGGTTCACTGTATCACTGAAAACAAAACCGAAACATCGGTTTTTTCAAATTTTCGGCAAACCCGAACTCCCGATGAAATTCTAAAAAAAGAAAATTTGAATGAAAAAACGGAGTTCAAGTTTTTTATGAAAATGAAAGAAAAACGATGTTTCATTTAACAAAAAAAGATTGAAAAGACAGTTTCCCGTCTTTTCAAGAACATTTTAAAAACAATTCAATTCTTTTTCTTCAAATAATAAGCGACACCGGCAATGACAATAATCAAACCAAGGCCGAGAATCAAGTACAAAGTCCAATCGGTTCCTTCTTCTTCGCCGTAAGCATCAGCATTTCCTGAATCAGCATTCGGATCGGAAACGACATTCGGAATGTCGGAAGTTTCGCGAATCGTATCATCTTTTAAACCCGGAATTTCGGCTGTTGAATTAATAACGCGAACATTTTCGCCGCCAAAACCGGAACCGCCGCCCTGTTTCACGGGATCTGCCGGAACATAATCACGTGTAAAAAGAGGATAGGTTTGTCCTTCAACAATAAACCAAACAGTATCGTCATTGAGATTATCGGAAATATCCCAATCGGCAACAACTTTGCCGTCTGCCAGATAGGTTGCAATTTTCTTCATTTCGGTTGAAGAAGCAACTTCAGATCCGTCAATATTCGTCGTGAGAGTTTCTGTTTGAGTTAAATAAACACAATCTGTGACGGTTGGTTCAAAATAATATGAACCGGCGATTCCTCCGATATCTGTGCCTGTTGTTCCTTCACTGAAAGAAACAGTTCCCGCGAAATAACTTGACGAAAATTCAGATGAAGCATACCAAACATGTCCGGCAAGACCACCGACATAATTATTCGCTTTAACATTCGCCGTTGAATAGCAGTTTTCGATTTTGCCGTTAAAATCACCGACAAGACCGCCGGCACGATCACCCTCAGCAGTCACCGTAACAGCACCAGCACCGTTTCCTGAAACAGAACAACTATCAAAAGTTCCGTCCGAAACATAGCCGACAAGACCGCCTGCATTATCAACTTTAGAAGCTATCGAAATGTCACCTAAAACAGAACAATTATCAAAAATACCATTGGAATTAACATTGCCGACGAGACCACCGGCGCCATGTCTATTTGCAATGATTTGAATTTCGTTTGAATCTGAAAGAACTGAACAATTTGTAAATTCAGAAAGACCGTAGTTCACAAAACCGACGATACCCCCGGCTGCATCGTTATTGGAAATGACAGAAATGGATGCGGAACAATCTTCGAAAACAGAGTCGTACCAGGAATTTCCGACCAATCCGCCGACAGCCCAATCCTTGGTTATGGAGAAATCGCCATCGGTTTGAATGGAACATCCGATAAGCTGACTGTCATTAATTCGCCCGACTAAACTGCCGAACGGAACATTACCTGTTGAACCTGTCGCGGTTAAATTGCCTTTTGCAATAAGCTGAGCATTTTTAAAAACTGCATTTTTGGAAACACCGAATAAACCTGCACCGCCGACTGCGGAGGCAGGATCTTCATAATCAAAATCGGTATCTTCCATAAAAGTAATTGTAAAATCGTTGCCATTAAAAGTTCCGGTGAACGGATTGCTGTCATCACCGATAGAATCCCACGTGCCGCCAACAATTTCAACATCAGCGATTAAATAATAATCAGCGTCCATCGTGTACCAATAATCATTTGCTGTATCATAATCATTGGAACCGATTTTTTTAAGTTCAACATCCGTTGAGATTGGAATTGTGTTGCTTCTCAATGCAAATAATTGAGGATAAGCGATGTCTTCTTGAATGTACCAAGTTTTTGAAGCGTCGGGCGCATTTGAAATGTCCCAGCTTGAATAAGTTGTGACTTTCTTCATGTCAGCGGAAGAGACGGATGTTCCAAATAATGTCGTCGGAGTTGCGCCTGTGGTTCCGACATCAACAGAATCACTTGAATAAAATGAATCGGTGACGGTTGGTGTCCCATAAGGAGAACCGATAATTCCGCCGATATAGGAACTGCTGTCTGCACCGCTTCCGAGAGAAACGGTTCCTGTGAAATAACTTGATGAAATATCACAGACAGATGGAGAAATTGCGTACCCTAACCCAATTAAACCACCTGCGTAAGACATTGCTTTGATTGTTGCTGTTGAATAGCAATCTGTGATTGTACCTGATAACCAGCCGACTAAGCCGCCGGCATACCTATTTTTGGCAATCACGGAAACATCGCCCGAAACAGAACAACCAGTGAAATCAGCATTGTTGCTAACATAACCGACAAGACCGCCGGCATTATTATTTTCGGCAGTCACGGAAACATCGCCGGAAACAGAACAATCTTCGAAAACACCATTTTTAACATAACCGACAAGACCGCCGACAGAATAATTACCTGTAATTTCAAAATTGCCATTCGATGTTAATGAACAACTATTCATTGAGAAATAGTTAGGAGAACTGACATTAACATTTCCGATTAAAGATCCGATACAATAATAATATGTTGAGCTGATTTCATTTGTCAAATCAGATTCAAGAACAACATTGATATTTTTAAATTCAATGACATCCGTTGCGGAAGATTTACCGACAGTTCCGAATAAACCGAAACCGTCATAATTAGTACTGCCGCCATCGAAATTCTTAAAAGTCGTCGTTCCCGTCGAACTTGCAAAAGTGATGGAATATCCCTGACCGTCAAAAGTTCCGACGAACGGTTTGCTGATATTGCCGATAGAGTTCCATGTATCATCGGTAATTTCAATATCGTTTATTAAAATGTAATCGCCGTCTAACGGATAATTAGTTTCATCAATTCCGATTTGTTTCAAATCGCTTGCTGAACCGATTTCAATCGGAGCGGCGAGAGCGATTCCGCTCATCAATACGAATGCAATTAAGAGAATTGCAATTAAAGAGATTGATTTTAGAATTTTCATACCCAAGCCTTCATTAATTTTTTAAACCAAAATGTTATTGGAAAAGTTTTGTAAATAGTTTTGAATGTTAATTAAAAGTAAGCACGTTAAAAAGATTTGGAAAAAATAAATACTTTTTGTAAATCGGAAAAATTGGAATTAGAAATTTTAAACGGTTTCGTTTTTTTGTTTTATTTGAAAGAACGAAGTGAACAAAAGGAGGCGTTGGAGATTCGCCCCCCACGAATTTAACGAAAACATAAACAGAACAGTTGCAGCCCGAAACACAGCTTTCGCTCACCAAACGAAATTTTCAAAAAAAAGAAAGTAAAAATGTGTCTTGCGACACACTTTTTTTAAATTATTCTTCAACTTTAATGTGGGCTTCAAGGTGAGCGACGTTTCTGAATTCGCCGCCTTTTGCCTTTCTGTAGAATTTACAGTAGGTTGTCTTGTCGATGGTTTCATCGGCGCGCATTTCTTTGAGTCTTCTTCTGAGTGCGCGGATTTTCTTCATCCACAAACCTTTGCTGTATGTTCTGGCGCCTTTCTTACCCTTTCTGGAACCGGGACCTTTTCTGTGGCCGTACTTGCGCTTTTCAGCGACAAGTCTTGCGCGTCCGCGGCTGACACCTTTGACTTTCTTGGCTTTGATGGCGCCTTCGGCGATTAATCCGCGAATGTCTTCACGGGTAATTGCCTGGCCGATCTCTTCCATTCTTGCCGGGTCGAGCCAAACGCGGTCAGAACCGCAGTCGAGAACCTGGGAGGCCATTCTTCTCTGGTTTTTCAAATTCGCCATAAGATTATTCCTCCTTTCCCGGGTTTAAGACTTTAATGTTGAATTCCCTGCATTTCGCAACGATTTCAGCTCTCTTCTTACCGCCGACTTTGCCGCCGATTCTGACAGCTTCAATCTCGGGATCGACGAGAACAAGGTCGTCCACATTGTAAACCAAAACCTCATCGTAACCGGACGGGTGAAGACCTTTCGTTAAGACAGGGCTTCCGTAGCCGACAGTTGCGATACAGCCTTTACCGAGGTAGCCGCGGCGCTGCTTGCTCTGAAGACCGCGCGGGCGTCTCCACGATTTTGTCAATCTCTTGAACTTGTGGTGGTTTTGTTTGTGGAAAGACGGTTTCTTGCCTTTCTGAACTTTTCTGACTTTGAACAAACGTCTGAACTCAGGGTCCGCATCAAGCAAATTGGTTGAGACAGCGGGTGCGTCAGCATTGACGTTTTCAACAGTTTCTTGAATATTTTCTTCTGTCATTTAAATCACCTTTATTTCTCCACCACATAAATTCCGTCCTGGAAAACACGCGGGTCAAATCTCTTGATTTTGGTTTTCTGTTCGATGTTTGCCGTTGTCTGGCCGACATCTTCCTTGCAGATACCCGAAACAACAACGCTGTTGCCGTTGATCTTGACAGCGGTGCTGCCGACAATCTTCGCAACGCGAGACTTCTTTTCCCCAAGGAAATTGTTAATCACGAAAGTTTTACCTTCGACTTTTGTCTGCATCGGGAAGTGAGAGTAAACGATGTTCATCTTGTACTCGAAGCCTTCCGTCACGCCTTTAATCATGTTGTTGATGTGAGAAGCGTAGGTGCCGACCATTGCCTTGTAATTCTTGCGTATGATTTCGGAATCAACAAGAACTTCGCCTTCGTTGATGGAAATCACAATGCCGGGATAATACAATTCTTTGGTGTTTTCGCCTTTGGGACCTTTAACAGTCACGACACGGTTGTCGTATGACACGGTCACGCCTGCGGGAACTTCAACTGATCTGGAAATTTCTTTTGCCATTTTTCAGTTTCCCCCTTAGTAGACATAGGCAAGCAGCTTTCCGCCGACATTTTGTTCACGTGCTTCGTGGTGAGACAAAACACCTTTAGACGTGGTCAATACAAGAACGCCGAAGTTCTTTGCGGGCAAATATCTCTTTTCCCACTTCTCGAAATCATCGAGAGTCAGGGAGTAGCGGGGCTTAATCGCGCCGCAGTCGTTGATTGCGCCTGCAAGTTTCACTTCAAAGACACCGGCTTTGCCGTCTTCGATAAATTCGAAAGACTCAAGGTAGCCGCCTTCTTTCATCACGTTCAAAACATTGCCGATCACTTTAGAAGCAGGGCGGATGACACAAGAGGTCTTTCCGACTTTTTCTGCGTTCTTAATAACGGACAATGCGTCAGCCAAGGGATCAAATAATACCATATCTTGTCACCTCAGCTGTATTTGTTAAAGCCCATCTTCGGGGCAACTTCTCTGAAGCAGTGTCTGCACAAGTAAATGCCGTATTTGCGGACAAGCGATTGCTTGCGGCCGCAGCGTTTGCATTCATTTGCACCTCTTCCGAAGCTCTTCTTAGTTTGTACCATTTTAGACGACCTCCACACCGTAATTTTCCGTCAGGAATGCGATTGCATCTTCCTTGTTCATTTTGTGTCCGGCAGGGACTTTTCTCTTCTCGATACGTCTTTTGCTGATTCTGTCACCGGGTCTTTTGAGGACGACAACGACGTCCATACCAAAAACACCAATGTTCGGATCATACTTCATACCGGGGAAATCCGTGTGTTCTTCAATACCAAAGGAAACGTTTCCGTTGATATCGAATTGGGAGGCTCGAAGAGTGTTCTCGACAATGCCTAAAGAGGTTGTGAGGAAGCTTTCCGCGTTCTCGCCTCTTAAAGTCACTTTACAGCCGATCGGCTCTTTTTTACGAATGCCGAATGCCGGAGCAGTCATTTTCGCGAAGGCGCGAATAACTGTTTGTCCGGTGATTTCCGCAAGTATGTTTTCTGCATCGACAAGGTGCTGACCGCTTTCGCCGACACCCATGTGGACAACGACTTTTTCAATGACAGGAGTTCTCATAGAGTTTGTCATATTTATTCACCCAATTTAATAACTGGTTTGTCTTCACCGATTACGAAAACATAGTTTTCGATGGTTTCAATATCTGAATCAATTCCTGAAATCGTCACGACATTGTTCTTAGAACTTTTGATGACATTGATTTCTTTGAGCGTTCCGACCATACCGCTGTGACGGCCGCCTGTGATCATGGCGAGGTTTCCGACCTTGTATTCCAACTTCTGGAGAATTTGTTTGTCCGGAAGTGAAATTTTAATCGTGTCCTTGGTTTTGTAGTCTTCGGACGCGAGGATGTTGGTTCCGTCGTGGAGGTTCAACTGAGTTTTGCCGCCCTTCACGGTGGTCTTGTTCAATATTTTGCAGACCTTGAATTTGGCGCGCTCATCGTCAATTGTGTTGAGATAGAGACGGCCTTTGGAGTCCTGCAACATACGATAATACTGATTGTTTGCCGGAATTGCAATAACGTCGAAAAGACCGACCGGGAACTTCAAGCTCTTGCGGGCGGTGCCGTCAACGAGAACCTTCTTTTCCAAAAGGATCTGCTTGGCTTCTTTAGCGTTATCCACAATCTTTAACATGTCGCGCAAAATGACAACGAGCGGAAGACTTGCTTGTTTGCTGTGCGGACCGGGGCTTGTTGCCGTAATCCATTTGTTAGTCTTTTTCGGGACTCTCCAGCTGGTCGGCATTGACATTCTCTTTTGGTGCATTTAACTCACTCCTTTCCGCGAATGCGTTCTTCGCGCGTTTTGTCTTTCAGTTCGAGCTTCGTGATCATCACGACGGACGGGTAAACCGGTCTCGGGACTTCTTCGCCGTTCACTTTCGTGGAGACGACACCGGAGACATGGATTGTGCCTGCGTGGAGATCGACTTTTTCAACTTTTCCGGACACGCCTTTGTAGTCGCCGCGCATAACGGTGACAGTGTCGCCGGTAATGACGGGTGCTGAGCGCGTGTTGTATTTGACGGACAAGTCGCTGCTGAGGCGTGCGCCCATGAATTTCTGCTTCTGGTGAAGCGGGGCGTTGTATCTTGCCTTTCTTTGTTTTCTGGGTTGTTTAGATGTAGTAAACATTTGAAATCACCTCAGACAACAATAGAAGCGGTTGTACCGACTTTCGGGAAACGTTCTGCAACTTCTCTGGCGACCGGACCTTTAATGTCGGTGCCTTTCGGAATACCGGATTCGTCGACGAGAACCATCGCATTGTCTTCGAAACAAATGCGGATACCGTCGGGTCTTCTGATTTCCTTCTTTTGGCGGACGACGACCGCGAGAAAGATCTGCTTTCTCATTTCAGGCGTTCCTTTCTTAACGGAAACAACGCACAAGTCGCCGACACCGGCACGCGGGTATCTGTTTTTGACACCGCGGTATTTTTTAACGGAGATAATCTGAAGGACTTTCGCGCCTGTGTTGTCAACGCAGTCAATGCGTGCGCCGGCGTTTAAGGCTCTCGGAATGTTTGAGCGAATTGCTTTCATTCTTTAGCCCCCTCAACTTTAACAACGACAAATGATTTTGTCTTGCTGATCGGGCGGCACTCTGCAATCGTCACAACGTCGCCGACTTTCGCGTTTAAGCAGTGGGGGTTGTGCGCGTGCATAATTGTGCGGCGCTTTTCATATCTCTGGTACTTGGGTACCATTTTCTCATAACTTCTTTCGATGACGACGGATTTGTCCATCTTGGTGCTGATGACGGTGCCGACCAGGATCTGCCCTCTGACAGGGAGTTTTCCGTGGAACGGACAGTTAACGTCGTCGCAAACCTTTGTGGGTTCCGGAACGTCTAATCCAATATCTCTTGCCATAAATTTAGCCTCATTTTCTTGATTTCTTTAAGTTCTTTATCCGATTTTGGGGTTGTGAGAGCGTGATGTTTCCATCGATTTTTACGGATATGTTACGGCCTGTTTGAGAGATCCTTTCCGGAATGGTAAATACGAATACCGTTCCCGCCTTGGGAACGATGACAACGCGCGAATGCGCGGTGTCAATCGGCTCCGAACTTGTTCGGAGCTCGGTGACAGAAGTGAGATCGGATTGAAAATCCGTCTCAATTTCAAGCGTATTTCGGGTTTCGTCAACGACGAGTCCGGAAAGACCGTTTATTGTCGGGTCGCAAGAACTGTCCACCTTAACAAGCAGTCCGATCAATTCGTGATAGGGCAGCTCTGCAGGTGTGATCTCAATTTGTGTCATTCGTTATGAATTATCTTTCATCTCAACTTGAATCGTCTTGATGCGTGCGACTGTTCTTTTGATTTCACCGATGCGTCCCGGGTTTTCGGGAGCGCCGCCGGCGGAAGTCAAAGCGCGTTCGCGGATCAATTCGTCATTCAACTTTTTGATTTCGTCAATTCTTTCGTCTGCTGACATCTTGCGGATGTCGCTGGTTCTTAAGATTGCCATTATTTCTTAGCCTCCTTGTGAACGCGGGCCATCGGGTGCCAGTAGTCGTATTCGTTGTGTTTGTGCTGCCAAACGCCTTCAACGAGTCTTCTGATTTCGTCAATGTCGGAATCTTCGACAACGATTTCGTCGCCTTCGCCGGCGGATGCGCCTTCTTCGACGCAAACTTCGGCAACAACTTCGGTTTCGGTGACTTCAACAGCGACAACGTCGCCTTCTGCATCAACAACTTCCGTCACGACTGTTTCTTCAACAACAACTGTTTCGGGTTCGCACACTGCTGCGTCTTCTGTAACAGCTGCTGTTTCGGCTGCTGCTTCTGCGGGCGCGGCGGTGTTTTCTGCGGCGGCAACTGCATCGTCCGCTTCGGGCGCTGCAACGACGCCTTCAATCATCTTGAATGCGTCGGGCAAAATTGCACCGGGCTGAACGATTTTAACACGGCAGCCGAGAGTTCCGAGTTTCTTGACGGCAACGGCGTAGCCGGTGTCAACGATCTGCTCTGCCGGGTGGCCGGAGTGCTTCACGTATCCGTCAATGAATTTTTCGGTTCTGGCACGGGCGCCGGTCAATTTACCGGAAATGATAACTTCACAGCCGAGCGCACCTGCTGCCATAACGGCGCGGATGGTGTTGGTACCGGCTTTTCTGAAGTACCATCCTCTTTCAATTGAGGAAGCCAAACGGTTGGCCATAATCTGTGCGTTGAGCTCGGATTTTTTAACTTCCTGAGCGTCAATTTGGGGGTTGTCGACACCGTAGATGTCAATAACGTCCTGTGTGAGTTTGCGGATCACTTTGCCGGCTTTTCCGATAACCATACCGGGTTTTTCGGAATAGATCGTAATCTGTGTGCCGAGCGGCGTTCTGCTCATGTTCATTCCGCCGTAGCCGGATCTGCCGAGCTGCTTTGCGAAGTGTTCATCCAAAGAAGCTTTGGTGTAACCGTCTTTCACGAATTTTTTCTCAACTGCCATATTAGAGCACCTCGCTCAAAATGATTTCAATGTTCACCGTGGTGGTGTTTTTCGGAGAGGCGCGTCCGCGAGCTCTGGGGAAATATCCGCGAATGACTCTTCCTCTGTTGGCACGGATGCTTTTGACATACATGCGGGAGGGTTCGAGTCCTTTGTATTCGGCGTTGCTTTCCGCGTTTCTCAAGACTTTTAACACTTCAACGGAGGCGTTGACGGGGTATTTACCGTTGGCCATCGGTCCTTTCTTGTGACCGGAGCCGTCGGTGTGTCTCTTAAACGGAACTGCCTTTTTCATGACAACGACATCATTGAGGAATGCCTGCGCTTGCGTCAGTTTCATTCCCTGAATGTGGTGGCAAATTTCTCTTGTTTTCTTAAAAGAGATATGGAGTTCGGAAGCCGTTGCTTTGGAAGTGGATTCCGGATCGGCTTTTACTGCATAGTTAAGTCTTCCCATTTTTCACACCTCACTTCAACGGAACGAATTTACTGGAACGGGTTGCACCGACACCTGCGCTTCCGTGGGAAACTCTGTTTCTTGTCGGAGCGAACTCACCGAAGCGGTGAGCAACCATTTCAGGCTGGATTTCGATGCTGACAAACTTCTTGCCGTCATAGACGGAAATTGTTTTGCCGACCATTTCCGGAAGAATAATCATTCCGCGTGTGTGCGTTCTGATTTCCTTTCCGTCACGCATGTCCGCAAGGGCTTTCTTTTGGACTTCCGTGAAACCTCTCTTAATCGTTCTTCTCTCGCGTGAGGGGAGAAGTTCTGCGAATTCCTCAATGCTTAAAGCCTGAAGCTCAGCAATGGTTTTTCCGCGGTAAGTATACTCACCCTTACGCTTCGGTAATCTTGATGATCCTGATTTTTTTGCTGCCATAATATCACCTTAACGTCTCTTTCCGGTTCTGCGCGCGGCAATGTGACCGACTTTAGCTCCCGGGGGTGCGTTTCTGCTGACTGTTGTCGAGCGCGTGGGGTGCTGTCTGTTACCGCCACCGAACGGGTGGTCTCTCGGATTCATAGCGACACCTCTGACACGCGGGAATCTCTTTGCACGAACTTTCATTTTGTGGAATTTCTTACCTGCTTTAAGGAACGGTTTTTCAACACGTCCGCCGCCGGCAACCACACCGATCAATGCGCGGCATTCGGGGTTGAACCATTTCAACACACCGGAGGGCATTTGAACGGATGTTCTGTTTTCTTCGTGAGAGACAACGGTTGCATAAGTTCCAGAGGATCTTGTGAATTTTCCGCCGTCTCCGGGCTTTCCTTCAATGTTGCAGACCAAAACACCCTCGGGGATCTTTCCGACCGGGAGAATGTTTCCGGCTTTCACTTCAGCTTCGGGGCCGCAAGCGACTGCCTGTCCGACAGACATGCCTTCGCAGGCGATCAAAAGCTGAGAGACACCGTTGTCAAAGAAAACTTTAACGATCGGCGCGGCTCTTGCCGGGTCGTGTTCAACATCGATGACGGTTCCGTTTAAGGTCGTACCGGCAGCCGTCACGGGATGCATTAATTCTGCTTTAAATTTATGAGAAGGCGCGCGGAAAGTCGGGCTTCCTTTACCTCTTCTCTGTGCGATAATTCGTTTACCCATTTATACCACCTTATGCCAATCCGAGCCTGGTCGCAATTTCGTGGGCTGCATCCGGCTTTTCGAACGTGATGATTGCTTTTTTCTGTCCTTTCATGGTGGTCATGGTTCTGACGTTTGTGACCTTAAAACCGTAAAGCTCTTCCATGTCGGATTTGATCTGGTGCTTGTTGGCACGGAAATCGACGATGACCTGAAGTTTACTGTCTTCCATGTGGAGCATGGCCTTTTCTGTAATGAACGGATATTTAATCGACATCATTCCAAAACACCTTCCTTTTCTGTCAGTTGGTCGATGGCGGCTTTTGTCCAAACGGTCAAACGGCCTGCGTGTGTACCGGGCGCGAGAAGCTCTGCGTTGAGTTCCGCAACGGTTGCGACATCAACACCGGACAAGTTTCTTGCGGCTTTGGAAACAGCTGCATTCGGGCCTGTAACGAGCAAAAGACTCTTTTTGTTCTTGTATTTTCTTCCTCTCATTTTACCGCGGCCGGCACGGATTGTACGTCCGACTTTTGCGCGGATGACATCGTCGTAAACGCCGATGGCTTCAAAGAAAGAAACGACATCTTTTGTTTTGGAAATTGCTTCAAAAGCGTTGTCGGCAACAATCGGAAGTTCTTCAGTCATGAAGATGTGACCGCGTGTGATGACGAGATCTTCGTTGCAGGTTGCAGCGATTGCGGATCTGACAGCCATGCGTCTTTCCTTTTTGTTGACTTTTTCGGAATAATCCGTTTCGGGTTTCGGCGGGTGGGCGCGGCGACCTCCTTTTGCGTGGGGGATACGCGCTGCGCGGGAACCGTTGACAATTCTCGGGACGTGAGAAGCGCCGCGGCCTGAACCCCAGCCTGTTGCAGAGGTCTGCATGCCGGCGTAGAGTGTGGGACCGTACGGGTGTCTTCTGTTTGCCTGAGCGGCCAAAACGGCTTTCTTGATAAGGTCCGGGCGGTAATCTTCGGAGAAGACTGTCGGAAGTTCAATTTCGCCGACCGGCTTGCCTGATAAATCTAAAATTTTTGCTGTTGCCATTTAATTCACCCCTGCTGAGACTGCACGCTGATGTGAACGAGTTGCGGCTCACCCGGCTGTGCTTTCTGGTATCTGATCGGGTCTCTGATGCGGATCAATCTTTTGGCCGGGCCGGGAACGCTTCCTTTGATAAGGATGTATTCGCCGCTGACAAGACCGTAGTTGATAATTCCGCCTGCGGGCGTAATTTCAGCGCCGTCTTCGCCGATCTTCAAAATGCGTTTGTTGTATTCGGTTCTCTGGTGATAGCCGGTCTGACCCATTGCGGGAACTTGCCACTGCACGTGTGCGGGGCGGAACGGACCGAGTGTACCGATCTGTCTCAAGCTGCCCTGACGGGAGTGTTTTCCTTTCATGAGGGAAATGCCCCATCTCTTAACGGGACCCTGTGTTCCTTTACCGGTCGTAATGGCTGCTGTGTCGACGATTGCGCCGTTCTTGAAGACATCGGTGAATTTGATTTCCGTGCCGAGAATAGATTTGGCGTATTCGAACTTAGCGCTCATGTCGGTACCGCTGATGCCTGTTTCCATGACATCGGGAACTTTCTTGGGAATGCTTGCGATTGATTTGGGCTGCGTGTAGGTAATGACACGAATGTCGGTAACATCGCCGCTTGCAATCAATTCTTCGATCTTGGCAAATGCGTCAGCCGTCTTGTCGGTTTTCGGGACGCGTAATCTGCGTTCCAATTCCGGTTCAAGGGCGGTTGTCCAGGCTTCTGCTGCTGCGACTTCGCCGTATGTGTTTTTCACGTACGCGCGGATAGCTGCAACATGGATTGCGGGTGTTTCGATAATGGTTACCGGAACAGAAATTTCCGCACCGTTGGTAAGACTGTTCTTGATGTCATCGATCATAATGACATGAGTCATACCTGCTTTGTATCCTGCAAATGCCTGTAATTTGGGTTCCCCGGAGGCTTCCGGCCAGGATCTGAATCTGGGGATGTGGCTTTTTGCTCTCTTGCGAGGGCTGTAAGCGCGTGAACCTCTGTCAGGTCTGTGTATGCTTGACATTTTTTGACTCCTATGGTTATACTGTCGAATTCCCGGGAGCAAAAACAACTAGGTCAGACATCATGGCAGATTTGAAAAACCAAAAAACGCAAAAACGATTGAGAAGTAAAAAAGAACAATAAAGAACATAATCACTTTTCGAGTGAATTCTTTAATGACTAATATATTACACTTCTTAACCGGATGCATAAATGAGCGCTGCATCGGCAGCTCATTTCGGTTAATCTAATTTAATCCATCCACAACATCGACAACGAAAAATATTAATTTATAACATTTCCGTGTTTCCCGCTTAAAAAGCGAGATCGGGCATTCATACGAATTGGCCCTGACACTTATGTTGTTCCTACGAGTTCTCACCGGATTAATATTAGACAAGCGGATTTCGCTTGTTAATAAGTAAGACGGTCTGAGAATAGAATAAGTAGTATTTAAAGATATTCCATGAAAAAGGAATGATTTCAAAAAGAAAATCAGGAAGAGTCAGAAAGGAAAAATGAAAAAGATTTTGGATTTTCATTTTACTTCTGACTTTCAGTTATTTGACATTTACTTTTGACTTATGATTTATTTCGACTTTTTATCTGTTTGATCTTCATTTACTTTTTGGTTTACGGTTTTTGTTTCCCGAACATTTCTCTTCGGCGGCCTGAAATACCGGCTGAAATTATAGCGCGGATTGTGCCGGATTTCTTTGATTTCTTCCGTTTGTTTGGCTTTTTTCTTTCTGCCGAATTTGAGTGTTGTTTTACCTTTGTCATTGGAAGACCAGTAGAAGTAACTCGAGAAGAGAATATATAAACCGCCGACGATCGGCGTCAAAATGGCGCAGACCGTAAAGACGATGGAATAGTAAGAGAGAACGGATTTGCGGTAAACTGATCGTGAATTCAATATGATTTGAGCCGCCAAATCGTAATCCAAATTGCCGGCAGTTTCTTCATCGTTAAAGTAAGTGTGATTGACAGCTGAAATATACTGTTTTGCATCGTCGAATTTAGCGACGTGTTCGTAATAAATCAAACTGTCAGTCGGCAGCGGATCTTTGGATTTGTAAAGATATTGAAGTTTGATATTCGGCATGAAAGAGGTAATCACCGTGATGATTCCGAGTGATGCGAAAACCAAAAAACTCCAAAAATAAATTGTCGCGATTTCCGGACGGTACGGCGTTTCATCGTAAATACGAAAAGCACCGATGATGAGAACGCCGAGAAGTGTGACAATGATTGTGTTTTTGGCTTCAGCGTAACGAAGCCGCTCAAGAATCATATCATAAGTTTGATAAAGAAAATCCCGCACAATAATCCACCCGTTGAGTATTAAACGATAAAATATACAATTAGAATATGCAATTAAAACATACAACATAATTAAAACATACAACATAATTAAAACATACAACATAATTAAAACATACAACATAATTATAAAATACAATACAATAAAATAGGCTGAAAAGGATATATAATTTTTGAAACCTGTCAAAACCCGAGTTTTTTAAAAATACGAAGCCGACTGATTTAAAATAAAATATGAAGACATGAATAAATTTAATCAAAATTGAAGCTATGAAAAGGTATAAAAAGTATACCAAACACATTGAACAATGATAAGAATAATTATATAAAGAAAATAATTTTTAAAAGAGATGTATTTTTAAAATGAAAATACTAAATTTGAAAAGTGAGAATATATAAACTGAGAAATAATTATTAGAACAATGGGCGAACATATGTAAAACAAAGAAAAACAACTTTAAAAGTTATAAAAACAATTTACATTGAAATTAAGCTTAAAATAAGCTTAAAATTAAATTTAAAATTAAACTAAATTTAAAATAAATTTAAAATTAAACTTAAAATTAAACTAAAGATAATTTTAACAAAACGAACTTAAAAACGAACCGGAATAATAAAACGGTTTAAAAAACGCAGCAAAAATGATTTAAAAACGAAACGAGGAGTTGAATTATAATGGATAAAAACGAAAAAACGCCGGCTCAATTAAATTTTCAACTGACACCGGAAGATGAGGAAATGAAAAAAGAAAATGATTCTTTTGACGCGCTTAAGCAATTCGAAGCGGAAATCGGGTATGTTTTTGATGACATATCACGGCTTGAAGGGGCTCGCATTCAAGCGTCAAACAAAAGGACCGCCTTTTTTGGGGACGCGGTTTTGGATTTTATCGTTTCGGAATTCTTGTTTAAGAATTACACGGAATTGGAACAGGGGCAGCTGACAAGTCTGAAATCTCATTTGGTTTGTGACGAAAAGCTTGAAAAAATTGTAAAGAAAAACGGATGGGACGAGTATTTAATCATAGAAAAAGGAATTGTTGGGCGATCCAAAAAAATGAATTCAACATTTTTGGAAGCGGTCGTCGGTGCGATTTACTTGGACAGTGGGCTTTCCGAGACGGAAACCTTTGTTTACCGATTTATCGTCAATAAAAAAGAAGCCGAAAAATCAATGAAATCTTTGGTTTCGCCAAAAGTGAAATTGTATGAATTCTGCCAGCAGCATTATTCGGGATTCCGCCCGGAATCGTTTATGATTTCAGAAGACGGACCGTCTCATGACAGAACATTCGTGATGGGATACCTGCTCCCGAAAGAAATCACCGGACTGAAAAATGACATTGCCGGCGAAGGCGAAGGAAAAACGAAATCCGATGCCGAAACCAAAGCCGCCGAAAAAATCAACCGCCAGCTGATTCGAATCGGTTTGATGGAAAAATAACAAAAGGTAACATAAAATGAATCTCCCGAAACTGAATCATATGATGTCAAATGCAATTGACGCTGCGGCTTTAATCGCGATGGGCAAAACGTTTCGGAATGAAAAAGAGCGCAAATTTATTTCAAAAGTAATTCCCGCGCTGAAAGAAGATTCAAAAAGAAGAGACGCGTTGGAAACGGAAGGAATTCATATTCCGCCGTTTATCATCACCGGCATCTCGGCGCAATGCAATCTCCGATGCAGCGGCTGTTATTCTCGCGCGTTTGATGCTTGCGGCGACAGCGATTCGCCGAAAAGCAATGAAATGTCGGCTGACGAATGGAAAAATATTTTTTCGCAGGCGGATGATCTCGGCATATCCATTATTCTTTTAGCCGGCGGCGAGCCGATGATTCGAAAAGATATTTTAAAGACCGCCGCCGAATTTCCTCAAATTATTTTTCCGGTTTTTACAAACGGAACGTTGCTTGATGATGAAATGATTCGCTTTTTTGATGACAATCGGAATTTGATTCCTGTGTTAAGCATCGAAGGAAAAAGAGAGGAAACAAATTTACGTCGCGGCGGCGGTGTTTATGAAAAAATTGAAGCCGCCGCTGAAAAAATGAAGGCGGCGGGCATTCTCTTCGGCGCGTCAATCACGCTGACAAATCGAAATATTCAAACGGCAACAGATGTCGAATTTGTCGGAAATTTGGAATCAAAAGGATATTCGTTGGTGTTTTTTGTCGAATACGTTCCGGCGCAATCGGGCAGCGAAACGCTTGTTTTGACCGATTTTGACAGAGAATTTCAGGGAAAGCAAATGAAAACGCTTCGGTCCAAATTCAAAAATATTATTTTTATGGCGTTTCCCGACGATGAAAAATATCTGGACGGCTGTCTTGCGGCCGGCCGGGGATTTTTCTACATCAACGCGTCCGGCGGCGCCGAGCCGTGTCCGTTTTCACCATATTCGGATGTGAATTTAAAAGACCATACGCTTTTGGAAGCGTTAGAGTCACCGCTTTTCAGAAAATTAAGAGAAGACGGCATTTTAGAACAGGAACATCACGGCGGCGGATGCATTCTTTTTGAAAATAAAGATGCAGTCAGCCGATTTATTCAGTTGAAGTAATTCGACAAAAATTTGAATGATGCGGTTCATTTGAATGTGATGAAATACATCGCCGCCAAAAAAATGATTCTGCCGGTGAAATACGAAATTGATATTTTCGGCAGCACGCATATGATGAACATTTACCGCGGCTGCGACCACGGCTGTATTTATTGCGATTCCAGAAGCGAATGCTATCAAGGCGGCCGCCCGGAAGGGGATTTCGGAATCGTTCACGCGAAGGAAAACGCACTTTTTTTAATTGATCGGGAACTTCAAAATCGGCGAAAAGCAAACGCGCCTGAGATGGTTGTCGGAACGGGGTCAATGAGCGACCCGTACAACAGTTTTGAAAAAGAATACGAATTGACGCGCGGCGCGCTTAAATTATTTGATAAATACAAATGCGGCGTCGGTGTCATTACAAAATCGGCATTGATTTCAAGGGACGCCGCCCTTTTCGCGTCAATTTCAAAACATTCGCCCGTCAACATTGGAATAACGATTACGACGGCGGATGCCAAAATCAGCAAAAAAATCGAGCCGAATGTTTCAAACCCGGCCGAGCGTTTTGAAGCTGTCAGAAAGTTGGCGGATGCCGGCGTTTTCTGCGGCGTTCACATGAACCCGCTTTTGCCGTTCATCACCGATACCGAAGAAAACATCCGCTCAATCGTTGAAAACGCGGCGGAGAACAATGCCAATTATGTTCTTTGCTACGGCTTTGGAATGACGCTTCGAAAAGGAAACCGTGAATATTATTATGAAAATTTAGATAAAGAGTGGCCGGGCTTAAAAGAAAAATACATGAAAAATTACGGCAGCGCCTACGTTTGCAATTCCGAAAACGCGAAAATGCTGGCCGAGTTTTTTAAAAACGAATGTGAAAAACACGGTTTGCTTCATCGAATAAAAGACATTAACGCCGCGTGGAAAAAAGAAAAGCCGAAGCAAAAGAAGTTGTTTGAGTTTGAATAAAACCTGTTGAATGAAATCCAATCTTGAACAGAAAATAGAATTAATTAAAACTGAACGAAAAACAAAACTAATTAAAAACTGAACGAAAAACAAAAAATAAAATTAAAACCGCGTTTGCGGTTTTAAAACTTTTTTAAATTAAAATTTGCGTCCTTTCAGATACAAGCAAACGCATAATCCGACAATGACGAGCCCTGCCGCCAAGATGCCGATTAACATTTTGTTTGAACCGCCTTCATCGCCGTCGCCGTCGGATCCGAATCCTTGATTCTCGCCCTGCGGCGTGTTTGCAACCGGTTCGTTTTCGCTTGTTTCCGCTGCCGCGCCCGAGCTGCTGCTGCCGGATGCGTCCGTTGCAACTGCGCTTGTCGTGTCAACGACAGTCGCAGAACCTGTTCCGCTGCCACCGCCGCTCGTCTTCGAGACAGTTGCCGGCACAGGAATCAAATGGGAAGCATCGCCGGACATGTCAGCGTCCTGATAAAGGAAAATCGGAAGCAAGAAATCTTCATTTGTTCCGAGCATCCAAACGGAAACATCAAAGTTTTCCCAAACAGAACCGGAATCGCCAAAAGTATTCCAAACATCAGCGGATTCGACATCGTCACCGTTTTCAGCATCAACATCGTCGAATAATCCCAAAAGATTTTCCATTTCATCCCATGCGTAAACATCATCGATTATTAAATCGAAAACGGTTCCCGCAATCACACCGATGATTCTGCCGGCAGCTAACGGGCTGCTGACTTCTTCATTTAAAGCGAAACTGTTTGAAATTGTTAAATCCAGCGCGTCGCCGTATTCGGCGACTAAACCGCCGGCAACTTCCGTCTCGGCAACGACTGCGCCTGTTGCGTAACACTCGTCAATGAGACCGCCTTTCATCGCGCCGACTAAACCGCCGGCTTCCGAATCAGCGAAAACGTCGCAGTCGGAATAACATTGAACCAAACTGCCGTCTGAGAGGAATCCGACAAAACTGCCGGCGTGGTTTGCGGCCGCGGTGACCGTTCCCGTAACGGAGCTTTCGGAGATTTCAGTCACGCCGTTTGCGTGGCCGATGAGACCGCCGACATTTCTGTTGCCTTCGATAACAGCGTCAATCAAATGAATGTTTGAAATTTTTGCATTTTCGGTAACACCGAAGAAACCGACATTGTTTCCGGTAGAAACGACGCTGAAATCAGAAATCGCAAAAGCGAAATCTTCATCGCCTTTGAAAGTTCCCGTAAACGGTTCGTTTTCGGTGCCGATCGGATCAAGAGAAGCACCTTCCATGTCGATATTTGCATCAAGAACATAATCGGCATTCAAAGTCCAAGCCTTCATTTCACCGTTGTAATCTCTCAGGAATTTACCCGAGCCGATATTTTCCGGCTGAGATTTTAAGCCGACTGAAATTGTTTCAGGCTGATGAAGCGCCGAAAGGCGCGGATAAGATTCGTCTTCGTAAATATACCAGATTTTGTCAAGAGACTCATTGCTGATGTCCCAGCCGGTAAAAGTTGTGCTTTTCATCATGTCTGCTGTTGTCTTAGGCGTTGCATTTTTGGAGTCAGATTTTTCAGCCGTTGTTGTGTCGTAGAAATTGCCAGATGAAGATACTAAAAAATAAGTATAGCCGATGAACCCGCCGGAATTTGATGTTCCTATTCCGGTAACTTTTCCAGTAGAATAAGAAGTTTTAACGGTTCCTCCATTACCATTGCCGATTAAACCACCTGTATATCCGCCGTTAACAGTTGTTGTTGCCGATCCCGTCGCATAACAATTCGAGATGATAGAATTTAGATACATTACTCCGACAAAACCGCTTGCATTTCCTCGTGATGTCACATTTCCGGTCGCATAACTTCTTTCAATCGTTGTATAGTCAATAGAGCCGACAAGCCCCGCAGCTTCACCGCGTGTATCCCAAATGTCGCCTGTTGCAAAACATTCAATAACAGAGCTGTTTTCCAAATAACCGATCAAGCCGCCGACATTATAGTTGTAAGACGGAGACGCTGTCACATTCAAATCAGAATAGCAGTTTTGAATCGTCGTATAAACACCGCGACCGATTAAAGCCCCTGTATGATAAACCGCCACAGTACCCCCATTGCTGCCGTTTAATGAAACGGTTCCGCCGGATTCGAGTTTAGTAACAGAGCAATTTGTAATTGACGGTTTAGAACTTGATGTACCATTGATAACGCCGACAAGAACGCCGGTATAATTACCGCCGGTTTTCAAATTAGATGCGACAACAATTGTTACATTTTCGAGTTTTGACGTGCCTTTAATTTGACCGAATAAGCCGTATCCGTCCATATTGTTGCTGCCGGATCTTGCAAATGTAATTCCCGAAGGATTGTTAAATGTAATCTTTTGACCGTTGCCGTTAAGCATCCCGGTAAAAGGCGCGCTGTTATTACCGATTGCCGACCAAGTCGATTCAGTAATTTCAATATCGTTCATTAAAATGTATGAATTGCTGAGACCGCTTTTAATTTCTTTAAGCTGATCAACTGTTGTAATCTGATAAGGATCTGCTGTCGTTCCGGTGCCGGTGCCGCTGAAAGCCGCCGCCGTTCCGCTGAGTAAAAACAAGATTGTAAAAACAGCCATTGCTATTGCTGCATATTTCGAAATTTTCATGATTAGGTAACCTCACCTGTTTTTAATTATTTTTCAACAACTGATTCGTCCCTCTCATGAACAAAAATTCATCGAATATAATTGTTAAAATAGCTTGCTTAGAATTCAAAAATTGTATATAATGATGTCGACAAAAGATATTCTACTGCCCCCGATTACAGTGAAATATGTTTGAAAATGAGACAGAAATTCGAATGATTTTTGGAAAAATCGAAAAACTTCCGAAAAAAATTCATTGAAAAATCAAGATGGTGAAAATTGAATTTTTTGCGAACAAATTATATCAGATTGAGCGTATAGAAAATACAAGTTGAAAAACACAATTTTTAAAAACGATTAAATGATTCAAAAACAATCGGGCGAAAAACATGGCAATTGATTGGACGATTTTTCAGGAAATTTATCACATTCTTTTAATTGTAATCGTTTTTCTGAACCTTCTCGCCGCGCTGACGATTGTTTTTTATGAACGGCGCAGCCCGCAGATTGCCGCCGCTTGGATTTTGCTTTTGCTGTTTCTTCCGGTTCTCGGCTTTGTCGTGTATGTTTTCTTCGGGCGGCATCTTTACGGCAAATACAAATACGGGAAGAAAACGGAAGCCGACAATCAATTTGAACAGATTTCGTCCTATCAAATCGAACAATTGAAAACGTCGGATTTGAAATTGACGGATGCCGGGAAAAACTTTGAATCCACCATCGCGCTTTTGCTGAATCAGGATCATGCCGCGTATTCAACGAATAACGCCGTTGACGTTTACATTCACGGCGAGCAAAAATTTAAGGAAATGGAAAATCTCATCCGCGGCGCGAAACATCACGTTCACATGGAATATTATATCATTCGAGACGATCCGCTCGGCCGAAGAATTATGAAAGCTTTGACGGAAAAAGCGGCGGAAGGAGTTGTCGTCCGTGTTCTTTTTGACGCGGTCGGCGTTCACAAAATCGGTCCCGATTTTTATAAAGATTTGAAAAACGCCGGCGGCAAAGTTTACATTCAGTTTCCGCTGCTGGTACCGTTTATTAACACGCGCATCAATTACCGCAATCATCGGAAAATTTTAGTTGTTGACGGCGCTACCGGTTTAATCGGCGGCTTTAACATCGGCGAGGAATATCTCGGGAAAGGGCCGCTCGGTTATTGGCGGGACACGCATTTGAAAATCTGCGGCGGCGCGGTGGCAAGCCTTCAAAAAAGATTCATTAAAGACTGGAATTTCGCGGCTGAAAAAGATGCGATCAAAGACGATTCAAGATATTATCCGCAGGAAATTACAAAACCGATTGGTGAAACCGCGGTTCAGATCGTCTCTTCCGGGCCCGACTCTGAAAATGCGGCGATTTATAGCGGTTTTTTGAGTTTAATCGGCCGGGCGAAAAAATCAATTTACATTCAAACGCCTTATTTTATTCCGGACCAAAGTATTTTTGAAGCACTTCGAATCGCGATTTTATCGGGAATCGATGTCCGGATTGAAATTCCGTGCAAAGCGGACATGCCGTTTGTGTACTGGGCGTCGTTTTCATACCTGGGTGACCTGATTCGTCTCGGCGCGAAAGGATACACTTACAGCCACGGTTTCATCCACAGTAAAACGGCTGTTATCGACGGCGAAGCGGCAACCATTGGAACGGCGAACTGGGACATTCGAAGCTTTAAGCTGAATTTTGAAACAAACGCTTTCATTTACAACAAAGAATTCGGGCAAAAAATGAATGAAATCATTTTGGACGAATTGGAATCGGACTGCACGCAAATCACCGCTGAAATTTACAACAGCCGGCCGTTTTCGGTGAAAATCAAAGAAGGCTTTTTCAGATTGATTTCACCGCTTTTGTAAGCAGAAATAAATACAGTAAAAGCATTCAAAAGATTATGTCAATGCACGAAACAGAAGATTTTTATGAACTCATTTTAAACGGCGAAGTCGATGCCTTTTTTGAATTGATTCGCAGCTTTAACATGGATTTCGGCACTTTAAAAGGTATGTTTTTGTTCGGCGGGATTTATGACAACATGACACCGGAAGGCCATGAAAAGATGATGGCGTACGACATTGGGCAAACGGAAAATGAAGATGCCAAGAAGTTTGTCGAAGATTACAGAAATTGGTTTGAAAACAAAGACGATGTCGCCTATTACGTTAAAAAAGCGCACGACAGCATGAATATCGAACAAAACATGTCGGCGGCTCAATATTATATTCAGAAAGGACTTGAAATCGATTCGAAAAATACGCCTTTGAAATTGTATGAAATTTACATTTTTCTGAACTACGCTGAGGACGAGGAAGGAAATCCGCTGATAAAGGCTTATTTGGAAATCATAGACATGATGATTGAAAACGGAATAGACCGCTCTGAATTAGTCGCATTCGCCCGCTATTTAAAAGCGGCCGCCTATTATCGTTTGGAAGAAAAAGAAAAGTCAAAAACCGAAATGAAAAAAGCAATCGAACTCATGCCGGAATATCAAGCGGTTTATGAGGATTATTTCGGAAAAAACGACTGATTTAAAAAATCAATAAAAAACAAAACCGGTAATCAAAAAAATAATCGAATCCGATCAAAAACGTAAATAATCCCCTTGATTATGTTTTTACATTTTTATCTTTTTTTAGCAATCGAATCCGTGTTATACGATTCAATGAAATTATCGGAACATAGGATATATATAAAATAAATAGAATTATCTAACGTTTTTAAAAATTATTTTTAATAAAAAGTAAAAACGTAAAACGTATTTTTATTTTACCGTAATTAAAATTATTAACATGATATTTAGAGGGGACTATTTTGGTAAAAATACAGACTTTTAAGCAGTCGATCAGCGTTTTGATTTTGGCGGCACTTTTGCTTTTCAGTTTAACAGGAACGGCGGCGGCGGCGATTAATCCGCCGGAGAATTTTATGGCAGATTTATGGGGCAGTTCCATTGAACTTAATTGGGATTATGAACCTGCTGCTGTTGGCTATATCATAGAGCGATCTACAGATGATTTTGCGACAATTGAAAAAACTTACACAATAACAGGCACCTATCAAACTTATTATGAAGATTATGAAGACCTGTCTCCCAATACAAAATATTATTACAGAATCGCCAGCGTTTCATCAACAAATGAAAAAGGATGGAGTCAGCCAATAGACATAACATCACCGAAAACAATTCCCGGAAAAGTTCAAAATGTTGTTGCAAAGGCAATCATTACAGACAATATCATATAGATAACATGGGACGAAGAGTCCAGTGCCGACGGTTATAATGTTTACCGCAGTCTGAGTGGAATGGGATATACCAAAGTGGGCGACACAACAAACACTGTTTTTGAAGACACAGGTTTGAATGCTGATACATGGTATTCCTATGTGGTATCTGCGTATAATGATAAAGGAGAGGGAGCATGGTCGAATACAGACGCAGTAACATACGCACTCCCGAATCCAAAAATTGAAGAGGAAGGATTTTCTCACATAAAATTAAACTGGCCACGGATAACGAATTCTGCTCCATCGGGAGACGCGGATGCTTATAAGATTTATCGTGCTCAATGGGAGGGCGGTGTTTATGAGCAGATCGGTATGATCACCGACCCGGGAATCGGAAACATTCCGAATTATAATGACACCTATCTGAGTTCTGATACAAGATATTACTATGGCATTACCGCTTTAAGAAGTTATATAGATGAATTCGGCTACACACAATATCGTGAAGGACCGATGGTGAAAATAGACGGTAAAACTTTGGGCGGCGGCGCTTCCAAGTACGAAGTCACTTACAACAAAAACCACGGGTATCCTGAAATCGAATGGACAGACCCGACCGAATATGAAACGAATGACAACGTCATATTAAAAGGAATCACCAACCTCGATTTTGACTGGAACAGAACGGCAGAAGGCTGGGCGTTTAAAGGTTGGATTAAAGACAGCCAAACCGGAACGGCGATTTCCGGAACTTCTTTTGTGATGGAAAATGCCGATGTCATTCTTTACGCGAAGTGGGAAGAAATCGATTATACCGTCACGTATTATGAAAATGACGGGACGAACAATAGGGATTTTGAAGAAACAACACCGTATAATGTCGGAGATACCGTCACTTTAAAAGCAATTACAAACGGCGATTTTGATTGGAACAGAACAGCAGAAGGCTGGGAGTTTAAAGGTTGGGCGAAAGGGAGCCCGACAGGAACAGTCGTCACAGGACCGACTTTTACAATGGAAACCGCGAATGTCGATTTGTACGCGAAGTGGGAGAAAATCGAGTACATTGTCACGTATTATGAAAACGACGGAACGCACAACAATGATTTTGAAGAAACGACAAAATATAATGTCGGGGATTCTGTCACTTTAAGAGAGATTACCAATAATGATTTTGACTGGAACAGAACAACCGAAGGCTGGGAATTTAAAGGATGGGCGAAAGGAAGCCCGACAGGAACAGTCGTCACAGGAACTTCTTTTGCGATGGAAACCGCGAATGTCGATTTGTACGCGAAATGGAAGAAAATCAATTACACCGTCACGTATTATGAAAACGACGGAACGCGCAATTCTGAATTTACAGGTTCAACGTTGTACCAAGTCGGAGACACTGTTCCTTTAAAAGAAATCACCAATGGCGATTTTGATTGGAACAGGACAGCGGAAGGATTCAAATTTGAAGGCTGGAGCAAAGACAGCGCTGTCGGAACACCGCTTTCCGGAACAAGTTTTACAATGACTGCCGGAAATGTCAAGCTTTACGCGCAGTGGACACCGATTTACACCGTGACGTTTGACGCGAACGGCGGTGTTTTTGACGGATCCGAAACCGTTTCCGGAACAGGAATTGTTCAGTCGTTTGATTTGGGAAAGACTGTTTTGACCGTTGAAGAAATTGAAAGCGGTGCAGTGATTTCAAGTCCGTCGGCGGATCCGACGTGGATTGATCACGGATTTGTGAGCTGGCATGAAAAGGAAAACGGGAATTTGAAAGCCGAAGCCTGGAATCCGGCCGCGCCGATTACAAAAGATTTGGAATTGTTCGCCAAATGGACCGAACCCGCAGAAAAAACGTATCGCGTCATTTATCACGCGAACGGCGCGGATGACGAATCTAAGATTCCGATTGACGCAACCGAATATCCGGCCGGCGCTTATGTGACCGTCAAAGCCAATGAAAACGGACTCACGAAAGGAAACGACATTTTCAAAGGCTGGAATACAAAACCGGCAGGCGACGGAACGCATTACGATGAGAATCAAGCGAACGCTTTCCAAATGGGAACGGAAAATGTCGTTCTTTACGCCGAATGGGCACCGACTTACACCGTCACATACATGCCGAATGGCGCGACAAGCGGAACAGCGCCGACCGATTCAAGCCGTTACGAATCGGGAGATTCGGTGACGACAAAAGATAAAAACATGCTGGACAAAACCGGTCACGCCTTTTTGGAATGGAACACGCTCCCCGATGGAACCGGAACGACTTACGGCGAAAACCAAGTTGACGCATTCCAAATTTCAAACGGAAATGTCATCTTGTACGCGATTTGGGATGCCGGCGGAATACCGCAGACAACTTTCACCGTGACTTATGACGAAAACGGCGCGACAAGCGGAACAGTTCCGGTTGACGGGAACTCTTACAATTTAGCAGACTTTGTGACAACATTAGGAAATACAGGAACGTTAACAAAAACCGATTTTGTCTTCAAAGGATGGAATACGCTTGCAGACGGAACAGGAGTGCATTATGATGAAAATCAAGCCAATGCTTTCCAAATTTACAACGATGTGATTTTGTATGCCGAGTGGGCGCCGACTTACACGGTAACGTATGACGCGAACTACGCCGACAGCGGAACGGTTCCGATTGACGGCACCCGTTACGAATACAACGACGCGGTTTATTTGCAAGAAAATACCGGCAATTTGGAAAAAGCAAACTCCAAATTTATCGGCTGGAACACGCTTCCGGACGGAACGGGAACATCTTACGATGCCGACATATCCGAATTCTTTTTGATTACGGAAAACACAAGACTTTACGCGGAATGGACACCGGTCTACACCGTCACCTACCACGGCAACACCGAAACCGCCGGAACGCCGCCGACAGACTCGGCAGAATATGAAAACGGCGAATCGGTTATGATTCTTGATAAAAATACGCTCGTCAAGTCCGGTTACACGTTCAAAAACTGGAACACGCTGGCTGACGGATCCGGAACCGTATACAATCAGGGAGCGACATTAACGATGCCGGATCACGATGTTGATTTGTATGCACAGTGGAAAAAGAACAGTTCGGGTGGTGGCGGCAACAATACAACGCCGGAAATCAAAGAACCGGTAAAGAGTTCGCCTGCGGAATCCGGAACGATGCAGGGTCCTGAGCCGGAAGAAGAGCCCGAACCCGAGCCGTACATGGAAAGCGCCCCGGCCGGTTACGGAGCATGGGCGTACCCGCTTCTTTTGCTGTTTTTAATCGTCATTGCCGTGTATCTTTACATGAGATACAGAAAACGAAAAGCAGCAAGTCAAGCAAAGGTTTGAGTTCGACTCAAACCTTTTTTAATTTTTATTTTTTGTGCTTGTTTACATTTTTGCTTTGTTTACGTTTTTTGCTTTGTTTACGTTTTTTGCGTTTTTATTCTCATTTTTTGTTTTTCATTCTGTTTTTCTGTTTTTTCATTCTGTTTTTCTGTTTTTTATTCTTGTTTTTCTCATTTTTAAATCATTTTTAACTCTTCATTTTGATTTATTTCATTTTTTAAAATTGTTACATGAATTGCATTCGAAAATAACAAATCAGATTCCATTTGTTGAGATTTTCGGATTTATAAAAATGTTTTAACAGATGTATACTATTTCAGTGATATAAAGAAATACATTACATATATTTTTAAGAAATGTTTAAATAATGTAAATAGAATGTAACGACAAAATTTTTTTAAAGAATATGGGGTAAAAAATGAATTTTACAATTAACAAAAAAATAAAAACGGGAAAAATATTATCGATTTTTTTGCTTTTAATATTGATGATTTCTACGTTGAATGTGGCGGCTGCAATCTACCCGAACAAACCATATTATATACAAGCTATAGCAACCGATTCGGATCGAATCACTGTATCTTGGGGTACTTCTGCATATGCCACAGAATATCATGTTTACAGATCAGCCGCAGGCGGTCCGTTCATGCAAATCGGCGCAACCGGCGGGACTGTATTTTATGATGGTTGGTTAGCTCCGAGTACAGTATACTCTTATTATGTTGTCCCATACAACAGACCGGATAATATTTACGGACCCCCATCCGACAGTGCCGGTGCCATGACTCCAATGAAACTGAATCCGCCGACACCTTATGCGAACACAATCAATTCAAGCGCAATTCATGTCACCTGGAACTCTGTCATGGATGCCACCCATTATAAACTGTACAGATCAACATCAGCAGGGGGAGGATTCATAGAAATCGCGAATTTGACCGGAGCAACGTACACTGACACAGGATTGGGAGCTGACACCACTTATTATTATGTCGTTCGGGCGCACAATGCGTATTATAACATTGATTCGGAACAATCCACTATCGCCTCCGCTAAAACATTGCCTTACATTCCGGAAGCGCCTGTTGTATTTGCGACAGCGTTGAATACGACTGCGATTGACGTGGAATGGAACAGTATTCCAAATGTTGACGGGTATCGAATATATCGTTCATTAAACGAATTTTCCGGATATGACCTAATTGAACAAACAATGTCATTCATGACGAGATATGAAGATACACGGGGATTGATACCGGACACGACTTATTATTATAAAGTGATGGGATTCACATATCTACAGGACGGAATTTTGTCTCAGCCTGCCGGTGCGACAACGCTTAAAATCGGCGTTCCCGTTCTGACGGCGGAAGCTGTTGATACGCAAAGCATTCAATTAACGTGGAATGCGGTACCTGACGCGTTTGATTACGATGTCTATCGTTCCGATGATGAAAACGGCGTGTATGTGCTCATCGACATGACTGATTTGACGCAATATTTGGATTCGGGTTTGAGCCCGTCGACCACTTACTATTACAAAGTGTCCGTTTATGACGGCAGCCAGCGTGGAGAGCAATCTGCTCCTGCTTGGGCGACAACGAAAACACCTCAAACGCCCGGCCCGTCAACGCCTGAGCCGAAAATCGAATTAAAACCGGAGCCGGACATCAACAGCAATGTTAAAACAGTGACAAGCGGAAGTCCGATTCAGGCTTTTGAAGCGCCGGTTGAAGAGATTTTGGGAACGGAAGTGAAAAACGGCGCCGCCGGATTTGTCTTCCCGTTATTCTTGCTGCTCGCGGTTTTGACAACAGGCGTTCTTTACGTCAGAGCGAAAAGAAGAAACGAATCCAAAAAATAAAAAATTAAATTTTTATGAATCAGATTTTAAATCAATCTTTTGATTTAAAAATCTGACATTCTTTTTTTCAATCATTTTGATTTTTCCGGTTTTTCAAATTTTAAGTTTTTTCAAAATTCGGACATTTCTTTATTTTCTCTTAAATTTCTCTTTCGTTTTTTCTTTCATTTTTCATTTTCGGAACCTTTCAAAGTTCCGATTGATGTCAAATTTCAAATAACTGTACAAATCAGCAGGCACAGGAATTGCCGAATGAAAATTATATGAGTGATATAATCAAATAGATTAAAACTATTTTTTAGAAATATTTATATAGAGAAATGACTTTTAAACAGTAAAAATTACTATTAAGATTGTTTGGGGTTATAATATGAGTTTTACAAAAAACATAAAAAAAGGAAAAATATTATCAATTGTCCTGTTTTTGACGTTGATGATTTCACTCGTGACTGTTGCATCTGCGGCGGTTCCCGAGAAGCCGACATATATAGGCATAGCGGAAATTGGCAGTTCTAACATAGAAGTCGCTTGGAGTCCGGTTGCCAATGCTGATTATTATTATGTTTTCAAATCCGCATCTGAAAACGGTGTCTATGTAATGATAGATGTAACCAGTCAGCCGAAATTCCAGGACACCGGATTAGAAAGCATGAAAATGTATTATTACAAAGTTGCCGGCTATAATGAAACCGATGGCTACGGACCGGAATCAGATATTACATCTGCCAGAACGGCTTTGATGGAACCATATATTACTGCAATTACAGGCGGCCCGAGTTCAATTATTGTTGACTGGTCTTACATTAATTATTACGCGGACTCTTATTGGGTCTACAAATCTGAATTCCCGAGCGGAATGTTTGTACATATCGGAACAACAACCGAGAACAGATTTGAGGATACCGGACTGGGTTATGATACGACATATTACTATTATGTCAAATCTTACAACGAAACGCACGGCGTTTATTCAGACAGATCGAATATGGATGCCGCCAAAACAGGTCATCTGAAACCGATTGCGCCGATTGCTTATGCAACAACAATTAATTCGAGCGCGATTAAAATTGAATGGAATGACATTGCAAGTGTTGACGGTTACAGGCTGTATCGTTCAGATTACAGGGAAGGACCGTACAGTCAAATCAAACAAACAACATCGCACATCACCGAATATATCGATGAAGGATTGGAGCAAAGCACGACGTATTATTACAAAGTGAGCGGATACGTGCATACCGTGGAGGGACATCCATCCGACCCGACCGACGCGACGACCCTTTACGTCGGCAAACCTGTGCTGATTGCGGAAGCTGCCGGCACGTCAAGCATTCGGCTGGAATGGAATGTCATTGACGACGCATTTGATTATGACGTGTACCGTTCGTTGACGGAAAACGGCGTTTATGAAAAAATCGACACGACCGAATTCGTTGAATATTTGGACACGGGTTTGGAACATTCAACCACTTATTATTACAAAGTGGCCGCGTATGACGGCGTCAACCGCGGCGCCCAATCGGAAACGGCAGAAGCAACGACTCAAACACCCGGAACAACCGGACCGTCAAAGCCTGATCCTGAAACAAAACCGGAAGTAACGCCGGAAGCAGAAGACAGCGTGAAGCCAATGACCGCCGGAAACGAAATCCCGGCTTTTGAAACGCAGGTTGAAGACAATGCTCAGAGCAATGACGTGAAAAACGGATCAGCCGGATTTGTTTTGCCGATATTTTTGATTCTCGCGATTTTGACAACGGGCGTTCTTTACGCCAGAGCAAAAAGAAGAGTCGGATCCAAAAAATAAGAATTTTTGGAAAAAAACGAACAACAGCGAATAAAAACAATTGAATAAAAAAACGAGCCAAAAACGAAAATAAAAAACGATAAACCAAAACAAATTTCGGAAATGAATCGAAACAAAAAACAATATGATTCATTTTCTTTACTTTTTTATCTCAACGTTTAAATAAATGAAGCTGTTGTTTTGGTCGGGGAAAACAAATGGAAGTCACCGACAAAAGATTTTTTATGAAATTCAATGATGCCGCCGGCCGAAAATTACGGCAGCAGACAGCAGCATTTGTTGAAAAATTCAATCATTTGTCCGAAGAGGAAGACGAAGATATTTTCAGACAGCTTGCTTGGTGGCTGTGGGAGGCTGAGAAGAAATCACCGTCAAAAGATGTCGGTGAAGATGAAATCGTTCGCGGCATTCTCGCTTACCAAACGGCTTATCAAAAAGAATTGAACGAGCAGAATTTCCATGAAGCCGTTTATTATTTGTCTGAAATTTTAAAAGGACCGAATAAAAAAACGATGACGATTGCTTACCGCCGTGTTCAGGTCGCCATTTTTAACGAGCGTGGGCGCCGAATTTACAAACCGCCCGAATCCGAATATGTCGAGGCGCTGATGACCGCGCTGTTTCAGCAAATCCGTCAGCTGCTGCGAGAAGAAATGTCGCCGGCAGAAGTTTTCTACCACGCATCGCTCATTCATCTGAAAATGTTTTTGATTCACCCGTTTGTCAAAAATAATATGAAAGCAGCGATTTTGCTTGAAAAATGGTTTTTGGCGGAAAAACTCGGGAAAGTTTACATCAAACTGCCGTCTGAAAAGTATTATTGTCAAAATAAAGACCGATACAATGTCAATACGCTGATTGGAACGGCATTTAATAATGTTGATGACGCGCGGAGTTTGCCGTTTCTTTTAATGCTTCCCGAAGCTTTAAAAATTGAAGATATCGGGATTGACGAAGAATAAAAATTGATTTTTGACATTTCATATATAAACATTCCTTTTTTGAAAAAATAAACGGATTAAAGAACAAGTTCTGTTTTGAAAAAAACATGGAAGAAAAAGAATTTGACACGTCGGTAAAACCAAAACAGATCGGGAATATCGTTGCGGAAGCTCCGGGAACATACAACGCACAAAAAGAATTAAAATCAGTTCAATGTTTCCAAACAGAAAAACCAACAATACCTGAAATGGTTTCCCTTGGAGATTATCAAGATGTTCACCCATGGAACACTCAAAAACAAGATTGGAGTTTTAAAATTTCTGAGAATTGGAAAAAGAAACCCTGGTGTTATGTCATTAATTCTTGCTGCCGATCTCAAGATTTTTACAATTCTATGGTAAAAGAGGAACAAGATTTGATTGATTTTCGAATCAAAAACTTAGACACTCTCATTGAAAAAGGAAAAATAATCGGAAATCCCATTGTTTACAGAGGCGTTTCTGAAGTTGATTGGCTGCCTGAGAACCATGGCGAAAAAACAGAATATACTGAAGATGCATTTGGAAGTTTCAGTTTAGAATTCGAAAAAGCATATCAATATGTTAATCCAAAAAATCCGATTATTTTTCAATTGACTTTAAAACCTGAAATGAGAGCATTTTAGGTTGACCATGCCGAACATGAAGTATTAAGACCGCGAAAATGCACATACAAAATCATAAAAATAACAAAACGAAAAATAAATATAAAAACCATGAGTAAAGAAGTAAAGATATACATCATAAAAGAGATCTTGAAGTGAGAACATGAGACACGAATCAATGAGCGAATTTTTAAGACCGACCGGACGCATAATAGAATTTACGCCTCAAGAAATGGAAGAAATCGAAAAAGAAATTGTTTATGCTGAAGAAATGCTTGATAAAGAAATAGAACGTTTGAATGAAAAATATAAAAATGAAGATTGAATTCACGATCTCAATTTCATATTCAGCCAACAATTTATTAATATCAAACATTCTTTTTAGTCCTCATGGAAATCTTGGTTGATGTCGGCGGAAATCCCGGAACGGACTGCCGCGGATTCTGCAAATATTGCTATTTTAAAAAAGTCGGCGCAACCGAGCCGCTCGGCTGCAAATATTGTCCGCCTTTCGTGAAAGGCTGCGATTATTGCACTCGAAGCGTTCGCGAATCTCATCACGGTTTTAAGCCGATGAAACAGGTTTTAGATGAAACTGCTTCCAAGATTTACAACATGAAAGCCGAAGACATCACAGGATTCGTGATTACCGGCGGCGGCGATGTCAGCTGTTATCCGGAATTTTTGCCGCTCCTGTCATTTCTTTCCGATTTCGGTTTGCCCGTAAAAATCGGTTACACCAGCGGCAAAGGTTTTGACGGATCGGAAGGACCGTTTTTAAAAGACGCCGGTATTCAGGAAGTCAACTTCACGCTTTTTTCGTCCGATCCTGCGCTTCGAAAAGAATACATGCATGACCCGACACCGGAAATGTCGCTCAAAGTTTTTGAAGAACTTTGCGGATTTTGCAATGTTTACGCGGCAATCGTTCTCGTTCCCGGCGCAAACGACGGTGCGGTTTTGGAAGAAACGATTTCGTGGCTTGAAAAAGTCGGCGCGAAAGGCGCGCTTCTCATGCGTTTTGCAAACAAAACGGAAAACGGTTTAATTCTCGGAAACGAGCCGGTGATTCCGGGTGTTGTGTCTCACACGATTGAAGAGTTCGCCGAAATCGTTCGAACCGCAGCAAAAAATCATCCGAATCTTCGAATTTCGGGAACGCCGCTTGAAGATCCGCTTTTGGATTCTCCTTTTGCGATTCGAAACGTTCCGGAAGCGCTTTCAAAACTTCCGAAAATCAACATGGAAGCAACGATTATTACAAGCACTGCCGCCGCCTCGCGCCTTTCAGAAATTTTTGAAAAACTCGGCGGAACCGTCAATGTAGTTGCCGCCGAAAAAGACATCGGCTGTTTGATTACCGCCGATGATTTCAGGAAAATCGACCAAACCGAAATGAAAGATACGGTTTTCATTCCGGGGCGCTGTTTCGTTCACGAAAAAGACGTGAAAGAAATTTTAATTCCCGAAAAATCAAAACGCATTGTTCGGCGCGGCCCCGACACGCTTTCCATTGACGGCGAAATGTCGGCAAGCATGACAAAAGAAGAATTGCTGGAATTTGAAATTCAAGCGTTTACGGAATTGATTGAACAGATTAATGCGCTCGGGCTGCCGCCGGCCGAAAAATGATTGATGCAAAATAAACGGGATATAAACATTACGATTTTTGAAAAAACGATCAGCTTAAGGGTTTTGAGTGAAAGCAAACCTTTATGGAAAAAATAACGAAAAACCAAGCAATCGACAGCGGCAGGAAAAATCTGTCCGGCATCATTTTAGAAACGCCTGCCGAATATGTTGTAAAATCGAAATCCGATATCAAATGCATTGTTTTAGAGGAGCTGACATCCGCCGAGAAAATTGCTCTCGGAAATTATCAGGATATTCATCCATGGAACGAACAAAAACGTGATTGGAGCTTTGAGATTCCGGAAGCGTGGCATCAAAAAGCATATTGCTACTCAATTAACAATTGCTGCCGCCATTCAGATTTTTATGACAAAATGAAACACGATGAAAAAGAACTCATTGATTTTCACATTGAAAATTTAGATTCTGCAATCGAAAAAGGAAGAGTGAAAGGAAACCCGTTTGTTTATCGCGGTGTTTCGGGAGTCGATTGGCTGCCGGAAGATCATTCTGTCGGGACGGAATATGTTGATGATGCTTACGGAAGTTTCAGTTTGAAATTAGGAAAAGCATTGGAATATACGAATTCTCAAAAACCGATTATTTTTCAGTTGAAAATAAAACCTAAAATGAAAGCTTTAAAAATTGATGATTCTGAATTTGAAGTATTAAGACCAAGAAAATCAAATTATATAATTGTCAACATTTCGAAACATTTAATTAAAAGTTCGGAAGATGAATTAATTGAAGTTATATTCTATAAAATAGAAGAGGTCAAGAAGTGAAAATATGAGACACGAATCATTCAGTGAAATATTAAGACCAACCGGAAGAACTATTAAATTTACCCAAGAAGAATTAGAAGAAATCGAGCGAGATAATATTAGAGCTCAAAAAGATATTGAAGAACGCATCAAACGTGCCGAATAGGGATTACCCTATTAATTTCACATTTCAAATATCATATTGAACTAAAAGTCCTTCCCATATTGTTCCTTTCAAACTTTCATCTATTTCTTTTATTTTTGCTTCATATGCTTCTTATTCTGCTTTTCTTTCCGGTGCTTTGGCAATTTCGTCTTTCACTTGTTCAATTGAAGTTGAACCGTACCAGTCATTTTCAAAAACGCCGTCATCAATTTCCGTAAACACATTCGGCGCGCCGATATAATACCAATTCAAAACATTGTTGTCCGCGTCATAAGTTGTGTTCAGAAACAGCAAAACAGTGTCACCGGTTTCAAGCTAAGGGGATGTCGTGACATAAAAAGTGTAACCGTCGGCTTCCCCGCCGGGTGTCCGAACAATCAATTCGGAAGCATTGCCTTTCAAAATCTCAAAATTTTCAAATTCATAATAAGTATAAATTCCGGCGCTTCTGAGTTTGTATTTTGACAAAGGCTTTTCGCCGTCCTCGGTTCCCCAAGAACCGTATTTATCAGAAATTGTTCCGACTGCAATCAAATCAAAATCCGCCAGTTCTTCAAAATCGGGAAAATGGTAACAAATCACCATCATTCCGATGCTGCCGTTAACCGGCAGTCCTGTTCCCCTTTGATGTTCCCAGCTGTCGCCGACACCCAAAACCGCGACAACGATTAAAACGGCGAAGAAAAGAACCGCCGCGATTTTCATTCCTTTCGAACTTTCAGTCATATTAATTCACGACCCTTTCACGACCCTTTTTGAGATTATTATTTGCGATTCAAATATTTGCCGATTCAGAATCGACAATATCCTTTTTCAATTGCTCAAGCGAAATATTGCCGTAAACGTCGTTTGTAAAAACACTGTTGTCACGCTCCGTGAAAACGCCCGGCCAATTAATATAATACCACAAAATCCGATTCCCGTCGGCATCTTTGTTGTTCGTCAAAAATAAAAGCACTTGATCGCCGACTTCAAAAGAAGACGTTTGCGTGGCTTTCAGCGTGTAGCCGTCAACTTCCCCGCCTTGAGCGCGGCCGATGATTGTTGTGGTGTTTCCTTTCAAAACATCGTCGGGTTGGAATGTATATTCGGTGTAAATTCCCGATTTGTAAATATCAAAACCGGACGGCTTTTCACCGTCATCAGTCCCCCAAATCCCTTTTTTACTCGTAACCGTAGCAACTGCAATGAGATCGGAATCTGAAACCAGTTTATCATAATCCGGAATATACCAATTGATAAGGACTTCACCCAAGTTTTTGTTTTCAGGCTTTTGGCTTTCATAAAACATGTAAACGACAACTGACGCGATGATGAGAATGGAAATTGCAAGCAAAATAACGCCGAGTTTTCGTGATGTGAATTTTGAAGACATAGTATCGAAAAAATAAAAGGAAGAAGATTATAAATGATTTTCTTTGATTGCGAATGATTTGGAAGTTAAAAACTGGAAGAAAAAACAAATCCAACAAAAACAAAATGAAAAACCAACAAAAAACAACTCAAAAAAAGAATTTTCCAAATAACCCGAAAAAACATTCAAAAAAAAGAAAAAGAATTGCCGGACAAATGTCCGACAAAACTGAATTTTATTGACTATGAAATTATTTGGCCGGAATGACCAATGTTCTTTCACCGGCAGGCTCGAATTCTCTGAGTGCGCCGCGACCGAATTCGTATCTCGGTCTGGTGAAGTCGAACGGAAGAAGGTCGTCTGCGAAACAAACTTTGACCAACGGGTTGACGGTGTAGGCATCGCCTCTTGTGGAGTGTGCTGCCATTGTGATACCGGCATAACCGCCCTGGTGACCGACGTTCATAGCGTAGTTGGGGTAGTTGGGACCGCGGAGTTCTGCGGGGGCACCTTCGTCGCCCTGGTATGAACAAACGTTGGAGGCACCGCACTGGTCCTGCAAGTCGTAGCCGTAGAAGCCGAGACGGCCCCATGCTTCCTTGTGGAGGTACATGGAGAGGTACCAGCCGGAAAGACCTGCGTTACCGTTTCCTGTTGCGATGGAGACACCACAGCCGGCTGCGGCTGCGAGGGATGTTGCTCTCTGGGAACCGCCGAAGTGGTCTTCGAGTGCAGACGGGTATCTCTCGTATTCTTCGATACCGAAGAGTGTGGATTCTGTTGCGATGTCTTTGATGACTTCGTTGGTTGCCTTCACTTTGTTTGCAGTACCGGTCTTGGCTGCGTTGTTGTACTTCTTGTTGATGTAATCAAGGTTGTAGTACAAGTTGTTGTCCAAAATGTCGTCAGTGTAACCTGCGGTTGCGTACTGTGTGAAACCGACACCACCGGACATGTAGGAACCGAGCCAGATCTGGTCGTACATGACACAGCCTGCGCCGACAACTTCGAGAGCGACCTTTGCGGGGTCTTCGACGTTGACACGGCTGGACTGGACAATGTCACAAAGGTGACCGAACGGGACTCCTCCGGGTTCGTTGGGTGCTCTGACACGTCTTGCGGGGAGCATTTCACCCATGTTGATGGAACCTGCGTGCTTTGCAGCGTAGGACAAGTCAGCGACAGCTGCTTCACCGGCGCACATGTTGTACGCGGAGATGAAGGACATACCGATCTGCATTGCAGACCATCTGCTGGTCTGACCGCCGTCAGTAGATCTGATGACGATTGTCGGGATGTGGAGTGCCTGCCAGGAAGAGTTTCCGATGGCTGCTTTTAACTGTTCTGCCTGTTCTGCGGGGAACATCTTGTTGATGTCGATTAAGAACTGCTTGTCGATTTCGTCAGCGAGGTCATCGTTACCGGTGAACATTTTAACGTAACAGTCGTCGACTAAGCCGGGGTGACATTCAACCATCATTTCCTGAACGACAGCGCCGCCCGGAAGGGAGTGGTTGAGGTTTTCGAGATAGTTGTTGATTGTTTCAGGTGTAACTTCCTTACCCAATCTCTTCTCGAGTGTGTCGTGAGCCATGTCGAGACCGACAATGTTGGTTCTCTTAATGTCGTCAACCATCTGCTGCATAGCGGCGTTGTTGACATAGTGTAAGTCATCCGGGTCACAAACGAGGTCTGTGCCTGAAATTCTGTACGGTGT
Organism: Methanimicrococcus stummii; assembly: GCF_032594435.1. Classification (NCBI taxonomy): domain Archaea; kingdom Methanobacteriati; phylum Methanobacteriota; class Methanomicrobia; order Methanosarcinales; family Methanosarcinaceae; genus Methanimicrococcus; species Methanimicrococcus stummii. The sequence goes on along the minus strand of NZ_CP131062.1, from coordinate 1,735,634 downwards.
GATGGCTCTCTGACCCAACGGTGCACCGGTGTGCATCATGGGGTTGTAACCGACAAGGCCTCTCTTTTTAGCGATTTCCTTACCGGCTTTGATCATTTCTCTCTTTCTGGGGCTCTGTTCCGGACCAAGTCTGTAGAATTTTTCAGTCTTGGAGGTAATGTCGGTTCCGCCCTGTCTGTTGTCACCATAGTCCTCAGCGAATTTGATTTCCATGGATCTCTTAAATCTTGCAAAAATATCTTCTTGTGCCATTTTTGTCACTCCTTACTGTGCTTTCTCCACACCGGGTCTGAAGCCGTACTGAGTTCTCTGGAGGTAAACTCTCTGAACCCATTCAACTGCTTCTGCATCGGATCTGAACGGAACGTTGTCCACACGGTAGATGGTGGTTCTCTTGGCTAATTCGTCTTCGGACATGGGTTTGCCGAGGTTGACTTTTCTGTCGAGCGGAATTGCGACCTGGTCTTTGTCCATGATGATGACGTCGCCTTCGAGTCTTGCTCTGTCGAGCATGTCGAACATAACGCCGTCTTCCTGGAGACGGACAGAGTGACCGTGGACAGTTGCGCCGCGGAGGCTGGAGCGTGCCGGGCAGGTCATTTCGGTTTCGATCTGATCTTTTGCGACAATTTCCATGTCTCTCTCACGTGCTTCGACAATCTGACGACCGGAAAGTGTACCGGGGTCAACGCCTCTGAAGTTGATGGCTGCGTAGTAGGATCTGACGTACGGAACGGACGGTGCGTTGTACATAGAGTCAACGAACTGAACGTATCTGACACGGTCGCCTGCTTTTGCGCCGGGTGTGGGTTCGACCAGTTCTCTGATCGGGCACGGCGGTTCTTCCATTTCCGCTAACGGCGGGTGGGTGCTGGGGTAGTCCTGACCGGGGGCGCGGTGGCCGAGGATTGCGGTCAAGTCTTCGTCGGAAATTTCTCTCAATTTTTCCAAGTTGTGACCCATGTGTTTTCTTCTGTTGTCTGCAACAGAGGTTGTACCGGGATAATATTGTGCTTTGTATGCCATATTCTTAACTCCTTATTGGATTTGGCCTAATGTTTCCTTTACTTTAACGATAATCTCACTGAGTTTTTCTCGTGAAGCCGCGTCACCTCTGGTAACGCCGTTGACGAGATTCATAATAACACCGTCGGAAAGCTGATCTTTCTCTTTGGGTTTGACGTAACGGGTTTTAATGCCGACTTTTGCGAAATCTTCGAAATCGACAAGCGCTTGTGTAATAATAACTGCGGGAATGCGTACGCCGCTGAAAATATCTCTGGCTTTTTTGACAAAGTGGTTTCTCACATTACCGAAGTGAATGATTGCCATTTTGTGCATATTGATTTGGTCAATTTCTTTCGGATCAATACCGAAAGAGCCCATTGTGCCCGACTCGGGGTAGCCGGTACCTGCGTAAAGGACCAAAACGCCGGTTTGAATATTTTCTCTGCGAATCGCGTATGTAATCTCGCAAATCGGTTTTGTTACGTGTCTTCTGCCCGAACCCATCGCCACAACGACCACATCAAGCTTACCGGCCTGGGAAAGCGTGCCTGCTCTCGCAAGACTTCCGCCTTTTCCGTGGCTGATGCCGAGGCGGCAGTCAACGACTTGGGTGTTTCGGTCAAAGTTCATCATAATTTAAACCTCAGTGCGCAGTTTCTCAAAACAGTTATTCGCTGTCTTTTTCTTCCTTTTCAATGTAGACAATTTGATCGAGTTTGCCTTTCGGATCGGTCATGCCGAGCAATCTTTCGTCGGGATTGGGACCCATTTTGGCATAGTCAACGACGGTTGAATATTTCTTGAAAAACACGCCTTTGTAAAATTCAAAGGGAAACGGAAACGTTTCATCGCAGATTTTCTTAATTTCATCAGCCGTTTGATCGCTGTCAACTTCAACGAGAAGACGGCTTAAAGTGACACGCATGTCGACTTGCTGACCTTCCACCTCAATTGATTTTTTAAGCGGGTGATTGACTTTTTCGCCGGTTCCGGGACCGTATCCGACTTTGTCGGGGAGACGGGATCCTTGGACCTGTACTCTGATAATGCCGTCGCAATCGTAAATTCTTCCGAGAAGCTTTTCCGATGTATCAGGACTCAAGATTCTCTGCGGAACAATTTCAATCTGAACTGTGTTTCCGCTTGCGGGTTCGCAATTACATCCTGATTCAGTGGGACATGTCATAGTTTCATCAGACCTTCATCTTTGGTTATTTAGAGGGCTCCTGCAACGGCTTTAATCGGTTCTCTGAACTCGTCCATTGTACCGAACACATCACCGATAAGCTGGGATGTGGATTCGATTGTGAACATCTGAGTTCCTGCGTCAAGAGACACTGCTGCTGCGACACAGGGGATAGCAAATCCGCGGGAGTGTCTTGTAACGACGTGGTTACCGTTGAAGATACCCGGTCCGCCGCCACCATAGATTGAGTGACTGAAGAAGGAGAAACCAACGGATGCACCCTGGAGTTTACCGTAGTCACAGCCCGGAAGGCCTGTTTCTTTTTCGAGGATGTCGTTGAAGTAGAGCATTGTTGCTGCGACGTCCTGTGCTGCGCGTGATGCACCGCAGTTGACCATGGAAGCTGCAAGTGTACCTGCTGCTGCGTACGCGTTCCACATTGCGACATCGTCTGCTTTGTAGAAGTTGTAGCCGGAAGGACCGGTTTTGTCAACGTGGATGATCTTGTTTTCAATGGCTCTTGCGACCATGGATTCGATAACAGTTCCGACGGTTCCGTCTTTGCCGTTTTCTTTGACCATGTCATAAACCATGTTGTTGGCGTTTAAGCCCTGGTAAGCAAGACCGAGGAGCTGGTGTCTTTCGAAGTCACCGATTGCGCCGCCCATTTCGAAGATACCGGTCTGCTCATAGATTGAGGAGAGCGCGGCTGCGTTCATTGCGTTTCTTCCGGTAATGGCTGCAACGTGGTTGGATGTGATGTTTCTGAGTGAATAGCCGAGACCCTCATTGTTTTGGGGGATGTCGAGAATTCCTTTGATCGGGCTGCCGGCCATACCGACTGTGACCGGGTAGCTGCCCCAGCAGGCTGCTTTGACGATCATAGAGTCGTACATGTCGGTGTTGTAAGCATCAAGAATTGCTTGTGTCATGGCTGCCGCACTGACAGTCATGGAGGCGGTGGATTCTGCGCCGGACATCAAACGTGCTGTCGGGATCTGAATCAAAATTTGTTTACCGCCGGCCAAGGGCTTGACAACGGTGTCGTCGCCTTCGTCGACCTGAACCAATTTTTTGACTGCATCGACGATTGCGCCTGAGTTTTCAACCAAGTTGTACTCAAGTTTACGGCCGAGAATTTGCTTTGCAGCGCCGCCCATTTTACCGGTTGCGAGAGATTTCTCGATACCGGCGAGGTTAACGGCAACTGAACGTTTGGTGTCCATGATAATTTTCTGGATCGCCTTGTTTTTGACCGGAGCAAGGTCTCTAATGTTGACGTTGCTCTCTAAGAGTTGTCCTCTATCGCTGTAGATATCTACTGTGTCAGACACGGATATATCCTCCTTATTATGTTAAAACGAAATCGGGATGATAAAAAATACGAACCGATGGTAGAACAAATCTGCTAAAATAGATCTATTACAGATTGTTCAAGTTTATCATTCCAATCATCTATCAAATTCGTAAATTTCGTACTTAAAGGTTTTGAGTTCACAAATTATAACGGGTTTACAATAATAATCGGCGGAATAATATAATGATTAATTTTTAACAAAAGTTAATACTTTGAAACCGGGTCGTGTTATTTTGTCCGAATCAGAAAATAAAATCAAAAAATAACCCAAAAAGGAAAAAAACAATTAAACTTTCTATCAAAAGGTTTTTAATGAATGTTCATGTATCAATCCGTTTCGCGTGAATTGAAAAATAAATATAAAATTCAACTGATTTTGTTTTAAAAAAATTAAAAAAGTCTGAAAAATCCAGGCGTTTTTCGAATTATTTTGACGAATCAACCAAAAATTAACAAAAATGCCAAGATTTCAAAAAAGATTTCAAAAAAGATTTCAAAAAAGATTTCAAAAAAGATTTCAAAAAAAACAAAGGCGAAATTCGCCTTTGTTTTAATTTCATTTTATTTTTCAATTTTTACTTTAATTTCATTTTATTTTTACAATTTTTACTTTACTTTTGATTTTTATTTCATGTATCTGCGGCCGACAACAAAAATGACGGCGCCTGCGACAACAATGAAACCGACAATCAAAATCCAATACGGGAAAGATGCCGAACCGTTCGGCAAATCATCCGAATAACCGGGAGCCGGTGTGTTTTGTCCGGAACCGTCGCTGACATTGCTGCCGTTGTCGGAGCCTGCGTTGCCGGCTTCACCGGAGGGCGTTTCAGGGTTGACAACATAAGCCTGTCCGAAACCGCTTCCGCCGCCGGATGCTGCCGCGTTCTGCGGCCACGGCTGCCACATGCCGAGCGAGCCTGCCTGCCAGGTCAGAATCGGGAAACCGTATTCGGATGTCAGGTCGGCTTTCCAGCTGTTGGTGGAAAGCGGTTCCCAAACGGTGCCGAGATTGCCGCTGTCATCAAAAGTGTTCCAAAGATCATTCGTTCCGACTTCAAAAACATCAGCCGTTTCTTTTGAAATATCGAAATTGCCTTGCATGGAATCCAAAACCTGAATGCTATCCAAAACGAAATTGACGCCGCTGTCAACCGTTCCGAAAACGCGTCCGGTTTCTGCCAATGACGCGCCTTTGACATAATCATTGAACGCAAAACTGTCGTTTAAAGCCACGGTGTTGACGGAAACGCCGTCTCCGACAAGACCGAGAAGACCACCGACAGCGCTGCCGGCACCTGTAACTTCACTTGTCGAATAAATGCGATCCAAATCAGAATTGCTTTCCGCAGCGGAAAGATAGCCGATTGCGCCACCTGCTGCCGAGATTCCGGATTCGGAATCCGCAACAACTCTGCCGTTTACGTAACAATCAGAAAGGGTTCCAGAATTCAAGAAACCGATTAAACCGCCGACATTTGATTTGGCTTGAACGTTTGCAGATGCCGTGCTCTCAGAAACCGTTCCGTTTCTTTGAATCGCGCCGACCAATCCGCCGACATTGCTGCCGTCTGCGATAACATTTCCTGCGAAACTGCTTTTTTCGATTTTCGCGGAAAGATAAGTGTTGCCGAGCAAACCGCCGGCGTAATCGCCGCCGACCGTGACAATTCCGGAAGCGCTGCTGCCGCTGATGTCAACACCGTTTGTGGATCCGACTAAACCGCCCGCGCCGTCTGTTGCCGCCGTGACGTCTCCGTCAAAGCAGGAATCCGCAATTGTCAGGACGCCTTCAATCTTACAGCCGACCAAACCGCCGGCGCCGAAATCAGCCGATTCGACTGTTCCTGCCGCATAACTGTTTTGAATCAAAGTATCCGAACGGATGTTTCCGACTAAACCGCCTGCGCCGGAATCCATTTGCATACCGAAGAAAGAAGCTGAACGCGTTCCCATCGGGGTTGTTGTTGCGACAGATCCGACATAATTGCTGTTGTAAATGCCGGCATTTGACTCGAACCAAATATATCCGATAAGACCGCCGGCGTTTTCCATCGCTTCAATCAAGCAGGAAGACGAACTGTCAAGAATTGTCAAACTGTGTCGAGGAGAACTCGAATAAGCCAAACCGCCGCCGCCGAGAAGGCCACCGACATTATTTTGAGACGATTTAACAGAGCCGGAAGAGGAACTGTTGTAAACAAGTGTGCTCGGGCCGCTGCTGAAACCGACGAGTCCGCCGACATAATTGTCGGTTCCGGACACATCGACTGATGAAATGCAATGAATGATGCTCAGCGTTCCGTTTGTATGATTTCCGACAAGACCGCCGACATAACTTGTTCCTTGAAGTTTGCCGTCAACCGAGCAATTAATAATTTGAGTTGAAATCGATTTGACAAAACTGTCTTCATCATAAATGCGGCCGATTAAAATACCGTCGTGTCCTGCAGTTGAAGAAACATCCGCGTTAACAATTTTTATGTTTTGGAAAACACCGTCAATAACGCAAGGGAAAAGACCGGTATAAACATTTGTTCCCAAATATTCAATGGTTAAATCCCGGATTTCGTAACCGTTTCCGTCATACATGCCGTTAAAATACGGATATGTAACGTTTGCCGTATTGATTGTTCCTGTAAATTCGATGTCATCGGTTTGGATATAGCGCGCATTTGCAAAGCTTCTCACGGTATTTCCGCGCGCGTCTTGAATCGTTGCCCAGTCGCGGCCGATTTCTTTGAGATGGTCAACCGAGTCGACATAAATGTCATAGGTCAGCTGTTTTTGCCAGGAAAGCTGCGGGTAAGTATAACTGTCATAAATGAACCAGACTTTGCTGCTGACTATATTTTTTTCCACATCCCAGCCGGAAAATGTATCAATCGATCTGATTTGGGCATCGGTTTTGTTTGTTCCGTAAGTATCGGAAACCGTGTTGACGAAATAAGAATTTGAAACCGATCCGCCGATTGCATCGCCGATTAATTTTTGAGACAGGTGCGCCGAATAACAATATTCGATATCGCCGCCGGACATAAAACCGACAAGACCGCCGACACTTGACCCTGTCAAAATGCTGTCCGCGTAAGGAGCGGAATAGGAATTTTCAACCGTTCCGTCTTCCATTTGACCGATCAAACCGCCGATACCGACACTTCCGGAAACACCGCCTGTCGCGTAAGATTCCGTAACAGTTCCGTCAACCATTGTGCCGATTAAACCGCCGACAGCATTGCCTGTTGCCGAAACATCGCCGAAAACATAACTTTGTGTGACGGTGCCGTTTGTCAGCGTTCCGATTAAACCGCCTGTATTGTCAATACCTTCGAGTTGAGAGAAGATGCTGACGCTGCTGCTGCTGACGGCTTCGCCGCTGCTGCTGTCGTAGTCGCCGATTAAACTGCCGAAAGCTGAAAAGCCGATTCCTGTAACGGTAACGGTTTCATAAATATTGACATGACAATTGTCAATATTTGAATCAACCACGGTTGCCGCCAAAATGCCGGATGTTCCGCTGAACTGCAAATCGGTGGCAACATTGACAGTCAAATTTGAAACTGTTGAGTCTTGAAGTTCTTTGAAAACGCCTTTGAAATCAGAACCGCTTTCGGAAGTCAAAATGATTGCCTGGCCGTTGCCGTCTAATATAAGATTCGTCAGAACGAGAGAGTCCCATGTTTCGGTGTCAATCACCAAATCGTTGGTCAAAACGTAATCGCCGCCGTTTGCCATATTTTTGAAATCGGAAACGGTTTTAACATCCGTTGCCGCGCCGGCGACCGCCATTGTGCTGAAAATCAGAAAGACGGATGCGAACACCAAAACAGTCAACGCCGTCTTTCGGATTTTTAATTTTGTATTGTTTTTTTTGTCCATAATTCAACCTCAAAACTTTAAATTTGAGTATTAAATCCGCTAAATTAAGCCCTTAAATCGCAATTATGTATTCTTCGCGGCCGGAAGCATAAACCGAAAAAGAGGTTCAATTGCAATTATTTTATTTTGAGAAAGTGATAGATTATAAATATAGAGAATTCTATATAACCGTTTGCATAAGTAGATGAATATATGACAAATATAATATATAGTTATCAAAAATTGAGATGAATAATAATTATTCAATATTTTTAAAAAACGGATTTCGTGTTTGAAAAACGAATCCTTATAATCCATAAAAAAGAATAGGAATTTCAATGAACGTCTCTGTTAAAAAATCAATGCCCGTCGGAACAATAACAGCACCGGCATCTAAAAGCTACACGCACCGCGCCGTTTTTATCGCATCTCTCGGAAAAAATGAATGTGAGTTGTCTCACGCGCTTTTGTCGGCCGACACATTGTCGACCATGAACGCTTGTAAAATGTTCGGCGCGAATATTGAAGAAAAAACAGATCCGGAAACGAATGAAAAAAGAATCGTTGTCAAAGGTTTTGGCGGAAAGCCGAAGACACCCGAAAAACCGATTGATGTCGGCAACTCGGGAACGACGCTTCGGCTGATGACCGCGCTTGCTGCGGTTGCCGACGGCGAAGTTGTTTTGACCGGCGATGAGTCCATTCAAAAAAGATCAAATGCGCCGCTTTTAAAAACATTAAACGAAGCCGGCGCCGACGTTATTTCAGTCAACGGAAACGGCTGCGCGCCGCTTTTGGTGAAAGGAAAAATCAAACCGGGCAATTATGTTATCGACGGCGGCATGAGTTCTCAATTTATTTCCGCGCTTCTTTTGTCCTGTCCGCTTTTGGAAACCGATTCAAAGATTTCGATTTACAATGATTTGAAATCAAAACCATATGTTGACATCACGATTGAAATTGCCGAAAAAGCAGGTGTCGACATAAATGAATATCTGAAATGGGAAAAAATATTTGAAAAAGACGGCACGGAATCTGAAAAACATGTTCTCATCTATTCAATTCCCGGAAACCAAACATACGATCTCGGCGATTACACAATCCCCGGCGACTTTTCTTCAGCGTCCTATCTTTTGACGGCCGCCGCGCTCATTCCCGGTGCCGACATCACGATGACCGGCCTTTTTCCGTCGGCGCAAGGCGACAGCGCGATTGTTGAAATTTTAGAAAAAGCCGGCGCCGATATTTCTTGGGATAAAGAAAACGGCGTCATTCATGTTTCAAATAAAACCGGCAAACGGCTTAAAGGAATAAACTGGGATGCCGGAAAAACGCCGGATTTGGTTCCGACACTGGCTGTTCTCGGCGCATTTTCAGACGGCGAAACGAGGATTACAAACGCCGAACACGTCCGTTTCAAAGAAACCGACCGATTAAAAGCCATGACAGAAGAATTAACAAAAGTCGGCGCCGTGATTGAAGAAACCGATTACGGCCTTTTCATTTCAGGTGAAAAAAGCAAAAACAAAATGAAAGGCGCGCCCGTTTGCGGTCATCATGACCACCGAATCGTCATGTCGCTCTTTATCGCGGGAATGGTAATCGGCGGCGTGACGGTTGACACTGCGGAATCCGTTCAAATTTCATATCCCGGCTTTTTTGAGGATATGAAAAAAGTCGGCGCCGTTTTTGAAAATTAAAATTCAGTTTTAAGTTGCCGCTGTCGTCAGGTTTGCGTTTGCTGCAGCTACCTTGCGGTTTGCGTTGCCGCCTGCATCTGCTTCTTTTGAGTGTAGCCGCCGTAGCACAGCGCCGCCGCGCGCGAGCTGCTCCGCTTTTCAAAAAACAAACGAAAAATCAAACCATAATTTTTCAAAAAGCAAACGAAAAATCAAACCATAATTTTTCAAAAAGCAAACGAAAAATCAAACCATAATTTTTCAAAAAAAAGAAGAGAAATCGGAAAATCCCGATTTCTTACAATTTTTCAAGTTCTTTGAGAACCATTTCACGAGCCAGTCTTGCGTCCGCCTTTCCTTTGGCTTTCTGCATGACTTTTCCGACGATAAAGTTCAGCGCTTTTTCGGTACCGGCTTTGTAGTCGGCAACCGCGTCGGGACTTTCGGCAATCGCTTCTTTGGCGGCTGTCGCGATGAAATCATCGGCAACCATTCCCAAGCCTTTCGCTTTGACAATGTCCGCCGGCGTTGTGCCTTCATCTAAAAGCGTACGAATGACGGTAACACCGCTTTCCTCGCTGATTTCTTTGTTTGAAACCATTTTGACAACCGTAATAATATCATCGGCGCTGACAGCCGTGACCGGCAAATTACGATAATTGAGCTCGCCCTTAACAGTATCGGCCACCCAGGAAGCGGCAAGTTTCGGGTCCACTTTCGCAGAAACGCTTTCAAAAAGATCGGCGAAAGCGCGCTCCGTCACCAAACTCTTGGCGTGCGCATCGGAAATCGCGTACTGCTTGACAAAACGCTCACGCTTGGCATCCGGCAATTCCGGCATGGTCGCGCGGATTCCGTCAACGCGGTCGGCGACAAAATACGGCACCAAATCAAAGTCGGGGAAGTAGCGGTAATCATCAGCAGTCTCCTTCACACGAAGACTGATTGTCACGTTTCTGCCCTCATCATAGTGACGCGTTTCCTGAACCAAGGGTTTGTTCTTCCGGAGGAAGTCTTTCTGCCTCATGATTTCATAATTGATTGCCTTTTCAACCATTTTGTGCGAAGAAATGTTTTTCACTTCAACACGCGTTCCTTCAATGCGCTGGCCGTTGAAAACGTTCACGGAAATGTTCGCGTCCGCCTTCATCGCGCCCTCGCGAGAACCGTCAAAGACATCCAAATATTCCAAAATGCTGCGAAGCTTGTCCAAAAAGCGGCGCGCTTCTTTTGCCGATCTCATGTCGGGAGCCGTCACAATTTCAACAAGCGGCATACCGGATCTGTTAAAGTCAATGATACTGCCGGTGGATTTTTCAATGGAGCCGAAGTGCGCCATTTTACCGGGGTCGTCTTCCATATGCGCGCGCGAGATGCGGACTTTTAATTCGCCGTCTTCGCCTTCAATGAGGACAAAACCGTCTTTAACAATCGGGCGGTCAAACTGAGTCACCTGATAGCCGTTTCCGAGATCAGGATAGAAATAACTTTTCATGAAAAAGTCGGTTTGATCTTCGATTTCGGCATTGAGCGCAAGACCGATTTTAATGGCGTAATCGACGGATTTTTCGTTCAAAACGGGCGTCGTTCCGGGAAGCGCCAAACAGCCGGGGCAAAGACAGGTGTTCGCGTCGCTGTCGGTGTAATCCGATGTGCAGCTGCAAAACATTTTGGTGTTCGCCTTGTTGAGCTGAACGTGAACTTCAAGACCAATCATAACACCGTCGGGATTTTCGTAAACCATTTAAATCGCCTCCGATTTGGCAAAGCCGGTCGCTTTTTCAAACGCCTCAGCCGCCACAATCACATTCGCATCTTTTAAGTAGCCGCCGATAATCTGAACGCCTGCCGGAAGCTTGCCGACAAAACCGCACGGAAGGGTTGCCGCCGGAAGTCCTGCCAAATCCGTTCCGGCAATCGCCGCAGAATAGGAGCTGAGTTCCAAATCGCAGCCGCCACCACAAGCGCCGCCGAGGTCGGGCGCGACAGTTTTTGCAGTCGGCGCAATCAAAAGATCGTATTCCTTGAACACGGATTCAAATTCGTCAATAACCAGCGTTCGGGTTTGCATGGATTTCATGTAATAATCGTTGTACTGACCGGCCATCAAAAGATAGATGCCGAGCATGATTCTGCGCTCAACAACCGGGCCGAAAAGCGCGCGCGTTTTTGAAATCATTTCATGCCAGTTGTCGGCTTCAACGCGCGGACCGAATCGTGTGCCGTCGTACTTGGCAAGCATGGCAGAACTCTCGCCGCCCGCAATAATATCGTGAACAGGCTGCATGTATTTCGCCGTGTTCAAAGAAATTTTTGTACAAACCGCGCCGAGTTTTTCAAAAACCGCAACGGAGTCTTCAAAGGTTTTCATGACGTCGGCGCTGACCTCGTCCAAAAATTCAGCCGGAATACCAATTTTAAATCCGTCAAGCGGTTTGTCGCCGTTTTTGATTTTGCCGGAATAATCCTGTTTTTCCGGAAGAGAAGTCGTGTCGCGCTTGTCGTTTCCGGAAATAATATCCATGATGGTGACAATATCGGAAACGGTTGTCGCGGTCACGCCGATTTGGTCAAGCGATCCTGTGTAATAAATGAGACCGAATCTGGAAATCGCGCCGTAGCTCGGCTTAAACGCCGCCGTTCCGCAGAACGAAGCGGAAACGCGCAAGAGACCGCCGGCATCGGAGCAGATGGCTGCCGGAACCTGTCCTGCCGCAACGGCCGCCGCCGATCCGGATGGGCCGCCTTTCTTGGTCGCATCTCGCGGATTTTTAACAGGACCGTAAGCGCTTGCCGCGCCGAGAAGACCGAATTCGGTCATGTTGGTTTTGCCGATTAAAACCGCGCCGGCTTTTTCCAAATCGTCAACAACTTTGCCGGAAAACGGCGGAACATAGCCTTTCATAATTTGAGAAGCGCATGTCGTCTCAACATCTTTGGTTGAAATATTGTCGGAAAGCGCAATCGGAACGCTCGCAAGCGGCCCCGAGCCGGCAGATTTGCCGCCGCAAACCGTAATAAAAGTGCCCAAATCATCTTTTTTGATTTTTTCAAGGCTTTCGGCAACCGCTTTTTCACCGGCCGCCTTAAACGCTGCAATATCTTTTGTCATAATTTCCCTCAATAATAATTTGAATTTCCTTACAAAATTTTCGGAATCTTAAAAGATGTTTCATAAACTTCCGGCGCATTTTCAAGAGCGTCTTCAATGCTCATTGAGGGAGCTGCGACATCTTTTCGAAGAACCGTGTTTAAGCGGGACGGATTGACAGTCTTTAAAACGCCGTCTGTCGGCGCGTCCGCAATCGCGGTGTAAAAATCTAATTTTTGATTGATCTTGTCTTGGAATTCGGGAATGTCTTTCTCATCGACTGCAATTCGAGCGACCCAAGCCAGTTCTTTCGTTTCATCTTTTTGAATCATTTAAGTACCCCTCATGCGATTTGTATAAGTTCACACGGGTTGATAACGTGTTTTTTACGATATTAAAAATTGTATCAGTTATTAAATAAAAGATTATCTGTATGCATAAATTATTGTCACGATTATTAATAGAACAAATAAGCCGGAAACGGGCGAATTTTTCATATTTCTTTCAAAAAAATCAAAGATTTTAATTATTTAACATGAAAATTATGTTTCACAGTTATTTTCAAAATATAATAATTCTATTATTTGAATTAAAAATTCAAAGATTTGAATGTAACAGAATATATTATAAGGCATAAAGATTTTTTCAAACCATCATAAAATATTCCGATTATTATGTCCGTGGAACATGAATTTGCCGGCAGCCGATTTCTCGGCAAAAATTTCAATTTGAATAAATTGAAAATCACCGATTCTTCTTTTGTAGTTGCGTCTGTCGAAGCCGGAAACACGACAACGAAATGTATTCTGACATCAACGGATTTGGAAACCGGAAAGACGGAAATCATCGGAAAATGCGTTCGTTTAACGCGCGACATTCAAAAACCGGCAAAAACAGCCGATGTTTTCGGAAAAACCATCGGCGGAACGGAATTGGCAAAAGACACACTGGCAGAACTCGTCAGAGACACGATCCGCCAAGCGCTTTTTGAAAAGAATTTGACGGCGGATGACGTTCATTTTGTCGTTCGTTCAACCGGTGTCACCGCCGAGTCCGAACATTTGGAAATGATTATTTTAGCGCTTGCGGAAGGCTGTTTGTTAGCCGGATTTCCGCCGCGTAAAATGACCGGATATTTGAGCCTTGACAATATGCCGGACAAGCTCCGGCCGTATTCGTATTTGGACAAAGTTTATTTTGACGGCGCGGTTGCCGGCGTTCGCCCGCCTGCCGGATTCGGCGAGGGAATCGTGTCAAACGAGATGGAAGGCGAATTGGCGATGGCCGGCTTAAAGGAAGCCGGAAAGCAAACCGGCGCGGATTTCAGAAATCCGTGTATCGCAATCGACATGGGAACGACGCTTTCGGGAAGGATCAGCGATGCCGGCATTCCGTACGCGCGAACGATTGCGAATTTCTGCGGCTACGCGGGTGCGGTTGCCGACGCTTTAATTCAAAATATTGATTTTGAAAAGAAAAGCGCTTACGAATTGATTCCGGAAGAAACGGCAGCGATTGAAGTGAATCAAAATGAAATTGAAACGGCTGCCGCCGAAGTCATGAAATACGTTCAGGTGATGAAAATTCCGGAAAAGCGAAGCCGGTTCGGCCCGTTTGCCGTCAACGCGGCGGCGGCGAAAAAATCCGGAACGATTCTTTTCGGCTGCGATGTCGGCGAAAACGGATCGGATTTTGAAAAGCTTGCCGACATCGGAAAATCCGTTTACCAAAGCGGCGGATTGGAAGCGGTCGCGGCTTTGACGGATGAAGTGATGTCTGAAATTTTGGTTTTGCTGATTCAATGCGTCGCCAAAGAAAAATTCATTCGGGAAGAAACATTTATCGGAATTACGGGGCGCGCCGGGATTACCGGAACCAAAAAAGAAAAGATTATTCAGAAATTGAAAAACCGGAAAATTCTTGAAAATCCGGAAAAGAAATTAATTTTTGCGGAAGACGGACTGGCGCACGGCGCGGCGGTTATGGCGCGCTGTATGAATTCTTTGGGCTGTCCGAACAATCCGGTCGGCGGCCTGCGCGGCGGAAAATGCATCATGGCTGAGCGCAGAAAGCTTCAGAATATGCGTCATTAAAAACCGCAAAAAATAAAACAAAAAAATAAAAATAAAAGATTATCCTGCGCCGCCGGGCGCGTCGCGGCTTTCGACGTTTTGAAGAGATTCGATGGCTTCTTCGCGCATGCGGATTTTTTCTTCAATATCGGCTTCCAAATCTCTGCGTTTGGCTTCCTTTTTCACGACTTCGTCCGTGAGTTCCAAAAGATCAATTTTGTAATAAAGCTCGGTGGAATCGAGAAACGCCCAAATGCCTTCGTCGTCTTCCATGATTTCGGTGATTTCACCGATGGTTCCCGTGTTAATGTATTTGACATAATCGCCGACTTTTATTTCACGGCCGCGAATGTCAAAAACTTTGAGCTCTGCCATGTTTTATTTGAATGTGTCCAAGGATTAAAAAGATTCTGTTTTGAAAAAACATTTTGAAAAAGGCGGGAACGATTTTGATTTATTTTGAAAAAATGAGGCGTTTTGCGCGCGCCGAAGCGCCGCAAAAAAATGGAAAATGAAACGGCAATGCCGCCGTTTCAATTCAAAAATCAGCCGTTTTTAATTTCCGAACGAATGTCGCCGATCTTGGCAACGCGCTCGGCAAAAGCATTGTGTTTGTGAATGCTTTCTTCGTTGATTTGCTTGATTGTGATAATCGCGTCATCGGGAAGCTGCGGGAAAGTGTCGACGACTTTTTTCGCCATCGTTCGAACGCAGTCTTCAACGAATTTCGGATTTTTGTGCGCTTCTTCAACGACTTTCTTTTCATCGGCGCGCTTTAAAATTTCATAAACGTTGGAGCTCATGGACGCCTCGATGATTTCGATGATGTTTTCGAGGCGAACGCCGGTCGTATCCAAAGTTTGAATGGAAATAATACCGCGGCCGCGCTGGTTGTGTGTCGCCATCGGAATCGCGTCAAAGAATTGAGAAATTTTGTCATCGGCTAAGCCGAGTTCTTTGAGTTTGTTTTCCGCTTCTTCCTGCATCATTGACTGCGCGCAGGGGCACGCCGTCATTCCCATGACTTCGGCACCGATGAGTTTTTTGATTTGAACGGCGTTTGTGCCTTCCGTTCTTTCGGCAACGGCGTCCGCGAAAATATCAACGAACTGCTGACAGTCAACACCGGTTGCCGGCGATTTGCGGCGGATCATGTATTCGCTTTTCATGCGAACTTCCGCGCGTGACGCGTATTCGTGGCGGCCGATTAAATTTTCGGCGATGTCGCCGCACAAGTTTTCAATTTCATAAACGGGCGATTCGGAAATGTTGGTTAAAACTTCTTCAATCGCTTCGAAATTTCGAGAAAGGTTGGCGCCTTTTCGATCAGACGGAAGGTCGACGAAAATATCAAAAGACGACATTAAAATAATCGGTCTTTTGTTTTCCCGTTTGATTTCAATCAGTTTTTTGACATCGGTCACGCCGACGCGTGTCAGATTAATCGGAACGGTCGGGCGGTTGGCCTGAACGTCCGGAAGAATCGGGCATTGTGACATTTTTGTATTACCTCAAGTGTTTTTTAATGTAAGTATCGGTAAGAAATCTTTGTTGATATAAAAATGATATGTCAGTCGTGAAATTTTATGATTATTTCTTCACGGACGCGCTGACCGCGTTGATCATTGCGGCGCGGACGCCGTCGTTTTCAAGAGACGCGACGCCGCGAATCGTCAAACCGCCGGGAGAGCAAACCGCATCTTTCAGGGCGCCGGGATGGAGTCCTGTCTCAAGCTGCATTTTGCCCGTTCCCGCAAGCGCCTGGCTTGCCAGCCGGTACGCCGCGTCGCGCGGAAGACCGTGCATGACCGCGCCGTCTGCAACCGCTTCCAGAATCATGCTGAAAAACGCAGGCGTGCAGGCGCTGATCGTGCCGCCGACGCCCATCAAATCTCCGGGAAGAATTTGAACGATTCCGATTGCGGAAAACAATTTTTCAACCTGTTCGAATTCGTCGGCCGTCAAAGAATGTTTTTGTTCAAAAATGGAAATGCCTTCGCCGATTTGAACCGGCGTGCTCGGCATAATAAAGAGGTGGCGTGTGCTCGGGTCAAGAATTTCGCCATAACGACTGAAATCCCAGCCGGCGGCAATCGAAAGCAAAGCTTTGTTTTGAAGCAAATCCTTAATCGGCGCAATCACTTCCGAAACGATGTCAGGCTTGACGGCAACGACGACAAAATCGGAATCGGAAATCATATTTTCAAGAGAAGAATACGGAATGATTCCGGTATTTTCGGCGAATTTTTTTAATTTTTCCTGTGACGGCGCGTAAGCGAGAATGTTTGAAGACTGCGCGGCTTCTTTTAAAATCAATCCTTTAACGATTGCTTGAGCCATGTTTCCCATGCCGATGAATCCGATTTTCATAATTTCATTTCCTTTTGTTGATTGCTTTCTGTTTCTTTTTTTGATTGCTTTTTGTTTTAATTTCATTTATAAGTCTGTTGCGGACAATTCGAATAAAATTCAAAAGAGAAATGAAAAGTGCAAAACCGTCGTAAAAAAAATGTGTGAAAAGAGAAAAAAGATTAACGGCAAACCGTTAAAAAACTTACGACAAAGCATTGAATGCTTTGCCTGTAAGATAAAAATAACAAATGTTACAAAATTTAGATTTCGTCGATCTTTTCGATCTTGACTTTCTCAACAAAGGGTTTGTTGATTTTTGCGGGCATCCATGCAGGTCTGTTTTTGGGTGCGTCGACGACTTCTTTCCATGCTTTGAAAACGTGGACTTTCTTGGTTCCTCTTTCTCTGAGCATGATTGTGTCGGGCTTTTTCTTTGTGCCTGCGCCGCGGTTTGCGACTTTTAAGGCTGCCTGTCTGGGCTGTTTGCCGGTAAAGACACCGGATTCGTTACCATTTTTGTCTCTTAAAACAAAGTTTCTTGTTTCTGCCATCTTAATCACCTTTGCAATACTATACGATATTGCTAGAAAACAATTGTAGAAGCTCATATAAATACTTTATTGAAAAAATTGATTCGATGTATAGTGATTTGACGAAAATTCGAAGAGCATTTCGGAGCCAAGAGAATTTTATACATAATTACCGAATATATTTCGAAACCACCTCGAATACAAACTCAACCGATTGCGTTTTTCGAAAAACAGACAGGCTGAGAGGAGATACGTTTTTTCGGACAGCAGCAAAGTAAAGCAAGAAAAACGATTTTGAAAAACAAATAGCTAAGACATGACGAATGAAAGAACGGTTTTTGAAGAGCCGTTTCGTGAATTGTCGATAATTTGATTTTATTTTCCGACCATATTTTTAAGAAATAACAAAACGTTTAAGATGTCAAATACATTAGGCTCATAAAATAAAATATTATAAAATTGACGAACGCAGGAAATGGAAATGACACTGAAATTAGAAGATGTTTTGATTGAATCATTGCCTTACATCCGCGATTTTTCGGGATCGACAATGGTGATTAAAGTCGGCGGCAACGCGATGCTGAATCCCGAGAAGGACACCGCGATTATGGAAAAAATCATTCAGGACATTGTTCTTTTGCATTATGTCGGCATCAACCCGATTATCATTCACGGCGGCGGCCCCGAAATCAATGAAAAAATGGAAAAGATGGGCAAGCAGCCGAAATTCATCGGCGGTCTCCGTGTCACCGATGACGATACGCTTGAAATCGCGATGATGGTTTTGGTCGGCAACATCAATACGAAAATGGTTTCATTGATTAACAAACACGGCGCCAAAGGCGTGGGTTTAAACGGCGTCGATTCCAATTTGATTGTCGCCGCCAAGAAGAAAAATCAAAAAATCATCATCGACGGCAACGAAGAAGACGTCGACATCGGCTGGGTCGGCGAAACCGAAATCATCAACCCCGGACTCCTCCGCATCATGATTGAAAACAATTACATCCCCGTCATTTCCCCGATTGCGATTGATAAAAAAGGACAGATGCTCAACATCAACGCCGACACGGTGGCCGGCGACATCGCGGCGGCCATGGGCGCGAAAAAACTCATCATGATGACCGACATTTCCGGCGTTCTGCGCGACATCAATGACAAAGACAGCCGGATTTCAAAAATCAAGCTTCATGAAATTGACGGCCTCATCGAAGATGAAATCATTTCAGGCGGCATGATTCCGAAAATCAAAGGCGCCGAAGTCGCCGTCAAAAGCGGTGTTGAAAGCGTTCACATCATCAACGGCAGCACGCCGCATTCGCTTTTGCTGGAATTGTTTACCGACACGGGCGTCGGCACGATGATTTTTGATGAAAAGGAAGAAGAAACTAAATTAATTGACCAGATGAATTTATAAAATATGTTTAATATTAGATAATTCTGTAATACTTATTCCATTTCCACCTTTCTTTATAAGAAATAATTTATTAGACTTTATATGATTCCAGTAATAACAATCAATGATTTGAGTATTAATAGCATTGCCAACAATGTATCCTGCCTTCATTTCTAATTTTAGAAATATATAATTGAAGAGAGACCGCTCATAAAAAACAGATTTAAAAGGTTCAAATTGATTGATTTCAGTATTAAAAGAATAACAATTTTGAATAATACATAACTCCGCAAATCCTGCAATTCCTCCAACATTGCCAAAATTAGTTGCACTAACACTGGATTCAGAGAAACAATTAAAGATCGTAGTATTATAATTTTTACCGGAAACTCCACCAATTGCACTTCCGAGACCGTTACTTTTAATGTTTCCAGAAGTGGAACAATTTATAATATTTGTTGAAATTGCCCAACCGACGACACCACCCACATCACCGTTTTCAGATACTATGACACAATGTGCTGTACAATTATTTATTATACCTCCAAACAAACTTGTACCTGCAATTCCACCCACATTTGATTGAGCAATTAATAAAACTGAATCAAGAGATGTGTTTGAAATACTTCCATTATTATTATCAGAAACAATTCCTCCGCCCACCCCTGCTGAAATAATGCTCAAGTTTTGCACGACGCAACTGTCAATCCTTCCCTCGATATTAGAACTTGAAATGCCTCCACCATAATTTTGTACTTTCAAAAGTGAATCTATAATTTTGCAATTAGTAACAGAAGAATTTTGAATAACTCCTGCAAGTATGCCGGCATATTCATTACTTTGCACATTTGCATTTACAATAGTCAAATTTGAAATCGAACCTGATGCAATATGGCTGAAAAGTCCTTGGTAATCATTTGTACCATTAATTATCAGATTACTAATTGTTTTATCATTCCCATTAAAAGTTCCTGTGAATGGCTACCCATACAAATCATGGCAATAACCTATAGGTATCCAACTTTCATTTGAAGTATCGTTAAAATCCAAATCATTCATTAATATATAACTTGCAGAAAGATTATACCGAACTTCATCAAGTTGGTGAATTGTCATAATTTTATATGGTTCATCTACCGTGCCTACGCCGTCACCTGAAAATTCAGAGGCATTTGTCACATTAATTATGGTAAACAGAAATAAAAAAATTATTAAAAAAAATAATAATTTTTCAATTTTTACATTTTGCATAATTGACCTCAAAATAAACTAATATTTATCTTCGGTTAATAGTTTTAATGTTGCTTGGTTCATCGTCTACAACCAAACTTGGTGTGAAACTTAGCCCAATGCCTGTGTTTCCGATACCTATGGAAAAACTTCCTCCTACGTATTGATGACCATAAGTTGCTTGAGCTTTAATATATTGATTCACTGCAATCGGATCAATTACTGTTCGGACTAAAACGGAGCCAGAACCTGTTTTCCCATAAGCATCATTTATAGGAGGACTAGATCTCTTCATTGGAAACTTACTGCTAATATGTGCAGAATAACCAGGAGCACTGATATTCATTGTATAATTCTCCGTATATGTTCGTCCTGAAAGCGGAGCGTAGAAATTAACGGTTGCGCGAGTGTATTGACTTCTGTTGTCAAATTCAACTGTTTTAGGATAACCGCTTGCCCCGATACCCACGCCGTCAAATCCTTTCCAATAAGGTTCTGTAGACCAACTAAAAGTATAAGACAAAACAGCGGACAAATTGCCATTACTTTCCTGTTGTAAGTAGGCCGGACCGGATAAACCAATTGTAACACCTGCGGCAACCGCTTTTGCGGATTCGGGGCTACCATCATAATTTCGAATGATTTTTATTTGTTCATCCGTATAGTCTAACTTTTTTAATTGGTCATCTGTGTATGTCTCATTTAATTTGTATATATGATTATTGAAATCTTCCTTATAATTTTTAATTTGTTTTATCTGTTCTTTTGTCAATCCTTCATTTTTCAACTGCGTATCAGATTTCTTAGAAACTTCAACATAAAGATTTTCCATCGTTGTATATTCATTAAAAGTTTCGTTTTGAATGATTTTCATATCTTCTATGTTAATATGTTCTTGGCCATTCACTATTGGAAGTATAGCAAAAATCAACATAGAAAATACAATCAATAACATTGTTTTTATTTAACATTTTACCACCTATAATTTTGTGCACGACTCAAAAATATTGGAGAGAGTGCCAACCGTAATAAAATACTAGAACATATATAAAGTTTCTTGAATGTAGTGCATATAATAAAAATGGAGAAATAGAAAAATACCAGAAAATCACAAAAAAATATAAAATCAAATTAATATTTGAAAAAGCTTTTTCCTTTACTATATTTTTTCTGCCACTCCCCTTTTTTTGTCGATTATACCCTCAAAGATACAAACGTTTAAAATATTTTTTAATTATTTGATGAGACTTCTTTATTTCAGATTATTTGATTCTGAAAACTTTTATAAGACATTTCAAACATTTAAGGTCTTAAATAATTCTCAGCTTTTGCCAAGTTTTTTCACAAGTCTTGCGACATCCGTTCCGACTTCGGAACACTTGGCGCTGCCGCCCATGTCAACCGTATTGACTTTTTTGTCCAAAATGTTCTTTTCAATCGCTTTCACAATCGTATCGGCCGCTTCTTTTTCACCGAGCGTTTCAATCAAAAGCGCGCCGGCCCAAATCGTTGCCAAGGGGTTTGCGCGGTCCATACCTTTATATTTCGGCGCAGAACCGTGAATCGGTTCAAACATGCTGGTACCGGTCGGGTTGATGTTGCCGCCGGGGGCGAGACCGAGACCGCCTTGGATCATGGCGCCGAGATCGGTAATAATGTCGCCGAACATATTCGGCGTGACGACGACGTCAAAGAATTCGGGGTTCTTGACAAACCACATAGTAACGGCGTCGACGTAATTGAAATCCGTCTCCACTGACGGGTAGCCTTTGCCGACCTCTTCGAATGTTTCGCGCCAGAAACCGTAAATGTCGGAAAGAACATTTGCTTTGTCAACGGAGGACAAATGGTTGTTTCTCTTGGCCGCCAAATCGTAAGAATATTCCATGACGCGTTTTGTGCCTTCTTTTGAAATCATGCCGATTTGGTAAGCGATTTCTTCGCTGTCAGTTTCGATGTCAAGACCGAACTTGGCGGAATACAAATCACGCTGCACTTCCAGAAGATCATTCTTTTGGCCTTTTTTGGCGCGGCCGCCGATTCCGATGTAAAAGTCTTCCGTGTTTTCGCGGACGACAACGAAATCAATGTCTTTGGCGACTTTGCCTTTGAGCGGCGTTTCAACGCCGTCCAGCAACTTAATCGGACGGAGGTTGATGTATTCGTCAAACGCGAAGCGGAGCTTCAAAAGGATGCCTTTTTCCAAAATGCCGGGGGCCAGTCTCGGGTCGCCGAGCGCGCCGAGGTAGATGGCTTTGTAGCCGGAAAGTTCTTTGATGGTCTCGTCCGACACCAATTCGCCGGTTTCCAAATAATGGTCGGCGCCATGCGGAAATTCGAGCCAATCAATGTCAAAGCCAAAAACTTCGCCGGCTGCGTCAAGCACTTTTTGTCCTTCCCGAACGATTTCGGGACCGATTCCGTCTCCGCCGATAACCGGCACTTTATATTGAGTCATTTTTATATTGCTCCGATTGATTATTGATTTGAAATAGATTTGAACTGATTTTTAAAAAATACAAAAATCAAATAAAAAGAATGAAAATAAAGAATTCAAAAAATGAATTCATGCTGCCGCGCAAATTACAGATTTTTTTGCGTGTGCTTAATTAACCCGCCGTCGTCTACAATCTGTAATAAAAAGTCCGGGAACGGCACGGTTTTGTATTCTTCGTTTTTTGTAATATTTTTGACAATTCCCGCGCCGAGGTCGACTTCTAAAACGTCGCCTTCGTCGATTCTGTCCGTTTCCGCGCACTCGACGAGCGGTAAACCGACATTAATGGAATTGCGGTAAAAAATGCGTGCGAATGATTTCGCAATGACACAGCTGACTTGGGAGCCGATGAGCGCAAGCGGCGCGTGCTCTCTGGAAGAGCCGCATCCGAAATTGCTGCCGCCGACGACAATGTCGCCCGGCTGAACAGACTTCGCGAAGTCAGGGCGGACGCCGCAGAACGTGTACTGCGACAGTTCCTCCGGCGTGTTAAGGATCAGGTAAGTTCCGGGAATGACGGCATCGGTGTCGACGTCGTCTCCGAATTTGAAAGCTTTACCTTTGTAAGTTTTATTCTCCATGATTGTCACTTTGGTGAATTAGATTATAACATAATTTGGAAAAACGAAGTTATTTATTAACTTTCCGCAGGATGCGTCAAATATCAAAAAAATGAATTTATTAATATAATGGATTGCCATGCTTATTCATTAAAAATTGAGAAAATGAATTAAGAAATCGGAAGACAAAATGACAATTGATGAGAAAGAAAAAGCTTTGACTTCTTTTTTTGAAAATCACAAAAAGGTAATTATCGCCTTCTCCGGCGGCGCGGACAGCGCGCTCCTTGCCGCCGCTGCTGCCGGCGCGGCGACCTCCCCCGACACGGACGCGCTTGCCGTCACGGTCAAAACGGAACTGGTCTCCGACCGGGAAATTCAAAACGCGCGAGATGTCGCGAATGAAATCGGCATTACTCACATTTTCATTGACAAAAAAATATTGGAACTTCCGGAGATTGAAAATAACCGGAAAAACCGCTGTTACGTTTGCAAAAAAGAAATTTTGACAACACTTTTGGAATACGCGAAAGAAAACGGTTATGAAACGGTTGTTGAAGGCACGAATTATTCCGATGTTCTGATGAATGAAGCGAATGAGATTCCGCGTCCGGGATTTTCGTTTATTTCGGAACAAAAAGAAATCCAACGGAAACGAAAAGAAGCGAATCAAAAATCGGGCGCGGTTTTGCCGAAACTTCAAACCCCGCTTGCCGATTTGAAAATTATAAAGGAAGAAGTTCGGGAATTGTTAAAGAAAAGAAAATTATCAGTCGCCGAAAAACCGTCGATGTCCTGTTTAGCGACCCGTTTTTCGTATGATTCAAAATTGAATCCGGTGCTTTTAAAAACAGTTGACAGAGCTGAAGAAATGCTGTCTGTGACCGGCGCGAAACAAATCAGAATCCGTTGTCATACGGATTCTGCCGGCCGAAATATCGCGCGCGTTGAAGTCGGAATCGAAGACGGAAAAGTCTTTTTTGATGCCGGAAATCAAAAAATAATCGGCGAATTTATTGAATTTTTGAAAGCGAACGGCTTTTCTTATGTGACCGCCGATCTGGAAGGATTTCGAAGTGGCAGCATGGACATTTGAAAATTGGAAACGGAAGGGCGAAAATGACAAAAAATGAAGAAGAAGCCGTAATTGTGCGCCCGGCGAGTGAAAATGAAACAACGCCGATTGACATTATTTTATCGACTTATTTTTTAGATCGCGACGACATTCCGTATGAAGAATTTTATGTCGCTGAAAAGGACGGAAAAATCATCGGCTGCGCCGTTTTTGAAAAGTTGAGATCTCAAAAAGAAGATTTTTGGTTTTATGAAATTCATACGATTGCCGTTTTGCCGTCCTACAAAGGAAAAGGAATCGGGAAACTTCTTTTGAGCCGATTGATTTCAATCATTGAAGAAGAAATCGAAACGGCCGCCCCTGATGAAACGATTTCAAGAACAATTTACACGAGAACCACGGCGCCGAATTTTTTCATTCACGAAGGGTTTGAAAACGCAGAAATTGAAAAAACCGATTATTGGGAAGAATGCGTTTCCTGTAATAATATTGAAATATGTTCTCAGACTGTGCTTACCAAAACTTTGAATTTTTAAAAAAAAAACGGAAACAAACCAATAACACACTGGAGAGGAAAATTATGCTGACAATGGGAATCGTCAATATGTATGACAAAATCAAAATCGTAGACGCGCACTACCGCGCAATTGCAAGAGCCGCGCCAATCTGCTACGCTTACGGTTTTTCTCTCGCGCTTTTTGATTTTCCGTTTAAGATGGACAAAGACGAACTCGTCGATTTCGTCATGGACAAAACTACAATCGGCGAATCCGGAAAATATTTGGATTTGCTCAACAAAGAACATCATTTGTTTGTCTCGGACCTGCCGCCGAAAGGTTTTCCGGCGCATTTCGGATCAATTGTCACAACGACATCAAAGCCGTATCCTCAAAAACTGCTGACGCCGCTTGATGTCGCCGCCGGAAATATGAAGAAAAAATCGTACATGTTTTTGGTCGGTCTGGGGCGAAAAGGTCTTCCCAAAGACCTTTTTGAGAGGGCCGAATATCATTTGGACATTACAACCAAAGGCATTTCTTTAGAAACATGCACGGCAATCGGCGCGATTCCGACGCAGATTAACGCTTTGACTTTTGCATTGGAGCAGCGGCAGAAGAAAAACGACGGCGACGGTTATTAAAATAGTTTTGCCGCCGCGAGCTGCTGCCTGCCGACACGGTATTGGTTTGCCGTTTCGCTTGCATCTCCTCTTTTTTATCACATCCGCTCGCTGCGCGAGCGTGGCACTGCTACCTTACCGTTTCCGTTTGCCGCTGCTACCTTACGGCTTGCATTGCCGGCAGCTGCCACGGCAGCACTCGCCGCGCGCGGTCGGCACGAACTTTAACAATAAAATAAAAAACGACTCTCGTTTTTGAAATATACTAAAAAATGGATTAACGGATAAAAATGATTATGAAAAACGAATGAAGAAATCCTTTCGGATTTCATCAATTTGTTAAAACAAAAGCGTCAAAGCGCTGTAATAAGACACGCCAGCCCGAATATCGAGGTGAGCATGAATAATCTTGCGATTGTGATTTTTGTTTGACTGATTGTTCCTGCTGCGCCGAAAGGCGCAATTTCCGTAGATTTTTTTACGTTTTCTTTTGTACTGATGTTCTGCATTGACTGCATACTCTCATATCCTTTTGAGATAAAAGGTCTCATATTCTTTTGAGATTTTTCATCACTGATTTAGAATAAAGCAATAAATTTCATTGATTCATTGCATAGGATAATCGGTTTTGAATCTATATATAGTTTGCTTCATACCTTTTTTGTTAAAAAATGCAATCAATTGACATTCCGACAATGCTCGTTTTTTCAAAAAATCCGGCAGTGTCGGAACGAAAATAAAGTGCATGCGGCTGAAAGGAACGCAAGCGGTTTAAACGAATCGATGCGCCTGTGTTCGCTTTCAAAGAAAAAATGATTTAAAAAACCGAAAACGGATTTTTCGTCAAAAACTTTTAAAGAATTGAAACGTATTGGTTCAACTATGCTCAGAAACTCTTACATTCACATGACCGGTATCGGAAAAGGTGTAGAAAAAAATATTTGGGACTTTGGAATCAACTCCTGGAACGAAGCGATTGAAAAAATGGACGGTCTGCCGATCTCGCAAGCTAAAAAAAAAGCCGTCGCCGCCGGCGTTGACGAATCGGAAACTCATTTAAAAGACGGCGACCATTATTATTTCGCCCAAACCCTGCCGTCGGCCGAACATTGGCGCGCCTACCCTGAATTTTGTAAAGACGTCGCGTTCGTCGATATTGAAACAACAGGACTCGCCCCCGGCCAAGATACAATCACGGTTGTCGGAATTTACAACAGAAATCAAGCAAAAACATATGTCCAAGGCATTGATTTAGACGACATTGTTGACGAATTTTCAAAATACAAAATGTTGATTACGTTTAACGGCGCTCGTTTCGATCTGCCGTTCATCAAACGCGAATTCCCTGAAATCGAATTCAATCAGCTTCATATTGATTTGATGTATCCGCTCAAACGCATCGGCTACGGCGGCGGCCTCAAAAAAATCGAACGCGATTTGGGAATCGTGAGAGGCGATAATGTCAAAAACGTTGACGGCTGGGAAGCGGTTCGCCTTTGGAACCGCTACAAGCGCGGCGATGAAGCGGCGTTGGACACGCTCTTAGAGTATAATCGCGAGGATATTGTCAATTTGGAAACGATTATTGAAAAGGTGTATTCGGATTTGGTTTTGAATTGTACTTGTAAAGAGAAATAAAAATAGGATGAATAGAAATGAAACAGATATAAAAAATTATGGGTCATGATAAGAACAACCAAATAATTTGGTGTTAAAATCATGACTATGCAATTGAAAAATAAATACATTTTTCGTTCTAAAATTTCTGAAGCTAAATTTAGACAAATTGTGAAACTTTTTGTTCTGGATTTAGATGCAACTCAAATATCCCAAATTACAGGTGTAAGCCGTATTACGATCAACAGATACCTCATGGCAATCCGCGAGCGGATTGCCGGATTCTGCGAAGCAGAATCCCCTTTTCAAGGAGAAATTGAAGTTGATGAATCCTATTTCGGTCCGAGGCGTGTAAAAGGAAAGCGGGGACGCGGCGCAGGCAGCAAAACAATTGTTTTTGGGATGAGAAAAAGGAATGGGAAAGTCTATACTGAAATCGTTCCGGATTGTTCTAAATCAACTTTACAATCAATTATCCGAGGGAAAGTTGATCTTGATAGTGTTATTTATTCTGATAATTGGCATGGATATGATGGATTGGTAGATGTTGGTTATGATAAACACTATCGAGTAAACCATGGTAAAAATGAGTTTGTAAATGGGAAAAGTCATATTAATGGGATTGAAGGATTCTGGGGCTATTCAAAATCCAGGATGAGTAAACATCGTGGAGTTCATAAAAAGTATTTTTACCTTCATTTAAAGGAATGTGAGTTTAGGTACAATTATAGGAATGAAGATTTATATCAAAAAATCCTAAAAATCTTGAGAGAAAATCCTCTATTCTTATCTTGACCCAAAATTATAAATGCATTACAAAAATTATATTAATTAACTACCTGCCAGCCTCTCAATGATGCACACTCGGTGGGTCTTCCTACAAAAAACGGTTTGGAAAATTTATAATCGGCCGAAGTTGTTCGAAAAATTCGAACAACTCTATTTTTTCTTTTCCAAAAATGAAATATGAGATTACTTTTCTTCGAAAGTAACCGTTTTTAATTCATCTAATTTATCAAGTTTAGTTTGAATAATTTCATTAACGCTATCAATTGATTCATCTATTTTATTCATTACATCTGATATTTTGTTATCAATATTGAGAGTTAAATCATCAATTTGTTTCTCATAATAAGTACAAACCTCACTATAAAAAACATATTGATCGTCTTTGATTTGGGACAAAGTTTCCATAAGGTCAGTACTAGAAAATATATCATCTGATGAAATAGAAGTGTTAGCTTGATTTTTGATTAATGAATATAATTGAGTATTATTGTATTGAAATCCATTTTTATAAGTTTGTATAACTGTTTCAAGATCTGTCTTAGAAATAAGATGATCGTAATGCTGACCATCGATAAATGCTTTTCCACCATAATTTTTAAGAAGATTTTTAAGATTTAGTAAAAAATCTAAATTTTTGAAATCATCATTAATTTCTTCATAAAAGGTATTAATATTTAATTTAAGACCATATTCTAGATATTTATTTTGTTGATATCTTTTTAAAATAGATTTAAGATGTGTAGAGATTTCAGGAGTTAATTTTTTTTCATTTTCAAACGATTCATTTAATTTAACAAATTCTGAATACAATGCTGAATAATAAGAATTTAAACGTTCTTTATGAAAATTAATATCTGAATGTATATTATGAATTTGAATTTCATTTTCTTGGATAGATGTTTGTGTTTTAGTTGTCTTGAGAGCATTTTGTGATGTTTGAAACATTTTCATCGTGTAAAAGACATACATCACTGTCACTAAAACTGTAACATAACTAATAAGTGATCCGAAATCTACAAACTCAATACCATTTGATTCAAAAAGGTAAACATAAATGTAAAAAATCATTCCAAAAAATAAAAAAATTAAATTTACAAATGACATAAAAATAATAAAAAATGAATTCAATGATTCTGGATTAAAAATTTTTTCAAATCGATTTAATTCCTTTTCTTTAATATGAAATGTACCAATTAAAATAGATGAAATTACAGCAATAATTGAAAAAATATACATATAAAGTACTAATGAAGCTAGATCGCTCCAAGATACAATCATTTTATTGAGAGAATAGAATGATAAAACAAATAAAATAAGCACAGTGGCCATCGACAATTTAACATGGTTTGAAAAAAAAGTTACAGGATCCCATTTTCGAAGAATTGACCAAAAAACGAATCCTCCAACCATTAATGGAAAAACTAAGTAAATCAATAGAAGTGCAAATAACGCTAAGGAGTATTTGAGCAGATCATTGTTTTCAATAAATGAAAAGAAATCCACAAGTTGAAGAAAGGTATTAGAAGCATATTTTTCAATTGTCCACATTAACAAAATATAACCCACTATTAAAAGAAGAATGTAAAACAATCTGTGGCATTCAATATGTGTACCAATTTTATTTTTTAATTCTATAATTTTCGAAACCATTTTATCACGTAATTGATTAAATTTAACAGAAAATATAAAACCTGTTTAATCAAGATGTTGCTTCAATAAAATAAAATAGGAATGAAAAATCAAAAAATAAACCGACCAGTCATCAATACTAACTTTTTAAAAACGATTTTTGAATGTTCAGAATCAAAGAAACTGAACATTCTTTCTTAAGCCCCGTGCGAGAATTGAGCACAGGGTTCAAAGCCCATAGCAATTTTTACAATAGCAATATTATTTTAATATTTGAATTTTTGGGGGAGATGAAGATTTGATTCACACATGATTAAAAATAACATTTTTTGGAATTTTAGAAACATTATTTGAAAAATAATAACAAAAATTTCAAAATATGAACGAATTTGGGATAAAAATAACAAACTATTAATACATGTATTCTTTATAATATACTTGACAAGAAGTAAAAATTATGGAAGAGTTGCAATGTATACAGAAATGAAAAAGATTATTGAAGCCGGCTTAAATGGAGATAGAGAGAAAGTTTCGCGCTATACAACTCTGCTTATTAAAAACCTTGAAAAGGATGGAGATACACAATTTGCAAACCAAATAAGAAGCATATTGGAATCAAAAAAGGGAGGTTTGGTTTCATTAGATAATATTTCAGCTAAACCCGTAGATGCTGAAAGTCGTGTAGGCATTGTTGATGTTTCATATCCCTCAAAATCAGAAAAACAAATTGTGTTAAATAAATACACAAAAAATGAGATTAATTGTTTTATTGAAAGTTACAAGAAAAGAGACGAACTACTGAAAAAAGGAATTGAATCCCCTAATACTTTGTTATTATATGGCTCACCGGGTTGTGGAAAAAATACAATTGCTGAATACATATCTTCCATTACAAATTTACCTTTAGTAACATCAAGGTTAGACGGTTTAGTATCATCATTACTTGGAAACACGTCGAAAAACATCAGGAAAATATTTGAGTATACTACTGGAAAAGAATGTATTTTATTTCTGGATGAATTTGACGCTATTGCTAAAATAAGAGATGATAAAAATGAGATGGGAGAGCTAAAACGTGTTGTAAACAGCTTATTACAGAATATTGATAATTTTGATAATAACAATATACTGATAGCAGCTACGAATCATTATCATTTATTAGATCCCGCAATAAGAAGACGTTTTTCAACCGTTATCTCTGTTGATCTACCGGGGGTTGAAGAGATAAATCAAATGATACATCTTTCTCTTGAAAATCCAGAAATTTCAATGTCGGATAAACAAATTAACTCTTTATCCGAAGCATTTCAAGGATTCAGTCATTCTGCAATTAAAACTACTCTTGATAATTCCATAAGGCATATGATTCTTCAAGAAAAGCATGAGCTGAAGAGTCACGATGTTTTGAAAGAGATATACCTCTATGAAAATCATACAATTGAAAATGAAAATGATTTCATTTCATATTTATTGAAGAATAAAATTTCAATAGTTGAGATAAACAAAAATTTTGAATTTCCACTACGAAAAATCAGACATCTTTCAAAAAAAATGAAAGAGGAGGCATAAATGTCTAATAAAAAATTACCAATAAAGGTTTTCGCAAAAAGAGATGATATTGATCTTCTTCAAAATGAAGGAAAGCCTCCAAATGAAAAACCTCCAACATGGTTTTTATTTGGAGATGAATTAAGGCATCGTGCCGGAAAATTATCCAAAAGTTTAGAGGAAGTTTCAGGTTATTTTAAAGACCAGGGTGATTCTGATCTTTCGCTTTTAATTTCTGCGGAATTATATGAAAAAGCATTTTCCAAAACACATAGAGGCGATATTGTAAATTTATTTAGCACCAAGTCTACAGATACTCCAGTGCTTGGTTTGGACCCAAACAATAATCTTATTGTTGAAATAAAATCACAACTTGAACTTGATTTACTACAATCTAAGCTTGAAGATTATGAAAATAACACTTCATCCATATCTTGTTTAGAAGAACTAGATAAATACTCTCCTTTCATAATTTTTGATAAAGAAAGCGATTATAAAGTAAAGCTAGTCGATTTTCAAGATAATAAAAAAAATAATGTTGCTCAAGAGTTATTTGAAGAAACTTTGCAAACCATGGAATTTCAATATATTAAAAGTAACTATACAGATAAATTAGTAATATATTGTTTGAAAAATATGACAGAGGAAATGCTGAATTTGTTAAGAGAAAGCCGCATATTTTCTTATATATATTCCATTGAACCAATGCCAACATATGATTTTATGATTGACTCAGTGTCTGAAGAAATTACTCTTTCAGCTAAATCTCCTGATCCTAGTGAAACTTATGAAATTGTAGGGATATTAGATTCTGGAATTGCATCTAATAAATATCTTGATTCGTGGATAGACAGTACTCAATCTCCATATCTTGAAGAAGAATTAGATAAATCTCATGGAACAGCCATTGCAAGTATTGTATTGTATGGAGATGAACTCGAAAAAAAGGATTTAGTGAAACATAAAGGTCTAAAATTATTTGATGCATCGGTTATACCTGCAAAAGATCAAAATGAAATTGATACACTTCAAAATATAAAAGAAGCGATTCAAAAAAACCATGAGGATATAAAAATTTGGAATTTATCAGTAAGTGGAAAAAAATCAAAAATAAGATCTAACTTTTCAGATTTTGCGGTCGCTATTGACAGATTACAGAACGAATATGATATTTTGATTTGTAAATCGTCAGGAAATGAAATTAATTACAACTCCCAAATTTATTATGACAGATATTTATCAGGAGGAGCCGACTCTGTAAATTCTTTGGTTGTAGGATCCATCGCCCATCATAATAATAACATATCACCGTTTTCAAGATTTGGACCAGCACCCTCTGGAATAGTTAAACCTGATTTGGTGCATTATGGTGGACATGCAATCGAAGACAAAAATTCTAATGGTGTTCGCATTTTAAGTGAGGATGGAGCCGTAACAAAAAGTATAGGTACAAGTCTTTCAACTCCACGTGTTACAAGTTTGGCTGCAGGAATTCAACAAAGACTTGAAGAACCGTTTGACCCCCTGTTAATTAAAGCATTAGTCATTCATTCCGCATCATACCCTGATGGCTTGAATCTTTCAATTGACGAGAGAATAAATCAAGTAGGTTTTGGAATACCAAAAAATGTAGAAGATATTCTTTATAATTCTCCTTCTGAAGTTACACTTATTTTAAGAGATAAAATTGCAAGAGGTGGATATATAGACATTATGGACTTCCCAATGCCGAATTGTTTGATCAAAAACGGAGTATATACCGGACAAATTATTATTACACTGGTATACAAGCCCATTTTAGATCATACACAAGGAAGCGAATATATCCAATCCAATGTTGAAGTAAAATTTGGAACATTTAAAAACAAGAAAGAAAGAGATACTACTAACCCACGGATTAAAAACCCATTCGCAAGAGAAGAGTCTCAGAATTTGCTAGTATCACACATATATAGTAAACCAAAAAGAAACCCAGCGATTAATGAATTTATCCGTAAAGAAGGTATCAATAAATTATACAATGAAAATTCATACTATTCTGTAAAAAAATATTCAATCGATTTGTCTTGCCTCACTCCGAAAAAAATGGAAAATCACATTGGAGAAGATGTTAATTGGTATTTATTTCTTAACGGCTTTTATCGAAACCACATACTGAAAAAAGCAAGTAATGATTTGGTTAATTTAGACCAAGAGTTTTGTTTGATCATTACTATACGCGATCCGTCACAAAAATCAAATGTATATGAAGAAATGACGGAAAAATTGGATAGCAAAAATTTCTGGAATTCAAACATTAAATTAGCCAATGAAGTAGAAATTCCACTTAGTTACAACATCCAAGAAAATTAAAATAATTTCCGATGATGAAAGGTAAGTTAGACAATTATGTAAATAATATCTGAATTTGCCTTTTAATAATTATAATACAAATTCCAGGAGGTGAAAAAGAATGGCTAACAAAAAGCAAACTTCAAGTAAAGTTGCAACTAAAGCATCTGAAATATTAAGAGATGGCAGAACAAGTGCAAAGTCGAAATCTGTTGCTGGCAGTGCATTGTCTCAAACAAAAACAACGAAAAAAAAGAAGTGATTGTATAAATGTAAATTAAAAAAGGTAAATTAAATTTACCTTTTTAATATTATTAATATTTAGTTAAAATTGAACATAGTGTTCAAAGCCCTCAATTTTCAAGAAGATATTAAAAACGAGCAGAAAAGAAGTGTTTTAAAAAAGAACAAGATAAAAAAACAAAGAACCCGATTATAAAATCGGGTTCAGTAAGCCCCGTGCGTGATTTGAACACGCGACCTGCTGATTACAAGTCAGCCGCTATACCCCTAAGCCAACGAGGCGCTTTGAAGTATCCCTTACATACAGTTCATAATTAATAAATTTTATGGGGAAATTCACTGAAATGATGCTTTTTTAAAGGATTAAACCAATCCGATTGACAAATAATGAATTAAATGAAATGAAATGAAAAGGTAAAATCATGTGGCAAAAAATAGCGGCGGCCGGTAAAAAAATTGTCGAATCCGGGTTGGTTGAAGCGAATTTCGGAAACATCAGCATTCGGTCAAGATCCGGAAATTCGTTTTTGATTACAAAAACAGGGACGGCACTTGATGAAATTGATTCATGCGGCGTGATTGAAATTCCGATTTTTGACGGCGAAAGCGATACGTTTGTTGATCCGTTTGTTGCCGCGGCGATTGAAAAAGCGGCATCGTCGGAGACACCGGTTCACCGCCGGATTTACCGAGAGACGAATGCGAACGCGATTCTTCACGCGCACTGTCCTTATTCGGTTGTGATGTCGATTTTGGAACATGAAGCCGGGAACGATGCGGTTATTCCGATTGACAGCGAAGGAAAATTGTTTTTAAAGGAAATTCCGATTATCAGCGGCGGTATCGGTAGCGACACGCTTGCAGCGAATGCGGCGGCGGTTTTCAAAGACGAGAGTGTGAAAGGCGCGATTATTCTCGGTCACGGAACGATTGCCGCCTGCGATTCTTTGGAAGAGGCGTACAATGTGACGGCGCAGCTCGAACATGCGGCGAAAATCAAATATATGTACGCGAAAGCGAAAAATTTGTTTTGAGCGAATGCATTTTTATGTAAGTTTATTTATAGGAAAAAGTAAACAAGTATAAACATAAACATTGGAAAACGAAAAAAGGAAATAGAATCAATGGCAGCCAATTCGCTCAGACCGTATGTTGCAGAGACAATCGTAGACCCGATCGCGAAAATTTTCATCAAAGTCGGCATCTCACCAAACACACTCTCAATCATATCATTTGTATTTTCAATATTTGCCGGCATTTTTTACTATTTTGCGGGCGACGATTATTTCGGATTTTCAGCGCCTTATTACTTCTTATTGGTCGCGGCGGTTTGCGTTTTAATCAATTCCGGTCTTGACGCGCTGGACGGCGCTGTTGCGCGCCTGCGCGGTATTGCCGGCAAAAAAGGCGACTTTTTGGACCATGTCATTGACCGCTACGCCGACGTTTTCATCATTTCGGGAATCATTTTCGGCGGCTTTTGTCCGTGGTGGATCGGAATTATCGCGCTTGCCGGCGTTCTTTTAACAAGCTATCTCGGAACACAGGCACAAGCGATGGATATCGGCAGATATTACGGCGGCATTATGGGACGCGCCGACCGTTTGATTATCATCTTGGCGGCATCCTTTTTGGATTTCGGCTACATCGGATTTTACGGAACAGCCGCATCCGTTTGGGGATTTCAATTCCTCGGCTGGGCAATGATTATTATCGCAATCGGATCACACATTACCGCATTCCAGAGAATTTATCACATTTGGAGAGCGCTGGACAGAGAAGATAAAGCGGCCGCCGTTGAAAAAGCAGAGGCGGAAGCAAATTAAATTTTTGAAAAACAATGTCTCAAAAACCCGATTTTGAATATTTGGATCACGTCGCCGACATACGATTTGTCGCGCGCGGAATGACGCTTGAAAACGTTTTTGAAAACGCGGCGATTGCGACGCTTTCCGTCATCGCGGACATTTCAACAATTCAACCGCAAACGAATTTTGAAATAAATCTTGAAACCGTCAGCTTGGAAAATTTGATGGTTGATTTTTTATCCGAACTTCTGTTTTTGTTTGATGCCGAAGAAACGGTTCTCGGGGACATTTCCGTAAAAGAAGTCGGGGAAAAAACGGAAAACGGCGAAGAAATGTGGTTTATAAGCGCTGCCGTCTCCGGCGAGCCGATTGATGCCGCCTGCCAAAATTTCAAAACGGAAGTCAAAGCCGTCACTTACAACGGAATCCGTGTCGATGAAACGCCGGAAGGGTTTGAAGCGGAAGTTGTTTTGGATTTGTAACGGATTGCGCCGTTGCCCCACGCGCGTGCGCAGCTTTTTTTGGAAGAATTAAAACGAATCTTGTTTTTAAAAGAGATTGAAACCTGCGGTTTGCTTTTCGACAAGCGTTGCGCCAACAAACAATTTAAATCAAAGAAATGAATCACTGTTATTAAATCAATTTATAGGGAAAATTATGTTCAATCAAAATGAAGACAAAAACGAATCCAATGAATCCGTCACGGACGAATTAAACCGCGTCAATGACAACATTTGGGACATTCCGAAAACGCATGCGTTTGGAATGAATGTCCCGGGCAGACTTTTTCTGTCAGAAAAATTAATGGGAACGATTGACAAAGAAACAATCAATCAAGTCGCGAATGTCGCGATGCTGCCCGGCATTTTGGATTATTCGATGGCGATGCCCGATGTCCACCTCGGCTACGGTTTTACGATCGGCGGTGTTGCGGCTTTCGATGAAGAAGAAGGCGTGATCAGCCCCGGCGGCGTCGGTTTTGACATCAACTGCGGCGTTCGCTTAATGAAAACGAATCTGTTAAGAGAAGAAGCGGTTCCGCACATCAAAATGCTGACGGAAAATCTGTTTCAAAAAATTCCGTCCGGCGTCGGCTCAAAAGGCGAATTTAAAGTGACCGACACCGAATTAACGGAAGCTTTTCTGCACGGCTCACAGTGGGCGGTTGAAGCCGGATACGGTATTGAAAGCGATACCAAGAACTGCGAATCTTACGGTTTTATGGAAGGCGGAAACCCCGACATTGTCGGAACGAAAGCTCGAAAAAGAGGACGACCGCAATTCGGAACGCTCGGAAGCGGCAATCACTTTTTGGAAATTCAATACGTTGACAAGATTTACGATCCGACAGCTGCCGCTGCTTACGGCCTTTCCGAAGGTCAGGTCACCGTCATGATTCACTGCGGCTCACGCGGCGCCGGTCATCAAATTTGCACCGACCATTTGCAAACGCTGAATCAAGCCGTTAAAAAATACAAAATCAACGTTCCCGACATGCAGCTGGCTTGCGCGCCGGCGAAATCCAAAGAAGCGCAGGATTATTTTGACGCGATGAAATGCGGCGCCAATTACGCGTGGGCGAACCGCCAAATCATTATGCATTGGACGCGCGAAGTCTTTGAAAAATTTTACGACAAAGACACCGACGCGCTCGGCATGGAATTGCTTTACGATGTCGCCCACAATGTCGCGAAATATGAAACGCATGAAGTGGACGGCAAAAAGCAGGACGTTTACGTTCACAGAAAAGGCGCGACGCGCGCGTTTCCGGCCGGACACAAGGAAGTGCCGCAGCAGTACAGAGATGTCGGTCAGCCCGTTTTGATTCCGGGCAGCATGGGAACGCCGTCATTTGTTTTAAAAGGCGGTCCGAATTCGATGTCGCTTTCATTCGGCAGCGCGTGTCACGGCGCGGGGCGCGTGATGGGACGCGGCAAAGCAAAAGATAATATGAGCGGTGAAGCCATCCAAGAAGAGCTGGCAAGACAAGGAATAACGGTCAGAGCCGAACGAGCAACCGTTATCGCCGAAGAAGCGCCGAGCGTTTACAAAAACAGCGACGATGTTGTCGACGTTGTCGACAGTCTCGGGATTGCGCAAAAAGTCGCGCGTCTGATTCCGATCGGCGTCATCAAGGGGTGAGGCGATGGAACTTGAAATGATTATGCCGGCATATTATGATTCCAATGTTTACGTGATTAATAAAAAAATCATTATTGATACAGGAATGACGGCGGACCATGTTTTGCCGAATTTGGAAAAAATCGCGCCGATTGAAAATATCGAATTAATTATTTTAACGCATACACATTACGATCACAGCGGCTGCGCCGATGAAATCATGAACAGAAGCGGCGCGAAATTGGCAATTCACGAAGCTGATGCGTCGTTTTTAGAAGACGATGATTTATCGGGCGCGCTGAATTTCGGAAGCAGAACAACCTGTCCGCCGGCGAATATTTTGTATCAGGGCGGCGAAAAAATCCCGATCGGCCCGAATGAAAACGGCGAAGAAGAATATTTAGAAGTCATTCACACGCCGGGACATACTGTCGGATGCATTTGTTTATACGAAAAGAACTCAAAAACGCTCATTTCGGGCGACACCGTTTTCTCGGAAGGCGGCATCGGAAGAACGGATTTTAAAATATCCGCGCCTGAAAAGATGACGGCATCCGTTCGAAAATTGACGGAGTTGGATGTTGAAAACTTATGTCCGGGACACGGCCGCCCGACAATCGGAAACGCGAACCGATCAATTGAATTATCAGAAATGATGTCATCCAGAATGAATCCTTAAAATTATAAAGTAAAAACAAAACAAAGACGAAGAGACGGGGAATATGGCAGAAGAGAACAAAGGAGCGGGAAAAAAACCCGCACGCAAGACCGGAACGCTTGGGACGGTCAGCAAAGTGGAAGTCGGAAAATCAGGCAACCGCAGAACAATTATCGGCCTTGAAAAAGAAGCCGGAAGAATGGGCGCGGACAAATCAAAAATTGTCATTCCGAAAGACGAAAAGAAAGGCAAACCGGATGCCGGAAAAGGCGACAAGCCTGAAAAGCGTGTCATCGGGCAGCTCGGCGCGAAAAGCGTAGGATTGAAACCGACAGAGCCGAAACGTTTCGAATGGAAATCAGCCGCGTCCGGCAGACGTGATGATGACCGCGATTTTGATGACGGCGGCAGAAACCAAGGTCGGAGAGGACAAGGCGATCGAAGAGGACCGGACAGCCGAAGAGAGCAAACCGGCAGAAGCAACAGATTTGATTCAAGCGAGCAAAAAAAAAACGAAATTGACGGCGGAAACGCCGAAAAGAAAGTAAATCATTTTTTTGAGAAACGCCGGCAGGAAGCTTTGAAAAATGCCGGCGACTTTTTACCGATGAGCCTCGAAGAGGCTCAAAATAAAGGCTGGGACGAACTCGACATCATTTTGGTGACGGGTGACGCTTACGTTGACCATTCCGGATTCGGAACGGCAATCATCGGCCGCGTTTTGGAACACGCCGGATTTCGCGTCGGTGTCATCGCGCAGCCGGATTGGACAAGCAAAGACGCTTTTGAAGTCCTCGGAAAACCCAGACTGTTTTTCTCCGTCAGCGCCGGCAATGCCGATTCTCTCGTGAACAACTATACACCACTTCTCTATAAGCGCGAAAGCGATATGTATTCCCCCGGCGGCGCGCCCGGGCTTCGGCCTGACCGCGCGGTCATCGCTTACGCCAACCGCCTGCGCCAAGCGTTTCCCGACACGCCGATTGTTGCCGGCGGCATCGAGGCTTCTCTTCGCCGTTTCGCGGAATTTGATTATTTGTCAAACGATGTTCGCCAATCGGTTTTAGCTGACGCGCCGGTGGATTTGATCATTTACGGCATGGGCGAACTTCAAATTAAAGAAATCGCGGCGCGGATGAATGCCGGCGAAAAAATTTCCGATATTCGGGATGTTCCGGGAACGGTTTGGAAAATGCCGGTTCGCGAATGGAAAAACATTCAAAACGGACAAGAATCCGAATATTCCGGCGCGCTGACTGATGATTCATATATTGCGCTTCCGGATTTCAATGACGTTTCCGAAGACAAAGAGCAATACGCGCGCGCTTTTAAAATCATTTATGAAAACCAGAATCCGATTTCCGGAAAGAAACTTGTGCAACCGCATCCGAAAACCATTATCATTCAAAATCCGCCGATGCGCGAATTGACGGAAAATGAAATGGACGAAGTGTACGAGCTGCCGTATTTACGCCTGGAACACCCGTCGTACACCGAAGGCGTTCCCGGACTTGAAGTCGTCAAAAATTCCATTACAAGCCACCGCGGCTGTTTCGGCGGCTGCTCTTTCTGCGCGATTACACAGCATCAGGGCAGAGCAATCAGCAACCGAAGCGAAGAATCCATCATCAGGGAAGCTGAAAAAATTGCATCGTCGTTTGATTTCAACGGCATCATCAACGGAATCGGCGGCCCGAGCGCGAACATGTATGGTATGAAATGTCCGACATGGGAAAAGAAAGGCGCCTGCACGCACAAAAACTGTTTGGTTCCAAATGTTTGTCCGTCACTGAACGCAAGCCACAGCCGTCTTTTGAAACTGCTGGAAACACTTCGAAATATGCCGAATGTCAGAAAAGTGCTGACGGGATACGGTGTTCGATTTGATTTGGCGATTCAAGACGACGGATATTTAGAAACGCTTTGTGAACATCACGTCGGCGGCCAATTAAAAGTCGCGCCCGAACATTTTTGCGACAATGTGACGGCTGCCATGAGAAAGCCGAATCGCGAAACTTTTGAAAAATTTGAGCAGAAATTCAAAAACGTCAACAAAGAACTCGGTTTAAAACAGTTTTTGGTAACATTCCAAATTTCGGGACACCCCGGCTGCACTATGGAAAACGCGATTGAAATTGCGGAATATATTCGCGACAACAATCGCTACACCGAACAAGTTCAGGATTTTACGCCGACGCCAATGACGATTTCAACATGCATGTTCCACACGGGACTGGATCCGTTTACGATGGAGGAAATTTACGTTCCGGTAACGCGAACGGAAAAGAAAATGCAGCGTGTTTTACTTCAATTCAGAAACCCCGATAACCGGGAAATGATTCAAAAAGCGCTGGAAGAGAACGGTCGTGAAGATTTAATCGGCAGCGGTTCACATTGTTTGATTCCTTCCAATCGCCGTTGGTAAAAATTGCAAGACGAATTATGTGAAATATTAAATAGAGAAAACACCTTTAATTTCTAAAATTTCAGACAGGGTCAAAATGAAACTCGAATACAAAGTGATTATTTTATCGATCTTGGTCGGCGTTCTGTTTATTTTAGCAGAAATGCTTTCAAGATACTTCGCAGCCGGTCCCGAAACGGGCGGTCTTGAAGAGATACTGAAGTTTTTATTTGAGCCGATGACAACGAATGAAGGATTGTTTTTCAACATCGTGATTTTGCTTCTCTGTTTTGTGTTCGGTGTTTTGCTGGCGCGCTTGATCAATCAGGTTTTGAAAGCAAAAGGCGTTGCAAAACAAACCGATATTGAAAAGAACATGATTTTGGAATCCGTCCCCGAAATTGTCATTTATATGACAACAGAATACAAAATTAAATGGGCAAGCCGCTCATTATATACGGAAACAAAATTGACCGAATCAGATGTTGTCGGAAAATCCGTCATGGATTTGGCGAAAATATTGTTTCCGTCGGAGCCGGCAAACACGCTGTATTCCGAATTTTTGGAGAAAAAGGAAGTTGATTCCGAACTCAAAAGTTTGAAAGGCAAATATTGGCAAGTCCTCTCAAACGCTGCAACCAATGATGATAATGAAGTGACCGGTTATGTTTTGCTGGCCGTTGACATTACGCGAAAAAAACGCGACGAGGAAATGATTCGCATGTCGTACGAGCGTTTGGAAGAAAATATTCAGCAGTTTGCAACCGTTATTGACAATATCAGAAATCCGCTTTCAAGCGTGGTTTTGCTGTCAGAAATTTCAAGCGATCAGGAAACCGCAAAGAAAATCATAATTCAGTGCGATGATATTGAAGAAGTCATTGCCCAATTAGACGAAGGCTGGGCAAATTCGGAAGAAATCCGCAATTTCTTAAAGAAACATCTGTAAAGATGTTTCCTTTTCTAGTTTTTAATTTGATGCGTGACAGGAACTGCTGCCGGCCGCCGCGCGCGATCCGCACAGACTTTTAAAAAAATGAAATAAAATGAAGGTTCGTTTTTCAAAAATCAATTATTTGTCGTTTGCCATTCGAATCAATTCAACCAAATCAATAACCGGAATGTCGCCGCCGGCATCGCTTAAATTGCGCAGGCAAAGCGGACAGGTTGTCACGATGTAATCAACACCGTCAGGAACGTCTTCCAACCTTCTTTTTGCCATCGCCAAAGACAAATCGTTGTAGCCGGAACGAACACCGCCGCCGCCGCCGCAGCATCTGGATTTCTCGCGGATTGTCTGCATTTCAATCAGATTGTCTTTGCCGACAATTTCATAAATCAGCGCGCGCGGCTCGTCAAAAACATTGTTGTGGCGGCCGGAATGGCAGGGATCGTGATAAGTGACTTTTAAATCGAGTTTCCCGAGGCCGGCTTTTTTCAAATCGCTCAAATGCGAAGCCAAATATTCGGAAACGGTGACGACTGAAATGCCGTCTAACTCATAATTGTTTTTAAGCGTGTTGTAACAGCCGGCGCAGCCTGCAATAATCGTATCGGCGCCGCTTGCTATGATTTGTTCAAGATTGTGTTTCATCAAAGCGTCGGCTTCTTTGACAAATCCGAGACGAAGAAGCGGCGACGCGCAGCATTTTTCATCTTCCAAAAGCCCGGCGCCCATTTTATTGAGAATTTGATAAGTCGTGACGGCTGTT
This sequence comes from Methanimicrococcus stummii, assembly GCF_032594435.1. Classification (NCBI taxonomy): domain Archaea; kingdom Methanobacteriati; phylum Methanobacteriota; class Methanomicrobia; order Methanosarcinales; family Methanosarcinaceae; genus Methanimicrococcus; species Methanimicrococcus stummii. The sequence continues at coordinate 1,693,763 of NZ_CP131062.1, read as the reverse complement.
TCGGGATAGCGATAAGTATCCAAACAGCCGACAAAGTAAACCGCTTTCGGATTTTGAGGGATTTCAAGATTTGTTCCTTCAAGCCAGCCGCGTCTGCTGCCGGAATCACCGAGCGTGTTCGCGTATTTTGTAACGGTGTCGCGGATTTTCATTTGCGTCGGCGTCATTTTGCCGCTTTCGACAAGTCCGCTGCGCGCGCCTTCAACCAAATCCGGCGGATGAACGCCTGCGGGACAGGTGACGGCGCAGTAGCCGCATGTCGTGCATGTGTTGAGGCTGTCAAAAACAGAATCGTCTGTCAGATTTCCTTCATAAATGTCGCGAATGACTAAAATGCGGCCGCGTGTGTTCTTGGATTCGCGGCCGGTTTGTTCAAACGCTGGACAGACCGAGCGGCAATTTCCGCAAGCGACACACCGATATAAATCTCTTTGATCCACCTTTTCAAAAGACATTTTTCATAACCCTCTTTTCGTTTTTTAAAGTCCTAATTTCCCCGGATTTAAAATTCCGTTCGGATCAAGCGCTTTTTTAATTGTTTTCATCACGGTAAACGCGGGACCGCATTGTTTTTCCATATACATGCCGCGTGCGGCGCCGATGCCGTGTTCGGAACTGACTGTGCCGCCGAGTTCAATCGCCGCCAAGTGCAGTTTGTCGGCGGCGGCGTGAAGTTTCTGCCATTCGTTTTCATCTAAAACGTCAATAAATAAACCGACGTGAACGGTGCCGTCGCCGACGTGTCCGTAAATCATCGGCGTGATGCCGACTTCGCCGGTAATTTCATACACTTTTGAAATCATCGCCGGCAATTTTTGAATCGGAACGCCCAAATCTTCGCCGACATAAATGCGCGTTTTTGTCGGATCAATCTTTGAAACCGCGGCGCCGAGAAGGCGTCTTGCGTCCCAGATTTCTTTCATTTTAACCGGATCGTCCGTAATCAAAATGCTGCTTGAAATGTCTTCGCACGCCTTTGCCAGCAATTCGGCGGCTTCGTCAACGGCGTTTTTGCTGCCGTCGACTTCGAATAAAACGACGTCGCCGTCGCGCGGAAAAATGACGTCGGGATCCAATTTTGTCAAAACGGAAACGGATGTGCGGTCTAAAATTTCGCACGCGGACGGTGTCACGCCTGCCGCAAACACGCGAGAGACGGAAAGGCCGGCGTTTTCGGGCGACGGGAAAGAAATCATAACCAGCTTCCGCGCTTTTGGAATCGGCGCGATTTTTAAAACGGCTTTTGTGATGATGCCGAGCGTGCCTTCCGAGCCGACAAGAAGTCGGGAAAGATCGTAACCGGAAGACGATTTTAAGCAGTTCAGACCGGTGTTAATGACGCTGCCGTCGGCTAAAACGACTTCCAGATTTAAAACGTAATTTTTCGTTGTGCCGTATTTCACGCAGCGCATTCCGCTTGCGTTGTTTGCGATTTGGCCGCCGACCGTGCAAGTTGCAGCACTTCCGGGATCCGGCGGAAAGAAGAAACCGTACGGTTTAAGCGCTTCATTGAGTTTGTCGGCAACGATTCCGGGCTCAACCGTCACTTGAATGTTGTCAATATCAATGCTTAAAATTTGATTCATTTGCGACATGTCCAAAAGAATGCCGCCGTTGACGGGAACTGCGCCGCCGGCAAGTCCGGTTCCGGCACCGCGCGCGGTCACGGGAATTAAATGTGTGTTCGCGTAAGCTAAAATTTGAGAAACTTCGGCGGTGGTTTTCGGAAAAAGAACGTAATCCGGCTTTCCTTTCACTTGAGAGCCGTCCGCGCCGTAGCAGCAAAGCTCGGCAGGCACGGCTGTTGCGCGGTCTTTGCAAATGTTTTTGAGTTCTTCGTAATGATCCATATTTGATCGCAGAATTGATGATAAAATGTAAAAAACGCATGCGAAATGCAATTTATAATCTGTTTGCATTTTCACGTTGATTCCTTATATATATTTTATTATAAGCGTTTTTAAAAAGCAAAAGACAATGCAAATAAAATGCCGACTGAAACGGGTTTAAACTTTTTGAATTGATAATCATTTGTCATAATGACAAAATTATGACAAACAAAAATAGCACTCAAAAAGAAGCAACAGAATCAGTTGTTTGAATCAAAGAAAAGAATCTAAAAAACAAAAATCTGAAACCAAAACGGCATTCGCTGTCCGTAAAAAATGAATTAAAAAATAAAATAATGAATCTGAAAGATTCGATTATTTTTTAGCCGCTCTTGTTTTCGCGGCGGTTTTTTTCATTTTGACAATTTCTTCTTCGACTTCTTCCGCGCCTTCTCTGTAAAATTTCAGTTCGTCGGGCTGAAGTTCGCGAAGCAGGCGAAGGAATTCTCCGGCATGAACTTTTTCTTCGTTGGCGATGTCAATCAACACTTCTTTGGCGAGTTTGTTGTCGGTTGACTCTGCAAGCTGTTCATAAAGCTGAATCGCTTCGTACTCGGCGGACACCATAAAACGAATGGCGCGAACAAGTTCGTCGTGCGTCAGCTTACGGCCGTTTTTCAGGCCGGCAAAGGGATTTCCAAATTCAGGCATAGCATAAAATTGGTTTGATAGTATAAATATATTTATATTAAATTTCAAAACATTTCGATGATTTTTTAAGCTTTCAAAACAACAGGAACAAAAAATAAGAAGTGATTTCATGGCGGAAAAGAAAAGATGCGTTTGGTCGAAGACACCGACTGATCATAAATATCATGACGAAGAGTGGGGAAAACCGCTTCATGATGAGAAAAGACTTTTTGAGATGCTGATTTTAGAAGGGCAGCAAGCCGGCTTGAGCTGGTCAACAATTCTCAACAAACGAGACGCGATGCGAATCGCGTACGATAATTTCGATCCGGAAATAATGAAAGATTATGACGATCAAAAACGAGAGGAACTTCTCGCAAATGCCGGAATTATCCGAAACCGCCTCAAAATCAAAGCGGTCACAACCAATTCAAAAGCATATTTCAAGCTCAAAGAAGAACACGAATCGCTTGATGCGTTTATGTGGCGTTATATCGACGGCGTGCCGATTCAAAACTGCCCGAAAACGCCGGCGGACGTCCCTGTAAATACAGAACTGTCGGATCAAATCAGCAAAGATTTGAAAAAACTCGGTTTTACTTTTGTCGGCTCAACGATTATTTACGCGTACATGCAAGCAATCGGCATGGTGAACGATCATTTGGAAGACTGTGATTTCAGGTAAGCAGCGTGCCGGCGCGCGCGTGTCGGCAATTTTCAAATTTCAAAAACACTTCTTTTTCATTGATTTTTCGAAACGAATGAGAGTTTTTTTATTCAATGACACGATTTAAAAGTCCATGACAAAATTCTTTGAAGTCGATGACCGAGACGGACCGGCTCGCATCGGAAAACTTTACATTTCAAAAAAACCTGCCGAAAAGCCGGCGGCCTCTTTCATTCAAACGCCTTTTTTAATCAATTCATCAAGCCTTGCCGCCGGGGATTTGCCGATTAAAAATCTCGGAACATTTTGGGCAGGAAACGCGGATGAAGATGAAAAAATTTCAAAAATCGCCGATGAAATCTCGAAAACGGAAGAGTCGGAGCTTTTGATTTTGCCGAGAAACCAATTCACTTTGACATATCCCGAAGAAGATTATGAAAAACGTTGGCAGAAAACATATGACAAAATGAGCGGTTTTGAAATTATCGGAAAAAGACCGGCTGCCGCCGTCATTCGGCCGATTAAATATTCAAAAGCGATTGAGTCCGACGATTGTATTTGCGGCGATGAAAGCAACCGGGCAGAAATTGTTGAAACCGAAAAAAATGCGGTTGAAAAAATCGGCGCCGATGTTTACATTATGGAAAGTGCCGGCTCTTTTGACGGCGATTCAATCGGCTTCTTCGAAGCGTTTATGAATGTCAAGGAAAGACTTCCGGCCGACACCGCGCTTTGGCTTTCGAATTTGGCAACGCCTGAAAACGCGGCGATGCTGATCTATTTGGGCGCAGACATTTTGGACACAACACGCGCGGAAGTTGCCGGCTATTCCAACAAATACATGACAAGCGCCGGAACTTTCTTTTTGGAAGACTTAACGGAATTGCCGTGCAGATGCGGCGTTTGCGCCGGAAAAACGGCGAAAGAACTTAGAGAAATACCGGCTGCTGACAGATACGCGATGCTGTCTGAGCACAATGTCAACGCGCTGGAAGCGGAAATGTCTCTCGTTCGCGAGAAAATCAAGCGCGGCGCGATTCGGGAATATGTCGAAGGGCAATGCCGCGTCAAAACGTGGTTGACAGGCCTCCTGCGTTTGTTTGACAGCAGTCCGTTTGCCGAAATCGCAGCGCCGACGTTTCGAAGAGACGAATTAATCGCAACGACGGCAGAATCTCAAAACCGCGCGGAAATCCGCCGTTTCGCGAAACGGATTATTGAAAATTATGAAGCGCCGAGAAAAGAAATTCTTGTGATTTTCCCCTGCTCTTCCAAAAAGCCGTATTCGATTTCGGCATCTCATCAGCGTTTCATTCAATCCATTGAACGCAATCGAAAATATGTCAACGAATTAGTCATCACATCGCCGATGGGAATCATTCCGCGCGAACTCGAATTAACATATCCGGCCGCGCATTACGACACGACGGTGACGGGACACTGGGATTTGGAAGAACGCGCTTTCGTCGGCGGTCTTTTGGAAAATTATCTGATCAAAAACAAAGATCTTTACAAACATATTGTCGCGCACGTCGACGGCCCGTACCGCGAAATCTGCGAAGCGGTTTCCGCGAAACTCGGCATTTCAATGATTTATACCGTCGAAAAAAGTCCGGCTTCTCAAATCAGTTTGAAAAACCTGAGAACCGCCATTGACAAAATCGTGGAAGAGGCGACACCTGAAAAAGAATCTGAAACGCACAGACCGCGCCCGAATTTGTTGAAACGGGGCGGAACGGAAGAGAAACTGGATCAGGCAAAAGCAATCGCAAGATACCAGCTCGGACCGCTCGCAGACGCGCTTTTTACAGAAGAGACGATGATCAAAGGCAATTTCCCGAAATTCATGCTTTTAGACGGCAAAACGCAGTTAGCCGTTTTGGTTCCACAATTCGGGCAGCTTGCATTTTCAATTGAAGCCGCTGAAAAATTAATCCGTTCCGAAAAATACGCCGGACAATATACCGTTAAAATTGACAATTTCCTTCCGAAAGGATCGTTGCTCGCGCCCGGAATCATTGAAGCCGATTCCGCAATCCGGCCGGGCGATGATGTCATCATTCTCGGCGAGAATGTTATCGGCGTCGGAAAAGCGAAAATGTCGGGTGTTGAAATGAACCGCTCGACAAAAGGCGTTGCGGTTTTGCCGAGACATACGCGATATATTGATGAAAAAAAGAATTGAAGATAAAAAATCAATTCGCCGAAATAAAAATAACAAAATGGAAAATCGCGGATTTTCCAAACTTTTTTTTAAAAAATAAAAACGAAGAATTATTTTTGATTTTAAACTCTTCTTCTGCCGAGAACGAATGCCGCGCCCAAAACGGCGGCAATTCCAACTGTCGCGCCGAATCCCGGAATCTTAAACGTCGGAGGACCGTCGTTGACGTTTCCTGCCGCGCCGGTTCCTGCCGATGAAGACGGAATCCATTTCGCGTAAAGCGTTGTTTTGGACGGAATGCGCGTGTTAAAATCGAATTTGTTGACGCATTCGGGTTCCGTGTACCAGCCGCCGAATGTGTATCCGTTTTTGACGGGCGATTCGGGTTCTGAGACGCGCGCGTATCTGGCAACCGGTTTGTTAAGATAAACCGTATCTTCGTCATACATAAAAATGACAAGGAAATTGTTAGAAGCCGTTGCCGTTCCTGCAAAAGTCAGCGTGATCAGCAATGCGATGCAAAGCACTAAAAAAATTGTTTTTATTTTTGTAACCATAAATTTTCCCCGTTAAGATTTTAAAAGAATGAAATAAGCGACAAGCACTGCCCCGAGTCCTGCGATAATTAAAAACGCAAGTGTTGACGGATCGGGAACCAAATTGATCGGATCCGAGATTTCGGGACGGCCTTCGGCAGGCGCTTTGGAAAGCGTTTCGTCCGGAATCGGCAAAACCGCGGATTTTCCGGAATAATTGTAAGAACCCGAACCGTTTGATGAATTCGAAGTGTTTGTGTTTGAACCCGAGCTCGAACTTGACGAATTTGAATCGGATTTCGCGGAATTGTAACTTGAATTTGAATTGGAGCTCGGATTTGAAGAGCCGGAAGAACTTGAACCGGAATCTCCGGGAATCCATTTCGCGTACAAATAAAACGGTTCCATCACAGGCCGGCTGAAATCGTAGGCTTGCGTGCAGTCGCGGTCCGTGTACCAGCCGCCGAAAGTGTATCCGTCTCGGACAGGCGTTTCGATTTCAGACATCACCGTAAATCTCGGAACGGTTTTTTTGTAATAATTTTCATCGTCAAACATGAAGACAACAATGTAATTGCGCGGCGCTGCAGCTGCCGTGCCGACAAGCGCCAAAAGAATCAGCAAAATAATCAGAATTGCTGCAATCCGTTTGAAATATCGATGAACCATAATTTTAAACCGTTTGTAAAAAAATGAATTTGGTATAATTTAGTATAAAATAATACCGATTTTTTTGTTTTTTCGTTTTAATTCTTCATTTTTATTTTCTTCTGGAAAGCAAATACGAGCCGCCGAAACAAATAACCAATCCGGCCGCCAGCAAAACGGCGAGCATGTTTGAAGAAATCGGCGATGTGTAACCCGACGGCGTATTTCCATCTGTTTCCCCGTCAGGAATTGTACTCTGAGAGTAAGCCGTATCAGGACTCGGATCCGGCGCGCCTTCCGGAACCCACTTGGCGTACAAGTAAAACGCGTTGTTAACCGGCTGGCTGAAGTCGTAAGCTTGCGTGCAGGCGCGGTCCGTGTACCAACCGCCGAAAGTGTATCCATCTCGGGCAGGCGTTTCGATTTCGGCCATCACCGTGAATCTCGGAACGGATTTTTTGTAATAATTTTCTTCATCGAACATGAAAACAACAATAAAATTACGCGGTAACGCGGCTGCTGTTCCGACAAGAGAGAAGAGAATCAAAAAAATAATGAATAAAGCAAAAATTTGTTTGAAAATTTTAGACATAGAACACCCAATTATAACTTTTTAATTTTAGAATTTAGAAAAATGAATTTTAATTTTGAAATTAACAATGATAATTTTGAATAAAAATAGAAATGAGTTGTTTTTCAACAACTCATTTTTTTACTTTTGCTTAAATCGGCGGTTTCATTCCTTTCAAGAGGATTCTGCGCTTGTTCCATCTGAGGGCGACAATGCCGCCGAGCAAGACGAACACGACGATAAACATCGGGAACGCAATCGCTGATTTTTGTTCGATTCCCTGTTCTTCTTCGAAACCTTCGTGGGACTCGGACGGACCGATACTTCCCGGATCGGAACTCGGACTCGGGTCGGGACCCGGTCCCGGACCCGGCGGTGTGCTCGTTGTGTACTTGTTCGTGATGGTTATCGTGTCACCGGATTTTGAATTTCCGGTTTGCTTGTAACCGCTCGGAACAACTTCAACAACCTGATAGTTGATTTCAACGCCGTTTTCGTACTTGTAAACACCAGTCCAAGAAGTGGAGTCTTCCCATGTCAAATCCAATGACCCGCCTGTCAGCACCAAAGTGTCAACAACCGTGTTACCGTTCATCAATTTAACAGTGATTGAAGCCGGACGTTTGTTGTTCTTGTTGCTTTCATCATCCCAAACCTTAACGATTTTGATGTCGGTGAGTTCGGAAATGTGTTCGTTTGTGAGCGTGTAAATGATTTCTCCGGGGATACTCGTCGTATCTTTGGTAACCAATTTCTCGGTATAATCTGTCGGAACAGTTTCAATAACTGAATATTCGACAGCAACACCATTCACATCCTCAGGCAAACCGGTCCATGTGTAAGTCCAGGAATTGGATTCATTCAAGATGATTGTAGCCACAGTTCTTTCAGTGAAGCCAACCTGTTCGGTTTCAATCAATTCAACTGTCAACCCTGTCGGACGTTTACCGTCTCTGTTGTTGTCATCTTCCCAGACTTTAACAACCGTCACATCAATCGTCGGAATTGTGTCCAAACTGTTTGTCACCGTAATGGTATTGCTTGGTTTATCCTCCGTGTAAGAAACGCTGTAACCTGTCGGAACAACCTTTTCTATAACTTCATAGACGATTTCAACGCCGCTGTCGTATATCGGAAGGTCCTGCCAGGTGTATGTCCAGCTGTTTGAACTGTCCAATACGATCGGTGTTAAGTCTTCGACACCATCTCTGACAAGAACAACTTCAACATCCGCCGGTCTTATGCCTCCGGCATCGTTGTTATCGTTCCATTCTTTAATGACGGTGAGATCGAATTCTGTAACAGTGATTCCTGTAAGCGTATTCTTGACTGCAAAGGAATAACCTGAAGAGGTCACGGCTGAAGTGTAATCAGTCGGGACGTCAGATTCGGTGACGTTGTAAACGATTGCGATGCCGCCGTTGTATCCGGGGAGATTTGTCCAGCTGCCTTTCCAGTTGTTGCCGGCGTTCAATTCAAGAGTTGAACCCGGAACATCTGTGCCGTCAGCAGTCAAAGTCACATTGATGCTTGCCGGACGTTTACCTTCGGCATCGTTGTTGTCGACCCAGACTTTCTCGACTTTGATTTCGGAGATAGTTGTGGGTATGTAACTGTTTTCAATCGTAAACGTTGTGCCGGAGAGACCTTTGTAATCAACAGTGTAATCGGCCGGAACGGTTTCGGTAACCGTGTAAACGATGGCAGTACCGGAATTGAATTTCGGGAAAGTGCCGCTGAAACTGTCAGTCCAACTGTTGCCGCTGCCGGTCATCGTGATTTCATCAATCTTTGTGCCGTCGGCGAGTAACTGAACTTTCAAGTCAGAAGGACGTTTACCGTCTTGGTCGCTGCCGTCAACCCAGTTTTTCACAACATCAAAGGAAGTGATGGTTTCAGGCGTGTAACTGTTTTCAATCGTAAACGTTGTGCCGGAAAGACCTTTGTAATCAACAGTGTAATCGGTCGGAACGGTTTCGGTAACCGTGTAAACGATGGCAGTACCGGAATTGAATTTCGGGAAAGTGCCGCTGAAACTGTCAGTCCAACTGTTGCCGCTGCCGGTCATCGTGATTTCATCAATCTTTGTGCCGTCGGCGAGTAACTGAACTTTCAAGTCAGAAGGACGTTTACCGTCTTGGTCGCTGCCGTCAACCCAGTTTTTCACGACATCAAAGGAAGTGATTGTTTCAGGCGTGTAACTGTTTTCAATCGTAAACGTTGTGCCGGTCAAACCTTTGTAATCAACAGTGTAATCGGTCGGAACGGTTTCGGTAACCGTGTAAACGATAGCAGTACCGGAATTGAATTTCGGGAAAGTGCCGCCGAAACTGTCAGTCCAACTGTTGCCGCTGCCGGTCATCGTGATTTCATCAATCTTTGTGCCGTCGGCGAGTAACTGAACTTTCAAGTCAGACGGACGTTTACCGTCTTGGTCGCTGCCGTCAACCCAATTCTTCACAACATCAAAGGAAGTGATGGTTTCAGGCGTGTAACTGTTTTCAATCGTAAACGTTGTGCCGGAGAGACCTTTGTAATCAACAGTGTAATCGGTCGGAACGGTTTCGGTAACCGTGTAAACGATAGCAGTACCGGAATTGAATTTCGGGAAAGTGCCGCCGAAACTGTCAGTCCAACTGTTGCCGCTGCCGGTCATCGTGATTTCATCAATCTTTGTGCCGTCAGCGAGTAACTGAACTTTCAAGTCAGAGGGACGTTTACCGTCTTGGTCGCTGCCGTCAATCCAGTTCTTCACAACATCAAAGGAAGTGATGGTTTCAGGCGTGTAACTGTTTTCAATCGTAAACGTTGTGCCGGAGAGACCTTGGTTGTCTTCCGTGTAATCAGTCACAGTATCTTCAGTCACCGTGTAAACGATCAAAGAACCGCCGTCGTATTTGTCAAACGGTCCCGTGAAACTGCCGGTCCAGGTGTTGCCACTGCCGGAAAGAGTGATTTCATCAATCTCAGTGCCGTCAGCGAGTAACTGAACTTTCAAATCAGACGGACGTTTACCGTCCTGGTCGCTGTTGTCATCCCAAATCTTTTCAATCGTGAATGAAGCGGTTGTCTCAGGCGTGTAACTGTTTTCAATCGTAAACGTTGTGCCGGAGAGACCTTGGTTGTCTTCCGTGTAATCAGTCACAGTATCTTCAGTCACCGTGTAAACGATCAAAGAACCGCCGTCGTATTTGTCAAACGGTCCCGTGAAACTGCCGGTCCAGGTGTTGCCGCTGCCGGTCATCGTGATTTCATCAATCTTTGTGCCGTCGGCGAGTAACTGAACTTTCAAGTCAGACGGACGTTTACCGTCTTGGTCGCTGCCGTCAACCCAATTCTTCACAACATCAAAGGAAGTGATTGTTTCAGGCGTGTAACTGTTTTCAATCGTAAATGTTGTGCCGGAGAGACCTTTGTAATCAACAGTGTAATCGGTCGGAACGGTTTCGGTAACCGTGTAAACGATAGCAGTACCGGAATTGAATTTCGGGAAAGTGCCGCTGAAACTGTCAGTCCAGCTGTTGCCGCTGCCGGTCATCGTGATTTCATCAATCTTTGTGCCGTCGGCGAGTAACTGAACTTTCAAGTCAGACGGACGTTTACCGTCTTGGTCGCTGCCGTCAACCCAATTCTTCACAACATCAAAGGAAGTGATTGTTTCAGGCGTGTAACTGTTTTCAATCGTAAACGTTGTGCCGGAGAGACCTTTGTAATCAACAGTGTAATCGGTCGGAACGGTTTCGGTAACCGTGTAAACGATAGCAGTACCGGAATTGAATTTCGGGAAAGTGCCGCCGAAACTGTCAGTCCAACTGTTGCCGCTGCCGGTCATCGTGATTTCATCAATCTTTGTGCCGTCAGCGAGTAACTGAACTTTCAAGTCAGAGGGACGTTTACCGTCTTGGTCGCTGCCGTCAATCCAGTTCTTCACAACATCAAAGGAAGTGATGGTTTCAGGCGTGTAACTGTTTTCAATCGTAAACGTTGTGCCGGAGAGACCTTGGTTGTCTTCCGTGTAATCAGTCACAGTATCTTCAGTCACCGTGTAAACGATCAAAGAACCGCCGTCGTATTTGTCAAACGGTCCCGTGAAACTGCCGGTCCAGGTGTTGCCACTGCCGGAAAGAGTGATTTCATCAATCTCAGTGCCGTCAGCGAGTAACTGAACTTTCAAATCAGACGGACGTTTACCGTCCTGGTCGCTGTTGTCATCCCAAATCTTTTCAATCGTGAATGAAGCGGTTGTCTCAGGCGTGTAACTGTTTTCAATCGTAAACGTTGTGCCGGAGAGACCTTGGTTGTCTTCGGTGTAATCAGTCACAGTATCTTCAGTCACCGTGTAAACGATCAAAGAACCGCCGTCGTATTTGTCAAACGGTCCCGTGAAACTGCCGGTCCAGGTGTTGCCGCTGCCGGAAAGAGTGATTTCATCAATCTTTGTGCCGTCGGCGAGTAACTGAACTTTCAAGTCAGACGGACGTTTACCGTCCTGGTCGCTGTTGTCATCCCAAATCTTTTCAATCGTGAATGAAGCGGTTGTCTCAGGCGTGTAACTGTTTTCAATCGTAAACGTTGTGCCGGAGAGACCTTTGTTGTCTTCCGTGTAATCAGTCACAGTATCTTCAGTCACCGTGTAAACGATCAAAGAACCGCCGTCGTATTTGTCAAACGGTCCCGTGAAACTGCCGGTCCAGGTGTCGCCGCTGCCGGAAAGAGTGATTTCATCAATCTCAGTGCCGTCAGCGAGTAACTGAACTTTCAAATCAGACGGACGTTTGCCGTCCTGGTCGCTGTTGTCATCCCAAATCTTTTCAATCGTGAATGAAGCGGTTGTCTCAGGCGTGTAACTGTTTTCAATCGTAAACGTTGTGCCGGTCAAACCTTTGTAATCAACAGTGTAATCGGTCGGAACGGTTTCGGTAACCGTGTAAACGATGGCAGTACCGGAATTGAATTTCGGGAAAGTGCCGCTGAAACTGTCAGTCCAACTGTTGCCGCTGCCGGTCATCGTGATTTCATCAATCTTTGTGCCGTCGGCGAGTAACTGAACTTTCAAGTCAGAAGGACGTTTACCGTCTTGGTCGCTGCCGTCAACCCAGTTTTTCACGACATCAAAGGAAGTGATTGTTTCAGGCGTGTAACTGTTTTCAATCGTAAACGTTGTGCCGGTCAAACCTTTGTAATCAACAGTGTAATCGGTCGGAACGGTTTCGGTAACCGTGTAAACGATAGCAGTACCGGAATTGAATTTCGGGAAAGTGCCGCCGAAACTGTCAGTCCAACTGTTGCCGCTGCCGGTCATCGTGATTTCATCAATCTTTGTGCCGTCGGCGAGTAACTGAACTTTCAAGTCAGACGGACGTTTACCGTCTTGATCGCTGCCGTCAACCCAGTTTTTCACAACATCAAAGGAAGTGATCGTTTCAGGCGTGTAACTGTTTTCAATCGTAAACGTTGTGCCGGAAAGACCTTTGTAATCAACAGTGTAATCGGCCGGAACGGTTTCGGTAACCGTGTAAACGATAGCAGTACCGGAATTGAATTTCGGGAAAGTGCCGCTGAAACTGTCAGTCCAGCTGTTGCCGCTGCCGGTCATCGTGATTTCATCAATCTTTGTGCCGTCGGCGAGTAACTGAACTTTCAAGTCAGACGGACGTTTACCGTCTTGGTCGCTGCCGTCAACCCAGTTTTTCACAACATCAAAGGAAGTGATCGTTTCAGGCGTGTAACTGTTTTCAATCGTAAACGTTGTGCCGGAGAGACCTTTGTAATCAACAGTGTAATCGGTCGGAACGGTTTCGGTAACCGTGTAAACGATAGCAGTACCGGAATTGAATTTCGGGAAAGTGCCGCTGAAACTGTCAGTCCAACTGTTGCCGCTGCCGGTCATCGTGATTTCATCAATCTTTGTGCCGTCGGCGAGTAACTGAACTTTCAAGTCAGACGGACGTTTACCGTCTTGATCGCTGCCGTCAACCCAGTTTTTCACAACATCAAAGGAAGTGATGGTTTCAGGCGTGTAACTGTTTTCAATCGTAAACGTTGTGCCGGAGAGACCTTTGTAATCAACAGTGTAATCGGTCGGAACGGTTTCGGTAACCGTGTAAACGATAGCAGTACCGGAATTGAATTTCGGGAAAGTGCCGCTGAAACTGTCAGTCCAGCTGTTGCCGCTGCCGGTCATCGTGATTTCATCAATCTTTGTGCCGTCGGCGAGTAACTGAACTTTCAAGTCAGACGGACGTTTACCGTCTTGGTCGCTGCCGTCAACCCAATTTTTCACAACATCAAAGGAAGTGATGGTTTCAGGCGTGTAACTGTTTTCAATCGTAAATGTTGTGCCGGAGAGACCTTTGTAATCAACAGTGTAATCGGTCGGAACGGTTTCGGTAACCGTGTAAACGATGGCAGTACCGGAATTGAATTTCGGGAAAGTGCCGCTGAAACTGTCAGTCCAACTGTTGCCGCTGCCGGTCATCGTGATTTCATCAATCTTTGTGCCGTCGGCGAGTAACTGAACTTTCAAGTCAGACGGACGTTTACCGTCTTGATCGCTGCCGTCAACCCAGTTTTTCACAACATCAAAGGAAGTGATCGTTTCAGGCGTGTAACTGTTTTCAATCGTAAACGTTGTGCCGGAGAGACCTTTGTAATCAACAGTGTAATCGGCCGGAACGGTTTCGGTAACCGTGTAAACGATAGCAGTACCGGAATTGAATTTCGGGAAAGTGCCGCTGAAACTGTCAGTCCAACTGTTGCCGCTGCCGGTCATCGTGATTTCATCAATCTTTGTGCCGTCGGCGAGTAACTGAACTTTCAAGTCAGACGGACGTTTACCGTCTTGATCGCTGCCGTCAACCCAGTTTTTCACAACATCAAAGGAAGTGATGGTTTCAGGCGTGTAACTGTTTTCAATCGTAAACGTTGTGCCGGAGAGACCTTTGTAATCAACAGTGTAATCGGTCGGAACGGTTTCGGTAACCGTGTAAACGATAGCAGTACCGGAATTGAATTTCGGGAAAGTGCCGCTGAAACTGTCAGTCCAGCTGTTGCCGCTGCCGGTCATCGTGATTTCATCAATCTTTGTGCCGTCGGCGAGTAACTGAACTTTCAAGTCAGACGGACGTTTACCGTCTTGGTCGCTGCCGTCAACCCAATTTTTCACAACATCAAAGGAAGTGATGGTTTCAGGCGTGTAACTGTTTTCAATCGTAAATGTTGTGCCGGAGAGACCTTTGTAATCAACAGTGTAATCGGTCGGAACGGTTTCGGTAACCGTGTAAACGATGGCAGTACCGGAATTGAATTTCGGGAAAGTGCCGCTGAAACTGTCAGTCCAACTGTTGCCGCTGCCGGTCATCGTGATTTCATCAATCTTTGTGCCGTCAGCGAGTAACTGAACTTTCAAGTCAGATGGACGTTTACCGTCTTGGTCGCTGCCGTCAACCCAGTTCTTCACAACATCAAAGGAAGTGATCGTTTCAGGCGTGTAACTGTTTTCAATCGTAAACGTTGTGCCGGAAAGACCTTTGTAATCAACAGTGTAATCGGCCGGAACGGTTTCGGTAACCGTGTAAACGATGGCAGTACCGGAATTGAATTTCGGGAAAGTGCCGCTGAAACTGTCAGTCCAGCTGTTGCCGCTGCCGGTCATCGTGATTTCATCAATCTTTGTGCCGTCGGCGAGTAACTGAACTTTCAAGTCAGACGGACGTTTACCGTCTTGATCGCTGCCGTCAACCCAATTCTTCACAACATCAAAGGAAGTGATGGTTTCAGGCGTGTAACTGTTTTCAATCGTAAATGTTGTGCCGGAGAGACCTTTGTAATCAACAGTGTAATCGGTCGGAACGGTTTCGGTAACCGTGTAAACGATAGCAGTACCGGAATTGAATTTCGGGAAAGTGCCGCTGAAACTGTCAGTCCAACTGTTGCCGCTGCCGGTCATCGTGATTTCATCAATCTTTGTGCCGTCAGCGAGTAACTGAACTTTCAAGTCAGAGGGACGTTTACCGTCTTGGTCGCTGCCGTCAATCCAGTTCTTCACAACATCAAAGGAAGTGATCGTTTCAGGCGTGTAACTGTTTTCAATCGTAAACGTTGTGCCGGAGAGACCTTTGTAATCAACAGTGTAATCGGCCGGAACGGTTTCGGTAACCGTGTAAACGATAGCAGTACCGGAATTGAATTTCGGGAAAGTGCCGCTGAAACTGTCAGTCCAACTGTTGCCGCTGCCGGTCATCGTGATTTCATCAATCTTTGTGCCGTCGGCGAGTAACTGAACTTTCAAGTCAGACGGACGTTTACCGTCTTGGTCGCTGCCGTCAACCCAATTCTTCACAACATCAAAGGAAGTGATGGTTTCAGGCGTGTAACTGTTTTCAATCGTAAACGTTGTGCCGGAGAGACCTTTGTAATCAACAGTGTAATCGGTCGGAACGGTTTCGGTAACCGTGTAAACGATAGCAGTACCGGAATTGAATTTCGGGAAAGTGCCGCTGAAACTGTCAGTCCAACTGTTGCCGCTGCCGGTCATCGTGATTTCATCAATCTTTGTGCCGTCAGCGAGTAACTGAACTTTCAAGTCAGACGGACGTTTGCCGTCTTGGTCGCTGCCGTCAACCCAATTCTTCACAACATCAAAGGAAGTGATCGTTTCAGGCGTGTAACTGTTTTCAATCGTAAACGTTGTGCCGGAGAGACCTTTGTAATCAACAGTGTAATCGGTCGGAACGGTTTCGGTAACCGTGTAAACGATGGCAGTACCGGAATTGAATTTCGGGAAAGTGCCGCTGAAACTGTCAGTCCAGCTGTTGCCGCTGCCGGTCATCGTGATTTCATCAATCTTTGTGCCGTCGGCGAGTAACTGAACTTTCAAGTCAGACGGACGTTTACCGTCTTGATCGCTGCCGTCAACCCAGTTTTTCACGACATCAAAGGAAGTGATTGTTTCAGGCGTGTAACTGTTTTCAATCGTAAACGTTGTGCCGGTCAAACCTTTGTAATCAACAGTGTAATCGGTCGGAACGGTTTCGGTAACCGTGTAAACGATAGCAGTACCGGAATTGAATTTCGGGAAAGTGCCGCCGAAACTGTCAGTCCAACTGTTGCCGCTGCCGGTCATCGTGATTTCATCAATCTTTGTGCCGTCGGCGAGTAACTGAACTTTCAAGTCAGACGGACGTTTACCGTCTTGGTCGCTGCCGTCAACCCAGTTTTTCACAACATCAAAGGAAGTGATCGTTTCAGGCGTGTAACTGTTTTCAATCGTAAACGTTGTGCCGGAGAGACCTTTGTAATCAACAGTGTAATCGGTCGGAACGGTTTCGGTAACCGTGTAAACGATAGCAGTACCGGAATTGAATTTCGGGAAAGTGCCGCCGAAACTGTCAGTCCAACTGTTGCCGCTGCCGGTCATCGTGATTTCATCAATCTTTGTGCCGTCGGCGAGTAACTGAACTTTCAAGTCAGACGGACGTTTACCGTCTTGATCGCTGCCGTCAACCCAGTTTTTCACAACATCAAAGGAAGTGATCGTTTCAGGCGTGTAACTGTTTTCAATCGTAAACGTTGTGCCGGAAAGACCTTTGTAATCAACAGTGTAATCGGCCGGAACGGTTTCGGTAACCGTGTAAACGATAGCAGTACCGGAATTGAATTTCGGGAAAGTGCCGCTGAAACTGTCAGTCCAGCTGTTGCCGCTGCCGGTCATCGTGATTTCATCAATCTTTGTGCCGTCGGCGAGTAACTGAACTTTCAAGTCAGACGGACGTTTACCGTCTTGATCGCTGCCGTCAACCCAATTCTTCACAACATCAAAGGAAGTGATCGTTTCAGGCGTGTAACTGTTTTCAATCGTAAACGTTGTGCCGGAGAGACCTTTGTAATCAACAGTGTAATCGGTCGGAACGGTTTCGGTAACCGTGTAAACGATAGCAGTACCGGAATTGAATTTCGGGAAAGTGCCGCTGAAACTGTCAGTCCAGCTGTTGCCGCTGCCGGTCATCGTGATTTCATCAATCTTTGTGCCGTCGGCGAGTAACTGAACTTTCAAGTCAGACGGACGTTTACCGTCTTGGTCGCTGCCGTCAACCCAATTTTTCACAACATCAAAGGAAGTGATGGTTTCAGGCGTGTAACTGTTTTCAATCGTAAATGTTGTGCCGGAGAGACCTTTGTAATCAACAGTGTAATCGGTCGGAACGGTTTCGGTAACCGTGTAAACGATAGCAGTACCGGAATTGAATTTCGGGAAAGTGCCGCTGAAACTGTCAGTCCAGCTGTTGCCGCTGCCGGTCATCGTGATTTCATCAATCTTTGTGCCGTCGGCGAGTAACTGAACTTTCAAGTCAGAGGGACGTTTACCGTCTTGGTCGCTGCCGTCAACCCAATTCTTCACAACATCAAAGGAAGTGATGGTTTCAGGCGTGTAACTGTTTTCAATCGTAAACGTTGTGCCGGAGAGACCTTTGTAATCAACAGTGTAATCGGTCGGAACGGTTTCGGTAACCGTGTAAACGATAGCAGTACCGGAATTGAATTTCGGGAAAGTGCCGCTGAAACTGTCAGTCCAGCTGTTGCCGCTGCCGGTCATCGTGATTTCATCAATCTTTGTGCCGTCGGCGAGTAACTGAACTTTCAAGTCAGAGGGACGTTTACCGTCTTGGTCGCTGCCGTCAACCCAATTCTTCACAACATCAAAGGAAGTGATGGTTTCAGGCGTGTAACTGTTTTCAATCGTAAACGTTGTGCCGGAGAGACCTTTGTAATCAACAGTGTAATCGGTCGGAACGGTTTCGGTAACCGTGTAAACGATAGCAGTACCGGAATTGAATTTCGGGAAAGTGCCGCTGAAACTGTCAGTCCAGCTGTTGCCGCTGCCGGTCATCGTGATTTCATCAATCTTTGTGCCGTCGGCGAGTAACTGAACTTTCAAGTCAGAAGGACGTTTACCGTCTTGGTCGCTGCCGTCAACCCAGTTCTTCACGACATCAAAGGAAGTGATGGTTTCAGGCGTGTAACTGTTTTCAATCGTAAACGTTGTGCCGGAGAGACCTTTGTAATCAACAGTGTAATCGGTCGGAACGGTTTCGGTAACCGTGTAAACGATAGCAGTACCGGAATTGAATTTCGGGAAAGTGCCGCTGAAACTGTCAGTCCAACTGTTGCCGCTGCCGGTCATCGTGATTTCATCAATCTTTGTGCCGTCGGCGAGTAACTGAACTTTCAAGTCAGAAGGACGTTTACCGTCTTGGTCGCTGCCGTCAACCCAGTTCTTCACGACATCAAAGGAAGTGATTGTCTCAGGCGTGTAACTGTTTTCAATCGTAAACGTTGTGCCGGTCAAACCTTTGTAATCAACAGTGTAATCGGTCGGAACGGTTTCGGTAACCGTGTAAACGATAGCAGTACCGGAATTGAATTTCGGGAAAGTGCCGCCGAAACTGTCAGTCCAACTGTTGCCGCTGCCGGTCATCGTGATTTCATCAATCTTTGTGCCGTCAGCGAGTAACTGAACTTTCAAGTCAGAGGGACGTTTACCGTCTTGGTCGCTGCCGTCAATCCAGTTCTTCACAACATCAAAGGAAGTGATGGTTTCAGGCGTGTAACTGTTTTCAATCGTAAACGTTGTGCCGGAGAGACCTTGGTTGTCTTCCGTGTAATCAGTCACAGTATCTTCAGTCACCGTGTAAACGATCAAAGAACCGCCGTCGTATTTGTCAAACGGTCCCGTGAAACTGCCGGTCCAGGTGTTGCCACTGCCGGAAAGAGTGATTTCATCAATCTCAGTGCCGTCAGCGAGTAACTGAACTTTCAAATCAGACGGACGTTTACCGTCCTGGTCGCTGTTGTCATCCCAAATCTTTTCAATCGTGAATGAAGCGGTTGTCTCAGGCGTGTAACTGTTTTCAATCGTAAACGTTGTGCCGGAGAGACCTTGGTTGTCTTCCGTGTAATCAGTCACAGTATCTTCAGTCACCGTGTAAACGATCAAAGAACCGCCGTCGTATTTGTCAAACGGTCCCGTGAAACTGCCGGTCCAGGTGTTGCCGCTGCCGGTCATCGTGATTTCATCAATCTTTGTGCCGTCGGCGAGTAACTGAACTTTCAAGTCAGACGGACGTTTACCGTCTTGGTCGCTGCCGTCAACCCAATTCTTCACAACATCAAAGGAAGTGATTGTTTCAGGCGTGTAACTGTTTTCAATCGTAAATGTTGTGCCGGAGAGACCTTTGTAATCAACAGTGTAATCGGTCGGAACGGTTTCGGTAACCGTGTAAACGATAGCAGTACCGGAATTGAATTTCGGGAAAGTGCCGCTGAAACTGTCAGTCCAGCTGTTGCCGCTGCCGGTCATCGTGATTTCATCAATCTTTGTGCCGTCGGCGAGTAACTGAACTTTCAAGTCAGACGGACGTTTACCGTCTTGGTCGCTGCCGTCAACCCAATTCTTCACAACATCAAAGGAAGTGATTGTTTCAGGCGTGTAACTGTTTTCAATCGTAAACGTTGTGCCGGAGAGACCTTTGTAATCAACAGTGTAATCGGTCGGAACGGTTTCGGTAACCGTGTAAACGATAGCAGTACCGGAATTGAATTTCGGGAAAGTGCCGCCGAAACTGTCAGTCCAACTGTTGCCGCTGCCGGTCATCGTGATTTCATCAATCTTTGTGCCGTCAGCGAGTAACTGAACTTTCAAGTCAGAGGGACGTTTACCGTCTTGGTCGCTGCCGTCAATCCAGTTCTTCACAACATCAAAGGAAGTGATGGTTTCAGGCGTGTAACTGTTTTCAATCGTAAACGTTGTGCCGGAGAGACCTTGGTTGTCTTCCGTGTAATCAGTCACAGTATCTTCAGTCACCGTGTAAACGATCAAAGAACCGCCGTCGTATTTGTCAAACGGTCCCGTGAAACTGCCGGTCCAGGTGTTGCCACTGCCGGAAAGAGTGATTTCATCAATCTCAGTGCCGTCAGCGAGTAACTGAACTTTCAAATCAGACGGACGTTTACCGTCCTGGTCGCTGTTGTCATCCCAAATCTTTTCAATCGTGAATGAAGCGGTTGTCTCAGGCGTGTAACTGTTTTCAATCGTAAACGTTGTGCCGGAGAGACCTTGGTTGTCTTCCGTGTAATCAGTCACAGTATCTTCAGTCACCGTGTAAACGATCAAAGAACCGCCGTCGTATTTGTCAAACGGTCCCGTGAAACTGCCGGTCCAGGTGTTGCCGCTGCCGGTCATCGTGATTTCATCAATCTTTGTGCCGTCGGCGAGTAACTGAACTTTCAAATCAGAGGGGCGTTTACCGTCCTGGTCGCTGTTGTCATCCCAAATCTTTTCAATCGTGAATGAAGCGGTTGTCTCAGGCGTGTAACTGTTTTCAATCGTAAACGTTGTGCCGGAGAGACCTTTGTTGTCTTCCGTGTAACCGGTCACAGTATCTTCAGTCACCGTGTAAACGATCAAAGAACCGCCGTCGTATTTGTCAAACGGTCCCGTGAAACTGCCGGTCCAGGTGTTGCCGCTGCCGGAAAGAGTGATTTCATCAATCTCAGTGCCGTCGGCGAGTAACTGAACTTTCAAATCAGACGGACGTTTGCCGTCCTGGTCGCTGTTGTCATCCCAAATCTTTTCAATCGTGAATGAAGCGGTTGTCTCAGGCGTGTAACTGTTTTCAATCGTAAACGTTGTGCCGGAGAGACCTTGGTTGTCTTCCGTGTAATCAGTCACAGTATCTTCAGTCACCGTGTAAACGATCAAAGAACCGCCGTCGTATTTGTCAAACGGTCCCGTGAAACTGCCGGTCCAGGTGTTGCCGCTGCCGGAAAGAGTGATTTCATCAATCTCAGTGCCGTCGGCGAGTAACTGAACTTTCAAATCAGACGGACGTTTACCGTCCTGGTCGCTGTTGTCATCCCAAATCTTTTCAATCGTGAATGAAGCGGTTGTCTCAGGCGTGTAACTGTTTTCAATCGTAAACGTTGTGCCGGAGAGACCTTGGTTGTCTTCCGTGTAATCAGTCACAGTATCTTCAGTCACCGTGTAAACGATCAAAGAACCGCCGTCGTATTTGTCAAACGGTCCCGTGAAACTGCCGGTCCAGGTGTTGCCGCTGCCGGAAAGAGTGATTTCATCAATCTCAGTACCGTCAGCGAGTAACTGAACTTTCAAGTCAGACGGACGTTTACCGTCCTGGTCGCTGTTGTCATCCCAAATCTTTTCAATCGTGAATGAAGCGGTTGTCTCAGGCGTGTAACTGTTTTCAATCGTAAACGTTGTGCCGGAGAGACCTTGGTTGTCTTCCGTGTAATCAGTCACAGTATCTTCAGTCACCGTGTAAACGATCAAAGAACCGCCGTCGTATTTGTCAAACGGTCCCGTGAAACTGCCGGTCCAGGTGTTGCCGCTGCCGGAAAGAGTGATTTCATCAATCTCAGTGCCGTCAGCGAGTAACTGAACTTTCAAATCAGACGGACGTTTGCCGTCCTGGTCGCTGTTGTCATCCCAAATCTTTTCAATCGTGAATGAAGCGGTTGTCTCAGGCGTGTAACTGTTTTCAATCGTAAACGTTGTGCCGGAGAGACCTTGGTTGTCTTCGGTGTAATCAGTCACAGTATCTTCAGTCACCGTGTAAACGATCAAAGAACCGCCGTCGTATTTGTCAAACGGTCCCGTGAAACTGCCGGTCCAGGTGTTGCCGCTGCCGGAAAGAGTGATTTCATCAATCTTTGTGCCGTCGGCGAGTAACTGAACTTTCAAGTCAGACGGACGTTTACCGTCCTGGTCGCTGTTGTCATCCCAAATCTTTTCAATCGTGAATGAAGCGGTTGTCTCAGGCGTGTAACTGTTTTCAATCGTAAACGTTGTGCCGGAGAGACCTTTGTTGTCTTCCGTGTAATCAGTCACAGTATCTTCAGTCACAGTGTAAGTGATCAAAGAACCGCCGTTGTATTTGTCAAACGGTCCGGTGAAACTGCCGGTCCATGTGTCGCCGCTGCCGGAAAGAGTGATTTCATCAATCTCAGTACCGTCAGCGAGTAACTGAACTTTCAAATCAGACGGACGTTTACCGTCCTGGTCGCTGTTGTCATCCCAAATCTTTTCAATCGTGAATGACGCGGTTGTCTCAGGCGTGTAACTGTTTTCAATCGTAAACGTTGTGCCGGAAAGACCTTTGTTGTCTTCCGTGTAATCAGTCACAGGATCTTCAGTCACAGTGTAAGTGATCAAAGAACCGCCGTTGTATTTGTCAAACGGTCCGGTGAAACTGCCGGTCCATGTGTCGCCGCTGCCGGAAAGAGTGATTTCATCAATCTCAGTACCGTCAGCGAGTAACTGAACTTTCAAATCAGACGGACGTTTACCGTCCTGGTCGCTGTTGTCATCCCAAATCTTTTCAATCGTGAATGACGCGGTTGTCTCAGGCGTGTAACTGTTTTCAATCGTAAACGTTGTGCCGGAAAGACCTTTGTTGTCTTCCGTGTAATCAGTCACAGGATCTTCAGTCACAGTGTAAGTGATCAAAGAACCGCCGTTGTATTTGTCAAACGGTCCGGTGAAACTGCCGGTCCATGTGTCGCCGCTGCCGGAAAGAGTGATTTCATCAATCTCAGTACCGTCAGCGAGTAACTGAACTTTCAAATCAGACGGACGTTTACCGTCCTGGTCGCTGTTGTCATCCCAAATCTTTTCAATCGTGAATGACGCGGTTGTCTCAGGCGTGTAACTGTTTTCAATCGTAAACGTTGTGCCGGAAAGACCTTTGTTGTCTTCCGTGTAATCAGTCACAGGATCTTCAGTCACAGTGTAAGTGATCAAAGAACCGCCGTTGTATTTGTCAAACGGTCCGGTGAAACTGCCGGTCCATGTGTCGCCGCTGCCGGAAAGAGTGATTTCATCAATCTCAGTACCGTCAGCGAGTAACTGAACTTTCAAATCAGACGGACGTTTACCGTCCTGGTCGCTGTTGTCATCCCAAATCTTTTCAATCGTGAATGACGCGGTTGTCTCAGGCGTGTAACTGTTTTCAATCGTAAACGTTGTGCCGGAAAGACCTTTGTTGTCTTCCGTGTAATCAGTCACAGGATCTTCAGTCACAGTGTAAGTGATCAAAGAACCGCCGTTGTATTTGTCAAACGGTCCGGTGAAACTGCCGGTCCATGTGTCGCCGCTGCCGGAAAGAGTGATTTCATCAATCTCAGTACCGTCAGCGAGTAACTGAACTTTCAAATCAGACGGACGTTTACCGTCCTGGTCGCTGTTGTCATCCCAAATCTTTTCAATCGTGAATGACGCGGTTGTCTCAGGCGTGTAACTGTTTTCAATCGTAAACGTTGTGCCGGAAAGACCTTTGTTGTCTTCCGTGTAATCAGTCACAGGATCTTCAGTCACAGTGTAAGTGATCAAAGAACCGCCGTTGTATTTGTCAAACGGTCCGGTGAAACTGCCGGTCCATGTGTCGCCGCTGCCGGAAAGAGTGATTTCATCAATCTCAGTACCGTCAGCGAGTAACTGAACTTTCAAATCAGACGGACGTTTACCGTCCTGGTCGCTGTTGTCATCCCAAATCTTTTCAATCGTGAATGACGCGGTTGTCTCAGGCGTGTAACTGTTTTCAATCGTAAACGTTGTGCCGGAAAGACCTTTGTTGTCTTCCGTGTAATCAGTCACAGGATCTTCAGTCACAGTGTAAGTGATCAAAGAACCGCCGTTGTATTTGTCAAACGGTCCGGTGAAACTGCCGGTCCATGTGTCGCCGCTGCCGGAAAGAGTGATTTCATCAATCTCAGTACCGTCAGCGAGTAACTGAACTTTCAAATCAGACGGACGTTTACCGTCCTGGTCGCTGTTGTCATCCCAAATCTTTTCAATCGTGAATGACGCGGTTGTCTCAGGCGTGTAACTGTTTTCAATCGTAAACGTTGTGCCGGAAAGACCTTTGTTGTCTTCCGTGTAATCAGTCACAGGATCTTCAGTCACAGTGTAAGTGATCAAAGAACCGCCGTTGTATTTGTCAAACGGTCCGGTGAAACTGCCGGTCCATGTGTCGCCGCTGCCGGAAAGAGTGATTTCATCAATCTCAGTGCCGTCAGCGAGTAACTGAACTTTCAAATCAGACGGACGTTTGCCGTCCTGGTCGCTGTTGTCATCCCAAATCTTTTCAATCGTGAATGAAGCGGTTGTCTCAGGCGTGTAACTGTTTTCAATCGTAAACGTTGTGCCGGAGAGACCTTTGTAATCAACAGTGTAATCGGCCGGAACGGTTTCGGTAACCGTGTAAACGATAGCAGTACCGGAATTGAATTTCGGGAAAGTGCCGCTGAAACTGTCAGTCCAACTGTTGCCGCTGCCGGTCATCGTGATTTCATCAATCTTTGTGCCGTCGGCGAGTAACTGAACTTTCAAGTCAGACGGACGTTTACCGTCTTGGTCGCTGCCGTCAACCCAATTCTTCACAACATCAAAGGAAGTGATGGTTTCAGGCGTGTAACTGTTTTCAATCGTAAACGTTGTGCCGGAGAGACCTTTGTAATCAACAGTGTAATCGGTCGGAACGGTTTCGGTAACCGTGTAAACGATAGCAGTACCGGAATTGAATTTCGGGAAAGTGCCGCTGAAACTGTCAGTCCAACTGTTGCCGCTGCCGGTCATCGTGATTTCATCAATCTTTGTGCCGTCAGCGAGTAACTGAACTTTCAAGTCAGACGGACGTTTGCCGTCTTGGTCGCTGCCGTCAACCCAATTCTTCACAACATCAAAGGAAGTGATCGTTTCAGGCGTGTAACTGTTTTCAATCGTAAACGTTGTGCCGGAGAGACCTTTGTAATCAACAGTGTAATCGGTCGGAACGGTTTCGGTAACCGTGTAAACGATGGCAGTACCGGAATTGAATTTCGGGAAAGTGCCGCTGAAACTGTCAGTCCAGCTGTTGCCGCTGCCGGTCATCGTGATTTCATCAATCTTTGTGCCGTCGGCGAGTAACTGAACTTTCAAGTCAGACGGACGTTTACCGTCTTGATCGCTGCCGTCAACCCAGTTTTTCACGACATCAAAGGAAGTGATTGTTTCAGGCGTGTAACTGTTTTCAATCGTAAACGTTGTGCCGGTCAAACCTTTGTAATCAACAGTGTAATCGGTCGGAACGGTTTCGGTAACCGTGTAAACGATAGCAGTACCGGAATTGAATTTCGGGAAAGTGCCGCCGAAACTGTCAGTCCAACTGTTGCCGCTGCCGGTCATCGTGATTTCATCAATCTTTGTGCCGTCGGCGAGTAACTGAACTTTCAAGTCAGACGGACGTTTACCGTCTTGGTCGCTGCCGTCAACCCAGTTTTTCACAACATCAAAGGAAGTGATCGTTTCAGGCGTGTAACTGTTTTCAATCGTAAACGTTGTGCCGGAGAGACCTTTGTAATCAACAGTGTAATCGGTCGGAACGGTTTCGGTAACCGTGTAAACGATAGCAGTACCGGAATTGAATTTCGGGAAAGTGCCGCCGAAACTGTCAGTCCAACTGTTGCCGCTGCCGGTCATCGTGATTTCATCAATCTTTGTGCCGTCGGCGAGTAACTGAACTTTCAAGTCAGACGGACGTTTACCGTCTTGATCGCTGCCGTCAACCCAGTTTTTCACAACATCAAAGGAAGTGATCGTTTCAGGCGTGTAACTGTTTTCAATCGTAAACGTTGTGCCGGAAAGACCTTTGTAATCAACAGTGTAATCGGCCGGAACGGTTTCGGTAACCGTGTAAACGATAGCAGTACCGGAATTGAATTTCGGGAAAGTGCCGCTGAAACTGTCAGTCCAGCTGTTGCCGCTGCCGGTCATCGTGATTTCATCAATCTTTGTGCCGTCGGCGAGTAACTGAACTTTCAAGTCAGACGGACGTTTACCGTCTTGATCGCTGCCGTCAACCCAATTCTTCACAACATCAAAGGAAGTGATCGTTTCAGGCGTGTAACTGTTTTCAATCGTAAACGTTGTGCCGGAGAGACCTTTGTAATCAACAGTGTAATCGGTCGGAACGGTTTCGGTAACCGTGTAAACGATAGCAGTACCGGAATTGAATTTCGGGAAAGTGCCGCTGAAACTGTCAGTCCAGCTGTTGCCGCTGCCGGTCATCGTGATTTCATCAATCTTTGTGCCGTCGGCGAGTAACTGAACTTTCAAGTCAGACGGACGTTTACCGTCTTGGTCGCTGCCGTCAACCCAATTTTTCACAACATCAAAGGAAGTGATGGTTTCAGGCGTGTAACTGTTTTCAATCGTAAATGTTGTGCCGGAGAGACCTTTGTAATCAACAGTGTAATCGGTCGGAACGGTTTCGGTAACCGTGTAAACGATAGCAGTACCGGAATTGAATTTCGGGAAAGTGCCGCTGAAACTGTCAGTCCAGCTGTTGCCGCTGCCGGTCATCGTGATTTCATCAATCTTTGTGCCGTCGGCGAGTAACTGAACTTTCAAGTCAGAGGGACGTTTACCGTCTTGGTCGCTGCCGTCAACCCAATTCTTCACAACATCAAAGGAAGTGATGGTTTCAGGCGTGTAACTGTTTTCAATCGTAAACGTTGTGCCGGAGAGACCTTTGTAATCAACAGTGTAATCGGTCGGAACGGTTTCGGTAACCGTGTAAACGATAGCAGTACCGGAATTGAATTTCGGGAAAGTGCCGCTGAAACTGTCAGTCCAGCTGTTGCCGCTGCCGGTCATCGTGATTTCATCAATCTTTGTGCCGTCGGCGAGTAACTGAACTTTCAAGTCAGAGGGACGTTTACCGTCTTGGTCGCTGCCGTCAACCCAATTCTTCACAACATCAAAGGAAGTGATGGTTTCAGGCGTGTAACTGTTTTCAATCGTAAACGTTGTGCCGGAGAGACCTTTGTAATCAACAGTGTAATCGGTCGGAACGGTTTCGGTAACCGTGTAAACGATAGCAGTACCGGAATTGAATTTCGGGAAAGTGCCGCTGAAACTGTCAGTCCAGCTGTTGCCGCTGCCGGTCATCGTGATTTCATCAATCTTTGTGCCGTCGGCGAGTAACTGAACTTTCAAGTCAGAAGGACGTTTACCGTCTTGGTCGCTGCCGTCAACCCAGTTCTTCACGACATCAAAGGAAGTGATGGTTTCAGGCGTGTAACTGTTTTCAATCGTAAACGTTGTGCCGGAGAGACCTTTGTAATCAACAGTGTAATCGGTCGGAACGGTTTCGGTAACCGTGTAAACGATAGCAGTACCGGAATTGAATTTCGGGAAAGTGCCGCTGAAACTGTCAGTCCAACTGTTGCCGCTGCCGGTCATCGTGATTTCATCAATCTTTGTGCCGTCGGCGAGTAACTGAACTTTCAAGTCAGAAGGACGTTTACCGTCTTGGTCGCTGCCGTCAACCCAGTTTTTCACGACATCAAAGGAAGTGATTGTTTCAGGCGTGTAACTGTTTTCAATCGTAAACGTTGTGCCGGTCAAACCTTTGTAATCAACAGTGTAATCGGTCGGAACGGTTTCGGTAACCGTGTAAACGATGGCAGTACCGGAATTGAATTTCGGGAAAGTGCCGCTGAAACTGTCAGTCCAACTGTTGCCGCTGCCGGTCATCGTGATTTCATCAATCTTTGTGCCGTCGGCGAGTAACTGAACTTTCAAGTCAGAAGGACGTTTACCGTCTTGGTCGCTGCCGTCAACCCAGTTTTTCACGACATCAAAGGAAGTGATTGTTTCAGGCGTGTAACTGTTTTCAATCGTAAACGTTGTGCCGGTCAAACCTTTGTAATCAACAGTGTAATCGGTCGGAACGGTTTCGGTAACCGTGTAAACGATAGCAGTACCGGAATTGAATTTCGGGAAAGTGCCGCCGAAACTGTCAGTCCAACTGTTGCCGCTGCCGGTCATCGTGATTTCATCAATCTTTGTGCCGTCGGCGAGTAACTGAACTTTCAAGTCAGACGGACGTTTACCGTCTTGATCGCTGCCGTCAACCCAGTTTTTCACAACATCAAAGGAAGTGATCGTTTCAGGCGTGTAACTGTTTTCAATCGTAAACGTTGTGCCGGAAAGACCTTTGTAATCAACAGTGTAATCGGCCGGAACGGTTTCGGTAACCGTGTAAACGATAGCAGTACCGGAATTGAATTTCGGGAAAGTGCCGCTGAAACTGTCAGTCCAGCTGTTGCCGCTGCCGGTCATCGTGATTTCATCAATCTTTGTGCCGTCGGCGAGTAACTGAACTTTCAAGTCAGACGGACGTTTACCGTCTTGGTCGCTGCCGTCAACCCAGTTTTTCACAACATCAAAGGAAGTGATCGTTTCAGGCGTGTAACTGTTTTCAATCGTAAACGTTGTGCCGGAGAGACCTTTGTAATCAACAGTGTAATCGGCCGGAACGGTTTCGGTAACCGTGTAAACGATAGCAGTACCGGAATTGAATTTCGGGAAAGTGCCGCTGAAACTGTCAGTCCAACTGTTGCCGCTGCCGGTCATCGTGATTTCATCAATCTTTGTGCCGTCGGCGAGTAACTGAACTTTCAAGTCAGACGGACGTTTACCGTCTTGATCGCTGCCGTCAACCCAGTTTTTCACAACATCAAAGGAAGTGATGGTTTCAGGCGTGTAACTGTTTTCAATCGTAAACGTTGTGCCGGAGAGACCTTTGTAATCAACAGTGTAATCGGTCGGAACGGTTTCGGTAACCGTGTAAACGATAGCAGTACCGGAATTGAATTTCGGGAAAGTGCCGCTGAAACTGTCAGTCCAGCTGTTGCCGCTGCCGGTCATCGTGATTTCATCAATCTTTGTGCCGTCGGCGAGTAACTGAACTTTCAAGTCAGACGGACGTTTACCGTCTTGGTCGCTGCCGTCAACCCAATTTTTCACAACATCAAAGGAAGTGATGGTTTCAGGCGTGTAACTGTTTTCAATCGTAAATGTTGTGCCGGAGAGACCTTTGTAATCAACAGTGTAATCGGTCGGAACGGTTTCGGTAACCGTGTAAACGATGGCAGTACCGGAATTGAATTTCGGGAAAGTGCCGCTGAAACTGTCAGTCCAACTGTTGCCGCTGCCGGTCATCGTGATTTCATCAATCTTTGTGCCGTCAGCGAGTAACTGAACTTTCAAGTCAGATGGACGTTTACCGTCTTGGTCGCTGCCGTCAACCCAGTTCTTCACAACATCAAAGGAAGTGATCGTTTCAGGCGTGTAACTGTTTTCAATCGTAAACGTTGTGCCGGAAAGACCTTTGTAATCAACAGTGTAATCGGCCGGAACGGTTTCGGTAACCGTGTAAACGATGGCAGTACCGGAATTGAATTTCGGGAAAGTGCCGCTGAAACTGTCAGTCCAGCTGTTGCCGCTGCCGGTCATCGTGATTTCATCAATCTTTGTGCCGTCGGCGAGTAACTGAACTTTCAAGTCAGACGGACGTTTACCGTCTTGATCGCTGCCGTCAACCCAATTCTTCACAACATCAAAGGAAGTGATGGTTTCAGGCGTGTAACTGTTTTCAATCGTAAATGTTGTGCCGGAGAGACCTTTGTAATCAACAGTGTAATCGGTCGGAACGGTTTCGGTAACCGTGTAAACGATAGCAGTACCGGAATTGAATTTCGGGAAAGTGCCGCTGAAACTGTCAGTCCAACTGTTGCCGCTGCCGGTCATCGTGATTTCATCAATCTTTGTGCCGTCAGCGAGTAACTGAACTTTCAAGTCAGAGGGACGTTTACCGTCTTGGTCGCTGCCGTCAATCCAGTTCTTCACAACATCAAAGGAAGTGATCGTTTCAGGCGTGTAACTGTTTTCAATCGTAAACGTTGTGCCGGAGAGACCTTTGTAATCAACAGTGTAATCGGCCGGAACGGTTTCGGTAACCGTGTAAACGATAGCAGTACCTTCATCGTTGTATTTAACAAATGGTCCTGTAAAAGTACCGGTCCAAGTATTGCCAGCTCCTGACAAGGTAATTTCATCAATCTTTGAGCCATCGGCCAATAACTGAACTTTCAAATCAGATGGACGGTTGCCGTCTTGGTTGCTGCCGTCATCCCAAGTCTTTTCAACATCGAAAGAAGGAATTGCCCACTCGGCATAAAGAGTTACAGGAGCGTTTGACATATTAACATAATGCGGATTGGTCGACCCTGTGAAATTCCAATAGTGTTTTTCATATTCCTGTTTAACAAAATCCCATTGATAGAAATACCAACCGGCCAGTTGATAACCATCCAATATCGGCTCTTCATAGGGTTCTGTAATTGTTGAACCATCTAAAATTCCTTGAACAAGGAACAATCTGTAATTTGTATCCCATTCGTCATCGAATGAGAAACTCAACGGGCTTAACGGATTGGAAGCAATAATTGTCGTTCCGATAACATCGCCGTTACCGTCAACAGATTCATTATAAGTACCGCCCATCGCATTGAAAGTAACTTCATGCATACGGGCACTTGTGGTGTTCCACGTAATGTAAATTGTTTCATCTTGTACGATTTGGTAATAATCGGGATACCACATTTGAGTATATCCGGAGTCAAGCCACCAACCGGCAACTCCAAGGGATTGGCCGGGGAGATAAGGATCGGCTTTAGTCGGCCAGGGACTCGGACGATCAATCGTCGCACCGTGAGGAACTTCTAAGGTTACCAATGTTTCAGTGCCGTTTGCGAAATTGGTGTTGAGTTGTTCAACCGCAACATAAGTGTCGCGTGTCCAAACTTCAACATCGTTATCGAAAGTACCGCCGTTTGAAATAAAAGTCACCGTATAAGTGCGTGCATCTTTCCAATTAGCGTACAATGTCACATTTTCAGTCACCGTGTCAGCGCCGGATTCTCCAGTAAATTTCCACGGAATTTTGTTGTCAGCGGCGTCAAGATAATACCAATATTCAAGTTCCAAGTTGGAAGGATGTGTCGGAACAGGTGCCGGAGCGGAAATTGTGGAAGAGCCTGTAATGTTGGATGCGATAAACAAATCATTTCCAAGAACTGTGACGAAATCTCTTCCGATTGTGTCGCCGGAGCTGGACGTAATATTTACTGTGGGGTCGTATGAACCGCCCATTGCGTTGAATGTGACAGTATAATCATTTTCGGCAATCGGAGTCCATGCAGCGAAAAGTTCGACTCCGACAGGGTTTGCCGGAGGAATACCATATGCACCGGGCTCTCCGGTGAACTTCCAGGGGATTTCCACCATATAAGGATCTTCAGCAATATATCCGATATAATACCAGTGTGAAAACTCGTATCCGCCTCTGACCGGGATTGGAATCGGAGCTGTAATAGTTGACCAAGGCGTAATGTTGTCAACCTGCAAATACCCATTTACAACAACGGTTGTATAATCCGGAGGCAAGTAAGCATCTACCACCCACAATCCGACAACATCGGTTGATGTACTGCTCACGACATCAACGCTGTCATCAAAGACACCGCCCATCGCATTGAAACTGACAACTCCTTTTTCTTCGACTTCACCATACCAGAAACCGTAAATGTCAACATTTTCGGCAGGCATTGTGAAATTGTAATCGGGACCGTGACGCATGGCAAAATTGTCTACCGAACTTTCCCAGCCGCTAAAGAACTGCGTTCTGTTGCCCCAATCGGGATCAACATTGGCTTCAAGATAATCAATTGTTAATGCTTGAACGGTAGCGCCGGGGAGATGTGTAACAGTATCGGTATAAGTGAGACCGGCAGATTCTTTGTGGTAAGTAACCGTATAACCGAGAGCTTTCCAATTGGCGTACAATGTCACATCATTTCCGGGCATCGTAAAAGTGTCCGTGGGGTCGAAATATTCGCGAGTGCCGCTGATGTCTTCGGTGTACCAGCCGTCAAATTCGTGATTTGCTTTTACCAAATCAATATTTTCCAATACGGTCACGGTTTCGCCTTGCGAATACGGGCTCAGATAATCAGTGGGAACAGTTCCCGTGCCGGTGTTTGCGTCATAAGTGACGTTGTATAATTGTGAGCCTTTCAAGCTGTAATAAATTTCAGCTTCGTATTGTTTTCCGGATTCGAAAGTGAAATGCGGATTTGTCAAATTGTTCAAGACATCGCCGGGATCGGACGGATCATCAGTAATAATATGTAAAATGATTTGTCCGCCGGGAGCAACAATTGTTCTCAAAACCATAAGCGCCGGGTTATAAATCAAATGAATATAGTTTACGCCTTCATATTCCAAAGTTACAGGCGTATCTGCTGAAAACTGCTCAAGGAGGTTTGCAGGTGTTTCAGTTGAGGATTTTGAATAAAAACCTGAGAAATTAAAATTATTATTATCAATCTTTGCATCCGCATAATCTTCCGGAATAATTGTATCTTGACCAACAACCACAATCGGCTCTTTGTTAAGCGGCTGAGGGCCTAAAAAGAAATCTCGGAAATAATTAATTTCAAACCAGCTTGTCGGAGCGCTTGATCCTTTTTCGCGAATAACGATTTTATCAATGCGGTAATCGCCGGCTAATTCGGATTTGCTGAAATAAACATCGGGGTTTAAAACCGGCCAGCTTATCAAGGATGTATTGGCATCCCAAATAACGGATTTGAGTTCGGGACCTTCGACGTATTCTGTGCCGCCTTTATAATAGAAGTGTTTTAACGGAATGTCTCCGGATGCGGCCCACTTGGCGTAAAGTGTAATGTCGGTTGTAACAGTGTCGGAACCAAAGTCCCATTCTGTACCGGATTGATAAGTCGACGTTGTGTACCAGCCTTCAATCAAATAACCGGATTTTGTTGTTGCCGGTGTGGGTTCTGAAATCAACGCGTTGGGTAAAACGTTTTCAACAATCAATAATTCGTTGCTGGAAGAATCTGTTTGACCGCGTGTATATGTTAAAGACGAAGATGTCGGCGTTGTCGTAATCGTTGCGCCGCCGTCAAAAGTTCCGCCCATCGCGTTGTATGTCACGGTCGGCATGTCCGAAGGCAACCATTGTGCATAGAGATCGACGCGCTGAGGGTAAGAAGAATCATTTATAGTAGTATAATTAACATAAAAAATATCGCCGGGCATCAATGCAAGACCGGAAGCATCTGCTTTTGTATTCCATCCGGCAAACACGTATCCGGATTTCACTAAACGGTCACTGCCATCATCTGTAACAGCTCCACGGTTATCTAAAGTTGTTACGGGAGAAGCCCAGCTGTAAGGATTAAACGCATCAATCGGAGCATTGCCGCTGTCAGCACCATTGGGATAATAAATGACATCGTATCCGCCCCCATAATATGCATAATAGATATCAATTTGATAATCAAATCCATTTTTGAAGACTGCTGAAGGATTTGCAAGTTCTGCCGGATCAATAATAATTGTTGTTGTTAAACCGCCTTGTGTTTCATGAATAACAAATCGTTCAACATTAAAATAACTGTTATTATATTCAAAGATATACCAACCGGCCATAAGAGTCGGCACATTGGTTGCCACTGATTTTACTTCATTAAGAGTGTCATACCATGGGGCGTCCCAATCATAATTATAATTATAATGATGGGTCAGAGAAACATCAAGTGGTTTGCTCCACATTGCATATACAGTTTTATCGCCATCCATGTAAACTTTATCCGCAAAACTGATGCCGGGATAATAAGATTGGCCGGAACCGTCTGCTTCATCATTCCAACAGACGAATGAGTATCCTGATTTCTGCAAGCTGCCATGAGGCATAACGGTTGCATATGAGCCATACGGGTAACCGATATTATCAACAGGGGCAGCTGAAGGATTGTCGGCACCGTTTGCATCGTAAGTCAGTGTAAAAGTCTCAGGATTTCCTTTCTGATAATAATAGTGAACTTCGTATGTTTTCCCTTCCGAAAAGATGTATTGAGAAGAATTCAAATCAGTCCCCAATAAAGGATCAGAAGACGGAATGAAAGGAGGCGTGTCGTCCCAAATCGTCCGCTTATAATTGCCGCTGATAATTGTTAAGATTGAATTTGCAATGGAACCGCCTTGATAAAATAGATTCAAGACGTTCTTTCCGGCATTCATTGTCAAAACATCATAAATAGAATACCCATTACTATCATAATCCTCCCAAGGTTCATCAGATTCATTCTGATTATAATACAGGACGGGTAAACCGGGAGAAGTAAAATCTGAAACAGGGAATTGATATCCTTCAATAACCGAATAAATCTTGGAATCCAGAAGTGGCATTGCTCCCCCCGGATAATGATCCCCCATGCCGGATGATGTAGCATACTCTCGAACATTCAACCAACTTGTAGATTCAATAACTTCAATACGATTAAGAGTATAAGATTGTTTATCGCGTTTCCAATTATACAATCCAGTATAAACATCATAAGTTACAGATTTCCCTTCAACAAACGTTTCTTCTTCTGTTAACCCATCCATATAGTGATGAGTTATAGGCATGCCATAATTATAATTAATAACCAAAACATAATGTAATCCTTCTTCAAAAGTATAGACGTTTCCAGGATTAATAGAGAGATTGTTAGAAACTATACTATGGTTATATTGGAGATCTGAAATATCGTCAATAACACGGTTATTTTGGAGATATGTCGGAGAGGGAGTTATGATGGGATAAGACGCTCCGAACATAAAATCCATCCAATTTGTAAATTTGTTAATATTGTACGATGAGAAATAACCATCATTTTCATCCAATAATCTTAATCCGTGTGTGCCGGTGTAATAGTCGTAAATTGTTTCAGGACTATGTTCACTGTGAATTGTTTGAGATGTATACATGGACGCGTCCACTGTATCTCCTATAACAAATGTATCATAATTATATGAGGGAGGATAATTCCAGTTTGAATCTCCGGAAACTATAGCGTCGGGTGAATGCGTCTCATAATGGAGCGTCATCGAATCAAAAAGATATTGATGTCCTTGATAATTTGTTTGAATTCTATTATCTAAATAATATGTTCCGGCAAGAATACGATCTGCATTGATTTCATCACACAGAATAGTAGAATTATAATTTGAATCATAAATTCCATCATAATTGTGAATAACGTGAAGGTAAGCATACGGCCCCGGGTTGTCAATTAAATCGTATTTGAATTTAATTTGATAGCGGTATTCGGGTTCAAAATTATACAAATCGCCAATATTAATTGATTGATAAACAGGAGGTGAAGTTGTCGGAATTTCAACATATCCGGATTGCACTAAACCGCCGTAATAAAAATCAAAAACGTAAGATGAATTGTTGTTTGGAAGACTGTGATAATACTCAACTCCGTTTACAGGAACACCGTCAATACCATACTCAGAAGCTGACGAATCGTAATTTGCTTGAGCATAATTATGATAATAATTAGTCTCGCCATACACCGTTTCCATATAACCGGCTATTTGATCAGATCTATACAAATCATAAGCTAATGGTGAGTCAGCAGGGTGGGGTGAACTGCTGTTGTAAAGCCAATGATTTGTAACAGCCGGAAGCGATAAATCTGTAATTTCGATTCCGACAACCTGATACGTTCCTTTTTTAGTCCAAGACCAATCCGGCAATGGTTGTATACCCGGTGCAATAGTCCTCGAGTTAAAAGAATAGAAATCTTCAGAATAATCGTCTAATATATAATTGCCATCGCCCTCATTATAATAATGAGCAAGCGTGACATAAGACTGCGAAGTGGGCGGCACCCAAATAGATGCCCCTGCCAGTCCGGTAAAGCCGGACGTTAAAATACATAAAACCAATAACAGTGTAAAGAATTTCTTCAAAAGAGACTTTCCAGTCGTCACCATAATTCAATTCAACCCCTAAAACATTTAACGATATATAGAATATTTATAGATAATATAAATCATAAACAATTAAAAGTATATAACTGTTTTCAAAAATAACGGATACAGAAGGGCAAATAAAACACAAGCGGCAGAAATCAATAAAATAAAAACGATAAATAGAGAATTATTTTTAAAACGAAAAATTATCTCATAAAACTAATGTTACTTGGAAATAACTTTTAACAGGGTTTTGGCAAAATTTTGGAAGTGTTCTATTTATCACAAAAATATAAAATTGTCGGAAAATTCAATCAAACGAATTGTAAACCTTTCATTTGTAATTCGAATGTTAACTATACCAAAAGCTTAATAATAAGATACCGGATTTAGAGATTTATCATTATTATTAGATACTAAAAATCAAAAAAAGTGTCTGAAAATAATTGCAGAAATGCGCAACAAGAGAGGGAAAAACGGAGTTATGCGTACATGGGTTTCGGATCAGTTTGAACCGGAAATAACCGCGTTTGAATCTTGAACTGTTGTTTTCCTTTTATGTAAACTTAAAACCTCGATTGATTGTATTTTTGCATTTCAAATATTATTCGCGGAATCATCTGCTGACCAACAGCCGGCACATTTTTTCGTTTAAACCATTTATTTACTAAAATCTGCCTGATTAATCACTTTAGAGGTTACTTATAATGAAAGAAATCAGAATTCACGGACGCGGCGGACAGGGTTCCGTCACAGCCGCAGAACTTCTTTCCATTGCCGCTTTTGCCGACGGCAAATTCAGCCAAGCGTTTCCGGCGTTCGGTGTGGAAAGACGCGGTGCACCCGTTCAGGCTTTTATGCGCCTTGACGATGTGCCGATTCGTATCAGAAGTCAAATTTATGAACCGGACTACGTCATTGTCCAAGATCCGACACTCCTTGACGTTGTCAATGTGACCGGCGGTCTCAAAGAAACCGGCGCCTTGATCATCAACACCAAGGAATCCGCCGACGCTTTCAAGAATTTGAACACGAAAGCCAAAATCATGACCGTCGACGCGACCAAAATCGCAATGGATGTCATCGGCGTTCCGATCGTGAACACGATTTTGCTCGGCGCATTCGCAGCCGCCACAGGTGAAGTGGCTGTCGAATCCATTCAGGAAGCCGTTAAGGAAAGATTTGCCGGAAAAGTCGGCGAAAAGAACGCGGAAGCCATTCGCATTGCTTACGACTTTGTCAAAGGAGAGATGAGCGCATGAAAATCACAATCGGTGCCGTCTGCGAACCCGGAACGGCAATGGAAAACAAAACCGGCGGCTGGAGAACATTCATGCCGGTCTTTGATTACGAAAAATGCATCCGCTGCGCCATCTGCGAAGTCGCATGTCCCGACATGTGCATTTACGCCGACCAAACGACAGCGAATGACAAAGGAAAATGCTTGTACAAAGCAGATTACGATTATTGCAAAGGATGCGGCATTTGCGCAAACGAATGCCCGAAAGACGTGATTACAATGACTTTGGAGGAAAAATAATGGCAGTTAACCCGAACGACAAATCCAAGATGACTGTTGTCGAAGGCTCTTACGCCGCCGCGCACGCCGCAAAAGTCGCGCGCCCGCAAGTCATTTCAGCATACCCGATCACACCGCAGACGCACATCGTGGAAGATTTGTCTCAATTTATGGCAGACGGCGACATTCCCGGCTGCGAATATATTAACGTGGAATCCGAATTTTCGGCAATTTCCGCTTTAATCGGCGCATCCGCCGCCGGCGCCAGAACGTATTCTGCGACGACTTCTCAAGGTCTCTTTTTGATGCACGAAGCTTTGTTCAACGCATCCGGCATGAGACTTCCGATTGTGATGACGGTTGTCAACCGCGCCGTCGGCGCTCCGATTAACATCTGGAACGACCAGCAGGATTCCATCGCGCAACGCGATTCCGGCTGGATTCAGATCTACGCCGAAGACACGCAAGAAGCGGCCGACATGGTGCTTCAGGCATTCAAGATTGCCGAAGACAAAAGCGTCCTTTTGCCGATCATGGTTTGTATGGACGGTTTTGTTTTGTCTCACGTTTACGAACCGGTCGTTTTAATGGACCAGAAAGAAGCGGACGAATACTTGCCGCCGTTTGAGCCGGACAACTATTTGGACCCGAAGAACCCGATGTCTTTTGGAACGCTCGGCGACCCGTCCGTTTACACTGAATTCAGATATTTGCAGGAACAAGCCATGACAAACGCGCTTTCAGTCATTGAAAAAGCGGCTGATGACTTCAAAAAGGTGACCGGCAGATATTACGGCGGTTTGATTGAAGGCTACGAATTAGACGACGCGGATGTTGTTGTCGTTTCATTCGGCTCGCTCCTCGGAACGATTAAAGATGTCGTTGACGAATACCGCGCAAACGGCGAGAAGATTGGTGTTTTGAAAATCCGTTCTTTCAGACCGTTCCCGACGGAAGCTGTCAACAATGCTTTGAAGAACGCGAAAGCGATTGTCGTCGTCGAAAAAGACATTTCAATCGGCAGAAACGAAGGCGCTCTGTTTACGGAAATCAAAGCCGGCCTTTACAACACGCCGACAAGAATTCCGATGACCAGCTACATGGTCGGACACGGCGGCCGTGACATTCGTCCGATGCACATCAGAGAAATTATCGAAGCAACGAAGAAAGTTGCGGAAACAGGAAAGATTGACGTTGAATCTCAGTTCAATGAAGTGAAGGAGGAATTGCTGTGAGCGACAATCAGCCTTTCAATTTGTTAACCGCCGGCCACAACGGCTGTGCCGGTTGCTGTGACGCGTTGGCTGCCAAATACGTTTTGATGGCAGTCGGCTCTGACTGTATCGTTGTCAACCCGACCGGATGTTTGGAAGTTATGACAACCCCGTTCCCGAGAACGGCTTGGAATGTGCCGTGGATTCACTCTTTGTTTGAAAACGGCGGCGCTGTCGCGTCCGGCGTTGAAGCGGCACTTATTGCGCAGGGACGCAAAGGCAACACCAAGATCATCGGCATGGGCGGCGACGGCTCGACAATGGACATCGGCATCGGTGCTTTGTCCGGCGCGTTTGAACGCAACCACGACATCATGTACGTTTGTATCGATAACGAAGCTTACATGAACACCGGCGTTCAGCGCAGCAGCGGAACACCGTTTGGCGCGTCCACGACAACCAGTCCTGCCGGCAGCAAATCTTACGGCAACAACACCAACAAGAAGGATATGCCGGCCATCATGGTCGCCCACGGCTCTCCGTATGTGGCCACCACGTCCATCGGCTACGCAAACGACATGATGAAGAAGGTCAAAAAAGCGGCTGACACTGTCGGCTCAACCTACATCCACGCGCATGCGCCCTGCCCGACCGGCTGGGGTTTCGATTCGTCCAAGACGATTGAAATGGCAAAGCTGGCTGTCGATTGCTGCCTTTGGCCGCTCTACGAAATTGAAAACGGAGAAATCACCGCCGTTAAGAAAATCAAAGACCCAAAACCGGTCGAAGAATACTTAAAAGCACAATCCCGTTTCAAACACCTTTTCAAGATGGAAGGCGGCGACAAAGAAATCGAAAAGATTCAGCAGCTCGCCGACAAAAACGTTGCAAAATACGGACTTGACAAGTAATTTTACTTGTCATTCTTTTCTTTTTTTCTGATTTTTTTTTATTTACTTTTTTTGTTCGCGCCGGCGCGCGCGAAACGGACCGATTTTTGGAAACGGTTTGAAAAATATGATTGTTTTTTTAATTTCAATTTTAATAAAAACAGATTCTATCGACTTTTTTTAATTTAATTAGATATAAATAGTCATCACTCTGTATAGGAAATCGGATTAAATTAAAAGAAGAAAAAATGATGAAATCTGCATTAGAAATCGGACAATATTTCATAGAAAAATCAGATTTATCGAACTCGTGGGAAGGAAATACGAAACTTCAAAAACTGTTGTTTTTTTCCTGGCTCATCCATTATTACAAATTTCAAAAATCATTATTTAACGATGATTTTTTTGCATTTGAAAACGGCCCGGTTGTTGAAAATGTCAGAAAATCATATAAGGTCAATTATTTTGATCTGAAAAACAAACTGTTACCGGAATACTCAAAGGAAGAATATGACACATTAACCTTAACGAATGAAATTTTCGGCGATTCTGATTGCGACGAATTGATTGAACTCAGTCACAGGTCTCCGATTTGGGAAAAATATTTCAAAAATTCAATAAAATCAGATTCAAAAGAAAATACGATATATTATTGCACAGGGATTTCAAAAATTCCGAGAGAAGAGCTTCAAGAGGAACTTCGAATGATTGAAAATGTTCTATATGTTTACGAATATCAAAAAACGGTGGAAGTAAATCATGGTACATTGTAAGCAAGCATTGTTTTTTGCGCCGCCGAAATATATCGAAGGCACAATTAATATTTTTAAAAACGAACGGCCGATGTTAATCATTGATCACGATTAGAATTTAAAAAAGGTTATCATGGTTAACGTGACAAAAGCTGAAGGTAAACCAAGATGTTATTTTAATCAGAAATATGTTTTAATCAAAAATCATAAGCCACCGTTTAAT
Source organism: Methanimicrococcus stummii (assembly GCF_032594435.1). Lineage (NCBI taxonomy): Archaea > Methanobacteriati > Methanobacteriota > Methanomicrobia > Methanosarcinales > Methanosarcinaceae > Methanimicrococcus > Methanimicrococcus stummii. Next base: position 1,653,325 of record NZ_CP131062.1, on the reverse strand, counting down.
AAATTATCATTCGCTAAAGTTGACGGTGTTTATATTTCGGATTATTTCCCGGATTTGAGAAAAAAAGTTCTTCATCGTGGTAAAACTTTGAATGATGGCGATTTTAAAGAGATTATTTCTAAAATTGATTATGATAGAAAAATTATGTTTACAGAAGAAGAGATACGTTTGTTTAATGATTTTAATTCCCATTTTTCATAAACATCTCTTCATACAACTCAATCTTCCTTTTCAACCGCTCGGAAACATACTTTGACCCGCCCTCGCAAATTTCCAAAATCAAAATTGATTCTTCATAATACTCCGCAATCTTTTCAGCGCCCCAATGCACCGGCGGTTTTTGTAAATTAATAATCCTGTCGCACATTTTGATCGTTGCAATATCGGAACCGCCGGCGCGGATTTCGTTTAAATATTTCAAAAGCGGTTGATCGTCTTTTTTTGTAAGCAAATCGACACCGGAAACGACTTTTGAATCAAAATGTTCAAGCATTTCTTCTTTTGTAATCGGCGTGTCTTCTAAAACATCATGAAGGAGTGCGATTTGGACGGCAGTTTTGATGTTTGACAGCGGCTCGACTCTGTCAGCGGCGAGCACTTCGGCGGCAACCATGCAAACGTGCATGATGTACGGCAAATTACCGGCGTAGAATTGTCCGTTGTGCGCGGCGGCGGCGTAGAAAAGTGCTTTGTTGTAAAAATCCTGCAATTCTTCGGGCGGTGCGATGTTAGAATATTTCATTTTGAAAACCTTTTTTTGTCTTTAACTTCTTTCCATTTTAATGTTTTTAACATTTGATTTTGTTTCAATTTTAGGAAATATATTTATAATAACAAAAACTTCTAATTAGTAATGACTACTAAAATATTTGCAGTAATTTTGTTTGCTTTTATTTTCATATCGGCAACAATTATTCCTGTTTATGCAGAAGAAGGAATTTGGAGGCAAAACGAATTCGGAGAGTGGGAACTCAGTTCCGAAACGATTAACGCGACCCCTCCGACAGATCCGTCTGTTCTCCGCCGACTTGAAAATCAAAATGATGTTTTGGCGGTTTACGGCGAAATTCCTCAAATAAACGGAAAAGATGCTCATGACAGACGACTCGCCGTTGAGCAAACTGCAAAAGCTGTTGCCGGCGACGACATCATGCGAGAATATCAGGAGCGCGGTTTAGTGATCGGTATCGGCGCGATTGTTGACGGATACGTTGTCATTGAAATTTTGGAAGAAAAAGCGGGAGAATTTGAACCCGGCGACATTGAACTTTTGAAAACGACGGCGGACAAATACGCTGAAATTTACGGCATTTTGAATTTGCCGTTGGTATTCCAGGCAAAACAAATGCCTTACGGGTTTGAGATGCTTGAAAGCGAAACAAAAATAGGAAATCAATTCACGCCTTTTTTATCTTCATTTAATTTCCCGAAAATTTTCGATTCCTCTTTTTTGAAAAAATAAGAATTTAAATTCACCATCATCACATAACCGTCTTCGCCGTCGGAATAATATTGTGATTCAACCCACGCGGTCGAAAATCCGAGTTTTGTGTACAAATTAATCGCCGGCTTGTTGCTCACGCGAACTTCAAGCGACGCTTTTTGAAGGCCTTTGAGCAGGAAATAAGTGCAAATGTGATCAATCAATCGCTTGGCGATGCCTTGATTTCTGTGATATTTGCTGACGGCAAGTGAGAAAATGTGCCCTTCGGATTCCGAAAGCGCGTAGCCGACAATAAAACCGGCAACATCGTCTCCAATCGTGCAAACAAAAAAGCCGTCATGGAAGACTTCATAAAAATTGATGTATTCATACGGATTGTGCTCGTTGAAAGCTTCCGCTTCAAGCATGAGAATACTGTATTTGTCGTCGGGAAGATACCGGCGAATGAACGGCTGCGGAAGCGGAACAGTCATGATTACAATTATAGAAAATCTTACATTTGAATGTTTGGCAAATCAACGGTATTCAATCGTTGTTTTGAATCATCGTTTGATTTTTTTCGGGTTTTTTAGTTGTTTTCCATTTCACATTTCTTCATGATACTCGCGCCGACATTTTTCAGCATATTCTTCAAAAACGTTTGAAATTTCAAAGATAAGCGACTCCCGTTCCGCCGCCAATTCATCATCGGACAGATGCCGAATTTTAATTTCCTTATGAAGCTCATTGATTTTCAGACGCATTTCTCGAGAATACGGCAAGCCTTTCGTAAACCATTGCGCATGCGCCCGGACGTTAACGTGAGGAAGCAAATCATATTGCTTCAAACCGGAAAAATAGTGATTCAAATCGGCGGCGCGAGTTTCAAATTCATCCGGCAGTGAAATAATTTCCGGCGCGCCCGTTTTCAAATAAGATTTTAATCTTCGGAAAATGTTCGGATTTCCGATTGCCGCGCGCCCGATCATGTAACCGTCGCAATTTGTCAACTCCGTTGCCGTTTGAAGCGATTTTTCGTCAACGATATCACCGTTTAAAATAACAGGGATGGAAAGCTCTTTTTTGACAGCTGCGATGATTTTCCAATCCGCGTTTCCGGAATACATTTGGCCGCGCGTCCGGCCGTGAATTGTAATTGCCGACGCGCCGGCATCTTCTAAAGATTTCGCGAGGCGGATTGTTTTTTCATCGTCTTTGTAAATTCGGATTTTGGCGGTGACGGGTAATTCGGCGACTTCACAAACGCGGCGAACGATGTTTGCCGGATGATTTTCAGAGCCGAAATCCTGCGCCATTAAAGCCGCGCCGCAGCCGGTTTTAGTAATCGGCGGAGAGGGGCAGCCCATATTAATATCAATGACTTTGGCTGCCGGCGCAAAAAACTTTTCCAACCCTGCGGCGGCTTTTGCAATGGATTCCGAATCGTTTCCGACGATTTGAATGCCGTAAGGAATGCCGTCGATTGAAAATCCGCGATTTTTCGCGTACGGATCGCCGTGATTGAAGCCGTCTGAGTGAATCATCTCCGTGTACGTGAAATCGGCACCGCAAAGATGCGCGACGTGGCGGAAAGCCGGATTTGTGACATCCGCCATCGGTGCCAAAAATAAAGCCGGTTTTTTGGAAAAATCGTAAAACATAAAACAGCCTCAGCGAGTATTCAAAAGATGTTCTGATATTTATTTTTGCTTTCATCAGGGGATATTTTAAAATGAATGAAATCATTTTCCAAAAATATTAAAATTTAAAAACAAAAATCATAAAAAAATTAAAAATCGAAGATTAAAAGAAACAATTTTTAAAAATAATTATCGGGAGAAATAAAATTTGAGAATTATCGCTTTTGTCGGCATGCCCGCGTCCGGAAAATCCGAGGCGTCTAACGTTGCGAGAGAAATGGGAATCCCCGTCGTGACGATGGGCGATGTCATTCGAAAAGAAGTCGAGCTGCGCGGCGCAGACCCTGCCGACGGCGGCAAAATCGCAAACGAATTGCGTGAAAAAGAAGGCATGGACGCGATTGCAAAGCGCTGTATGGCAATGATTGACGAAAAGATGAAAGAAACGCCGTCTAAAGTTTTCGTCATCGACGGCGTTCGCGGAATCGCCGAAGTCGATTATTTCAAAGAACATCTCGGCGACGGATTTATGCTCGTTTCAATCGCCATTGATTCGCCGATTGAAGAGCGTTTTGACAGAATTGTCTCCCGCAAAAGAGAAGACGATATGGACAACATCGAACAGCTCAAAGAGCGCGACACGCGCGAAATCGGCTGGGGCATGGGCGAGGCGATCGCAGCATCTGACAGAATCATTGAAAACACATCAACACTCGATGATTACCGCGTAAAAATCCGAAAATTGTTTGAAGAAATGATTGCCGAAGAAGAAAACAAATGAATTGATACTATGATTCACGCAAAAATCACGTTTTCCGCACCCGTTTACGCAACGGAAGATTCCGAAAAAGTCAAAGCCGCCGTCTCCAACATGGTCAATTACGGCCGCCCGAAAGCAGAAGAAGTTCTGCCGGAATCGGTTTCCGGTGCAAACCACACGCATGAGGAAAACAAAACGGCATCTGACGATAAAAACCCCTTCATTTCCGATGCAGAAAACATAAAAGAAACGGCTATTGCCGTAGGAGATCTGGATCTTTTATCAAGCATTCACTACCTGATTCGAAAAGAAGAAATCATTGACACCGCAAACACCGCGCTCACCGACGGAATTGATGAAACCGGCTGCAAAACCTTTGTTGCGCTAAATAAACAGGCGGCGCTGATGAAACACCTGAGTTTTCCGGCAGACACCGAACCGCTCGGCTCGGTTTATTTGGAAATTAAGGCGGAAACGCCGGATGAGCTTTTAAAAATTATTGACTGGCTGACACCGCCGACCAAAGAAGGCGTGCCGGTTTATGAATTAAAATTTAATGAATTGTAAAAACCGACTTTGGTTTTTCGATTCGTTTTTGAAAAACGGAACGCTCATTTGATTTATTTTTTTGAAAAACGGATTCCTGATTTGATTTATTTTTTTGAAAAATTGCGCGGCTCGCGCGCGGCGGCAACAGCCGCCGGCAACGCAAACCTAGCTCCAACAGGCAATGCAAACCTGACTCCGAGCGGTAACAAAAAAGCAGAACAGAATTTAAAAAAAGTAAAACAAAAAAAGAGACTCAATTGCCTCTGATTTTTTTAATTTCGGCCGCGATTTTGCGAACGGAATCATTTTTGGCTTCCGTATTATTAATCATAATGCGGCCGCTTTTTTCCCACCAGGAACGCGGATAAGATTTGTCGGTTTCGGGAATCGGAGAAAATCCAAGGCTGGAAGCCGCTTTGAAAATTTCATCAAATTCCGGCTTTGAAACCGCGCTTTTCTTTGAAATAATGCGCCCTTCTGCACGCGTTCTGTCCTTATCCAAATAAGCCGGCCAAATCACAAGCCTGCCTTCATCTTTCATCATGTTTTTTCAAATCCTTTAAATGATAATCATAAAATTGCGTTTTCCTATTAAGACTTTATTTATTTTCTGTTGAAAAGTCATTTCAAAACTTAAAATTGTGCAACACACTGTTGCACAATTAGAAAATCAATCGGTATTCAGCAATCTTTTGTATAAATCTTAAATTAAAAAAAGACAAAAATCATAGCGGTCGTATCCAATGAAGAGAATTATTTTTCAGAAGCAATTGTGCAACACCCTGTTGCACAATTAGAAAATCAACTCGGAATTCAGTTGACTTTTGCATATATTTAATTTAAAAAAGATTGAGTTCGTTATCGAAAACATCAATGAAGTAATTAATTTTCCGAAAGTAATTGTGCAACACCCTGTTGCACAATTGGAAAAACAAATCAACATTGTTAATTTTTCGCATATTAAAAAAATAGAATTAATGACGATTTAAAAAATTAAATTAATAAATATTCCAAAATTCAGAAAGCTTGTTTTTGAAAAACGCTTTTCCTTCTTTGAATTCTTCAACGGAAAACACTTCAAAATTGAAAATTTCATCATAATCGCCGAGACCGCGAAGAGCCGAATAATCAATAATTCCTTGCCCGGGCGCGTAATGCTCGTCGCCGCCGTAACGGCCCGTGTCAACGCCGTGATTGTCGTGAACATGAACATGAACGACAAGCGGTGAAATCGTTTTGACAAAATCGGCAAGCTTTTGCGGATCGCCGCCGCATGTCAAATTTGCGTGGCCGATGTCCAAAGTCGCGCCGAGGTAATCGGAGTCCACCAAGTCAACCGCTCGGGCTAATTCTTCTGCTTTGCAGCACAAATTCAAAGGATCTGTATATTCTTTGTTTTCAAGCCCGATGACCACACCGACTTCTTCACCGTAGTCCGCAAGCGTTTTCAAATTTTGAATCATTCTGCCGAAAGATTTGGACGCGCCGCCTTCCGTAATTCGGCCGGGATGAACGACTAAAACGTCCGCGCCGGCGTGAGCAGAAATGTCAAGCGCTTCGTACATTAATTGAAAATCAGAATCCGTCATTTTGGCCGTGTCAATCGCCAAACTTTTGGGATGCTCGCCTTCCGGATCGGGATAATAAGGCGCGTGCGCCGTGCAGTAAAAGTCGTAAGAGAAAAACGAATCGAAAAAAGCGTCCAAGCGATCTGTTTGGAGTTCTCTGCCTTTGTAAAGATCCATTTTAGGAATGTAAAGCTCAATTGAATCTGCCAGTCCGTCCAATTCGGAAAGCGGTCCGGCAAATGAAGAAACACCGAATTTCATGAAGAAGTAAAAGAAATTAGGATATATTAAATTGCGTGTCCCAAAAGCGCCACCAAACTCAAAAATAAGCGGAGCGGCATGGAAATGATTCAGCGATTATATTAAATAGAAGTTCGAATTAGACCTGCGAAAACAAAAACGCTTGAACAAATAAAAACGAATTTTGAACAATAATTAACGAATAATTTTATTGCAACGGAGGTGAGGAGAGATGGATCCGCTGATCGGAATGGGCGTGCTGGCGTTAATCGGTGCCGCCGCGGCAATTGCAGGCTACACCGAAGATTTGGAATCTGTCGTGGGCTCTCAAAGCAATCCGAATTCTCAAGTTCAATTGGCACCGCAAATGAAATATCCGCATCGTTTGTTCAACAAAGCGATTTCAGGCGAGCCGCTTTCAAACGCATTGGCCGCAGTTATCGGCGCAGTCGTCGCTGTCTCGCTCGGCTTAAACTCAAATTTATCCGTTGTCACTTTAATCGTTGTCGGTTCCGTTGCCGCAATGTTTGTTCACGTGATTTTTTCGGCAACCTCGTTTTTTGGCAGAATCGCAAGTCAAAGCCGTTTTAAACAACCGATTTATTTAGATGTTTTTAAAGAACATATTCCTGTCATCGCTGCTTACGCTTTTATGACAACCGCTTGCGTTCTGATCATCTGTTTTTTAATGAGAAATTATTTAGACATTCCGATACCAATCCCGATTTTAGCGCTGATTCTCGGAATTACGGTCGGCTCAATCGGCTCATCCGTCGGCGATATTCAATACGGCGCCGAGCGTTTATATCAAAATTTGGATTTCGGATCCGGCATCAATGCCGCGTATTCCGGAAACATTGTCAGAAAAGCGGAATCGGGAATCCGATCAGGCGTTGACAATTCTTGGTTTTCATCAAAATTCGGCGGCCCGACAACGGGAATCGCATTCGCCGCCGTTTTATTCATGACTTCCTGGCTGACGGTTTTGTTTAATCCGGAATGGGGAAACGCCGTCGGTTGGTTTGGTTTAATCGCCGGAATTCTGTTCATTATCATATCTGTTTTCATCAATCGTTCTCTTGAAAAATCCGCGCGCCGTAAATTCGGACCTTACAAAGAAGAAGAAAAAACGGAGGCGCTCGAATGATTGAATCTTTAATATTCCTGTTTCTCATAACACTCGGCGGCGTTTTGATTACCGTCAGCGTCCACTTAATTCCCGTCGGCGGCGCACCTGCCGCAATGGCGCAAGCAACAGGTGTCGGCACGGGAACGACGCAGCTGGCAGCAGGCGCAGGCTTGACCGGCCTCTTGGTTGCCGTTTCCGTTTACGCGCTCTCCGGCGGCGCGCTTCTCAGCATCGTTCTCGGCGGCATCGGCTCAGCCATTATGATTGCAATCGTCATGCTGGTCTCAAACATCGGCTACATTTACGGCGTCGGCATTCCGCCGGCTTCCGGAAAAGCGGTTCGCGACCCGATTACAAAAGACCGCCAGGACATTTACGTTTCCAAAGGAACGGAAGGGCACGGCGTTCCGACAGCCGCTTTTGTCAGCGGCATCGCCGGCGGAATTATCGGCGGTGTCGGCGGCTCTTTAATTTATTCACTCATTTATGACGGCTTGTTGAATTTTCAAACCGGATTATATCTCACGCCTTTCGCCGCAACGACAATTTCAATTATTCTTTCCATTTCCATTTTCTTTATCAACGCCGTGATTGCATCTTACAACATCGGCGGAACAATCGAAGGGTTTTACGACCCGAAATTCAAAAAATTACCCAAAGCCGTTTTGGTTTCCGGAATCATGACCTGTGTTTGCGGTTTGATGGCTTTATACATCATCATTTGTCTCGGAGGAGCAGCATGAGTATCGGCAGCAATCAAACCGGCGGAAATAAAAAATCAGACGAGAAATCTTCGATTTTTGACAACAAACCTTGGTTTAGTTTGGTGATGAGCTTGATAATAATCGCAGTCGCCGCGTTAACCGGATTGGATGATTTGTATGAAAGAATTTTCAGCGCGCTGCTCGCAGGCATTGGAATGATTCTTGCAATCGTTGCCGCTTCAGCCGCCGTTCGCAAAATTTCAAAATACGGTCTCGGAACCGGTGTTCCGTCTGTCGGAATGTTCGGAATTGCGCTCGCCTGCATTATTTCAATATTTTCAGTTTTCTTAAACGGCGCATTGAGCCCGATTATCGGCTCGGTTTTCGCTTTGGCAATCGGCGGTTTCGGCGGTTTTTTGATTAACAAAGTGCTTGCCATGAACATTCCCGGAATGGAAAAGAGAGTGGCTGAAATCACCGCCGGCTGTACGCTTGCGATGATTGCATCTTTTGTCACCGTGACCGGAAACATTCAGGCTCATGCCGTTTTGTCCGATTATCTTTTAACCGGAACGGTCGCGCTCGGGTTTATCGGAATTGCCGTTGCCGTGTTTCACGCGTACAACGCGAATTTGGGACCCGACGAAGCGCCGGATCGAACGCGAATGCTTGCGGTTTTAGATGCTTCTTTGATCTTATTGATTCTCGGAATCGCGGCGTTTTTGACAGTTTACAGACCGGAAGCCGTGCTTTTGGATTTTGCCGGACCCGCCGTCACAATCTTTATGTCATTGATTTTCATTCTTATTTCATATTATCAATTTTGGACTTATGTTAAAAGAGACGCCTGCGAAATTAAGGAAACAGGCTTGCTCCCCAGCGAGGAGGATTTGAATTGAAGATACGAATTGCGCCGGAAACCGGACTTGTTATGGATCCGCTGACTTCGGTGATTTCCAAAGAAAAAGGTGTAGCTCCGAACCGCTCCATGATCGCTTTAATTAAAAAATTAGACGAAACCGAACGCGCCGTTGACGGTTTGATGGATTCGCTGGCGGCCGATAAACAGCTTCATAACTCCTGGCGCGGCCGTGAAAAAACATCAATCGGCGCCGGAACGGCGACAAACTTCTTTTACGGATTAATTGCCGGACTGATTCTGTCAGGTGCGTTTTTGTTGCTGCTGAGCGTTTTAAACGGAGGAATCTGATGACGAATGACGCAAACAAGACGGCTGCGGCAACCGGATGGCCGATGCTCAAAGGCGAGTACAAAACCGGCAGCTCAAACGCATGTGTGGCGGTCGTCACCTGCGGGTCGCACTTAGACGACGACATGCTGATTGAAGCAGGCGCCGCGATTTCCGGCTCGTGCAAAACCGAAAATTTAGGGATTGAAAAATTGGTTTCTCACATTATTTCAAACCCGAACATCCGATTTTTAATCGTTGCGGGCGCCGAAGTGAAGGGACACATCACCGGCGAAGCGATTTTAATGCTTCACCAAAACGGCATTGAAAAGAACAGAATTGTCGGCGCGAAAGGCGCGATTCCGTATATCGAAAATTTGTCGGAAGACGCTGTTAAGCGTTTCATGGAACAAATCGAATGCATCGACATGATTAATGTCGAAGACATCGGCGAAATTTCGGCGAAAATTAAAGAATGCATCGCCAACGATCCCGGTGCATTTTCAGGCGCGCCGATGGTTCAGGATGTTAAGGAAAAGACAAATGATTCCGAAAGCGACGACTTTGACGACGAAGTTTTTGAATCAAGTCAGAGTTCGGGCGGCGCGTCCGTTGAAGAAATTTCATCATTGACGATGATTACGCGTCTCAAATCTTTGGATCAAAAAATTGCCGGCATTGGCGATTACCACAAATTCCAGGCAGGATTCCAAGCCGGAAAAGTTGAAGGATTCGTCATCGGATTCGTATTAATGATTTTACTTGCGGCAATCATCGGATTGATTGTTGCTTTAGGATAAAAAGGAGCATGAGAATGGGACGAAAAGAAATTCAAACTCGAATGGCACGTTTGGATGATTTGGTTGAAAGCATCAGCTATCGTTCCCAATTGATTTCACGCTCTCAAAAATTGGATTCGGGAATTATAACAACGCGGCGCATCGGGTTTTTGGCCGGATTTTTAACAGCGGTTGTTTTTGTTTTAATCATCCCGTTGATTTTTTGGCGTCTGACCGGAATAATTTAAAAAAAGCGAGGATTTCCAATGCAGGAAGAAATGAAAATTGAGTTCCAAAACAATGAAGATGAAACGGTTTTGGAATATGAAGAAATCGCACAGCGTTTAGACCGTTTGGATGAAAAAGTTGAATTTGTCCGCGCGGAAGCGGCTCAGCGAACGGGACGCAAATTCGGCAGGGACGTCGGCATTCTGTACGGCGTCATGGCGGCGCTCGTATTGGTAATGTTATTTTATATGCTGACAAATTATTTCTCATTCACTTTGTAATCGGAAACAGGAGTTTAATTTTATGTTTAAATTTGAAAAGAAGCAGGAAATTTATGACATCGGCGGCGTTCGTTTCGGCGGCCAGCCGGGCGAAGTTCCGACGGTCATTATCGGAACAATGTTTTACAACCGCCACAAAATCGTAACGGATGCGGACAAAGGAATTTTTGATAAAGCCGCCGCCGAAAAATTATGGAACGATCAGTTAGACATTTGCGATAAAACAGGTGTCGCCTGCGCGAACCAGCTTGTCGGCGAAACGCCTGAAGCGATTAAAAGTTACATCGACTGGTTCGTTGACATTGACGACAAAACGCCGTTTTTAATGGATTCTTCAGACAGTGAAGTGCGTGCGGCAGCCGCGCTTTACGCGACAGAAATCGGTGTTTCCGACCGCGCGATTTACAATTCGATTAATGCCAGCATTGAAGAAAACGAGATCAAGGCGCTGACGGAAAGCAAAATCAACGCGTCAATTGTTTTGGCGTTTAACGCAATCAATCCGACGGTTCTCGGAAAAATTGAAATTTTGGAAAAAGGCGGAACGGGTTTGTCCGGCGGTCTTTTGGAAATTTCAAAGTTGTGCGGAATCGAAAAACCGTTGATTGATGTCGCGGCCGTTCCGCTCGGCTCAGGCGCGGGCGCGTCCATGCGCGGCATCACGGCGATCAAAGGACACCTCGGCTACCCCGTCGGCGGCGGTTTCCACAACACGGCTTCCGCTTGGGATTGGATGCGCGAATTTAAGAAAACGCAGGAAAACCCGAAGGAATATTATTTGCCGGCCGACATCGGAACGAACTTAGTCGCGCAGGCGATGGGTGCAAACTTCCTGCTTTACGGTCCGATCGAAAACGCGAAATACGTCGCGTCCTCCGCTGCGATGGTCGACATTATGCTTGAAGAAAATGCCAAAGAATTGGGCATTGAGCTTTCCGATGAAGAAAATTTACCGATCGGAAAATTGATTTGAGTTTGAAAAATTAAAACATAAATGAAAAAACAAAAACGGAAAAACGATTTATTTTTGTTTTTTTGATTTATTTTTTTGACTTATTTTTTAAAATTTAGTTTTGGTTTCTTTCTTTTTTGAAAAACAATTTCGATTTTTAAAGACATTACGAAGGCTTATATAAATAATCGCAAATATTAAAAGGTAAGGTTATAAAATTTTTAAATTTTGAAATAAAAATAAATAAAAAATAACCTGAAAAATAATAAGAAGGTAAAGTTTATGGCTGACACACCCTCAGAGACAACAGCATCGGGCAGCACGGAAACAAAAAACGATTCTGTCCGAAACATGTCAAATTCAACAGCGAAACCTGTTATTCCGTCTGAAATGAAGACTGAAACAGCTCCAAAAACAACGACAGCAGCAGCAAAGTCCGCAACAGGAACGGCCGCAAAAACAACAGCAACAAAACCCGCCGCCGCCAAAAAACCGGCCGCAGCAACAGCAAAAAGGGCACCCGCAGCAAAAAAGCCGGCGGCAGCCAAACCGGCAGCCGGCAGAGCAGCACCAAAAGCAGCAGCAGGCAGAACAACAGCAGCTTCCAAACCGGCGGCAGCCAAAACAACAGCTGCACCCAAAACAACTGCAAGCAGAACGACTGCTGCCAAATCAACAGCAGCTTCCAAACCCGCGGCGTCTAAAACAGCAACGGCACCTAAAACAGCTGTTCCTAAAACAACTGCTGCATCTAAAACTGCAGCACCCAAAACAGCAGCGGCATCTAAAACAACAGCTTCTAAAACAGCTTCCGCTTCAAAACCGAAAACTGCAAAATCCGCGTCCAAGCAAACAGGCTCAAAATCCGCGGCTCCCAAATCCGGAACAACTAAATCAAACACGGCGCGCTCAATTCCCGTGAATGCCGAAGACGAGTGGGAAGAAATTGATATTGACATCGATTTGGATGAAATCAATGAGATTCTCGGCGAAAAAATCAGCAACGGCAAGAAAATTTTGAAGGAAAAGGAAGCGTATTACGCTGAATTGCTTAAAGCTTACAAAGCCGGCAAAAAGGAAAAGAAAAGCGGTAAAAAAGGCAAAGGCGAAAGCAAAAAGGGCAAGAAAAAATCCAAAAGCAAAAAATTGTCCCAAGATGAAAAATACATTGCTTACGGCGCTGTCGCAGCTTTGACGGCATACGCGGCTTATCGTGTTCTTCACCGCAAATAAATCAATAAATTAAAACATAAATTCACGGCTCGAGGAGCTGTGAATTTTTTATTTTTGAATTATTTTCTTTTTTTATTTTTGAAATGCAATTACCTGTTTTTAACAATTTTTCGGTTTTTAGCGATTTTCAGTTTCAATTTTTCAAACTGATGTTTAGATTGATTTCAATTTTTCCAAAACGGCTTCAGCGTGTCCTTTCACGCGAACATTATTCCAAACTTCCGCGATTTCGCCGTCGGGTTTGATTAAAAATGTTGTTCGGACGGTTCCCATGTTTTCTTTGCCCATGAATTTTTTAAGCTGCCAAACGTCAAACGCTTTGATTGCGGTCAGGTCGGGATCTGCCAAAAGCGTAATCGAAAGACCGGCTTTTTCAATAAATTTTTGATGAGATGAAACGCTGTCTTTGCTGACGCCTAAAATGACGGCGCCGGCTTTTTCAAATTCCGATTTGAGCGCCGTAAAATCAACGGCTTCCTGTTTGCAGCCGCCGGTATTGTCTTTGGGATAGAAATAAAGAACAATCCATTTGTCTTTGAAATCTTTCAAACAAACGTTTTCAGACTCCTGATTCGGCAGGCAAAAATCCGGCGCTTTGTCACCGGGCTGAAGAGATGAGGACGGCATTTTATCGACTCCTTGAAATATGTTAAAAATCTTACCAATGCGATAAGATAATTGAGTTCATCAAATAAATAGTGTTAAATATGTTCAACAGAAATATGATTTTGTTATATGATTTAAATCCGATCATTTTTTGAAACGGATACATGCAAATTATTGTAAAACTGAAAATATCATATTTTCAGAATTTGAAATTATTTTTAATCAATTTATAATTATTAAACAATTGACACAACTTGTATTAACAAATATGGCGGAAAATATTATGATTGACGACAAAAAAATCTCTGAAAAAGAATTAATGAGAATCGGTGTTTCGCTTCCCGATAATCTTTTGACGAAATTTGACAATATCATTGAAGAAAGAGGATATTCTTCCAGATCCGAGGGCATTCGCGATGCCATCCGCAGCTACATCAATCATTACGAATGGATGAACGACATCAAAGGACGACGCATCGGAACAATTTCGCTTGTGTACGATCACACCAAACGCGGTCTCTCTAACATGATGGCGGAAATTCAACATGAACACTCCGACATTATCAAAACGTCCATTCACATTCATTTGGACCATGACAACTGTTTGGAAGTCATCGTTTTAGATGGCGACGGACGCGACATCAAATCGCTTGCCGAGAAAATCATTTCACTCAACGGCGTTAAGTTCTCGAAATTAACAACCGTTCCGTCAACCGAAAAACTCTAAAAAATGAATTAAAAAACTTAAAATTAATTTAAACTAAAATTGGAAGGAAAAGAATGGCAGAAAGCCGTCAACCATCGATTGAGCAAAGCGGTTTTCAAAAAACAAAACCGTCTTTGTTTGATTTTATGACGCGCTCCGCCGTTTTTTCCGTTATGCTCGGCGGCTTTTTCGGAAGCATTTCCCGAGCCGCTGTTTTTTTAATAATTCAAACTGCCGGCGCGGATATTATTGTCAATCTCCTCGGCAGTTTTTTCATCGGTTTTTTCATGTTTCTGCCGCCGATTCGTGATGAAAAAGAAAATAAAAACGGCGCCGGCCTTTTGAACAAAAAACAATTCATCGGCACGGGTTTTTTGGGCGGCTTCACCACTTTTTCATATTTCATATTCGGCCCGTTTTCATCAATTCTTTCAGCCGAAACGGACTCCGTTGAGATCGCCGCCGTTTTAACGGGACAATTCGCCGTTCAATTTTTAATTTACACAATCGCAATCACCGCCCTCGGAATCATCGCTGCCGCAATCGGAAAATATTTCGCGGAAAGATTAACTCAAAGAAAACAAAAACAGAAACAAAAAAACAGCCGGCCGGAGATGAACTGAAATGTCTGCCGAAATGCTTGTTTGTCTTCTTTTCGCCGGAATCGGCGGCGCCTGCGGTGCGTTTCTTCGATATGTTTTACTCGGAACCGCCGAAAAATATACGAAATTCCCGGCCGGTGTTTTAATTGCAAACACGATCGGAACATTTCTTTTAGCGTTTTCAACGTTTTATATCGCAAAAGAAAGCAGCACCTGGGACACTGCGTTTGAACACATTGAGCGAATGACATTCTTTTTCAATACCGGCGTTTTCGGGTCACTCACAACATTTTCAACGTTTTCTTACAATAATTTGATTTATTTGGAACAGAAAAAATATCTTCCGCTCACGGCGAACATTTTCTTAAATATTATATTTTGCACCGCCGCGGTTTTCACGGCGCTTCTGCTGGTTTATTCCTGAAACAATAACAAAAAACCCGACGACAATTAAAAGTGAGAAAATGGCTGAAAAGAAAAAAGATTTTCAAGAAAAATATCAAGAAGTTTACTTGATTGTTGCAAACATTCCGCCCGGAAAAGTTGCAACTTACGGTCAAATCGCCATGATGATCGGCGGTCTTACTGCCCGGCAAGTCGGCTACGCCATGAAAACGGCGCCGTCCGGACTTCCCGCGCACCGCGTTGTCAACAGCCTCGGAAAGCTGTCGCCGGAATATGTGTTCGGCAGTCAGGAGCTGCAAAGAAAAGCGCTTGAAAAAGAAGGTGTGACGTTTACGGCCGCCGGAAATATTCAAATGAGAAAGCATTTGTGGGGAAATAATTTTTAATAAACTCGGTTGAAAATTGTTTTAAAAAGCTTCCGCTGTTTAGAAAAGAATCAAAAAGAAATTGAAGCGGGCCCGAAGGGATTTGAACCCCCGACCTACGGATTAAGAGTCCGCCGCTCTGCCTGACTAAGCCACGGGCCCACGCTTGAATATGTCATTTCAAGAGCCGCCGTCTTCATGAAAGCTTGCTTCAGAAATGAATACTCTAAATCCGTTTGACCTTATATAAACATTTCGCAAAAGCCGTTTCCGGCTTTGAATTTAAGGATTTGTCGAGGGGGAAATAAAGATTTATGAAAAACAAACCTTTTCAATCAAACATATTTTATAAAACGCCTCTCAGCCCTTTTTGTTTTCATTTTGATTTTTAGGAACGTATTTATAGCATGCTTCTCTTCTTTTAAAGAATTAATTTATTAGGATTCTGACTTACTCTTTTGCTTTGCATGACGGTTAACGGTTTGGTCTCTTTTAAATTAGTTTTATTCCAAAAGTTGACACTTTGCAAAAGTGCCGGCAAAAAAAAATTAAAGGTAATTAAAATGTTTAAAAATTCAATGTTTAAAAACAGCAACGAAAATGTCACCGCACCGGTCTCCGAAGGCAAGACATACGATGTTAAAATCGAAGATGTTGCTCAGAAAGGCGACGGCATTGCCCGCGTCGAAGGTTACGTCATCTTTGTCCCCGACACAGTCGCAGGCGAAGAAGTGACAGTTAAAGTTACAAGAGTTCTTCCCAAATACGCATTCGCAACTGTTGTCGAATAATTCTTTTAATTCAATATTTAAAACGCTTCAACCGAAGCTTTTTGTGGTTTGATTTATTCAAACACACTCTTTTTTTATTTCAATTCTGAAAGCTGACATGCTTTAAAAAACAGCAACAAATCTAAAATCAAAAGATTAAAAAATGATTTTTTAAAAAATGATTTAAATAAATAAAAAGGGGTTCGGCTCAAGAGAATCCTGAGCCGTTTTCAAAAGGGATCGTTTTTGGTTTTTGCATGCAAAATTACTTTCTGCGCATAAACATAAAGGCACCGACGCCGATGATGGCTAAAACCGCGAAAAGCACGCCGAAGCCGGGTGTTTCATTTTCTGCTGCGGATGCCTCAGAGCCGTAGAACTGCGGCAAAACCGGGAAGGTGTAAGTGGCTTTGTACGGCACGCCGTCGACTTCTGCGGAGGCGACAAATGACCAAACGCCTTGTTCGGGAATGGCGGAGACAAAGTTTCCGGATTCGTCAGTCATGGCGCGTTTTGAATAGATTAAGTAAATGCTTTCGCCGGTTACGTAATCGGAAACAAGCATGTCGTGAAGTGCCAATGCTTCTGAAGCTGTTTTGACGGGTTCGACGTAATATTTAACGTTCTCTACGCCGGTTCCGTTTGCATAAACGAGTTTTCCGAAAACGGTTTCGCCTTCGGCAAGACCGCTCATGCGTGTAAACATTGTGAATTCAAGGGGAAGGCCAAGTTGTTTGTTCCAGTCATCCCAGGTGCTTTCGCCGACGAAAATCGCCAATTTCGCAACTTCCGTTGTTTCTCCGGGGAGCGTTGCGTAAAGGAAGTAGGTTCCGTTTTGTGTGAAATTGTAATTGAATTTTTGATATTCAATTGTTTCTTTGTCGCCGCTCAAAATTTTGTCAACGGATTCACTGACGGTTTTTGTGGTAACGGCTTGCTTGGTTCCGTCAGGCGTGATGATTGTCACGTTGACAGGTGTTGAAATACTTCCGAAATCGTATTCGAAGCCGTGGCCGTGAATTAAAAGAATCGGAAGGGTTGTGCCCTGTTTAATGAGATAATCGTTGTAATCAGCATCCATCGCATCGACGATGTTGTCGCCGACAATTAAAGCGGCATTGTGCGCTGTTGCCGGAGCGGCAGCAAACAACAAAACCAAAAGAGCGGCTAAACCAATCATTGTCATTTTTTTAAACATTATCGTTTCTCCAATTATTTTGTTCAATAATTTTTCAATAAATTTCCGAAAATCAACAAGAACACCGGAAATAGATCCAAATCAAATGATTTTATCAAAGTATAAGATGAAATAACACGTTTTTCAAAAAACGTATTAAAAAGTAAAGACAAATTTAACATATTTAAAATTAATCATTCGAAATTGTTAATAAAATTTAAAATATCAAAAAATGAAGAAAAAAAGAAAAGCACGGAAAAACAAAATGTTTTTCAACGTGCATAGAGGGTTTAGAGGATATGATTGAAGGAGGTTTAATGAAAAAATCGTGTCAACAAAAAGGATGTTTTTGTGTTACGATATTTCAAAAAAGTAACAACTTCTATAATAACATTTCCTTTTTTTTAAAATGAATTTTATGAAATTGTGAAATTAGAATGAAAATGAAATTCATTAAATCGAAAATATCAATTAAACAAAAAATAATCAAAATTAAAATAAAAACTAAAATTAAAAATCAAAATTAAAAAAAGATTAAATCAAAAAAATAACGGAAAAGAAAGATGAATTATTCATCTTTCTTTTCTTCGGATTCTGTTGTTTCAGAGCTTTCATCTGCCATTTCAGAATCGTCCCCTGTCGTTTCAGAATCGTCCGGATTTTCATTATTTTCATGCATTTTTTCATCGTGTTCAAATTGTTCGAAAACGGGCGCGGTTTTTTCAACGGATTCCGAGCCGGTAATCAGTTCTTCGTCGTCATCGTCGTCGCCGGCAACAAACGTATCGGGCGTGTGATCGTTGACATCGTGCGCCAAAACCGACAATTCTCCGACAAACTGTTCGCTTAAATGCTCTTCATAATGATCCGAATGAATGTGATCTTTCTCTCTTCTTTCGATATCCAAATAGACGTAAGAACCTTCGTGGAAATCGTAATCGTCGCAATAATCGTCTTGCCGTTTGCCGCTGTAAGCGTCAAAAAGCGTCTGATCGCACGGCATGATGCCGATGTTGTACGCCGCGCGCGCAATCACGTGACCCGCAACCGGCGCCGTCATCAAAAGGAAAATACCGATTGCGATTGATTTTAAACCGAAAGCCGTGAAACCGTCTTGAATCAAAATGCTGAGCAAAACGAAAAACGCACCGGTTGTCGCGATTTTTGTCGTCGCGTGCAGTCTGTTGTAAATGTCCGGAAGACGAATGAGGCCGATCATGCCGACCAAAACGTCAAAGACACCGAACAAAAGACAAGCGTAGCTGAGATAAAGGCGAATCGTCGCAAAATCAATGCCTGCCAAAAATTCCATCGCCATCAGAACACCTCCCCTTTGTCAATGTATTTGGCCAGCGCAAGCGTGCCGATGAACGAAATAAGCGCAAGCAAAATCGCAATGTCGATTAAGAATTGAGAATCTTGCGAAAACGCGTAAATCGCGAAAATCACAACAAGCGTGTTGCCGATGGCATCAACCGATGCGACTCTGTCCATGATTGTCGGGCCGACAAACAAACGATAAACCGCCAAAAACAAAGCGCAGGTCGCAACGACGAGCGCGATGCTCGTGACAAGTCCGAATTCAATCATTCGAAAGCCTCCAGAACAACCGTTTCCAAGTCTTCGTGAATGGAATCGCGAACTTCTTTCGGGCTTTCAATGAAAATCGAATGAACATAGAAAATGCCCGGGCCTTTCAGCGACTTGTTTTTGACATGAACGTCCATAATCAGCGTTCCTGGCGTCAGCGAAATCGTGTTTGCCAACAGCGTTGTTGAAATGCTTCTTGACGTTGTAAACGGATAAGCGATGATTCCCGGGCGAATATCCAGCTTCGGCTGGAGGATTTTGTACGCCATGAAAACGTTTGCTTTGCCGATTTCAAAGAACAAAACGCAAACGTATTTGATTTTTGCCGGAATTTTGCGAATCACATCGCCGCCCGAATCGGTAAACGTAAACATATCTCTAAACGGATAAAGAATCAGTATCGAGAAGAAAACGCCGAGCAGGTAGCTGCCGATGGTGAAGCTGCCGCTTAAAAGAATCCAGACAAAGCCGAGCAGCAGGTAAATTGTGTATTTCATTATTCGAATCATCTCGGAGCACCTCCAAGAACGGTTGTGATATATTCCGTCGGATCAAGAAGTTGTGTTGCAATTATGTTTGAAATTTCGTAAAGCGGTTCAGGGTAAATACCCAAAAGAATGACGGCGGCGCAAAGCACGACAATCGGGAAAACGATTTCAAAAGAAATTTTGTGTTTCTTGTGCCCGTTGTCGGGACCGGCCGGAATCGGAACGTCTTCTTCCGTTTCGGCTTCTTTTAAGCGGCCTTTGTTTTCGCCCCAGAAAATGGCAATCCACGTTCTGAACATGTAGAAAATGGTGATGACAGCCATCAAAACGGCGATGAGAAGAGGCAGCCAAAACGCGCCGCTGACCATGGATTGGAACAAAGCGAACTTTGAAATGAATCCGCCGGCCGGTGGGAAGCCTGCAATCGACATCGCGCCGATTAAAAACGCCATTGAGAACAGCGGAAGAACCGTAATCAATCCGCCCATTTTTCTCAAATCGCGCGTATGGGTTTCATGAATGATTCCGCCTGCCGTCAGGAAAAGCATTGATTTTGCCAACGCGTGGTTTACCAAATACATAATGGCGGCGGCAATCGCAGCGGTCGTGCCGAGCGAAATGCCGAGCAAAACGTAACCGATCTGCGACACGCTTGAGTATGCCAAAACGCGTTTGAGATCCGTTTGTCCCATCGCCGAAATCGCGCCGACCGCAATTGTCAGCAGCGCGAAAAACATGAGAACCGGCAGGAAGAAGTCTTTTGTCGGGTACAAAACCAAGAACAAAACACGCAAAATACAATATGCGCCGACTTTGATTAAGATACCGCTGAGCATTGCCGAAATCGGTGTCGGCGCTGTCGGGTGGACATCCGGAAGCCAGAAGTGGAGCGGAACAAGCGCTGCTTTGTTGCCGAAAACAACAATGAAAAGAAGCGCCGCCGCGATAATCACCCACGGAATCGTTCCTGTCTCGGCGATGATTTGAATTTTCGCCGCAATGTCCGCCATGTTCAATGAGCCGACAACCGCGTAAATGGAAACGATTGCAACCAGCATCATGAACGAGCCGAGCATGCCGAGCGCCATGTATTTGTATGTCGCTTCCAGCTTGTGCGCCGAATCGGTCACGCTGAGCGCTTCGTTTGCCATAATCAAACCGGTGGACGATAAGAACATAATTTCAAAGAAGACGAAAAGGTTGAACAAATCGCCGGTTAAGAAAATGCCGAAAATGCCGGCAAGCATCAGGAAATAAAGCGGGTAGTAGCTGGCGGAAAGCGAGGTTTTTTCGATGTAATCAAACGAATAAATCAGGACGAGCAATCCGATAAACGCGGTCAGCAAAACGAGCAGCGCAGAAAGCATATCGCCGACTAAAACGATGCCGTATTTGCCGAATTCGCCGATGTCGTAAACTTGAATGCCGTTTTGGTAAACGGTCCAAAACAGAATCACCGCAAGCACGAGCAAGAGAAGCGAAACCGCGATTGCCGTTATTTTTTGCGCTTTCGGGCGATCCCTTAAAAGCAGCATAATCGGCGCCATTAAAAGGCCGATTGCAATCGGAAGCATAACAATATTATTGAGAACGAAAGCCTCAATCCAAGAAAGTAAAGAAATCATCCGTGAAGCCTCCTGAGTTCGTCAACGTCGGTTGTCCCGTATTCTTCGCTGATGCGGTAAGCAAGTGTCAGCAAAATCGCGGTTGTCGCGAAACTGATAACGATTGCCGTCAAAACAAGCGCTTGCGTCAGCGGGTCAACGAATGAATTGTTTTCCGTAAATCCGGTG
The DNA here is from genome assembly GCF_032594435.1 of Methanimicrococcus stummii. Taxonomy (NCBI): domain Archaea; kingdom Methanobacteriati; phylum Methanobacteriota; class Methanomicrobia; order Methanosarcinales; family Methanosarcinaceae; genus Methanimicrococcus; species Methanimicrococcus stummii. The sequence continues at coordinate 1,632,148 of NZ_CP131062.1, read as the reverse complement.
ATAATCGGCGCGAGAATGCCGTTTGAAAAGTCATCGGTAAAGATGAAACCGGCGTGTTCGTTGATGGTTTCCGTTATAATCGGAACAAGTGTTCCCCTAAAAACGCCGGACGTCACGATCGTTAAATTAATCGAGTGACTGATTAAACTGAAACCGACTGCGATTTTCATGATGTCGCGGCGAAGGATCATATAAACGCCGATGCCGAAAACCAATGAAATCGTAAGCGCGGTAAATACTTCGGTCATTTTAAATCCTCCATGGTTTCTGTTTGAGCCGGCGCTTTGGGTTTTAAACTGTATTCTTCACCCTCGCCGAGCATGTCCGCGTGATCGGGACCGGTTTCTTCCGTTTCCTGCGTTTTGTCAGACGCGATGTTTGTCAAGATGAAAAGCAAAGCGCCGATAACGGTAAAGTAAACACCGATGTCAAAAAACATAGACGAGAGAAGCTCAATCGTTCCGATATGAATCCCGAACAGTTCCAAATGGTAGTGATCGAAAGCGCTTCTGAAATAGTTGTGACCGACAAGCATCGGTGCAATCGCCGTAATGGAGGCGAAAAGCAAACCGTAAGCCGCCCAGGACAACCAGTTCGGCTTCAGTCGATTATTGATGTATTTCATGCCGTAGGTGACATACACCAGCGCAATCGCGCAGACGAATAAAACGCCGCCGACGAAGCCGCCGCCCGGGAAATTTCCGCCATTGAGAAGCAAATAAATTGAGAAGAGCATTGCCACGATAAGGACGGCTCTTGAGATTGTTTTTGCGATAATCGTGCTCATTTTTTCACCTCCGGGTCATCAGATTCGGTTTCTAAATGACGATTAACCGATTTTTCTTCAACCATGATGGACGGACTGCCGTTGTTTTCGTCAATGATGACATCATCGCAAGAAACATGTCCCAAAACCTGGTTGCCGCCGACAGGCGCGCCCGGAATCGGGCAGCTCGGAACAAAATTGCCGGGGACGGTTTCGGCAGATGCGTTCGCAGTTGTTTTTCCTTTTTTCGTGCGGCTGCTGATTAAATTATAAATCGCAAGCGCCGCGATTGCCAAAACGGAAATTTCACCGATTGTATCGTAGCCTCTGAAATCGACTACAATCACATTGACAATGTTTCTGCCGCCGGTTAATTCGACGCCTTTGTCCATGAAATAGTGGGAGAAAGATTCGAATGCCGGGAACAAGTCCGCGCCCATCAGTAAGAAGAAAAGCGCGCCGGCGCAGCAAAGCGCGACCAGTGCGTTTCTGAGCCTGACTTTGTTGGTTTCGGGGCGGATCGCTTCTTTTGTCCGAAGCTTCATAATCACAAGCAAGAAGATGATTGTTGAGAGCGTTTCAACGCAAAGCTGCGTCATCGCAAGGTCGGGCGCTTTCAAATAAGCGTAAAGCAGCGAGACGAAAAATCCGAGCGCGGAAGACGCTAAAATCATCGGAACATATCTCGGCAGAACGGACGCGCCCCACGCGGCTAAAACAATCAAAACGAAGAGAATCATTTCCGATGCCGCGATTTTGAAAATCAACTCTTTTGAAAAGATCGGCTGCCCTGTTACAAATGCGAATCCGAGCGGAATTGCGACCATGAAAATGATGAACGCCAGCATGATTCCGACATAACGGCGCGGCGATCCTTTCTGAAGCATTTTTCCAAACGTTGCACCGAATTTGTAAGCATTGTCCACCAACGTGTTGTAAATGTAATTCAAACTGATTTTGGGATGCTTTTCATTGAATTTGTTTTCCCACGCCGCGACTTTATCGTATTGCGTGTAAAGCAGCGCGCCAAGCGCGAATGTAATCAGCGTCATGATGAATGCCGGTGTGAAGCCGTGCCACAAAGCGACGTGAAGATGCTCTGCGCCGGGCAAAATCGCGTTAATTGCCGGTTGAACCAGCGCGTCGATAAACGGCGTCGGAACCAAGCCGATTGCAACGATTAAGACTGCTAAAATCGCCGGCGGCGCAAGCATGACCCAGGACGGATCGTGAACGTGTTTGGGAACATCGGGGTCCTCCGTTCTTTTGCCGAGGAAAACCTTGATGATGAGACGGAAAGAGTAAGCGAAAGTCAAAACGCCGCCGAGAACCGCCAAAACGGGAATCAGATAGGCGATTCCGCCGCCGAGCGCTTCTGCCATGTGAACGGAGGATTCGTAGAACAATTCTTTGCTCAAATAACCGTTCAGCGGCGGAATGCCGGCCATGGACGCGGCTGCGATTACCATGAGAACGAATGTGATCGGCATTTCTTTTCGAAGGCCGCCCATCTTGCGGATGTCACGCGTGTGCAGCTCGTGCGCGATAATGCCGACGAGCAGGAACAAGCACGCTTTAAATGTCGCGTGGTTGAGCAGGTGGAAAACTGCCGCCGAAACACCGATTCCGGGTTCTGAAAATGTCGTGAAGCCGAACATCGTCATGAGATAAGCGAGCTGACTGATGGTTGAAAACGCGAGAATCGCTTTGAGATCGGTTTGTTTGAGCGCTAAAAATCCGGCGACAATCATCGTGATTAAGCCGATTCCGGCAACCAATACGAACCAGTCGATTGTTCCCGAAAACATCGGGTGAAGGCGCGCGACTAAAAAGACACCGGCTTTAACCATTGTCGCCGAGTGAAGGAAAGCGCTGACGGGCGTCGGTGCTTCCATGGCGTTGGGCAGCCAAATGAAGAACGGGCCTTGAGCAGATTTGGCGAACGCGCCGATTAAAATTAAGATTAAAGTGATTGTGAAGAGCGGGCTTTCTTTGATTGAGGAAAGCATTTCGGGATTCGTCAGCATTTCGGAAATGCCGTATGTGCCGGTAATTGCGAAAAGACACATGAAACCGATGAACATGAAAAGACCGCAGCCGCCTGTAATTAAAAGCGCTTTTGTCGCGCCGTAAATGGATTCTTTGGTTTTTCTGTAATAGCCGATCAGCATGAAGGAGCTGATGCTTGTGAGTTCCCAAAAGACGAAAAGCTGAATCAGGTTGTCGGAAAACGCGACACCGAACATGGAACCCATGAAAATGAGAAGATATTGATAGTAGCGAACCAGATCTTCATCTTTGGAGAGGTATTTGTTGGAATACGACAGAATCAATATTCCGATAAACGAGACGATGAGACCGAGTAAAACGGCGAGGCCGTCGGCGTAAAACGCCAGATTGACCGAAAGACTCGGAATCCATGACACTGCGCCTGCGAGATTCGTTCCGTTCATAACGGACGGAACCATGGAAGCAATCAAAAGAAAGCAGACCGCGGCAATCGCTGCCGCGAACCAGCCGACTTTTTCTTTCATGATGCGATAAGCAAGCGGCACGGCGAGTGTCATGACAAAGGGCAATAAAACGATAAGCGCAATAAAATAAAACGGATCCAATGTAATCACACCGTGTTTTTCATATAAATAAAGATAAATGAAATAAGTATCAGACAAGCTAATGAAAAACCAAAAATTCGAACTCTAAAATTAACCTATTTACCTCACGAGTTCACAATATATAAATTTTGGTTTTAATGTGAGAGGCTGTATTTGAAAACAATTTAGAATCGAGATAAAAAAGATTGAAACTGAAAAATAAATCAAATTCATTTCTTGTCTGCGGCTGCCGATTAACCGCTGTCGTGCCGCCTTCGCGCGCGAGCTGCACCATTTTTCAATAATTTTAAAAATATCGACCCTGCTTTTCAAAAAATTAAAAAAGAATGTTTGCCGAAAAATCGGCAAACAAATTGAGTATTGACGTGAAAATCACGCGACATTGTAATCAAAATCATCCGTCGTTTTTTTGTCGTGATGATCTTTGACGGCATCTCTCAGTGCGGTGAAGTCTTTTTTCGGTGCCAGAATCAAAGTTTCAAGCATTTTGATTTTGTTTTTGGATTCGTCGCTTTCTTTGCCGTATTTCAGCGAAAGCAACGCTTCATACGATTTTTCAAGCGTCAGCCGTTCCTCTTCGTTGAATCTGAACGGCCAAGAATCGCGTTCCGACCTCAGCAAACCTTCTTTGTCCAAAGACGGTCTGACACGTTTGAGCGCTTCATCGAAGTGCTTGCGATTGATTCTGACGTTTCCGACAGCCAATTCGATATCTTCTTCACTTTGACCAGCCATTTTTTGAACAAATTCGCGAATCGAAACCATTTTCGCCTCGCGAACAACGGCTTCCAAATCCGCGCCGACAAATCCGTCCGTTTTTGAAACCAGTTTGTCGATGTCCAAATCACCGGCAAGCAAATCCTTAACGCCTTTTAAATAGACTTCAAGAATCTGTTTTCGGCCGGCAGCATCCGGCGGCGGCACATAAATGTGTTTTTCCAAGCGGCCGGGGCGAAGCAGTGCCGGATCAATCATGTCCGGGCGGTTGGTCGCGCCGATGATGACGACGTTTTTGAGCTCTTCCAAACCGTCAAGTTCTGTCAGAAACTGGCTGACAACGCTTTCGGTCACGTGAGACGAGCCTTCAAAGCTGCCGCGTTTCGGAACGATGGAGTCGATTTCATCAAAGAAAATGATGGAGGGAGACGCCAATCTTGCTTTTCTGAAAATTTCGCGAACACCTTTTTCGGACTCGCCGACCCATTTCGACATCAATTCGGGACCTTTGACGGAAATGAAATTGCTTTCAGATTCGTTTGCCACCGCCTTTGCAAGCAATGTTTTTCCCGTACCGGGTGGACCGAACATCAAAAATCCTTTCGGTGATTTCGTATCGAATTTTTGATAGACGGAAGCGTATTTCAACGGCCATTCCACGCCCTGCTGAAGCTCTTCCTTAACGGAATCAAGACCGCCGACGTTTTCCCAGCCGATATCCGGAACTTCAACCAAAACTTCGCGCATCGCACTCGGCTGAACCATTTTAAGAGCCGCGTCAAAGTCTTCGACGATAACTTTCAAATTTTCAAGTTTTTCTTTTGAAATTTCATCATCCGGATTCATACCAGGAAATTCGCGACGCAGCGCGTGCATTGCCGCTTCTTTGACGACAAGCGCCAAATCCGCGCCAACAAAACCATGTGTAACGTTCGCGATTTTGTTTAAATCGACATCATCTGCCATCGGAACGTTTCGCGTGTGAATTTGAAGAATTTCCATACGCCCTTCCTTGTCCGGAACACCGATTTCAAGTTCGCGGTCAAAACGTCCGCCGCGGCGAAGTGCCGGATCAATCGAGTCGGGCAAATTGGTTGCGCCGATGACGATTACGCCGCCACGGCTCTTTAAACCGTCCATCAAAGCCAAAAGCTGCGCGACAACGCGGCGCTCGACTTCACCTTTGGATTCCTCGCGTTTGGGCGCAATCGAATCAATTTCATCAATAAAGATGATGGCCGGCGCATTTTCTTCGGCTTTTTCGAAAATTTCGCGCAATTTTTCTTCGCTGTCGCCGTAATATTTGGAAATGATTTCGGGGCCGGAAATCGTATCAAAGTAAGCGTTGACTTCGTTGGCAACCGCTCTTGCAATCAAAGTTTTGCCGGTCCCCGGGGGGCCGTAAAGCAAAACGCCTTTCGGCGGCTCAATGCCGAGCTTTTCAAAAACTTCGGGATGGCGGAGCGGATATTCAATCATTTCGCGAACCTGATTGAGTTCACGACCGAGACCGCCGATATCTTCGTAATGAATGTTGCCGGCCGACTTGCCTTTCGGGCCGTCTTCACCTTTGTAAGCGGAATCTTTGTAATTGACTTTCGTGTCCGAGCCGACAATTGCAATGTCATCAGGCGCAATGTCGGTGACAATAAATTCATAATACTGCGTGTTAAAACTGCTTGAAAAGCTGCCGGCCCACGAATTGCCGAAAAAACTTTCAAACGGGTCTTGCTTTTGCTGCTGAACTTGAACGGGAAGCGCAATCGTTTTTCCGTTGTAAAGCGGCGCTCCGGCGTATCTTTGATGAATGAAGTCGCTGACTTGCTTGCCGTCTAATTTGATGGATTCGCCGACCGGCTGAATTGTCAAGCGATTCGCGGTTGCCGGAGCTGTTTTTTCAACCGAAACCGTATCACCGATACCGACACCTGCATCTCTTCGGATGTACCCGTCGATGCTGATGTTGTTTGAGCCTTGATTGGAAAGCGCGACAACTGCTGCCGCCGGTTTTTTGCCGGTAATTTTTAAAATATCTCCCGGTTCAACTGACAAACGTGCCATTGCTTCCGTGCCGATGCGCGCAATGCCTTTTCCGGCGTCTGTGCGATCGGCTTCCTGGACAATAAGTTGGATGGATTGTGCCATTTCATTATACCTCGTTTTCGTTTTATGTGTTTATTTTTATAAATAAATACAATTAATATTATGGCCGGAAGTATATAAAAGTTAGGATTTTGATGAGATTAAATTAAGTTTAAAAAAATGTGCCAACTGGCATCAAATTTGAATCCTTTCCAAAAAAGAGTCAACACTCCGAATTTTCAATTCTCACAATAAAACGGCAAAAGAATTTTCTTAAAAAACGCCAGCAACAAAACACAAACCAGTCCGAGCACACACATCAGAACAGGAACGGACAAAGACAGCACCAATCCGGCCGCAAACGCCGCTGCCGGCGGATGTTCAAACCCGAACAGCGCCATCAAGAGCGTTGACAGAAAAACCGCCAAACCGCAGAACAAAACGGTATAAACAAATACAGATTCAGCGCCCTGAAACAAAACGTTGCCGTAAAAACACAAAAAACCGACAGCTGCGCTGATGACGTGTCCACCGATTAAATTTCGAGACTGCGCCGCAGGCGACATCGGAAAAATAAAAACGATGAAAACGCTGGCAATCAACGAAGTGACGACCAGCCCGTACTCAAAAAGTCCCATCATCAAAAAGAAAACAGAAACGAATCCGGCCGCAAGCGTGCTTTGAATTAAACAAAGGCGGATTTTTTTGTTTTGATTACCGAATGTTTTGAGAAGAGTCATAAAATCACACCTGATAACGTAGTTTCATTTTGATACTAATTAACAGAATGAGATATTATAAAAGAAGACAGTTTCAAATCGGATAGTCGGTATCAAATCGGATATTTAAAAACGGGTTGGGATTTAGAAGATTTTAAAAATTCGGGCGGCTCGCGCGCGAGCAAACGTCAAAAAAAGAAAAGAAAAACAGAGAATAAATCTCTGTCTTGTTTTAATATTTTGAAATTATCTAACTTAAGTAAAAGGTATAACTATTATTGATTATTGCGAGTAGACTGTTTTATGCCATCATAAACGCGGCAATATTTCGGCAACAATTTTGATAAAAAATTAATGGAATCGATTTCATTATCCACTGCATAAACTCTGTCGTCGGGTATGTCCGGATAACGAATGCGTCCATCAATCTTAGAATCAGCCAATTTTCCGCTCCAACCATCAATACGATAAGCAATAACAAGTCGGTGGAATGTCCATGCGAAAGCCATCTCTGAAAGAGTTCCTGCACCGCCGCCAATTGCGATAACAGCATCCGAATTTGCAACAATCGTATTTCTGATAACATCCAACCCTGTTGAAAATGAAATATCAATATATTCGTTAGAACTTTTGTCAAACCCTGGAAGTATTCCTATGACATCCCCTTTTTCTTTATATTCAGATTGAAAAGCACCTTTGGAAACAGCTTCCATTACTCCGCCTAATCCGCCGCATACAATACGATATCCATTATCAATAAGAGCTTTTCCAAGTTTTTCAGCAAGCTCGTACTTTTCAGAATTTGGGTCAACGAAGGCATCACCAACAACCGCAATAGTATATTTTTTCATTTTTATTCACCTTTCAGCAATTTCAATCTCTTTTACGATTGGGATTAACCTGAATAACATAAATTCGTTCGACGGTGTCAAATTTTCGAGATCTAAAGATTCAATTTCCTGAACACAATCAATCAAAAAACCGTATTGCTGAAATAAATTTTCATACCATGATAAAGGTCTGTGATATTCTGTTTTCACATTACCTGTTTCATGAGTTTTTTTATGGTATACAAAATGACTTGAAATATCGACATCTCCCGGAAGGGTTAACTTTTTATGCAGTAAAGTATGCTCAACAAAAGAAGATGAAGGGTTGCATATTGCAACGACGGCAATTCCTGAATTGGAAGTTAGCATCCGAACATCATTTATTACGCTTTCTGCTTCTAAATCATCAACACAACATAAAACAAGACTACAAATAACACATTCAAAATGTTGTTCAGATTTTTTTAAAAGTTCTAATTCATCACGCCAAATATAATCAGCAATTTGATTCAACCGTTTATTTTTCTTAATTATAGCCTCATCAATGTCATAGCCTGTAACATTTTTTCCGTTTTTTGCAAGAACTTCAGCAATAGAACCACGGCCACATCCGAAATCAAATATATGCTTATAATTGTTGCATAGTTTAATCACCGAAGGGTCTAACATTTCTTTCTTTGATGTTTTTTCCATTGATTTTAAAAAAAGATTAAATCCTGCAAGTTCGGGAATAGATTCATCAGTCATTGCTTTATTCATCAACTCTTTTAAATCATCTCTAAAATGCCATCGATATGTAAGGTATGCACGGATGCACATTTTATGGAACTCAATTTCTGAAAAAGGAATCCAAGATCTACCAAGGTCAATTAATTTCACATTTCCGGAATTAACTATTAAATTGCCAGGGCAAATATTAGTAAATACTAATTCGCGATTCCGGAGTTCAAGCAACATATTTCTGATTTCATCTAAATATCCTCCTTTGTATTTTTCCCCATAGACATATTCCATCACAAGAATAAAATGACCTTTAAAGCAAACGATTTTATCAAGTTTACATACATGATTGAACTCTTTTCCAACCATTTTTTTAATAATTTCAAGATTCCCATCTTCAAATCCTGCCGATCCAAAAAAGAAATATTTGTAAACGAAAGAACCTGCTTTTGCAATAATTCCTTCTTTTCCTTTTCCAATAATAATTAATTCCGAATCATCAATATGTTCGTCCTTTAACATCATTCGAAAAACAGATTCGGCATAATCAATATTCTTTTGTCCAAAATATTCCGGTAATGTTTGTTTATATGATTCTGTATTATGATAAAGATTTAAAACAAAAGTTTCTACATCTGAAACTGATGTTTTCATTGAAAATATGACGGACTCAATATTGTCTAAAGAATAGACAGATTCTAATTCATCCAAAATTTTCAAAGCATCCTTTGTGGAATCTAAATCGGAAAACATTTGATAAAATAACAAATTTCTACATTCTCGAATCAATCCGCGAATCCGATACGCATTCATTTTTAAATTTCGTGATCTTAACTCAATATTTTGTTCAAAAAAACAAATGATTTTTTTGAGATCCGCTTCATTAAAAAAGAGATTTGTTCTGCGAGGGATTTTTCCGTGAATCAGAATTTCATTATTATAATAATCTGTCAAAGCTTTAACTAAAGAACTTCCGACAAAATCAGAAGCTAATATATCAAGCTTTTGAATTTTATTGACAGGAATACGGTCTTGTCGGACCGGAAGAATTGAAGGAACGACTTTATGAGCACCCACATGACTATTCAAAAGACACCATAATGTATCTCCCCTTCTTGCATTTAATCCATTAAATTGTGGTGAAATATTTGGAAAATCGCGCAAAACCTCTGCATTTAAAACAATTGTGTTTCCGCCCCTTGGTATGACTGGAATACCTGAAGATGAATTTAAACCATTACTGAAATCCTCTGTCCGAACTAAAGGTCGAGTAATACTTTTACCATGAATTGTGTCAATTATTGATTGAATTAATTCAGAATCAGTCAAATTAATCAATGTATGATTTACGGGAGTTTCCAAATGGTTAAAATGTTTTTCAGAATAATCATAATAATAATCACATCCAATTGCGTAAATCTGTTCCATGGAATTGTTTTCAATGCGTGTGTCTGACAGTCTTGACCGTAATTCATAAACAATGTCTAATAACTGCGTTCGAAGTGTACTGTGAATCGGGAGTGGTGCGTCCCCGGTTATTTTCCCAACACCAATAGAAGCATTTTCATGTTTTAATTTAGAGATGAGAGATTGAAAATCACTCATTGTCAAAACAATCGGCATACCAGATTCATCAAAAAAATCAAGACGGATATCATCGTCTAAAATCCAAATACTGCATCCGGGAACTTCTCTTGATTTTAAATACAGATAATGATGAAGAATTGTTCTTCCTGCAGAAATACCGTTTTTTGAATTTTTCTCATTAAAACAGTCCCCGAAACTCCCACAGTCAATATCTGACTGAATCTTCTCCTTTGAAAAAATCTTTAAATTGAGAGAAGGATATTTCTTGTAAATTTCATCTGATTTTAAAGATGGGCAATTATCACATAAAACTATACAATGATCTTTATCAAAATTTTTCAAAAAACATTCTAACTCATCTAACAAACGGCATGCAAGAATAGTTGAAGATGCTGTAAAACCGATTAATAGTGGCGTATATCCGGAAGGATTTAACTTATCCGTACCTGTTATTTCATTATCATTTTGGCATGGGTTTGTTATTTTTTGACAGGAATTTTCATTGAGTTCAATTTTAAAAATTTGTTTAGCTCTTTGAGTAAATAACGCTTTTTCCTTTTCTGTCATTATATTATGATATTTTGAATAAAAGGAAATAAGGCCGATTTTTTTTTGAGAAGAACCAGGATCTGACAATCTGTTTTTTCCAGGTAATGCCCAATGGTGAACTGTATGATGATTGGTTATTCCAAAATTAAAACCTGAATTTAGTAATCGGATACACAAATCTCGATCAGTTGTGCTGCACAGATTTTCATCAAAGCCTCCACATTCAAGAAAAGAGGATAACCGTATTAAAAGATTTGAACCTTGAACATGGGGATTTCCAATTAAAAAATCATGGGTGGTCAAAGTTGTAGGAATGGATAAAGGAATTCCGGGATCATCAAGAGATTCATGTCTGATTAATCCGGATATAACAACATCGAAATTGCCATCCTTAAAAACTGAAAGAGATTTTTCTAAATGATCGATGGTCCAATCATCATCATCATCCAATATTGCACAGATTGTTTGCTCAGGAATGAAAAATTCAGATAAAAATCCTAATGCTGTATTCATTGCGCCAGATAAATTTGAAGTTCTTTTATTTCGAAATAACTCAACATTAATATTTTCGGAATGTTTTGAGATGACCAATGAAGTTTTCTCGAATATATTTTCAGAACAATCCGAAACCACAACAACTTTATCGGGACGAATAGTTTGATTTGAAACAGATTTTAAAGCATTATCTAAAGCATCCGGTCTATTTTTCGTTGCAATAATAATGGCTAAAGTGGGTTTCATTTAATCCCTTTCCAAAGTTATACGATTTCGTTCTTCTGCCGCCGTCAACAAAATTGGGTTTTTCATTGATACTATCAGTTCTTTTGTATCTTTGGGAACACATTTACCGCCATATCCACCAAGTTTTGGTTTAAGATGTTCCTTTGAATTGACTCTTCGATCTGCGTGTATAACACTCATAACATTATCAGAATCAGCTTCATACTCCATACATGCCGATTCGATTTCGTTTGTAAAACTAACCAGTACTGCAATTCTGGCATTATGAGCTAATTTTCCAATTTCAGCTTCAATATTTTTCATCTTCAAAATCGGAACTGATTCACCAACATCATCTACCCACCAAAATAGTTCAATCACTTTATCCATATCAGCAATTTCCCCACTGATCACAAGTCTGTCGGGATTTACAAACCATGTAAAATTACTTTTCTCTCTAAGAAATTCCGGCATGTATACAATTCGAAGATTTGAATATTTTTTAGTAGATGCATCTGTAAAACCCACACTAACCGTACTTTTTATAACACATATTCCAGAATATCCGGAAGCGCTTAATCTACAAAGAACATTATCAACATTTGAACAATCGAGATGACCATCTTCAGATTCAGGAGTCGAAACACATATAAAAGAAATATCAGAATGGAGGACGTTTTCCCAATTTCCTCTGCCGTCGATGTCATATCCATCAACAGTATCATAAAAAAAATCAAAAGTATGCTTAACTGCTTTACCGACGGATCCCAGACCAATTACCGCTAATTTTTGTTTTGAAACTTGAGTCAGAGGATGTTTTTTACCCCCCCCCCGACGGAAAAACGGGCAGGGCCGACGCGGTTTTCGAAATATTGATTTTCTGTCATCATTAATAAACCTCAAAAAATGTGTTGTTGTTCAAGAGTAAATATTAAAATAGATATTAATATCCTTTGAATAAGCATCGTCGAACATAAATTTAAAATTATGAGATCAAATAGTTCAAAGAAGTTATAAGGAAAATAATATGAAAGCATTAATTACCGGTGGAGCCGGATTTATTGGAAGTCATTTATGCGATATTTTAATTCAAAGAGGATGGAATGTTCTTGCTGTAGACAATTTATCTTCAGGACATAAAAAAAACATAGCTCATCTTTTTGAAAACTCTTCATTTGAATTCAAAACTTACGATGTTACTGATGAAGAACAAATAAATGAAGTGATGAACGGAATTGATATGGTTTATCATCTTGCTGCTCATCCGGATATCAGAGCAGGAAATAAAGATCCGAGCATAGATTACAAAGATACACTTCTGACAACAAAAAACGTACTTGAAGCTATGAGAAAAAATAATGTTAAAAAAATGTTTTTTGCCTCGACCTCCGCAGTATACGGAAATATGCCAGAAACATTGCTTAGCGAAACAACCGGAGGATTAGAACCGATATCATATTATGGAGCATGTAAACTTGCTTCTGAATCACTCATTTCTGCTTATGCGTACATGAATGATATGAATATTCTCATTTTCCGATTTCCTAATGTTGTCGGACCACGATTAACACATGGAGTTATATTCGATTTTATTAAAAAATTAAAAGAAAATAACAAAGAATTAACAATTCTGGGGGATGGGAAGCAAAAAAAACAGTATATCTATATTGATGATTTAATAAATGGAATCATCATGCAATCTGAAAAAATGAATGGAAGAATGAGCCTTTACAATATAAGTACGGAATCTTTTGCAACCGTTACAGAAATTGCTGACCTTGTCTGCCAACAAATGAAATTGGAAAATGTAGATTATAAATTTACAGGGGGAAAAACTGGATGGAAAGGAGATGTTCCGACATTTCAATATGACATTCGCAAAATCAAATCAACTGGTTGGGTGTATGAATACACTTCATTAGAAGCAATTCAAAAAACTTTAACGAAAATAGAAATTTAATTAATAAAAAAGAAAAACAGAGAATAAATCTCTGTCTTCATTTGTTTTGTATTTTTAACTTTCAAATTAAGGCATGTCCATGCCCATTCCCGGGTCCATGCCGCCCATGTCCATTCCGGGGGCACCCTGGGATTTGGTTGTCGCGATCACGTCGTCGATTCTGAGAATCATGACGGCGGATTCGGTGGCTGCGTTGATGACCTGAGTCTTCACACGGAGGGGTTCGACAACGAACTCTTTCCACATGTCAACGACTTCACCTTTGAAGACATCGAGACCGGCGGTTTTTAAGCCTTTCTCGTGGCTGGAGCGGAGGTCCATGAGCATGTCAATCGGGTCAAGACCGGCGTTTTCTGCCAATGTCTTGGGGATGATTTCGAGTGCTTCTGCGTAGGCGCGGACAGCGAGCTGTTCTCTGCCTTCGAGTGTTGCCGCGTATTCGTTGAGTCTGAGTGAAAGCTCGACTTCGGGTGAGCCGCCGCCTGCAACGAGTTTCTTGTCTTCGATGACGACACCGACAACGCGGAGTGAGTCTTCGAGAGCGGTTTCGATGCTGTCAATGACGTGGTCGGTACCGCCGCGGAGAAGAACGGAAACGGATTTCGGGTTGTCACAGCCGGTGACGAAAATCATGGCATCGCCGGAAACTTTCTTTTCTTCAACGAGTGCTGCGTAGCCGAGGTCGTCTGCGCTGATTTCATCAAAGTTAGAAATCAAAGCAGCGCCGGTTGCGCGGGCGAGTTTTTCCATGTCGCTCTTTTTAACACGGCGGACAACGAAAAGACCTGCTTTTGCAAGGAAGTGCTGTGCCATGTCGTCAACGCCTTTCTGAACGAAAACAGCTGTTGCACCGCTGTTGATGACTTTGTCAACGGTTGCTTTAATCATGGCTTCTTCCTGGTCGAGGAAAAGCTGGAGCTGGTCCGGTGAGGTGATTGAGATTTCAGCGTCGATTTCAGTGTCTTTGAGTTCAATGGCTTCGTTGAGCAAGAGAATCTTGGCATCTTTGACGATTTCGGGCATGTTGCTGTGAACACGCTCTTTGTCAATGATCATGCCTTTGATAAGTTCGGAATCTTCAATGCGGCCGCCGACTTTCTTGACCACGTTGATCTGCTCTCTGTCAACCTGTTTCTTGCCGTTGACATCGTCGACAACGCTGGTGACAGCTTCGACGGAAATCTTGGCCAAAAGCGGTTTTGCGGATTCTGCGCCTTTGCCGGTGATGGCGGTGGACGCGATGCTTGTTAAAAGTTCGACATCGGTTTCGTCGACGTCTTTTGCAAGTCCCTGAACGAGTTCGACAGCTTTGGCGGCTGCGAGTCTGTAACCGGATGCGATGACGGTCGGGTGGATGTCCATGTCGATAAGGTCTTCTGCTTTCTTCAAGAGTTCGCCTGCAACGACTGCGGCGCTGGTTGTACCGTCGCCGACTTCTTCGTCTTGTGTTTTGGAAACTTCGACGATCATTTTTGCGGCGGGGTGTTCGATGTCCATTTCTTTCAAAATGGTTGCGCCGTCATTTGTAATTGTGACATCGCCCATGGAATCGACAAGCATTTTGTCCATACCTTTGGGGCCGAGTGTTGTTCTGACTGCTTCAGCGACTGCTTTTGCGGCCATGATGTTGTTGCCCTGCGCGTCTCTTCCGCGAGTGCGCTTGCTACCGTCTTTTAAAATGAAAATGGGTTGTCCTGACATATTACGTCTCCTTAAATTTTGATATAATATTGATTATAATATGATCGATTTTGAATCGAATAGAATCTTTCAAATCACGAAAACCGCTTGAAGGAAGCTTCAATCCTGCTTTTTCAAAGGGATGTGAAATGATGATTCGCAGCCGCGCGGTTCACGAGTTGTCATGAATTGAAAAATGCAGCTGAAAGGACTTTCCCGAAATTGCTTTGACATTCCCGAACACGTGTGCTTCTCGGGCTTAAAGCCGCTCCCGACACGAGTTCATCCTTCGCCGAAAACGTCATGCTGAAACGCTGTTTTCGGACAATTCACGGAAAAATTACAACTTAAAATTGATAGAACTTCTATATAAGAGGAACGGTTCGGCGATTTCAAATAAGTATATAAAGGAATGACGAAAAAGAGTTTTATCTGATGAGAACTTATTAGGTTTGAAATTCGACCTTTTATTGCGTAAAATGATTCAGTTCATTTTTTGATGTTTCAGATTGGAAATTCTTGTAAATTTAATTTAAATTTTCATTTTTTCAAAATTTTAACCAACTTAGTTCTGGAACAAGTATCAAAATTAAAAAAACAGGAGGGTACAATATGGAAGATGTCGTAAAAAGCACCGAAATGACGCTCAGCCTTGAGGATTTAGGCATGGCAAAAACAATGGACGCTGACTCAGCGAACACGGGTGCTTCCGCCGAAGAGAGTGCGGATGCTGCAGAAGAATCTGTTGAAATTGAAGAAGAAATCATTGAAAAAACGGGAGAAGAAGTTGCAGCCGAGCAAAAAGCTGTTGTTGAAAAATTGGCGAAACGCTGCGAAGAAAACGGTCCCATTGACCCTGAATTTTTCCAAAAATACGACGTGAACCGCGGGCTCCGCGACGCTGACGGAAACGGTGTTTTAACCGGTTTAACCGAGATCAGCGATGTTCAGTCCGGCCGTCCTGCAAAAGGTGAGACGGAACACAAAAAAGGCCGCCTTTTTTATCGCGGCATTGACATCAATGAACTTGTCGGCGGATTCGTTTCCGAAAAGAGATTCGGTTTCGAAGAAGCGACTTATTTGTTATTATTCGGAACATTGCCGACCGAAACACAATTAGAAGAATTTAAACAGCTTCTCGGCAGTTACCGCACGCTTCCGGAAAACTTTGTCCGAGACGTGATTTTAAAAGCGCCGAGCAGCGAAATGATGAACACGCTTGCGCGCGGTGTTTTAACGCTTTATTCTTATGATGAAAATCCGGATGACACATCCGTTGAAAACGTTCTTCGCCAAAGTTTGCAATTGATTGCTTTGTTCCCGATGCTGGCCGTTTACGGTTATCAGGCGTACAAACACAAATTTGACGGGGACAGTTTGATGATTCACAATCCTCAGCCTGAACTGTCAGCTGCCGAAAACATTCTTTATATGCTTCGCCCGGACACAAAATACACCGAGCTTGAAGCGCGCCTTTTGGATTTGGCGCTGGTGCTCCACGCCGAACACGGCGGCGGCAACAATTCGACATTTACATGCCGCGTTGTCAGTTCTTCCGGAACGGACACTTATTCGGCAATCGCTGCCGCGCTCGGCAGTTTGAAAGGTCCGAAACACGGCGGCGCGAATATTAAAGTCGTCAAGATGTTTGAGGACATGAAAGCCAATATCAGCGACTGGACCGATGAAGAAGAAGTCGGCGGCTATCTCAGAAAGCTTTTGAACAAAGAAGCGTTTGACAACGCCGGTTTAATTTACGGGATCGGGCACGCCGTTTATTCTTTAAACGACCCGCGCGCCGACATTTTCAAGAAATTCGTTGAAAATTTATCGATTGAAAAAGGCCGTGAAGACGAGTTTAAACTTTACGCGATGGTCGAGCGTTTGGCGCCCGAAATCATCGGTCAGGAGAAACGCATTTACAAAGGCGTTTCCGCAAACATCGACTTTTACAGCGGTTTTGTTTACAGCATGCTGGACCTTCCGATGCAGCTTTACACGCCGATTTTTGCAATCAGCAGAATTACCGGCTGGAGCGCGCACCGTTTGGAAGAGCTCATCAACTCCGGCAAAATCATTCGCCCGGCCTACAATGCCGTCGGCGAACTTCAAGCTTACATTCCGCTCAAAGACAGATCAACTGTCGGAAAAGAAATTGTTTTTGAAGAATTTTGCGTTGAAACAGAAATCGAAAAACAGGAATAAGATTCCTGTTTTTCGTTTTTATTTGTTTAAATTGAAGAAATAAAATTTTCGTTTTTTTGATTTTATTATTAAATTTCGTTTTTTGATATTTTATCATTAAAAAATCATTTTTTATTTTGAGCGCAGAACTGACATATTTTTTGTCCGCCGGCTTCAACACAGCGCGCAACGCCGACAGATTCGCCGCAAATCGGGCAAATAATGTTGTCAAAAATTTTCGCTTTTTCGGGAACCGGCTGCTGCGGTTCTTTCACATCATAAACCTGATTTCCGAGCGTTGATAAAATATCATTGACGCGTTGGTCGGAAAGTTCATGGTAACGGGCAGATTCTTCAGTTGTTGCCGTGCCTGACATGACTTTTTTGCGCAAATCATCCATTTCGGGATTCGATTTGAAAAAGTCGGGGCGCATCATTAAACGAACAGCTTTGCCGCTGTTTCGGTTATAAAAAGTAAAAGCGGTTTTTCCCCAGTTGTTGACAATCAAATTTCCTTTTCCGGCCGTTGTTCCGAGAATTGTTTGAATCGCGTCCACCGTACAGGAATCTGTCTCAGTGATGACGACAACTTCCTCATCTTCCGAATAGTTCAAATCCAGAAGCTCACGCGCGTAAAGCGCGGCAACGTAGCCGAGCGCGAGCCCGCCGCAGGAGTGACCGTGAAAAGCAATCGCGTCATCGTAAGTGCGTTCTGAAATTTCCTTTAAAATTACATCTGGCATAATTCAAAAATAATACGCGCATCTATTTAAATCTGTTGAAAAAGAGAATCTAACGAACTCGTTGCTGTTTTAGGAGATGTATTAAACAAAAAATTTTGTCAGAATAAGTATTAAATATGGTAAAATAGTTTGACGATAGTGTTAAAATTTTAAAAATTCGTATGAAATTAAATAATGGATTTTATAATAAAACAAGAGGTTGTAAAATGAAAAATTCCAAGCAAAATTATGCTTTTAAACCAATCGGTATTTTGGCTTTATTTTTGATTTTAATGATGATTTGTCTTCCGTTTTCGGGATGCCTCGGAAATTCCGGCGACGGGTCGGGAAATAAGGAAACGATGACCGTTACAGACGCGTTTGGCAGAACCGTTGAAGTTCCCGACAATCCCGAAAAGATTGCCGTCAGCGGCTCAGGCTCCATGAGATACTTTGTCTATTTGAATGTCGTTGACCGCGTCGTTGCCGTTGATTATCAGGACAACAGCAGCAATTTAATGCCCAAAGACAAACGTCCGTACGCGCTGGCGCACCCTGAAATTAAGGAAAAGCCGCTGCTCGGCACAAGTAAAGGCGTTGTCGATGCTGAAAAATTGTTGGCCGCAAATCCTGATGTTTTATTCTATTCCGCCACCTCTTCAAACGATATCACTGCCGCCGACCAAATTCAAAACAAAACCGGCATTCCCGTCGTTTTGTTCTTCAGCGGCAATTACATCACGGAAAAAGAAAAAATTGATGAAACGCTTCTCATGCTCGGAAAAATTCTTCATAAAGACAGCCGCGCAAAAGAAGTCATCGGATTTTTCGAAAACACGACAAAAGATTTGGAAAACAGAATTAAAAATGTCTCCGCATCCGATAAAACCGTTTTTGTCGGCGGCGTTGCATACAACGGTCCCCACGGCTTAAACGGCACAAATCCGATTTACATGCCTTTTGACATTTTAAACGCCGATAATGTTGCAAGAGGCGTTCCGCTCAGCGGCCCGAGCACGGGATACGCGCTTGTGTCAAAAGAAATCATTTTGGAATGGGATCCCGTGATCATTTTTGTCGATGTCGAAACAGTGACCGCTGCAGGCGGCGGCGCGTTTTCAGAGTTGAAAAATGATCCGTCTTACAAAGGTTTGGCCGCCGCGAAAAACGGCGAGATTTATGCTGTGAACCCACACACTTCAATGGGTGTCAATCATGAAACAGCGCTTGCCAACTGTTATTATGTCGGCAAAATTCTTTATCCCGAACAATTCGCGGATGTTGATCCCGCCGAAAAAGCTGATGAAATTTATACATTCATCGTCGGCGCGCCTGTTTTTGAACAAATTCAGAAAAACGCCGACGGTTTGTCTTATACAAAAGTAGATTTGGCGCAAATTTAAATCTGAAAAATGAGGGATAAAATGCATTTGGAAGACGGAACAAAACCGGCTGGCTACAGAAAATATGTCGCTAAAAAAATCGGCATCGTTGCCGGTATGTTCCTTTTTTTAATTCTTTTCGCACTCTTCGCCGTTTCCGTCGGCTCGGTCAGCATTCCGATTCCTGATGTGATTCTGACACTTTTGTCCGGCCCGGGAGGAAACGGCCTGTTTGATCGCGTTATCTGGAATATCCGTATTCCGCAAATTATTACTGCCATTCTTGCCGGTGCCGGTTTAGCCGTTGCCGGTGTTGCGATGCAGTCTGTTTTGAAAAATCCGTTGGCGTCTCCTTACACGCTCGGCCTTTCCAATGCAGCGGCGTTCGGCGCTGCCGTCGGCATTCTTCTGTTCGGACTCGGGACGACCGGAAACAACATGGCGGATGCCATTACCGTTAATAATCCGTATCTTGTCACCGCTTCCGCATTTATATTCAGTATGCTGGCTTCGGGAATTATTTTAATTATTGCCAAAATCCGTTCAGCAACGCCCGAAGTCATGGTGCTTGCCGGTGTTGCGTTGAATTCGCTTGCCGTTGCCGGACTTGCCGCAATTCAATATTTTGTGGACGAAACAAAAGTTGCGGCAATCGTTTTCTGGCAATTCGGAGACGTTGCCCGCGCGGGAACAATAGAAATTATCATCATCGGCCTCATTGTTTTAATTTGTTTCATTTATTTCATTTGGAAACGCTGGGACTTCAACGCGATGGATGCCGGCGATGAAACGGCTAAAAGTTTGGGCGTCAATGTTTTCCGTCTTCGTTTGGTTGGCATGGTCGCCGCATCTCTTATCAGCGCCGTTGTTGTGTCTTTTTTGGGTGTGATTGGCTTTGTCGGATTGGTTTGCCCGCATATTATGCGCCGCCTCGTCGGTGATGATCAGCGTTATTTAATGGTCGGGACTGCCGTTTGCGGCGCGCTTTTGCTTTTGGTCTCTGATACGGTTGCCCGAACAATGATTGCGCCGCACGTTTTACCGGTTGCCATTATTACATCCTTTTTGGGCGCGCCGATTTTCTTATATCTGATTGTGAGGGGAAAGTAAAATGATTCTCAATATCAACGATGTTCACTTTGATTATCGGAGCCGGAAAGTTTTAAACGGCGTTGAGCTCGGCGTAAATCGGGGCGAAATCTTAGCAATTATGGGCCCGAACGGTGTCGGTAAAAGTACGCTTTTGAAATGTATGGATTTCATTTTAAAACCGACAAACGGAACGGTTATGGTTGACGGAAACGATTTGTCAAAACTTTCCAAACAGGAAATCGCGCAAAATATTGGTTACGTTTCCCAGCGCAATGAAGTTTCAAGAACAACGGTTTTTGACGCCGTTTTGCTCGGCAGAAAGCCGCATATTGGTTTAACAGTCAGCGAAAATGATTACAAAATCGTAGATGCCGCGCTCAAACGTTTTGAATTAGAAGACATGCAGCTTCGCCGGATTGATGAAATGAGCGGCGGCGAGCTTCAAAAAGTTTGCATTTGTCGAGCGATTGCGCAAGAACCGAATGTTCTTTTGCTGGATGAACCGACCAGCAGTCTGGATTTGCACAATCAGCTTGAAATTTTAAAAATTATTCGAAACGTAACGGAAGGACATCAAACAGCAACTGTTTTGACGATGCATGATTTGAATTTGGCACTGCGTTTCGCCGACAAATTTGTTTTCATGAAAGACGGAATCATTCACGATGCTTGCGACGCGCGCGGTGTGATGCCCGAAATCATTGAAAATATTTACGGCGTTAAAGTTCACATTGAATATTTTAAAGGTGTTCCGTACGTTATTCCGGAATAAGTTATCAAAAACGGAAAAAGACATCAAAAACGAAAACGGAAGCGTTTTTTCAATTCGAAGCTGTAAAAGAAAAAAGGCGACGCATGATAGCACATGCGCCGCCTTCCTTACGGGGTTGGTTTAATAGGGTTTTGGTTTATTTCGTTCTTTTGTTTTTGATTGGTTTTGATTTGTTTTTGATTGGTTACAGGGGTGGGGTTTACTATTTCATCAGTTTATATTTTGGTGGAATAAACTGAAATTCTAGTATGTTTTTTTACAGAAATCAAGCGAAGGCTTGATTCCGGTCTCCGGCAGACTTTCGATATTTCGAAAACTGCCGAAACCGGGATCAAACAATATCGATTTATTTCACACAACAATCGATTTGCTTGGGTTCGTTTTTATCTGTTTTCACTTTGTTTGGTCGTTTTTCAAATGGTTTGCTTTTACAGGTGGTTTCGTTTTGCAGGCGATTCAAAGATTTTTGAATCAATGTTTTCGCCGTAGATTGTAAACCTTTTTTTGGATTTCGGTTTACAATCAATTCAAGTATTTTATAGTATTTATATGTTTTGCCAAATTAAATTTTGAATTTAATTTTCAGAATCGAAAATTAATTCAAATCAAATTGCGCCGGAAATTTATTCGGCGGTTATTGCCGCATTTGTCCTGAAAGAAGCTGTCTTATGAAACATGCCGGCTTTCAAGTAACCTTCAGACCCTGTCTGATGGTGAGCGTAGATTTCATCGGCTTCTTCCTGAGTGATTCTGCCGGCTTCAACATCAGCATCCAAACTGACTTTGATTTGAGACAAGAAAAAATCATTTTTCTCATCAGCCGTCATATTCTGAAGCGTCAAAATTTCTTCTTCCGAAAGCACCGCCTTCATTTTAACGGAAGCGCTGACACCGTTGACACCGCCGTCACGAATTGTAATACTTCTCTTCGCACCGTTTCCGTGTGCCGTCGACATGTTGTCAGCTTCTTCCTGCGTCAGCTTGCCTGCCGCAACCGCTTCGGAAAGACCTTGTTTAAACTGTTCCAAAAAGAAAGCTTCCTTTTCATCATCAGTCATATCCTTCAAAGCTTCGAGTTCTTCTTCGGACAAAGCCGCAAAATTCGCGCCGCTTGCAACAAGACTGACACGGACGCTTTCGCCGGCTTCGCGCTCGGCATACATTTCATCAGCTTCCGCCTGCGTCAAATTACCGGCTTCAACTTCAATATCCAAATGTTCTTTGTATCTGGCCAGGAAGTAAGCTTCTCTTTCATCGGCGTTCATAGATTCCAAAAGCTTCATTTCATCAGGATTGTGTTCGCTGAACGCAATTTTCATGAATTTGATATCGTTTGGTCCGTCCGCATCATGATGAAATGAAAATGAAACTTGTTCGCTGTCTTCGGAAACTCTGAATTTGCCAAAATGCGTATTTCCTTCGCCGTCGGTTACATGCGTCCATTGTTCGTCATCTGAAATTTTAAAAGTTAAGAACTTAACATCGGAATTGTGATGGCCGTTGCCGGCGGCAAGAGCCGGTGAGATCACCGAAGCGGCGACCAGCAAGACCAAAAATGATCCGAGCAAATATTTTATATTCATTATTCATCTATCCTTTATTGTTTGTTTTGTTAAATAAAATCAGACTCGGTGTTTGTCCGCCGTGTCTGATTTCAACGTTAATGTAAACCTGTTTTCAAAAAACGGTTTACAATGGTCTCAATAAAGATTGATTTTATATAAATATTACGGATTATTTGAAAAAAAAGAAATGACAAAAATCCGAATCAATTCAACCGATTCTGTTTTAAAATGAAACATAAAATTTAAATGATTATAACGAATTGGAATTGAAACAAATTAAAAACGGAAAAAATCATGACACAAAAATCCATTCCGATGACGGCCGAAATCAAAGCATTCTTGCTTTCGATCGGAACCGCCGATGTTGAAGATGAAAAATTGGTTTTGCCGACATTAAAATCAACGGCAGGCCCAAGCGCCGGAAGCGCAGGTTCTGTTTTTATCGCTTCAAACGGCAAACGCGTCCGCCTGAATTTAGATGAAAAATCGCCGATTAAAATTAAAAAAACAGAGGGTGACAAAAACGATGAAATCGCCGTTTATTTTTCTGAAAAACAATCCGAAAAATTAATCGTCACCGGAAAAATTGAACCGGCGTTGGCGCACTGCCCCGAGCAGGCGTACATCAATTTGTCAGAAAAATGCATTTATGATTGCAAATTCTGTTCTGTTCCGATTCTTCAGGGACATACAAAAACGAAAGAGGAAAGCTTGAAAATTATTCAGAACGCTTTTGACAAAGGAGGCGTCAAAGCAATTTCAATTACGTCGGGCGTTGAAAAAACGCCGGAAGGCGAGTTGGAGCGTGTCTTGGACCTGATGCCTGACTTGAAAAAATACAACGTTCCGATCGGCATTTCCATTTACGCCGTTTCCGGCGGTTCCGAAAAATTAAAAAAAGCAGGGGCAGCGGAAATCAAATACAATATTGAAGTTACCGACCCCGAAATTTTTAAAGACATCTGCCCCGGCCTTTCCGAAACCGATGTTTTTTCGGAACTGGGAGATGCGGTTCAATTATTTGGCCGCGGCAAGGTTTTCAGTAATGTTATAATCGGCCTCGGTGAAACCGACGAAAGCGTCAGAATCATGATTGAAAAACTTGCCGAAATCGGCGTTATCGCCTGCATTCGCCCGATTTATGTAAATGAACTTCGAAAAGGAGATTGTTTCATGGAACGCCCGTCCAAAGAACGCCTGCTGAAACTGTTTGAAATGCAGAAAGAAATTTCTCAAAAATACAATCTTCATCCGGAAAAATCCGAAACGATGTGCTCGCTTTGTTCGGGATGCGATATGGTTCCGGGACGCGACGATTAATTTTTTTCGGCTGTCGCCGTCGTGCGCGAGCCGCACAAATTTAAAAAATAAATTGAAAACAACCCTTGTTTTTTAAATAAATGAAGAAAAATCTTCATTTACTCAATTTTAAAAGCTTCTTCTGCCGAAAAACCGCCGTGGACAACCGCGCTGATTCTTTTGGTCGTTCTTGTCGGGTCTTCCGACTGGAAAACGTTTCTGCCGATTGCAACGCCTTTGCCGCCGGCTTCAAGCGAATCTGCAATCATCTGCAAAAGATCGAGTTCGGATTCCATGTGCGGACCGCCTGCGATAATCACCGGAATCGGTGTTCCTTTAACGACTTCGCGGAAAGAGTCGATGTCGCCGGTGTAATTGGTTTTGACGATATCCGCGCCGAGTTCGGCTGCCAGGCGCGCGGCGTGCGCGACAACATCTTTTCCGAATTCGGAAGTGATTTTCGGACCGCGCGGATAAACCATCGCCAAAAGCGGCATGCCCCATTCATCGCATTTTTGAGCGACATAGCCGAAACCGGCAAGCATTTCCGGCTCGTCTTCCGCGCCGATGTTGACATGAATAGAAACCGCGTCGGCGCCGACTTTAATCGCTTCTTCAACGGTTGTCACCAAAACTTTGTGATTGGAATTCGGGCCGATTGATGTCGAAGCCGATAAATGAATGATTAAACCGATGTCGTTGCCGTATTTTCTGTGACCATGTTTGGCAAGTCCCATGTGCCCGAGAACCGCGTTTGCGCCGCCGACCGCGACTTTATCGACTGCGTCGGGCAAATTCGTCAAGCCTCTGATCGGGCCGACGCCGACACCATGATCCATTGGCGCAATAATTGTTCGTCCCGTATCTCTTTTAACAAATCTTTCCATACGAATGGATTTTCCGATCATACTCATATTAAAAATTCCTTTGACTTGTATTGATTTTTAGAATAACAAATTTTTAGATAATTCTGTTTATATTTAAAGTTTCTAAAAATAAAAAAACCGGTTTTTCAGAAAGACAAAAAATCCGCGACTTTTCGGCAAAATTCTTCCTGCGGAAATAAATCATTCATACCCAAAACAAGGATCCTGTCCTCTAAAATTTCGCTGAGGTCGGCATCCATTTCAGCCGTGTGCTCCGCATTCATAAATGTCATTAAAATTGCTTTTGAACTGTCGCCCGCAATTTGTTTCGTTCGGTGGAGAATTTCAAAGCCTTTGGATTTGCATAAACTTTGCGTCTTGTCGGTCGTACACGAAATACCGCACAATTCGTATCCTTTAATCAAAGCGACATCGATTTCAAAATTCTTCGACGCGGTTTGAACCAAAACATTGAGATCGATGCTTGAAATAATGTTTTTATCAAACAGATTTTTTTTCAAAACGCTGTAAACGTATTGTTCAAACCATTTGCCGGTGATGTATTTTCGGGTTTCAATCAGCTTGCTCATTTGTTTGTTGCTGACATCCGTTTTCAAATAATGTTCGCCGTTTCGATTTTCAATCAGAGAATATTCAGGCTTGTCTTCGAGAATTTTCAAAAAAAGCGCTTTTTCAAGAAGCGCCGAAAATTCCGAATCGTGGGGCAGCAAATCGCTCAATTTGTTTTTTCCGTGAACGGGAATGACTTTTCCGGGGTCGGGATAAATGTCGTAGAAATGTTTGCGCCATTTCAGATATTTGCAGAAATTGTCGGGATTTGTGATGACGTCTAAAAAGTCTTTAAAAAACTCGGCTGAAAAGCCGCCGCTGTTTTCGTCTTCCGGAATCGCCCGATAGCCGTGAAGTTCGAACAAATCTTCGAATCCGATTTCGATTTTGTCGCCGAGAAAAACAGAAACAATCGGCTCATGAATATCCGAATCTTCTTTGAGACGGTTTCTTCGGGAATCGAAATAAGAAAAAGTCGCGGCTTCGCCGAAAACTTCTTTAAACGTTTCGTACGCGTGAAGCGACATTTCCTTTGTGCCGCCGGAATAATCCAAATGAATATTTTTTGAATTTTGGTTTTTCAACGACAAAAGAACCGATTTAAGATCGGAATGAATCGAAAAAGCGTCTTTGATACGGATTTCATGAAGATAAATTTGAATATTTTTCGCGCCTTCGCTTTCATTTTTCTCCAAAACGGATTTCAAATGTGAAGCAAAAAAACGCGTCCCTTGAATGTTATTTTCTAAATCATCGGCGGAATGAATTAAATGAATTGTCTTTAAGCCGTCTGCGTTTTTCAGAAAATAATCGGCGACGACATAATTGGAAAGCGGATTGGTTCCGATGAGAAGATGAAGATGCTCGATGTTTTTCATGAAATTACGATCCTTTTTCTGTTTCAATTCAGATTCTATATTCTATAAAATCGACTATATTTAAAAAAGGTGTGTCAGGTTTTCAAAATTTATTGTTGCTGTTTGTACCTGCCGATTCTTATCGCATCCGTTCGCTTCGCGAACGGGCCGCTGCCGGCTGCCTGCCACCGCGCGCGAGCCGCACAAATTTTTAAAAAAATATCGAAAAACGTTCCCTTGAATTTGAATAAATGAAAACAAAAATGTTCCTCGAATTTAAATAAAATAAATAAAAACGCCTTTGGATTTTAAAAAAATAAAAGGAATGGAAGAAGCTTAAATGCTCCAATCCATACTTTTTTTCTGCGTATTGTACATTCCGGCATACAGTCCGTCTTTTTGAATCAATTCATCATGCGTTCCTTCTTCGGCGATTTTGCCGTCGTTCAAAACAACGATTTTATCGGCGCCGGTCACCGTTCTTAATCTGTGAGCGATGACAACGACCGTTTTAGATGAAATCAATTCGGAAAGCGCTTTTTGAACTTCGCCTTCATTTTCAGGATCTAACGACGCCGTCGCTTCATCGAGAAGAACAACCGGCGCGTTCTTTAACAAAGCTCTCGCAATTGAAATGCGCTGGCGTTCACCGCCCGATAAACGACTGCCGTTTTCGCCGATGACGGTTTGATAGCCGCCGGGCATTTTGCCAACGAAAGAATCACAGCGCGCCGCTTTTGCCGCGGCATAAACTTCTTCATCTGTCGCGTCATGGCGGCCGAGTTTAATGTTGTTAAAAACCGTGTCGTCAAACAAAACCACGTCTTGGAAAACGAACGACATATATTCCATCAAATGTTCCGGATCAACCGTTTTGATGTCAATTCCGCCGAGCATGATTCGACCGGAAGACGTGTCCCAAAAGCGTGCGATCAGCTTCGAAACCGTACTCTTGCCGCTGCCCGACGGGCCGACCAACGCCGTAACTTTGCCTTCCGGAATCGTCAAAGTAATTCCTTTGATTGCGTTTTCTTTATTGTAACTGAACGCCACATTTTGGAATTGAATATCATATTTTTGGATTTGAACGGATTTGCTGCCGTCCATCAGCGGTTCGTTTCGAAGCGCCGCTAACCTTTTCAAAGACGGTTCCAAGAAGAAATATTCACTGATCATCGTCAGCATCGTTGTCAGCGGACCGTAAATTCTGGACGCGACAATCAAAAAGATCATAAGCGTAAAAATTTCAAGCGTTCCGCCGAGGAACAAATAAACGCCGACTAAAACGGTGAGCGGAAGTCCCATTTGAAGGAAAAGGGAAATGCTGACCGTGACAATGCCGACAACCAATTCCAACATGAAAGAACTCCTCATTAAGTTTTTCAAAGACTGTTCCAGCGCCGCAAATTTGTTGCCGCCCAATTTGAAAGCTTTAATCACTTTCATGCCTTCCAAATATTCCTGCGTTTTGTCAGCGGCACCCAGTTTGCTTTTATGCAATTTTTTGTCATATTTCGTCTGCAAATTTTTAGACAAATAAATCAAGAAAAGCGCAATCGGAAACGTAATAAAAGTTGCGATTCCCATTCGCCAGTCGTAAGCAATCAGCATAATCATGATAACCGTAATCGAAATGATTTGACCGGCCAGTTGCGGAACAAGGTGCGAAAGCGCCGTTTCCATGCGCGTGCAGTCCGCCATAATCATCGTCGTCAAATCCGTGAGATCCTTGCGGTTGAAAAAACTCAGCGGCAATTTTCGAAGGCGCTCGGCGAGTTCGGTTCGGACGTTGCCGACTTCCGTGTAAGCGCTGACATAACATTTGTTGTATTCGTTCGCGTATGCGACAGCCGTTAAAATCAGGCCGGCAAGAGCAATACCGAATGAAATCCATAACATTTCCTCATCAATTGAAAGACCCGTAAACGGCTTTAACAATTCGTAAACAAAGACAGAGACGGAGATTGCCGGAATGAAAAGAACAAAATTCGTCAAAACGACAGCGACAATTGCTTTTTTTAAATCTCTGTATCCTTTTTCAGAAAGATAATTTTTAATCCGAAAAACCATCAAACCCGATTCATCGGAACCAAAAAGGTCACCGAATTCATCGGCTGAATTATTTTTATTGTGAGACATTTAAACCACGCTCCCCTGCGCGGAAATATCTTTTTTGGATTCGTTTTGAGAAATGCGCCATGTCAACGTCGCATTATAAGCGTCCCACATTTTTTTGTAAGCGCCGTTCTTTTGAATTAATTCGTCATGCGCCCCGCTTTCCGCTACTTTTCCGTCACTCATGACAATAATCTGATGAGCGGTTCGGATTGTCGGCAGCCTGTGTGCAATCATAATAACCGTTTTTTCTCGAATCAATTCTTTAAACGCTTCCTGAATCTTGTATTCATTTTCAGGATCGGCAAACGCGGTCGCTTCGTCTAAAACAATTATCGGCGAATCTTTTAAAATCGCGCGCGCAATCGCAATCCGTTGGCGTTCGCCGCCGGAGAGATGAATGCCTTGCGTTTGAATGATCGTATCGTAGCCGTTTGGCAGATTGCGAATAAAATCATCGCATTGCGCCGCTTTCGCCGCGGCACGAATTTCTTCATCGGTTGCATCGGGTTTCCCCGCGCGAATGTTTTCGCGAACGCTTTGCTTGAAAAGGAAAACATCTTGGAAAACGAAACTGATCATATCCATCAGGTCGTCCGTTTTCAAATCGCGAATGTCGGTATCGCCGATGTAAACAACACCGCCGTCAACATCCCAGAAACGCGGAATTAGATGTGCAATCGTGCTTTTGCCGCTGCCGGATTTGCCGACAAGCGCTGTGATTTGACCTTCCGCGGCTTCGAAACTGACATCAGATAATGCATTATGCGCGTGGTCTTCTGTGTAAGAAAAAGAAACATTTTCAAAGCGAATGCTTCTGCCGACAACCGTATTCGGATTGACGGGGTGATCGGGTTCTTTAACCGACGGCGTGTTGAACGTTTCATCCATTCTGCGGATGCCGTCAATGATAACGTCGCCTTTGTTGCTGACATACATCAATTTCATAAACGGTGAAACAACCGATGCTGAAAAGATCAGATAGAAAATGAATGTTAAAGCGAAGGCGGCGTAATCCGTCGTTCTCGTGACCCACCAGATGCCGACCGGAATGATGAAAAACGAAATGTTGTTCAAAATTGTCGTAAAAGCGGTCATCGGAGCGCGGCACATGTATGTGTATTTGATGCAGAATTTTGTGTAATTCAGAATGGAGTCATGGATTTTTTTGAACGAATAAACCGTTTGATTAAAAATTTTAATGACGGAAATGCCGCGGACATATTCAACGGCGGACGCGTTCATGTCGTCCAGCGAATCCTGATATGTTTTCAAATACATGACTTTGTTTTTGCCGCCGAATGAAACGATTTGAATCAAATAGGCCAAGATAATCGGAACCAAGCAAACCAAACCGACGCGCCAGTCAAAATACAATAACAAAAGAATTAAAACAACAGGTGCCGTGAATGAGCCGACTAAATCGGGAAAATGGTGCGCGATAAAAAGTTCGATGCTTTCGATGTTGTCGTCCATGACTTTTCGGAGTTTTCCGGTGGCGTTTTGATTGAAATAACCAAGCGGAAGTGTCGCGAGCTTGGCCGCGAAATCAATTTTTAAATCGTAAAGCGTTTCAAAAGCGGCTAAGTGCGAACACATGAGCGAGATGAACATTGTCGCGACTGTCAGCACAAGCGAAGCGGCGATGAAAGCGATATACGTCATCAGAAGCGATGAATCGATTTGGCTTAAATCAGAGAGATTCGGTAAAATTTCCTTGAGAACCAAATAAAGAATGATGTAAGGAACAAACGAAAATGCGACGCTTGTAATTGAAAATATCGCTGACGCGAGCATATGCCATTTTTTGTGAAAAGCGATTTCAAACAGTCTGGCTCGGCCTTCTTTGACCGCGCGCATGTCTTCCGAAAGCGCTTCACTGTTATTTTTTTGAAAAGATGAATCTTGATTTTCATAATAATTTTGAGACATAAAGATCTCCTGCATCCGATTCGGATGTGTGTTTTAAAACGGCTGCATTGGTTGGAATGCAGCCGGGAGTGCCGGCATTTTTCCGGAAACGAGCTTAATAAATCGGCAGGAATCACTCAAAACATTGCAAAAATGCAAAGGGCAAATGATGCAAACGGCACAAATATGCAAAGGAAGGAAATTCCCGAGGATTTATTGAAATGAAATAACCGCAATCGTTTTTACTTGAAAAATAAGAGGCCTGTTCGAGGTGACAAAACAGGCCTTGAGGTGGATTGAAATTCTGCCTGATTTAAAAATAAATCAGATTTTTGTTTTCGTCAAATGGAAATAATTTTGATATGATAAATATATTTCGATAAAACGAAATTAAAATCTTTATTGTAAAATTTAAATCGTATCAATTCTTTTCAATACCAATCTTGATTTTGAAAATTAAATTTTATTTAAATTTTAAATTGATTTATTATTATCAGAGGCAATTTTATGGACAAATATGACAAAGTGATGGATCTTGCCAAACGCCGCGGCTTCTTATGGAATTCGTTTGAACTTTACGGCGGCGCGGCCGGTTTTTTTGATTACGGACCGCTCGGCTGTACCGTGAAGAGAAAAATCGAAAACCTTTGGCGCGATTTTTACGTTTTAAACGAAGGCTATATGGAAATTGAAGCGCCGACAATCGGTATTGAAGACATTTTTGTCGCGTCCGGCCACGTCGGCGGCTTTTCCGATCCGCTGACCGAGTGCAGCGGCTGTGATCAGTCTTTTCGCGCGGACCACCTGATTGAAGCGCTCGGCATCGAAGGCGTCGGCGCGCTCGGCACAGCGCAGCTGGACGAAATGATTGAAAAGCACAACATTGTTTGCCCCGAATGCGGCTGCAAGCTCGGCAAATCATTTGAATTTAATTTAATGTTCCAAACCAAAATCGGTCCCGGAACGGGCCGTCCGGGTTATATGAGACCGGAAACCGCGCAGGGAATGTTTGTTGACTTCCAACGCCTGTCACGCTTTTACCGCGAAAAATTACCGTTTGGCGCTGTTCAAATCGGAAAGTCTTACAGAAATGAAATTTCACCGCGCCAGGGCGTTTTAAGACTTCGCGAATTCACGCAGGCCGAATGTGAAATTTTCGTCGATCCCGATGTGAAAACGCATCCGAATTTTGACAAATACAAAGATGTCAAACTCACGCTTTATCCGCAGGCGCAGCAGGAAGACGTTGCCGGAACGACGATTCAGAAAACAGTCGGCGAGGCGGTTGCCGACGGAACAGTCGCGCACGAATTTTTGGCGTACTATGTCGCTCTGACAAACGATTTCTTAATCAGCGTCGGCATTTCACCCGAAGATTTGCGCTTCCGCCAGCACTTGTCCGACGAGATGGCGCACTACGCTGTCGACTGCTGGGACGCGGAAGTGAAAACGGATCGCTTCGGCTGGGTGGAAGTGGTCGGCATCGCTGACAGAACGGATTACGATTTGTCGGCGCACGCGAAACAAAGCAAGGTTGAGCTTTCCGTTTACATCGAATATCCCGAGCCGATTATTGAAAATAAATTCATTATCAAACCGGATATGGGAAAGCTGGGTCCGCTCTTTAAAGGAAAAGCAAAGGCTGTCGGCGACGCGATTAAAGAACTCGACGCGGAAACGATTCAAGCCGCCGGCGATGAAATTACCGTAACGGTTGACGGCGAAAACTTTACCGTGCCGATGAATTTGGTTGCGTTCGGTGAAGAAAGCGTTAAAATTTCGGGCAAAACCGTTGTTCCGCACGTCATTGAACCGTCTTACGGCATTGACAGAATTACGTATTGCGTGATGGAGCATGCTTACGACGAGGAAGATCTGGGCGAATCGACCGGCGATGACGAAGACGACGAAAACCGTGTTGTCATGAGATTTAAAAACGCCGTTTCTCCGTATCAGGCGGCTGTTCATCCGTTGATGGGAAAGCCGGAATTATCCGCCGCCGCCAAAAAATTATTCAATGAAATCGTTGCAGCCGGCATCATGTCCGATTATGATGAATCCGGAACGATCGGCAAACGTTACAGAAGAAACGATGAAATCGGTATTCCGTTTTCAATCACGATTGACTTTGACACGATTGAAAAAGAAGAAAAGCCGGTGACAATCCGCGACAGAGATTCAATGAAACAAATTCTTGTTCCTGCCGCCGATTTGGTTTCTGTTTTGAAAGGACTTCTTTCAGGCGAAAAAACATTTGAAGAAAGCGGGGAAGTTGTTTCCCGCTGATTTTTTTCACTTTATTTTTTATTTTCTCTTCTTTTTTGGTTTTTCCGTTTTGTTTGCTGTGCCGCCGCGCGCGAGCAGCATCATTTTTTCAAAAATGAATGAAAATCGGACGGGCGATTTTTTAATTTTTTTCAAAACATAAATGTTTAATTCAACTAATTTTGTTTAAAACTCGGAAAAACGAATTTTTAATTGATTTTAAATTAATTTTCGATTTATTCAAATTTTATTGATTAATGATTTTGGGAGTTTTACAAAAAACGCAATGCTCAACAAATTAACATTTTGATTGATTGCGATTTTAAAAATAAAAAAGTATATATACCATTTAGACGTATTTAGGAAATAACTCAAATTTAGTTGTTTTACATTTGAGCCCTCTGTAAAATATTAAATAAATAATCGATACGCCATAATCGAAATGCAACAGAAACAAAAAACGAAACCTCCGTTTCAAAAAACAAACCAATTTGTTCAAAATCAAATTCCCCATAAAGTCTGACAGCCCGATTTCGGGCTTTTCTTCTTTTCTTTTTATTTCATTATTGCAGAGCTTTCGCTGTCGTTTTTAAGAATCAAAAAAATTAAATGAAAATTAAAAAGATCAGCAAAATGCCGCGTAATAGTCCCCGTGCTTTTGAACCGTTACGGGAACTTCAAAAAGCGCGGTAAGATTTTCATTCGTTAAAATGTCTTCTTTTTTGCCGTCGGCAAATATTTTTCCGTCTTTAATGAGAATCACGCGCTTGATTTCGGGAATAATGTCCGATAAATCGTGGGTGACGAGAACGATATTTTTGCCGGCTTTGGCAATAGAGCTGACGGTTTTTCGGAATTGATCAATTGATTTCATGTCCAGGCTGTTGGTCGGCTCGTCTAAGACGAGCGCTTTCGGATCGTGAACGAGCGCGCGTGCAATCAGCGCTTTTCGCGCTTCACCGGAAGAAATTTTCGTCATTTTTTGGTTTGCCAAATGATAAATTCCTAAAAATTTCAAAACCTCGTGCGCCATCGCTTTCATTTCGACGGTGACATCAAAGAAATCATCGTAAATGCCGATGCTTGAAAAATAGCCGGAAATAACGATTTCCAGAACCGTGCTGTCTCGGATGCAGGAATGCTGCAAATCCGTTGTAATGATGCCCATTTGTTTGCGCAAATCAAAGATATTCCACATCTCTTCGCCTAAGATGTTCATAGAAAGCCCGGGAACGTCCGCGACGGGATAATATTCGCGCGTCATGACTTTGATGAGCGAAGATTTGCCCGAGCCGTTCGGGCCGATTATGGCGATATTTTCATCCGCTCCGACTGTCAGCGAAAGATTGTCCAAAATCGCGCGGCCGCCTTTGACGACGGTCACGTTTTTGAAATCAAGAAGCGGAATATCTTTGTCAGTTGTCATAATTAAAATTCATTGTAGGATTAAACGGTTATTAGTTTTTCGTCAAAATTTCGAAAATGAGATTTATTTTTCATTCATTTTTTTAAAAAAACAGAGTTTGTTTTTCATTTATTTTTTAAAAATTTGTGCGGCTCGCGCGCGGCGGCAGACGTTGCCGGCAGCGCAGAACGGAGCAGATGCAAACGGCAACACAGACAACAGCGCAAACAAAATGCTTGTATTTGATTTAATTGAGTTTGCGCTCTCGGAACCCGGACGTTTCATCGTCAACGAGTTCCGTAATTTTATGCAATTTTTTGACTTGATATCTGTAGCGCAAATAAACAAGAATGATGGCACCGGCGAGCGCGGCAAATGAAATCAACAGGTAAAGCGGTGCTTTTTCATTGTAATAATTGACACTAACGGCGCCGATCGGATTATTCCATTTCAAAACGTGACGGCCGATTTCATCTTCTTCAAAAGAATCCGGCTTCGGCGAAGCCGTTCCGACGATTCTGTTTCCTGTCATCAGGCCGTCGGGCAAAATAATTTGAATAGCGTCGGCGCCGTCGTTAACAACAATAGAAGTGCTGTTCATATTCGGGCAGAATGTGTAAACCAAAACGCCCGTGAAATTTTCTTTAAATTCCATGACCGGCGCACGTTTCACATTTTTCAATTCATAACCGGGACTGACAAGAACCGGATTTTCAAGAAGCAA
The DNA here is from genome assembly GCF_032594435.1 of Methanimicrococcus stummii. Taxonomy (NCBI): domain Archaea; kingdom Methanobacteriati; phylum Methanobacteriota; class Methanomicrobia; order Methanosarcinales; family Methanosarcinaceae; genus Methanimicrococcus; species Methanimicrococcus stummii. The sequence goes on along the minus strand of NZ_CP131062.1, from coordinate 1,597,474 downwards.
ATCAATGCCTTCCTGCGTTGCGGAAAAATCATCAGCCGTGATGAAATAAATCTCCGTAAATTCCGGCGCTTCAAAAGAAAACATGCTTGAATCGTGAAGCAGAGAAACTGTTTTTTGATTATCAACGAGGCGAATCACACGAACCGCCGAAGATTTTGAATCAACAAAATAAGTGCCGGATTCAACGATTTTTTGCTGTCCCTGAATTGTCGGAACAAAAATATTCGGCTCATAAATTTCAAAAACATCTGACGCATTGGCTGCTTCCGTCGAATTATTAGAGTCTCCCGTCAGCGATGTTAAGCATCCGCTCAAAGAAACGGCAACGATGAGAAAGACAAAAATAAGAAACGGAAACAGACCTTTTTTCATAAATGAAAATAGGATTCTGTTCATAAAAATGTTTGTTTTTTAAAAAATAAAATTAAACCGAAAATGAAAATCAAAATGAAAAAACGAAATGTAAATGAAAAACAAAGATGAAAGTTCGGCGGCGAACTTCCATCAATTTTAAATCAGAAATATCCGATTTTGACGTTGTGACTGTAGTTCTGAAGCGGCGTTAATTTGTAATCTTCAAGAAGCACATCGTATGTGTTTTTGACCGGAACGGAAAGCGAAATTTCTTTTGTTCGGCCGTAGCGGCCTTTGCTGACAACAACCGCGTTGATAATGCCGAGCATATCCAGCTCCGACATCAAATCCGTGACGCGGCGCTGTGTTAAAACGTCAACATCAATCGCTTTGCAAAGTTTTCTGTAAATGTTGTACACTTCGCCCGTTGTGATGCTCTGCGGCGACAGATCCTGGTTTTGTGCGCTGATGTTGAGCGTGACAATACTGAACAAAACAAGTTTGGATTGCATCGGAAGCGTCCGGACGACTTCAACAACGCGATCGACTTCGATTTTATCCTGAGCGACGCGGACATGAATTTCCGTAACAAGCTTTTCTTCGCGGCGTTCCGCGATTTCGCCGGAAACACGGAGCAGGTCAAGCGCGCGGCGCGCATCGCCGTGTTCCTGCGCGGCCAAAGCGGCGCACAGCGGAATGACGGAGCCATCTAAAACATTTTCATTGTAAGCCATTTCAGCGCGCTGATAAAGAATGTCGCGGATTTGATCGGCATCGTAAGGCGGATAAATGATTTCTTCTTCGCCGAGCGAACTTTTAACGCGCGGGTCTAAAAAGTCGGTGAATTTTAAGTCGTTGGACACGCCGATAATGCTGACGCGCGCCTGTTTTAAACTGGAATTAATACGGGATAAATTGTAAAGAACGTCATCGCCTTTCTTGACAAGCTTGTCGATTTCGTCCAAAATCACAATGAGAACCTGTTCCTGCGTGTCTAAAGCTTCCTTAAATTTTTGGAAAACCTGGTCAGTCGGCCAGCCGGTCATCGGAATGTCTTCGCCGAAATGACGGGCCAGATTTGCCAAAAGTCTGTACTGCGTGTCGATAACTTCACAATTGACGTAAATCACGGAACATTTGACGCCCATTCTCTCACTCATGTTTTCAAGCTCTTTGCCGACATATCGCGTAACGGCGGTTTTTCCGGTTCCTGTTTTGCCGTAAATGAGAATGTTTGACGGTGTTTCGCCGCGCAGCGCGGAAACCAAAATCGTCGCCAATTCTTCCGTTTGCGCATCACGATGAACCAAAACATCGGGCGTGTACGAATGTCTCAGAACTTCCTTGTCTTTGAAAATGGATTCATTTTCAAGAAGGCGTTCAAATAATTTGTTTAGGGAGCTTGTCATAGTATTAAATCTCCTGTGAGATCGTCGGTGAAAACGTTAAGTGAAAACGTCAAATACGTAAATGAAAAAAGCCGTTTGCCGCCTGAAATAAACCGGCGCGAACCGCGCTTTCGTCTCAAATTTATCCGCAGGCGGAAAAACCCGGCTGCTTAAATCCGAAATCTGCCGGGAGCGCCAAAACCGAGGCGGTCACCGAAAAATCGGCTGTGTTTTTGAAAAATCGATCAATTGCGTGAATTGTGAATTTCTGACTTTCGTTTTTTCCTTTACTGAAAAATTATCGCTGAAAACAGCGCTGTTTCCGATGCAGGCATGAAAAGCGCCTGTTCCTGTGGAAATGATGTTTTATTGAAAAATCATTTCTTGAAAATATGAAACGTTTTAAAACATTTCAATAACACGGTTACAATTTTTCAGTCGTGGCGTGCTGAAAGTTCATATCAGTTTATCCCGATTTTTTGGACCGGAATATTTCTTGTGTAAGATATCCAAGAGAAGTAAAGGTATTAAAGGTTATTGTTTCGACACCCCTTCATTTCGCATGGAAAAACCGATACAGGCGCGGTTGCGAATATATATTTTTGTTTCACCGCACCAATTGATTTTCAAAAAAGGAGGTGATGATTTCGAATGAAAAACAGATTCGAGCACATTGTTTGAAACGACTGAATGCTTCATCGGAAACACAGGACGAAGAGAAGAATGTTTCTTTTGGAAATAAAGACATTTTCAAGAAAACGGTTTCCAATAAAAAATCAAATAGCTGCGACTGGAATCATTGAAATCAATTTATTTTAAAAGTATAATAATTTTTTCACAATAGAACAATTTTTTCGTAATAAAATAAATTTTTCGTTGATACGAATATTTTTTTGTAAAACTAACTAATTTTTATATATGAAAAACTTACGTTTTTTGATTTATTTTACTTCTTTGATTAACATTCAATCATACAAACGTCTCTTTGCTTCTGCTTCCTGAAAAAAATCGAAAATCGGATTTTAAAATTATTCAAAACTGAATCAAATCGAAATGAATCAAATCGAAATGAACCAAATCGAAATGAACCAAATCGAAATGAACCAAATCGAAATGAACCAAATCGAAATGAACCAAATCGAAATGAACCAAATCGAAATGAATCAAACCGAAATGAATCAAACCGAAATTGATCAAATTCAAATGAATTGGAAAGGTTGAATTCAGAAAATAAGCATAAGCGAACTCAACGGTGTGAAAGAAGTGAAAATCAGGATGGGATTATTATGTCATCAGAACGAAAAAAATTACAGAAAAATGAACGCCGGTTTGCTGCGGCGCCAATGATTTTGATAATCGTTGCCGTGCTTCTTGCAGCAATGATGTCCGGTTGTTTAAATCAAGGAACAGATCAGGAAACAGATTCGGGAAGTCCCGGAGGATTTTCATCTTCTTTAAATGAAAATGAGAACGCTGAAGACGACAAAACCGAAGACACCGATGCCGGCAGCAGCGGAAGTGGTGGCGGCGGCGGCGAAAACGCAGCAGGGTCATCATCTTTTCCTGACGTCGTTGTCGCAACCGGTTCCGGAGGCGGCGGCGGTTCAAGCAAGCCGAACATTTGGCTCGCATCCGTGAGCAATCCGTTCATCGGCACATGGATTTCCGAAGACGAAGACGGATCCGTTTTGACTTATATCGGTTATTCGGACGGCACTTTTGATTATACAATGGAAAACCTGCCGTCCGAATATGTCGGAGTGATTCCTGACGAAGGATCCGGCGCGTACATCGTCAGAAAAGATTTGGACGGCGTTCACGTTGCTGTTTCATATTTTGATTTCGGCGGAAACGGTATGATTAAAAGCAACAAATTCGAAGTCATCACAAACGATCTCATCCGAGTTACGGAATTTACCTTAACGGACGAAGAACAAAAAGAATACGGCGAATCCACTTATTTCAAAAGAGTCGGAACTGCCAACCGTGACGATTATGTGGACACAGTATTGCCCGAAAACATCTTTTCAATGTATTCCGACCCAGAAACCGGCGGATACGGTTGGGGCGCAGGTTTACCGGTCCAAGGCTCAGTTTGGAAATTTAAAGAAGACGGAAGCATTGACCTGATATTCCGCATTGACATTCCGGGAATTGGAGAAACGGAATGCATGTTCCCGTTTTCATATGTTATTTACGATGATGAAAATGACAACTACGACAGATTAATCGTTTACGGAGACACCGACGAAGGAAACGAAATGTTTGTTTTGGAAGCCACGTTCGATGAAGAAGATTCGTCCATGATTTTAGAAATCTATCCGGTCGACGAATACGGATTCGCGATGGTAAAATATCCGGACGTAGAATTCCTGTTCTGGCCGTACCCCACAGTCAATCCGAAAATCATTGAAAAAGGAAACAATGAAGCCGGAATGTTCTTCTTATCGGTTCCCGATATTAACGAATGGGCGGCGCAAGTAAACACCGCCGAAGACAACGGATTTTACTGGGCGCATGAAGTCATTGATCCTGAAAACGCGGACACTTACACCAAAAATGTCAGCGGCAAACCGAACCAAATCAGCGCCGGAGATTTCTATGCGAGCGGATTTGAATTCAGCCTTGCAACAACTGCCGATATCGGAGATACGATTCGCCCGGCAATGGGATTCAACGCTTTCTTTGATTTCACGCGAATCAACTTCGATTTCTATGACCAGTTCGCCGCCGAATTAAAGGGCCGTGAACTTCAAGGAGAATTGATGTATTATGAAGGCTGGTATTTGCCGGCGGAAGAAGGATCTGCCGTCATGGTTGACATGCTGACAGATTACGGAATCAGCGTTTATTCAGATGTCGGCGGAACTCCGACAGACATCACGGACAGATTTGCATTCGGCATTTCCTATGACGAACAAAATGATATGATGCTCCTCAGTTACGGTGCCGTCATGGTCGATTCTGATGATACAACAATGAGCGGCATTCCGCTTCCGGTCAGCGCCGAAGACGAATTGATTTGGAGCGACAGAACCAAAGACAACAAAATTACCGGTGAATGGTGGATCGTTTATGATTCGACTGTAACGCCTTTTGCAGACGGCAGCGGTACAGTCGCCGATCCGTATCAAATTGAAACCGCCGATCAGCTCGATCGTGTGCGTTACCATTTGGATGGGAATTTCATTTTAATCGACGATATCAACCTTTCCGGTTACAGTAATTGGGAACCGCTCGGCACTTTTATTCCGGCATCGGAAGAAGATGAAGAAAACCCGATCATAAAAAGAGCTTTTACCGGCACTTTTAACGGCGACGGATATTCAATTTCAGATGTCAGCGTTAATTCAGAAGACATTGCTGTCGGATTGTTCGGCTGCGTTGTCGGATCGACAAAAGCGATTACAATTGAAGGCATGAACTGTCCGAACTGCATCAGATTCGTGACGGAAGCTTTGTATGAAGTTGACGGTGTCAAATTCGTTAATATTGATTTGGTTCCGGGCGGCCAAAGCACAGCAACGGTTGTTTTGAGCCAGGATATCGACTATACCGGTTTAGACGCTTTGCTGACGGATGCCGTTGATAATGCGCACCATTACACAACAATATCAATTACGGGATCAACTTCTGCAGAACCTTCCATATACGATTTGGTTGTTGAAGATGTTGATGTCAGCGGATCTTCGATGCTGGTCGGCGGTGTTATTGGTTATGCGGCTTACTGTGTTTTGGAAGAAATCATTCTGACAGAAAACGGCGGCACAAACACAATTACCGGAAACTCAATGGTCGGCGGTATTGTCGGCGGCGGTTTTGCCGATTTGACAGATTGCAGCGCAACGGCGGATATTATCGTTATCGGTGACGGCGGAAGCATGGCAGGCATTTTAGCCGGCGGCATGGAAGAAAGCATGTTGTCAGGGTGTTACGCTTCGGGAACAATTACGGCTTCCGGAGACAGCATTCAGGGACTCGGCGGTCTTGCAGGCTGCGCCTTTGAAAGCGCGCTTGTCGAAGATTGTTTGGCTGAAGACGTTACAATAACAGCGACAGGAAGCGGCAACATATTGATCGGCGGTTTGCTGGGCATGACCGGCACGACCGACGGAAGCATTCCGACTTCCATTTTGAATTGCGATATTGATAATGTTGAAATCATTGTTTCAGACACATCATCCCGTATCGGCGGCATTGTCGGCGGCGGATTTGCTCTGACGGAAGAAATGCTTGATGCCATGCTCGGTTTAGATGAAGACCTTTCGGCTGAAGAACGTGCCGTGTATTACGAGATGTTTGAAGAATATTTCACGCCGAGTGTGTTTGAAATTACAAGCTGCGATGCTAGCGGCAGCATTACCGGCGGATTTGAATACGTCGGAAGCATTGCCGGATTTGCCGAAGGTTCCGTTGTCGGAAGCTGTACAAACACAATGACATGGACCGGCGGCAGCCTTCCCGAAATCGGCACGGCCGAATAAAGAATGAAGAAATTGTAAAATCGACAAATTAAATTTGGGTCAAGATAAGAATAGAGGATTTTCTCTCAAGATTTTTAGGATTTTTTGATATAAATCTTCATTCCTATAATTGTACCTAAACTCACATTCCTTTAAATGAAGGTAAAAATACTTTTTATGAACTCCACGATGTTTACTCATCCTGGATTTTGAATAGCCCCAGAATCCTTCAATCCCATTAATATGACTTTTCCCATTTACAAACTCATTTTTACCATGGTTTACTCGATAGTGTTTATCATAACCAACATCTACCAATCCATCATATCCATGCCAATTATCAGAATAAATAACACTATCAAGATCAACTTTCCCTCGGATAATTGATTGTAAAGTTGATTTAGAACAATCCGGAACGATTTCAGTATAGACTTTCCCATTCCTTTTTCTCATCCCAAAAACAATTGTTTTGCTGCCTGCGCCGCGTCCCCGCTTTCCTTTTACACGCCTCGGGCCGAAATAGGATTCATCAACTTCAATTTCTCCTTGAAAAGGGGATTCTGCTTCGCAGAATCCGGCAATCCGCTCGCGGATTGCCATGAGGTATCTGTTGATCGTAATACGGCTTACACCTGTAATTTGGGATATTTGAGTTGCATCTAAATCCAGAACAAAAAGTTTCACAATTTGTCTAAATTTAGCTTCAGAAATTTTAGAACGAAAAATGTATTTATTTTTCAATTGCATAGTCATGATTTTAACACCAAATTATTTGGTTGTTCTTATCATGACCCTTAAATTTTGTCAAAAACAGCATGGGACAATTAAATAATCGAATGAAAATTGTTTCGTGCTGTACACTTATTTTTTAACATTTTTTAAAAATCTTTTAAAAACATTTTTAAAAAATATTAAAATATTTCAAAAATATTTCTAAAACGTTTAATTTAAAAATAAAAACAGGAACTAAAAACTGTTTATTGAGTTTTGTTTTAGATTTTATTAAAAAAAAGAAAAGGACATGAAGTTAAACTTCATATCCGGCATCTGCGACAGCTTTTTTCAAAACGTCGGCGGATGTTTTAAAACCGTCATATTCAACGGTTGCTTCGCCTTTTTCAAGATTGACGGAAGCTTTTGAAACGCCGTCGATGTTTGTTAATGCGTCTTGAACTCTTCTTTGGCAGTGACCGCAGGTCATGCCGCCGACTTTAAAGGTTACGGTTTCCATAATTTTTCTCCTGATTTTTTGATTACTTTTCCGGATATTTTTGATTATATTTCGGATTGTTTTTAATTTTATATATTTCAAGTAATTAAATATTATGATATGTTGACAGCTGCTGAATTTTATTTTCATTTATTCAACTTATCAAACACATCGATAATTTCATTGATTTTTTCTTCGCGCTCTTCCGGACCTCTTTCAAATGCCTCGCTGACACATCCCGATAAATGTCCTTGAAGAACGATTTTTGACGTTTTTCTGAGAACGGCTTCGCTTGCCATGATTTGATGAACGATATCAATGCAATATTTGTCTTCTTCGACCATTTTAATGATACCGTCAATCTGACCGCGCGCCGTTTTTAACATTCTCAGAACGTCTTTCTTATCTGCTCTCATAACTTTCCCTCTCTGTTTTCCTTTTATTTTTCGTTTTTACTCTCCGTTTTTAATTTTCATTGGCGCGCTGAATGGAAACAACTTCATAGCCTTCTTTTTCAACGGCTTGTTTCAAGATTTCATCATCGATGTCTTCCGCGCCGAAAATTTGCGCCGTTCCCGCTTCCCAGTCCACCTCAGCCGAAACGCCGGGAATCGCATTCAATGCTTTCTCGACATGTTTTTGACAATTAATGCAAGTCATGCCGTTGATTTTCATCAAAACGGCGGCACCGTTTTTGTTTTCATCTTTATTAACGGCACTCCCGATTTCGTTTTTATTTTCATTTCCGGACTCGGCTTTTGCCGGCGCGCCGCTGCTGCCTGCCGCTGTACCGGCTGCCACCTCATCTTCAATCGGAAGCGGGCAGGTTTCCGGCAGTGCTTCTGTCGTGAATTTCGGTTTGAAAAATCTCAGTCTCAGCGCGTTTGTGACGACAAAGAGCGAGGACAAACTCATGGCGGCGGCCGCAAACATCGGATTGAGTTTCCATCCGAGAATCGGATAAAAGACACCGGCTGCAAGCGGGATTCCCAAAATGTTGTAGAAGAACGCCCAAAACAGGTTTTCTTTGATGTTTCGGATTGTGGCTTTTGAAAGCTTAAAAGCTGTCACGGCATCCATCAAATCGCTTTTCATTAACACGATATCCGCGCTTTCGATTGCGATGTCTGTTCCGGCACCGATTGCCATGCCGACATCCGCGCGCGCGAGCGCCGGCGCGTCATTGATACCATCGCCGATCATCGCAACTTTTTTACCGGCTTCCTGCTGTTCGCGAACAATTTGTTCTTTTCCGGAAGGCAAAACGCCTGCAATTACGTGATCGATTTCCAATTGCTTGGCAATCGCATTTGCTGTTCTTTCATTGTCGCCGGTGAGCAAAATAACGTCAATGCCCGTGTTTTTGAACTCGGCAATTGCGCGTTTGCTGGTCGGCTTGATCGTGTCGGCGATTGAAACGATGCCGAGCAACTGTTTATTTTTCGCGAAATAAAGCGGTGTTTGACCGTTTTCAGCGATCTCATCGGATATTTCAGATAATTTTTGAATATCAATACCGTCGGCAACCATCATTTTTGCGTTGCCGGCCAAAATTTGTTCATTTTGAATCACAGCTTGAATTCCGTGGCCGGCGGTTTGTTTAAAGTCGGCCGCCGGCATTAAATTCAAATTCATCGCCGCCGCTTTTTCAACAATTGCAACAGCAAGCGGATGTTCCGAAAATTTCTCAACGGAGGCGGCGCAAGTCATCAATTCTTCTTTTGAAACACCGGCGGCCGGATAAATTCCGGTAACGGATGGTTTTCCTTCCGTGACAGTTCCTGTTTTATCCAAAATAACGACATCAACCGTCTGCGCTGTTTCGATGCTTTCGGCATTTCGGAACAGGATTCCGTTTTCGGCGCCTTTGCCGGTTCCGACCATGATTGCCGTCGGCGTTGCAAGTCCCAGCGCGCACGGGCAGCTGATAACCAAAACAGCGATGCCGATGGAAAGCGCAAATTCAAACGGATAGCCGAGTAGCAGCCAAACTATTGTCGCGACAATCGCAATGAGAATAACCGCCGGAACAAAAACCGCGCTGACACGATCCGCCAACTTGGAAATCGGCGCTTTGCTCGCGCTTGCTTCTTCGACCAAACGAATAATTTGCGAAAGCGTTGTGTCTTCACCGACACGAACCGCCGTCATTTTGATGAATCCTGAACGATTAACGGTCGCGCCTGTCACGTTGTCACCAACCGTTTTTTCAATGGGAATGCTCTCGCCGGTAATCGCGGATTCGTCGATTGCTGCCGACCCTTCAACGATTTTGCCGTCAACAGGAACACTGTTTCCGGTTTTAACGATCAGAATATCTCCGGGAGCGACATCTGCAACGGGAATTTCAACTTCAGCGCCGTCTTTTTCAACAAGAGCGGTTTTCGGGGCTAAATCCAAAAGACGCGTAATCGCGTCGCTCGTTTTTCCTTTAGAACGGCTTTCCAGATATTTGCCGACCGTAATTAACGTCAAAATTGTGCCGGCCGATTCGAAATACATGTCCATATGATATTGTTCGACAAGCGCGAAATCCTGAATCGCAAGACCGTATCCCATTCGAACAATCGCGTAAATGCCGTAAATAATCGCAGCGGACGAGCCGATTGCAATCAGCGCGTCCATTGTCGGAGCGCGCTTGATCAGGCTTTTGAATCCGTTAATGAAATAATTGCGATTGAGATAAACAATTGCAAGCGTCAGAAGAAGCTGAGCCATACCGAAAGCGACGGCGTTTTCATGACCGCTCAAAAATGACGGCATCGGAAGCCCGATCATCGGCCCCATCGCGATATACATCAGCGGAATCAGGAAAACGATTGACCAAATCAAACGGAACTTCATTTGCTCGGCTTCGGCCGCCGCCGGATTTTGCGCAGCGCTTTCGGTTCCTGTCGATCCTTTTTTAGACTTTTCGTCCGCCGGAAACGCGCCGTAACCGGCATCCGTCACAGCTTTGATAATATCCGTTTCAGTAACGATTTTTTCATCGTATTCGACAACCATAAAATTCTGTAAAAGATTGACCGTGACTTTTGAAACGCCGTTTAGTTTGCTGACAGCTTTTTCAACATGATTGCTGCAGGACGCGCAAGTCATTCCCGTGACATTGAATTTTTGTTTGATTTAAAGGCCTCCTGCCTCGATTTTGTTTTGAATCTGTTTTGGTTTTTTATTTTTGATTGCGGTTTATTATACCATACCCCTGTGGGGTGTCTATGAAAGAATATTAAAAAGGATTCTATTTAAGATTGCCTGTTTGTTGTTGTTTGCAACTGTCTTTCGTCGCCTTGTGCGCGCGCGAACGGGGCAAAATTTCAAAAATTGAATGAAAATGAAAATTCATTTTTAATGAAATAAAATAAAAGAATCCGTTTTTTAAAAATTAAAAATCAAAAAAAATTAAACGTAAGGCGGATATTCTTTTTTCTTGGATTCGGATTGCGGATGGCGTTCTTCATACCAAATTTTAGAATTTTTGATTTCAGCCTGAGTTCTTTCTCTTTTTTGCCTCGATTCCGTTTCTTTTTTGTTTTCGGGAACCGCGTCAAAATTCATTTTTTCCATTAAAATGTCAGCTTTTGATTTCTGAATCGGTGAGTGAATTTGCTGCGGTTTTGAGTTGGCGCTGCCGATTTCTTCAAAAACGATTTTTTGATTCGCTTTTCCGGAAATATTGGGTTCGCTGCTTTGAAAATACTCTTTTTGCTTCGGAGCACTTTGAATTTTAATTTCATCATACTGAATTTGAGCTTGCGATGATTTGAGCTGATTTGAAAATAAATTATCCGGGCGCGCCGGCTCTTTTGAAACTTCCGCCTTGATTGTTTTCGGCATTTTCTTCGGTTCAAACGCCGGCCATTTAAACTCCGATTTGCGGACGGGCGGCGCTTTTGCACGGATTTCCGCCTCAAAATCTGCCTGCTGCTCTTCTTTTGAAACTTCCGTTACCGAAGCAAATTGATTATCGGAAAAAGATTCCGTTTCAAATTTTACATTTCTGTTCATTGATTCCGATTTTGCCGGTTTTTCGCCGACAACAACCGTTCCAAAAGGCGTTTCAACGGTTCGGGGAATCATTTCAGAACTTGAATCCGAACCCGAATCCGTGTCGGAAATGGAAGTTTCGCCGACAATTTCGACTTCGGATGATTCATCTGTCGGAATACTGACCGGGCGGTCTGCCGGCAAATCTGCAAATGTTGTAAAAGATTTGGGAGACGATTCAATTGTTTCGTCAATAATTTCAGCGTCAAATTCAACTGTTTCAACATCAGGCTGAACGTTTTCATTGTCGGATTCCATCGGAAATATAGGGGTTGATGATGAATCTAAAATTGCGTCGCTTCCAATATCATTTTCTAATTCATAAGATTCATCCGAATCTTTTTTAGTTGAATCAGAAATATTGTTTTCAAAAATAAGTTCTTTCGATATGAAATCGTTTGATTCCTTATTTAATTCGTTTTCAAATTTACTTTCAAATTCATTTCCAAACTCATTTTCGAATTCGTTTTTAAGTTCGTTTTTGAATTCATTTTCAAGTTCGTCTGATTCTTCCGGTTCATCTTCGAGTTCGGCAACCGTATTCGCCCGAACGGTTACTTTTGTGATGACGCCGATTTTTTTGATTTCCGCTTTTCCGATAACGGATAACGTGCTTCCGTTAGCGTAGCCGACAACGCAGCCAGGCATAATTGTGATGTTGCCGCCGCTTTCAACGGAATTGGCGACCGCATTTTGCAAAAGAGAAATATCGGAATCCGCCGTAATTTTTCCTTTGACTTTTGAACGGGAGCCGATAATGATTTCATGCGCTTTCAGATTGCCCTCGACGGCGCAGCCTTTTCCAAACTGAATATTTCCGTCAACTTTAATATTTTTCCAAAAGCGTGTGCCTGAGCCGACAATAACATTGCCTTTAACGGCGACGTTTTGATCGATAATGGAATTTTTTGGAATTATGTAAGTGTTTGATGGCGAATGAAAACGAATATTTTTGGAAGAAATCATACGGATACAAACCACTTACAATTATTTAAACCATATTAAAAACAGCTTTATGATGATTTTTTAGGATCGCTTTTAGAATCTTTAGATTTTTGAATTATTCTTCCAAAGCTTTGGACATTTCGACATACCAAAGAGCGTTTTTAATCGTTGCCTGCACTTCTTCTTCGGTGACTTCGCGGACGATTTTTCCGGGAACGCCGAGAACCATGCTGCGCGGCGGAATGATTTTTCCGGCCGGGATGAGCGCGTTTGCGCCGATAATGCTTCCTTCGCCGATGACAGCGCCGTCCAAAACGGTGGAATTCATGCCGATTAAGACGTTGTCCTCGATAACGGGGCCGTGAACGACAGCGCCGTGACCAATTGTAACGTTTTTGCCGATAACGGTCGGCTGGCTGACATTGCTGTGAAGGACGCAATTGTCCTGAACGTTGCTGTTTTCTCCGATTTTTATCAAACCGGCATCGGCGCGGATGACTGCGCCGTACCAGACACTTGTATTTTCGGCAAATTCGGTGTCGCCGACGATTGTTGCGTTTTTTGCTTTTCTTAACATAATTTAAACCTCGTTTATTCTGAAAATTAAAATTTTGAACTTCCTATTTTGTTTTTTCGGAAAAGCCGATGAAAAATGATAATAATTTTTCAAATATCATCGATAAATTGATTTGATGAATCAAAAACCGGAGGAGGGGATTGATGAATCAAAAAATGAAATTCAATTTTTTTAAATAATATCAAAAAGACAAGGGTGGGGTTTGAGTTAATTTTGAAAAGTTGGGGCAATCGCGCGCGGCGGTACGGCTGTGGCGGCAGCATGACAGTGTTGGCAGCGCTGACAGTTACAGAGGCGCGCAGCCAAAGCAACCACTGCACGGCAACGCCGGCAGCGCAGCCGGACGGCGGCAAACACGACAACGTACAAACAACACAAAAAATCAAAAAGAGGAAGATTGTTTTTAATTAAATTTTAATTAAAACAATCCTGTTACAACATTTGTAATCAATTCGACAATGTCGATTCCGGATATTTTTAAAACGACATAAGCGCCGATGAATGTTCCGACCATGCTTCCGATATTGGCAAGCGCCGCGACATAAACGACTTTGAAAAACGGATTGCCGTTCAATTCTTTGAAAGATTCTGCGTTCATCATATTTTTCATGTCTTTTGTTGTCGGTTTTCGGATTCCTGCTTCAACTAAGCCTGCAAACCAACCGGCGGCGAGAAGCGGGTTGACGGATGTAAACCAAGCCAGCAGGAAAGCGGTTGCTGCCGAGCGGATTTTGCCGCCTGCGAGCAAAACGCAAATCGCGCTGAGAACGCCGTTAATCAGGAACCAGCACCCGAATGCTACAAGAAGAATTTCGGGCGTCATGTCGGGATAAGTAACGACGGCGTAAATGATGTACGCGAATAAAAGCAAAACAAGCGCGACAATTCCGTAGCTGATGACCTTAGCCAAACTGAATTTCTTTTTCGGGATGACATCAAGTTCCGCAAGATTCGGAATATTTGACGGCGTGTTTAAATAATTCATAACGCCTTGGCGGTGACCGGCACCGATGACGACGACGATTTTTTTGCCGGGTCCGGCGGCTTGAACGGTTCTGAGAATGTTTCCGGCCAAATACGCGTCGCGCTCGTCAATCAAAACGGATGCGGCTGTCGGGGATAAATGACGAAGTTCTTCAATCATGACGGTGACGACATCTTGGTCGGTCATGTGATTGATATCGAATTCCTGTTCTTCCGCGTCGCCGAAAACCATACCTTTGACGATTTTGTAAGCCATTTTCAGTTTTTCACCGAAGCTTAATTTCGCTAAGAAGCGCTTGAATGTTGTTTGAATGTCACGGTCGATGAGTGCGATTCCTGCGCCGACTTCTTGAGCGCCTTCAACGGCGGCCATCATTTCGGATCCCGGCGGAACGCCGAGCTGCTCACCCATTTTTTTCTGCATGTAAGCCAAAAATCCGTAAAGAAGATAATAGAAAGTTTGACCGGGTTTGAGAATATCTTTAAAAGAAATTTCAGATTCGCCCGTATCGGGATCCGTCATTCCTTTATATCGATTTGCATCAAGTTCGACGGCAACGATATCCGGTTTTTCTCTTTCAATTGTTTCCCGAACCTCACGAACACTTTTTGGAGAGACGTGCGCCGTTCCGATAATGATAATCTGCGTCGGATTGATACCGTCTGCTGCTTCTGAAACGGGAACAATATTCTCAAAACTTATATCCGAAACAACGATGTCCGAATCGGAAACGGTATTTGAAACACTTTCTGAAGCGTTTCCGGAAACATTTTCTGAAACATTTTCTGAAATATCTTCCGGATTTTCTGAAGACAAGCCGCCGGCTTCTTGTGTTGAAGCGAAAGATGAGTCGGACAAGTTTGCAGAAATATTGCCCGAGTCTGTCGGCTCTGAAAAATTGTGATATTCGTCTTCGTTTTTCATATTTGAGACTCAAAATTTGATTTAATTTAATGAATTTAACTTGAATTATTTAAAATTTTAAAACTGGAATAATTCTTATTCTATTTATTCTATTTAAAACAGATTCGTTTTTTGAAATTTGTTAAATTTAAATAGGTTTTAAAAAACAAAATAAAACATAAATAAACCAATTGAAAAATAAAAATCAATTGAAAAATAAAATCAATTGAAGAAGAATTAAAAAATAGATGAAAAATAAGAAACAGATAATTAATATTCTGTTTCTGATTCTGTTTTTGTTTTACTTTTATTTTTAAAGTTGTCTTTCAAATAAATTGTCGTCATCAAATCGGTTCTTGAAATAATGCCGACCATTTTTTCATCGTCCAAGACAACAAGGCGACCGATTGCGTGCGCGCCCATTTCGTTGAACGCTTCTAAGGCGGTTGCGTCGGGGTGAACGGAAACAATTTCTTTCATGATGTCTTTAATTGTGAATGCGTAGCGTTCAGTTTCGTTGACGTGGCGCGCGTCATCAACCGTGACCATGCCGACAACAATACCGTTTTTAGTAACCGGATAACCCGGGTGTTTCTTTTGGAAAACGAAGTTGATGAAATCATTCAGTGACATGGATTCGTCAACCGTTAAAACGTCTGTTGTCATAACATCTTTGACGTCAATGTCTTCCAAGATTGTTGTCGCTTTAAACATTTTGCCTTCTTCTGATGCGGAAATGTAAAGGAAAAGCGCTAAAATCGCGAGCCACCAATTTGTAAAGATGCCGATGATTGCCAAAACGACCGAAAAGCCTTTGCCGATTGAAACGGCGGTATTCGTGGCTTCTTCATAGGAATGTCTTTTGGCAAGCCAAGCTCTGAGAACGCGGCCGCCGTCCATCGGATAAATCGGAAGAATGTTGAAGAGGCCGAGCAGCAAATTGAGTGATCCAAGAAGGAAAATCATTGTCGGGATGTTTGCCGTAAATGTTGTCAAACCTTCGGTAACCCAATTTGCAACATCAGGAACGCCGAAAATGGACCCGTAAGCGAAATAGTTGAACGCTAAAAGAACGATGCCGATAATCATATTTGAAAGCGGGCCGGCTAAAGCGATATTCAATTCTTTGGATGGATCCATATTTTTTTCATTTTCGGGATTTTCAATCGCAGAGATTCCGCCAAAGAAAAAAAGTGTAATGCTTTGAATTTTAGCCCCGTAAGATTTGGCAAGCAAGGAATGTGCCAGTTCGTGAATCAAAAGCGTCACAAAGAACAAAAGTGCTGTCAGGCAAGCCAAAATATATCCGGCAATTGGCGGTTCAACGGAACGAAAACCAAACGGCCAGCCGGAAATGGCAAAAATGAATGCGAAAAGCAGAAAAACCAAAAGGAATGTGATGTGAACATAAATTGGAATTCCTTTGATGGTTGCAATTTTATAACTCATAATTTAAAAAGTATTTTTTAATAATATAAAAGTTGCTGATTAAAAATTAAGATCAGATTTTTCAATCGGATTTCCCTTTACTTCAACTGTTTTTGTTTATCATACGGTTCTTCGTTCATTATTTTATTATTTATTTTGTCTTACGCATATTTTATAATCTTATAAGAAATTAAAATGACCCCTTAGTTTCGTCTGGAAAGTTTATAAAGGCCCACCCCCCCATAATTTCCAATGAAAAAGTTTTTGAAAAAAAATTGAAGAAAAAAATCAAAAATAAAATTGAAAATTTTATTTTTGTTGTTAAAACATTGTTGTTGAGTTAAGAAATTTTTAATATTTAAATGTATTGAAATAACAAAAAATAATAAAATAAAATTTTATAATATTAAAAATAAATAATTACGAGCGGAGAAATTATTGTAAGATTTTAAAAAACAGAAAAATAACTGAAAAATTATCAAATTAATTGGAAAATAATTGAAAATAATTGAAAAATAATTAAAAACCCAATCAAAACAACTAAAAACCCAATCAAAATAACCTGAAAATAATCAAAAATTACTAAAAATTTAATCAAAATAATTGGAAAAATAATCAAAAATAATTGAAAATTAACTAAAAACAATTAAAAATATTTAAAGAATAATCGAAAAATAATTAAAAATAATCGAAAAAAGTTAAAAGAACCCAGTTACATTAAAAATATTTTTAGTTTTTTTAATAACTCCGATTGCTTTCGTTTTCTCTAAAAAACTCCAATGGAAATCATGGGGTTGGTCTAATTCTGCATTTTCAGAGTTTCCGATGGAATTTCTGAAATAAATTTGATAAATTTGATAATTTTATAAATCAGAAAACTTGATAAAATTAAAATTTAACAAATTGATGAATTTGACGATTGATGAATTTAATAAATTGATGAATTTGACAATTGATGAATTTAATAAATTGATAAATTTGATGATAATGACTGTAAATTTTCCAACAAACCTTAAACAAATTTCACATAAATGAATCTTTTCAAATTTGAATAAATTTGTTTAAGCAAATCATTAAATATTATTTTTCGGTTTTTGTGTTCATGAATGAAAAAGGCATTCCTGAAGAAGAATTGTTTGCCGAGCTTGGCTTTTTTTCAGATGCCGATACAAATTTTAAAAAAGTATTCAGTTCAATGTGTACAATTCCTCATCCGGTTGCTGTTGCCGCTCAGCAAAAGTTTGTGCTTTCAAATATCGGCGATCCCGGTTTATTTCGCGGAACTTGCGAGATGGAAACAGAAGTTATCCGAATGACAGCTTCCATACTGAATCATCCCAATCCAAAATCCGCTTTCGGACACATGACGTCAGGCGGTACTGAATCCAATATTGAAGCGGTTTTGCATATGAAAAACCGCTTTTCTGATTCTAATTCCGGTTCTGATTTCAATCTCAATTCAAATCTCAATTCAAATCTTAATTCAGACTTCAATTCTGATTCAAATATGAATTCTGTCTCTAATTCCCGATTAAATTTAATCGTTCCAAAAACTGCTCATTTTTCATTTGAAAAAATCGCGAATTTGCTTGGAATCGAATTAAAAAAAGCGGATATTGATTCATATTTCAGAGTTATTCCCGAATCAGTGGAATCTTTGATTGATGAAAACACAATCGGTTTAATCGGAATTGCCGGCAGCACAGAATTTGGCGAATGTGATCCGATTGAAAAATTATCGGAAATCGCAATCAAACACGAATTACCGCTTCATGTAGACGCAGCTTTCGGCGGTTTCGTTTATCCGTTTTTGGATTCTGATTCTGTTTTGGATTCTGTTTCCGGCTCCGTTTCTGATTTTGATTCCGATTTTAATTCTGTTTCCGATTCCGAGATCAAATTTGCTTTTAATCTTCCCGGCGTGACATCTGTTTCCGTTGACCCTCATAAAATGGGTCTTTCGGTCATTCCTTCCGGTATTTTAATTTTCAAAAACGAATCTGTTCTCGGATCTTCTCTTGACAAAATCAAAGTCAAAACGCCGTATTTGACAAGCAAATACCAGTCAACGCTCACAGGAACGCGTCCCGGCTCGTCCGTTGCCGCAACTTATGCCGTCATGAAACATCTCGGTGTTGAAGGTTACCGCGAAAATGTTTCTTATTGCATGGATTTGGTTAATCATTTCGAAAAAGAGTTGAATCGAATCGGTTTAACGCCCTGCATTTCTCCTCGAATTAATATTGTTACCGTCAGTGTTTGTAGTGCCAACAGTACCGGCAGCAACAGCAATGAAACTGCTCAAACCGCCAATCATGAAAAAACAGAAAAAATCAGGGCGCAGCTTTTGGAAAAATACGGTTGGAACGTGTCGGCAACCAAAACAATTCCGGCGCTTCGTTTTGTTTTAATGCCGCATATTACAAAAGAAGACATCAGCAACATGATTTCCGATTTGGAAAAATTGTTGAATGCTGAAAAATAATTTTTGATTTTTTTAAAAAAATGTGAATTCAGCAAAATGCCGAATTCATTCATTTGATTTTCAATCTCATTCTTAATTGATTTAATCTTGATTAATTCAATTTTTATTCAATTATTCCGTCGCGTAATTATCGAAATAATTTTTAACCAAAATGATCGGCGTTCCTTTGTCGCCGCTGCCGCTTGTCAAGTCGCACAAACTGCCGATCAAATCAACATATCTGCGCGGCGTCGTTCCCTGCGACACCATTTTGCCCGCCACATCCTCTTTGTTTTTGATGCTTTCGCGAAGCGCGTCTTGAAGCTCGTCGCCTTCCAAATCCTTGAATTCATTGTCGGCCAAATATTTGAGTTTCAATTCGTTCGGCGTTCCTTCCAAACCTTTCGTGTATCCGGGAGAAACGACAGGGTCGGCGAGTTCCCAAATGCCGGCAACCGGATCTTTGAAGGCGCCGTCGCCGTAAACCAAAACTTCCACCTGCTTTCCGGTTCTCTCTTTCATTTGTTTTTGAACATCGTTGACAAAAACATTGCAGTCTTTCGGGAAAAGCTTAATTCTGTCTTCGGTGGCCTTGTTCGCTCCCAAAATGCCGAAATCCGGGTTGCAGCCGCTGCCGTCAACCGGCGCGCTCAAAAGGTCGTCCAAACCGTAAACCGTTTCGGCGCCGGCGGCTTTGAGCGTCTTTTTCGTTCTGTGGCGCGTGTGAATGTCCGCCGTCAAAACATGGTTCGTAAATTGGAGCGCGGCGCGTGAGTGATTGGCAAAAATCACTTCGATATTGTCGCCGAGGCTTTTGTAATATTCAATGTAATCAACGCCTGTCCAAAGATGTTTTGTATCTTCGCCGAAAGCTTTTCTGAATTCCTCTTCGGTCAAAACGTCTTTGTACGGATTGATTCCGGCTTCATCAATTTGTTCCCAAGTGATAATTTGGTTGCCGACTTCGTCGCTCGGGTAGCTGAGAATCAAATAAACCTTGTCAAGCCCCATTGCGATTCCTTTGAGCATAATCGCGAATCTGTTGCGGCTCAAAATCGGGAACAAAACAGCGGCGACACCGCCCGGAAATTTGCTTCTGACATCTTTTGCCAGCTGCTCAACCGTCGCGTAATTGCCCTGCGTTCGAGCGACAACCGCTTCCGTGACGCCGATGACGTCGCCGTCTTCAATTTCAAAACCGGAAGATTCGGCAGCCTCAAGAACGGAATTCGTAACGATTGACGCTAAATCGTCGCCTTCTTTGACAATCGGTGCTTTAATGCCGATGGATTGTGTTCCTGTTAATTTCAAAATAATCACCTGTAATTTCAAAATATTTTAAAGTATAAGTATTCGAGTAATAATTTGATTGAAAATAAATATCGAATATTGTATGAACAAGTAAAAAAAGAAAGTGGTATGATATAAATTTGATTTTAATGAACAAAAATGATACAGCGAAAAATGAAGAATTAATGAATAAATGAATTAAAAGAAATCAAAAATGAAAAACGAATGAAGAATAATAAAAAATGAAATTATGAAATTCGTTTCTCATCAAAAATTGAAAAAAAATCCGACTTTCATTTCTCCAGATTTTCATTTTGATAAACACCGTTATACAAATTCGCGGCATCCGTTCCCAATCTGAAAAACAAAAGCTGCATCACACGCGCATCTTTTTTCATGTCAAAGCCGGCCGGGTTGTGAACGATGACAAGACACTCGCTGCGCCCGCTGTAGCCGGCATCCCAAACCGCCGTTCCGAGAACAACGCCGCTTCGCGTCAAACTGGAACGATGATAAGCAATCGCGCCGAGATTTTTCGGAATATTGACGATTTCGTTTAAAACAATAGAATAAATGCCGGGATTCAGGTGAAGCCAGCCGTTTTCGTCAAAAGGAAGCAATTTTTTTTCAGGCGTTTTTCGGCCGCTGTTATCAAAATCAACGGCGCCTGCGCCGTTTAATTCATAAACTTCGGCCACCGTCATTTCAAAACCGTTCGGCTGCGCCTGTGTTTCCAAATCCAAAAACTTTTCAACAAGCGGCGGTTCTTGGGAAATCAATTCCCGAATTTCTGCGTCTGATAAAAACGACATCTGCAATCCTCTTTTAATAAATAATTCTGATAATATTGACAAATAAACAAAGTTTAATTTTTTTAAGACCTTTCAAACAATTTTTCGATTTCTTTTTGTGAAAAAACCAATATCGTCGGCCGCCCGTGCGGGCAGGAATACGGGTTTTCCGTCAGCTTGAGCTGGCGAATCAGCTCTTCCATCTGCGCCGGATTACAGGAAGCGCCGGCCTTGATTGCCGCTCTGCAAGCTGTCCGCTTGGCAACCGTATCGCGCGCGCCGGTTTCGGTCTTGACTTTTCCGAACGAAAGAAGATCGGCGATAAAATCGTGAACGGTTGAAACATCTTCCATTCTGCCGAAAACAACCGGAACAAAACTGATGGCGTAAGAATAGTCGCCGAACTCGGAAATGCCGAAGCCGACTTCTTCCAAATACGGAATATATTCGTCCATAAGCACTTTTTCTTTCGGCGTCAAATTAATGACAACAGGCGAAATTAATTCCTGCACGGAAATATTTTCCTGCTTTTTGATAATGTCATAAAATATTCGTTCATGCGCCGCGTGTTGATCAATAACGAGCAGTCCGCCGTTTTTTTCCGCTAAAATATAAAGATTGGAAATTTG
The DNA here is from genome assembly GCF_032594435.1 of Methanimicrococcus stummii. Taxonomy (NCBI): domain Archaea; kingdom Methanobacteriati; phylum Methanobacteriota; class Methanomicrobia; order Methanosarcinales; family Methanosarcinaceae; genus Methanimicrococcus; species Methanimicrococcus stummii. Next base: position 1,576,000 of record NZ_CP131062.1, on the reverse strand, counting down.
TCCCACAATTCGAATATTATCTAAAATACTGATTTCCGACGGCGTTTTTTCATCAGTTTTTGAATTCGGCGCATCGTTTTCAGTTTTCGCATCCGCCGGTTTTTCATTTGCCATTTTTGAAAGCAAGCGCTCCGTTTCCTTCAAGCGTTTGTCGGTATCTTTTGCCGGCGCGACATAACCCGTCCCGTATTTTTCGGGAACGGCTGACAAAGAATCGCCGAAAGTTGCGGTTTTTGTCGTTTTGGCGGTTTTTTCATTTTTCTTTTCATCAGAAAGATCAGAAGCCGCTTTCGTTGAGTATGTCGCCTGCGTTTCTTTAACATAATTTATTGAATCCGAATCCGGATTCTTTTTCAAAGCGCCGGAATTTGATTTTGCTTCAAAACCGGATTCCGGTTTCGATTCAAATTTTGTTCCCGATTCGGCTTTTGTTCCCGATTCATTTTTAGGCACCGATTCGGTTTTTTCCGTTTTTTGAGGCGCGCCAAAGTCGGAAAATGATTTTTCAACAACTTTCTTGGCTTCGGCGGCTGTCACTTTCGGCGCCAATTCATACAATCGAAGCGTTGTTTCAATCACATCGGAAACGATTCTGACCAAGCGGTTTTCATCTTTAAACCGAACTTCAACTTTTCGCGGGTGAACGTTGACATCGACTTCGGACGGATTGATTTTCAAATGAATAACAGCCGCCGGATATCGGTCTTTCGGAAGTTTTGTGTAGTAGCCGAGGCGAATCGCTTTGACGAGTTCTTTTGAAGTGACCGGGCGGTTATTGACGATAAAAAACAAATTATCCGTCGTTGTTTTGCTGAACGTCGGCTTTGAAATGTATCCCGAAATTTCCATATCCGCGTATTCCGCAAGCGATTTAATTTGATCGATTGCTTCTTTCTTATCTTCACCGAGCGCGGTTTCCATATTTTCGGAAGGAATTTCCATCATGACGCGCGCCGCGTCGTGTCCCAAAATGTCAACGATTGAGTTGAACAAATCAGAGGACGCGCTTGATAAAATCGTTTTGCCGTTATTAATTAATGTAAATGAAATTTCAGGGTTGGCTAAAATTAAATCGCTGACGATGCCGGCGATATGAGACAATTCAGTCGCATCCGTTTTCATGTATTTTAAACGCGCCGGCGTGTTGTAAAAAAGTTCATAAACATTAACGGCCGTGCCGTCAGGCGTTCCGATGTCCGTGATTTCCTGCTTTTCGTCTTCCAAATAAAGCCGCGTTCCCATCGCGTCCTCTTTTCGTTTCGTGACGATTTCAAATTTGGAAACGGAGCTGATTGCCGCAAGCGCTTCGCCTCGAAAACCCATCGTTGAAACGTTTTCCAAATCCGTAATGGTTGTAATTTTGCTCGTCGCATGCTTAATCGGCGACAAAACAACATCGTCGCGAGACATTCCTTTGCCGTCGTCGCGAACGGAAATTAAAGATTTTCCGCTGTCCTTTAACTCGACGCGGATGTTTTTCGCGCCGGCGTCAATCGCGTTGTCAACCAATTCTTTGACAACGGAAGCCGGGCGCTCAACAACTTCACCGGCCGCGATTTTGTTAATGGTGTCCTGATCCAGAACATGAATAAAAGAATTTGAACTCATTTTATCTCTCTTGTTTTTGAAACTTCAATTTTGATTTTATTTTTTGATTTTATTGATTGAAATCAGGTTTTGTTTTATTTTATAGTTTCACCTTTGGGCCGGAAAGCAGAGATTCGAAATACGTTTTTGATAAAAATTCGTGAACGGAAGATATAATAATTTGCCCTTTTCCAAGTTTTTTAGAAATATGAACGGCGCGGCCGGCATCGTCTTTTTCAATCACAAAAAAATCGGTGCCGAATTTTTGAAAATAACCGTCGCAGTAAACGGAATCAGAATCCCCGATGAGCGCGCTTTCTCTTTGAATCAAAACATCTTTCTGCACATATTCGACATCCGATCCGAACGGCAAAAGCGACGTGACGGCAGGCGCGCGGCAGGCGTTGCACGTGCTGACTTCTTTGAGCGGCGAAAACATCAAAAAAACGCCGCCGTTTTCAACGAAATTAAAAATCTTTTTTTGAATTTTTTCGTTTGCAAGCGCATTGCTGACAATGGCATGTTCCGGATAAGTGAATCCGGCCGGAACAATCAAAAGCTTTGCCGGCGGCAAATGCGGCGAATTGATTGAAGATGGGGCGGCGATGGTTGAAGTTATGCCGTATTCTTCAAACATGTGTTCAAAGAAAAGCGGTCCGTCCCAAAGAATGATAACGTCAGGCATATTGAATCGGGTTTTAAATTTTTAAAAGATTATCGGTTTTGATGTTTTTAACGGTTTGCTTTGGATTTTTAAATAATTTTTATAAATACATTTTCCAAACAACTATTTAAATTATCAATCGTATTCTCATTTCAATTATCAATTGACGAGTTTTAATTTATGACAAGCATACCGATGACACAAGAAGCGCGTTTAAAACGCGTTCGAATGATGGCCGACTACCAATTCGGGAAAGGAGCCGGAGCTGTCTTGTTTGACGATAACGCTTCGTTTCAGCTTTCCAAAACCAAACGCATTCGCCAGGTTCACTCAAACGGTGTCAGAATCGCGACCGTCCGCGCGAAAGACGGATTTTTCACGCTCAGCATGGAAGGTGCGCGCCGTCTTCACGCTTATTTAAAAGCGCCGGCAATGCGCGTTTCCGTTGTCGATGACGCGGCACCGTTTGTTGCGAAAGGAAAAACCGCTTTTTGCAAACACATCTTTTCGATTGATCCCGATATTCGGGCAATGGAAGAAATTCTTGTCACCGACAAAGACGATAAGCTCCTCGCCACAGGACAACTCGTTTTGTCACCCGCAGAAATCATGCACAGCAGTCAAGGCGCTGCCGTTTTGGTCAGAGGCGGCGTTGACAAAGAAGAAAAAGATGACTAAAAAATTAAAAAAATCATCAAAAATAACTCAAAATGATTAACACCATCTGCCGCGCTTGACAATAATTTTAAATCCGTTAATCATATTATTATTTCATTAGTTTATTACATTATATTTCACACAATCCACATTATATTCGAAATCCATTCATAGCATTTCAAAGGAGTTGACGCCGCTGCCTGAAAATTTTTTGACAACATTCATTGTTCCCGATAATGCTGTCATTGACGACCAAAAACTTGCCACTGAAGCCGATATGATTATCGGAAATCACGCCGTTATCGCACGTGAAATCAAAAGCGGATTTTTAATGGTCGGCGAAGGCGTTCACGTTGCCGGCGAAATCAACACCGATGACGATATTCGCGCGGATGTGTGGTGTAAATTCGATCAAAACGTCAACGTCGGCGGCGACGCTTACATCGGTGAATTTACAACGATTAACGGTAAAATCGTTGTCGAAGGCGATTTGGATATCGGAAAGGAAGTCAAACTCAACGGCGGCTTTTTGTCAAAAGGCTGGGTCGTTGTCAGAAACCCACTTCCTGTCATGGTTTTTATCTTTTTGTACATTCGCGCGATGATTGGCATCGGCAAATCCAGCGAAGAAATCGACAAGGCGCTCAATGAATTATTCGAAGACGATGAAGAAATCGACTTTGAAAATATGGACGAAAACAAAATGTCCGAAGTTCTCGGCCGCGGCAGATTCTTCGTCATTCCGCTCGGTTCTAAAATTTCATCGGAAAGCATCAACGTTCCCGAAGATTTCATTGTCGGAAACGATTGCGATATCCGCACGAGAGTCATTTGCAAACGTTTCGCCGGCGGCAAAAATCTTGATTTAAACGGCTTTATCCGCGCGAAAGGCGACATGTTAATCGGCGAAGGATCAAATGTCAGCGGCGAAATAAACAGCACCTCCGGTCGAATCATTATTGACAAAAATGTCAAAATCAGCGGCAAAATCGCAGCCAAGACCGTTTGGATTCACGAAACGTCATTTGTGGAAGGCAAAATTTCATCCGGCAACATTCGATTTATCAAAGGCGACGGATTCGACATCAACGACCCTGAAAACGCAGAAAAGGCAACAATCCTTTCCAAAGGCGATTCCTTTGACTTAATCAACACAAACGTCATCGAAAAAGCGGAAGAAGAGATTGACGAAGACATCGATGAAGAAATCAATATTGATGAAATCGATGTTGGTGAAGAGATTGAAGAAGATGTTGACGAAAAAATTGAAGAAGGCGTTGACGAAGAAACGGAAGAATATTTGAAAGCCGATTCTGCTGAGAGAGACGCTGAGGAAAAAGCAGCGGAAGCCGAAATGGAAGAAGAATTGGTCAAAGGCGAACAAGTCGAAGAAAACGAACCGGCTGCGCCGATTGAATCCGCCGAACAGATTGAACCGGCCGTTTCGAAAGATCAAACCGGCGGCGGCGAAGCGAAAAAGCAAGGCAGCACTTCAAAAAGAGCGCAGAAGAGAAGATCCAAAAAAGCTTCCGAAAAGCATGAAAATATGCCGATTGTCAATGTTTTCACAGGCGAAAGCATTGAAAACACAGAGTCTGAAAAAACGGAAACAGAATCCGAATCTGAAAATGAGATTAAATCTGAAAAAACGGGCGCAGAATCTGAAGAATAAAAATGAGAAACAATAATTTAATTAAAAATAAAAATTAAAAAAGTAAAGAAGGAAATAAAAAAATTATTTGCCGATTTCAGCGCGGCGTCCTTCTTTCAATTCATCGGAAAGATCCGGGTCATCGCTTTCGATGACGAAATTTCCGATATAAGAGCAGTTTTTGCAGTGATAAATGTCACCCAAAATACCGCCGGTTTCAAGATAAAGAGCCGCTTTTCCGCACTGCGGACAAATCAATGCCATTATTAAATCATCTCCGATTGTTTTTAATTTATCAAACTTATTATGTTCAAATTTATATATAAATTCATATGACGACAGCTGATAAAATGAGCCAAGCCACCCCTGCAATGAAACAATATTATGCCGCCAAGGAAGAATGTCCCGACGCGCTCGTTTTTTTCCGAATGGGTGACTTTTACGAATCTTTCGGCGATGACGCAAAAACAATCGCAAGAGAGCTCGAAATTACGCTTACGAATCGCGGCAAGACGGAAGACGGCAAACAAATGCCGCTTGCCGGAATTCCTTATCATGCGATTGATAATTATTTGCCCCGTTTGGTCAAAAAAGGATACAAGGTCGCCATTTGCGAGCAGCTGGAAGATCCGAAAAAAGCGAAGGGCATTGTCAAAAGAGGTATCGTTCGCGTTGTCACGCCCGGAACGGCGATTGATTCGTCCATCATTACCGATGCCGCCAACAATTATTTAATGGCGCTCACAAGCTCTTTTAATCCCGACAGCGATAAGAAAAAATCAAAGGCGAACGACAACGGCGATGTTTTCGGCATTTCTTTTTTGGACATTTCCACCGGCGAATTTTTCGGCACGCAATTTGAAGATTCTGCGCCTTATGAAAAAGTCATCAGCGAAGTTGCACGCTATCGTCCGGCAGAATGCATTTTGCAGGACGCGCTCATGCAAAATGAGCTGCTGATGAACCGACTGGAAGAAAACAAAGTTAAAATCGAATCTTTTTCATGCGCCAAATCCGTATCAACCGAAGTTAAAAAATGTGAATCGGATTTATTGAAGCAATTTAAAGTTTCCACATTGGAAGGACTCGGTTTTTCCGGCTCCGATTACGCGATTCTCGCCTGCGGCAAAACGTTAGACTACGCGCTTAAAACGCAAATGAGAGAACTGGAACACATTCAACCCGTTCAGTTTTATTCCATGTCGAAGCATTTGGTTTTGGACTCGATGACGCTTCGCAATTTGGAAATCATTAAAAACACGCGCGATGACGGCGAAAATTATTCTCTGATTCATGTTTTGGACAAAACAAAAACACCGCCGGGATCCAGATTGCTTCGCAACTGGCTGCTTCGCCCGCTGGTGGATTCTGTTGAAATTACAGAGCGTTTAAACGCGGTTTCGGCGCTCAAAGAAAACAGTCTTTCCCGTTACGATTTAAGACAGCACCTGTCAAACATTTCCGATATTGAACGGCTTGTCAGCCGAATGATTTACGGCAATTCCAATGCGCGCGACTTGATTTCCATGCGCAATTCACTCTTTGAATTACCCGGCCTCTGCGCCGAATTAAACCAATTATGCGGCTCAAATTCGAAATCAAACAAAACGGAATCGGCGCTTTTGTCCCAAATTTGTGATGAAATTTCTCAATTTGATTTCGCTTCCGAACTTTCCGATTTGATTTCAAAAACGATTGTTGACGAGCCGCCGATTACCGTTCGCGAAGGAAAAATGATTCAGCCTGAATTCAGCGCCGAGCTTGACGAGCTTCGAAACGCTTCGGGCGACAGCAAAGAATGGATTGCCGAATTCCAAACCGGAGAGCGTGAACGGACCGGAATCAAAAACCTGAAAGTCGGCTACAACAAAGTTTTCGGCTATTTCATTGAAGTCACAAACGCCAACAAACACCTTGTTCCCGAAAATTACATAAGAAAACAAACGGTCGCAAACGGTGAACGCTATTTTACGCCCGAACTCAAAGAGCGCGAAAGTTTGATTTTAACGGCAGACGACAAATCTGTCGCGCTTGAATATGAGATTTTCCGCGAAGTGACGGAACATGTTTCCTCTTACGCGAAAGAGATTCAGGCGATGGCGCATTTGATCGGCAAAATTGATGTTTTATGCAGTTTCGCCGAAGCCGCAATTGAAAATAATTATATTTGCCCGCAATTGGACGACAGCCTGGAAATCTTAATCCGCGACGGTCGCCATCCGATTGTCGAAAAAACAACGGAAGGATTTGTTCCAAACGATACCGAAATGGATTCGACCGAAAACCAATTCCTGCTCATCACCGGTCCGAACATGGCGGGTAAATCCACTTACATGCGCCAAATCGCAATGATTATCGTGATGGCGCAAGCCGGAAGCTTCGTGCCGGCGGCGTTTGCCAAAATCGGCGTTGTTGACCGCATTTTTACGAGAATCGGCGCGCACGACGATTTGGCCGGCGGCAAAAGTACGTTCATGGTGGAAATGGTCGAGCTTGCCAACATTTTAAACAATTCGGGCGAGCGCAATTTGATTCTGCTTGATGAAATCGGTCGCGGCACCAGTACTTATGACGGTTACAGCATTGCAAAAGCGGTTGTCGAATACATTCATAACAAAGACAAAAAGGGCGTCCGAACACTTTTCGCAACGCACTATCATCAATTGACGGCGCTTGAAAACAAGTTGAAGCGCCTGAAAAATTTCCACATCGCCGTTCGCGAAACAGGAAACGATTTGGTTTTCCTTCGAAAAATCGTTCCGGGCGCAACCGATAAGAGTTACGGTATTCACGTCGCAAGACTTGCCGGCGTTCCCGAAAAAGTGAACGAGCGCGCCGCCGAGATTTTAAAAGAAATTGAAAACGAAAGCATGATTGAAGACGAAAGCCGCAGCAAAAAAAGATCGGCGCGCTACACGCAGCTTTTGCTTTTCGACCCGGAAAGCGCAGGGGCGGAAGAACGCATTGTTGAAAAATTCATTGAGCATCCAGAAATCGAAGAGCTGAAAGGTGAATTCAAAGATTTGGATGTTAATAATATGACGCCGATGCAGGCGCTGCTTAAACTCGAAGAAGTGAAAGAAAAACTGCGCCGATTGGAAGAAGAATCGAAATAAAAATGGATCTGAAATGAAAAGTGCGGCATCAGCTCATAAGTTTTCTTCATTCTTTGCTCAAGATGGGGTAACTTTCATCACGCACCGCAGAACTGTTTACGATTTTGTCTTATTTAAATTCTGTTTCAAATTCTAAAAATTTATTTAAAATTTTAAAAATCCTTAAAAATCTTTGAATTCATTAAAATTCTTTTATAATTTTTTAAAAAATGTCGGAGAGAATGATCTTGTCCCTGATTTTAAAAGCGGTTGAAAATATTCCTTTAATTGAAAAAGGAGACGACATCGCGGAAATTATTTTTAAAAACGCGCCGGATATCGCCGATAAAGATATTATTGTCATCGCGTCAACAATCATTTCAAAGTCTCTCGGGCTGACTTTTCGGGAAGATGAGATCGTTCCGAGCGCCGAAGCCGAACGAATTGCAGCACTTAACGGCAAAGATCCGCGTTTCGTTCAGGCGATTTTGGATCAAAGTCTCGAAGTCTTCACGGAAACGCCGTTCATGTTGGTTCGAAACACGAACGGTCACGTTTGCATCAACGCAGGAATTGACGCGTCCAACGTCGGCGGCGACCTCCTCCTGACACTGCCGGAAAAACCGGACGGACACGCCGCCGCAATCGGTAAGGCGATTGAACAAAAATCGGGCAAAAAAATCAGCGTGATTATCACCGACACCAACGGCCGTTCTTTTAAAGAAGGTCAAACAAACGTTGCCGTCGGTCTTTACAACATCAAACCCATTCGCCAATGGATTGGCGAAAAAGACCTTTACGGCAAAGTTTTGGAAATTTCCGAAGAGGCGGTCGTTGACGAAATCGCCGGCGCCGCGAATTTAATCATGGGCGAAGGCGGCGACGGTGTTCCGGCTGTTATTGTTCGCGGTTTGGATCTCTACACCGACGAAGCGGTTTCCGTGACGGAAATGTATCGTTCGAAAGAACGGGATTTGATTATTCAAGGACTTTTGGAATTGAAAAATAAAAAATGAATAAGTAAAAAATCAAATAGGTTTTTCTATTGTTTCTATTCCTCGAATCATTTGATAAAGTCCGCTTTTTTTATTGAAGCCGATTTTTTTAAAATGTTGAGCCGAATAATATTCGACAAGATCTTCATTGCATTCGATTAAAACATATTTGATTCCGATTTTTTGATGAACAGATTCAATAATTTCAAAACATTGCTGAAGCATGTATTCTCCACCGTTTTTCCATTCATAAGAAACATTTTTACATAAATGTCCGACTAAGTAAATAACAATATTTTTTGGGGGTAAAATGTCTTGATTTTTATCAATGTTAACGGCATAAAGTGTTCTTGCTGCAATTGAAAAATATCCATATATCGGATATGTTCCTGTTTTTAAATTCAAAACACATTTGTTTTCTGTATTATTTTTTGCATTATCTTCTGTCTTTTCAACCGGATTTGTTAATACAAAATAGATGCGACAAAGATGATTTCTTTCAAAATCAATAAAATTATCAATTCTCATGCCATTTTCATCAAAATTTTCTTGAAGAAAACGACATAAATCTTCACTTCCGTCTCGAGATTTAAAAGAAGATAAATCTGAAAGTATTGAATCCTGAGAATAGTTTTGAAGATACGAATTAAACTCTAAAATAGTGAAAGTCATCAATGTTCACCACTATTCTTATGTAGCTTATTTTACAGCAGTTTTCGTCCCGCTTCGATTTGTTCAAGTGCATTTACCCGAAATCTGCCTGTCGTCAAATCTTCGGTTTCAAGTTCGTCCATCGCCTTTTGCAGCTTTTTGCTGTCTACAATGATTAAATCTGTAATTGATGAAGTAGCCATTTTTTCACCTTCTGCAATCATACTTTAAAATAAAGGTTATATAAATGGATTTTTTTATTTTTCTTCATTTGATTTCTTTTATTTAATATATTTATCACGCATTCGTTTTCATTCAACAGTGTGCGTTTTTAGAAAAGTTTCATTTATTTTCAATCAAAAACCGCATACAGCATGCTCAACGTCCCGATTCCGAGCGGTTCTAAAACAACGCGAATGCTGTATTTTTCAATCAATTCATCGGAAATACCGCATGGGATTCCCGGTGTTGAGACGAGCGAATTTTGTTTTAACACGTCTTTTGAAATGGTATCGGCGCACGGGGTTGCTTCAAAGATTTTGAAAAATGAGTTGGGTGTTTTTGAATCCGTCGGGTCATATTTTGAAACCGGATATTCCGAAACGACTTCATCGACGCGGTTGGAATCAACGTCAAAAACATAAACATTCTGCTTTTCTTTCAAGAAAGTTTCAACCGCGGGCGTTCCGACTTTTCCGAGACCGATGACGAGAACATCTTTGTCGTCGGCGTAATCTTTGGCGTTGCAAAGAATTTCGGCGTAAATGCGGCCGGTACAAATTTGATTGTGCGCGATTTTGCTGTTTTTGAGATTGTGCGCGATGTACGCGAGGTCGTCCGCCATTAAAATAATGTCGGCGCCTTTCATAACGGCTTCATAATAGCCGGCGACATCAGTGTTTTCCGTGATGAAGCCGTCCATTCCGAAATGCTGAACCGTGAAAAGCAAGGATTCCGAAAAGCTGCCGATGATTCCGTTTCCGGCGGTAATCGGAATGATAGCAACCTTTTCGTTGTTCGGCGCGGTGCCATAAATTTTGCGGCAAAGTCCGTCCAAAGAATAATTTGTCAATTCCGTGATTAAGCGGTCGTTTTCAACGAGCGCGTTTGTCATATTCGCCAAGTCTTCAGGTGTTAAAAGTGCCATGATTTTTCCTGCTGTTCTTTCGGTTTTAATGTTTTAAGAATTGAAGAAATGGTTTTGTCACGCACATCTCTTGCTTTTGATTCCGTTTTGGCGTATGTTATGACCGTGTACGCCTGATAATCATTTTCGCCCGAGCAAATAAAAATGTCGGCGCCGCCTTCTTTAAATTGCAAGTTTTCCGTTTCATGCAGCCGGAAATCGCTGCCGGCAGAAATTAAATGTTCGCCTCCCGATATGATTCGGCTTCCCTTTTTTTGGAAATGTTCAAAAGTGCAGAACGAATCTTTGTATTTGGGATTGGTTGAATTCAAAAAGCCCTCGTCTTTGAATTCGGGATTGGTGAACGCTTCAATCAACAAAAGAAGCAAATTGATTCCGGATGAAAAATAAACGCAAATCGGCGTCTGGCTCGGGAAACGCGCGTCAATTTCAAGAACTTTCGTGCCTTTCGGGTTCAAAATCGCTTCAACATCCATAATTCCTTTCAGGCCGAGTCCTTTTGCCAAATCAAGTCCGATTTTTCGATAGCTGTCGTTTGCCGGAAGAGGCGTTACGGCATAACAATCCCAAACTTCATCGACATGAATTTGAGTTTCTTTGACAACAACATAATCGTTGCCGTTGCCGACAATTTCTAAAGAAATAACGGGACCGCTTAAATATTCCTCAACCAAATAATTAATCGGCACCAGCTTTAATTCGTCATCCGATTCAATGACGCGTGCGCCGACGCTGCCGCTTTCCGACGGCGGTTTAACGAAATAAGGCGGACAATCGGGTTTATCGACCGGCGTCGGAATATTTATTTTTTTGAAATAATCTTTGGATCTGTTTTTATTGCAGCTGATATGATACGCGGGAAAATCGAAAAGAAGCGGACATTTTATTTCATCTTCAACGGACTTTAAAAATTGAATCGTTTCTTCATTTTCATTCACGGGAATCATGAAATCGGATTTTTCGGAAATTGAAATGAATTGAGATTTGTCTTTTGCAATATCAAAACAATAAAATTCGTCAGCCAAACTTTGAGCCAACGCGTTCGGATTTTTATCAACCAGAACAACAACCATACCGGCTTTTTTCGCCAAATATGCAACTTCAACGCCTTGAAGCTTGCCGCCGATGAGACAAATGCGTTTTCCCGCGTACTTGGATTCCGGAAAATCAGAAGCAATCGAAGATTTGTTTTGAGTTGAAGCCGACATTTTGATTCCTATTGATTCTTAATATGAAGATTAAAAAATGAAATATAAATGAATATAAAAATAAAAACAAAAATTATGATTTGCTCCGATTCAAATAAGCCTCAAAGCTTTCCTGGCTGCCGCGCTCAAGCCCCATCTCATGAAGCTTTTCAATCACGCTTTTCGCGTCTCTTTGTCTTTCGTTCAGTGAAACGTCGCGGTCAAAATTGACAACGCCTTCCAGTTTTGAATCGGCGGAAATGATGGACGTGACAACGTTCGCGCCGGCGTTGAGGCGGTCAACCATTCCCGGAATGCCGGCAACATCTAAAGAAGCCGGAATCAAACGGTCGGGGAAGACGAATCGAAGAATTGAAATGACTTTGAGTTCCATCAAGTCTGACGCTTGCGTTGTTTCGGCAAGCGGTGTTCCCGGCTGCGGTTCAAACGTCATGACGCGCACCTGATCCGGATCGGCTTTTTGCATGCCGTGAATGGAAACGATTGCCGATTCAATGTCATCGGAAACGGAAGGATTGATCGTCTCACCGTTTGACATTTTCATTTTGGAAAAACCGGTCAAAATACCATCTTCAATGCAAATGCCGGCGGCTTTCGCGTTGTTTCGGGCGGCGGCGCGTTCTTCAAAAGATTGGCCGACGCGGAGTTTGCCGTAAAGTTCTTCCTGATACGTTTCCTGATAAAGCGCGAAAAAATCGGCGCCGGCTTCTTGAAGCGCGCAGATAAAATCGTTGTCGACAACGCCTGGAGAAACCATCACCGGCAAACCTGTTACTTCTTTTGTAATTCGGACGAATTCAAGAAGATTTTCGGGTGTGTTATGGAAATGCGGGTCTTCGCCCATCGTTAAATCAATCATGTGAACGCCGGTATTTTTGAGTTCGCCGCACATTTCGCGCAGTTCTTCCGGTGTAATTCTGTAGCGATCGATTTTGTTTTTGGCGTTGTAGTAGCAAAAAGCGCATTGGTTTTTGCAGTAAGTGGAAAAATAAACGAAACTGTAAAGGTAGACATCGTTTCCGAAATAGCGTTCTTTGACGGAAACCGCAGCGTCATACATCTTTTTCAAACTGTTTCTGTCCGTTACGGAAAGCATGGCGCGAATCATTTCGTCCGTCAGCGGTTTTTTTGAAATGATGTCCTCTATGAACTGATTGTATTCAGCGTCGCTCATTTCCGAAAAAAAATCCCCCATTTCGAAATCCCCCAATTTCTGGATTATTGATAATTTTGTAATTTTGATAAATTGTTTACAGATTCGTATGAATGCCGTTGTAATAATATTCTGAACGGCTTCCGCGTTTGATATTTTTGAAATTGTGTCTGACTTTGAGCAGGCGTTCGAGTCCGAATCCTGCGCCGATCCACGGCTTGTCAACGCCCCAGTCCATGTCCATCGGAACCGGGCCGACAACGGCAGAAGAAAGCTCCAAATCGCCGTGCATCACGTCAACGGTCGCGCCGTAAACCATACATTCGTCACCTTCGATTTCGTAACTGATGCCGAGGTACGTTAAAAATTCGTCAATGAGCTGAACCAAGTTTTCACGCGTGCAGCCGTCGCCCATTTGACAGAAATTCACCATTGTAAATTCTTCCAAATGGCTGCTGCCGTCGGATTCTTTGCGGTAGCACGGACCGATTTCAAATATTTTCAAAGGATCCGGCATGACTTTTCCGAAACGGTGGAGATAATTGTAAAGAACGGGCGCAAGCATCGGGCGCAAGCATTTGCCGTCGTCGGTTCTGAAAACCTGTTTGGAAAGCTCGGCGTCTTTGTCGATTCCCATTCTGACGATATATTCTTCGGGAATGAGAATGGAAGACTTGATTTCAATGAAACCTTTGGAAATTAAGAATGCTGAAATGTCGCGTTCAAGCTGAGCCAGCATATGTTCGCGGCTGTTTTCATAAATGTCAACAAGCTCCGCTTTTCTTCGGGAAACCAAATCCGCTTCCAATTCTTCAAACGGCGGAAGATCGGGGCTGTCCAAATCGATTTCATCCGAAACCAATAAGGTTTCCAATCTTTTTCGCTGAGACGGTGAGAATTTTTCTTTTGCGGACATGATAACGGGCTCCTCAGGTTTTTGCGCGGCGGGCTGCTGCTCGGCTGCGAGTCGCTGCTCGGCTGCAGTTTGCGCTGCTGCCGCCGACTGCGCTGCCGCCAACGGCTGCTCAGCGGTTGGCTGTGCTGCGATTGCCGGCTGTGCTGCGATTGCCGGCTGTGCTGCGATTGCCGGCTGTGCTGCGATTGCCGGCTGTGCGGTGACTGCCGACTGCGCTTCTGCTGCAACAGGCGTTTGTCCCACGCCTTTTTTCATCACTTTTTTCGGCGCGGATTTTTTGGTCGGCGCTTCGACATAAGTGATTCCCGGATCGTAGAAATCCTTGGCAACGAATCGGTTGACGCGTTCGTCGGACAATTTGCAGTGTTTGCAGACTTTTCTGTATTTTGAATTGCGAAGCGCACGCGCCGATGCGCTGCGTCTTGAATTGTTGACGGTGATGACTTCACCGCAATCGGTATGAATACGGATTTTTTTCGTTGAAACATCATATGACTTAACGCCGTGCAAAACGTCTTTTCGTGAAAGCCAAACGTCATTGAGTTTGACGAGCCGCTCAAGCATTGGTCTGTCTGCCATATTTTGTTCCTCCTTTTCTCCGTGTTGATTTATTATAGTAAGGCGGAAATCCCGGGAATCTAACCCGGCTAAACGGATCTAGAGTCCATTCGGTCTACCTGACCAGATTTCCTTTCCGAAATGCCGATAAATATTGGTTTTTTGATTTTATTTGAATTTGTTTTGTTTATGTTTGTTTACCGCTTTGTCGTTTTTGCAGTTGAAGCGCTCCCCCAATTACGGGCTTTTTTAATTAATACCTTTCCGCCAAACATTCAAAAACGCAGCATATATGCCGCCGCTGTTGTTATTTTAACGCTTGTTATAACGCTGTTCGGCATTGTCATTATAAACTCATGCTGTCAGCTGCTAAAGCGTCAGAAGAGAAAGAGACGTTGTGTTGAGATCGTTTTCCCATGAACCGTTTTCTTTTTGAGATTCTGTAATCCAAGGAAGAGATTCCATTGCAATATGTTTTTGGTTGCAGAGTACAAATGCCTGCAAAACCAAATTGCTTGTTGCCGTATATTTCCAAAATCCGTTTTCGCGAACGGAAACCAACAGCTTCAATTTTTCAGAAATAAATTCAAAAATCATGAAGTCTGCGGCTTCGCTGAATTTGCCTAAATTCTTTTGTTTTTGAAGCGCGGTCAAGATCAGCGCAGTCGTTCCAGGCTGTTGTCTGTCGGGGCTGTCGTTTTCGCACAAATCCAAAGAAAGTTCTTCTTCGAAAATGCCGGCATCAGCCAACGCGGCCAGAATGTAAACTGTGTCGTAAAGATTTTCGCTCCAGTCGGCGCGGTGCGTTAAAAGATATGAAATCGCGTTTCCGCGCGCGGTCATCAAATCATTGTTGTCCATACCGCCGGAATGCGTTTCCAAATAAGAATAAGCTGCCGACAAACAAGAAATCGCGCGCGCGGTTTCGCGAAGGTCGCCGAAAGAGCCGTTTTCTTCTTGTTTCAAAAGCAGTGTTTGAAGATACAAGAACCCGATTTGCGGATAATTCCAATAAAAGTGAGCGAGCGTTAAATTTGTCAAATCTTTTACGGCGATGTTTGAAAACGCGCCGTTTGTATTTGAAAAATGATCCGCAATCCATGAAAATCCTGCATCTGCTGCGCTTGTCGCAAAAGCCGGCAATTCCGGCGTTTCGGATTGAAAATCAGCGATTTTACAGGATGTCATAGTTATCAGCGTTTAGTTTGTTTCAGTTTGAAATTAAAAAAGGATTTGCTAGTATAAGAAGATTCAGAACGGCTCAAAAATATAATTGTAAGGTTCAAAAATTGGAAAAATAAAACGAATTTAATTGATTCAAAAACAATTAAATTTGAAAAAGCGCAGTTTGACGCGCTGCAAACCAAATTAAGAAGAAATAAGAATAAATGAGTTCCCTGTGTGAGGGAACCCAGGTGTGTGTGTGTGTTTTTAATATGGTTTGTGGTTATAGAATGTGTGGTTTTAGACTTTACTTTGAAAAACTGTTAGCTTTAAAATAAAAATCCAAAAGCAAATTTTACAAAGAAAGCGCATATATAAAAATGTTACTCTTTTTTGAACGGTAAATTTGAGAATAAAACGGATAGAGGGGGACACGCGAAAAACATGAGATTAACAATTTTCAAAGTCATCAAAACATTACAACCGCTTTGTAATTTTACAACGATATTGTAACAACGTTTGAAAAAATGGCCTTATTTTAAACAATTTAATGATAATTATTATGAATAAAACTCCAAAAATCTCAAAAGCCAATTTGAAATTTATAATCTAAAATTTTAATCTTTTTAGATAATATTAAAATAACGATGGAGTAATAATTATACAAAAATTAATAAACCCATTCGTCCGATTTTCATTCGTTTTTGAAAAAGGATGCTGCTCGCGTGCGGCGATGCAGCAGACAAAGCGGAAAAAGACAAAAACCAAAGGAGTATATTTATACTAAAAAACTAATTTGGATATTGTTATTTTATAAAAATCTCATGCTATGTATTTTTGAAAATCGAAAATCCGTTTTCAAATACAAGCAAACAAATAACGAGGTCAAAAAACATGATTTGGATGATTTTCGAACGCTTTCTCGGAATTCCCGGTTTAAAAAATGTTGCCGGAAGCAGCGGCTTAGAACTTGAGCCCAACATCGGCAAAGAAGATCGTATGATTCGCTTCGTCATCGGCGTTGTCGCTTTAATCGGCTTGATATTCATTAAAAGAGGCTTTATCGCCAGATATTTGCTCGGTTTGGCAGCGCTTGCCGGACTCTCAACCGCTTACTTGAAATTTTCACCGGTTTATGCTTTAATCGGCGAAGACACACGAAAAAAGAAGAAAGGAAAAAGAAAATAATTTCGAATTGAAATTATTTTTATTTTTACTCTTTTTTTAAATTGTTCTTTTAAAAACAAATCTAAAATATTAAAAATTAAATTCAGACAACCTTTCCGGTTGCCGTAAATCTCTGATTTTCTTCCAAACTTGCAAACAAGAACACATCTTCTTTGCTGTAAGCGATTTTTTTGCCGCCTTCAAGTTTTAAAATGCCTGTCTCGCCGGCGTTCAGTTTGTCTTTTTCGGTGCCGCCGACCGTAATTTTCTTGACGCGGACCGGATCGGATTGGAGGCCGACAAACAAATGCAGAACATCGTCTAATTTGACGCCGCCTTTCGTGAATTTTGAAAGCGTACATTCAATTTCAAAGTCGGACGCGATGAGTTCGCTGTTTGAAAGCAAAAATCCGCGCTCCAATTCGCGCTCCAAAAGGCCTTTGAGGCCGAGGCCGACGCGAGACCCTGTTCCCGTTTCTTTGACATCGACATCATGCGTTTGAATCGAACGGATGTCGACTTTTTTGTCAACCGGGTACAAACCGATTTTATCGTGCGTGTGAATCGTTCCCTGCAAAACTTTGCCGAGAATGACGATACCGATGCCGGTCACGTTAAAGAAATGGTCGATGACGACACGCGGCGGCAAATCGTCTTTTGTTCTTTGCTCGGCTTCAATGTCAGCGCCGAGTTTGTGAATTTGTTCTTTCAATTCGTCAATGCCTTCAAAAGCATTCGGCGCATCTTTGTTTGTGTTGAGCGAAACAACTTCCCAATTTTCAAGAACGGTTCCGGCCGTGACTTTTTTAAGCGTTTCTTTGAAAGCATCAATTTCCATGGCGTAGCTGGTGTCCGACTTCGTAATTGCGATAATCCCGCGCTTAAACCCGAGCAAATCCAGTGCCACCACACATTCGCCGACAATCGGCGTCAATCCGTTGGGCGTGATACAAAGAATCGCCATGTCGGACAAATTCAGTGCCGCAACAATTGATTTCATCGACTTCGGATAAGATTTCGCGTCGATGTAAACATATTTTTGTTCATGGCGATCGTCATTGAATAAAGTAATGTCGGAATCCGTTCCTTTTTTGCCGAGCTTGGAGCCGAGCGACGTTCTGCCGGATTGCTCGTCCCCGATAATTGCGATATTTGTCATAAAATCAGTCCTGAAAAATTAATACATAAATTTGAAATATGAATCTTAAAACCTGTTTCAAATATATGAATTTTGTTTGATGCTTTGCCGCCGCCGGCCGCCACGCCGCCGCGCGTGAATCACACAGTTTTTTAAAAATTGAATGAAAAACGAATCCGGATTTTAAGAAATTAATCCGAAAGCGTTTTTCTCATAATAATCCCGACACCCGACAAATCTTCGCCGCTGTCGGCGTTTTCCAAAACCGGAAAAAAATCCGGAATTTTATCAACCGTCACAAATCCTTCTTTTTGATACATTTTGTAAGCGTTCTGCCAATCACTGTTTACAAGCAAAATCGCGCTTTTCAGCGCGTACTTTTCAGAAACGCTTTTCAAAAGCTCCGTAAAAAGCCGCTTGCCGATTTTTCCGCCGCGGACAGCCGGGTTAACCGCAATTGATGAAATGTAAAGCTCTTCACCGGAATCGCTGTGCGTTTCATAAACCGAATGATTGAGACTGAAATTCGAATACGGAATATCCTTTGAATAATTCCAGAGTTCGGAAGAAATATATCCGGCAATTTCTTTGCCCCCGTCTTCATTTTCAATTTCGGCGATTAAAAAGCCGTCCGAAAACGCCGCAATTCTGTCTTCAAACACTTTTTTGGATTCGATGACTTCGGGATGAAAAGAAAGGTGCTCGATTTTCATGATGTCATCAATGTCATCGGCATTCGCTTTTCGAATCGTTGCGGACGGTAAATTTTCCATGGCAGAAAAAGGAGTGGAAATTAGATAAATGTTAAGGAAAAAATAAAAATCGGAAACGGAAAAATCCGTTTCCTTTATTTTACGATTTAAATTCTGATTATTCCAACGTCGGAATCGCCAAAAGCAAACTCCTGCGCGTGATGATGCCGACCATCTTCTCATTGTCGTCCATAATCGGCACGATACCGATGTTTTTGTGAACGATGCAACTGACGATTTGCTCGGCCGGCGTTGTCGGCTTTGCCGTAATCGGACTTCTGGACATCACATCGGCGACGAGGAGATTCTTCACCTGTGCCTCCTGGTGATTGTCCGGAACATTGTCCTTGAATTCCTGAAACGCCTTTGCGACATCGCGCTCGGAAATGATGCCGACAAGTTTTCCGTCTTCCATGACCGGAATTCTTCCGATATTGTTTTCAAGCATCAAGTAACGGGCGTGAACCAACCGTTCGCTGGAGTTGATTGTGATAATTGTTTTATCAAACATGACATCCTTGGCCTGACCGACGAAATCATACGCGCCGATCAATTCGTTTGGCGTAATCCATCCGAGAACTTCTTTTTCATCATCTGAGACCAAAAGCACGCCGCCCTTTTCTTTCAAGATTTTCGCGGCGATGTCAAATTTTGTGGCAGGCTTAACGAATGTATAATTTTCCGTAACGGCCGTCACCACAGGGAGAGAGGAAGCAGGCTTTGTTCTTTTTTTCGTTCCAAGCTCCTTGGCAAGACCGCGCATTGTCAAAACGCCCGTCACTTCACCGTTGTGCGTGACAAGAAGGCGTCGGGTATCTTTCTTTTCCATTATACCGAGCGCGTTTGAAATCTTTGCCGATTTATCAATTGTCGGCGGAGCGACCATGATATCTTTAACCTGCATAATATTTTTCACCTTTTGTGATTGATTGATTTTTAGGTTAATGTATTACGTTTTTTATAGAGGTATGAATCGGGCGACATTGAAAACGGCAGCACCGAATTCAAATCCCGAAACATAAGCGTAAGATGTGAGTGAATTCTCAAATGAATTCTTGATTTTTATGATTCCGTTCACTTTGTTCTTTGCTCTTGATTTTATTCTTGAGCTTCCTGATTTTCGGCAAGCCACTTCAAAATATCATTTTTCGAAATCATGCCGGAAACTTTTCCGTTCCGAGTGACCGGAAGGGAAACGACATTGTTGTCAATGATTTTTTTGGCGGCGCTTGCGATAGATTCGCTGACATCGGCGACGACGATGCTTGTCATGACATCTTCTGCGATGAACGGTGTGTCAAGCGCGTATCTCGCGGCTTTGGAAGAGGATTTCTTGGATCCGCGAACACTTCTTTTTCCGTCCGAGCCGACCAGTTCGCTTGCGGAAAGATCTTTGACGGAAACAATTCCGACCGCTTTTTCATTGTTGTCCATGACAATAACTTTTTGAACGGCGTTCTTTTCCATTTCATCAATAACGTGGTTAAGCGTATGATTTGTGTTGACAACCACGGCTTTTCCGGTCATCGCGTCACCGACGCGCCCTTCGGTTGCATTTTCGGCGGCAAACCGGATTAAATCTGTTTTTGAAACGATTCCGAGAACTTCTTTTTCAAAGATTGGAATGTGGTCGATGTTTTTTTCAACCATCAGCTTGGCAGCTTCCGCCGCCGGCGCGTTTGGCGAGAGCGTCACGACATCGGCGGTCATGACGGATTTGATCGGAATTTGATCAATCGGCCTTCGTTTCCAAGCCGCTTCTTCTTCGAAAAGCTTCATATTCAAATCGGATTTGGTAAAAATACCCAAAATCATCGGGTCATCGACGACTAAGATTGAACCGACTTTATATTTCATCATGAGATTTCGCGCATGTGCAACCGTTTCATCAGGCTCGACAATGTAAACCGGCGAACTCATGATATTTTTTACTTTCATGGAATTTTCCTCCTAATGCGACTCGGCATTTAATAATCCGGAAAAAAACATTTTTAAATCTTCTGTTTTTGTTTTAATTTTGTTTTTGATTCTTTGCTGATTCTGTTTTTGTGTTTAATCATTGACATACATGAATCATTACAATTCATTAATGTTCTACTGCAATCATTTAATTTCCATTTCAACATTTTTATATATCTGGTATTTGTAAAATTTGATTTTGCAAAACCAATTTGAAATATAATTGAAATGAAAATTTCATTGCATTCATTCAAAAAGCACAGCAAAAGCTCGCCTTTTAGAATAATACAGAAATGATTAAACCCGGACCTGATTTCTCAGACATTTCAATAATCACTTCCGCAAATTCGTTTTAAAACATAAGGTTTCAAAACAAAAGGCAGCCGTAACTCAAAGACTGCTTTGCGCTTTAACGCGAATTTGCTGGAATCAGAAACGTCATCGAACAAAAATGCTCTGGTATTGGGTTTTTGTGTCATTTATTTCCCCCAAGATTTAATTTCCGGATATGTTAAAGAGTGCTTTATTGAGTTAAATAGTTTTGTGGATATAATAAAGTAGAGAATTAAACTAAAACCCGAATGATTAAACGCAATTAACAGTGAATTAATAACAAATTAATGGCAAATTAAACTAAATGTAAACTAAGTTAAAAATTGAGCTAAATGTAAACTAAACAAATTAAACTAAGAATTAAACTAAACAAATAAAACTAAAAATTAAACTAAACGAATTATAATTTATAACCCCTTGATTTCCGATGGAACAGTCCACAAAATCAACTTGTATCGGCCGTATCAAAAATATATAGTTTTCAAATATTTTGAATATTGTATCATAACGGGTAAAATAAAGTTGATGAAAAATCGCAAAAAAAGAATGTCAAGAAAAAATGAAGATTCATTTTTTCTTTAACGTGTTCGCCATTTTCGAATTTTTATTGTTTGAATTTTGTTTTCAAATTCTATTTCGAATCTTATTTTTCCGCAATTACATAATCGTAACGCGAGTGCGGTTTCCGGCGCTCAGCTCAATTTCCTCGTTCATGCCGAATTTGGAAAAGGCATCGCTGATACGGACTGTCATGCCGATTTGAACGTTGTTGACGATGTCTGCGTGTTCGCCCCAAAGGCTGACGCGGATTTTGCCGCTGTCATCTTCTAATTCGATATTGGAAACGGTGCTTTGGGTGCCGTCATCTCTTTCAAATTCACGGAGGTCGCCGATTTCAACAACGCGGCCCTGAACGGAATAAGATTTTCCGGGGAGGATATCATTGATATTGTCAAATTTTTCCATGTACTGAACTTCATTTTCGGAAGCGGTGACGTTTCCGCGTGAACCGACATTGAGTTCAACAGATTGGCTGAAATCATTCATTCTGGAATACGCATTGAGAATGTCAACGGATTCGCCGAAGTCAAATTCGTCTAAATAAACGGTTTTGTCATCCCAAAGGCTGACACGGATTTTGCCGGTTTCGTCACCGATTGTAAACGTTCCGATCGTTCCTTCGCTGCCGTCTTTTCTGTTAAAAGTGCGGACATCGGAAATGTCTAAAATCACGCCGGAGAGATTGACACCGTTCATGCCGTCTGTGATTTCAGAAACTTTTGAGAATTTCTGTTCGTATTCCACTTCCGCGTCGGCGATGTCGACGACACTTGAATTGCCGAGTGAAATTTCCACTTTCTGGCTGAAGTTGTTGATTTTTGAATAAGCATTTTGGATTTTAATGGAGTTTCCGATGTCAAGCTCGTTGACAAGTTCGGCTTTGTCGTCCCACATGCTGACGCGGATTGTTCCGGTTTGGTCGCCGATTGTCATGTTCGCAACACGACCTTCGCCGCCGTCTTTTCTTGTAAATGTTTTGACTTGGCCAAGATCCAAAACTTTTCCGAGAACGGTGATGTCGTTCATGCCGTCTTTGATTTCATCAATTTTGCGGACCGGAATCTCGTATTCGACTTCCTCATCGGAAAGCGCGAAAACACCATTGTTGCCGACGTGAACTTCGGGACCGTTTAAGCCTCTTTTCGTGTATCCTGAAACGGAAACGCTGCATCCCGGCTTGACTTCGCCGTTTTCAATCGCGTCCACTTTTGCGTCCCAAACGGAAATTCTGATTCTGCCGGTTGCATCGCCGGCCATAACGGTTGCGACGCGGCCGACTGTTCCGTCTGCGCGGTTAAATTCGCGCGGGTCGTAAATCGTTAAAACTTTCGCGACAAAAGAAATGTTGCCGCTGTTTTCATCAATAGATTCAATCGTGACGACTTCTCTTTCCGTTGCGGAAATGCCGAGATCGCTTAAAACTAGGCGCGCGCACATTTCATCATCGCAAAGGCCGCCTAATGCTTCTTTTCGTTCTTCGACTTTTGCGACAAAGTCGTCGTAGCTGATTAAATTCTGTACTTTTTCGTAGATTTCTCTTAATTCTGCCATTCTTTTTACCTGACTCTTTTGATTGTTATTTTCGTCTTTGACGATTAACTGTATTTCCGACCTGACAAAACGCATATTCAATAGTCTGATAAACCGAGTCTGATAAACCGAAGTCCTGAGAAATGATTGAGTTTGGGTACACGGACAAATTGATGATTTAAAAAACAATTGAGATGTGATGAGTTGCTGAGGTTTGAGAAATAATTATCATACCAAATATTTCACTCTCCTATTTTTACCTTGCTGTCCAAAAAATCCGACAAATAAGATTTGTAACGGACGGCGTTGAGAACTTTATTTATATTAAAAATGCTGTTTATTTGTATTATGATTCGAAGATGCGAAGAGCACGGTTGTTTCCGAGGAGAAACGTGTCCTGATTGCGATCAGGAGGGGCAGTTCGTTTTAGACGAAGAGCGTGAAGACCGCTTGGGCCGCTTCATCGCGGGCGCTTTAAGACATTTTCCTGCCAAGCTCGGACTTTCCATGTTTGAAGACGGCTGGGTCAGCATCAACGCGTTGACTGCCGCTGCCGCTCGCAAATACAAGTGGCCGAAAAAGTATCACGTTTACGCGCTTGTCGAATCTGATGAAAAAGGACGTTATGAAATCTCCGGCGGTAAAATCCGCGCCGTTTACGGCCATTCCGTTGACGTAAATTTGGATTATCCGCTTTATGAAGGCGATTTCGCTTACTACGGCGTCAGCCCCGAAGAGGTTGACATTGTTTTAGACGAAGGCATTTTGCCGGTCAGACAAAGATATGTTCATTTGAGCACAACGCTTGAAAAAGCGATCGAAGTTGCCATGATTCATTCGGAAAACCCGTCTATTTTTAAGATCGACGCGGCCGCGGCGATTGACGACGGTTTGAATCTCATGGTCGCAAACGACGACATTTTATTGATCGACGAAATTCCGGCCGAATACATTTTGGAAATTTATGAATAATTTCCATTTCTGTTTTTTTAATTATTGAAAACAATCCATGTTTTTTCATTTCATTTTTGAAAAACACATTCGCTTTTTCATTTCATTTTTTTGAAAAATTTGTGCGGCTCGCGCGCGGCGGCAGCCGATTGGCGGCCGGTGCAGGCAGCAAACCGGCAACTGACAGACTGCAGCGCGAAAAAACACTCAAGGCCGACACCGGCAAACAAAACGAATTTCGCTTCATTTTAATTTCATTTTTTATATTTTTCGTGAAAATTACCACAAACCTTATTAAATCAAAATATTGTTTATTCTTTGTTTGTTTAATCAAACATTATCGCCGATTTTGGCGAATTATTAATCAAATACCGGTTTTTCGATTTACGAAAACCGCAATCACCTTCATAATCAATTTAAATCGGATGCAAAACGCATCTTGAAATTAAAAAATTATCAATATCGATGAACTCAAAATGACAGATACAAATTAATCTGCATCAAATCGATTCAAAATCACACTCTAAATAACAGGTGACAGCACCACAAAGTTGCGTGCGTTTTAACCTGATCCGCGCTGAAAAATAATCGAAACGACGAATTAAGCGCCGAAATATCACAATTATATTCATTTCAATATGAAAAGCACGGCAAAGCCGGCAAAAACACGCAGTAGAAATCAATCAATCGAAATTTTGATTTTCATGCGAAACAAAAATTTAAAAATTCACATTCATTCATAATTTATCTGAAGAAAACCAAACTTCAAATTTATAAGAACAATTATTCAATGCTGTCGGCTCTTTATGATTCGTAATTGACCGGCAATTCAATCAGTCTTATTCGCTGTCAAATTTCGTTTCAAACGATTTGCAGCTCAAATAAAACGCTTTTCAAATTCGACAGAATCGAAGCGTATAACCCAAGTTTGGCAACTCAAAGCAGTCGTCTGCGCCGGGGGCGCAAATTAAACGCTGCTTAACGATAATCGTGAATTTTATTTTTGTTTCCGGCTGCCGCTTAACTGATGTTTTTCCCGTGCGGCTGAAACGCTTGGAAATGGATATTAATATTATTTGATTTTGAATC
The DNA here is from genome assembly GCF_032594435.1 of Methanimicrococcus stummii. NCBI lineage: Archaea > Methanobacteriati > Methanobacteriota > Methanomicrobia > Methanosarcinales > Methanosarcinaceae > Methanimicrococcus > Methanimicrococcus stummii. The sequence continues at coordinate 1,551,074 of NZ_CP131062.1, read as the reverse complement.
TTCGCAGCCGTTTACTGTTTTTTTTGAGTTTTTGGATCCGTTCAGGAGACAAAAATCATGCAAAATGAAGATACAACAAAATATATTATCAGAACAAAAATCACCGCCGACGGCGTTATTGAAAGGCCGGATATTGTCGGTGCCATTTTCGGACAAACCGAAGGACTTCTCGGAACCGATTTAGATTTACGCGAACTTCAAAAAACAGGGCGTATCGGCAGAATTGAAGTCATGGTGACAACCAAAAACGGAAAGACACGCGGAAATATTTTCATTCCGTCAAGTTTGGACAAAGTCAAAACGTCGGTTTTGGCGGCTTCTCTTGAAACAATCGACCGTGTCGGCCCGTGCGTTGCAAACATCGAAGTAATGAAAATTGAAGATGTCCGCGCTTCAAAACGCGTTGACATTGTCGAGCGCGCCAAGAACATTTATAAAACAATGTTTGAAGATGATTTAATCGAAGCGCAGGAAATCACGGATGTCATTCGCGAATCCGTTCGCGTGGAAGGCATCACTTCATACGGCAAAAACAAATTGCCGGCCGGCCCCGAATACAATTCCAACGAAATTATTGTCGTTGAAGGCCGCGCCGATGTTTTAAATCTTTTGAAAGGCGGCATTAAAAACACAATCAGTGTCGGCGGCACAAACATTCCGCCGGAAGTGATTGATCTGCTCAAAGGCAAAAAAGTCACGGTTTTCACGGACGGTGACCGCGGCGGCGAATTAATTATTCGCGAGCTGATGCAGGTGTCCAATGTCGATTACATCGCCCGTCCGCCGGACGGCAAAGCGGTTGAAGATATGCTTCAAAAAGAAATCGTGCTGGCACTCCGCCGCAAGATGACGAAGGATCAGTATATCGAAAAATACGGCCTTGTTATTCCTGCGAAAAGAACAAGAAAGACGGTTGAACCGTCAAAATCCGCGCGCGCTGTTAAAACCGTTGAAAAAGCCGCGCCAAAAAGAGTTGCAGCTATTCGAAAACCTGCCTCCGGCAGAATGATTGACGAAGAGGAAGAAGTTCCTGTCAGAAGAAGCCGCACAGAGAGAACAGTTGAAAAGCCGGAGCGCAGAAAGCTTTCCGAGAAAATCGCCGAGCCGGCTGAAAGGGAAGAAAAACCTGCGAGACAGCTTCGCGCAAGATCCGTTAAACCCAAAACGGAAGAAATTGACGACGCGATTGCCGTCAACTATGTGGATTTAGATGAATCAGCAGCCGAAGAAGAAAAGCCGAGACGCGGACGCAGACCGGCAGTTTTGGCCGTTGCCGAAGAAGCGGTTGAATATGAGTATGAGCCGAAAAAAGCTCAAAGAGGTCGCGACCGGGAAGAAAGCCGTGACGAAAGACCGGCACCGCGCGACAGAAATGACAGAAATCAAAGAGACAGATCCGACAGAGGCCGCAGAGAAGAAGAGCCGGTTAAAGAAAAGAAACCTGCGATTCCGGCACCGTTTGACAAAGAAATGGAGAAACTCGTCGGCACAATGTCTTCTAAAATTTTAGATGAAAACAACGCCGTGATTTCCGAAATGCCTGTCAGAGAACTCGCCGTTGCATTGAAAAAAGGCGTTGACGGCGCAAAATCAATCCTTTTCGACGGCGTCGTTTCACAAAGAATTGTGGACCTTGCCGCTGATCAAGGCGTTGAAAACTTAATCGGATTAAAAACCGGAAATGTTGTCAAAATGCCGGCCGATATGAAAGTTTTCACGGCGCAGTAACTTTAAACGCTGTTGTCAATGACAGCAGCAAAAACTTTTTTATTTTTTTGTTTGCAACAGCAGTAGCGTTGCTGCCGGCAATGGCCGCCGCCGCGCGCGAGCCGCACAATCTTTCAAAAAAGTTGTTGAAAAACAAGGTACGTTTTTTAAAAAATAATAAATTTAAATCAGAACGGGAAGTTCCCGCCCGGATTTCCGCCGCCCATGCCGCCTTTTTTCATCATTTTCTGCATATTGCGGCCGCCGCCTTTGCCGGCGAAATTCTTAAAGGCGTTTTGCATGGTTTTGTGATATTTCAAAAGTTCGCGGATTTCTTCGGAACTGCGTCCCGATCCCATTGAGATTCTGCTGATTCGGCCGGCGCTGATAATTTTCGGATCGTCGCGCTCGGCGGCCGTCATCGAATCCATAATCACTTTGTAATACTTCATTTTCTCGCTTGTCGCGTCCAAATCTTTATCGGAAAGCTTAGCGCCGCCAAGACCCATCGAACCGAGCGGAAGCATGCTCATCACTTGTTTGAGCGGTCCCATTTTGTTCATGGCTTCGAGCTGAGCGTACATGTCGTTGAGGGTAAATTTCCCCTTCATGATATTGTCAACATCGAGCTCGGTTTCTTTCATGGATTCCTGCACTTTCTCAAGCAGCGACTGCAAGTCGCCCATGCCGAGAAGACGGGAAATGAAACGGTCGGTGTCGAATTTTTCAAACGCGTCGGGTGTTTCCCCTGTCCCGATAAACGCAATCGGTGCGCCTGTTTCGGAAACCGCTGACAGCGCACCGCCGCCTTTTGCCGTTCCGTCAAGTTTTGTGATGATGATTCCGGTCACGCCGACAGCGTCGTTGAACGCTTTTGCCTGCTGTCCGGCGAGCTGACCGATAGCGGCGTCAAGCACCAAAAATTTCTGATCGGGTTTGGCAGCTTCGTTGATGGCTTCCATTTCGGCAATCAAATCGGCTTCCAACGCGTGGCGGCCGGCCGTGTCGATAATTTTGACATCGTATTTTTCAATCTCTTTCATGCCGCGGTTAACGATTCCGACAGCGTCTTTTTCGTTTTCTTCACCGTAGAAGAAAATGTTCAGCTTCTCTGAAAGCGTTTTCAACTGCTGATAAGCGCCCGGGCGGAAATTGTCGGCGCCGATGACGGCAACCTTCAATCCTTTCTTCTGGAAAAAGCGCGCCAATTTGGCGACAGACGTCGTTTTACCGCTGCCCTGAAGACCGACCATCATGATGGTTTGGGGTTTGAGTTCAATGTTCGCGCCCTGTCCCATGATAGCGACCATTTCCTCATACACGATTTTAACAACGTGTTCGCGCGGGTCGGAACCCTTTGCCGGCGCCTCTTTTAAGGATCTTTCCTTAATGCGCTTTGACATTTCCATGACCATCTTGACATTCACGTCAGAAGTCAAAAGCGCGCGCTGAATGTCTTTGACAACTTCATTGACAATGTTTTCATCAATGCGGCCGGCACCGATAAGTTTTCTGAGGGCGCCTTGGAGAGAATCTCCGAGCTTGTCCATAACCATAATAAGTATTCCTTTGCTGTTTTTGAAAAATTTAAAATTTTGAATTTTACTAATATTATTTTACGGAATATGGATTGAAGATTATAAAGAGTTTTGGAATTGTTGTTTTGATTTGGATTTTGGTTGCCTTAAAAACTTTCGTATTTTTAAAAAATCGGCAGCTTTAACATGTTTTTTGATTTCATCGGTTATGTGACCTTCAATGAAATTTTCATCTCTGATCTTAATTTTAATCACATTTTCAATCGGCGGCGCTCTTTTTTTGAGTGTCGGCGCGGTTTTCGGAAATTACGATTTGTCTCCAAACACGCCGGTTAAAATCGAAATCGTTGATTTTTCCGGCGGCGACCGCTACAACGATTCCGTTCGTTTTCAGGACAATGTTTTGGTTTTGAAAAACGCCGGCGGCAGCACCTTGCCGATAGATTCCGTTTCAATTCAAATTTCCGGAAAAGGAAATGCTTATTCCGGAATTCCGGGGTCGGGCGGAAAGCTGGTTTACGGCGATATTTCCGTTTATTACGAACATATCGGCAGCGGCAAAAAGAACACGGATTACGGGAAATCCAATTCGGAAACGCTCAAAGACGGATTTTGGTCTCCCGGAGAAATGTTGGTGCTGACCGGAAACGACAGTTTGAATACGACTGTCTCAAGTGTTTTTGTAACGGCTGACGGGGAATCCGAAACATCGAACAATTACGGTTTTTCATCAAATCAAACGCTTGAAATTCGAATTTATCAAAAAAACAAAGCCGGAAATCCGCAGCTCGTTTTCAAAAAAGAGACGGCGGTTTAAAAATCAAAAAGAATTGGAAGAAATGAAAAAAAATCGAAAAGATAGAAAGTATATACAATGAATGATTTGTTTTCCGAAAATCTGTGCAACAAATTGAATACTTTCACAGTTCTCGCAATTTGTTTTTAAAACAGGCCGGCAAAACAATGGATGATGAACCGACTCAGGAAAAACCTCAATTCACGACGGCGTATGATATGAAAACGGAACAAAAAAACGCGCCCGGTTTTATGAAATATTTCACCAAACCGAGTTGCTATCCCAATCAGGAAGACGCAATGAAACAAATAGCGTCAGCGCTTGAAAAGAGCGAAGTCGTTTTGTTTGAAGGCGCGTGCGGTACCGGAAAAACCCTCAGCGCGCTTGCGCCGGCTTTGGATATTGCGGAAAAACAAAACAAGAAAGTTATCATCGTTACAAATGTGCATCAGCAAATGGTTCAATTCATTCACGAAGCGCGCGATATCAAACGAAAAACTGATATCAAAGTCGCTGTTATGAAAGGCAAGCAGTCGATTTGCCCCGACCATTTGGACTACGAAGAATGCCGCGCCAAAACGGAAAACACGTACGAGCTTTTGGAAAAAGAACGCATTTATTCGAAAGCAAAACGCGAGCTGTCGGAATCCAATGAACGCTTCAAAAAATCGGGCGACCCACAGGAAAAAATGCTGGCCGGCGAAATTGAAAACGATCTTAAAAAGATGGAGCCCGAACTTCAAAAAAAGAGAGATCGAATTTGTCCTTATTTGTACGAAGTGCTTCAGTCGGACGTGACACCGTTTAAAAAATGGCTTTTTGACGATGTCAGAAGTTCCGAAGACATCAACGAATACGCCGAAGAAAAAGGAATGTGCGGCTACGAGCTTCTCAAACGCGAAATGAAGCACGCCGACTTGATTATTTGCAATTATCATCACGTTCTCAGCCAGGAAATTTTCTTAACGCTTCTCGGCTGGCTTGAAAAGCTTCCCGAAGATGTTATTGTTATTTTTGACGAGGCGCACAATATTGAAAACGCTGCGCGTTCGCATTCATCAATTACGATTTCAGAGCGCGTCATCGAACGCGCGATTAATGAAATTGAAGAACATGCCAATCATTTTCCCGAAAAACTCAAAGAAGATGCTCAAAAGATTTTCCATCTTTTTGTCGAATCCGTTCGCGATTCTTACGAATCCGCGCTGGGTTTTGGCGAACGCAATCGAATCGGAACAAATTGGGTTGATATTCGAATCAGCGACCCGTACGAGCGTTTTGATTTTTTGAAAGAGCGGTTTGTTCGAAAAATCGCCGACTACAACCAATCCGAAGGTCAAAAGCTGACGATTCAATCCGTTCAAAACATTATGCTCGGCGTTTCCGATGTCGGCGACGAAATCGAATCGGTTTATCACGAACGCTATAAATCCGGCGCCGATTCTGTTCGAAGAAAATCAAACATCGTCCGCGCGTCGAATTTTATTTTCGCGTATTTGCTCAATTCCGAAAATCCGAATTTTTATCCGATTTTAAACATCCGCCGCGATGTCGAATCGAATGAAATTTACGGACGCGTCGAGCTTTTCACATGTATTCCTCGAAACGTCACGGCGCCGCTATTTGATTCTCTCGGCGGATTAGTGCTGATGTCGGCTACCTTCCGTCCGTTTGACATGGCAAAAGAAACACTCGGAATCGAACGCCAAACGCTTGAAATCGCGTATCCGATTACATTTCCGCCCGAAAACCGCCGGACTTACGCGGTATCTGTTCCGCCGCTTTACCAAAGCAAAAGAAGCCATGTTTGGGTTCGGGAAACCGTTGAACAAACGCTTGTATCGGCGATTTTGGCAACTGCCGGAAATACGATTGTTTACTTCCAAAGCTTTGCCGAAGCCGAAAAATATTATTCGTTTTTATCGCAGGAATGGATGCTGACTGAAGCCGGAATCAAAGTTCTGCTGGATCAGCCCGGTGTTTCATCAAACGCCGTTCGCGAGGAGTTTTTCAAAATCGGCGAATCCGGTGAACGCAGCGTTTTGGTCAGCTACATCTTCGGAACGCTCAGCGAAGGCGTTGATTTCCGCGACGACCGCGCGCGTTCGGTGATTATTGTCGGTATCGGCTATCCCGCGCTCAATGACAGAACGAAAGCGGTTGAAGCGGCTTACGACACGGTTTTCGGCCCCGGCAAAGGCTGGAATTTTGTCATTCTGATTCCGACGATTCGGCGGATTCGGCAGGCGATGGGACGCGCCGTCAGATCGCCGACGGATTACGGCGCGCGCATTTTACTCGACGCGCGTTTTCAAAAAAGTTCGGCGGCAAAGCTTGGAAAATATTCCGTCAATCACGTTTTTCCGCCGGAAGAAAGCGCGGAATTCATTGATATTTCGCCGATGCAACTGGCGGATGAACTCGAAAATTTCTTTGAAAATTTTTCGGAAGAATATTGAACAAAAAGATTCATATTGATGATTGTTTATTATACAATTATATCGATAAAAATATCAAAGTCAAATAAAGTCAAATAGAATCAAGCCAATCTATTTTCATTATTTGCAATTATTCAAAAACAAGGATGAGAATCATGACAATTCAAGAAGTTATTTCAGAGGTCACAAACGAGCTTGAAAAAATCGTCAGCGCGCAAACTGTCATCGGCGAGCCGATTATTGCAGGCGGCAAAACATTAATTCCGGTTACAAAACTTTCCGTCGGCTTTGTCAGCGGCGGTTTTGAAGGCAGCGGCAAAGCGGGTGCCGGTACCGGCACTGATTTTGCCAAAACACCCTATGGCGGCGGCGGCGGCGCGGGCGCGAAAGTCGAGCCTGTCGCATTTATCGTCATCGACGGCGACAAAACCGAAATTTTAACTTTGAACGAATCGAGTTTGGAAGACGAAATTGTCAAGTTCCTCGGCATGGTTCCGTCCATCATCGACAAAGTCAAAGCCGCGAAAAAAGAAAGAGAGCCCAAAGCCAAAACCATCATTGTTGAAGACGATTGCGGCTGCTGATTCCTAAACGGTTTGCCGTTTTTAATTCGGATTCATGACGCTTCAAACAGTTTTAGCTTCGGCCGGACATTATCTGCTGATTGCGGCCGGCTTGATTCTTCTCCTTTTCATTATCGTTTTAGCCGCAGCTTTTTTGCTGACGCTTCTCATGCGTCTTTTTGCAAATTTTTCTTTTAAAACCGTTGACGGTAAAATCCAAAGTCAAATCCTGATTCGATTAAAAATTTGGTTTTATGAAATCATACTTTTGGATTTCGATAATTTTGATGAAAATGCTGCGCCGAGTTCTGATTCAGATTCCGAATCCGGTGCCGATAAAAACGCTTATCACGTCACTTTCACGGACGAAAAAGTCAGCGTCCGATCTGTGAAAACAAACGAAAACGGCAGCGATTACGAAATTATTGTTCACACGGAAGAAATGTTTTCGAAAAACATTCAAGTTTCCGACGGCGATTCTCAAACAACCGTTTTTGAAGCGCCGGATATTGTAACGGAAACAGATGACGTTTTAACGCTGAACGAAGACGAAGTGAAAGATCTCGGAATCGAAAATGAATTCGGCGAAACGACAGAAACGGTTACAACAGAAACCATAACAACGGAATACGAATTTGATAAAAATGATTGGGATTCTGACAGCGAATCCGATGATGAATTTGAAGGCGATGAAGTTTCAAACGACGAATTCGATGATAACTCCGATGACGAATCCGACGGCGATTTATCCGACTTTTTAGATGAAATCAAACGCTATGTCGACCTTTCCGATCCCGGCCGGTTTGTTTCTGATTCAATCACCGCCGCCGCCCGAATTTCAAAATCGTCGGCGCGCTTGGCAAGCGATTTGCTGCTTCGGGCGGACATTGATGAAATGTCGGCAGATGTGGTTTTCGGACTTTCCGATCCGGCGGACACGGCGCTGGCATTCGGCACGATTCATTCTTTTAAAGCGTCGACTTACGCTTATTTGGCGGAAATCGAAGAAACGTCCCGCTCTTCCAAAAAACGAAAAAAAGCGGCGGAACTTGGTGCAATTGTCCGCAACGACATTTGCATCGTTCCCGATTTGACAAACAAAATGTTTGAAACGGACACAACGATGTCTTTTTCGTTTTGGATTCCGCGAGGCTATATCCCGATGCTTCGCTTCATTCTGAATAAAAACACGCGCTGGACGATTCGCCGGTATCTGTATCCGTATTTTATCCGCCATTATATCCGAAATTGGCTCGCGGAACGCAAGCAGCGGAAGCAGGATGAAAAACAGCGAAAGCAGCAGGAAAAGCAGCAAAAACAATAAAAATAACAAAAAACGCAGGCTGCAAACCAAAATAATTAAAGAAAAGACAAAAATGAAGATTCTTTTTTTTCATTGTTGCAAACGAATAGCTTTAATTATTTGAGTTCTTTTTTTGGTTACATTTATAGTATTGCAATCACTCTTACTGTTAGTTTCTATGTTTGAAATAAAAACGCCTTCCCGCATTCATATGGGCTTGATTGATATGAACGGCGGTCTCGGCCGGCTTGACGGCAGCGTCGGCTTGGCACTCGCAGACGGCGGCATTTCGCTTCGCGCAAAGCGATCGGATTCCGTCATCGTCACCGAACGGTTTGAAAACGGTGACGTTTTGCCGTGCGACCCGGTTTTTGCGGCGCAGATTGCAGGCATCGCAGCAGCGCTCCTGCCCGAAAACGAAGGCGCCCTTTTTGAATTTTCATCTCCCGTCCGCCAGCACATCGGACTCGGCTCGGGAACGCAAATCGCGCTCTCAACCGCGACGGCGGTCAACGAGCTTTACGGTCTCGGAAAAAGCGTTAAAGAGCTCGCGCAAATCACGCGCCGCGGCGGAACGTCGGGTATCGGCGTTTTAGCGTTTGAGCATGGCGGTTTCATTGTTGATTCCGGACACAACGCAGCCGATAAGAACGGTTTTTTACCGTCTTCAAGAAGCACGGCGCCGCCGGCGAACATGCTTCTCCGTTTGGATTTCCCGGACTGGGACGTGATTGTCGCGATTCCGCCCAAAGTCGGCATCAGCGGCGAAGAAGAAAAACACTTTTTCCAAAGCGTTTGCCCGGTTCCGATTGAAGAAGTTCGGGAAACGTCTCACATTATTTTAATGCAAATGCTTCCGGCAATCATTGAGCAAAACATTGAGGGGCTCGGCAATGCGGTGAACAGCCTGCAAAAACTCGGGTTTAAGAAACACGAAGTTGCCGTCCAGCCGCCGGAAGTCAAAACCGTTATTGATCTGATGCTTAAAAACGGTCTTTACGGCGCTGGAATCAGTTCGTTCGGTCCGGCTGTCTACGGTTTTTCAGAAGACAAGAACCAATCCGAAGAAATTCGATCTCTTCTTCTTGAAAAAATGCCGCCCGGCAGCGAAGTTTTAATCACGAAAGCCAACAACAAAGGAGCGGAATATCATGGCTGATCCCGAAAATAAATCCAAAAGCTTTGAAACATGGTTCGGAACCGTTTCTTTTGATAATACTTCTGACACGGTTTCCGGCAACGATTTCCAATTATCCGAAAAGCCGCTGATTTCAACATCTTTGGAATTATCGGATCGGCTCATTCCGATTCTTCCTTCTTCTCGAAATATTCGTTCAATTTCGTCTCTCAAATCCGTTTTTCAAATCGAAAAACCGGATTATCGGAAAATGGCAAAAGAATCCGGACTCGCGGATTCCGATGCCGAATACATCTCAACGCTTCGCGAAATCGCGATTCAAACCGCGCGCAAACAGCTTTCCGCTTCCATGACCGAAGACAAAAAAGTGATTCAGGCGGTGGAAGCATTGGACGATTTGAACGAAACCATCAATCATTTAACGGAGCGGCTGGTCGATTGGTACAGCGCTTATTATCCCGAATTGGATTTGCCGGCCGAATCTTACGTTCGCTTCGTCTCAGAAATCCCGGAATCCGCGTCCCAGTCTTTAATGGGCGCGCCGGCAGCACACGAAGATTTGATTTTGATGCAGTCGTTTGCCGACGACATTCTTTCTCTTTATGAACGAAAAGCCGCCGTTGAATCTTTTATCGAAATGAAAATGAAAGAAACGGCGCCGAATTTATCGCAAATTGCCGGCGTTGTTTTAGGCGCGCGCCTTCTCAGCATGGCCGGCGGCTTAAAGCACTTGGCGGCGATGCCGTCGGGAAGCATTCAAGTGATGGGCGCGGAAAAAGCAATGGTCAAACACCTCCGCTCCAATGCGCCGTCGCCGAAACACGGAATCATTTTCAGTCACCCGATTTTAAACACGGCGCCTTTTCGCCTGCGCGGCAAAATCGCGCGCTCATTCGCGGCAGCCGTCAGCTTGTCCGCGCGAACGGATTTCTATTCCGGCAGCCTGAACCCGAAAATCGAATCGGATTTAAACGACAAAGTCGGCCGAATCAAACAAAAACAAATCGCGCAAGCCGAATCGAAAAAGGAGGCGAATTAAATGGCGGACTTCTTAAAACCCTATTCTGACGGCGTTTACGAAGGCCGTATGCGCGGTAAATTCCAGCTTTACACGAAAAGCGCCGCGCCCGGCGTTTCCGTTTACGGCGAAAAAATCATGGCAGACGATGACGGTGTCGAATACCGCTCATGGGATCCGAAAAGAAGCAAACTCGGCGCGCTTTATCAGAAAAAATTAAAAATCCCGCTGGTTTCCGATTCTCGCGTTTTGTATCTCGGCGCGGCTTCCGGAACAACCGTCAGCCACGTTTCCGACATTCTTGCAGAAGGCGGCGGCGTTGTTTACGCAGTCGAATTTGCGGAGCGCCCCATGCGCGATTTGGTGATGCTTGCCGAAAAAAGAAACAACATTATTCCGATTTTTTCCGACGCGTCAAGACCCGAACTTTACGTTCCGATCGTTGAGCCCGTTGATGTCATTTTCCAAGATGTCGCTCAAGCCAACCAAGCGGAAATCGCCTGCAAAAATGCGGCTTACTTCCTCAAAGACGGCGGCCATTTGATTTTATCAATCAAAGCCCGAAGCGTCGATGTCGCCAAAAACCCGAAAAAAGTCTTCGCGGAAGAAATTAAAATTCTTGAAAAGAATGCCGACGCAACATTTAAAATTTTAAAAACCGCGGATTTGGCGCCGTTTCATGTCGATCACATGGGCGTGATTGCCGTTAAAAATTCGAAAGAATAATTTTCTTATATCTCATTTTTGTTTTAATTTTTTTAAGTTGGTGGAAATTATGGTTAAATTGATAGATACACAACATTGTTCGGCAGAGTTAAGCGATCTTGTCAAAAAAGCTCAGAAAGAAATTATTTTGGTTAGCCCGTATCTGCAAATTTCGCCACGTTTTTTAGATTTATTAAAAGAAGCAAGTTTAAGAAACATTTCAATCACTCTCATTTACCGAGATGACAAATTAAAGGAAAAAGATTCAAAACAGCTGAGTGAACAAAAAAGCAAGTTCAACGGTTTAAATGTTAAGATTGCCGCTCTTGAAAATTTACACGCGAAATGTTATCTTAATGAATCAAAAGCTATTATCACATCAATGAACTTGTATCAATTTTCTCAGGAAAACAATATTGAATTCGGTGTCCGTGTTTTAAAAGAATCCGATCCTGAATTGTATGATGAAGTTTATACTGAAATTCAAAGAATTTACAAAATCAGTCAATTCGATCGAGAAATCCCGGTCGCGCCTGTTGTTGCCGCCGCCGCTCAATCTAAAGGCTCAAAAATCAAATCTTCAAAATCAGCAGTTCAATCTGATTCGGAATCAAAATCTTCAAGTAAAAATAATTTTGCGGATTTAATTCCTTTCTTTTCGAATCAAGATTGTTATTGTATTCGATGCAAAAGCAAATTTGAAGATAAATTCGATAAACCATTGTGTAAAAAATGTTATTCTTCTTGGACTCGATATAAAAATGAGGATTTCGCAGAAAAGTATTGTTTTTCATGCGGAGAAGAGAATGAAACAACTTTTGCAAAACCAATTTGTCGAAAATGTTATCGATCAAAAGTAAAAAGCAAAAAATAAATTTTAAAATTATTTCTTCTTACTTTTTTTCGGTTTTCCTGACTGCTGAAGAATCATCGGCAAATCAATTGCGTATTGTCCTTCTTCTTTGATACCGACAACGATTTCATCGTTTTCCATGATGGATCCCAAATTCAATTCATATGAACCGGTATCTAAAATGCGAATTGAGTCGACTCGGTCAGGGTTCAGTTCTTTTTTGTTGACATCATCGGAATCCAAAGCGCGGTCAATATCTTCAAGCATGCTGTCAATGGATTTGTCCTGCTTTTCCGCGACGCGCTCTTCAATATTCCAGTCGGCCGCCGCAGCCGGTTTGCTTTCGGTATCTGTACCCGCATTTCCTGCGACTTCTTCCGCTTTGACGTAAAGGAATTTATTCCATTTGCATTCCGGACAGCCTGTCAGAATAACGGAATCCCCGTCTTCAAAAACAGCACCGCATTTTGTACATCTGTGTGGCATTCGTTCACCCTGAATTAAAAATAATAAATTGAATTGATGAAATTTTCGTGTATCACTAATACACTTCATTACAATATTTAAAGATTTATTCCGCACGCTAAGACTTTTCAAAATCACAATCTATATATTTTACAAATTAAATACGTTTTTATATTCGCAAATCTATATTTATTTGTAACGCAAAATTTAAGCCTGATTTAAAAACGAAGAGGCGACATTATGCAAAATACGAATACAAAAACGTGTATAAAAACAAAAACAAGAATTATAATTCTCATTTCAATTTTTGCCGTTTTTTTTATGGCGGCAGGAACAGCAGCGGCTGAAACAATCGAAGTTTCAGACGGCCAAGAGCTTCGTAATGCGATTAACGTAACAAACAGCAACGATGATACCGAAAATACAATCGTTCTTTTAAACGATATTGATCTCACAGACGATCTTTTTACAGCGGATGAATTTAAAGCGGCCGTTAATCCGTCAAGTCTTGCAGGTACTGCGCTCGGTCTCAATTATTCAAAGCCGGGAACGCTTATTTTTAAATCCGATTCGTCAGCTGTCCGAAAAATCAATTCGTCTCTTGCCGTTTCGGATTATTATCTGTTTTTGAATGTCAGCGGAAGCGATATCACACTGTCAAGCGAAAATGTTCTTTTTGACGGTGTCGGCATAAATTTGGAAAATGTGTCACAAAATCCTCAAATGAAAAATCTCCAAGTCAAAGACATTCAAATTATCAACTGCAACAATTCAGGTTTTTACATTGATCATTGTACGAATCTGACACTTGAAAACGTTTCAATTACGAATTGCAGAGACGGTGTCGGCGGCGGCCTTAACATTTGGTACAGCAATTTGACCATTCGGGATTGCAATATCTCAAACAACGCAGCAATCGGATCCGGCAGCAGCGATCCGCGTCCCGGTCCGACTGCGGGAGAACCGTCCGGCGGCGGAATACATCTTCTGGAATCCGTTGTCGATATCTGCGGCGATACGATTATTTCCGGCAATACGATTGACGGATATGACGGAAATCCGTCAGGCGCCGGCATTGACTCGCATCGATCATATCTGAAAATTTATGAAAATACAAAAATTACAAACAACACAATTACTTACGGCGGCAAAGCTCAAGGATCGGCCGGCGGCGGCATTTTTTCAGATTTTTTCCAATCTGAAGGCACGATTCCGGGATTGGAAATTTTTGATTCCGTTGAAATTTCCGGCAATAATGCCGTTATGGGCGGCGGCATTTTCGTAAATCATAATGCAACTGAACCGATTTATGTTTTTGATATTTTCGGCGACGTCAACATTTCAAACAATACGGCTGAAATCGTCACTCCGATTTATATCTCGGGAACGACTACTAAAAAATCTGCCGGCGGCGGCGGCATTTTTACTTTTGCGCCCGTGAACATTTCCAATGATGTTCTGATTCAAAATAACAAAGCCGTTGATTCGTCTTCATCACCGATAGGAACAGTCGGCGGGGGCATTTACTCTCAAGGCAGCGCCGTCTTGTCGGATGACGTTCAAATTCTCGAAAATCAAGCTTCAAATGGTGCCGGAATTGCCTTTTTCGGCTCTTTTCTCTTGAAAGATAATGTTTTGGTTGCCGGAAACACAGCAAAAAGCAGCGGCGCCGGTATTTATTCGGGCGGAAAGCTGACGCTTCAAAACAACACGACCATTGCTCAGAACAGCGCGGAAAATTCCGGCGGCGGATTGTATTTAACAAATTCAAATACAAAAATTTCCGATGATGTTCTCATCAGTGAAAACACGGCCGCAAATGAGAATATCGGCGGCGGCGGCATTTATGCAAGAAACTCAACTCTTGACATTTCGGGAGATGTTTTAATTCTCAATAATGTTGCCGCGAACGGCGGCGGCATTTTTTCGCAAAACTCTTCTGTTTTACTGTCGGAAAACACATCATTTATCGGAAATATCGCAAATGAGAGCAGCGGCTTTGGCGGCGGCATTTTCATGATGGCGGGATCAACAGTTGATGTTTCGGGAACCGGCGGCCAGACAGTGACGTTTGAGAGAAACATGGCTAATGCAGGCGGCGGTGCGGTTTACATTAACGTCAATTTTTTTGACTTAACGCCGGAAGAATTGGCGCAGTACGCGGATTTTCAAAAGAAGACGGATGAATCTGATTTGATATTCACCGGAAACTTTGCGCCGGCAGGCTATATGTGGGATTTAAACGATTCCGACCCGTCGAATTTGTCGGATGCGATGAAATATATTCAAACGCTTCCTGTGATGGAAAACACAACATTTACGGAACCGTTTACAAACGCTTACAATAATTTTGATATTTTCTTCCTCGACGGTGACGAAATTCTCTCCGCCGTTGTTCCGGTGAATTATTTCGCCGACTCTTTGGAATCAAGCGTTTTAGCGACGGAATATGTCTTTTCTTACGAAGGTGCTGAAATCACGGAATCTGATCTCATTTCAGAACTCGGTGCTGATTGGCTGAATTGGTATCAGCCTCCTGATTACGAGGCCGGTCAGCTTCAAGAACCGCTCCCCATAACCATCGATGCCGACACCGTTTTGAATGTTCTTTATCTTAAAGGCAGTACGCCTGCAACAGTGACGGTGAATTATTTCGCCGATTCTTTGACTTCAAGTCCGATCGGAACGAAATCTTTTGATTCTGCTGTCGGCACGGAAATTACGGAAGATGATTTTATTTCCGAAATCGGTGTCGGTTGGTTGGATTTCTATATTCCGGACGGCTACAAACCGGGCGAACTGCAGGAGCCTTTGCCGTGGGTTATGGACGCAGATGCGGTTTTCAATATTCTTTACATAAAAGAAGACACATCTGTCACTGTGACAATCAATTATTTCGCCGACTCTTTAACTTCAAATTTGATCGGCACCAACTCTTTCATCACATTGGAAGGCACGAAGCTGACGCAATCCGAGATTATTTCGGAATTCGGAGACGATTGGATAAATGAATATCAACCTGCTGATTACAAGGCCGGTCAACTTCAGGAATCTTTGCCGTTAACTCTTGATGACGACACCGTTTTGAATGTTCTTTATCTCAAAGATAAAGACGGCAGCGGCGGCGGGGGCGGCGGCACAGGTACGGCAACAGTTACAGATCCCGATGATTCGGGTTCCGTTCCCCCCACGGGACCGGGACAGGAAGCCGGACCGGAAGGCGGCGGCGGATCCGAAAAACCGCCGACTGAACCGGGACGTTCCCCGATTGTAATTTTGTTATTTATGATTGCAATTGCCTGCTACGCTTATGTTGAAAAGGAGGACGGTGAGAACGATATTTAACTTATTTAACTTGTATGAATCGGGTTTTCAAACGAATTTGACTTGAATGACTCGGCTTTCAAATGAATTTGATTTGAATGAATTTCGCTCATTCATTCAAATCTTTTCATTTTCCCATACAAAGCTATAAATAAAAGAAATCGTTTTTTAACCTGCTTTCTTATTACTGTTTCAATTATTGAAACAGTCAAAAATCATTTGTTTTATGAAGCGAGGTGGGGTAGCCAGGAGATCCCGACGGGCTCATAACCCGTAGACCGATGGTTCGAATCCATCCCTCGCTATTTCACTCTTTTTCTTGTTTCTGTTTTTCTTGTTTTTTCTGTTTTTTGTTCTTATCTCTTCTGTTCTTATCTCTTCTGTTCTTATCTCTTCTGTTCTTATCTCTTCTGCTCTTGTTTCTTCTGTTCTTGTTTCTTCTGTTCTTGTTTCTTCTGTTCTTGTTTCTTCTGTTCTTGTTTCTTCTGTTCTTGTTTTTAATTTTTTTAAACCTGTTTTAACATCCAAATTTCATTTTCATTGCATTATTTTCTTCTTTTTGATTTGCCGGCATTTTCTTCTTTCGGATTTTCTTTTTTAAAAACGAGTTTTCGAGAAACTATTTTTTCAAATATCCGATGTATATATTTTTAAATATTCGAATTAGATTATTATATTTGCAATATATTTTTTAATAACGTTTATATCTTATTAAAATTCATTTCTATTTTATATCAAAATTATAGAAGGAATTTAAAATGGGAGAAAAATATTTACACTTGTTATCTTTTACCTTTTTTCTGATCTTTTCTTTGTTTCTGCTGCCGGCTGTTGCCGGAACGGATGGCATTGAATTGGATATTGCAGAAGAAAATATTACAGTCATTATTACGGAAAATAACGGAATATCTATATCGGGGAAATCCGGAATTTATCCTGCCGGCACACCGGTTATCCTTTCTCAAACTTTAGACGGCGAACTGAACGACCGAATCATTCTTGTTAAAACTGAAAGCGGGAAGAAAAATAAACAGGCGGTTGACATCACAATAAACGGTATTTGTTTGAATCGTTCAGGCGTTTATTCAAATGCAGGCGCTTTTGTGCTGGAAAATGCAAATGTGAGACTGACGCTGAAAAGCGATAACATTTTAAAAAGCGGAACAGAACCTGCGGCAAACGGAAGAGCCGGGCTGGAAGTTCCGGACGGCAGTGAAATTCTGATTCGGTCAGAAGACGGCGGAAAACTGACTGTTTACGGCGGCAACGGAACAAACGACGGCAGCGCCGGCGCCGGAATCGGTAGTGCCGGTGCTGTTTCAGAATCTAAAGGTAAAGACAGCGGTCTTATTACGATTGAAAGCGGGATCGTTGAAGCATATGGCGGCTCCGTTAATGCAAACAGCGGCAATACTCTTTTCGTTTATATCAACGGTGCGGCAGGTGCCGGCATTGGCGGCGGTGCCGGCGGCAATTTCAGCAAGGGCGGCAATGCAACTGTTCTGATTAAAGGCGGCAATGTTAAAGCGACCGGCGGTAGTATAATTGACAACAGTGCTGCTTCAAATACATATTTCGAATGCGGTGCCGGCGCAGGTATCGGCGGCGGTGCCGGCGGAAACGGATATTCCCAAACAAGTAAAATCGCAGACGGTGCCGGCGGCGATGCTTCTGTGACAATTGAAAACGGAATCGTTGAAGCATACGGCGGCAGTTTGACAAAAAGTGATGAAAAAGACTTTGAAAAGCATACGTCTTTTGATTCCGGAGGCGGTGCCGGAATCGGCGGCGGTGCCGGCGGTTCTTGCAGCCAAGGAGGCAATGCTGTCATTTTAATTCGAAACGGAACAATTTTTGCAAAAGCCGGAACGATTTCAAGCCAATCTTTCGGCGGCAGCGGCACAGGAATCGGCGGCGGTGCCGGTGCCGGCAGCGGGGACGGCAGTCACAAAAATTACGGCGGCCGTGCTGTCGTTACAATTTACGGCGGAACAATTACGGCAATCGGCGGCGATGTTGATTCTTATTTCAGCGGTGCCGGAAACGGAATCGGTGGCGGTGCAGCCGGATACGGCGCCAATAATGACGGCGGTGATGCTGAAATCACGATTTATGATTGCGAAAAAATTACGGCAATCGGCGGCTCCGGCAGAAACGGCGGTTCCGGCGGCGGTATCGGCGGCGGTTCCGGCAGTCGGAACGGCGGCGGCGGAAAAGGCGTTATCAAAATTTACGGCGGAAACACTGAAGCCGTCGGCGGCAGTACAAATCTGAAATCTAACGGCGGTGCCGGCAGCGGTATCGGCGGCGGCTCAGGCGGTGATTCCGGCGGGCATTTTAAGAACGGCGGCGATGCTGATATCGAAATATTCTCCGGAAAAATTAAAGCAATCGGCGGCAGTACCGGTGATGCAAGCGCAGGCGGATCTGGTGCCGGAATCGGCAGCGGTTCCGGCGGCAGCAGCGGAGACAGCGGCATTTGCTATTTAATCATCCATGACGGCGAAATAACAGCAGTCGGCGGCAATACAGGAGACTGGGCTGAAGACGAGTATTACGGTTATACTTATCCCCTCGGAAGCAGAGGCGGTGCGGGAGCGGCTGCCGGAAGTGCCGGCGGCGGCGGCGGCCTCAGTTATCCCGGAGGTTATTCCGGATTCAGTGACATTGTCATTGAAAACGGAACAATTAAAGCCGTCGGCGGCAATACCGGCGAGCACAGTCAAGGCGGCGCCGGCGCGGCTGTCGGAAGCGGCGGCGGCGGCGGTGCATGGTATGGTGATGCCGGCGGCGACAGCATGATTTTGATTCAAAACGGAACCATTAAAGCATTTGGCGGCAGCATCGGGAAAAACGGTTTCGGTGGTGCGGGCGCTGCCGTCGGAAGCGGCGGCGGCGGTGACAGCACATACACGCACACGGATGTCGGCAGTTCTTCGGATACTCGGGAAGGTTCCCCCGGCGGCAATGCCGAGGTTTGGATCTATGACGGCCAAATTACGGCGGCCGGCGGAACAGCCGGAGAATTGTCATACGGCGGTGCCGGCACCGGTATCGGCGGCGGTTCGGGAAGCCATGTCGGAAACGGCGGAAACGGATCGGTTTTGATTTATTCCGGAAAAATCGTTGCGGCCGGCGGCAAATCCGAAAACGGAGGTTTGAGCGGCATCGGCACGGCAATCGGCGGCGGCTCCGGCGGTTTTGGTGTTGAAAGAGACAAATATTATGATTGGGACGGCAGCCGCATCTATAACGGAACGGGAGGAAATGCCGTCATTGAAATTCTGAATGACGATGTTGATATTATTGCCTTCGGCGGTATCGGCGGCGGTTATCGCTCTGAAAAGTACATGGATATTCCTTCCGATTATTCTCCGGATCCCGGCGACATTCAAGAAACTCCGGATTTTGAAGCGGACGGAAAAGTCATCATTCAAGGCGGAATCGTTTCCGTTTTCAGTGATCATAAAGGTCATGCCGATTTCTTGAATTCGGGCAGCAGCAATGCCGAAAATGTTGAACCCGTCACTTTGTTTGTAACGGATTCTAAAACAGCGGTTTCAGGCATCTCCGGGGCTTTGATTCAATCCCGCGGATTTAAAACCGAAACGCGGGAAAGTGCTTTGGACAGGCTGATTGAATTGAAAGAATTCGGGTGGACAGACAGTGAGATTCAAAAATATGAAATGTATGTCGCTGACGGAACGGCAACTGTTTGGCTGCCGGTTCAGCCCGATAATAAAAATGTTCAAATCACAAAAACCGGTTATTTGAATTTTGATGATTGGACAGTCATTGAAGAAAACGCTTTTGACGGCACGGGCGATTTCATTCGTGTTTCCCCGCTGATAAATGAAGAAACCGGCGGCAGCACATCTTCAAATACGAATAAAGCACACAAAACAACAACAAATTCCGAAATCAAAACACCGGCCGAATCTTCAAAGGAACAGGGATATGAAAAAGAGCTGCCGACAAACTCTTTGGCAATTTTACTCTTTGCACTCGCCGTTGCAGTTTTTTGTTTCAGAAGAGTGCAGGAAAAAGATGAATGAATTTAAGTTTTAACTCATTTCATTTTTTTTCAATTTTTTTCAATTTTTCTAATAAATCCGGTTTTAATATCTTTTGAATATCCTGTGTCATTTTTATTTATTTTTCAGAACGCGGAACGATTTTCGTGCAGTCGGTGCCGGCATTTCTGAAGCAGATAATAACATCCAAAGCGAAATTATTAAAAGCGAAATTATTAAAAAACACAATCATTAAAAAATGAAACAAATGAAAATAGGCAACAAAAACTTAAACTTTAATGAATGACTTTTCATCTCAAATTCTTAACTCTCTATCTCTCTATTAAACTCTATATTATATACATTACAGACATTTTGAAATACTCTGTTAATGTTCAATGACACTCTATATTATTACATTATAATTCACGTGATTCTTTATGGCGCAAAAATTGGACCCGTGGAAGTCGTCTGAAATCAGCGACTATTCTAAACTGTTTGACGAATTCGGCATTCAGCCGTTTGAGGAAGTTTTAGATGAACTCCCGAATCCGCACAAATACATGCGAAGAGGCATCATTTTCGGTCACCGCGGTTACGATATGATTGCGGACGCGATTCATAACAAAAAGCCGTTTGTGGTTTTAGACGGATTTATGCCGACCGGAAAAGCGCATTTCGGTCACAAAATGGTCATGGATCAAATCGTTTGGTATCAAAAACAGGGTGGAATCGTCGTCATCGGAATGGCCGACCGCGAAGCGCATGCTGTTCGCGGTATGTCATGGGAAGAATGCAAACAAATCGGTGTCGAAGAATACATCACAAGCCTGATTGCGCTCGGCCTTCAGCCGGAAAACGCGCGCATTTATTTCCAGTCCGAATGCCAGCCCGTTAAGGATTTGGCGTTTGAGCTCGGAACGAAAGTCAATTTTTCGGAAATGGCGGCCATTTACGGTTTTTCGGGCGAGACGCATCTTTCGCACATGATTGCCGTGCTCACGCAGGGCGCTGACATTTTGCACTCTCAGCTGCCGATTTATGAAGGACCGATTCCGGTCGTCGTTCCGGTCGGCGCCGATCAAGATCCGCATATCCGGCTGACGCGTGATTTGGCTTCGAAAATGAATCTTTTCCTCATTGAACGCCGTGAAGATCAAAAAACCGGAAATTCGTATTGGAGCGTTCGCGGAAAAGGCGCACCGGAAGACATGTTCAAAGAAATTGATAAAAATATCCGGGACGGATTCGGCGCGGCCGGCGTTCAAACAAAACTTTCAAAGGAGCATATTGACGTTTTCGGTGACATCAGCGAAACCGAGCTTTCCGAAATCGTCAAAAATGTTGAACTTGCAGGCGGCGGCTACGCTTTCGTTCTTCCTGCTTCCACTTATCACAGATTCATGAGCGGTCTGACCGGCGGCAAAATGTCAAGCAGTATTCCGGACAGCAACATCGCGCTTTCGGAAGAGCCGAAAGCAGCGGCGAAGAAGATTATGAAAGCGAAGACCGGCGGCCGCGAATCGGCGGACGAGCAGCGCGAGCTCGGCGGCGAATTTGATAAATGTTCGGTTTACGAACTTTATCTTTTCCATTTGGTTGATGACGATAACGAATTAATTCAGATTCAAAATGACTGCACGGGCGGCAAGATTTTGTGCGGCGAGTGCAAGAAAAAGGCGGCCGGCAAAATGGAAATTTTCTTGGCGGATCTTCAGCAGAAAAGAGAAGAAGCGTTTGAAAAACTGCCGATGTACGGCATTGATTATCAGCGCAATGGGTGAATCACGAATCGGAATTTAATTGAGTGATTCAAATAACAGAAAATATAAAAGATGAGTTTCATTTAGGGAGCAATAATACAAATATGTCCCAACCTTCGGGTGTTTTGAAATGACGGATTACGATTTAACGAATAATGAGAAAAAGGTTCTGTTGGCTTTGAATGAGCTGGAAACGGCGGAATTAAAAGATATTGTTGAAATTTCTGATTTGAACGGCGACGCTTCGATGCAGGCGGCTTTTTTATTGGAAGAAAAAGGCCTCGCGCGTGTCGATGAAGAATCTTTTGAGCTTTACGGCCTTTCCGGCGAAGGAAAAGAATATGCGGAAAAAGGTCTTCCCGAAAGACAAATCATTGACAAGATTTCAGGCGAAACGCCGCTTGAAGATCTCCGCGCTTCCTTTTCACCGCAATTGGTCGGCATTGCAACCGGCTGGCTTTTGAAAAAAAAATGGGCGCAAATCGTTGACGGCGTTTTGATTCCGGCGGAAAGCGCGCCGAAAGGGCAGGACGAAGAAGTTCTCAGCGACCTTTATGAAAATTCGCTTGAAAACAACACGTTTGATCCTGTTTTTGAATTGCCGGCGGAGCTTGCGTCGGATAAAGTCATAACCGACCTTTTAAAGCGCAAATTGCTCGAAAAAGAAGAGTACACAACGCGCCAAATTTTAATTACGCCGGAAGGTAAAGCATTTGCCGCGCAGGGAATCGAAATTACCGAAGAAATCGCGCAAATCACACCCGAACTTCTGAAAAGCGGTGACTGGGAAAACAAATACTACCGCCCGTATAAAATTCAAAAACCCGTGAAACCGATTTACGGCGCCAAATCTCATCCGTATCAGCGCCTGATTGACCAAATGCGCCAGATTTTCCTTGAAATGGGATTCACGGAAATCAAAGGCGACATCATTCAATCTTCATTTTGGAATTTTGACGCGCTTTTCCAGCCGCAGGATCACCCGGCCAGAGAAATGCAGGACACCTTCCACTTGGAAACGCGCTCCGAAACGCCCGAAAAATATGTCGAGCAAATCCGCGCCGTTCACGAAAACGGCGGCGAAACCGGATCTTGCGGCTGGGGCGGACGCTGGAGCTCGGAAATTGCCGAAAAAAATGTGCTTCGAACACACACCACTTCTGTCACCGTCAAATATTTGGCGGACAATCCGGTTGGCCCTGTCAAAGCGTTTTGTATTGACCGCGCTTACCGCCGCGAAACCATTGACCCGACGCACACGCCCGAATTCGAACAGCTGGAAGGCGTTGTCATGGACAAGGACATGAGTTTTGCAGATCTCCTCGGCTGTCTGAAAGAATTCTACAACAGAATGGGCTTTGAAGAAGTCCGTTTCCGTCCCGGTTATTTCCCGTACACGGAACCGAGCGTTGAGCCCGAAGTTTGGATTGACGGCCTCGGCTGGGTTGAACTCGGCGGCGCCGGTGTTTTCAGAAAAGAAGTGACAACGCCGCTCGGAATTACCGAACCGGTTTTGGCTTGGGGCCTCGGTGTCAGCCGCGTCGCAATGTTGAAACTCGGCTTAAAAGATCTTCGCGAACTTTATCAATCAGATATTGACTGGCTCAGAAAAAGCGAGATTGGAAAAGGCATTTAATAATGCTTTTTCTTTTAATTTCTTTTTTGTTTAATTTCTTTTTTTATTTTTTGTTTTCTCTATTTTTGATTTAACTTTATTTGGATTTGATTTGATTTGATTTTTCAATTTTTTTCAATACTTGTTTTATATTTTCTCAACGACATTTCAAAATTACAATCCGATTGTCATTTTTAACAATATTTCTAATTTTCAAAAGCTGTATCAAAATCATAGTCGGTTGTTTCTGGGTATAAAAGCTTAATCCCCTCTTTCGACTGTTTCGTTTTTTTCAATCTGAAATCTATTCATTTTTTGTATTCTTTTCATTTTTTTGATTTGTTTTCGTCTCAAAAATAGTTTTTTAAATCTTTGTTAGTTGTTCAAACTATCAAAAATTTTGATACCATTTTTTCATATTTGTCGGGAAAACAATTTTTTCTATTCTGTTTCCGTTATAAAAAACAGAAACGGAATCCATTGACTTAAATTAATTTGTTTTGTTCATCTTTTTTTTTGAAAAACTTCAAAGAACGGCTTCGAAAAAAAAAGGTGCGGTTAATGTATATACTTCAATTCGCCAATAGAATTATTGCAATAATACAATTCATTGTGTTTTTGCATGTATGGTTCGTGACTGAGGAGAATACGGAAAAAATATTACAGCCAAGTTGTTTTTTAAGAAAAATCGGATCTCATAATTCTTCATTTGAATCTTTCATGGAATCATTTGATGTTTTTGATTGATCTGTTTTGCTCTTAATAAACTCATTTTGGTCCTCAACAAAAATTCAATTGTGTGTGTATTGAATTTTAATCGTGTGTGTAATTGTGAAGACGTGTGGTTTAAAAGGATTCTTCGTGTGTGTGTTTTGAAAAATCCTTTATAACGTTTGAAATTGTGAAGATGTGTGGTTTAAAGGATTCTTCGTGTGTGTGTTTTGAAAAATCCTTTAACGTGTCGAAAAACACGAGGACCGGTTTATAGAATGTGTGGTTGTTCTCCCCCGCTCTCCTGTAAAATACAGATCGAAATGGAGAATCTAAAATGTTAGACTTTAAAAAAGAAGATATTGCAACAATTCTTGTCAGATATAATGTTGCCATGGAGAAATCCATGACACCCGACGAAGCAGCAGAACAGCTCTATCCAAAAGACCCACAGTTAAAAGCTGTTGCAGTCGCTATCTATGAAGGCGAAGAAGACGATGTCATTGACGCGCTTGACGTTCTTTTGGACGCAGGCAAAGACCCGCTCAAACTCATTGACGAAGCGCTCCTTCCCGGAATGGCTGTTGTTTCATCCTTGTATGACCAAGGTATCATTTTCCTCCCCAATGTTATGATGTCAGCAGACGCCATGCTTGAGGGTATAGACTACTGCAAATCCAAGACCAAAGAAATTCCGGAAGCCAAAGGAACAGTCATCTGCCACGTTGCAGAAGGCGACGTTCATGACATCGGCAAGAACATCGTCGCGGCTCTTTTAAGAGCGGACGGTTTTGAAGTTGTCGACCTCGGCCGTGACGTTCCGGTTGACGAAGTTGTCGCAAAGGCAGCCGAAGTCAAACCGATTATGATCACAGGAACCGCTTTGATGACCACAACAATGTACGCTTTCAAAGAAGTCAATGACAAATTGATTGAGAAAGGCTTAAAAATTCCGTTCGCCTGCGGCGGCGGTGCCGTTAATCAGGAATTTGTTGAAAGCTACAGTCTCGGCGTGTATGGTGAAGAAGCCGCGGAAGCCGCAAAGTTCGGAAATTACATTCTGAAGAACGGCCCGGACATCGCAAAGATGAGAAACGAATTCCACACCCACTAAGGAGGCAGCAAAAATGGCAGTTAACAGATACACAAAGATGGCATACGCAAACGCGGACGAAATGGTCTTCGGTAAAGCAAAATTCCCGGTCAAAGCAGGTTTAGGTCTTGAAATCGGTGCAGGTTACACAATTCCTGAATTAAACTACGCTCCGAGACCGCAGGCCGGCGTTTCTAAAGAAGCGCTTATTAAAGAATACGAAAGAATTACAAAAGACGCAATGGCAAGAATTGTCCAAATCGGTGCACCTGCAGTCGTTCTCGAAACAGAACACGTTCAGCAGATGTCCAACAACCCCGACTGGGGAGCGGCAGTCGCGCACGCACAGAAAACCATCATGGAAGAATACCACGATGAATACGGTGTCAAATGCGCTCTCAGACACACGATTGGTGACATTCGTGAAGACAGAGACTATCTTGCTCTTCGCGGCCCGAAGAATGATGTCATGCTTGAAGCGTTCGACAAATGTGCCGTTCAAGGCGCTGACCTTTTGTCCATTGAATCAATGGGCGGAAAGGAAGTTTTCGACTACGCAATCATTCGTGATGACATTGCCGGCGTTTTGTTCGGTATCGGTGTCCTTGGTACAAGCGACATGGAATTCGTGTGGCAGAACATTGCGGACATCGCCAAGAAAACAGGCAGAGTCGCAGCAGGCGACACGGACTGTGCGCAAGCAAACACAGCCATGTTCATTGCCGGCGGTCTTCTTGACAAAAACTTGGCGCACACGACAGCAATCGTCGCCCGCTGTATTTCAGCAGCAAGAACACTTGCAGCGTACGAGTCCGGCGCAACCGGTCCGGGTAAAGACTGCGGTTACGAAAACACCATCGTTAAATCCATCGCCGGTGTTCCAATCACGCAGGAAGGAAAGTCTTCCACTTGTGCGCACTCCGATGTCATGGGCAACTTAACCATGCAGTGCTGTGACATGTGGTCCAACGAATCCGTTGAATATCACGGCGAATTCGGCGGTACAACCGTTCAGGTTTGGGTCGAAACCCTTGCTTACGACTGTTCTTTGATGAACACGGCTTTGAAGACGGGCAATGAAAAGACACTCCGTGACCTTTTCACACTCTCTGACAAATACAGAGACCCGCAAGGCTATGTGCTTGCTTACGACAACGCGTACCGCGTCGGTGAAGCCATCGCAAAGAACGGCAACGATACTTATCTCCGTGCAAAAGCAGCAGCTGAAGAATGCTGCAAGATTCTCGATGAAGGTATCAAAGGCGGCAAGTTGATTTTGACCAAATTCGAAATCAACGCGCTCGAAGCAATCAAGAGAGATTTGGCAGCACTCCCGACCGAGAAAGCCAAGTTTGTCGACGACTGTTTGACCAAATACAAAGCGGAAGTTCCGGTTTTCAAGACCGAAAACTACGTTTTGTAAACATCTCATTAAATTTCATAAAACAGATTCGGCAGGAATTTTCCTGCCGTTTTTGTTTTGAAAACCAACCTAAAAAACAGAATTTTAAAATGGTAACTTAAAAACGATAATATTAAAAACGATTTAAAATCAAAAAATTAGAAAGCACTCTCATAATTCACTACAAACCTCTCAAATATATATCACCCAACCAATGCAATCTAAAATAATTTAAGTGCGATCTAAACTAAACAAGTCTTTAAACCTCTACTATAAGCTAAAATACTCAGCAAATACAAAGTTTTGAAAAACGCCGTTCATCCATCATTTTCCCCCACTTTTTTTTCTTTTTCTTTTTTTTCTGATTTTTCTTCTTCTTTCGATTTTCTTCTTCTTTCGATTTTCTTCTTCTTTCGATTCTTTTTCTTTTAATTGATTTATTTTGCCTGTTTGAAATCGTCGTAAATAATCATGCCGTCTGTCTCTTTTTCACGTCAATCATCGTTTTGAATCTCGGCATTCGTCCGCACTCTGTTTTCTTCTCGTCTCTCTCTTCTGTGTTTGTTTTTTGAATTTTTATTTGACTGAAAGATTTTTAAAGGCGGATTCTCTTTTCGGCGTAATTGTTCGCCGGTTTGGCGAATAAATGTCATAAATTATCGTTATATTCGTAAAAACATAATTTTAATTTGAACGGATTTTTTCGTCAGATGGAGGAATTTTATTATGAGTGAACAAGTTATCAAAATCGCCGACACAACCGGCAACCCGGGCGCGCTCGGCTTGACAGGTTTTTCTTTGGCGACGTTAATGCTCAGTTTCCATAACATGGGCATCTTTTCCGACAGTTTGCCGGTGATCGCGATGGCGATTTTCGTTGGCGGATTGGCTCAGCTCTTGGCCGGCATGCTGGCTTGGAAGAAAGGAAACACATTTGAAACTGTCGCCTTCACCGGCTTCGGTGTTTTTTGGCTCAGCTTCGCCTACATTTTAATCGCGCCTTTCGGCGCTGCTGCCGCAAGCGACCTTTCGCTCGGTCTTTACCTCATTCTCTGGGGCGTTCTCGGTGTCGGTTTATTGCTCGGAACTTTGAAAATGGGCGTTAAAGCGTTGATTGTTGTCTTCGTCTTGTTGGTTTTGACCTTCTTCGTGACAGCCGCATCCCACTTGGTTGCAATTTCCGCGCTCGGTTTCCTTGCCGGATTCTGCGCTTTCCTCTTGGGCGCCGCCGCATTCTACACGGCAATGGCAATCGTTTTGAACGAACTCGGCTACAAATTGCCGATGTAATTTCAAACGCTGAGTGTTGAAATTTGAAAGAAATGAAAAAATGAAACCGGTTTCATCGGTTTTATTTCATTTTCTTTTTCCCTTTTCCTTTCTGTTTTTAATTTTATTGTTTGGCCGAATCTGTTTTTAGCTTTTGATTTCTGATTTTTAATTCTTGATTTTTATTTGTGTTATTTTTCAATTGTCATTTTAATTTTGTTTTATTTTTTTAAAACGGCTTTATTATTTTCATATGGCAATTGTCGTAAAATAATCCGTTTTTTAAAAATCTGTTCGTCTTTTGTTGAATTTTGATTGAATGCCTGACACCGCAGTTTTCATTCAAAATCATCGTCGGGAATCTCTTTTTTTATCACTTTTCGCGATGAAAAGTTTATAAAAGCAAAAACAATTGAACAATTTGCCGAAAAAAATGAATTTCGAAATTTATGTGTGTGTTTAATTTCGTTATTCAGATGCTTTTTTTGGTGTGTGTATTTGTATAGACTTAAAAAGTGTGTTGAGTCTATACACTCTAAAAATATGGTAAAATTGTTTAGAAATTTTGGAGGATTTTTACAAATGTCTGAATCTGAACAAGTGGTTCGAATATGTGATTCATGGGCAACGCCGGGCGCGCTCGGTTTGACCGGTTTCAGCATGACAACCCTTATGCTGGCATTTTTTGACCTGGGATTATTTTCCGATGCGCTCGCATTGATTTCCATGTCAATTTTCGTCGGCGGTATCGCTCAATTCTGTGCAGGCTTAATGGCCTTTAAGAAAGGAAATACTTTTGAAACGGTTGCTTTTTGCGCTTTCGGAATGTTTTGGATTAGTTTCGCTTACATCTTGATTGCGCCGTTCGGTTCCGATCCGGCAAGCGCCGTCAGCATCGGCATCTATCTTTTGATCTGGGCGCTTCTGGCCGGAACGATGCTGTTTGGCGTTATCAAGCTGAAAGCCAAATTCCTGATCGCGGTTTTCGCGCTTTTGACACTGGTTTTTGTTGTGACCGCGCTTTTTTATTTCACCGGAATCGCGATTATCGCGACAGTTGCGGGTGTTTTGGCTTTGGTTTTGGGACTTGTCGCCTTCTATACGGCGATGTCAATCGTTTTGAATGAAACCGGTTACAAGCTTCCATGCTGAAAATCTGTTTTGTGTTTTTCGGGAACGCAATTGCGTTCCCTTTTATTTTTTAGTTTTTTATTTTATTTTGCCGTAAAAAATTAAATACAAATGAAACCCATTTGTTTTATTAAAAAATTAATTTTTAAATCTTGAGAATTTAAAGTTTTGAACTTTTGGTTGAAGCTTTAGTTTAAAATTTATTTGAAAATTTATTTGAAGTTTTCATTTTGATCAAAAATAATAACGGTGTGTGCAATAATGGCTTACAGTTTAGGAATTGATGCCGGCGGAACATATACGGACGCCGTTTTGATTCGCGAAGAAGACGGCGCGGTGGTCGAGGCAGGCAAAGCGTTGACAACATATCCCGATCCGGTCGGCGGCATTAAAAATTCAATCGGCATGCTGGATCCCGATAAATTGAAAGCGGTTGACGTGGTTTCGCTTTCAACAACGCTTTCAACGAACACGATCTTGGAAAACAAAGGCTTTCCCGTCGGCTTAATTATGGTCGGCGACTACAATATTCCGGAAACGGTGCCGGCGCAAATGTATTGCATTGTCGGTGGCGGTCATGACAGCAACGGCGAGGAAGCAAAACCGCTTGACATTGACGCGGTTTCCGAGTTTGCGCTTTCCGTTAAAGACCGCGTCTCAGCGTTTGCGGTTTCGTCTCTTTTCAGCGTCCGAAACGCTGATCACGAGCTTCGCGTCAAGGAAGAAATCCTGAGGCTGACCGGCTGCCCCGTTGTCTGCGGCCACGAGTTGTCTCAAGATCTCGGCGCGTACGAGCGCGCGGTGACGGCTTTTTTAAACGCTCAGCTCATTCCGATTACTTACAATTTTACAAAATCCATTCTTTCAGAAATGGAATGTATCGGCATGAACGCAACGCTTCTCATGCTCAAATGCGACGGATCCGCCGTCAGCATCGAAGAAGCGCTTGAAAAACCGATTGAAACTATTTTCTCAGGGCCTGCCGCCAGTTTGATGGGCGCCGCTTACCTTTCCGGACTGAAAACCTGCGCGATGATCGACATCGGCGGCACCAGCACGGACGTCGCTCTCATCCAAGACGGACTGCCGGAAATGGATGATTCCGGCGCGGTTGTCGGCGGCTGGTCAACGCGCGTGAAAGCGATTCGAATGGAAACGGTTGCAACCGGCGGCGACAGCCACGTTTACGCGACAGACGATCCGAACCGCAAAATCCACCTCGGACCGCTTCGCGTCATGCCTCTCTCCCGTGCTGCTTCTTTGTATCCCGGATTTTTGGAAAAGCTTCAGGAAACCAAACTTCCGCCGCGAAAATATATTTCACAATTTATTCTCCCATCCGTTTTTTACATCAAAACCGAATTTCCGCCAATCGAAATGACAACGCTTGAAGAGCTTGTTTACAATATCATTGATACCGATTTTCCGGTTTCATGGTCGGACATGTTTGAGCGGCTGGATAAAAAAATGCCGATGTCATCGGTTTTAGAATCTTTGGTCAAGAAAAGACTGATTCAGCCGATCGGCTTTACACCGACGGACGCGCTTCACATTTTAGGCGAATATACCGAATGGGAAACAGAAGCGGCAATTATCGGCGCTCAAAAATCTGAGCGCCTGACTTACAAAAACGCCGAAGAGCTGGCGATTTTCACAAAAAAACAAGTCGCGATGAACATGGCTTCCGGCTTGGTTGAATATTTGGTTCCCGGAATTTTAAAACGCGATGTTGAAAAAGTGCTTTCCGGTATTTATCATACAATATTTTCAATATCGGTTCCGATTATTTTAATCGGCGGCCCGTCAAAAGCGTATGCAAAAGAAATCGGTGAATTAATCCAAGCGGAAATTTTAACGCCCGAATTTTCGGATGTCGGAAACGCTGTCGGCGCTCTTGTCGGAAACGGCATTTACAGAACGGATGTTTTGATAAAGAAAAATGCGCGCAACGACGGCGATTTACAGGTGACGGAATTTTTGGTTTTCCACGGCGGTCAAAGCCACATTTTCACATCTTACCAAGAAGCGCATGAAAAAGCGATTCAAATCGGAAATGATTATGTTTTGTCAAAAATGCTGAAAACAGGACTTAAAGACAATCAAATCAGCATTTCGAATACCGAAAAAACGCTTCAGACAGGATCGGACACGCCGTATGAAACGAAAATTTCATTTGTCGGCGTCGGCACATCCCGATTTGATATTCAATCCGATAAAATTCCGGATTTCGTGAAATTCATTAATCCCGAAAAAAGTAAACGGATTTAATTTTGCCGATTTCAATTTGATTTTTTCTGGAAAATCAAACAATTCAGTTTGATTTTCTTTTATTTTGTTGATGTTTTGGTTTTTATTTTGTTGATGTTTTGGTTTTTATTTTGTTGATGTTTTGTTTTGTTTTGCTTTGATTTGATTTGATTTGTTTTTTATTTTATTTTGTTTTGTTTTGTTTTTGTTTTGTTTTTGTTTCGTCGGTTTTTGATTTTGGCGGAGCGCTCTGTTTATTTGGATCCTGCGGTCTTAATTTTTTAATGTTTGAATCAATTTTTGATTTTATTTTTTGAGTTGCGGCAAAAAATATTTTTAATTTTTTAAAAATTTGAATTGATTTTAAAATTTTCAATCTTCTGTATTTGAATTTATTTTTTGTTATTTTTGTTTCCTTTCGATTCAATCTTTCAAAAATTTAGTTCAAATTTTGTGAATTTTATTTTATTCGAATTTGGAATATTTTGGTAAGACAATTTATCTTTAATTCATTTTCTTCAATTTAAATAATTTTTATATATTTCTTCCTTTTGCGTTTTATAAAAACCGTTATTAAATTAATTTACCAAACACGTTCACATTTTCGAAAGCTGTTGTTTATTACAATGATGTTGTATTTTTTGCATAAACCTTAATTACTATATTGCTAATTCACATTTGCTTAGCAGAGCAAAATTCACTTTGATTGTATTGAGTTACAACATTGTTGTGTGTATTTTGTTTAAAGCAGGATGAATAAAATGTTAGACTTTAAAAAAGAAGATATTTCAGACGTCCTCATCCGGTATAATGTGGCTATGGAAAAAACCATGACCCCCGATGAGGCCGCAGAACAGCTTTATCCGAAAGACCCGCTGTACAAAGCAGTCGCGGTTGCAATTTACGAGGGCGAAGAAGACGATGTTATTGACGCGTTAGATGCGCTTTTGGATGCCGGCAACGACCCGCTCAAACTCATCGACGACGCGCTTCTTCCGGGCATGGGTGTGGTTTCCTCCCTTTACGATCAAGGAATCATCTTCCTCCCCAACGTTATGATGTCAGCGGACGCGATGCTTGAGGGTATCGACTACTGCAAAACAAAAACCGCGGAAATCCCCGAAGCAAAAGGAACAGTTGTCTGCCACGTTGCAGAAGGCGACGTCCATGACATCGGTAAAAACATCGTCGCAGCGCTCCTCAGAGCAGACGGTTTCGATGTCGTTGACCTTGGCCGTGACGTTCCGACCGAAGAAGTTCTCGCAGCTGTCGCGGAACACAAACCTGTTATGATTACAGGAACCGCTTTGATGACCACAACAATGTATGCCTTCAAAGACGTCAACGACAAACTCGTTGAAAAGGGTTACAACATCCCGTTCGCCTGCGGCGGCGGCGCTGTTAACCAGGAATTCGTTGAAAGCTTCACGCTCGGCGTTTACGGCGAAGAAGCAGCAGAAGCACCGAAATTCGCCAACTACATTTTAAAGAACGGCGCAGACATCGGCAAATTAAGAGATGAATTCCACACCCACTAAGGAGGCAGCAAAAATGGCAATTAACAGATACACAAAAATGGCGTACGCAAACGCAGACGAGATGATTTTCGGTAAATGTAAGTTTCCCGTCAAAGCCGGCCTCGGTCTTGAAATCGGCGCAGGCTACACGATTCCCGAATTAAACTATGCTCCGAGACCTCAGGCCAGTGTCTCAAAAGAAGCGCTCGTTAAGGAATATGAAAGAATTACAAAAGACTCTATGGCAAGACTTGTTCAGATCGGCGCTCCGGCAGTCGTTCTCGAAACAGAGCACGTCCAGCAGCTTACCGCAAAACCCGATGTCGGCGCGGAAGTCGCACATGTCCAGAAGGCCATCATGGAAGAATACCATGAAGAATACGGCGTGAAATGCGCGCTCAGACACACGATTGCTGACTTAAGAGAAGACCGTGAATATTTGGCGCTCCGTTCCAAAGCTCCCGAGATTTTGGAATCCTTTGACCAGTGCGCCGCGCAAGGCGCTGACCTTTTGTCCATCGAATCTATGGGCGGAAAGGAAGTTTTCGACTACGCGATCGTTCGTGATGACACAGCAGGCATGCTCTTCTCAATCGGCGTTCTCGGTACAAACGATATGGACTTCATCTGGCAGGAAATCACAGACATTGCAAAGAAAAACAACGTCGTCTCCGCCGGTGACACAGACTGTTCTCAGGCAAACACGGCTATGTTTATCGCAGGCGGTCTCCTCGACAAGAACTTGGCGCACACAACGGCAATCGTTGCGCGCTGCATTTCTGCCGGCAGATCTCTTGCAGCCTACGAAGCAGGTGCAACCGGTCCCGGAAAAGACTGCGGTTACGAAAACATCATCATCAAAGCCATTGCCGGTGTTCCGATTACGCAGGAAGGCAAGTCTTCCACTTGCGCGCACTCCGACGTTATGGGCAACCTTGCCATGCAGTGCTGTGATATGTGGTCCAACGAATCTGTTGAGTACCACGGCGAATTCGGCGGCACAACCGTTCAGGTTTGGGTCGAAACCCTCGCTTACGACTGCGCTCTCATGAACACCGCGCTTAAAACCGGCAACGAAAAAGTCCTCAGAGATTTGCTTATGCTTTCTGACAAATACAGAGATCCGCAACCTTATGTTTTGGCTTACGACAACGCGTATCGCGTCGGCGAAGCAATCGCTGCGAACGGAAACGATCCGTACCTCCGCGCAAAAGCAGCGGCAGAAACCTGCTGTGACATCGTTCAGGAAGGCATTGACGGCGGTAAATTAATCCTTACAAAGTTCGAAACCAACGCCTTGAACAAAATCAAGACAGATCTTGCGGCACTCCCGACCGAGAGCGCAAAATTCATCGAAGACTGTATGGCAAAATACACCGCGGAAGTCCCCGTCTTCAAACCCGAAAACTACAGCTTGTAAGTTAAACAACAATTTGTGTTACAATTTGTTACAGCAATTTGTGTTACAATAATTTGTTACAACTTACGTTAAAATCAATCTTAAAACAAGACTCCTGTTCTTGTTTAAAAACCACAGCGGACAGAAATTCTGTCCGTTTTATTTTTTATCTTGTTTTTTATTTTACTCTCATTTTTGTTTTGCTTTTTGTTTTACTTTTGTTTTTTCTCGGTTTTGTTTTACTTTTGTTTTACCTTTGTTTTTTATTTTGCTCTTGTTTTCGTTTTATTAATTTCTTAAAAATATTTATCAAACTTTTCTTAAAAATTGTTTTTTTCAAAACCATTTTCTATTTTTCCAAATTTATTTTAATCAATCCGTTCTTTCAATATCGAATCGGATTCGTTACTTATTCAAAAAAATTATTATTAGAGTTCCCAAACATTTATATCATTTATGTATCTTTATTCAAGAAACTTATTCTACTTTACACACGATCGAATATTGTTATATCATTGATATAACGAAAATTTTTATTTGGGGTCTTATTATGAATTTGACAATTTTGTCACCGACCTCTTTTTTGAAGAACGATTTGAATGAGGAAAAAACCTCTTCCCATCCTGAAAAAAAGACTTTGGAAAAACGAAAACGCACAGGCTTAAGATTTAAAGGGGGAAGAATCCTCGCTCTGATTTTAATAGTTTTACTTTTATTCTCGGCAATCATGCCGCCGATTTCGGTTGCCGCGCTTCCCGATATTTCTGACGGATACGGCGAGCGATGGGACGGCATTGATTTTGAATCAATGATTGGCGACGGTATTTATTACGGGACTTATGATCATGCGATACAAATGAATTATCATTCAACGTCAAATTTGCCTGATTCTCGTAAAGAAGGGACGGAAACGCCTATCCTGTGGAAAATTATGGGTGAAGAAGCGAATGACGGTTATTTGACACTTTTCAGTGAATATGTTTTAGATGCCAGACCGTTTAATACACTACAAGATTATCCGGGATCGGCAGACTATTTCAATAATCGTCAACAAAATATCCGGCCATGGCTGGGCGATTATTCCGGATTTTTAGCGAGTTTCGGATCTTCAGGCAGTGCCGAAGATGACGGATTAGCGACATTTAGCTTGAGAGTCAGAATGTTTGAACGCAATTCCGGTGTTGAATATGCAACAATCGGCGGAAGTTATTCATCTTTTCCGATTGATTGGAAAGGATATTTTATGGCATATTGTTGGTATGTTGACACTTATGGTTATCCCGTTTCAACCAGTGTGAAAGCTTATATTCCATGGGGTTTGCGCGGCGGTTCTGATAATACTGTCATCGCTGGCTTTTCCTCTCCTGCTTATCCTGATAACAATACATATCCGGATGCCGGGTATTTGTTCTGGGATGCCGGAAATGACAGAAATGTGGATTATTTAATCGGTAAACCCGAATCCGGGGATTATGTCGGAACTTTAAAAAACGGTAACTCGGCCGATTATTGGACACGCTCTCCAAATGCAGAAATAAGAACCACGAATATGGCCAGTGGATTTTATTTCTATCCGTATGTTGTGGATTCAGATAACAGTGGTTCTGTTGGAACATGGTATTTTGCCAATCAATCCGCAGGCATTCGTCCGCTTGTCAAACTCAACCCTGAAAATGTCATTTTCGCTCACGAAATCGTTTCAGGAACGCCGACACATGCGAGCCAAGTTCAAGAAGATTGGGTAAGCAGCGGCATTTGGAATTATTCAGAATCGGCAACGGCAACAAATTACAAATTGACAATTTTGGACGACAGTTTGGAATTGAAGGAGCTTTATGACGGTTCGAGATCTTTGTCTAGCGGCGGTGCTCTTGCGCCGATTGCCGGAACATTGACTTTAACGAGTGATTCGTCAACCGGTTTTACCGGCGATTATCTTTCTTATAAGATTGTTGCCGATGACGGAACGGACAGAACGCTTGTTGCTTACGGCACCAACAAAAACGAAGTCGATAAGGAAACTCTTGAAATTGAAGCGGTTAACAGTTTGACAGACGGATCAGCTTTCGATTTCAATTCTTATTTCTACACATTATATGTTTGGACGGAAGTCGATCAATCCATTCGAAGTTTTGAAGGCAGCGATGTTTGGTATTTCGATTTCATCGAGGCCGGCGCACCTGCAAACAGCGGACCTTCCGTCATTGATGCTTCTCCGAACGGCACCGGCGTTTTGATTACCGAAAACACGGCATTCATTACCTTTGACACCGAAATGAATGCAAGCCCCGGATTCCCGGGAACCGTAACCTTGGACAACGGCGCGGTTTTGACCGGCGGCACTTGGAGTTCTGATAACAAGACAATCAGCTATTCTTTGTCTGATTTGGCTTATTCAACGACGTACAAATTCACAATCAAAGACTTTGAAGACATCTTCGACGAAACGATGACCGATTCAATCGGAGATTTCGAATTTACAACGGTTCCCGATACAACAAAACCGACCGTCATCAGTGTCATTCCAAACGGTACGGGCATTGCAGTCACCACGAATTCTTTGTCCGTCACGTTCAGCGAAGCGATGAACACAAGCGCCGGCTTCCCCGGAACTGTCACTTTGGACAACGGCGCGACTGTGAGCGGTGCTGGTACTTGGAGTAATGGCGGCAAAACAGTCACTTACACTTTGTCCGGTTTGGCTTATTCGACAACATATCTTTACACGATTCAAAATTTCGAAGATTTGGCCGGCAACACAATGGATCCTTCCACCAATGATTTTCATTTCACGACCGTTCCCGACACAACAAAACCGACCGTCATCAGCGTCAACCCCGACGGTTCGGGAATCGCGATTACCACGAATTCTTTGTCCATCACGTTCAGCGAAGCAATGAATACAAGCACCGGCTACACAAAATTCGTGACTTTGGATAACGGCGCAACTGTGAACGGTGTCGGCACTTGGAGTCTTGACGGCAAAACCGTCACTTACGATTTGTCAGGTTTGACTTATTCAACAACTTACAATTACACCATCACCGGTTTCAAAGATTTGGCCGGCAACACGATGAACCCTTCCATCAATGCTTTTGATTTCACAACGGTTCCTGACACAACAAACCCGACCATTATCAGTGTTGACCCTCATGGAACCGGAATCGCAGTCACTAAAGATTCTTTATCCGTCACGTTCAGTGAAGCGATGAACACAAGTGCCGTTTTTCCGGGAACCGTGTCTTTGGACAACGGCGCGGTTTTGAGTGTCAGCGGTACCTGGAGTCTTGATAAAAAGACAATCACTTACGGTTTGTCTAATTTGGCTTACTCGACAACTTACAGTTACACGATTACGGATTTTGAAGATTTGGCAGGCAATGCCATTGCTCCGTCTCTCGGTGTTTACACTTTCACAACTGTTCCCGACACAGACAAGCCGATTGTTGTCCGCGTCAGCCCGAACGGCACCGGCATTGCAATCAGCACTGACACGTTAACCGTCACATTCAATGAATCAATGGACACAAGCGCCGGTTTTCCGGGAACCGTGTCTTTGGACAACGGCGCGAATTTGGCAAACGGTGCTTGGATTAACGATACAACCATCGCCTATGATTTGTCCGATTTGACTTATTCGACGACCTATCTTTACACGATTGAGGATTTCGAAGATTTGGCCGGCAATGTAATGAATCCGTCTGTCGGCGTTTTCTCCTTCCGAACCGTGAGTCCGGGCGGCGGTGGCGGCGGCAGCAGCGGCGGGACAACAGTCATCACAAACTCTGAGCCCGAGCCTGAAACAATGACACCGGAAATTCCGCCTGAAATGCCTCCGGAAGATTCGGGCGGTTCGAATGAACCCGAAGAAGGATATGAAAACGGCGCAATGGGACAGGCCATCATTGTTCTTTTGTTCATGGTCGCGGTTGCAGTGTTCTGTTACCGCAAAAGCGTCGAAGAATTGGACGCGGCCGACGAACAGTACAGCGGTTACTACGGATACCGTTTTGAAAATTAAAATTAAAAAAGGAAATGAAATCGCCGAAACCGGCAGTTTCATTTTCATTCGTTTTTTAATTTCATTTTAATTTCATTTAATTTCATTTTTTTCATTTTCTTTTTTTCATTTTTCTTTGTTTCATTTTTCTTTATTTCATTTTTCTTCTTTTGTTTTTTCCGATGATTCAAGAATCGTTGTTTAATTATTTTCAGTTTGTTTTATATATAACTTCGATTTTGTTTGTTTTTGTTCATTTTGTTTTTTTGATCGTTTGATCTTTCTTTTTAAAAACAAACAGCCGATTTACCTTTGGTGACAATTATGAGTGAGATGAAATCAAATACGGGCGGAAATATTCTCGGGACGGAAGACGTTAAAAAATTATTGATTAAATTTGCCGTTCCCAGTGTTATCGCAATGCTCGTCGGCGCTCTTTACAATATTGTCGACCAGATTTTCATCGGGCAAAGCGTCGGCATGCTCGGAAACGCGGCGACAAATGTTGCTTTTCCGCTTGTGACAATCGCGACGGCGCTCGGACTTTTGTTCGGTGTCGGCGGCGCTTCGAATTTCAATCTTTATCTCGGCGCGGGAAACCGCGAGCGCGCCAAAAAAGTCGTCGGGAACGCATTGGTTTTGTTGACAGCGTCAGGTTTAATCATGCTTGTCGCGATTCATATGTTTTTAGAGCCGCTCATCAATTTATTCGGCGCGACAGAAGCCGTTTTTCCGCTGGCGCTTGAATACATTTCAATCACGTCATACGGTATTCTCTTCTTGATTTTTTCAACCGGCGCAAGCAATATGATTCGCGCCGACGGCAGCCCGAAATATTCCATGTATTGTTTGATGGCCGGCGCCGTTTTGAATATCATTTTAGACGCCGTTTTCATTTTCGGGCTTAACATGGGAATTGCCGGCGCCGCCTGGGCAACCGTTATCAGTCAAGTAGTTTCCTGTTTGATTGCTGCCGTTTACTTCCGAAAAATGAAATCCATTAAAATCGGAAAACAAGATTTCTTTTTAAAATGGGGCATCGTCAAGCCGATTCTTTATCTCGGCGCATCCAGCTGTTTGAATCAACTCGCGATGATGGCCGTTCAAATTGTTCTTAACAACACAGCGACGTTTTACGGCGCAGAATCCATTTACGGCAGTGAAATTCCGCTTGCCGTTGCCGGTGTCATTTCCAAAGTCAGCATGATTTTCATTTCCATCATCATCGGCATTTCCCAAGGCGGGCAGCCGATTGCCGGATACAATTACGGCGCGAAAAATTACGGGCGCGTCAAAGAAGTTTTCAAACTTGTCATCGGCATCTCGCTTTTGATTTCGGTTATTTCATTCTTGTGCTTCCAGCTTTTTCCGCTTCAAATCATTAAAATTTTCGGTGACGGAAGCGACCTTTATTTCGAGTTCGCCGTCCGCTTCTGCCGGATTTTCCTCATGATGATGATTGTCGTCGGCATTCAGCCGGCATCTTCCATTCTCTTTACCGCGATCGGAAAGTCTCACAAAGGCATTTTCCTCGCGATGATCCGTCAAGTGATTCTGTTGATCCCACTGCTTTTGATTCTTCCGATTTATTTCGGCATCGACGGCATTTTGTACGCCGGCCCGATTTCAGACGGCATCGCGGCAGTCGTTGCATTTGTTTTCGTTTATTTTGAAATGAAAGAATTGACGCGGCTTGAAAAAGAAGAAAATTTGAAACGAGAGGCTGCCGCCCTCTCTTAAACCTATTTTATCGGTTTTGTTGTTTACGTTTTATTTTCATTTCTTTTTTTGTTCCCGAATGTTTTGTATTTCGGGCGAATCCAAAGCAAAATGCGCGCAATAATTGTTAAAATCGGAAGCTCAATCAATGGTCCGATGACCAGCACCAATGAAATCATCGGATGGTCGGGAAAAGCGGAAACGGCAATTGCAAGCGAAAGCGGTGAATTTCTGGCAAGTGTTGTCAAATTCAGCGCGGTCGTATCTTCGTAAGACATTCCAAACGCTCTTCCGACGAGCTGGACGCCGATGAAATTGACGGCGAAAAATAAAACGACGGGAACGAGCATAATCAATAAAAGTTCCGGGTTTTGAAGCAGCAAACGGCCTTGAGAAGCGAACATTGCGACAATTGCCAAATTCAAAAAAATGAATTGCATGTTATCGTTATGAATCAATATTTTTTCATTCAGACTTTTTTCGTCATATTTTTTAATGTAAAAATACCTGAAAACGTTTGCAAGCGCGAACGGAATCAACAGAACGATTAAAATGCTTTTGAGAAGCGTTAAAACTTCAATGTCAACGACGCTTCCGGCAAAAATCAAAAGATAAATCGGAAGCAAAATAATTTGAAGAATCAAATTGAGTGGCAGCTGAGCTGCGCCGAGACTGACATTTCCTTTTGCCATGTCCGTAAAAAGCAAATACCAATCGGTACATGGCGTCACCATCAGCATTAAAAATCCGATTTGAAGATCCGGCTCGCCATGCAAAAAAACGGAAGCCAAAAACCAGGCAAAAAGCGGTGTCCAAATGAAATTAATCAAAACGGTCAGCGATGCAAAACGCGTGTTTTTAAATGAATTTTTCAAGCCTGTTAAATCAACTTGAAGGAAAACGCCGAAAAGCATAATCATTAAAAAAGGTTCAATCAGAGAAGCGGAATGAGCGCTGACAAACTCAATTTGTCCGAGCAGAATTCCTGCGGCAACGCTGATTAAAATAATAACGGAACGAAAATTGTTGTTGATTTTCTCACACACCGGTTTATTTCAGTTTTCCGTTTTTAATATTAATCGGTGATTAAATCATTTATTTGTTTCTTTGTTCATTTTCTTTTTTTATTTGTTTTTGTTTTTTTGATTTTTTGAATTTTCGATTCTTTTTTTTTGATTTTTTAGCAAAAATGAAACAAAATATTTATAATCGCTTTGTTATTTTCTATATGTGGTGTAATTTACAATTAGATCCCCTTGACAATTTACAATTTTAAAGTTATAAGGGCGTTTAATAATCTTTTGAAGGATTGAAATATATGACACTCAAAGAGAATTTACTCAAAGCCTTAAATGGCGAAGCTGTTGAAAAAGTACCGTGCGTTTCTGTAACACAAACAGGAACTGTTGAATTAATGGACGCAGTCAATGCGCCGTGGCCCGAATCCCAGTCTGATGCCAAGATGATGGCAGACCTCGCAATCGCAGCGCACGAAATCGCAGGCCTCGAAGCCGTTCGTGTTCCGTACTGTTTAACCGTCCTTGCGGAAGCAATGGGCTGTGAAATCAACATGGGTACAAAGAACAGACAGCCCTCTGTTATCGCGCACCCCTACGAAAAACCTGAAATGCTTGACGCGGCAACCAAACCGGACTTAAAAACCGCCGGCAGAATCCCTGCTGTCATTGAAGCAATCAAAATGGTCCGCGAAAGAGTCGGCCCCGATGTCCCGATTATCGGTGGCATGGAAGGCCCGATCACACTCGCATCCGACCTTGTCAGTGTTAAATCTTATATGAAATGGTCCATCAAAAACCCCGATGCGCTCGCTCAGGCAAATGCTTTTGCAAACGAAGCCGCAATCGAATACGCAAACTTGATGGTTGAAGCCGGCGCAGATGTCATCTGTATCGCTGACCCCGTTTCTTCTCCGGACTTAATGAGCCCGCAGGACTTCCATGACAAACTCATGGGCACCATCACCGAATTCGCCGACAAAGTCAATGCGCCCGTCGTTCTCCACGTCTGCGGTAATGTGACGGCAATTCTCAACGACATGGCCGACTGCCACTGCAAAGGTCTCAGCGTTGAAGAAAAAGTTGAAGACGTCAAAGGCGCCGTCGACCTCACAAAAGGTCGCGCTGTCATGGTCGGCAACGTTTCAAGTCCCTTCGTCCTCTTAAGCGGCGACGAAGAAAAAGTCACGGAAGCTGTCAACAACGCGCTTGATTCCGGCGTTGCAGTTCTCGCACCCGGCTGCGGTATCGCACCGATGACACCGACAGCAAACATCAAAGCCATGATTGCTGCAAGAGACAAATACTACCAGTAATTTGTTTCTGTTTTTAATTTTTAAATTGTTTTTTAAAAAGAGAGAAAAGGCAGTTTGCCTTTTCTTTATTTTCTGTTTTTAATCGGTTATTATAACCGATAATATCTTTAAAATTGAAAATATACAAATTATTGTCACAAAACCTAATGATCTTCGTGGGTGTTTTTTAATTATATTTGCAAGATCATTGAGTAATTTACGTTCAGTAATTTCTTCGTTTTGTTCCTTCTCAGACTCTTTTGCTGCTATTTTTATGAAATCTGAAATCATGTTTACAATAATACAACATGCAATCAACACAATCAATAAACTTAGGTATGCAAAGAAGAGAAAAACTCCAACATCATCTGGGGGAAATCCTTCTTTATTCAATATTTTTATTGTTTCTAAAAACCCATCTTCAAATACATTTTTTGTCAGTTCATATATTTTACTCGTGAAAAAAATGATTGCTGTTGTTAAAAATGCATTTGTAATAACAATAAGGTTCGGTATTTCTGAATATTTATATATTCTCCTCATTTGTATTATAATGTAGGCTATAATTATAATCAGCAAATTAGTAACCATTACTAATTCAAAATTTTCCACTGAATCTGCTATTAATTTTAATGTAATTATTGGAACTAATAATTCTAAAATAATTCTCTTCCTCCTCTAATTGTATTTCACTTTTCAACTATAATATTTCCCCGTACACTCTTCCACCGAAATTTCAATAACCGCCGTCGCCTTAATCCCGCTCCCAAACGGCGCTCCCATTAAAGTCGGCGTATATTTTTCAACGATTTCATTCAAAGCCTCTTCTTTGGTTTTTTCATCCTCGACAACTTTTGCCGTTCCTGTGATGATCACACTTCTGTATTTCGTGTTGACGTCGCAGGGCGATTTTTCGTCGGGCATGATGAATCCTTCAAAAAGATCGACTTCAAAACAGACATTCGGGTTGGCGGCGATGTTATCCAATTTTTGGCCGCGGATTAAACCGTGAATGTAGATTTTCTGATTGTGGTGCACGAAGTGAACGGGAACGATGTACGGAAACCCGTCGGCGCCGATTGTTGCCAATCTGCCGACACTTTCCTCGTCTAAAAGTATATTGATTTCGTCTTCGGTCAACGGATGTGTTTTCATTCGATTTTGCATAATTTTCCCCCTCTAAAATAAAAAACAAAAATAAAAACAAAAAATTGAAAATAAAACTAAAATGAATTAAAGAACAATCGGCTTTTTTGAGTTGTCTTTTATAATTTCCTTTTCAAACGACAATTTCTTCGCCGTTAAAAAAACGCCGACGGATTGGGCAATGATTTCTTCAATCTTTTCTTTCTTAACGTTCGTGACCGCCGCCAAAAAGCGCAGTTCGTAGTTGCCGTTGTTTTCCGCCGCATTATTTTCTTGTTTGATGTATTCCGCTTCGATTTTTCGATCATCGGCGCCGGCGGTTTGACTGACTTTCACAAGCGTGCCGCCGACTTTGATTGCCATTTTGATATGGCCGACAAAAGATTTGTTGACATTTGAAATATCAGCCCCGGCGGCGGCAATAATATTTTCTAAAAGCTTGCCGGCGCTTTTTTCCGTCAGCTCGCCTTCGATTTTGTACAATCCCGAACACGTGCTGACATTTGAAATTTCAATCGAATTTAAA
This sequence comes from Methanimicrococcus stummii, assembly GCF_032594435.1. Taxonomy (NCBI): domain Archaea; kingdom Methanobacteriati; phylum Methanobacteriota; class Methanomicrobia; order Methanosarcinales; family Methanosarcinaceae; genus Methanimicrococcus; species Methanimicrococcus stummii. The sequence goes on along the minus strand of NZ_CP131062.1, from coordinate 1,507,364 downwards.
TTTTCAGTTACCTTCGACCTCGCGTCTTTGGAATCAATTAAGCTGACGGTTTCCTCACCCTCGCGCATTATTAATTCATAAAGCTTGTCAACCGATTCGTCATTTGTCGCCGACATCCGAAGCTTGTAAGCATCCGGATTCATTTCTTTCAAAAACGATTCGATGCTTTCAATTTTCGCTTCATTCGCCAAATCAATCTTATTGATGCCGATAATTTCCGCTTCTTTCAATTGCTGTTCCACAAATTTCGGAATCTGGCTCATTTCCGCCGACAAACGAGAAACATCGACAAGCGTCACAACGGGCGCAAACGACATCATCACATTCATGTTCAAAAGCTCGTCCCGAATCTGGCTCGGAAACGAAAGGCCGGTCGGCTCCATGATTAAAATGTCGGGATTGTGAATGTCCGCGATTTCCGAAACCGTAATTCTGAGATTAATCACAAGCGAGCAGCAAATGCAGCCGTTTGTCAGCTCTTTTGACGGAATGCCGGCAGTTTCAAGCGTTTCGCCGTCAATGCCGATTTCACCGACTTCATTAACAACCAACGCGACTTTTTTGCCGTCCGCCGTCAGCCTGTCAATGAGTTTTAAAATGGTTGTCGTCTTCCCGCTGCCCAAAAAACCGCCGATGAGAAAAATCCTCATAAAAATCCCCATTTTGTTAAATTAAAGAAACCAAATCGTAAAGCGCGTCTTTCGGATCCTTCGCCTTCACGATTCCCGATGCCAGCAAAACGCCTTCCGCGCCGAGCTCAAGCGCCGCTTTCAAATCTTCGCCCTTTGAAATGCCTGCGCCGCAAAGCACTTTGACATTCGGATTGATTTTCTTCACCGCGTCAACCGATCCGGTGACAACGCCCGGGTCTGCTTTTGACACCGGAATACCCGATCCGATCAATTCGGGCGGTTCAATCGCAACAAAATCCGGCCCGAGCGCTGCCGCCGCCGCCGTTGTCGCGATATTGTTGGTGCAGATCACGCTTGCCATGCCGTTCGCCCGAAGCGCGCCTGCTGCCGTTTCGATGTCCGCGAGCGTCATTCTGCGTTCGGAATGGTTAATCAGGCTGCCGACAGCGCCGGCTTCCAAAACAGCTTTCACGTACACTTTTCCGGTATGGCTTCCGGGTCCTGCGCCGTCAATGTGCTGAGAATAAACGGGAACATCGACGACAGACGCGACGCGGAAAATATCCGGAATCTGCGGCGCGATTGCAATGTCAACGCCGGCGCTTTCAGCGACATCGCGGCAGGCCTCCGCCAATTTCACGGCATTCGCGCCGGTTCCTTCATCGTAAGTTTTGCAGTTGAGAAGAATAAAAACAGACATAGTTTCACCAATTTAATTCGTAGGTGGAACAATGTATTGATAGATTAATAAATTTATTCAAAAAAAGAAACAAAAAAGAGAATAATTTCTCATTCTTTTTAATCATCTTCTTGTCTTTTCACAAACACGAAAACGGCAATCGCTAACACAAAGAACAAGACGATTACCGACGAAGCGATCTCGGGCAAACTTCTTTCAAAAGCTGTTCCCGGCTTATTTTCAATAACGCCCTCTGAACTTTCTCCGCGCTCGAAAATGATTTCAAGAATGTTTTTGTTTTGAGTTGATTTTTCAGGCGTTTTTCCCCACTGCGCGTACAAATCAACGTCGCCTGCGAGCACAATTTTCTTTCCTGGCGCGAAACTGATGCTTCCGGTGCCGTCCGGCAAACTGTTCCAGCCGGTAATTACCAAGCCGTTGTTTTCCCAGTTCAATTCGTCTTTGGTTTTTCCTTTTAAAACGCCGTTTTCAACGAACAAAACATCGGCTGTGTCAACGCCGCCGTCGTTCTTATGATACGTTGCTGTTTTGTAGAAATATTCGGGAATATCAATCGACCAAGAACGCGCCGCTGCTGTCAAATCTGTCATTCCCCAAACGTAAGGCAGCGTCTCAGAAACGCTTTGCTTTCCCGTCTGATGCGGATTCAAGCGCCAGTCAATGTCTGCCAAAGACGCGACCGGGCTGATGAAATCATCGTCATCCGCGCTGAACGCCAAATGCAAATTCCATTCCCATTCCGGATAATAGATTTGACTGTATTTGACTTCCAAAGCATCAACCGTCATTTCAAAATTCGCTTCATTTTCATTATCGGCCGTTGTCAAAGCAACAGGCGCAATATCAATTTCCGTCAAATAAAGCAAATGAGAAGCGTCCGCGTCAGGCGCGCTCGTCTGCCAATTCAAAATCGGAAGCAAAAACGTATTATCAATATCATACGAATTTATTCTCCAGTCCGCGCCGCTCCAACTCGCGTCCCAAACCGGAATCGACTCCGGATTTCCGCTGCCAAACGCGTCCCAAACATTGTAAGATTTGACAAACGTGACATCTTGCCCGAGAATATTCGAAATACTGCGGTCCTGCGCTTTAATGCCGTTCCAAACATAACAATTTTGAAACGTATTCGCGCCGTCATTTAAAGAAACAAAACAATCCGCGATGTTAGAAGAAACAACTTCACCGCCCAGCGCCATGACATTTTTAACAACGGAAGTATTTCCGGCCGGCGTTTCAGCCGCTCCGATAAAACCGCCGGCTGCCAACAAACCGGTCACATTTCCGGTCGAATAAACATTTTCAATATTTCCGCCGGTTAAATGCCCGACAAATCCGCCGGCAGTAAAAGCTTCAACGTCGCCGGTCGCGTAACAATTTGTAACGTTTCCGCTTCCATTGATTTTTCCGGCAAATCCGCCTGCATAATCAGAATCGGTAGTGACGTTTCCGGTTGCGTAACAATTGACAACCTCGGTTGAGACAACACCTGCAAATCCGCCTGCATATTCTGTTGCGTTTTTAATATCAATGTCAGAATAACAATTTTCGATTTTTGTATGCTCTTTTGTCAGGCCGATAAATCCACCTGTAATATTACCGGTTGATTCAATTGTACCTGTTGCATAACAATCTTTTATAATCGGATTTTCAACATGCCGCCAAACATGGGGGTTGGGTTCAAACAGTTCAAATCCTATAAATCCTCCTGTGTTATAACTCTCTGAAATAATATTTGTATTTGCATAACAGTTTTCTACATGCGAATCCAGCGTTAATAATCCGATGAATCCGCCGGAGAAACCGTTGGCAGCAGATTTAATTTCTTTTTCCGAATTTTCAACAAAACAATTCCGAATTATTCCGGTTCCGCCTCCTATAAACCCACCAACAACAATTCCTGAAACACTTGTATTCGTAACAGAACAATCCGTTATTGTTCCCATATCTATTACATTTGTATGCGATGCTGATCCTCCGACGAATTGGCCGATAAATCCGCCTGCACTTCCGCTATTTGATTTTACTTCGCTGTCATAAACATGACAATTTGTTATAACAGATTTATAAAATGATCCCGGGAAAAAACCGCCGAGAATTCCTGCATTCTCATATACGGATGTGACTGTTGCATTTCGTATTGTAATATTTTCAAGTGTAAAAGTTTGACCATTTCCAATACCAGCACTTACACTTCCGTTACCATTCATGACCACGTCGTTTATGATAATATTTTTCACTGAAGAATTATTTGCACCGCCCGATCCGATACAACCAACACCATTATTTCCTGTTACGGAAATGTTTTGGATTTCTATATCTTGAACATTTGTCCGATCCAAACTTCCTGCAATTTCTCCTGTGTTGTTTTTCCCGGAAATCTCTGAATTTGTTCCGTTTGCATATGGAAGTAATTTGATTTCAGAAATCGAAGTATTGTTTGAACGTCCGACAATAGCGCTTGTATTTCGATCTCCTGAAACATTAAACCCGGAAATTTCAATATTGCTGATAACAGATCCGTTTGAAATTCCGGTAATAATGCCGACACCCATGTAAGTATAACCAGAGGGCTCGACAGCCGGAATATAACCGGCAACGGTTACATTTGAAAATTTCATGTTTTTCACTGTTCCACCGGTCAAATTTCCAAACATTCCTGTTATGAGGGAAGACGGTCTTGCTTGAATTGTTAAATTTTTAATTTCAACATTATTGCCGTCAAAAATGCCGTAAAAATTCGGCATCACTGTAAATGTTTTCCCGGTCATGTCCATATTCGCATTTTCACGAATTTTATAATTTCCGGATGAGGGATACCGATAAAGCTCGGCTAAATCATCGGCATCTTCTATCCAATAAATGCCGCTTTCATAAGCCAAATTTCCGCCCGCTGCATAGGCTGTCCCGGTGAATGAAATGAAGATTAAAAAAATCGTAAAAAATAAAAAAAATGTTTTTATATAACGCATTTTTGTTTTTCCCTTTTTGAATTAAATGATTTAATAATTACTCTTAAATTTGATATATATAATTTATTATGAAGTAATTATTATTCCATCATTTAATTTGTATATTCGGGAAATCTTTTTCAAATTATGAATTTAACTTTTATTTTTCATCATCCCCTTCATCCTGATTATTTTCAATGACCCAAACAATCAGAAACACCGCAACGGCAATCAAATCAATCAGCAAAATCCAAATCATATTCGGCACCTGTTCGGGCTTTACATCTTCGGGAACGTTTCCGCCTGAATTATTTCCGTCCGAATTGTTGTCGCCAGGATTGTTTTCATCCGGAATTTCTGTCGGTTTTTCGGGTTCGTTTCCGCCGCCGCCGTCTTCTTTGTCAACAACGGTTGCGCCGCCGGTGCCTCCTCCGCTTCCGCCGCCGTTTTCATTTCCGCCGGGCTGATCTGCCTCGAATTTAAATTCAATCGACGAGCCGTTGATGAAAATGCCTTCCGTTTTATGCGTTGCCGTTCCCCACGCATAATACGTTTGAGACGTTTCCGAATCGGCATCCGGATTCAAAACAGTTGCCGTGTATTTTCCGGAATCGTCATCATAATCGGCGGTTATCGGGGTTGCCGCGAAAATGCCTGCGCCGCTCGTGCCGTAAAACAATTCCGTTTTCCAATCGTCTTTGGTCGGCTCTTCCGTTTTCCAATTCACTTCAAATCCGAGCAAAACGCTGTCTTCATTTGATTCTAAAATTTCCAAATTGATGATTTCAGGCAATTCCGCGCGCAAATAAGACGCATCTTCTTGGAACTCTTCCGTCTGCCACACAAAAACGGGAAGCCTGTAATCGTCATAAATGTTCAATTTCCAAATGCCTGTGTCCCATCCGTCCCACGCCTGATTCGGAAATGTGCTCCAAACTTGCCGGGACGTGACCTCCGTTCCGTCTGTTCCTCTTCCGTTTGTTCGCTTTGTTCGAATTGTGTTTTCCCAAGCATAATTGTTGTCGGCCCACTCGTTATTTCTGTTTCCGTAACTGATCAAATAAGCGTCGGTGCTTTTTATTTCTTTGAGCAGATTCATATTGTTTTCTAAATTTACCGAATTGAATATAATCATACATGAAACAATACCGCCGACACCTTCTCCGATTTCATAACCGGTTGTTCCGACGGTATAGCAATTCTTAATTTCTCCTTTCATGAATGTGCCGCCGGCAATGCCGCCCGTTCCCAGTCCGCCTTCCATGTCGCAAACGGCGTAGCAATCCGAAATGGTTCCGTCTCCCAATTCTCCCGTAATGCCGCCGACAGCTGTCGCATCTTGAACATGCATTTTTGCAGCGGAATAACATTCTTTTATTATGCCGCCGGATATTTGATTTCCGGCAATGCCGCCGGTTTTGTTAACGGCTGAAACATATTCGTCTCCGCCGATGAATTTATTCGTAACGGGTGTGATTTCCCCGTCAAAAAAGCTTTTTTCGATTTTTCCGCCGCTTTGGGTTCCGACGAGACCGCCGCATTCGAAATTTAAAATGTCAATGGAAACGTTTGACGAACAGTTGATAACTTCAGTATTGCTTGCATAACCGACGATTGACCCGACTTTTTGGCTTCCGAAAATATGCGAATCTTCAATGCGAAGATCTTTAATTTTCGCGTTTTCCGTGTATCCGAAAAGACCGACACCGATTAGATAGTTGTTGCCTTTTCTGACTTCCCACTGCCTGAAATACAAATTAGAAATTGTTTTGCCGTTTCCGTCATATTCGCCTTTGAACGGCTTTGTGCTTGTGCCGATCAATTGAAAATTGCTCATTTTGTCGGCAGGCTCATTTTCTGCGGTGTATTCCGCGAGATATTTGCCGGCAAAATCGGGATATTTGGAAGCGTCCAAAATTTCGGGATCGTCAAACGTAATGTCTTGCGTTTGAACGCAGTATATATAATAATCATCGCCGGCTTGGGTTTGAATAATTCCGGCCAGTTCAATTAAATCGGCAGTGTCGGAAATATTATACGGGTCGGTTGAAGTTCCGGAGCCTTCCAAAGCCGCCGCAGTTCCGCATATCAGCAAAATGCTTAAAAAAACGGCTGCTGCAATCAATAGTTTTTCGTTCTGTTTTTTCAAAATAATCACCTTTGTAAATCGTTATTGTCATCGTATTGCCCCGCTATTGCTCTCGTTGCCGTTCCCATTGCTGCCATCGTTGCCGTTTTTATAATGTCGTTTCATTTTGTTTCGTTTTTGCATTTTCGTTTTATTTTTCCAAGTGGGTTATTTTCCAATTATTATTTATACGTTTTTATATTAATATTATATATCTTATGCTAAATTATTGATTTATCAGCAAATTTGTTTTATTTTTTATTGATGACGCAGTTTCATCTCATCAAAATCTAATTATCATTATTTTTCATTAATGTTAACCGATAAATTTTTAAAACCTTAAGTTTTGAGTATACACTGGTGATAAAAATGAAAGGATATGGTATGTTATCCGTAAACAACGTTGGATGGATGGAAAAAGAAAAACCCGTCGCCGGTCCTTTAGATGCGATTCTCAGACCCGTTGCGGTTGCGCCGTGTTCTTCGGACACGCACACAAGCCATGGCGGTTCGGGAGATCAGAAAAATTTGATTCTCGGACACGAAGCAATTGGTGAAGTTGTCGAAGTCGGCGAACTCGTGACACGCTTCAAACCCGGAGACATTGTTGTTGTTCCGTGCTGTACGCCGGATTGGCTGGCAACAGACCTTCAAAGCAACAAATACAATGCCCACGATCACGGTTTGATGGCAAGTTTCAAATTCTTGCTTTCCAAAGACGGCGTTTTCGCCGAATTTTTCCACGTCAATCAGGCAGATGCGAACTTGGTTAAACTTCCCGAAGGCATGGACATGGCAGCCGCTTTAATGACGGTTGATATGATGTCAACCGGTTTCTTCGGTGTCGAGCAGGCGGAAGTCGAATTCGGTGACACGGTTGTCGTCATCGGCATCGGTCCGGTTGGCTTGATGGCTGTTGCCGGCGCGCACCTCAAAGGCGCAGGCCGCCTCATCGCGGTCGGAACACGCCCGAACAGCGTGGCCGTCGCCAAAGAGTTTGGCGCAACTGACATCATCAGCTACAAAGACGGCGACATTGTCGAGCAAATCCTGAAATTGACAAACGGTAAAGGCGTTGACCGCGTGATTGTTGCAGGCGGCAAGACCGACACAATCAATCAGGCGCTTCAGCTGCTCAGACCCGGCGGCATTGTTTCAAACATGAATTTCTTCGACGCAACCGAAACTTTTGAAATTCCGGCATGGGATTGGGGTCTCGGCATGTCCAACAAAGACATTCGCGGCGGATTCTGTCCCGGCGGCGCGCGCCGTATCGAGAAAATGCTTGAAATGATTCAATACAATCGTTTTGATCCGGCAAAATTAATCACCCACAGATTCGACGGATTCGACAAAATCGAAGACGCTTTCAAATTGATGGACGAGAAGCCTGCCGATTTGATTAAGCCGGCTGTTTTTATTAAATGGGATTAATTCCGTTTTTAAAAATTGATAAAATTCATTTGCAAACGGATGAAAATTATTCATCCGTTCTTTTTTCTTTTTATAAATCTTATTTTTCTTCATCAAACCAAATACCGTCTTCACCGTTTTCATATCGTGTTCCATCCAATCGGATACCGGCTTGAATTCGTTGGATTTGGCGGTCTAAATCCTCTTGCGCTTCTTTAAGATATTGTTCATGTTCTTCAATTTCTTCAGGCGTTTGAGGCGGCGGCACTTGACCGATATATGTAAAAATTTCATCAAATGTTTCGCGACGCATATTTTTCACATCCTTAATTCTTCAATAGTGTATACAACTGTTTCTATATTTATGAATTTTGTAAGCTGAATTTTTTCGGTTTTTACAGATTTGATATAATATCTAATCCGGCGAGGCCTCAATATTTCTGCTTCGGCTTGATCAACATATAATGCTTTCATTCCTTTTTTAAGTTTTAACTGAAAGAGAATCGGATTTTCAGGATTGGTATATCCAAAAGCTTTTCGGAAATCCAGCGTGAAGCTTCCAAAAGCATCTTCGGCATATTTTCCGCCGACATTTGAGTCTTTCAGCCAATCAATATTGCTGACTCCTCGGTATATCCAAAAATCTTTGTCAGCTTTACTTTTTTGAATCGCATTATCAAGATTTTGAATATTTAACTCAATCAAGCTTTTTTCTTCATTCGTCATTAAATCATAAAGCTCGGAATTTCGACAGCATGAATTAATCACATAACACCAAGCTTTTTCTCTCCATTCTTTCGGCAGCGAAAAACTCCAATCATGTTTTTGATTGTTCCAATGATGAACATCTTGATAATTTCCGATACACACTTTTTCGACATTCGTCAAATCTTTTCTGTTATTGTAAGGGATTAAAAAAGTTGTATATTCCTGAAGAAGCTCGAGTCTTTCGGCAACAACATTTATCGAATCGGTTGGTTTTTCTGTTTTTTCCGCTGTTTTTTTCATTAATTCATTCATGAATTTAAAAAACAACAGACAAATTTAACGAAATCGTTTTTTTTAAAAACGAAACTTTTAAAAACGGACTTGGAAAATACATTCAAATTTAATCTCCTTTTTTTCAGCTCAATTTTATTTATATCTTCTTCCCTTTTCAGTTTCAGGGAATAAATATGGATTCTAAAAGATTGCTTTCCGGATTTTTAATGGCGATTACAATGTCTTTTTGTATGTCGCTGGTGATGACTTTGGTAAACGTCGGGCCGACATCGGCCTTTCCGTTTCTTTGGATGAGAGGTTGGTTCATCGGCTTTTGCGTTGCGTTTCCGCTGTCCATGTTCCTGCCGAAATATATTCAAAAAATTTCCGGAAAAATTTTGAAAAACAAAAATTAAATCGGCTGCGATTCGTGTTTGCGCCGCCGCGTGTGAGCAAAACATTTTTTCAAAAATGAAATAAAAAACGTATCCCGTTTTACGAAAAATAAAAAAGAAAGAGGAATCGGATTTAACACCCGATTCAAGATTTTTAAAATTTAATTTAGTCAGAACCGTCGGTTGTGATTCTTGACTGGTCAATTTCGGGCTTGCCGATTTTTGCGATAAATTGCTCGGCTGTTCCGCGAAGGTTCTTTGAGCCGGTGATTGCGCGGCCGACAACTAAAATGTCAGCTTTGGCTTTGAGCGCCAACGGAATTGTTTCCAATTTAACGCCGCCCGCAACGGCAATAAGCGTTTTCGGGCTGATTTCTTTGATGCCGTCGATGCTGCCCCAGGCGTATTCGTTGTTTTCAACGTCAATACCGCGGTGGAGTTCAACAACATCGGGGATTGCGCCTTTTGCAACCAAATTTTTAATCAGCGGAATCGGATCTTCCATGTTGAGCGTGTCAACAATTGCGTAAATACCGGTCTTGTGGGCTTCGTCAATCACTTTGACAATGGTTTCAAGCGGCGCAAGCGCGGAGACGACAATCGCATCGCCGGCAGCGTCAGCGACCATTCTTGCTTCCAAGTTGCCTGTGTCAAGCGTTTTAAGGTCGGCGACGATGAATGCGTCGGGTCTGACTTCACGGATTTTGGAAATCACATCTGTTCCGAAACGTTTGATGAGCGGTGTTCCGGCTTCAATGAGCAAGTGATCGTTCTGCGGCAATTCTTTGACAGCCTGTAAAACAAAGTCCAAACTGGTTGTGTCAAAAGCAACTTGTAAATACGGCGGGTCGAAAAGTCTGGTGACTTTGAATCCCATGATTGCGTGCGTGGATTTGTTGGATTCTTCGATGACTTTGTCCATGCTCGGGAATCCTTCCAAAGCTCTTTTGATTGCCAATTTCGTGGCCCCGTAGTTGAATTTGTAAATCTTGCCGAAATCTTCAGCGTCGGGCGCGATGAAAACGCTTGCGACAATCACGATGTCATTTGCGATTTCTTTCGGAATGATGCCTTCTTCGGCAGCGTCGGCGACGGCTTTTGCGACGGCGGACTGAGCAGGACCGAAAATTTTAGTCGTGTCAACACCCTTTTTCAATGTCACTTTCGGGACAATCAAAGTGGAGGGTTTTGTCGGCAGGTTCGGGCGAATCACAGACAAAAGCGGCGTGTGGCCGGCGGAAAGCTGTGTCATTCCCGTTGCGAACGCTTGTCCGACGGGACCGTCTTTAGAACCGATCATTAAATCAACGTGCGCAAGTTCCGCACCTGTGCCAATCAGGGCTTCGCCGATCTCAAAATAAGGCAATTTCGTGTCTTTGGGCATTGTACATTTCTCCGAAAAATTCAACTGACAGATCAAAAAATCCCGAACCAATGTTCGAAATCAAAGAAAATTATGATCTGCTAAATGAACATGAAATCAAAGGGTTATAATTAGGTTTTGATTCAAAATTCAAATATAATTTAAAATTTTCATATTTATTTTGGGTTTGTAATAATCTTGAATAATACTTATTCTTGTGGGTTATGATGTTCATTCTTAATGATTACAATTTAATTGTTTTCAATAGATTATAACTTATTAACTTATTCATCTCAATGAATCGTTATTTTTCCATTTTCGGAGCAAAACCGCCTTTATTCGTCTTTGTTGTTCCGATTTTATTCCGAAAGATTGTGAATCATTGAAAGCGAGCGGAAGTGATGGAACAAATCCGTTCCCCACAACACCGCGCTGTTGTCATAACTGATTAAATCATGATTGATGAAATATCCTTTTTTCGTGAACAGCGACAGCGAAATAATTTTATCCGTCACCATGCAGGATGCCAATTTAATCTCGGGGCAGACGAAAATTCTGACGTTTTCACGCTTCATGTAATTGTAATAGCTTTCCGGAAACTCTTTTTCCAGCCGGTCAATCACGCCTTGCGTGAAAATGAATGCGACGCTGACGCCGCGTTCGGCAATTTCGACGTAATCCGTCACATATTCCTGGCGGAAAATTGATGAGATTTCAATTAAAGAATTAACCGATTTCAAGCTTTTTTCAACCGGGCGGGCGCGGTCAAAGATGTGCGCTTTGTCGGGGTAGCACAGCTCCACTTCGCCGAGCTCTCCGATTCGGCTCAGCAGATACGCGGGAAACGCGGTTAATTCGGCTTCGCCCCAGTATTCCGGATTTTCATCAAAAACGGCAAACATATCCAAAATGTTTCTCATTTCCCGAACAGTGTATTCGCCGAGCGGCGTTAATGAAAACACGCCGTTCTTTTCCTGAATCAGGAAATTTCGGGTCAAAATCCGGATTTGAACCATCAGCGGACTGGATTTGGAATTTAAATAAGATTTAATGTCGTCAATCGTTTTGGGTCCTTCCAAAAGGTAAAGGAGAATTTGTCTTCTTTTTTCGGAAAAGAAAAGAACATCGGAAATGGATTCGTCTTTCATTTTTATCCCCTCAGATCTCCTTTTTATTGACAGATCGGTTTCTCAAATAATCGTAAAGCTCATTTCCCCACTGAACCGCGCTCGGCGATTTCGCGGCTAAGAAATCGTAATCCAAATTTCCGGCGGTTGAATACAAAACCATCAGCAGAATTTTATCGGTCACGGTGACTTCGGCGATTTTCACATCAGCCGAGCAGACGTTTAATTCGGCTCGATCCAATTGAAGCAGATTATTGATTTCGGTTTTGTAATCTTTGGCCATGTTGACGATGTAATCGCTGGTCGTAATGGAGACGGGCGCGCCTGACATCAGGCGGTCGTAATAAACCATGACGTATTCCGGCGCGTAATAGGTAATGAAAGTTTTTACGGATTCGGCATTTTTGATGTGTTCCCGTATAATCGGATTCGGTTCGTAATAAATCGTGCGGAGATCGATTTCAATGATTTCAAATTCGCCGATTTCCTGAATGCGGTCAAACAAGTTTTCCGGAATTTCACTCGTGTCGTGTTCGCTCCAGAATTTCGGATTCACACCGAGAACTTGTAAATTTTTAATAAAAGGAGATACTTTTTCGGCAACGGTTTCGCCAAGATGCGTCAGCTGATAAATGCCGTCATTTTGAATAATCAGATTGTTGTCGATTAAAACTTTGATTTGGGGTAAAATTGAAACCGATGTCTCGTCCAATTCCGATTTAATTGTTTCAATCGGTAACGGGCCTTTCTCAAAAAGAAGAATCAGAACCGCTTTTCGCTTTTCCGAAAAAAAGACAGTTTCAATCAAAGAGTTCATGCCTAAAGCCTCCGCATTTATTCCACATTTTAATCACGCACACCGTTTATGAATTTCTCCTAAACACATGTCTATTTTATATGATTAATTCGTTATTAAATAATCGGTTCTGTTGATATAACGCCGTTTTAATTTTTTATTCGATGTGTTATTTTTAAATTTGATTGTATTTTGACATTCGGAATGAAAAGAATATTAACTAATAGCGCTTATTATATTTTGTTAATGATTCGTGATGACTGTATCTGATATTTTATTTTGCCGTTATCGGTCGGCGGTTTCGCTGTTTACGGTTTTAAGTCCATCACGATCAAAAACCAAAAACTTCAGACTTAACTTGAAAAATTTTCACAGTTATTGAAAATTTTTCAATTCTTAAACTTTCAACTCTATCAATTTTCAATTTTAAGGTGTGGTATAAAATGAAAACAGGCGTTGCAGTTGATCTCGGAACCAGCGGTTTCAGATCGCAAAAAGTGGATTTAGAAACGGGTGAAATTAAAAGAACGGTTGTGACGATGCGCAACCCGCTTCCGGGCGCGAATGTGATGGACCATATGGATTTCGCGATTAATTACGGGCTTGAAAACGCGCACAAATTGGTGATTAACGCGATTCTTGTCTTAATTGACAGGCTGGGCGTTGCGCCTGACGACTTGTACAGGCTTTCCGTTTGCGGAAATCCGATTCAGCTTTCTCTTTTCCAAGGCATTCCGATTGAAGATTTAGCTTACGCCGGCGAGCGCAAGCGCGAAAAACTCAACATTCAAGAGCAAGACCGCTCTTCAAAAACAATCGGCAGCGCCGAAATTTCCGGTCTTGAAAAATTCCCGAATTGCACGGTTGTTATTCCGCCGGCCATCAAACACGAAATCGGGGCCGACGCGCTGGCGCTGATTGTCAATTCCGGCATGCTTGACAGCGACGAAATCGCGATTGCAACGGATTTCGGCACCAACGCTGAAATGGCGTTAAAAGCAGGCGGCATCATTTATACAGGCTCTGCCGCCGCCGGCCCGGCATTGGAAGGCCAGGAAATCAAAGACGGCGTTTTAGCGTCGCCGCGCGCAATCAGCGATGTCGAATTCGAAGGCGGCAACATTCGCTGCTATCTCTTAGACAGTGAAATGAGGCGAACAAAAGGCGATTTGGTTGACCCGAAAACGGGTGCCGTTTTTGAAGAAGGTCCGATTCGCGCGAGAGGAATTACCGGAACAGGCGTCATCGCGCTCATGGAAGAAGGCATCAAAAACGGAATCATCAAGCTTCCGAAAATTGAGACGCCTGACGGCATCATTCATCTTCAAGACGGCGTCGAGTTCACCGAACACGATATCAAAGAAGCCGGAAATGCAATCGGCGCACTTCGTGCCGGACACATTACACTTTGCAACGCCGCAGGCATCCAAATGGCGGACATCAAAATTTCGCATATGTCCGGCGCTGCCGGCACTTACATGGACGCGAAAAAGGCGCAGCAAATCGGCATGAATCCGTACAACGCGTCAACGATTACGCAAATCGGCAACACGTCTTTGAAAACCGCGCGTGAAATTCTGATTTCGGATGAGCGGCTGAAAGAGCTTCAAGATATCGCGACGAAAATCGTCGGAACGCACATCATGTTCGCAACGGACGAGGCTTTCAAAGAGGCTTACATTCTCGAATTGGCTTACTGGGGCGAAGGCATGGACTTTAAAATGTTCAAAAAATTCCTGAAGAAAAAGGAGTTGCCGCAATTAGACGACCCGATTGAAAACCCGGCGGTTGAACGTCTTGTCGAGCGTGACATTCCGGTTTACGGCGACGAAGGCTATGAAATGATTAAGCAGACCGGCACTTTCCTTTCGGTTGCGATGCCCGGCTGCGCAGAATGTGCCGAGAAGATTCGCGAGTGTCCGACGCATGCGATGAGTTACAAAGATGACGCGGTTAAAATTCGCTCCGACCTGTGTGACGGCTCCAACTGCAAAAAATGCCTGCGCTTCATGCCGCCGCCGTACAGTTGGGACAACTTGGTCGTCGAAGATCCTGTCTCGGGCAGTGCGGTCGAAGCCGAAACGGATGACTGAGAGGTTTCATCTTGAAAATAATTGTTGTCGGCGGATTTTTGGGCAGCGGTAAAACGACTGCTCTTGTCCGCCTCGGCACTTATTATTCGTCTCTCGGCAAATCCGTCGGAATCATCGTCAACGAAATCGGTGAAATCGGCATCGACGGGGACATTATTTCTCAATACGGCTTGGAGACGAAAGAAATCACTTCCGGCTGCATTTGCTGCAGTCTGAAAACGTCTCTTCGAGCGACGCTTCTTTTGATGATTGAAAATTACAATCCCGATGTTATTATTATCGAGTCAACCGGTGTTGCTTATCCCGGCGCGATTCGCGATGAAATTATGCTGATGAATTTGTCGACGGAGTATGATATGGCGCCGCTTCTGACGCTTTTTGACGGCAGTCGGTTTAAGCAGATTTTAAAGGAAATCAAAAATTTCGCGGCGCAGCAATTGGCGCAGGCGGAAGTCATCGCTGTCAGCAAAACGGATTTGGTCGAACCGCCGATGATTCCAATCATCGAAGCCGCGGTTCAGCAAATCAATCCGAAAGCTGAAATCATGACGCTGTCTTCCAAAAATCCTGAAAGTCTGGCGCGTTTGATTGATATTTTGGAGCGCAGCAGCGATACCGACTCTCATTTGGTCGAGTTGAAAAAAGTGATTTCAGATGATGGCAGTCTTTTGATGGCCGGCAAAAGAGACAATTCAATTGCTGCTTCAGGCGTCGGCTCGTTTTCGGCGGAATATATTTTAGATGAAAACAGCTTGATGTCGCTCAACGATTCCGATTTTGAGCAAATTGCCAAAGACCTTATGTCTCAAATTCGGGAAAACGTCATCGAAAAAAGTCCTGATTTTTTGGGTCACATTAAATTGTTTTTGGAATCCGGCTCGGCGCTTTATAAAATCAGTTTAACGACGGCTGAGGAAGATCCGATTTATGATTTTATTTTACCGGCGAATGGAACTTCTGACACGAAGCCGAATTTGAAAATTTTGTCGGCGGTAACGGGAATTTCATCAATGGATGTTCAAGAAATTGTTCAAAAAGCGGCTGAAAACGTTTTGAATGAAAATGAAATTGTTTTCAGTGTTTGATTGAACGTTTTATTTTATTTTTTTAAAAACGATACAATCCGGCCGGATATAATTTATTTTATATGTTTTAATTTGACTGTTTTGTTCATGAAATCTTAGCTCATTTATATTGATGAAAGTGGGGATCTAGGAATGAGTTCTTGCAGTTCCACTCATCTTATTATCACAGCTTTGATTGTTTCAGATGATTCATTTCTTAATCGGATTGTTAAAAATGTAAGACGCAATAAGTTTAAAAAAGAGTTAAAGAATTGTTCCGAAATTAAAGGAAATAAAGCGTCTCGAGATTTAAAATTTGAAATTGTTTCTAAGCTTAATGAAATCGAAAATCTCAAAGTTGTTCATATTATTTTTGAAAAACAAAGTCTGAAAAACTCTTATCATTTAAACAATAAACACAAGCTGTATAATTGCATTGCAGGAAACATTGCAAAATGTATTCATTTTAAAAATTGTGATTTAATTATTCATATTGACAAATCTAAGGGAAAACAAGCATTAATCGATGACTTTAATCAATATTTAACAGCTAAATTTAAAGAAGCAGGATTCTGTAATGAATTATCTATCTTTCACAGCAATTCTCAATCTTGGTCGGGTCTCCAGCTTGCCGATATATTAGCTTGGTCTGAATCTCAAAAAATATGCCGAAACAATACAGAGTACATTTCGTTACTGGATGCAGAAAAACAGATCGAATACGATGTATTCAAGGATAATTTAATAAAATAAAAAATGACGGTACCACCAGGAACTCTTTGTCGTGCAACACAGTACACTGTCACAAGTGGTTTTACCCGTGTATTTTAAAGTAGATATTCATATTTTAAATGTTTTTCTATTTGGTTGGCTTTGCACGAAAATTTGGGTTAATTGGGTTTTTTCATGCAAATCATCTTTGTCGTGCATAATAAATGCTGCTCTCATCCGCGTTTATTTTTTGTATAGAATTGGAGATTTCATGAAAAATCTATTTTTCGTGCAAAGCCTATTTGGTTGTAGACATTAATCCATTCCTGAAAGCGCATTCATCGCGTTAATCAAAGCTTCAACGGAAGCCATGACAATATCCGCGTTGGCTGATTTTGCCGTCACGCTTTTGCCGCGCTCGTTCGCGAGAACAATTGTAACGCGCGCCAGCGAATCGGAACCGCCCGAAATGGCTTCAATGGAAAACTCTTCGATTTTGTATTTCGTGTCGCCGACGATTTCTTCAGCGGCGCGAAGTGCCGCGTCGACCGGGCCGACACCGGTTTGCGCCGAAATAATTTCTTTGCCGTTTGATTCGGCGCGGATGACGGCGGTCGGGGTCACGATATTTCCGGTCATGACTGAGACTTCTTTGAGTTTAATGGCTTCATCGATTCCTTTTTTGCCGAGAACGACTGATGCGACAACATAAAGGTCGGCATCAGTCACGGTTTTTCCGCGGTCGCCGATTTCTTTGATTTTTGCCAAAATTTCGTTCAATTGATCTTCGGTCGGATGAATGCCGACAGCTTCCAAATTTTGAAGAACAGCATGTCTTCCGGCGTGTTTTCCGAGAATGATGCGGCGTTTTTGTCCGACCATTTCGGGCGTCATGATGCCGGGCTCAAATGTTTCGGATTTTGCCAAAACGCCTTGAGAATGAATTCCGGATTCGTGTGAGAAAGCGTTGTCACCACAAATCGGTATCATTGGCGGCATTTTTATGCCTGAGTATTTCTCAACCATTTTTGATGTTTCCGTCAAATATTCGGTTTTGATGTTGGTTTTAAAACCGTAAATCGATGTGAGCGCCATCACGACTTCGGCAAGCGATGCGTTTCCGGCGCGTTCTCCGATGCCGTTGACGGTGACTTGCACTTGGTCGGCGCCTGCTTCCGCCGCAGTTATGCTGTTTGCGTTGGCCAAACCGAAGTCGTTGTGACAGTGGATGTCGTATTTCATATCTGCATTCTTTTTCAGATTGTAGATTAATTCATACATGGACGACGGGACCATCACGCCGACGGTGTCTGGAATATTGACGATGTCGCAGCCGGCGGCTTTCGCGGCTTTGATGATTTCAACCAAATAGTCAAAATTCGTTCGTGTCGCGTCCATGGGTGAAAACATGCATTTAAAGCCGTGGCTTTTGATGTATTCGACCATTTCAACCGCCGTATTGAGTGCTTCTTCACGCGTTTTCTTAATCGTATATTCTCTTTGAACATCCGATGTCGGAATAAAAACGTGAATCATATCGACATCGCAGTCGATACAGGCATCAATATCTTTGGTGACGGAACGCGCCAAACCGCAGACATCGGCATGAAGCCCAAGCTCTGCTATTCTTTTAACGGATTCTTTATCGCCCGGAGAAGATATCGGGAATCCGGCTTCGATTGCGTCGACGCCGAGTTTGTCCAATTGAGAAGCAATCTCAATTTTTTTGTCAAACGGAATTGTCACTCCGGGGGTCTGTTCACCGTCCCGAAGGGTTGTGTCAAAAATAGTTATTGTTCTGTTCGAATTCTGTTTTTCCTGTTCAGGGTCGTAAAAAACGACTCCCCGCATTTATCTTTTCAAACATAGTAATCAAAACATTTACATTTGTTCTTTTATTTATATGTTTGTTAATAATATTCATGGAAAATCTTTGATTAATTGTTTCATAATGGTTGTAATTTTTATAATTTTTAATATCTCTGGCTATTTTTGTATTACTTTTTATACAAAATTTTAATTTTCACTCGCCACTTATATATACAATCATTTTTATATTGGTGTTTCCTGTTTGGTATATTTAGTCAAATGGGATGAAAACGGCAATTCATATGGTATATTTCTGTTTTATGATAACTTTTAAAACGTGATAAACAGGAATATTAGCTTTAATTAAATCAGGTCTGATTGAATTGAGTTTTAATTTAATCCGACCTAATTTTAGGTGGATTATTATGATCAAAATAAAAGCTTTGATAAATTTTCTTGTTTTAAGTATGGTTATTGTTGCCAGTTTATCTGTCTGTATCGGTGGCAATTCAGCTTCCTCCAGCTCGGCATCCGACTTAGATTCCGATGTCTCAATATATAATTCAACGTCAGCCGACACAATGTTTAGTTTAAATGAGACCGAATTAATGGCCGATCCTTTTGCGGAAGTGTCGATTTATAATTCAACAGATACAGATATTTTCTATGATTTTAATGCTATTGATAGTATTGATGGTACTGATTCAATCAATGCTTCTATCTTTGATGGAAACACAAAGCCTGTAGAACTCGTTGAATATATAAAAGTGCCAATCGACGAGGCTTATTCTAAAGATAAGTTGCAAAATATCAATGTTTCTGAAGATACACTTCAGGAGTTTTCGCGGTTCGGATTATGGCTTGAAGAGCAAAAAGTAGATGCCAAAGCCGAAGATATAAATGTTTTGTACATCGATGATGATTTGAGGGTCATCGAAAACTACTGGATTTTTGCAGCTCGCCCTGCATCCAAAGAAAGAAACATCGAAATAATACAAAATTCAAAAAATAAGGACCCTTCTTCAGATGAAATGATTGCGTTTTTGAAAAAATTTGATGAAAAATATCCTGCAAAATATGTGCGAACCGGGCTTGTCTTGTTTGTTACAATTGAAAACAAAGACGTTTTACTTTCTGAAATTTCAAAAGAAGATATCCAAATATTAGAAAATATTTCTAATGTCCTCCTCCATAGTTCATCAATAAAAAAAAGTAATAGCATAATTTCAAATTGGGGTTCATCAACTCCAAACGTTCATGCAGATATGTCCCGTTGGGCTGCCGAAAGGGCCGGTTTTAATTCCAATTATGTGGATATTATTTCAAATAATGCAGCTGCACCTGATTATTTTAATCCGGGGACTAGTTTGCCACATATCTATGAACAAAATTATAAACATTATTACAATCCTCTTGGGCTCGGATTTGGCGGCGCCCCTCATGAAATTAATGATTATTACGCTCTCACAAGATATGGGTCAACTGAAGAAAGATGTGTTAATTTGTCCTATGCCTCTCATTATATGGCTGATTTAAGTATGCCCTTGCATACCAATTATGCTGTCAAACAAGCGGCGAGATCTGTTATTTTAGATGAGTTGGAACCTCATTTTGCTTATGAAAATGATTATGTTGGAGCAAATTGGACAACCGGATACAATTTCAGCCGATTTTCAAAAGATGTCACCAGCGGATATATTGTTCAAGATCCCGGTTTTCAGGGCAAAGAATTGGCACGCTACTCAAATGAAAATATAAATTCAAGAAGTTACAGTGATGAAGCTTGGGATTGCGGATTGAATATAAGTGAACATGGTAATAATTATACTCCTTCTCCTACTGTATTTTATGCGACTTCTTATTGCATAGGTGAAGGGCAAAAATATTTGATCGGTTTAATGCAAGCCGGTCGCCAGCAAATGAGCCAACAAACTTTTACAAATCAGAGAGATATTACTCTCTGGTTTGAAGAAATTGATAGTACTGCTCGTGAATTAGATTTAACAAATTTGAGAGTTTCAATGGGTTCCGGTGATTCTGCTTCTATCAATCTTGACGGATGCCAAGTCCTGAGATTTGTTGATTCAATCCGAGGCGGAGATCTTTATATCTATGATGAAAATGGAAATCAGTTGGGTGTAATATCTCAAGTGAATGGTAAAACAGCATATGAGAATATGACATTTGATGTCTCTTTCATTCATGACGGATCAATGATGACTATCAACCTTCAAAAATATCATCGTGGTACCCTCATTGATACTTTCAGTTATTCTTATGTGAAAAATACCAGTATGTCAAAAATGAGAGCGTCTATGGCAGGTTATCAATCTAATGTGGATTTTATTAGCAGCCAATATGATATATATTATCAAAAATCTTGGACTTACTCAGGCGGGTCTTTTGCTAATAACCAAAGTACTACACTTCAGATTGACAAAAATCATTTCCGTGTTTCAGAAATAGATTTAAAAAATTTGAGAGTTTCGATGGGTTCCGGTGATTCTGCTTCTATCTATCTCAACAATAAGCAAATTTTGAAATTTGTTGATTCAGCCCGAGGTGGAGATCTTTACATCTATAATGAAAATGGAAATCAGTTAGGTGTGATATCTCAAGTGAATGGTAAAACAGCATATGAGAATATGACATTCGATGTTTCTTTTATCCATGACGGTTCCAGAATGACGATTAATATTCAAAAATATTATCGTGGTACCCTCATTGATACTTTTAGCTATTCTTATATGACTGCCAATGATAAATCAACGTTGAGGACGAATATGGTTGGTTATCAATCCAACGTAGATTATATCAGTAGCCAACATAGGGTTTTCCGCGATTTTACACACTAAGTCAAATATATATGTCGAAAATTTTATAAAAAAAGGAGGTGATAACATAATTTAATTTTTTAATACAAAATATAACTCCTCAATTATGTGATACTCTATAATTATGGAAAAACGGTTTTAGTTTTATTTTTAAAAAATTCAAGGGTGTGCTATTATCGTTCAAATATTAAATAAGAAAAACACAATTCCATTAATAGAATGTTTTATTTTATCTTTTGTTTTTCTATTGTTTTTATATCCTTTTCTTTCAACTTTTGTATGGGCCTTGAAATCTATAATCAAAACAAATTCGTTTCCTTCTGCAGCGGCAGTTTCAGGGATGATTGGAATTCTATACCTTTTGGGTCCGATTTTTACTATTATTCTTTATTCCGTTTTGAAGAAAAAATATAATTTTGAAATGAATGTTCTTCTTTATGGGATTGGTTTTACGTCATGTGTATCTATTTTTTCCGTTCTGATATTCCGCATCCCTACTGCAGATTATATCGGAATGGCTGTGCGTTTTCTTTATGTGATTCCATTTATTCTTCTTTATTATTCATATGCAATCTTACGTACAACATATATTAATGGTGAAAAAAGCATAAATCGAGACATTATAATTTTAACAACAGCAGCTGCCATTCTATCTTTGTTTTTTATTCTTTTTGAAATAATGACACGTCCTTTCCCTTATGTCGGCATTTCCTTGTTACTTTTCGGGGTATACTTTGCGTTTAGTTTCATTTGTAAGAAGTGTGTTCTCTCCCTTCGATTGCTTGCATGGATTCCATTCCTGCCTGCATATGTGGTGCTTTATTACCGTATTACTCATATGCAAATTATGTGAAAAAAAATCATATAAACTCAGGGTTTTTCCGCGATATTAAACAATAAGACAAATATACATGTCAAAGATTTTATAAAACAATGAGGGGAGTCATATAATTCAAAAACTATTTTTCAATAAAATTATTCCTCTATTGGGGTTTATTCTCATTGTTTCTATGTTTATGTCTGGTATTTGTTTACAATCAGACATTTCTCCTCTTTCTTTTATCGGATATTGTTCATGTTTTTTAAATGACAGTGATGATACGATTGAGTTGGCAGCGGGATTGAATTTTATTTATGAAGTACAGCTGTCCAAAGTGTTGACCATTGAAAAATGGAATATGCCGATTAAAATGAAGGTTGAAGGAAATCCGTCAAAAGAAGATATTAATATTTTAAATCACATTATAAAAGACTTCAATAAAGTCAATGGTTTCCCGGATATGGGAATTGTAAATGAGGATGAAAATGTTCTTTTAATTTATGTGCCAAAGGCGGATCTGTCAAAAGTTCAAAAAGAATATAATCTCGGTGAAATTGACAAAGGGATTTGTCAAAGTTTTTCTGAAAACGGTGAAATACAACGAGCGATTATTGTCATTGAATCTGATGTTGATCAAGATTATAAAAACAGTGTCGTTCTACATGAAATCTTTCACATGATTGGATTTTACGGTCATTCTTATGATAATGCAAGCGTACTTAATCAAATCGAGAAACCTGTTCCAAAATTATCCACCATAGATACTTTGGCTTTCAGAATGTTGTATAATCCTGAAATCATGGTTGGAATGAATTATCATGAACTAAATATATATTATCAAGATAAGGAAATAACAAACTTTTGTGCATAATTCGTTAAAACTTTCTCGTTGTTTCATTCGCTCTTTTTTATTTATCTTCTCAAATTAAAATCAACAAGCAAAACCCTTATATACTGCCAGTGATGTAGTAGGATTCCTCTCAGTCTGAGGCTGAAACTCAGAACTCGAGGGCTTGAATGAATGCGTTTTTAACGCTAATTTCAATTTTACATTCATCAATTAATGAAGTCGGGAGTTTTTTCCCGTACTGATATGTGACCTGATGTTTCGGTAAACTTCGGCGGTGATTTTCAAAATTTCATCTTTAACAAGATGGATCTTCAATTTGCTCAGCAAATTGAATAAAATTGTAAATCATCGTTACGAGATTTACAGGAATATCAAACTGTGTACAAAGGAAAGCAACTCAAAAATCTAAGAACTAAGTGTGAATAGCGCTTTATTCGTGGTTGATAAGTTTTTTCCGACAATTCTGATTATTCAGCAATGTTTGCAGTATTTCCAAAACCAGCTATTAAAAGCAACATCAAGTGTGTACAGGATTACATTGAGAATGCTCACAGCGTTTTCGATGTTCAAATCTATTATAATTCCGGTTGATCCTGCCGGAGGTTACTGCTATCGGTGTTTGACTAAGCCATGCGAGTCAAATGTTCTTCGTGAACATGGCGTAATGCTCAGTAACACGTGGATAACCTGCCCTCAGGTCCGGCATAACCTCGGGAAACTGAGGATAATTCCGGATATCTCTTCTCTGCCGGAATCGCTTGAAGAGACAAAGAATTTCGCCTGAGGATGGGTCTGCGGCCTATCAGGTTGTAGGGGGTGTAATGTACCCTCTAGCCGACAACGGGTACGGGTTGTGAGAGCAAGAGCCCGGAGATGGATTCTGAGACATGAATCCAGGCCCTACGGGGCGCAGCAGGCGCGAAAACTTTACAATGCAGGAAACTGTGATAAGGAGACACCGAGTGCTCGCATCAAATGCGGGCTGTCCACATACCTAAATCGTATGTGTTAGCAAGGGCCGGGCAAGACCGGTGCCAGCCGCCGCGGTAATACCGGTGGCCCGAGTGGTAGCCGCTTTTATTGGGTCTAAAGGGTCCGTAGCCGGTTCGGTCAGTCCATTGGGAAATCCGGATGCTCAACATCCGGGCTTCCAGTGGATACTGCCGAACTTGGGATCGGGGGAGGTAAGAGGTACTACAGGGGTAGGAGTGAAATCTTGTAATCCTTGTGGGACCACCTGTGGCGAAGGCGTCTTACCAAAACGAGTCCGACGGTGAGGGACGAAAGCTGGGGGCACGAACCGGATTAG
The DNA here is from genome assembly GCF_032594435.1 of Methanimicrococcus stummii. Lineage (NCBI taxonomy): Archaea > Methanobacteriati > Methanobacteriota > Methanomicrobia > Methanosarcinales > Methanosarcinaceae > Methanimicrococcus > Methanimicrococcus stummii. The sequence goes on along the minus strand of NZ_CP131062.1, from coordinate 1,483,388 downwards.
ATACCCGGGTAGTCCCAGCCGTAAACGATGCTCGCTAGGTGTCAGGCATGGCGTGACTGTGTCTGGTGCCGAAGGGAAGCCGTGAAGCGAGCCACCTGGGAAGTACGGCCGCAAGGCTGAAACTTAAAGGAATTGGCGGGGGAGCACAACAACGGGTGGAGCCTGCGGTTTAATTGGACTCAACGCCGGAAAACTCACCAGGGGAGACAGCAATATGTAGGTCAAGCTGAAGACTTTACCTGAATCGCTGAGAGGAGGTGCATGGTCGTCGCCAGTTCGTACTGTGAAGCATCCTGTTAAGTCAGGCAACGAGCGAGACCCGTGCCCACAGTTACCAGCGGCATCTCCGGATGGCCGGGTACTCTGTGGGGACCGCCGGTGTTAAATCGGAGGAAGGTGCGGGCTACGGTAGATCAGTATGCCCCGAATCTCTTGGGCTACACGCGGGCTACAATGGACGGGACAATGGGTAACTACCCCGAAAGGGGATGTTAATCTCATAAACCCGTTCGAAGTTCGGATCGAGGATTGAAACCCATCCTCGTGAAGCTGGAATCCGTAGTAATCGCGTTTCAACATAGCGCGGTGAATACGTCCCTGCTCCTTGCACACACCGCCCGTCAAACCACCCGAGTGGGGTATGGGTGAGGGTATGGACATCGTGCCGTATTCAAACCTGAATTCCGCAAGGGGGGTTAAGTCGTAACAAGGTAGCCGTAGGGGAATCTGCGGCTGGATCACCTCCTAAGAATAAAACACCGCCGAATGCCGAAAAAACATCAGGTCACAAACAAAAACCAATAAAAGATCTTAAAATCCAAAATTTCAAATCAAAATTGAAATCAAAATTTGAAAACCAAAAGATCATCGGGCAAGACCCAAAAACAAATCGGGCAACGCCCGAATTTACGTATTGGGCTTGTAGATCAGCTGGAAGATCGCCGCCTTTGCAAGGCGGAGGCCTGGGGTTCAAATCCCCACAAGTCCATTTTATTGGTTTCGACAAACAATCGGAAACAAAATCGGCCGGAAAACAAATTCGGTTCCGGTTTAATAAAATCAGAAGCGCGTTTAAAAACGCGCCGGGGTGCAATTCCCTTTCAAACATTTATAATGCACTCCGCGATTTTTCGCGGGGGAAGGACGGATAAATCGTGTGCCAGCACGTCATTTATGTGATGTCATGTAAAGGTTGAAGAAGATAAACAACAACAAATCAACAAGTTGGACAGATATATCAGACGCTAACTGAAAAATCGGTTAAGCGAATGGTGTTACGCCAACAGGTGGATGGCTCGGCTCAAGAGCTGATGAAGGACGTGCCAAGCTGCGATAAGCTCAGGGTAGACGCAAGGAATCTATGAACCTGAGATCTCCTAATGGGAATCCCGTTGTCCGCGAGGGCAGCGATCAGTCATGATCGGGAACGCCCCGAATTGAAACATCTTAGTAGGGGCAGGAAAAGAAATCAATAAGAGATGCCGTTAGTAAAGGCGATTGAAACCGGCAGAGTTCAAACTGAATCCTTTGCAGTAATGTAAAGGAGATGTGGTTTACGGCTGACATTATTTTCCTATTTCATTGAATCAAACTTGCCTGAAACGGCAGACCATAGAGTGTGATAGTCACGTCGATAAAGATGAAAGGAAAATCGTCATGTCCTGAGTAGTGTGGGTCGGAAATCTCGCACGAATATGGGGGTCACCAATCTCCAAAACTAAATACTCCTTGAGTCCGATAGCGAATTAGTAGGGTGACCGAACGCTGAAAAGTACCCCGAGAAGGGAGGTAAAAAGTGCCTGAAACCTGTTGGTTATAGAACGATGGGGCGTGAAAGGATCTTTCTTATGAAGGAAGAAGCTGCGAGGCTTTTGTACGAATAAGATTGCCGATGTTCCATCTTAAGTTTTGAAGAACTGGCCAGGGAGTTTATCTTGGTGGCGAAGGCTAACTGTTCTTACAGGCAGCCAAAGCGAAAGCAACATGTGCGCAACTCTTCGAGTGAGGCACGGCGTATACAAGTGCGCGGAGTCACCGGGATAAGACCCGAAGCCGGGCGATCTAGGCGTGGGCAGGTTGAAGCGTGGCGAAAGCTGCGTGGAGGACCGCAAGTGGTATTGATCTGCAAATCATTCACGTGACCCACGTCTCGGAGTGAAATGCTAATCTAGCCCGGCATCCGCTGGTTCCCTCCGAAACATGTCGTAGCATGACCTGACCCGAGGTCGTTGGTGGAGTAGAGCACTGATTGGGGAATCCGGGGAAGAAATTCTTCGCTCTTCTGTCAAACTCCAAACCCACCCACACCGTAGACGGTCGGAGTCCGCACTGCTGGGGTAAGCTTGTAGTGCGTAAGGGAGACAACCCTGCCCGTGGTTAAGGTCCCCAAGTGTCGGCTAAGTGTAAACACTAAAGGGCGTCCCAAGCCCAAAACAGCTGGAAGGTTAGCTTAGAAGCAGCTATCCTTTAAAGAGTTCGTAACAGACCACCAGTCGAGGTTTGGGGCCCCGAAAATTGACGGGGCTCAAGCCGACCACCGATACCACGGAGTACCGTATAGGTAATCTCGTAGGAGGGCGTTGTGTTCGGGCAGAAGCAGGGCTGTGAAGTCCTGTGGACCGTTCACAAACGAAAATCCTGGTAATAGTAGCAGCATAGTCAAGTGAAAATCTTGACCGCCGAAGGGGCCAGGTTTCCTCGGCAATGATCATCAGCCGAGGGTTAGTCGGTCCTAAGACGTACCGTAATCCGAGTACGCCGAATCAGGGAAACAGGTTAATATTCCTGTACCGTTCGACAATAATCCTGACGCTTCAGGGCAGGCCGAGCGGCGTTGTCGCGCCGTTTAAGCATCGAAGTTCGTGGAGAGCCGTAATGGCGAGAAGCGAATGAATATGTTATGACGAAAGTCGGCTGCACCCCGGAGCCCGTGAAAAGGGGTCGAAACGTCCGTACCAAGATCTGACACAGGTGCCCCTAGCTGAAAAGGCTAAGGCGTGACGGAGTAATTCAGTTTAGGGAATTCGGCAAATTAGCTCCGTAACTTCGGGAGAAGGAGTGCCTGCTGTGAAGACAGCAGGTCGCAGTGACCAGGGGGCTCCAACTGTCTAATACCAACATAGGAGATCGCAAATCCGTAAGGATGAGTACGATCTCTGAATCCTGCTCAGTGCAGGTACCTCAAACCCCGGTTCAACGGGACGAAGGGCCTGTAAACAGCGGGGGTAACTATGACCCTCTTAAGGTAGCGTAGTACCTTGTCGCTTAATTGGCGACTTGCATGAATGGATCAATGAGAGCCCTACTGTCCCAAACTGGAATCCGGTGAAGCTTACATTCTAGTGCACAGTCTAGAGACCTCTAGGGGGAAGTGAAGACCCCATAGAGCTTTACTGCAGCCTGTCGTTGAGTTGTGATTTCGAATGTACAGTGTAGGTAGGAGACGTCGAAGCGGGCGCGCCAGCGTTCGTGGAGTCAAAAGTGGGACACTACCCTTTTGGAATTACGATTCTCACTCTCTTTTGAGAGGACCCCGATAGGTGGGCAGTTTGCCTGGGGCGGGACGCCCTTGAAAAGATATCAAGGGTGCGCAATGGTTGACTCAAGTGGGTCGGAAACTCACTGAAGAGTGCAAGAGCATAAGTCAGCCTGACGTTATTTCGCACAACAAGGAATGACGAGACGAAAGTCGGTTCTAGCGAACTTTTGAGCCCGCTTGGTGCGGGCCAAAAACTACAGAAAAGTTACCTTGGGGATAATTGTGTCGTTGCCGGCAAGAGTACATATCGACCCGGCAGCTTGCTACTTCGATGTCGGTTCTTTCCATCCTGGCCGTGCAGCAGCGGCCAAGGGTGAGGTTGTTCGCCTATTAAAGGAGATCGTGAGCTGGGTTTAGACCGTCGTGAGACAGGTTGGTTACTATCTACTAGAGGTGTTTGATGTCTGAGGGTAAGTTGCTTTTAGTACGAGAGGAACAAAGCAACGGTGCCTCTGGTCTACCTGTTGTCTGACAAGGCATCGCAGGGCAGCTACGCACCAAAGAATAAGAGCTGAATGCATCTAAGCTCGAAATCCCACCTAAATAAGAGACATCGTCAAGGACACTCGTAAAAGACGAGGTTGATCGAAACGGGATGTACGCACCAAGGCAACGAGGTGTTGAGTCCGCGTTCACGAATAGTCCGTGCCGCCGCGAGACTGATTTTTCAGGCGATATCTGATTATGTCTGAGTCATCCGTTTGTTGAAATTATTAAAATGTTGTTTATCAAAAATTGAGCAAATGCAATTTATGAATTGTTGAATTCATTTGATTTGCATTGGTTTATTTTTCAATCATTACATGGCAGTTATGTTTTTCTTTTCAGGAAAAACATTAAATATCAATTATCCGTTTCATATCTCACGCTATAGAGAAAGTCTTTTGGCGGCCATAGCGGCGGGGCGACTCCTGTACCCATACCGAACACAGAAGATAAGCCCGCCAGCGTTCCCTGTTGTACTGAAGTGTGCGAGCCTTCGGGAAGCTTGGATCGCTGCCATGAGTCTTTCTTTATCTTTCTTATTTTGTTGTTTTTTTAAAAGAAGAGTTTACGGCAGGTTTATAGTAAATGCCGGTAAACAAAATCAAAAAGCCAACGTGGCAGAGCGGCTATGCGTTCGCCTGCAGAGCGAATCTACTTCGGTTCAAATCCGGACGTTGGCTTATAATTTTTCTTGAATTGTTTTGCATTTTTAAATTTAAATCCTAAAATAGAATAGAAAAAAATTCTTTTATCCTTTTATTATGAAATTTTAATATATCTCAATCTCTTTTAACCAATGTTTTTGTTTATTTTAACAGGAGAAATCAATCATGAAATACCAAATCAAAGGAACCCCATTCCCCGTTGTCACTTGCTACCTCGAAAGAGGCGAAATGATGGTCACCGAAAAAGGCGCGATGTCTTGGATGACCGATCAAATGAAAATGGAAACAAACACCGGCGGCGGATTAATGAAAGGCCTGTCGCGCATGTTTTCAGGCGAATCCCTCTTTTTGAATAATTACACCGCTGAAGGCGATAATCAATTCATTACATTCGGGTCGTCTTTTCCCGGCCGCATTTTGGATTTTAAACTTGGAAACGGCAGAACGATTATCGCTCAAAAAGATGCGCTTTTGGCAATGGAACAATCAGTTGAAATGAGTGTTCATTTCAAAAGAAAACTCGGCGCCGGTTTTTTCGGCGGCGAAGGTTTCGTCATGCAAAAATTTGCCGGCAACGGATATGTCTTTTTAGAAATTGACGGCGATGTTGTTGAATATGATTTAAAAGCCGGCGAGCGTTTAATGATTGATCAAGGACACTTGGCTGCGATGGAAGACACGGTTTCATTTGACATTGTTACCGTTAAAGGCGCGAAAAATATTCTTTTCGGCGGCGAAGGATTGTTCCTCGGCGCGCTGACAGGTCCCGGAAAAGTTTGGATTCAAACCATGCCGATGGGCAATTTGGTCGATATTATCCTTTCCAGAATTCCGCCGAGCAACGGCTGAAGAAACTCCATTTTTCTTTTTTTAATTTTTTTTGTTTTGAAGTTCCGGTAATACTGTATTTATTTTTGTTAATGTTTTTAATTGCTTAGCAGCTAAATCTCTTAAAATAATTAATCGTTCAGATTGTATTTTTCCTTGTTCAATTAAAATAGCATTATAGTTTTCCATATTGGCAAGTACCAATAATTGATTAAGATTTGCATCATCCCGAATATTGCCATTTTTATCCGGATTCTCTTCTCTCCATTGTTTCGCAGTAATTCCCCACAGGGCGACATTTAACATATCAGCTTCATTGGCATAAGTCGCAGATATTTGTGCAGGCGTGAGGGCGGGAAGCAAATTTTCTTTAATTGCATCAGTATGGATCTGGTAATTTATTTTTGAAATCTCACGATTTATGTTCCAATTTAAAGATAACCGGCTATTTTCTTCATATTTTAGGCGTTTATAATCCTTTATTATATACAGTTTAAATTCTGCTGAAATCCAAGAAGCAAATTCAAATGCTATATCTGAATGAGCGAATGTTCCACCGCCGCGCCCCGGTTTCGAAACAATGCCGATTGCATTCACGGTGTCAATCCATTTAGTGGGAGACATCGTGAACGCATTCAAACCGGCATTTTGCCTAAACCCGTCGAATTCGACGGGTTTAAAATTTGGATTGTGTAATGTTTCCCATAAACCCAAAAATTCAATGGTATCATGATTCCGCATCCAATTTTTAATGACATCATTCGGTTCATTGCTTTTATATTTTGCAATGTCTGTCAGTGAAAGATACTCATTTTGAAAAATGAAACAACATTTAAAAAAAGTTGAAAAAATTAAAATTTGAATTATTGATAATTTTAATTTCATCTTTTTATTATTTCTTCTTTTTCGAAAGCGCGCTTGCAACCATAATCGCTTTCGTGTAATGTCCCGCCGACCGTGAGGTATCGACAAAAACGTGTCTGTCCGTTAAAATCGGTGCGCCGAGACCGTCGCCACCGCCTAAAAACGTCAGCGCTCGGAATATTAAATTTCCGGTAATCCCGTTTGGCGCGATAATATAATTGGAATGCTCAAACGCTTCTTCCAAATCCAATTTGTAATCAACGACATGAAGCTTTTTTTCTTCCGTAATGATGCGGACAATTTCAGCCGCTTCTCGCTTTCCGTCTTCATCCGGCGATGAAATCAATCCGACATGCGGCGAAACGCCGAGGCGTTTTAACAAATGCGTTCCGAGACAAATGAATTCAATTTTGTCTTCCGTTGTTGTTCCTTCGTCAATGCCGACCGGCGCGAAAAAATACGGATTTCCGTCTTTTGTCAATAAAATCGCGATTCGATGAATCTTATTGATATGACAGGCCTTTTTCAAAATCGAAAGAGAATCCGAAGCCTTCGCCGTTCCGCGAATCGCGGCATCGACTTTTCCCGAAACCAGCAACGAAACAAGTTCGTCTTCAGGCGTTTTTGTATCAATAATTTGAAACGGTAACTCCGATGCCGTTTCATCTTTAATATCATAAAGCGCGCGAAAAGCTTTTTCAATTTCAGCTTGATTCCCGACTAAAATCACATCGGCGTAATCCTTTTCAACGGCGGCGACGGCGCATTTGACGGTGTCGGGATCCGGGTCGCGAACGCCCATCGCAATCGTTGCGTGTTTGGAGACGGCAATTTTTTCAATCAGTCCGATTAATTTTTCCATATCATCTGCTTTTATTGATTCGTTCATTTTTTCCCCGTCATTCCCCGTTCAATTTCTTTCCTTTAACGCTTCCAAAACCGCTTTTTTCATCACGCCGACATCCGGTTTTTTCCCCGTCCAAATTTCAAAAGACAAAGCGCCCTGAAAAACAAGCATCATCACGCCGTTAATTGTTTTTGCGCCGCCTTCTCTCGCTTCTCTTAAAAATGCCGTCTCTTCCGGATTATAAACAATATCAAAAACCGTTTTGCCGGCAAGACATTCCGAAATCAATTCCGTTCTCGGCTTTGTTGCCGGCAGCTCGTCAAAAACGGAAACCTCTTTGAGTTCTCCCATGCCGAGCGCCGTTGTTTGAATGATAATGTCTGCCCTGTCAAAATCGTTCCAGCCGGATAAACCACCGCCGGAAACATTTTTGTTTCCTGTTTTTTCAACAATTTCATCCGCCAATCTTTGCGCTTTTTCGGCGGTTCTGTTTATGATTTTTAAAGAATTTCCCTGTTCTGCAAAAAAAAGTGAAATTGATCGGGCTGCGCCGCCCGCGCCGATAATCAAAATCTTTTTGCCGTTCGTTTGGCATCCGGCATATTCAAGCGTTTTAAATGCGCCCTCTCCATCCGTATTGTAACCGTAAATCTTTCCGTCTTTAAAATGGAGCGTATTAACCGCGCCTGCTTTTTTGGAAAAATCATCGGGTTCAATCAAATCTGTTTCCATTATTTTTTCTTTGAGCGGAATTGTCAGATTCAATCCGCAAAATCCTTCCGTTTGCGCTTTTATAATTTCCTCTTTCAGCTCTTCAGGGCGGACAGTGTATGCTTTGTATTCGCAGCCGGTCATGCCGAGCGCGTTAAAGGCGGCGGTGTGCATCACAGGGGACAGCGAATGCTCTATCGGAAAACCGAAAACGCCGAATTTACATTTTTTCATTTCATTCCCCTTTTTTAAAAAAGTTAAAGAAGACCGAGCAGCTGAAATCCTTTTCTGATTTGATCAATCGGAAGCTGTCCCGGCGCGGCTTCTTCGTCAATGTAGCCGTAAGACAAAATCGAGCCGTAAAACGGTGCCAGAATCCGTGTCTGTTTGCCGAGGTCGCCCATCGCGATTAAACAAATCTTTTCAGGCGTTTCGCTTCGAAGACCGGCTTGATATAATTTTAAAACATCTTTTTTCGTCTCAGGCATCACCGCAACTTTTGCAATATCCGCGCCTTTTTCAAATGATTTTTTCAAAACCTTTTCCATCTTTTTCAATGACGGCATATCTTCTTCATTGAAAAAATGAGACGAAATAATGATTTTCGTTTTTGATTTTTCAGCAATTTGCCGGCATTCGTAAATGTTTTTCTTTGAACTCTTTCGTTCAATATCGACATAATCGACATCATAAAGAATCTCTTTAATCAGCTTAAAACGCTCGTCTTCGTCGCCTTCAAATGCGCCGCCTTCTTCTTTTGAGCGCAATGTTCCGATAATCGGAAGACCGGCGCTTTTCGCGTCTTTGATTTGCTCTTTCATCCAATTTGTTAAAATCGGGTCGTCAAAATCGTTTTTCAAATATTTCTCAAATCCCGGCGTATTCGTCAGCAGCAAATCAAAACGGATTTCCAAAAGATCCGCGCCTTTTTCTTTGCCGGCCGCCGCGTTTTCTTTGACATTCTTTGTTATCGTTCCGACGATTGCCGGGCGCGTGAAGTAAGTCATTTGAGATTCCTCTTCCTGATTTGATTAATTTTCAATGATTTTTTCCGTCACTTTCATTCCGAAATGGCGGCCGGCTTCTTCGATTTTAACAAGAACCTCGTCGCCGGGTTTAATTTGCGTAATCGAAACGCTTTTGCCGTCGGGTTTGACAAGCTTCACCGTTTCGGCATTTTGCAAAATCACTTTCAAAACTTTCCCTTCCGCTTCCGCTTCTAAAAGCATCATCGGCCGCGACTCAATTTTCACGCGACCCGTTATTCCCGGCCGCGTTTTGCCGTCCGCGCCGACAATCATCACATCGTCGCCGGCCTTCAATTCCGACAAATAACGCGTGATATCGTTGATTTTAACATACGAATAAACCGCGCCGGCATTCACCCGAAACGGGCGCGACGCGACATAAGGACTGTCGTCCACTTCCGAATGAATCAAAAACAAACCCGATGACTGCGAGCCGATCAGCATGCCTTCGCCGGGCGCCATCAAATTGCAGGTGTCGATACAGACACGGTCGCCCATGCCGAGCTGCTTGACGGTTACAATCCTGGCAGGCACCAGCGCTTCTGCTGCCAAGCCGCTCATCTTAGTCGCCGCCGCCATCTTTTTGATTTCGCTCAAATCATCGGAATCAATCAAAACGCCGTCAACGCCTTTTTCCAAAATTTGAAGCGATGTTTGTGTTTCTTCAATCGTTTTGACATCGGCGATGATTCCAACATCATATTTTTCAAGCGCGGCAATCAGATTTTCAAGCGGGATAATGCGCCAATCGCCGGCTGAAATAATCAAATAATCCGCGACTTTGCCGACGGCTGCCGCAAACAATTCCGTTTTTTTATTTTGAATGTCAACGTAAGCGGCAACGGATTTTCCGGCAGATTTTTGCATTTTCATCTGCTTTAATTCAGCCGTTTCACCCTTTTCATCGTCACTTTCAGAAAGCGGCAGAATAGTCCAAACCAAAACATCCGCGTCGGAATTATTGCCGTTAAAGAAACAAGCCGTTTTGATTTTCCCGAGCTTTTGAATCTCGGCCAAATCGGCAGCGTCCGCAAGAACGAAATCCGCTCCCGCTTCCATTGCCGACGTTATCTTGTTTCTTTTTTGATCCCAACTTCCATCCGTTGCTTTCATCCATACGTTTTTCATGATATCTCCTTTCTTGATTATTTCTTTTCTTGTTCTTTTCTTGCTCTCTTCTGGCTGTTCTTCAATTCAGGCGGTTTGTTGCTGCTGGAATATTTGTTCGAATATTTTGCAGTCGGCTCTGATGCCTGTTTTGCTGCCGGTTTTGGCGCAGGTTTAGATGCAGATTTCGCTGCCGGTTTTGCGGCGGGCTTGGATTTTGCCGATTTTGATTTGTTCTCGGAGCCGCCGAATAAACCGCCGAACAATCCTGCCTTTTGAGTTTGGTTTTGATTTTTCTTTTGGTTGTTGCGCGGCTTTTTCTTATCGTCCGCTTCTCTTTCGCCGAGATATGTTAAAATGACAACGGCCGCGATAATGATAATCAACAAAACGCCGCCGATTAAAATCCAGCTTCGCGGAATTTCAGTGCCTTCCTTCTCCCCGACCGTTACCGTAAACGTCTGATTGCCGATAACAATTGCCGTTTGTCCGGCGGTTTCAGGTTTAAAACTGAATGTGAGGTCCTTTGTTTTCTCCGAGTCGAGCGTTACCTTCTTTGTTTCGGTTTTGTTTTCCGCAGTGATTGTTATTTCCCGGGTGCCTTTTTCCGTACCGACATTTTCGATTGTGATATTGATTTTAACTGTTTTGCCCACCGTCATTTGATCCGGCGTGCCGATTGTCGCAACGAAATACGGTCCGTTTTCCAAAACCCACATGTCTTTGATTCCGGTTCGGTATCCGGTTCTGTATGCCGATAATTCATAGTAGCCCGGCATCGAATCGGGCGTGACGTTCAGCATACCGTTTTCATCCGTTGTTCCGATGTGATTGTCATTTTTAGATACGGCAGCGCCGACGATTTTCGCGCCGGTTTCATCGGTGACATATAAATCAAACGCATTTTCCGCAAAAACATAATCCGGAATTGTTATTTGAAGCATTTCACGGTTTTCGGCGGTTGTTTTTGAAACCGACGCGGCTGAATATCCGCTTTTTTCGGCTCTGAATTCATAGGTGCCGTATTCACCGACCGTATATGAAATCGCGCCGTTTGAATCGGTCTCGCCGATTGAGCTGCCGTCGACTTTAACAGTTGCGCCGGACAATTCTTTCCAATTGTCTCCGTCATTATATTCCACTCGGATGGTCATTCCCTCATTCGGATAAATCGCATCAGGCATTTCGATTTTTAAATTGTATGTGGATACCTTGCTGCCGTTTGTTTGGGTGTATGGGAAAAAGCGCAGTTCATCCGAATCGGCGACGTGAAGCGTTAAATTGTTCATCAGCAGAATGTCCGATCCTCTTGAAAGGTTGATGGAATTTGTGTTGGTAAAAATCAAAGCATTGCTTCCGGTATATTCAACGCGCATGTTTTCCACGGTTTTGCCGGGGCTGACATCGGTTGTGTTTGCCGAAATCTGGAATATGCCGCCGATTTTAATAAATTCGTTTGACCCTGAAAATATCGTTGTGATACGGGCGGCGATAATCGGAATAGATGTGCCGCCGACGTTTGCTTCATATACGAAATTGTTTCCTTGGCTGATCGTTGCTTCTTTAACGGTTGTTCCGTCTTTTTTGAGAACCAAATTGACACGGCTGCCGTTTTCTGTCAGGTTGCTGACCAAAAGCGAGTACCCTTCTTCCAAACTGATGTTTGAGCCGGTGTCGTACTGGCGGTTGCTGTCGTTGTTAATCAAAACTTTGGAGACATCGCCGTCTTTGAGAAGGCTGACATTGCTGTCGGTGAAGTTTGTCGTATTGTTTTTATCGGACGAGCTGTATCGGATGTATCCGGCAAAGTAGTTATCGCCGCCGATGTTAACGGATTGGTAGCTGCCCCAATCGGAATAATTGAAAGATTCGTTGTAGGCGTTGGTCGCGTACAAAATTTGTTTTGCGGGAACGGAGCGCGAAATTGATCCGCTGACATCAAACGATAAGTTTTCGGTTTCGCTGCTGTTGTTGTAATTAAATGTCAGTCCCGGGAAATTCATGCCGTTCCAGCTTCGAATGACGTTGGAGCTGTCATAAACGGCGCCCATATTCGGATATTCTTTCTCGCGGTCTGTTTTCGAATCTGAAATGAATTCGAATTTTAATTTAGACGTGTCTTTGACATCGATTTTGATGTGGTTCATCAATGTGACAGTCCGGTCGGCATCTAATTTGATGCGGCTCGGATTTTTCATTTTGATGCTTGTATTGTTGACGCTTGTAATTTCCATGGCGCCGATGCTTTTTCCGGTGTACACTTCGGTTGAGCTTTCGGAAATTTGGAATACCCCGTCAATGACGGCAGTCGTTCCGTCTAAACCTTTAACGTGAACGGCAACAACCGGAATTGTTCCGACATCGTCTAATGATCTTTCGTAAACGAATGTTGTGTTGTTTGAAACGGTTTCATTTTTGACGACGTTTCCGTTTCTTTCCAAAATTAATCTGAATTGTTTGCCGCTTTCGTTGACATCTTCAATTTTTAATTTGTATCCGTTTTCCAAGGTGTATGTGTCGCTTGAACCGATTCTTTTTTCTTCGGCGCTGTCAATCAAAACCGGATAAATTTTCTCATCGGAAAGTGTGCTGATGTTGCTGTTTGTAAATTGTGTCGTTGAGTTGTTGCCCGAACTTGATCGGGTGTATCCTGCGAAATAAGGCTCGCCCTGCCATCCGATGACGCGGTAGCTGCCCCAATCAGAATAATTGAAGCGAAGCGGTTTTGTTTCGGTGATGTATTCGGCATTTTCGGCGTTGATTTGCCTGTCACTTGCGGAAATTGTCAATGTGATGTTTTCGGTGTAAACGCCTCTGTCTAAGTCGTACCACAGGCCGGAATACATGGCAGGCGTCCACGTGTACGTGGAAGACATGCTCTGTTCCTGGTCCCAAACGTTGCTGCCTTTAATGGCGGCGGCAGCAGCGGGAGCGGCGAAAGCTGCTAAAATCAAACCCAATAAAACAAGTAAACTCAAAACTTTTATTTTCTTAATCATATACGGCACTCGATATCTTTTGTAGCGAATAGTGAATTGTGTGAAATTTAATTCGTGTGAAATTAATCTTATGTGAAATTTGATTTCGTGAGAAATCTAAATATTACCAACGAAACAACCTTTGATTTTGACGCGTTAAAACGTCGATGAAATCATTTGTTTTTAATATTCGTTAATCGTTTATTATATTATTGTCTCTATCCGTTTTGAAAAAATAAAAAAACGCTTTAATTCTCCCGAATTTTTTACAGATTATGTTCCAAAAATCTGTCAATTTTGTCAAATCTGCAAAACAATTTTCCAACAAATCGACCAAAACGCTTTTTCAAAAAACAAAGGAAATGTTTCGGGATGAGTCCGGCGTTTCCGTTATTTTCGGCGCTTTGCTTTTGCTTTCGATTCTTGCTCTTTTCATTTCGCTTTTTTTGACCGCGGCGATTCCCGCCAAAATCATGGCGGAAGAGTCGGCTGAAAATGACCGCCTGCTTTCCGACATTTTAAAATTTTCAGAAACAAATGATTCCGGCAGTTTTTCATTTCATTCCAACCATTCGACGATTCATGTTTTTGAATCGGAAAAACACGGGATTTATTTTTCCGCCGATATTTCAATTCCGCCCGAAACAGAATCTTTTTTAAAAGCCGGCGCTTTCAGCGGCGAGTTTGATTCTTATCGATTAAGTTCGGGCGGGCTTCTCTTTTCATGCGATTATTCCCAAATCCCGGATTGTGATTATTTTTTGGGCGATTCGTCTCTTCTTTTAATTCAAGACGACGGTTTTTCTTATTTGCTGCCGCCTGTCGTCAACGTTTATCAAAATCAGGGGAACATTTTGATTTCACTTTCCGGCGATCTTGTCCGTTCGACTTCGTCTTCCGTTTTCGGAAATCTGACGACGGTCAATTACAAAATCATTCAAACCGCGGAAGTTTACGATTTTGTTTCGGAAATTCGGATTTATTATGTTCCGCCGGAATCGAAATCGAAATTGAATCCGGATTCGGTTTTCGGTGAAATTGAAACGGTGCAAAAAGAAGCTTTTTCGGAGTGGCTTTTTCAATTTGAAAAAAAGTTGAACCGGGATTTTCCGGAATTGAAAACCGAATTGGAAACAGAATCCGATTTCGAAAATTTAACGCTGATTATTTCATCGGAAACGCCGTTTGAAATTGACATTACTGTTCATGAAATCGAATATCTTTTGTTTTAATTTTGTTAAAAAGAATTAAATAAAGGAAATTATGGAATTTTGAAAATTTCATTTCGCTGAAATGAATATGAAAGAAAACGAAAATTTAAAGCGGGCCCGGGAGGATTCGAACCCCCGGCATTCGGGTTAGAAGCCCGACGCTATATCCTGGCTAAGCCACGAGCCCACTGGACAGGATTTCAAAGAAAGCATTTTTTGAATATATACCTTTTGTTCAGTTTGCGGTTTTATTTTTTGATTTTTTGACATCTTCCTTTTGTTTTTAATTTTCGGCGGAAAATATCGTCATTTTATTCTTTTTTTGTGTTATAAATCTTCATGAAGCCGTTTTTTTGGAAAAACATTTAAATCTCTTGGGAAGTTGGTATTTACATTTAATGATGTTTTCCGCGCCAATCGCGGATTTTTTCACATCAGTTATTATCCTAAAATCATTATCATTAAAATTGTTTTCACAAAAATTCATATTGCAAATCGGGTGATTTACTAATGAGCGAGAATGTAATGTATGTCAACGGCAAGTTTGTTCCTGAGAACCAGCCTGTCATTTCCGTTTTTGACCATGGTTTCCTTTACGGCGACGGTGTTTTTGAAGGAATCCGCGCGTACAAAGGCCGCGTTTTCAAATTAAGAGAACACGTCGACCGTTTGTTTGATTCCGCAAAAGCCATTGATTTGGACATCGGCATGTCAAAAGAAGAAATGGAAGAAGTGATTCTTGAAACGCTCCGCCAAAATAACTTAAAAGACGCTTACATCCGCCCGATCGTTTCTCGCGGCAACGGCGACTTAGGTCTTGACCCGCTCAAATGTGACAAAGCAAACGTTTTTGTCGTTGCGAAAACGATGGCTTCTTTATATGATGTCATGGAACTCAAAGCAATCACCGTCGGCATCCGCAGAAACGCGCCCGACATGCTTTCCCCGAACATCAAATCTTTGAATTATTTGAACAACATCATGGCTAAAATCGAAGCCAACGCCAAAGGCGGCCAGGAAGCGATTTTCCTTGACGGCAACGGCTATGTCGCGGAAGGCTCCGGCGATAACATTTTCATCATCAAAAACGGTGTTGTTTACACGCCGCCGACGATCAACAACTTAAAAGGAATCACGAGAGCAACCGCAATCGAGCTTCTTGAAAAGAACAAAATTCCGGTCCGCGTTGAAAACATCGGCCTCTTTGACGTTTACACCGCCGATGAAATTTTCGTCACGGGAACAGCCGCGGAAGCCGCAGCAGTTGTTTGGGTGGACGGCCGAACAATCGGCACCGGCAAAACAGGACCTGTCACCGCTTTGATGCTTAAAGAATTCGAAAGAATTACAACCACAACCGGAACGGAAATCTACGCAAAGAAAGCGCCTGCAAGAGCCGCGACAAAGCCGGCTGCCAAACCTGCGGCAAGAACAGCTGCTTCCAAGACCGCCGCTGCCAAACCGGCTGCCAAAACAACCGCGACAAAAGCGCCGGCAAAGAAACCTGCCGCAAAACCCGCGGCAAAAAAACCGGCGACAAGAAAGTAATTCGTTCAGTTTTGTTTTATGTCTGAAAGTGTAAGTTTATCTTACACTTCTTTTGTTTTTTATTTATTTTCGATTAGCCTTGCGTTTCATTAATTATATATACTGAAAAACAGGTTATTCTTCACCGAGCGCAGACGCGCTTTGATTCTATTATTATTTCATTTTATTACTATTTTATTTTAAATCGGTACAGCATGGCAACATTACAGGAACAGATTCGGGAAGTCGAGGACGAAATTAAAAAGACGACTTACAACAAGGCCACTTCTTTTCACATTGGCAGACTGAAAGCGAAGCTTGCGAAACTTCATGATGAAGTCGAAAAGAAAAGCTCTTCCGGCGGCACCGGCGAAGGTTACAGCGTCAAAAAATCGGGCGATGCAACCGTTACGCTTGTCGGTTTTCCGTCTGTCGGTAAGTCCACGCTTCTCAATAAATTGACCGACGCGAATTCCGAAGTCGGCGCGTACGCATTTACAACGCTCACGGTCGTTCCCGGTGTCATGGAATACAAAGGCGCGATCATCCAGATTTTGGACGTTCCCGGTCTCGTTAAGGGTGCCGCTTCCGGCCGTGGGCGCGGAAAAGAAGTGATTGCCGTTATCCGCAGTTCCGATTTGGTTATTTTTCTGCTCGACGTTTTTCAGCCGACGCACTATCAGGTTTTGATGGAAGAACTTTACGAAGCCGGTATTCGAATCGACCAAACACCGCCCGATGTCGTCATCAAAAAAGTTGATCGCGGCGGAATCCGTATCAATTCAACGGTTGAATTGGATTATTTGGACGAAGACACGATTAAATCCATCATGGACGAATACAAAATTCATAACGCGACCGTTCTTTTCAGAGAAAACATCACGGTCGATCAATTCATTGATGTTGTCGCCGGCAATCGCAGTTATGTCTCGTCTATGATTGTTATCAACAAAGTCGATTTGGCAAATGATTCCGTTTTGGAAGATAATAAAAAGAGACACCCCGATGCCGTCTTTATTTCCGCGCACAACAGCCAGAATTTAGACATGCTCCGCGATGTTCTTTACGACCGCCTCGGCTTCATTCGCGTTTACATGAAACCCCAAGGCGAAGCCGCCGACTTGGAAGAGCCGATGATTGTTCTGCGCGGCACCGATGTCGGGCAAATCTGTGACCGTTTGCACAAAGATTTCAGAAAGAAATTCAGATTCGCGTACGTTTGGGGCGATTCCGCGAAACATCCGGGACAGCGTGTCGGACTGGACCATAAATTAATGGACGGCGACATTCTCTCCGTTGTGATTCAGAAATAATTCTGAAATGAGCGGCAAGTTTTGTTCGTCACAAGATTTTTAATTTATTCTGTCCTTGAATCTTTTATTCTTTCAATATTTTATTTTGAATTTCTATCATTAATTTCATTATTTTAATTCATTACCTTAATTTCACTCTCTCAGCATTTCAAGAAGGAAAAATATGACATTCAGCGCTTACATTAATTTTGACGGTAACTGCCGCGAGGCGGTGACATTTTACGCGAAAGCTTTCGGCAAAGATGTTCCTGATTTTTCAACTTACGGGGACATGCCGTCTGATCCGAATTTTCAAATTTCGGATGAAATGAAGACGATTGTGATGTATTGCGATATGGAAATCGGCGGCACGAATGTTATGTTTTGCGACATGCCGCCCGAATTTGAAACAATTATCGGAAACAATGTCACTTTGGTTTTCGGAAGCAAAGATAAAGAAGAAATTCAAACTGTTTTTGCCCGTTTAAGCGAAGGCGGAATGGTTTCAATGGAATTGCAGGAAACTTTTTACGCCGCTCTTTACGGAATGCTTGTTGACAAATTCGGAATCACATGGCAAATCATTTGGGAAGACGGCATCAAGTGGAAATAATTATTCAATTCATTTTATTCATTATTCATCTCAGGATTTTTCATTATGACAATTTCAAAACCAAGAGGAACGCGCGACTTTCTGCCGGAGGAAATGGCAAAAAGGCGCGCCGTTGAATCGAAACTTCGCGCCGTCATTCAAAAATGGGGTTACGGCGAAGTCGTCACGCCGACATTTGAAGAGCTTGAACTTTTCACGCTCAAATCCGGCCAGGGAATCATCGGCGAACTTTACAATTTTACCGACAAAGGCGACCGTGAAATGACGCTTCGCCCCGAACTGACCGCGCCCGTTATGCGCGCGTACGTCAATGAAATGCAATCTTTTTCAAGACCGATTAAACTCTTTTATTTCGAAAATTGTTTCCGCTACGAACGCCCGCAAAAAGGACGCTACAGAGAGTTTTGGCAGTTCGGCGCAGAGCTCATCGGCAGCAGCAAACCTGAGGCCGACGCGGAAGTCATCGCGCTTGCGATGACAATGATTGCTGCGGTCGGCATCAAAGGCGATCTCAACATCGGAAACTTGTCCGTTCTCAGACATCTGATTTCTCAAATCACAACCGAGTCGGCTGTTTCCGATCAGATTATGCGGTTCATCGACAAAAAAGAGTATGAAAATTTAGACGCTTATCTCAGCGACTTATCGGTTTCCGCTGACTTGATTGATAAAATTCATAAAACCGTTTTGCTTTCCGGCAAAGACGGATTTGCGGCAGTTGCAGGCGCGCGCGCAGTCGTCGGCGACCTGCCCGAGCTTAACGCGTTTGAAAAAATGCTGACACTCCTTTCCGCTTACGGTGTGACGGATTACACGGTTAATTTCGGTGTCGCGCGCGGTTTGGATTATTACACGGGAACAGTTTTTGAGGTTTATGCCGAAGGACTCGGCGCGCAAAAACAAATTTGCGGCGGCGGCTCTTACAAACTCATTTCACTCTTCGGCGGCGGCGATGTCGTCTCAACCGGATTCGGAATCGGCTTTGACAGAATCATGGAAATTTGTGACATTCCTGCCGAAAAACCCGAAACCGTCGCGCTCATTACAAAATCCGAAACCCAAATAGACGGAATTGAAATCGCCGGAATACTTCGCTCGCGTGTGATTGTTTTAACCGATCTCATGGGCCGCAATTTCAAAGCGCAGATGGAATATGCAAACACTATCGGCGCAAATTATGTTTTAATCATCGGCGAAAAAGAGCTTGAATCCGGACTTCTGTCTTTAAAAGATATGAAATCCGGTGAACAGGTTTCATTGAATTTGGAAGATTTAATTTCCAAATTCTCCTGATTTTTTATTTTTATAATTTATTGTTCGTCGTTTTCATTTTCTCTTTTTTCAACGAAAACGTAACATGCAACCGCGATCATAAATAATAAAATGACAAGAATACCGCCCTGAACCGGCGTTTCGTATCCGGTTTGCTCTTCCTGAACGTGTGGCGGCTGAACCGGCGCTGAAGGCTGAACCGTTTCCGTGACGGTTACATTGGCGGTCGTGTTGGATCCGCCGGGTGGTGTTTCGGGCGGTTTCGTTTCAAGATACAAAACATTCAATTTTATGTCTGTCGTGGGAACAATCGGCAAGCTTTCAATCAATTCTCCCGAATCGTAGTCGGTCGGAATGTAAATGTCTTCCCAGCCGATTCCGAGTGCCGCAGCAATCACGGATTCGTTTAATTCTTCATACAAACAGAAAGTGAAAGACTCATTTCCGAGTGAATTGTAAGCGGCTTTCTCATCTTTGAAATATTCAATTTCAATCAAAGCCGGGTAAACAGTCAAACCGCTGCCGAAAACGATGTCAAAATTGTTATGCGGGTTTGTAAACGGAACCGTGGAGGTCACCGCTGCCATGTATTGGTAGGCGTCGACAGCATAATCCTGGGCGGTGTCCAGCGGCATGTCCGTAAAATTCCACAAACGGCCGGTGTCGGCGGAATTGGATTTAAACAATAAAAGGCCGTTTCCTGTTTCGGTAATTCTTTTGATGTCGGATGTGTAAATGCCGCCGCCGTCTTTTGCGTAATTGCGGCTGATTTCAATAACGTCTCCGTCATTTCCTGAAAATTGAATTTTGGCGTTCAGCAAAAAAATGCCGCCGCCCTTATCGGCCGTATTTCCGTTAATGGAAACATTTCCGCGAATTTGAGTGATTGCGTTCGTTGCGGAAATGCAAATTCCGCCGCCTTGATACGCGCTGTTGTTTTCGATTCGGGCGTTATCATAAATTTCAAAAGAAGCAACACTGTCTGAAAAAATGGCACCGCCGCCGCCGTTATTTCGTCCTTTGTCAATATGCTTGTTTTCGGTAAATGAAGCGTTTTCATAAATCTTAATTCGGTTTCCGCCTCTGGTAAAGAGACCGCCGCCACCGATAATTCCTGAATAAGAATCCGGGCGAACGGCTTCATTTTTATGAATCGAAGCGTTGCCGTAAATATTAACATTTGATGAATCTGATGCGATTCCTCCTCCCAATTCTGCAATATTTTCGGAAATCAAAACATTGTCATAAATATTGAGGGTTGATCCGACTACCTAAACGCCGCCGCCAAGGGTAATTTCATTCGAATTTCGAATCATTTCATTTTTAAGAACGGTCGTGTTTCCGGAAATGTTTAATGTTCCCATTATGGAATAAATCCCGGCTCCTGCATTCGGACCGTCTGATATTATCGTATTGTTTTGAATAAACGTATTTCCGTTAATTTCAACGGTTGCTTCTCTTGCATAAACACCGCTGCCGTTTCCGTATCCTTTGATGATATTGTCTTTAATCAACGAATTTTCAATCTTAGCCGAACTGTTGCTGATGCTGATTCCTGCGCCGTTTCCCTGATCAAAAACACTTGTTCCTGTTTTCGTGCAGTTTTCCGCGGTTACATTAATCAAAAAAATATTGTCGGCAAAGTCGATCCGAAAACCGGATGAATTAAAATTTTTAATCTGAGCACCGTCGATTTTAATATTGCGCGGGCGATTTAAAAGCGGATGGCTTCCGGCAATTTCAATTCCGCCTTTTTTTCCGTTTCCGTCAATCACAACATTTTCAAAAACGAGTTTCGTGTTGTTGTTTGAATTTGTTAAATTTATTTTAAAATCAGCATTTCCCGTAATTGTCCGTTCGGCGTCGCTGTCGGATTTTACCGTAATGACATTTTCAGCAGTGCTCCAATAAGCCTTCAAGTTAATGCTGCCGCCTGTCGTGATGGTTATGTCATTTTTTAAAACGATTTCATCTCCGGAAACCGCTGACAAGAACGCGCTTTTCAGCGCTGTTTCATCATTAACTTCGATTGTCGCCGCCGCAGCCGGACTGGTTGCAAAAGCGAGTCCGGTCAAGAGCAGGAACAATATTACAACTGATTTTATTTTTTCATCCATTTTTTTGCCTATATTATGCCGTTAAATTTTATAAACGAACTAATTGAATATTTTCTATATATATTTTGTTCATTCCGTTTTCGGTCAACGTTTTCTGTTTTTAATTTTCGTCACAACTTATTATATTCGTCATAACTTAAAACATTCGTATAACCGAACAATTATTATAATTGATTTACTTTCTAAAATAAGATAACTTATCAGGAGGCTTATGTATTTTAGAAACTGTTTTAAATTTTATTTACAGCATCAATGATTTTTTGAATGCGTATTTGTGGTTCGGAATTCCGACGGTTGTTAAAGGAATTTTGATTTCTTTGGTTTTTGCTCTGATTTTCAGAAAACAAATTAAAAAATATCCGCTTGTGTTTTACATTTATCCGGCGGCCATGTTTGTTTGGTATGGTCTTTTCGGTTTAATCCGTGTTTTGTTTGACATTCGGGTGACGCAAGTGTTGGGTTTGTCCGGCACTTGGGTTTCGGATATTATGGGACTTTTCCGCACGCTTGATCTTTTCGCGCCGTTTGGTATCGGACTCATTACAATTGTCATGTTCATCGGTGTTTTGCCGAAAACCAAAACAGTGATTCATTTGTATCAAATTCGATCCGAATTGTCGATTATCGGCGCGACTTTGCTTGTCGCTCACGGGTTTATGCGGCTCAGCAATGCGATGGAATATTTAGACGGCAGCTACGAAGGCAGTTTTAATCTGACGGTTTTGGCTTTCGGAATTATCGGGCCAATTATTTTAATTTTGATTTTGCTGCCTTGGCTGACGTCTTTTAAATTTATTCGAAAGCAAATGAAACCCAAAACTTGGAAAAAGCTCCAGACTTATTTCAGCGTTCCGATGTTCATCGGCATGCTTTTGTTCGGCTGGGCGTTCACGGCAAGAGCTGTCGGCGATTACGATCTGACGGCTTTGGGCGACATCATTTTAAACAGCCGCGGAAATGCCGTTTCTATAAAAACCGGCGCGGACTTCGCAACAAGCGTTTTAGCGAGCAAAGTTTACCTTATGCTTTTGATTTCTTACATTTGGCTTCGCGTCAAAAAGATTAAAGAGCAAAAGAAAAAATCCGGCCGGCAAACGGCACACGAATGAGTGTTTATGATGCAAATATTTGTAAACAAACGCTTCGCTCATTCATTTTAATTTTTGAAAAAAGAAAATATGAGCGCTTTTGAAAAGCGCTTATTATTTTTTAAAAATTTTAATTTTAAAATGAATTGAAAAATTATTTTAAAATTAAAAAGTTGGCAGAAATTATCTGCTCAACATCATTTCTGCGGTGTCGGGCTTGTAGACCCAGTCCATCGGCAGAACTTTTGTGTTGTGGTAGTATTTCACGAGTCTTCTGATCTTGGATTCAGTTAACTGAAGAGATCTTTTGTTGTGAAGGTCGTGTTTGTTGGCTGTCAAGTGCTTTCTGAGTCTGAGCGCTTTGACAATCAAGTTGGTTAAGTCTTCCGGAAGGTGGGGCGCGACTTCGTTGTCTTTTAAGATCTGAGTAATTTTTTTGCCGGTGAGCAATTTAACGTCGCCGACACCGTACTGGTCTCTTAAAAACATGCCGATCTGGCTTGTCGGGATACCCTGTTTCCACATGTCTAAAATGATGCTTGTCACATCTTCTGCGGAAATGTTTGACCATTCAGGAACTTCGGTTCTGAGCGGCTTCTTTGAGCCGGACTTACCTTTTCTCTTTGTGTGCATTTTTGCCATAATATCAACCTCTGATAACCGTTACTTCAAAATACCGTTTGCGTTTCCGTGGAAACCGATATTTCTTCGCGTGTTATTGTGTCGAAAATAATTCAAAATGATAAAATCAAAAAGTGATAAAATCTATTGAATCAAAATTCGCACAACTCAAAACAGCGATATGGTATATAAATTTTCGGCAGTTTCTTTTTGCTGTGCCGCTGCGCGCGTGAACGCGGTCGTTTCGTAATTTGTAAAATTCCGATTCGTTTGATTAATTTCATATTATATTTTGACTCAATTTTAATTAATTATTCACGCATTTCCTTGCTTATTTATTTTGTAAGCGCAAAGCCGCCGCATCATTTTAATTTTGAACGAACTTTTATATAGTTCCTCTGTATTTGTGAGTTGGTTAAGCCGTTTCATTCCATTTTTCTTTTATTGCGGCTTTATCGGCATCAGGTTTTTGATACTTTTTATCAATCTGTTTTTGTCGAAAACTTTTCATCTCTCTTGAGGTATTATTTATGAAAAATCAAAACAATCACTCTCAACCGGAGGATTCTCCATCTTCCGAGGGACCGGCAGAGTCCCCCTCCACTCCGACGCAGCCAAACGCGGCTGTAAACACTTCCGAAATCGGGAGCCCTGATCCGAACGATGCCGGCGGAGCGCCGACAGAATCGGGCGGTTCCGGTGGAATCGGCAAGATGACAAAAGGCGTTGAAAATCTGCTCGGGAACCCGAAAAAAGCAATGGTCAAAGTTTCCATTCCCGTCATGATCGCGCTGTTTTTTGAATCCATTTACAATCTTGTCGATACGTTTTGGGTGGCCGGAATCGGCGCGGAAGCGTTGGCGGCGGTCGGATTGGCTTTCCCGTTCTTCATGGCTTTAATGGCGATTGCAACCGGCATCGGTGTCGGTGCAGGGTCTGCGGTTTCACGAGCAATCGGCTCTAAAAATAAAAAACAGGCCGATAAATTCGCGACGCACGCGATTATTTTCGCGATTATTTTAAGTTTTATTTCTTGGCTGGCTGTTCCTTTAATGGAACCTGTTTTTGCGCTGATGGGCGCAGACGCGTCTCTTGCGGCGACAACGGCCGGTTACATGAACCCGTTCATTTATTGTTCGTTTTCAATTTTCCTGCTCAACGTCGGCAATTCTCTTTTGAACAGCGAAGGCAACAGCAAGAAAACGATGTTTGCAACGATTGTCGGCGCGGTTTTGAACATGATTCTCGACCCGATTTTCATTTATGACTGGGGTCTCGGACTCGGTGTCAACGGCGCGGCTTACGCCAGCGTTTTGTCTTTCAGCGTCTCAACAGCGATGATTATGTACTGGCTTTTGATTCAGAAGAAAACGTATGTCACAATCGGATTCAAGGGATTCAGATTTGAATGGCCGGTGATTCGCGATATTATTATTGTCGGCATTCCTGCGACCATTTCTCAGCTGACGATGTCCATTTCCACCGTTTTGTTAAACGCGATTGTCTTAAACGTCGGCGGAACGGATGGCGCCGCTATTTACAGCACGGGCTGGCGTATCATTTCCATCGGAATTATGCCGATGCTCGGACTTGCAACCGGTATGACCACAATGGCCGGCATCTCCTACGGCAGCCGCGATATCAAAAAACTCAAATCCGTTTATTATTTCGGTATTCAAATCGGTTTGGTTTTGGAGCTGATTATTGCCGCAATCGTTTTCGTCTTTGCCGATCCGATCGCCGCCATTTTCGCAACCGGAGAATCCATTTATCTGCAAGCCGATATCGCTGAATTCCTTCGGGTTATGTCGCTGCTCTTCCTGTTCCTGCCGGCAAACATCCTGACGTCTTCCATGCTTCAGGGCCTGAAGATGGGATTCTCATCCTTGATTCTGACGCTGATTCGCGCTTTCATCTTTGAAGTTCCGATCGCCTACATTTTGGGCATTCATTTCGGAATGGGACTGCTCGGCATTTGGATCGGCGCGCTTGTCGGCGACTTCTTAGTCATGATTATCAGTTTTGTCTTCGGCAACTACGTCATTCATGATTTGAAAAAGCTTTACCCGAAGCCGACAGTTTCTGAAAACAGGAATTAAATTAAGTTAAAATTAATAACTAAAATCAAATCAAAATTTCCGGAACTCCGCGAAAACTTGAATTTCTTCGCTGAATCCGGAATCTTTTTTCATTTTTTTGAAATTCATTTCATTGTCTCATTTTTTGAAATTCATTTCATTGAAATTCGTCTACGTTGAAACTTTTTGAAATTCATCTTTATTGAAACCCGTTTCTTATTGCAACTCAATTTTTATTTTTCCAATGAAAAATTATTTATCAAATACTAACTGTACTTTATAATTATGATAGTCTCGGCTATCTATAATTGGTTATTAAATAATTTAAGGTTGGGAATTATTATGTTGACAAATCATTCCGTTCGCTCTCGCGAACACTGTCAACCGATTGCGTTTTCGTCAATCGGGGGGGGGGTACGTCTCCTTCTCAGGTAAAGCATTTTTCTAAATATTTCTTTTTAGCGGCAATGGTTCTGCTGCTCTTTTTCACATCGGCCGCATGCGCTGCTCAGATTCCGATTTCATCGATTGCCGATCTTGAAAAGATTGGAAATCACGGTTCTTATCCGTTAGATGGCGACTACATTCTGATGAATGATATTACAATTACCGATACGTGGGCGCCTATCGGTAATACCAGCAGTCCGTTCTTCGGAACTTTTGACGGTAATAACAAGTCAATCATTTTTGAAAGTTCAGGAGCTTATGTGGGTTTTGATAGTCCCGGCCGTATCCAAGAGGATGGTTACGGTTTATTCGGCAAAGTTGGCCGTCCTGATCGGAATAAAAAAGTTGAAATTAAAAATGTTAATCTTGTTCTTGAATCGAATTTGAAAAGCGGGTCCAATTTCGGATCTTTAGTCGGAATTGTCAACGGCAGTTCATCTTATCCTTTTTCAATGGAGAATTGTTCATTAACATCTGATGGGGATTTTAAAATAGAAGGCGGTAATAGTTTTGGCGGTCTTGTCGGTAGAGTTGATTCCGCTGCTGTTTTTAAAAACTGTTCTATTTCCGATTCATCCGGTTCTGTTTCTGTAATCGGCAATTCTCAATTTGTTGGCGGCCTTATTGGTTATATTTTTCCCGGAAATGTTACTCTTACAGGTTGTTCCTTTTCAGGCAACGTTGACGGTAGTAGTCTTTCTGCCGGAGGTTTAATCGGCAGCGCCCGTGGAACCATTATTGATAATTGTTATGCAACAGGAACTGTTTCCGGTGAGAGGTCCATTGGTGGTTTAGTCGGAGATTATGGTGGAAAAATCAATAATTCTTATGCTGATTGTACTGTTACAAAAAAAGACACTGATTATGCCGCAGGCGGCCTTGTTGGCTATATTACCTCTACATCATCAATTTCAAATTGCTATGCTGAAGGTAAAGTTGTTTCTGTTGGTCGTTCCAGTGGTTTGGTCGGTTATGTCGATTCCCCATCTTCTCTTAACATTTCGGATTGCTATTCTTTATGTGACGTTGAAGCAGGCGATTTAGCAGCCGGTGGGATTGTCGGTTTTTCCAAGTCCGGTAATGTTAATATTTCAAACAGTTATTTTGCAGGAACTATTTCCCTTGACAGTGGAGCAGATCCGGGCTCAAAAATTGGCGGGATCGTCGGCTTTTCCGGAGGAACGGTTAATGGCTGTATTTATTTAAGCGACTCTGTTGATGCCACTAATGGAGAAGAAATAGTTCGTGGTACAGGAGTTTCTTCCGCTGATATGAAGAAAATTGAAACTTATGAAAGTGCAGGTTGGTTTATTTCTGAAGGCAAAGACGCTTCTAAAGCTTGGATTATTAATGAAGGAGGGTATCCTTATCTTTATGCGTTTGACAGAATTGTTCAGATCTCTTCCGTTGACGAACTTAAATTAATCGGCTCCGGCGAATATAATCCTTTAAAAGGTTATAATTACACACCGGACGGAGATTATGTTTTAACCAAAAACATCACAATCACCGACAACACATGGAAAACAATCGGCAATCAAAGCGAACCGTTCCTCGGAACTTTTGACGGCCAGGGAAATTCCATTACTTTTGCAAGTTCATCGGGAACGACGACTCTTGATAATTCTGAAATCGTTAACAGCCGCGGATTCGGTTTGTTTGGAACGGTTGGTAAAACAGGCTGGGATAAAGAAATCGTCATTCAAAATGTCAAAGTTGTTTTGAAATCCAATTTGACAATTGATGAACTTTCTTCAGGTCGTGATGAAATCGGCGCTTTAGTCGGAAATGTTTCTCTTAATTCTCCTGACACATTCTTAATGAAGAATTGTTCATTAACGTCTCAGAGCAATTATAATATTGATGGGGATAACGGCGTTGGCGGTCTTGTCGGCTCTGTCGAAAACGGCTCTCTTATTGATTGTTCCGTTTCAGGTAAAATCTCGATTCTCGGTTCCCGAGAGCTCGGCGGTCTTGCCGGTTATGCCAAATATGATTCTATCGAAAACTGTTCCGTTTCCGGTACCGTTTCAGTAATCGGTGACGATTATGTCGGCGGTCTTGTCGGCAGTTCCATGTTTAATGATTTTGACAAATGTTCTGTTTCCGGCAACATTTTACTGAGTGCGGTTGACGATTATATCGGCGGCCTTTCCGGTTATGATACCGGCAGTGTTTTTGAAAGCTGCTTTGTTTCCGGTAATGGTTCAATAACGGCAGGCGGCATGTCTGCAGGCGGTCTTCTCGGTCTTACCAGCAGCGGTACAGATATTACGGAATGTTTTGTCTCCGGCAACATTTCGGTAACATCCGATACGAGCGCAGGCGGTCTTATCGGCCAGTTTGACGACAGTTCCGTTAAGGATTGTTATTCAACAGCCATAGTGAAAGCCAATGATACAGTCGGCGGCCTTGTCGGTGATTTATCTACGCTTTCAACTCTTGAATCCTCTTATTTCGCGGGAAAAGTCTCCTTTGATGACGGCGCAACAGCAAGTTCATTAATCGGCGGAATCAGCGGCTCAGCCAATGTTCCGGCGGCTCTCGATGACTGTCTTTATTCATACGAATTTATTGAAGATGTTGACACTGAAACGCCTTATTCGGGATTAGTTCTCCTTGGAATTGAAACGTCTTCCGCGAACATGAAGAAAATCGGGACCTATTTGAACGAAGGTGATTCTCCCCTCGTTTCCGCGAGCTGGGACATCACAACCGATTCAAAAGCAGGAAGCACATGGTTTATTCTTGCCGGTCAATATCCGAAATTGACAGCGACATATGTTCCGCCCGCGAAATCAAGCGGTGGTGGCGGCGGTACAGGCGGCGCCACAATTGTTGACCCGAGCTCTCCGACTCCCGGTGCCGATGGCGCGTTTGGCGACGGTGAACTTGGCGGTGATGGTGCTCTTGGTGACGGTGCGCTTGGCGGCGACGGCGAACTCGGTGCTGACGGAATGCCGATTTCCGGCGACTCCGGTTCAGGCTCTGCGACCGGAAACGCGTCAAGCGGCGGCAAGTATGTCGGTGACGATCAAAAATTAAGCCGCAAAATTTTGGCAGGTTTTTCGAATGAAGAAGGCGGAATCAATCGGACTTCGTATCTTTTGATCGGAATCGGTTTGATTATTGTCATTTGCTGCGTTGCTTATTACTTGTATAAGAAACGAGAGTAAAAGTTTAAAAATTAGTGAATAAGCTTTGAGCTTATTCATTTCTTTTTTTCATTTTTGTTTCTTGTTTTGTTGGGTTTTTTTGTTTTTCTTTCTGTTTTTCGTTTTCTTCATAATTTTTAAAATCAATGAAAACAATTCTTCCTCGGTGACAAAAATGTATAATATTTTATGTTTCGGTGATTCAAACACCTGGGGCATGGACCCGAAAACCCTGACACGATTCGCGCCCGAAATCCGCTGGCCCGGCATTTTGAAAAAAGAACTCGGAGACAATTTCAACATTATTGAAGAAGGATTGGTCGGACGAACCGCCGTCATGTCTTTTCCGTTTGAGCCGGAAGCCTGCGGCATTTCTTATTTCCTGCCCTGCGTCAAATCACACGCGCCGCTTGATATGATTATTATCATGCTCGGCACAAACGATTTCGCATACGGCGCATCACCGCTCGGAATTGCCCGAAATCTGGCGCGCTACATTCCGATTGCAAACGAAAACGCGACCGGCGTTCCCGGCAAAAAACCGAAAATTCTGCTGGTTTCACCCGTCAAAATCACAAAAGATTTCGAAAAAAGTCCGTTTCAGGAAATTTTCGGCGACGTCGATACCTGCATTGAAAAATCAAAAGTTTACGGCAATTACGTCAAAATGATTGCCGAAGAAAACGGCTGCCTTTGGGCGGATTCGGCAAACGCGGCCGGCGCAAGCGAAACCGACGGCCTTCATTTTGATGAAAAAGGACACGATGCGCTCGGAAAGGCGATTGCCGAAATTATTCGAAAAGAGTTCTGAATTTCAATTCAGATTTTAATTTTTAAATAAACAAGAAAGTAAAAAAAAGAAACGGTATCCGGATTAATATTCCGGATCCATACCGTCAATCGTCATGAACGACGATTCCATTTCCTTTTTCTTTTTGACACGGTCTTTCTTGTCTTTTTCCATGCCGATTGCCTGAATCGCGCCTTCGTAAAGGGATTCAAGTTCCTCGGCGGAGTTAAGCGTTAAAACACAAAGCGCTTCCGGCAAACTGCCGTTTTCAACGATAACGCCTTTGAAAACGTGGCCGATTGCGCCTGAAAGTTTTTCAACTTCATTTGAAATTTCTTCCATGCTCAAATATTTCTTATCGCCTTTTAAAATGACCATCGCACGGCCGCCTTCCTTATAGACGTCGGTTGAAAACAATAAACCGCGCGGTGATAAACAATTCTGAATAACGGTTCGAATCGGCATTTCACTTTCAGCCTTGTAATAGCCGACAGTCGCCAAACCCGCGCCGCCGCTCATCACAGTCTTAAAGTCGCCCAAGTCAGTCACCATCATCATTTCGCTGTCCAAAGAGTCAAGCAGGAACAAAAGGCGTTTTGCAATCATGCTGTTGATGCCGTCGTAAGCTTCCTGAACACTGCCGCCGATTGTTTTCAAATACTGGTTGTCGGCTAAAATAATGCCGTCGCACGGTCCTTCTCTGAGTTCTTTGAGCATGAACGCGGCATTCTGCAAATAGAGCGTTCCCTCTTCTCTGAACGGCAAAATCACAAGCGCGTAAACCGGGAAATTGTGAGATTTTTTGATTTCTTCAATCAAAGGCGGCGTAAAAGAAGATCCTGTTCCGCCCGATGCCGACGTCACGACGAAAGCGACATCGAAATCGCCTCTGTCTTCAATAGCTTTTAAAATGTTTCCTTTCTGCTGTTCAAAAACTTCCTTGCCGATGTTACGGTTCGCGCCGACACCGTGAAGGTTTTTGATATGGATTCTGTCTTTGGCTTTCGTAAACTTCATTTCTTTCAAGTCATTGATTGCCGTATTAATCGCAATGGTTTGAACATTGCTTTGATAATTATGCTTTGAAAAATATTTTGAAAGGCCGCCGCCGGCTTCTTTGACATTGGAGCCGCGGTTCATGGCGTGTTTGTTGACGGCATCTAAAATTCTGTTGCCGCATTGGCCGTTTCCGACGAGTAAAACGTTAAGCAAAATGGAATCCTCCGAATCATCTGATGAAAAATATCTTAAGAATTAAAATTTAAAGTAAAAATTAAGTTTTAAGTTGTGACTTATAACTAGTTTGCTTCATGATTATCAATTTTGGTATATATATTTGTTCTTCTCTCTTTATATTCTTCTTATGCACGTTTCTCAATATATCGCAAACAGAAGCACCGTTTCTTTCGCGCCCGCGTATCGGCAAACGACGACATCGAAATCTCCCGCTCTTTGGAATATTGACGAAAAAACGGAAAAATCATTAAAATGAAAAAACGAAAATAATTCAAGAAAAGAATAAGAAAAGAAGAAAAAGAGTTAATTTCAAAAATTAACTCAAATCAGAACTTGTATTCTCTATGCCGTTTCCAAAGGAAAAGCGCGGCGACAAGAATCAAAACAATCGGAATGAAAATCAAATACCAGTAATCCAAGAAACTGCCGATGGCATTGCTTCCGACGGAATTGTATGAAACGGTTTGAATCGTTCCGTTTTTCGCGCTGTTATTGTATGTGTAATTGTATGTAATCGGCACTTCGAAATAACCTTCAGACGTTGCCGACAAAGCATATTCCACTGTTCTTTGGTTGTTCGGCATCACCTGATCAATGTAAACGGTTGCTTTGTTGCCGTTCACCGTGATGTCTTTTCCGCTGATTGTCGCGTTGTCCGGAAGTATAAATTCAATTCCGACATACTGCGCCGGCATTGTTCCGGTGTTTCGGATTGTAATGTTTCCTTCGATTTTGGAACGCGTGTAATAATCAACCGTGTTGCCGCTCATCGGTGCGGCTGAAAAAGTGAGTGCCGCCAAATCGCTGACTTCAATCTTGGCATCGTTGCTTTGCGTGTAATTGAATTTCCCGCCGACATTGTTTTCGGCTGACGCGGTTGCCTTTGAAAGCGTGTATGTGCCCGGCTCAACCGCTTTTAATTGATAAGCCAAATAAGTGCTGTTTGTGTTTCTGTTAATTGTCTGATTGACGGTATTGTTAATCGTCACATTCGACATTAAAAATCCTTGCTGATACGGATCTATAATCGTCACATTTTTCGCGTCATAATTACCGCTGTTGTTCACATAAACCATGACGGTAATAATGTCGTCAACGGAAACGCTGGACGACGGCGTTATAACTTTTGTAATCACAAGTTCGGGGCGGCCTGCGCCTTCCGCATTGGAATGACCGCCGTCAATGTATCCGGAATTTGTCACGTTCGCGTTTGTCCAAATTTCAAGTTTAACTTCGTTGAATCTTCCGATTTCTCTGAAATCAATCGCTCTGACAGTATAATTGCCGTCAGCCGCCTGAAAACTCATGGTTTGATTCAATCCCAGCTTTGTTCCGTTCAAGCGAGCCCAGTTGTCATTTTTCCATTCATAAATGCTGATTGAGACGTTTCCGGACACATTTTTGCTGTCATCATCGCTACTGACACCGATTGACCCGGCTTCAATGATAACATTGTTAACCATGTAACCGTCACTGCCTTCAATCCATTCGGTTGTTTCGTAAGCTGCAGCAGGAACCATAATCGCCGTCAGACATAATGCGAAGAATAACAATCCTGCACCATATTTTATCAATTTCAAATTAACTCCCCTATATGTTTTTTCGGTATCGGATAAATTCGTTTTTAATGTCATTATAATAATTCATGTAATATAATCTATATGTATTAATTTTGAGTATGCTAACATTATTCTCATTTATTTAATGTTTTTGATTTTTCAACAATCACAGTATCGGGGTTCGACAGTGTTTTAATCGGTTTTGACGATGTCCAAACCCACGTCAATCCAGTCCGCGTCATTTGTGACGGCGCTGAGAGAAATGACATCAATTCCGGTCGTTGCGTAATCTTTTAAATTTTCTTTGCGGATGCCGCCGGACGCTTCGATTAAAACGCGGTTTCGGAGATTTTTTCCCGTCAGCAGGCCGATTGTTTCGCGAATTTGATCCGGTGTCATGTTATCCAAAAGAATAATGTCCGCGCCGATTTCGGCGGCTTTGGTTGCCTGCTCTTTTGTATCCGCCTCAATTTCGATTTTTTTCGAAAACGATGTTTGGCGTTTCGCTTCCAAAAACGCATTTTCAAGGCCCATAATTTCAATGTGATTGTCTTTAATCATGACCATGTCCGAGAGATTTTGGCGGTGCGGATCGCCGCCGCCGTCAAGCACGGCTTTCTTTTCGAATTTTCGGATTCCGGGCGTTGTTTTTCGGGTCGCGGCAATTTTCGGCGCGCTGTTTCCGGCGGCGTCCTTTACAATTTTGACGTAGCCGGCGGTGTTGGTTGCAATTCCCGACAAATGAGACAAAAAGTTTAAAACAAGCCTTTCAGCGCGTAAAACAGAAACGGAATCGCCGGTCAGTTCATATAAAACATCGCCGGCTTTCGCGTTTTCTCCCGGATTTTTCTTCAAAACGTATCCGATTTTCATATAATCTAAAATGGCGGACGCGATTTCAAGACCTGAAACAACACAGTCTTCTTTGACAAAAATGACGGCGCTGACACTTTGATTCTTGACAAGCGTACAGGAAACATCGTCTTCTCTTAAATCTTCTTCAAGGAAATGTTCAATTTCTTTTTGCAGTATCATTTTTTTCCCGCATTTTCGTTCGTAAAAATAAATTCAATTTAATTAATCATAATCCGTTTTTTAAATTAAATATTTTTTTGGTCGTTGGCCGTTTATAAATTCTTCGATTTCGCGCAAAGCAAAAGAAATAATAACACGAAACGACAAGATGAAATTCCAGAACAGTCAAATTATTTATTCAATTTCAGGAAGTTTTATTCATGATTAAAATCGGTATCATCGGTTGCGGTTTCATCGGCACTCAAATTTGTTCCGCCGTTGATTCCGGTGCGGTTCCGGCCGTTCTTTTCGGCGTTTTTGATTTCTCCGACGAAAAAGCGAATGCGGTTTTAAAATCTTTGAAATCGGGAAACCCGAAAAAATGCACGCCTGAAGAAATGATTGAATCTTGCGATTTAATTGTCGAGTGCGCGTCTCAGGATGCTGTCTTGAAATACGCTCTTCCTGCGGCCGAAAACGGCGTTGACATGATGGTTCTCAGCGTCGGCGCGTTTCAAAACCCCGACTTTTATCAAAAAGTCAAAGAAGCCGCGGCGGCCAACAATTCTAAAATTTATGTTCCCTCAGGCGCAATCGCCGGAACCGACGGTTTAAAATCAGCGGCTGTCGCAAACTTGTCTTCCGTTTCCGTTACCACGCGAAAACCGGTCTCGGGGCTTGCCGGATCGCCTTATCTTGTTGAAAACAGTATCGACCTCTCGAATCTTAAAGAGCCGACGCTTGTTTTTGAAGGCTCCGCCGCCGAAGCGGTTGTCGCTTTTCCGAAAAACGTCAACGTTTGCGCGACAATCAGTTTGTGCGGCTTCGGTTTTGAAAAAACGGCTGTTCGGATTATCGCCGACCCGACGATTTCTGAAAACATTCACGAGCTGGAAGTTTTCGGCGATTTCGGACACATGAAGATGATGATTGAAAACAAACCGTCTCCTCTAAATCCGAAAACCAGTTACTTGGCGGCGCTTTCCGCTGTTTCAACGCTTAAGAAAATTACGGACCCGATGCAAATCGGCGTCTGATTTTATTTCTTTTTTGTTTTGATAAAATTTTTATTTTTACTGATTTAATATCGATTCGTTTCCGATGCTGTTTTTATTTTTCATGTTTTATTTTTATGCCGCCGCATCGGGTTCATTTGTCATTGCTTTTTGACAAATTTCGAAACACTTATAAAATGTCGGGTTTGATTATTCAGCCATGATGCAGAGAACCTATCGCGCGTACACGCTCAATAATTTCAATGAAATTGAGCAATTTTCCGCGGTCGCCGATGTCGATCGCGAAGCGGTTGAAACAATCGGGCGCGTTTTTCCTTTTAAAACCAATAATTATGTCACGGAAGAGCTTATCGACTGGGAGAACGCTCCCTCTGATCCGCTCTTTACATTGCATTTTCCACGCCGGGAGATGCTTCTTCCCGACCAGTACGAAACAATTCGGCAACTGATTCAATCCGGCGCCGACAAATCCGTCATTGACGAAAAGGTGGAAGAAATCCGCCTGTCTTTTAATCCGAATCCGTCGGGCCAAGTCCATAACGTTCCCGATTGGGACGGCATGAAATTAGACGGCCTTCAGCACAAATATCGGGAAACCGTTCTTTTCTTCCCGAAACAGGGACAAACCTGTCACGCCTATTGCACTTTTTGTTTTCGTTGGCCGCAGTTTTCAAAACTCACAAGCTTATCCGATTCCAAATTTTCCATGACGCAAGATTACGAAATTTACATGGATTATTTGAAATCAAAACCCGATGTCACCGACATTCTGTTTACCGGCGGCGATCCGCTGACGATGAGCACATCGATTTTGAATTCTTACGTTGACCGGCTGCTCGAAGAAGACATGAATCAAATCAAAACAATCCGCTTCGGCACGAAATCGTTGGCTCACTGGCCGTACCGGTTCACAACCGACAAAGATGCCGATGACATTATCAAACTCTTTGAACGCATCGCGGATGCCGGAAAACACGTCGCTGTCATGGCGCATTTCAATCACCCGAAAGAATTGTCAACACCGGTCGTCGAAGAGGCGATTGCACGCATTCTCAACACGGGCGCGCAAATCCGAACACAATCTCCCGTTTTGAACCACATCAACAACGACCCTGCCGTTTGGTCTCAAATGTGGCGCAGGCAAGTGGATCTCGGCTGCATTCCGTATTACATGTTCGTCGCGCGCGACACGGGCGCAAAACACTTTTTCGAGCTGCCGCTCGCGGAATGCCACCGCATTTTCCAAAAAGCGTATCAAGGTGTCAGCGGCATCTGCCGAACCGTTCGCGGCCCAAGCATGAGTTCGCACCCCGGCAAAATCCAAATTCTCGGCGTGACCGACGAGCCCGGCGAAAAAGCGTTTGTGCTGCGCTTCATTCAGGGGCGGAATCCCGATTGGGTCGCGCGTCCGTTTTTCGCGAAATTCGATTCGGACGCGACGTGGATTGACCAACTCAAACCGGCTTTCGGGAAAAAAGAATTTTTCTTCGAATCGGAATTGGAGAATTATTTGAATCCTTAAAACGTGAAATCGTTTGAATCCGAATCAATCGAGCAGAATTTTATAATAAACAATTCTGTTCATTTCTTTTTTATGTTTTTGATTTTGATGAAAATCGTTTATCCGAAAACCGTTTATAGGAATATAGATTTGATTATTTGTTTTCAAGGGATTGGATTTTATGAACAATGATGAAATTTTACGGCGCATTTCCGAATTAAAAGAAGAAAAAAACGCCGTTATTCTGGCGCACAATTACGCGCGCGCCGAAGTCCAGGATGCCGCCGATTTAGTCGGCGATTCATTCGCGCTCAGCTTAGCCGCTGTTGGAACTGATGCCGATATGATTGTTTTTGCCGGCGTTCATTTTATGGCGGAAAGCGCGTACATCCTCTCACCCCAAAAGACGGTTCTTTTGCCCGATGCCGATGCCGGCTGTCCGATGGCGGACATGGTAACGGCAGACGCGCTGAGAGCCGCAAAAAAGAATTATCCCGACGCGGCAGTTGTTTGCTACGTCAACAGCTCGGCGGCGGTCAAAGCCGAATCCGATGTCTGCTGCACCTCTGCAAACGCCGGAGAAGTCGTTGAAGCAATCGATAAAGACGAAATTTTATTTGTTCCCGACAAGAATCTCGGACATTACATTTCCACTTTGACGGACAAAAAAGTTCATCTTTGGAACGGATTTTGTCCGATTCATCAGCAGATCACGGCTTTTGACGTTTTGACGGCAAAGGCGAAACATCCGAATGCTGTTTTCTTGGCGCACCCCGAGTGCCGCCCCGAAGTCTTGGCGCACGCCGACGGCATTTTCAGCACCGCCGGAATCATCAAATACGCCGCTGTGTCCGATGAAAAAGAGTTTATCATCGGCACCGAGCAGGAAATGATGCATAAGCTGATGAAAGACAGCCCCGACAAATCCTTTTACCCCGTTTCCAAATACGCTTACTGCGCCAACATGAAAATGGCAACGCTGCCTTCTGTCTTAAACGCGCTTGAGACGGAAACGACAAAAATTACGGTTCCCGAAGACATTCGCGTTAAAGCGAAAAAATCGCTTGACAGAATGCTTGCGGCCGTTCCGAAATAATTAACAGCCGCTTAAAATCGGAAATATTACGAAACTGCGAAAATCAACGGATGAAAAAATGACTCTGATTCAAAAAATATCCACTTATTTGGAATTTATGAGGTACAAAAACGCCGCAATGGCAGGCGTTTCATCCATTGTCGCCGTTTTTATCGCGTCTTCCATTCTCAATTATCAAATGGACGGCGATTTATTCCACACAATCACGCACTTGTTTTATATTTTCATCATGGTTTTTCTGGCAACGGGTGCCGGAAATATGCTCAACGATTATTATGATGTTGACATCGACCGCATCAACAAACCGAATCGGCCGCTTCCGTCGGGCCGCATCGGATTAAAAGAAGCCGTTTATTTGACAATCATTTGTTTCTCTGTCGCGCTTCTCATTGCGTTTTTAATCAATCCTGTTGCCGGAATTATCGGATTCATTAACGTTTTCATTTTAATCTGGTACGCAAAAACGCTCAAGCGCACCGTTCTCCTCGGCAATCTTTCGATTGCCTACTTGACAGGATCGACCTTTTTGTTCGGTGCGTCCTTCCTCGGAACCGACGGCGTTCTTGTTATGATTCCGCTTTTCCTTTTGGCATTCTTGGCAACAGCCGCGCGTGAAATCGTCAAAGACATCGAAGACATCAAGGGCGATTCCGAAGACGGCGCCGTGACTTTTCCGATTAAATACGGCGAAAAACCGGCAATTTATTTGGCGGCGGCATTCGGATTTTTGGCGGTTTTGCTCAGTCCGCTTCCTTACGTTTTGGGAATTTTAACCGTTCATTATCTCTACGCGCTGGTTTTCGTTATTCTGTGCTTCTTTGCCGCGATTTATTATTTGTTCAAAAAAGATTACGCCAAATCGTCTCAGCTTTTTAAAATCTCGATGTTCTTGGCGCTTGCCGCGTTCATTATCGGTTTGTTCTGATGAAACCGATTCTTTGTTTATTTGTCATCTGTTTTTGAAATTCCGGCCGCGTCATCAAAACCTTTTTTAATCATTCATTTTTAATGTTGAGTCACTTTTGAAAAATTAAAAAACAAAATCGGAGTTTTCTATGACTAAAGAATATATGCTCGGCAACGCGGCAATCGCTCGCGGTGTCAGAGAAGCCGGTGTCGGGTTGGTTTCGGGCTACCCCGGAACGCCGTCTTCTGAAATCGTTGACATTTTACGCGCTCAAAAAGATCGCGATTATTATGTGGAATGGTCCGTGAACGAAAAAGTGGCCGTCGAAGTTGCGATCGGTGCCGCTTTTGCAGGGACGCGCGCGCTCGTTACGATGAAGCACGTCGGCTTAAACGTCGCGGCCGATCCGTTAATGACAGTCTGCTTCGCCGGAACCAAAGGCGGCCTCATCATTTTGGCAGCCGACGATCCGTCTTTCCACTCGTCTCAAAACGAGCAGGACACGCGCCGCTATGCGCAATTCGCTCAAATTCCGTGTTTTGACCCGGCCACGCTGCAAGACGCCAAAGACATGATGGCTTTCGCGTTCGATTTCTCCGAAAAATTCGAAACGCCGGTTCTCTTCCGCCCGACAACGCGCATCAGCCACGGGAAATCCAGCGTCGAGCTCGGCGATGTTAAACCGAATGCGAACGTCGTTGATTTTGTCAAAGACCCGAGCCGCATGGTCATGATGCCGAATTTTGCGCGTCCGCGCCATGTCGCATCGCTTGAACGCCAAAAACCGATGTCTGAAGCACTCGAGCAATCTCCTTGGAACGTTCTTGAAATCTGCGAAGATTCAAAAATCGGTGTCATTTCATCGGGCATCGCTTCCGTTTACGCAAAAGAAGCGCTTCACGCGCTCGGTGTCAACGCTTCATTCTTAAAAATTACGGCTTATCCGATGCCGGATAATCACATTCTTGAAATGCTTAACCACTGCGACAAAGTTTTGATTATCGAAGAACTCGAACCGATTGTTGAAGACCGTGTTCGCATTTTGGCGCAGCAGAACCAAATTTCAACCGAAATCATCGGCAAAAACCCGGTTCCTCGCGTCAACGAACTCAATTTCGAAATTTGCCGCGATGTCATCGCGTCTGTTTTCAAAGAATCTGTCGACACAACTTCGCCGGCATTCGCCGCTTCCGGCAGCGTTTCCGCGCTTCCGGCAGAGCTTGCAGACATCGCTCTTCCGCCGAGACCGCCCGCGCTTTGCGTCGGCTGCTCTCACCGTTCCGCTTTCCAAGTCATTAAAGAAGTGTTCGGCAAAAACGCGATTTTCCCGAGCGACATCGGCTGTTACACGCTCGGCATTCACAGCGGCGCCGTTGACACGACGATTTGCATGGGCGCAAGCATCAGCATGTCTTCGGGCATTGCGCATTCCGGCGAAAAGAAACCGGTTTGCTGTACGATCGGCGACTCCACTTTCCTGCACACCGGCGTGAATTCGTTGATGAACGCCGTTTACAATAACGCGAACATCACGGTCGCGATTTTAGACAACCGCATTACGGCGATGACGGGACACCAGCCGAA
This sequence comes from Methanimicrococcus stummii, assembly GCF_032594435.1. Classification (NCBI taxonomy): domain Archaea; kingdom Methanobacteriati; phylum Methanobacteriota; class Methanomicrobia; order Methanosarcinales; family Methanosarcinaceae; genus Methanimicrococcus; species Methanimicrococcus stummii. The sequence goes on along the minus strand of NZ_CP131062.1, from coordinate 1,444,212 downwards.
TCCGAACACGGGTCAAACCGCTGCCGGAATCGAGTCTCTTCCGGTTTCGCTTGAAGCGATTTGCGCGGCGGCCGGGGCTCAATTTATTCGAACGGTTGACGCCTACGATTATGCAGCTTTAACAACCGCGTTCCGCGACGCGAAGAGTTTTGAAGGCGTTTCCGTCGTCATTGTTCAGCAGGCGTGCGCGATTGTCGCAAGAAAAGCCGGCATTCGAAGAGAGCCGTTCGCGGTGATTCCCGATAAGTGCAAAGGTTGCCGCAAATGCGTGAATTTCGGCTGCCCGGCAATCGAATTTGACAAAGGGCCGGCGATTGCGTTTGTCAATTCCCAGTGTATCGGCTGCGGCGTCTGCGCGCAAATTTGTCCGTTTGACGCAATCGAAGAGGTGAAAAAATGAGCGAAAATGGAAACAACGGTGAAAACAAATGTTTCGGAAGCGTTCCGAATTCCGGAAAAACCGACATTAAATACGATGTCGTCATCTGCGGTGTCGGCGGCCAGGGCGCGATTTTAGCGTCTGACATTCTCGGAAGAGCAGCCGTTGCCGAAGACCGCGCCGTTCAAGCGGCAGAAACGCACGGCATGGCGCAGCGCGGCGGATCCGTTGAAAATCACGTTCGAATCGGAAGCGCTTACGGCTCGCTCATTCCGAAAAGAGGGGCGGATCTCATGATTGCGCTTGAGCCAGCCGAAGCGGTTCGTTACGCTCATTTGATGAAAGACGGCGGCACAATTATCGTCAACATTGAACCCGTTTATCCGTTTACGGTGACAACCGGCAAAGCCGAATATCCCGATGTCGATGAAATGCTTGCCGCGCTCTCAAAATCCTTTAACGTCAAAGCATTTGACGCAAGCGCCGCCGCAAAAGATGCCGGCAACCGCCAGGCGGCAAATGTCGTCATGATCGGCGCAGCATCTCATTTTATTCCGCTTCAGGAGCAGACATTTATTGATTGCATCAAAGCGCTGGTTCCGCCGAAATTTTTAGACGTGAACTTAAAAGCGTTTGAACTCGGAAAAGAAAGCGTTCAGTGATGAATGCTTTTCTTTTTTTGTTTTTATTTTTATTCGTTTTTAAAAAATGTAAATGAAAGATTTTTGATTATTCTTCTTCGGTATCAAACCAAATACCGTCTTCACCGTTTTCATATCTTGTTCCGTCTAATCGAATACCGGCTTGGATTCTTTGAATTTGACGCTTTAAATCTTCATCGGCTTCCTTCAGAAGTTTCTTTGTTGCTTCTATTTCTTCGGGCGTTGTATCAGGTTCATATCCGACCTAGTTAACAATTTCATCAATTGTTTCATGACGCATTTTATCACTTCCGCAATTCTTCAATAGTGTATACATCTATTTTTGTATTTATGTGTTTTCTATCTTCTAAAGTCTCTTTTGTTATGGATTTTATTTTGTACCAAATCCGGCGGGATCTTAATATTTCCGCTTCAGCTTGGTCAACATATAACGCTTCCATTTTCTTTTTAAGATTCAAACGAAACAAAATCGGCTCTTTTGAAGTTGTATAACTCAAAGCTTTTTGAAAATCCAAACTGAAACTTCCGTATGCTTCATCTAAATATATTGTTCCGGCACATGGGTTTTTAATCCAGTCGATATTGTTCACTCCTCTATACAGCCAATAATCCCGATCAGCTTTACTTTTTTGAATTGCGCTGTCAAGATTTTGAAAATGAAAATCAATTAATTCTTTTTCTTCTTTCGTCATTGAATCATAAAATGAAAAGTCACGGCAGCATGAATTAATCGCATAACACCATGTTTTTTTCTTCCAGCTTTCAGGAATCGGAAAACTCCAATCGTTTTTTTGATTGTTCCAAAAATGAACATCCTGATAATTGCCGATACAAACCTTTTCGGCAGACGACAGGTTTTTTCTGTCGTTATACGGGATTAAAAAAGTGCTGTATTCCTGAAGAAGTTCCAATCTTTCGGCAACAATATTTGCCGAATTTGATTCATATTCTGTGAATTTTTCCGCTTTTGGAATTTTCTCTGTTTTTTTCAACTTCTCGGCTGACATGGTTTTTTCGGTTTTGGCAAAATCATTCATACTTTGAAAAAATCGCAGACGGATTTAACGAAATCGTTTTTTTCAAAAAGCAAAAGTTTAAAAGCGAAATGTGAAACACTGAAATTAAAAAAATTGAATTTTAAAGTTCAGAGAAATAAAACTCAATAAATCATGAGCGACGCGAACGTTTTTTTGACACAAGATATTTAAATATCCTTTACATTGAAAAAAGAATCAAAAATAATTAAAATCCATAGGCAACGGAACAGAGAATTATGAAGATCGTGATGAAATTCGGCGGAACTTCCGTCGGCGACGGGAAAAAAATTCGCCATGTCGCTGAATTGGCGAAGAGTTATTATGACAAGGGAGATCAGGTTGTTTTGGTGACATCCGCGCTTGCCGGCGTGACTGATCAGCTTCTGGATGTCGCGACAGCCGGCTGTGAGAACGGAAAAGTGACGGGTGTCACGGAATTTATCACTGCGCTGAAATCACAGCATTTTACGGCGGTAAACGATGCGATTGACGATGAAAAAACGCAGGAAGAAGTCATCGAATTTTTAACAAGCCGAATTGATGAGCTTGAAAAGGCGCTCATCGGCATTTGCTATTTGGGCGAGCTCACGCTTCGCTCGCGCGACAACATTTCCTCTTACGGCGAGCGGTTGGCAGCGCCGATCGTCTCAGGCGCACTTCGTTCCATGGGAATCGCATCTGTTGATTACACCGGCGGCGAGGCCGGCATCATCACGACAGATGTTTTCGGCGGCGCAAAACCGCTTCCAAAATCTTATTCTTTGATTCACGAAAAATTAGCGCCGGGGCTTAAAAATTCTGTTCAGGTTGTGACGGGTTTCATCGGCGAAAACGAAGAAGGAACGATTACAACGCTCGGCCGCAGCGGTTCGGACTACACCGCGTCCATTGTCGGCGTCGGCATCAAAGCGGATGAAATTTGGCTTTGGAAAGAGGTGGACGGCATCATGACCGCGAACCCGAAAATCGTTCCGAGTGCGCGCACGATTCATTTTATTTCTTATCAGGAAGCGATGGAACTCTCCTCTCTCGGCGCGGAAGTTTTGCACCCGCGCGCGATTGAGCCGTCCATGATGCATAACATTCCGGTTCGCGTGAAAAGCACGTTCAAGCCGGACTTTGAAGGAACGCTTGTCGTGACCGAGAACAAAAAGTCCAAAAACGTGGTTAAAGCGGTCAGCATGATTAAAAAAGTCTCGCTGATTAATGTTTCCAGTCCCGAAATGGTGGATTCCGTCGGAAAGCTCGCGGTCATTTTTTCAATTCTCGCGAACAAAGAAGTCGGCGTTCGTTTAATCAGTCAAGGTTCGGAGTCCAGCATTTCGTTTATTGTCAATGATGCCGACCGCGCGAAAACGGTCAAGGCGCTCAAAGCCGAACTCGGAGACGCGTACGCGATTGACTACCGCTCGGATGTGTCCGTTGTTGCCGTCGTCGGCGCGGGAATGGCCGGAACGCCCGGCGTTGCAAAGCGCGTGTTTACGGCGCTCGGAAAGGAAAACATCAGCATTATTATGATCAGCCAAGGCTCTTCCGAATACAACATTTCCTGTGTCGTCAGCAGCGCCGAGGTCAACAAAGCGGTTGTCGCCCTTCACGCGGAATTTGAACTGGACAAACCGGAAAACGGAAAAGAATAATAAATCCGAAAAACCATTTCATCAATATCAATTTTTAATTTAATTTCTATTTGTTAATCAATTATTAAATCACAATTTTTAATTTGAGGCTTCATTTATGACGGGAAAAGAACAATCCACTTACGCGACTTCCGGCGTCGATATTCATCAGGAAGAAGACACGATTAAATCGTTGACGAAAACGATGACTTACAAAAGAGAAGGCTTCGGCGCGCCGTTAACGGACATCGGCCATTACGCCGGTTTGATGGATTTCGGCGAATTCGCAATCGCGATGACGACCGACGGTGTCGGTTCCAAAGTTTTAATCGCAAACGAAATGGGAAAATGGGACACTGTCGGCATTGACTGTGTCGCGATGAATGTGAATGATTTGCTTGCAATCGGCGCGGAACCCATCGGTTTTGTCGATTATCTCGCGCTTGAAAAACACAAACCCGGCTTCGCCGAGGAAGTCGGAATCGGTCTTGCAAAAGGCGCGGAAATTTCAAAAATGTCCATCGTCGGCGGCGAAACTGCGACGCTTCCGGATGTCATCAAAGGTTTTGATCTTGCCGGCACCTGCATCGGCGCCGTTAAAAAAGAAGATGTTTTGACCGGTGAAAAAATAAAAGTCGGCGACGTGATTATCGGTCTCAAAAGCAGCGGCATTCACAGCAACGGTTACTCCCTCGTCAGAAAAATCATCAAGGAATCGCCTTACGATTATCACGATTACTGCCCCTACGACTCCAAAACAACAATCGGCGATGAACTTCTCGTGCCGACGAAAATCTACATGGAAGTCTTAGACGTTATCAAGCAGCACGAAGTTCACGGCCTCGCTCACATTACCGGCAGCGGTCTTTTGAAGTTGAGAAGAATCACCAATCTCGGTTTTGACTTCGACGACCCGATTGAACCGCCGGAAATTTTCAAATTCCTTCAGCAGCAGGGCAATGTCAGCGACCTTGAAATGTACAAAACCTTCAATATGGGCATGGGATTCATCATCATCGTCCCCGAAGAAGTCGCGCCCTACGTGATGGGCTTAACAGGCGGAAAACGCGTCGGAACAATCGTTGAATCCGGCATCAAAGTGAAAGATTTAGTGATTGAGTAATTTTCAAAATCTCAATCATTTATTTTCTGTTTTGTTAGAAGTTTTCGTTTTTTCTTTTTTGCAAACGACTTTTCAATCTTTTTAAAAAATAAATTCAAATTCGGTGTTTTCATGGTTTGCATTAAAAATCTGGATGTTGTCATCATCGGCAGCGAAATGACGCTTTCCGAATGCGAAGATTTAATCATGGAAAAATCGGATGAAGTTTGGCTCGTTCCCGGCGGCTATGAATTACTCGGAATTATTCTTAAAGGCGCGCGGCCGTTTCCGGTTGGAATTTCCGGGAATTGTTTGTATTTTCAATATGTTAAACCGTGTTTCGGGATTTTTGCGCTGATGCTTGAAAATTGTAGGGAAATTGACGCGCTGAGAAAGGATTTTTTGAAAAACGGATTTGAAAAGCGGAAATAAAAAAGAAATGACTGAAACCAAAAATAACCAAAATCAAAATGAACAAACCAAAAGAATCAAAATGAAATCAAAAAAACAAAATTTTAAAAAATAAAAATACGGCAGTTAAAAAACAGCCGGAATTAAAAAATTCTTAATCAATTCTATATACCGGAATTTCGGGGACCGGATAGTTTGAAACAATTTGTTTGCCTGCAATGATTGAAAATTGTTCGGAGGGCATGGTCGTTTCAATCGTAAATGGTCCTTTGTAGATGATTTCATATGTCATTTCTTTCATGATTTCACTCTCTTTTATCATTGAAATTTCCATCCAATATATGATGGTGTCACATTTAAACGAATGTTCAGATCGGTCGGGTTTCTGAATGCAAATATTTTGAATACTTCTTCACGACAACTGCAAGCGCATTTTGTTTCTAAGATTGCGCCCAATACTTTAATATCAACACTATTACTATTTATTTGTATTGTTTCGTTCTGAGGTGCTGACAGCAGAAAATCAAATTCATCCAGTTCTAAAATTTCAGAGATGAAATTGAAATTTTTTTCGCATTTCATTTCGTTTGAAATGTCATTCCAAACTTCCCATATCAATGATTCTAATTCTGAATCCGGTGAAGCAATGTTTAAACCGATTTCTTTTGCTTCTTTTCTGCCGACCGCATATCCGTGATGGAAATAAGACGAGTTCAGAGTTTTTGCAATTGATTGTGTTTTTGATTGATCTTTCATATGCATCATCAGCATTTTTTCACAGAGTGAGATCGACAGCTGATTGCTTCGTTTTGCGGATCCAATCGGCAAAACACCGACTTCTTCAGATAATTGTTCCAATGCCTGAACAATATATTGTTGGTCGGTGATTCCGAAATCATCTCGTATAAAATCAATATAATTTCGAATATCTTCAGATCCGAAATGAAGCCGATTCGGGCCGGTCGGCGTTTGTTTTTGTACAATAATTTGGGGATCAACCGGACCTAAATTGGAATAAGGGTGCATGATAATTTCATCTGCCCCGAGCGCTAACAATGTTGCCGCGCTGTAAGCGACAAACGGAACCAAAACAGAAATTTCTTCAAATCGTTCTCTTAGAATATTCATAATTCGCCAAGAAGCAATCGGATCACCGCCGTTGCTGATAATAAGCAAATCTGTTTTTTTCTCAGATTCCGGAATTAAACGAACATGTTTTATAAATTCCGTAACCACATCACCGGCCATACTGGAACTCATTCCTGAACGAATACTTGTCGCGTAAACAATCAACGGGCGTTTTCTATGTTTTTCAATTTTATTATACAGATTAATTCGGTCTGAATAAGACATATTTTATCACCGAAATAATCATCGAAATCAAATGTTAAAGCCTTAATTATATTATTTGAAAAAAGTAAATATGTCAAATATATCTTAAAAAATAATAGTTTGAAAATCAATAATATTAGAAGTAATATTTCGAAATAATATAAATCAAACACAAATAACACGGAAATGAAAAACCAAAATGAAGTTGAAAAAAACGAAAATTAATAAAACCGAAAAAAGTGCATTAATAAAACTGAAAAAAGTGCATTAATAAAACCGAATAAAACACAAATCAAAAATAAATAAAATTTCATCCGTTTCCGGATGAATATTTATTTTCAAATTATTTTTAAAATTAAGCCTTCACAAATGTGTCGGAAATGTTCAAAAGTCCGGATCCCAATGTGATGCGGAGAATTTTGTCTTCGAATGCGGCGGAGCCGACTTTAACATCTTGGTAGTAAAGCGTGTAACCGCTGTCTGTTTTTTCCCAGGTGCCTTTGATCTCAAGCGCGCCTAATTTTGCGACATAGCTGCCGTCTTTGTCAAAAGTGGCTGTTGCGCTGGTCTTTTCGCCGTTCCAGGTTCCGACGATTTTATCGCCGAGACAGCCGGAAAACATACAAGCTGCTAAAACGAGAACCAAAACGGATGCAATTAAAGTTTTTCTGATAATAGTATCCCCTCAATTAAGTTTTTATTTTTGTTCCCGAAATTAATATTTCGGTAAATATTAAAATGCACATGAGTATAAAAACATATTTCTTATTAATTTTTGATTTGTTTGCAGCAATCCATCTTAAAAAACCGAAAAACGAAAGTCGCAAAAATAAAAACTGCAAAAATAAAAGCTGTAAAACAAAGATGAAACGAGTTTATAAAAATAATTTAAAAATAAAAGAATAGTCCCGAACGGATTCGAACCGCTGTCACCGGCTCCAAAGGCCGGAATGATTGACCACTACACTACGGGACTGCTGCGAATGAATGAGAAAGGAAAAGATAACATAAAAAGATTTTGATATGAATGAACGCTTTTAAACAGTTTTAAAGCAAACTTACAACAAATAAAATTAAAAAATTTAAACAACGCGAAATAAAAAGACGGAGCAAAGAAATCTTTGCTCCGAATATGATATTCGACTTAGCAGAGTCTTAACGAATATCAGTTGGATTGTTTGGGACAGGTTTTGAATTTCAATTGCTTAAAATTCAGTAACGAATTTGCGCGCCATGTAAAGAGCGGCGATTCCGAGAATGATAATGAGAATCATCCAAGTGATATCTGCCGCCGGAACAATACCGGCCCACATTTCGTTATAAGCTTCCATTGCTGCTTCTGTTTGTACCATTTTATCACCTCAATTAGCCCTGCGCGCAAGCGCTTTCTGCTTTTTCTCTTCCGAAGTCCGTGATGACATACTTGTGCAGCAAGAAATCTTTTTTGTAGATGCCTTCTGTGTCCACTTTCTGTTCAATGTCGGAAAGCATTCCGCCGGAAGCCAATTCAATGAGGTCGAAATTGATCAAGTCGCGCTCGTAATTTCCGCTCATGTTGTATTCTTTGAAAATCGTTTCAACGACTTCGTTGTTCCAATGCGGCTGGCCGTCATTGAAAATTTCCAAAAGTCTGATTTTTAAAGGTCTTTCACCCATATTATTCACCTCTCAAGCTTGTCATACCGTCTGTGCTTTCCGTAAACATCAACAAACTGCCGATGACACAGAGAATACCGCCGATAATGATTGCCCAGCCCGGTGATGTTCCGAAGAACAGGAAGACGAAGATGACGGCACAAAGACCGTACAAGTTTCCGATACCCTGGCCGCGGCCGACACCGATGAGCGGGAATGATTTGTACCAAGTCACGTAACAGAAACCGAACGTGATACCGGCAAACATCAACACGACGAGAACGAGCGGATCAAAGATCTGAAGCGCGTATGTAATCATCGGGAATCCGAGGAGTGAAAGGACAGGGATCACAATAATCCACCAGTAACCGGCTTCAGCGATGAAGCGGATGGTGAGTGCCGAGTCAGGCTCAGCCAAGTCCAATCCTTTTCCGGCAACGGCGCCTTCAAGACCCCAGCACAAAGCAGCCATCAAACCACCGAGGTAGCCGATCCACTGAATGTTGTCACTGCCTGACGCCATTTCTGCGACAAGACCGCCTGCGTAGATAGAAATACCACCGGCAACAATAACAATAATACCGGCTGCAGCGCGTTTTGAGATTTTTTCACCGTACCACAAGCGTGAAACGGTTGCACCGACGACAGGGTACAAAAGACCGGCAACGGCCGAGAAAGCGGCGCCGATGAAACCCATCGCCAAGTAGGATCCGAAAACGGCCATCATACCGCAGATACCTGCGAGGAAGAACCATTTGGAACATTTCTTGAAGTCGAAAATTGTTCTTTTCAATTCTTTCAGTTTGTGTTTTCCGAGAACTGTGTTCCATACAAGTAAAGCAATGACACAAGTCAAAGCGTTTAAAGCCGTAATTAAGACCGCGACAACGACCAAAGACATTGAATCGCCGTGCGTTGCTGAAATTGCGACAGACATATCATCGAACGGATTTAAAACCCAAATCGCTGTGCCCGGCAAATACCAGATACCCCAAAATACGGCACAGAAAAGTGCCCACATATAACCGTATTTGAATTTACGGCTTCTTTCTTTTGCTCTTATTTCGTCTAAAGAGACCACATTTTCAACCATAGATATTTCTCCTGAAATATTGTTCGCCCACACACACTTTTAGCGACATCTGATAATTCAGATCTAAGGTCACCTTTTTGTTTTTCCGTTTTTTGCTTTCATTTGAAAGCCGAGATTTTTATTGAAACGTTTATGAAAATTTATTGAAGATTTTCAATTTCAATAATAAATTGTTTGTAAAATGTTGAAATCAAGAATGCCGGTTATGCCGGCATTCCGATTCCATAAGTTTTCAGCATTAAGCTGCTGCTTTCTTTTCCTGCTCTTTTTGAGCCCACCACCAAAGCGGTGCGAACAAAGCAAGCACAACGAAACCGAGCAATGTCGGACCAATGCCGATTGCGGGGTCAGTTGCGTTCAAGTAAACGATACCCACCAAGTAGAAGATAAGGTTCACGAAAGCGAAGATCAATGCAACATACTTCCAGCCTTTGGGCGCCTTGAACGGGCGTTCCAAATCCTTGAATTTCGGGTCCGTTGCCGCTTTGTAGTACGCAAGCAAACTGATACCGTTTGCGAACACATAACCAAGCGCGGATGCTGATAAGATTGCTGCCGGTCCGCCGGATTCGTTCAAGAAGGAGAATGCCAAAATCAAAAAGACATTGAAAATCGCAATGATGATCATTGCTCTCATCGGTGTGCCGTTTGCATTCACTTTGGACAAGTAGGACGGCAAGTTGCCTTCTACTGCCATTGAGTGCATAGATCTTGCAGAACCGTTAAAGGCTGTCTGAATGATCAAGACCATTGCTGCAATCAACATGACGATGGCGACTAATGCGCCCCATTCGCCGAAGACCTGTGTGGCCATCGGGAGAAGCGGGGAAACACGTGCTTCTTCAATTCCGGAAATGCCGAGCGTTCCTGTAACGGATGCCTGAACAAACACGAATGAGAAAAGACAGATCAAACCGCACACGAAAAGTGCTTTCGGAACGTCTGATTTCGGGTTCTTGTATTCAGGGCCGTAGATCGCGGCTGTTTCCCAAGCACAGGCACTCCATTGAGCGGTTGCCATAATACCGAGGAAAACCAAAATGTTAGATAAGCCCCAATCCCAGTCTGTCGGGAACCAGCTTCCTGTGATGTTTTCCATGTGGAAATCGCCTGTAAAGAACGGGGCGACGGTAATCACGAAAAGCGGAATTAATGAGAACACGGCTAAAATGTAGCCGACTGTTGCGCCGCTTGAAACACCTTTTGAGTTAATCAAGATAAGCGCAGCGAAAATCAAAATTCCTGCTCCGAGTGAAAGCCAAATGGGTGAAATATTTGCAAACGCAGGGATAAACGTGGGCATGATACCGCTGAGATAGTCTCCGATTAAGATGGAGTAAATCGCAAGCACGGGGTTCCATGCAAACCAGTAACTCCATGCGGAGAATCCGCCGATAAATTTACCTGTTTTCGTTCCTGCGCCGAACACTGCCTGCGCGAAACCCGGCAAACCGGATGCATTGGCAAATGTTGTTGCCATTTCACCGTAAGCCAAGTTCTGAATAAAGCCTTGCAAAACTGAGAGACCCCATGCCACAATGGCAAAGGCCCAAAGAGTCACAGCAAAGGTGCCGATTGACGGTAAAATCAATAACGGTACGCCAAGTGCAATTGCAAGACCCTGTTTCCAATCAATAGATCTTTGTAATGAAGTATTGTCACTGTCCACAAAACCACCTCGGGTTTCTAAAATTACAACATATCTGACAAACACCTCGCAAAACAGAAACAAATCATCATCAAATCATTCGACCAAAAATTTTGACAAAAGATTTAATTTTGCAATGATTTCCATAAAACCGAGATTATCATGAAATCGTAGCGGAAGACGTAATTACGTAAACCGGTCACCGGCTGTCGACTACAGCCTCCGCTCATCCAATCATTTTTGTTTGTCTTTAAACCTCCGTATATTTTGCACGCATGTTTTTCACATCGCTTGCAAAACTGGGACGCGAAACTAAAAAATAAAGTCCAAGAGCGCTTGTCTCTTGAAAATACCCCCATATCCCTGTGAGAAATAATCAACCGAGTTGAAAAATCACAGGCCTTATTTTTTATATTTCCGGAAGGTCAATGAAATATCCCTTCGGAAATTATTCGCGGTGTGTAAATGGATAAAATCGTATATAGCATAACCGTTTGACACTTTCTTGTAAGGGCTTCAAAATACGATAAAATGAGAATTAACGGGTTTTTAATCAAATTATAAAACAATTATAAAAATCATAACTTGTAACAATTTCCCGAATAAACGGAAATTATAATCAAATTTTTGATTTTAAACGCAATCGGTAAACTCAGTCTAATATACTTGATTCGAGTATTTTCAAAGCGCTTTTTTTCAGATTCATCGCAAATAAATTTTTGACGCGATTTTTCATCAAAAATTTGCATCGGATTTTCTTTTATTTTTCCTTTAATTTGATGAAAATTTTAATTTTTGAACGTTTTTTGCAAACATTTATCCTTGATTTTTCAATCATTTTTTTGGTTTTTTTTAATTTGTTCCAAAATAAATGCGCTTTCATCAAACATTGGAAAAGATTCCGAACTGCCGATATCTTGCAGTTTTGTTCTGTAAAGCAATGCATAATATCTTCCTGTTAATAAAGCTTTAGCTTTATATAGTTAAAACTGCATCTAAATATCAAAATCAAAAATTTATATTGCTTGAATGTTCCCGGCCTGAACAATCGTGAATTATAACGTGGTGTTGATTATTCCGATTAAGCTGTAAATATTGTGTCAAGCATATTCATTTTGACAAAAACAAAAAATCATGATTTTTCAACTATTATAATAATGTTTCAAACGTTTGATGCGGTTTACAGAGGATTTGCATCAAACGATTACCAATACTTATACTCAATTTATTCGGGATGGGGCCAGCTGTGAATAAACCAACTGTTGCATTAACTTTAAGCGATATTGTCTGCCTTTCGGAGAAAAGGCGCACGATCCTTTTGCTTCTCGGCAAAAAAGGATACACAATCGACGAGTTCACGGAAAAGATGAACATGACGGCGCATTCTTTGGCGCCTCAATTAAAAACGCTCAGGGATGAGGAAATTGTTGTTTTAAAAGACGGTGTTTATGAACTGACGAATATCGGTCAGATTCTTGTTAAAAATATGTATCCGCTTTTTGAAACGATTGACGTTCTTGAAAAGGATCACCGTTTCTGGTTCAGCCGAAACCTTTCGGTTATTCCGGCGGATTTGATGGAACGTATTCGCGACATCGGCAATTATAAGCTTTTGGAATACGACATCAGCGAATACATGTTTGATGTTCCGGCGGAATTCAGCGACAATTTCAAAAAATCAAAACACGCGATGTGCATGCTTTCCGTTTATCATCCGATTTACTCGGAAATGTAGTTCGAAATGGCCGAATCCGGCAAGGAAATGACATTTATCGTCACGCCCAAAGTTTATGACAGATTCGTCGAAGACCACGAAAAACGTTTGAAAGAAATCATCAAAAAAGAAAACGTGACGTTCATGATTTTAAACGACAAGGGCGACACGATTGTCCCGTCAATGACGCTGACAGACGTTTTCACTTACATTTATTTCTTTAACAACGACGGCGTTTACGACAACAAAATCATTGTCAGTTTAGACGATTCCACTCGCTCCTGGGCAAAAGAATTGTATAAATATTACAAAAAACAATCCACAGCGATTGAATCCTGATTTTGAATCTATCTACTTGAATATGAAATAAACGGCGGAAAATTAAACCCGCCATTCTTTTTTTGATTTTTTGAAATTTCTCGCTGAGATTTTGCTTTCGTTTTTCCGGTTGGCGTTAGGTTTGTGTTTTCGATTGGTGTCAGGTTTGCATTTCCGATTGGTATCAGGTTTGCGTTGCCGCTGCCGGCCGCCGCCGCGCGCGAGCCGCACAAATTTTATGAATCGATTCGAAACCAACGAGTGCGTTTTCAAGAAACTAATCGAAAAATCAATCTTCGTTTTTCAAAAAAATAAAATGAAAATTAAAAAATGAAAAAGAATCGCTTAAAACACATTTTTCGCGAATCCTTCAAAAACAAAACGCGTCATAAACGGCAAAGCGTCTTTGGCAATCGTGATGTCTTCTTCGTGCATTTTAAAATCAACTTTTTCAAGCGGCACGGCTTCGCGTTCCATATATTCCATAATCATCTGTTTTCCGAGATCGCGCGCATAATTTAAAGCTTCGTCGCGGTCGGCGAAAGCGTGTCTGCCGCCCGGATAATAAACGATAAAACCGTTTGTCCGGATCACGTATCGTGATTCGCTTTGAACGGTTCGAACCGAAATGTCAATCCGTTTCGCGATTTTTCCGACGAGCGCACCGACGGCGTTTCCGACATCAAAATATTCCGGCGTTAAGATTTCCGCGTCAATCAATTGGCTCAATTCGTCGGCAAAAGCTTTCACGGGACCGCCGATCATCACGACAGGAATGTCTAATTTAAATTTCATCATCGGTTTTTTAAACGACAAAACCGCTTTGACCGTCTCTTTGTAAACCGGCGATGATGTCATTTCGGGACTAATCGGCGCTTCGAAATTGGATCGAATATTAAACACATCGGAACGCGAGGTTGTGACAATGTTTTCCGAATTGTCGGCAAGACTCTTTTCGGTAAGGAAATAAACCAATTCCTGCGCCATTTTTAATGAAAAAGTTTGCTTCAGATAACGGCAAAGCTCGATGTAATCGGTGTCTAAAAAGGACGCCGTAATTCGCGCGCAAAGGACGGCGGCTTCCGTGTCAAATTCATTGTAGTCGCCTAAAACGTGCAGAACATCCGTCGGCGTCAAACCGATCATGTTCACCAACTTTTTAGAAACAAGCGACTTTAAAATCTCGGCCGGAACATAAGGCAGATCCCATATAATATCGTTGACGGAAACAGGTTTGTCGGTTTTGATTCTGTCATAAATTTTCTGCTCTTCCGCCGTCAATCCGATTGCCGGATTGCCGCTTCGAATGTAAAAGCGAACCGGCTGAATGTATTCGCTGAAACGATGTCTGTCGGCAAACCATCTTTCATTCAAACTTTCCATGATTTCGGGATATATCGCGGCGGCCCGGCAAATCGGAATGATTCGTCTCGGTCCGAATTTAATTCTGTCCTGAATGCTTGAATCCGACACCGACGGCAAACGAATCCAAATTTGACTGTCGCCGCCGAGCGCGGACGTTTCCATTCGAATCGCGCGAACTTTTGTCCGCCAGCCGCCGACAACCGCGCCGTTATCGGAAATGTCCGGAAAACCGTTTTCAACCAAAGAAACATCGGTGCTGGTGCCGCCGACATCAATCATCAAACACGTTTCGCGGCCGGATAAGAAAGACGCGCCGAGCAAACTGGCCGCGGGGCCTGAAAAAATAGATTCGACCGGTTTTTCCATTGCTTCTTCGATTCCCGAAACCGCGCCGTTGCATTTTAAAATCTTAATACTCGCGTTTAAACCGCGGCGTTTGATTTCGGAAATGACGGCGCCGACAAAACGATTCGTCACCGGCAAAAGCATCGCATTCAAATAAGCCGTCACACCGCGCTCGTAAGTGCCGAGCGACTGCGCCAGCTCGTGGCCGCAGACAACCGGATATGCATTTCCGCTTTCATCTCTCATTAATTTTTGAATTAATTCTCGCGTTTTTAATTCATGTTCCGGATTTCGGACGCTGAAATAAGAGGAAACGGCAAAAGCCGACACTTTGTCTTTTACGGATAAAACATATTCCTCAATCGCTGCCAAATCCAGTGGCTCGGCTTCGTTCCCGTCATTATCGTGGCCGCCGGCAACAATCGTATAATTTTGAACCGCTTTCTGATCGTCAAAATTCAAAAGCTTAGGATTCCCGATTAAAATTAACGCGGCCGCTTCGCCCGTGTTTTCAAGAACCGTATTGGTTGACAAAGTTGTTGAAACCGAAACAACCGAAACCTTCTCAAGCGTTTCCTTCGGCAACTCATCAAGCGCATTTTTGATGCCGCCGATCGGATCCGGATAAGTCGTCAGCGATTTCGCGGATTTTAATACGGTTTTGCTTTCATCATCAACAATCACAACATCGGTGTACGTTCCGCCGGTGTCAATTCCTAAGCATAATGTCATTTTTGAATTCTCCGCGATATGGTTTTTAAATCAGATGTTTTTTGAGTTTTTAATGAATAATAAAATGAATGAACGAGCTGAATGAAGATACTTCAATGAATGAACGAATGACAGACATTTGAATGAATCGATATTCGAATGAATGAATGAATGAATATGAATGAATGAACAGAATGTTTTCATGCAATTTAATATTGTAGAATTTTTAAAATTTGTAAGGCTTGATAATTTGCATTACAATTATCTTATAAAATGTAAACGAGATTATTTTTTCACAAAACCATAATCAAAAAGGTTTATATGAATTTGAGATAATGGTATGACTGTTTTTAGACTGACCCTAAAATAAAAAAGGAAAAGGAACAACAGATTTGAGGCTTTGCTGTCCTTTTCCGACACGGGGGTTGTTGTATATCTTGCCGGCTGTTTTGGCGTTCGTAAGAACAGGACAGTGGCAGTGGATTATACAAAGTATTAAAAACGAGCGGGACGGAGTGTGTGTGGAACTTTTTTCTGCGCCGCCCCTCCCGTCTCTAATTGTGAGTTATTTATGCACCTGCGCTTAAGCACCGGTTGCTGCTTTGACTTTTGCGACTGCGTCAGTTGCGCTTTCGCCGTAGATGTCTGCGCCGATCTTATCTGCCCAGTCCTGTGTGCACGGTGCACCGCCGACCATCGTTTTAACGGAGTCGCGGACGCCTGCTTCTTTGAGCTGTTCTTCGATCTGGATCTGGTTGACCATTGTTGTTGTCATCAAAGCGGAAGAACCAACGATTGCCGGTTTGTTTTCCTTGACGGATTCAACGAATGTTTTGATCGGGACGTCACGACCGAGGTCGATAACATCGTAGCCGGCAATGCCGAGCATGGAAACGACGATGTCTTTTCCGATGGAGTGAATGTCGCCTTCGATTGTACCGATAACGACTTTGCCTTTGCTGGTTGTTTCAGCTTTTGTCTTTTCCATTTCCGGTTTTAAGATTTTAATGCCAGCATTCATTGCTTCGGATGCTGCTAAAACGTGGGGGAGGAAAAGGGTGCCTGCTTCGAACTGAACGCCGACATCGCCCATCGCATCCGTGTATGCCTGAATGATTTCAACGGGGTTGACGCCTGCTTTAAGGCCTTCCTGTGCTGCTTCTTCGGCCATTTCGCCATCGAATTCCATAATTGCTTCTTTTGCCATTGCAATAACTTCGTCTTTACTTGCCATAATTTAAACCTCTGTATATTTTTTGTTTAGAGAACTCAGATCTTGAATTCTTTGTCTGCCTTGTCAACAATTGCTTTCATTGCTGCGAGGATGTCTTTGTCGATTGCCGGAACTTCGTGGTTCTTCATGACATCAACAAATGTGTCGTGTGCTCTGTCAGCTGCGTCTTTTGCGCCTGCTGCTGCCCAGTCGCCGAACATCTTTCTGTCGAAGAGTTTCGGGGAGGACGGGAGGTCAACGAGTTCTCTTGTTTTCTTGAGTGCAAGGAAGTTGTTGCCGATACCGACTTTTTTGATCTGGTCGACACCGAGGGTTTCTTCATTGACAGGGATACCTTCCATGGCTTTTTTGACCATTGCGATGATGTCGTTGTCGATGATGAGTTGTTCCATGGAGAAAGTCATACCGAGTTCGAGCATACCTGCGCCGTAGATTGTGTTTGCGCCGCCGAGTGCTGCGAAGGTTGTGGTGATTGTTTTCTCGTGGCCGGCCTGTCCGTCCGGAACTTTTGCGTCAGTCTATGCGCCTGCAACGAATGCGGGGAGGCCGTAGAATTTAGCGAGCTTGGAGACACCGGCACTGATAAGGCCGAGTTCGGGGGAGCCGACAGGTGCTGTTCCCATCTTCAAGTCGAAAGTTGTGGTGGAGCTGCCGTAGTAGACAGGTGCGCCCGGGTTGGTGATCTGTGCAAGGACGATACCTGCGAGAACTTCTGCGTTGTGTGTCACGAGTGTACCTGCAAGGTAAACCGGTGCGGAACCGCCGGACATTGCCATAGAGAGGACGTTGACAGGCATGCCGCGCTGTGCGCCTTTCATGATAACCTGGCAAGCGTTGCTGCTGAGTTCGAGCGGGCTTGTCGGGCAAACCAACATGGACATAATCGGCTTTTTGACAGCTTCGTCTTCGTTGCCGCCGTAGTAAGCTTTGATGATTTCCCAGTATGTTTCGACGTTTTCGCCGACGGGGTCAATGTCGTGGTAGTGTTTCTCGGTGCTGGTCAAAGGTGTGAAGACTTCGTGGACGTCCTGTGCGCCTTTACCTGCCCAGTCTCTTGCGGAAACAGGGAGGGAGAAGTAGTCGATGTTTTCTGCCCAGTCACAAAGTTTTGCGATGTCAGCGATGTCCTGTTCGACGGAGTCGACGGTTTCGTATTTGCCGGGTGCGACATAGTTTGTCATCTTAACGCCGGTACCGAAGCAAGTCCAGTGAACTTTGCCGCCGCATTCCATGACAGTGTTGTATTTCTTGTTTCTTGCCCAGAGCGTGAATCTGGAAGGTGCTGTCTGAAGCGCTCTTCTGACAACGAACTCGGGGATTTTGACAACCTGTGTCTTTTCGTCAACTTCACAGCCGTTTGCTTTGAAAACAGCTCTTGCGTTGGCGTCGGAAACCTGGATACCGGGTTCCATAAAGACATCCATTGTTGCTTCGTGAATTGCTTTTAATTCGTCTTGGGTGAAGAGCTCAAACTCGACACCGTTAAGTGCTTTTGTTGCTGCAAATGCATTACATTTTGCCATGTTATAGCCTCTGTTTATGTTTTATTTAATTTTGTAAAACACACAATTGTGCGTGCTTTATAAATTTGAATTTTGCAAACAAAAAATATCGGATTGCAGGGCGGAAAAACAAAATCCTTGTGTGTGATTTGGTGTGTATTGTGTGTTTGATGTGTATTTCGTGACGTTTTGAAGGATTTTCGTCAGACGATTTTATCTTGTCAGATATTTTTTTGTCAAATAATTTGAGATAGCATACGCTCATCTCTTGATGGATTTTGCTTCCCGCATTGCTTTTGCGAACTCGCCTGATGGCGATATTATAAATCTTATGATTTTTTATTCGAAGCTTATTCTGCCGGGATTATAATTTTTTCGGAATAATCGGTAAAAGCGGAATCAGCCACAAACCTGCAGTCCGATGAAATATGATTTGCGAGGATTGTTTTAACACACAAGAACAATCCTCATTTTTTCGCAAATCAAAAATCGTTTACATTACTGTTTCAGCTGGTTTCTGAAAGAGTCACAGCAGTTGATCTTTGTGTCAAGGACTTTTTCGATGTTCATTTTTGCAGCGATGCCTTTGGGTGCGCCCGGAACGGATGTAACAACACCGATACCGAGTTCTTCTCTGACATCTCTCATTGCGTATTCATCGGACAAGTCAAACACATCGACACCAACTTTCTTGGCGACGTATTCTTTTGCTTCCTTGATTCTCATGCTCTTGGCAAGCTGCATACGTGCGACAAGGTCGCCGCCTGCGCGGATACCGGTCATACCGGATGCCATGATGTGTGAAATCGGCATACCGAGCGGGTCGCCGACACCGATCTAAATACCGTCTGCGCCTGCAATTTCAACAATTGCTTTGCTTGCGCGTGTAACGGCGTCAATCGGGGGTGTTTCAAGCATCGGGATACCGCCGACACCCATACCCATATCGGCATGGATCGGGATCTTGGAAACTTTGCAGCATTCTTTTGTGAATGTGACTGCACGGGCAAGGTTCCACGGGAATGTCTTGCTTGTGTTTGTGTTGACTGCCGGACCGAAGACGTTTGCGCCTGCTTTCTGGACGAGTTCAACCTGCTGGTGCGGCCAGAGGCCTGCAAGAATTGTGTTTTCGAATTCGAGCATGCCGTGCATACCAATCCAGCTCTCGCCGGCACTGCCGACTTCGATGTACATTTCCGGGAATTCTTCACGGAGTGCTTTAACTGCATTGAGTGTGCCGTATGCGTCTGCGTCGCCTGCTGCACCTGTTGTGTCTAAGTTGACACCGTCAGAGCCTGCGCCCATCAATTTCTGCATAATCCAGACGATGTCGCGGGTCAAGTGTTCTGCGGAGTGTTCCATGGAAGCGAATGCTTCTTCGAGTTTGAAGGCTTTGAGCAAGTCTCCGGGGTTCTCGAACGGACCGTCAGGGGTGTAGTAGAGACCCATGTTCGGCATTGCACCGTAGAACAACGGGACAACCATGTTCTGCTGTGCGACTTCCATTGTCTGGCATTCCTGGGAGACGATGGGTTTGACGGGTTTGAAACTGTAGTCGATGTGACCGAGTTCCATTGTGTCTGCGCCGAATGCGCGTTCGTGCATCATCATACCGACAAGACGGCTGGACGGGATACCGACGCCGCTGTTACCCTGGTCGCCGTCGAGACGGATTGTGCTGATGTCGTGGGACATCGGAACTTCCATACCGTATTCAACGGAAACGGATTTACCGGGCATTGTACAGATTTCGACAATCTTGTCGATTTCGTCTGCGGAAAGTTCGGGAACACCGCCGTAATCGACTGCGTTTCCTGCGCCGGCGAGGGCATCTTCTTTGATCTGTTCTTTTGACATGGAGACGCGTTTACCGTCACCCATTCTTAAAATGTATTCTGCTGCCATTTTAGTAACCACCATTATAATTTGATTTACAACAGAAGGGTTTTGGCTTTGTCAACTGCTTCAGTTGCATTTTCTGCATAGCAGTCTGCGCCGATTTTCTCAGCCCACGCGGTTGTTGCGGGTGCGCCGCCGACCATGACTTTGATGTTGTCTCTCATGCCGTTGGCTTTGAGGAGTTCAATAATCTCTTTCTGGCCGGTGAGTGTGGTTGTCATTAAAGCGGACAAGCCGACCATGTCAGCATTGTATTCTTTGATTGCTTCAATGAATTTTGCGTTCGGCACGTCTCTGCCAAGGTCGTGGACTTCAAAGCCTGCGGACTGGAGCATTGTGGAAACGATAGATTTGCCGATGTCGTGAACGTCACCTTCAACAGTACCGTTGATGATAACTTTCTTGACGGTTGCGCCTGCGGAACCCATATCGAGGGTGTCAACTGCTGCCTGCATACCGTTTGCTGCCATCATAACGTGGGGAAGGAAAACTTTTCCTCTCTCGAACTGGTCGCCGACTTCGGTCATACCGGCTGCGAGACCATCGATGATTTCGACGCTGGGCATGCCTTCGTCGACTGCTTTCTTTGTAGCTGCCATGATAACATCTGCTTTACAGCTGACCATAGCGTCGGATAATTCCTTTAAAAGTGCTTGTTTATCCATTATTTTTACCTCCGTAAAATAACTCAATTTGTCAAAACTTTGATTTTTTGCATCAAAATTTTTAAAATGCGTTTTTGTCTGGATCAGGTTTTTCAAAAGATGCAAAATTCGATTGCATCCCCCCGTGTACAATTCGAAAAACCTCCAAAAAATGAATTGTACTGAGTATGAAAAGGGCTGAAATATATAAAGACTAATCCTTTTTAAGTTTCTATTTTGGGAGACAAATCACAATTCCATGAAAATTTTCGTGAACATTCGTTCATTATAAATGTATTGGAATTTTAAAACAGCGTTGTAATCCAAGTCTACCGAATGCGAAATTGTAAAAATGCGTGAAATTTTGTTATGCGCGTCGGTCGGCTTGATTTAATTTTTTTGACACATTGTTTCAAAAATTTTGCTTGCCAAAATCATTCAAAATAATGTGTGATATTTTCCAAAAAAATTATTTTTTATTATTTTTTTGGCTCTTTTTTTGGTATTATTCTCAACGTTTTTTAATCCTTTTTGAGATATTTTACGGAGTTTTAAAGGATTTTTATTAAATTTTAATGGAATTTTTATTAAATTTTAAAGGAATTTCCGAACGGACGGCATTCAAAAGAATGCCGTCTCATTTCGTTTTATTCCGAGTCTGTTTCGTTTTTATTTTAAGCAGAATCAGTTTCCTGCTGCGACTTTTACTTTTGAAACCGCGTCGGATGCGCTTTCGCCGTAAATGTCTGCGCCGATTTTGTCAGCCCAGTCCTGTGTGCACGGCGCGCCGCCGACCATCGTTTTAACGGAGTCGCGAACGCCTGCTTCTTTGAGCTGTTCTTCGATCTGAATCTGGTTAATCATGGTTGTTGTCATCAAAGCGGAAGAGCCGACCACAACGGGGTTGTGTTCTTTGACAGCCTCAACAAAAGTTTTGATCGGAACATCACGGCCCAAATCAACGACATCAAAACCGGCAATGCCGAGCATGGAAACGACAATGTCTTTTCCGATGGAGTGGATGTCGCCTTCAATTGTGCCGACGACAATCTTTCCCTTGCTTTCGGTTTGCGCTTTTGTTTTCTCCAATTCCGGCTTCAAGATTGCCATTCCTGCGCCCATTGCTTCGGATGCTGCCAAAAGATGGGGGAGGAAAAGTTTTCCGGCTTCAAATTCAACGCCGATGTCGGCCATTGCCGCTGCGTACGCTTCAATAATCTCAACAGGTGCAACGCCTGCTTTGAGACCTTCTTGTGCTGCTTCTTCGGCCATTTCGCCGTCGAGTTCCATAATCGCTTCTTTTGCCATTGCAATAACTTCATCTTTACTTGCCATAATTTAAACCTCTGTATATTTTATTCAATTAGATTTTGTATTCTTTGTCTGCCTTGTCAACGATTGCTTTCATTGCCGCGTAGATGTCTTTGTCAATCGGGGGGACTTCATAATTCTTCATGACATCAACGACAACGTCGTGTGCTCTGTCGGCTGCGTCTTTTGCGCCGGCTGCTTCCCAGTCGCCGAACATTCTTCTGTCGAAGAGTTTCGGGGAGGACGGAAGGTCGACGAGTTCTCTTGTCTTCTTAAGCGCAAGGAAGTTGTTGCCGATGCCGACTTTCTTGATCTGGTCAACGCCGAGCGTTTCTTCCGTAACCGGGATGCCTTCCATGGATTTTTTGACCATTGCGATGATGTCGTTGTCGATAACGAGCTGTTCCATCGAGAATGTCATACCGAGTTCAAGCATACCCGCACCGTAAATAGTGTTGGAACCGGCGAGTGCCGCGTACAATGTCGTAATTGTTTTTTCGTGGCCTGCTTGTCCGTCGGGGACTTTTGCGTCGGTCTATGCGCCTGCGACATACGCGGGGAGACCGTAGAATTTAGCGAGCTTGGAGACACCGGCGCTGATAAGGCCGAGTTCGGGGGAGCCGACAGGCGCTGTTCCCATCTTCAAGTCGAAAGTTGTGGTGGAGCTGCCGTAGTAAACGGGCGCGCCCGGGCAGGTAATCTGCGCAAGAACGATGCCTGCGAGAACTTCCGCGTTGTGCGTCACGAGTGTTCCTGCAAGGTAAACCGGTGCGGAACCGCCGGACATTGCCATGGAAAGGACATTGATCGGGATGTTGTATCTCGCGCCTTTCATGATAACCTGGCAGGCCTGGCCGCTGAGTTCGAGCGGGCTGGTCGGGCAGACCAACATGGACATCAAGGGTTTTCTCATGGCTTCCTGTTCGTCGCCGCCGTACCAGGCTTTGAGAATTTCCCAGTAAATTTCGACGTTTTCGCCGACGGGGTCAATGTCATTGTAGTGTTTTTCTGTGCTGACCAAAGGCGTGAAAACCTCGTGGACATCCTGTGCACCTTTGCCGGCCCAGTCTCTTGCGGAAACAGGGAGGGAGAAGTAGTCGATGTTTTCTGCCCAGTCGCAAAGTTTTGCGATGTCGGCGACATCTTGCTCGACGGAGTCAACGGTTTCGTATTTGCCGGGCGCGACATAGTTTGTCATCTTAACGCCGGTACCGAAGCAAGTCCAGTGGACTTTGCCGCCGCATTCCTGAACGGTGTTGTATTTTTTGTTTCTGCCCCAAAGAGTGAATCTGGACGGTGCAGTCTGAAGCGCTCTTCTGACGACAAATTCCGGAATTTTGACAACTTGGGTCTTTTCATCAACAAGACAGCCGTTCTCTTTTAACAAAGCTCTGGCTTCTTCGTCGGAAACCTGGATACCTACGTCGATGAGAACATCCATCGTTGCTTGGTGGATTGCTTTTAACTCGTCCTGGGAGAAAAGCTCAAATCCAATACCGTTGAGCGATTCTGTAGCTGCGAATGCATTACATTTTGCCATATTTTTTAGCCTCTGTTATACCTTAATAGACATATGTTAAAACACACAATTTGACGCGTGTTATAAATCAAAATTGCCGAAACTCGGCTCGTTTTTGCTGAAATTTATTGCGGATTTTAGAAATTGTTCAAATTGATTCAAACAATTTCTTTCAAAATCCAAATCATCCAAAATGATTACTGCTTCACTTGATTTCTGGCGAAATCACAGCAGTTGATCTTTGTGTCAAGGACTTTTTCGATGTTCATTTTTGCAGCGATGCCTTTGGGTGCGCCCGGAACGGATGTAACAACACCGATACCGAGTTCTTCTCTGACATCTCTCATTGCATATTCGTCCGCTAAATCGAAGACATCGACGCCGACTTTCTTGGCGACGTATTCCTTTGCGTCTTTGATTCTCATGCTCTTGGAAAGCTGCATACGCGCGACAAGGTCGCCGCCTGCGCGGATACCGGTCATACCGGAAGCCATGATGTGTGAAATCGGCATGCCGAGCGGGTCGCCGACACCGATCTAAATACCGTCTGCGCCTGCAATTTCGACAATTGCTTTGCTTGCGCGTGTAACGGCGTCAATCGGGGGTGTTTCAAGCATCGGGATACCGCCGACACCCATACCCATATCGGCATGGATCGGAATCTTGGAAACTTTGCAGCATTCTTTTGTGAATGTGACTGCACGGGCAAGGTTCCACGGAAATGTCTTGCTTGTGTTTGTGTTGACGGCCGGGCCGAAAATGCTTGCACCGGCTTTGGTTGCAAGCTCGACCTGCTGGTGCGGCCAGAGACCTGCAAGGACTGTGCCTTCGAATTCGAGCATGCCGTGCATACCAATCCAGCTTTCGCCGGCGCTGCCGACTTCGATATACATCTCCGGGAATTCTTCGCGGAGTGCTTTAACCGCATTGAGCGTGCCGTACGCGTCTGCGTCGCCTGCCGCGCCTGTCGTGTCAAGGTTCACACCATCGGCACCGGACGCCATCAATTTCTGCATGATCCAGATGATGTCGCGGGTCAAGTGTTCTGCGGAGTGTTCCATGGAAGCGAATGCTTCTTCGAGTTTGAAGGCTTTGAGCAAGTCTCCGGGGTTCTCGAACGGTCCGTCCGGAGTATAATAAAGACCCATGTTCGGCATTGCGCCGTAGAACAACGGGACAATCATATTCTGCTGCGCGACTTCCATCGCTTGGCATTCCTGTGAAACGATGGGTTTGACAGGCTTGTAACTGTAATCAATATGACCGAGTTCCATTGTGTCTGCGCCGAATGCGCGTTCGTGCATCATCATACCGACAAGACGGCTGGATGGGATACCGACGCCGCTGTTACCCTGGTCGCCGTCGAGACGGATTGTACTGATGTCGTGGGACATCGGAACTTCCATACCGTATTCAACGGAAACGGATTTGCCGGGCATTGTACAGATTTCGACAATCTTGTCGATTTCGTCTGCGGAGAGTTCGGGAACACCGCCGTAGTCGACTGCGTTTCCTGCGCCTGCGAGGGCATCTTCTTTGATCTGTTCTTTTGACATGGAGACGCGTTTACCGTCACCCATTCTTAAAATGTATTCTGCTGCCATTTTAATAACCACCTTTATTACAACAAGAGCGTTTTGGCTTTGTCCACTGCTTCCGTTGCGTTTTCTGCATAGCAGTCTGCGCCGATTTTCTCAGCCCATGCGGTTGTTGCGGGTGCGCCGCCGACCATGACTTTGATGTTGTCTCTCATGCCGTTGGCTTTGAGGAGTTCAATAATCTCTTTCTGGCCGTTGAGCGTGGTTGTCATTAAAGCGGACAAGCCGACCATGTCAGCGTTGTATTCTTTGATGGCTTCAATGATCTTGCCGTTTGGAACATCTCTTCCAAGGTCGTGAACTTCAAAACCCGCTGATTGAAGCATTGTAGAAACGATGGATTTGCCGATATCATGAACATCGCCTTCAACCGTGGCATTAATAATGACTTTCTTGACGGTTGCGCCGGCTGAGCCCATGTCGAGGGTGTCAACAGCGGCTTGCATACCGTTTGCTGCCATCATGACGTGGGGGAGGAAGACTTTTCCTCTCTCGAACTGGTCGCCGACTTCGGTCATGCCTGCTGCGAGACCGTCGATGATTTCGACACTGGACATGCCGTCATCAACTGCTTTCTTTGTAGCTGCCATGATAACATCTGCTTTACAGCTGACCATCGCGTCGGATAATTCCTTTAAAAGTGCTTGTTTATCCATTATACTTACCTCTGTTAGGA
This sequence comes from Methanimicrococcus stummii, assembly GCF_032594435.1. NCBI lineage: Archaea > Methanobacteriati > Methanobacteriota > Methanomicrobia > Methanosarcinales > Methanosarcinaceae > Methanimicrococcus > Methanimicrococcus stummii. Next base: position 1,418,458 of record NZ_CP131062.1, on the reverse strand, counting down.
TTAATTTCTTCAAAATTTTTGACGTTTTTTCCAAAATTTGTATTTTGGATTTTCCGGATTTTTCAGTAGATGCAAAATCGAATGCACTCCCCTATGTACAATCTGAAATCTTATCCGTGGAGTTATTGTACGAGTCGTTTAAATGGTCTGGAATATATATAGTCTAAATCGTTCCGACTTTTTTTGACGGAAAGAATGCGTTAATATTTGGTAATAATTCTACATGACATATTATTACAAAGCTGTTGTAATTTTTACAATATTTTGCGATTTGTCAAGATTATATTATTTTTCGAAATTCGTTTTTCTTATCATATTCTTCTAAAAAATCGGTTGTTCGGGTTTATTTTTTAAAAACACGCTGAAAAGTGTCCGGAATCCGATAAAATGATCCATTATTTTCAATTTCGATTAAAATTCTTGAAAAATGAGTTTAAAATAAGGTGCAAGAGATTTGATTTATTTTTCAGTTTAAATATGATTTGTATTTGTCATGACAAATTTGATATATTCATTCAAAAAATAAGGACTCTTGAATCAATTTTTAAGAACAATTTTTAAATTTATGTTTTTTTGAAATATTAATTGATTTTATATTTTTTTCAATGAGTGTCGCGGTTTATTTTTTCAAATTCTTTTTTTTAAAAAAATCAAAAAAATTGAATTTTTAATAATCCGGTTGTAAACTCGGTCGTAAAATAAGAACGGCCATAAAATAAGAACGGCACTAAAATAAGAGGTAATCAAATAAGAAAAAACATAAAATTAAAATGTAAAATTAAAAAACGTAAACAACAAAAATAATAAAAATAACAATAATACGCGAAAAATACAAAAATAAAAGCCAAAAAACAGAATGTCAAAAACAAATGAATGAGAGTCGTCATTCCGACTCTCGGAAAATTAAAAATGAAAATTAAATCAATCGGATTCAATTCTCGGGGCCAACAGGAATGTCACGTGACAAACGGCAGGTGCAACATCGAATTCGATTAAAATCGGGAAATCGCAGCCGATTGAAAGTGTCACTTCATTGGCTTTGCCTGCGGATTTAATGATGTCAAGCAAGTAGTCCAAGGAGAACAAAGAGTTTGCTTCGCCGGATTTGAGATCGATTAACTGATCTGTTCCCATTTCCAAACGAACCTGGTCGGTGTCGCCTTTCGCTTCCATGAAGAAAATATCGCCTGTAACGCCGAGCGTCATGTGGTCGCTGATTTTTTCAGCGGCTTTGACGGCGCGTTTTAAATCCTGACCGTTCAAAACGACGCGGGCCGGGAGGTCCAATTGCGGGACGCGCGGCTCGGATCTGATGGTGGACGGGTCAAGCAAAGAAAGCGTGTAGGAAAGACCGCCGAAGTTCAGGTGAAGCTTTTGCGCGGCCATGTCAAGTTCCATGTCGACGAGTGTCTTTTTCTCGACGATTCCGAGGATGTCGTTGAGTTTAACAAGGTCAATGCCAACTTCGGTTTCATCCGCTTGATAGCTTTCAAAAGCCTCGGATTTTAAGTCGAAGATGACCATCGCAACGTTTGCGGCATCAACGGCTTTGACGGAAATGCCGTCCGGTTTTACTTTCAAGCGAACTTCACTGACGATGACGGAAAGCGCCGTAATGGAATCTCTGAGAAGATCAATATCGATTGAAGCTTTGAGCATAGAAATCACTTTTTTGAGTTAATAAACGCGTTTATAATAAATATCAAATGAATTAATAAATGTAAAAAGATGACGCAAGTCAATTTTTACTGTTATAACCATTTACAGATATAAATATTTAATATCCGTTTTAAACGGACATTTTAAATTTAATCGTATTCACGCCAGGTAAAAGCGCATTTTGTGCATTTGAAGAAACGTGTTTCCGATTCGTCGGCGGAACGGAGCTGTCTGAGCCACCAGTACGCGACTCTGTTTTTACATTCGGGACAGGTCGCATCGGTTGTCGGGAGGCCTTCTTCAATGTCGCCTTCCAAAACAACGACTTCGCGTTCCTGAATATCGGACTTGAAAGTCATTTCGGAAGAGTCGTTCATTGCGGATGTGCAGCCGCATTTCTTGCATTTATATTCGCCGCCGGAGGGCATCATCATGCTTTTACATTTCGGACAAAATTGCATTTTGAATCACTTACATTTTATTAGATCCTGTGTTAAACAGCAACGACCGCCAATCAGAATTATTCTTCTAAAAAAAGCGCGCGTCAAATCATTCAACAAAGGGTTTTTGAAAATAATTTATTAAAGAATGTTATCTCATGAATTTAACCGTTTCGTTTACGATTTTTTTAGCTGTCATCGCAAGCCTAAAAAATAAAGCATAACGGGAAAGAGAATCACCCCCATTAAATTTGATTTTTTAACGTGAAGAATCACCGGCAGAAATCCGATTAAAACCGCGGCGGCGAACAGGATTAAACCGTATGAGCCGCAAGTGACAAAGATTAACGCGGTCAGCAGCAAGAGAACAAACGCCGAAATTTTTCGATAATCCGTTTTTTGAAGAATTTTCGGAATTTCTTTGCCGAGCCGGATTGTCGAGAAGTAAGAAAAGAGCGCGCTGAGCAAAATGACGACGTAAAACAAAATAAAAAGCTCAAGCATTTCGCCTTCAAACATGTTATCTGTTGTCGAAAATCCGGCATCCGATAAAATATCACGAATGGATACGACAGCACCGTTTCTGGTTTTTCCGATGGTGAAAAACGCCAAAAGTCCGAAAACGGCGTTTGCCGTGTTGATCGCAGAAACAATGACAATATATTCTTTCGCCGCCGAAATTTCCGTGTCTTCCGTTTTTTGTTCGTTTGAATCCAAATCATTCTTTTTGAATAAACTTGCCAATATCGCGGCAACCGATGAAGAAACGCCGGGAATCCACGAGACAAAAGCGCCGGCGGCCGTTCCGAGGGCGGCGTTTTTGAGAAACTGATTCGCCGGAAAACCGGTTTTTGTTTCCGGAATTTCCGCCGGTTCAGATTTTGAAACTAAACTGAGAATCAGCTGCGGGACGCCGAACAAGCCGCTGAGAAGCGGCATCAGGACGGAGGCGGAAGATGCTGCAATCATCGGGTTTAAGCTGCCGTCCATTTCAAACGCGATGACTCCCAATGATCCTGCGATTAAAAATACAATTGTCGCGGACATGATTTTGGAAGGCTTTTTCTCGGAAAGCAGAAGAATGAGCGCAAGCCCGAGCAAAATCCATCCCATTTTTGTTTCCATAATCGGGTAGAAACGTGACAGAAAATATGCTGTCGGGATAATCATTATGAATGAGAAGAGGACGGATGCCGCGCTTGCAAGCGCGGACAGGCGAATCGCGAACAAGCCGAAGCCTGCCATCAGCAGTTTGTGGCCGGGAAGAACCGCGAAAACGGTTTCTTCGCCGGGCGCGCCGAGGAAAATCGCCGGAATGATGTTGTGAAACGTGTGCGAAACGGCGCAGGCGAGAATTGCGGTGCAGAGCAGAACTGGCGACATTCCGAAGCCGTAGAGAAATGCGGCGGCACTTGCCAGAATGACGGCGATATTGTTGACGTGAATTCCCGGAACCATTCCGGTCGCGATTCCGAAAATCCAGCCGCCGATAACGCAAAAAATAAACGCGAAAGCGAAATTTTCAAAAATCAATGAAACGGCGGCTGCAATCATATCTTTCGATTAGACGGAAAGTCATATCAAGCTGCCGAAATTTTTGAAAACATAAAGTTTAAATGAGACCTGTTTTGTTTTTCATTTCATATTATATATGACAGGTTTGACTTATGACAACAAAATGCCGAAAATGCAGCACGCCTGCAATCATTTATCAGCCGTATTCCGGCCTTCACTTATGCAAAAAACATTTCTTTGAAGATGTGGAACGCAAAGCGAAGCTGACGATGCGCCAGCGCTATCCGGTGAAGAAAAATGATGTGATTGCGGTCGCGTTTTCCGGCGGCAAAGACAGTTCTGTCGCGCTTCTTTTAATGCACAAAATATTCGGCGACCGCCCGGATATTCGAATTGTCGCGATTACGATTGACGAAGGCATTGACGGCTACCGCAATTTTTCAATCGAGCGGACGCGGGAAATGACGGCACAGCTCGGCATCGAACACATTGTCAAGTCTTTCAAAGACGAATACGGAAAATCCATGGACGAGCTCGTCACCGAAAAGAAAATGGTTGAAAACCGTTACAGCGACGACAAAAAAGAAGTCGGCCCGTGCAGTTACTGCGGCGTTTTGCGCAAGAAAATTCTTAACAAAACGGCGCGCGACATCGGCGCGACCAAACTGATTATCGGCCACAATTTGGACGACGAGGCGCAAACGATTATGCTCAACCACTTCCGCGGCGACGTGGAACGAATGGTCAGATTCTCGGCAGCAAACGAACTCGACGGCTTTATCGTTCGCGTGAAACCGCTTCGAAAAATTCCGGAAAAAGAAGTCGCCCTTTACGCTTATTTAAACGATTTGCCGATGGAATTAACCGCGTGCCCGCATTCGTTTGGCGCTCTCCGAAAAGAAGTCCGCCGTTTGCTCAACGGCTTTGAAGTCAACCATCCGGGAACAAAATATTCGCTGGTGCGCGGATTTGATACGATGGTTCCGCTGATTTCGGAAGCGCTGAATGTTTCGGATATGAAAAACTGCCAAATTTGCGGCGAGCCGTGCAATGATGACGTTTGCCAGGCATGTAAAATGCTTGAGAAGAAAGCGGTTGAATAAACCACACAGTCAATAAAAACGTAAAGCGTAATTGACTCAGTCAATCACAAATAAATAAAGATAAGCCAAACATAAAATAATGAATGTCAGAAGAATGTTTTTCATTTTAACGACGTGAATCGCGTGATCGAATGCTTCTTCCGCGGTTTCTTCAATGTGATGCAAATCCATAATAATGCCTCTTTTTTAATTTCATTACTTTATTATTTCATTTAAATGTTGCTTTGTTTTTGGTTTTGCCGCGATTTCCGTTTTTTCCGTGCCGCCGCCGCGTGCGAACAGTTCGGATTTTATGATTTTCTAAAAATCAATCCTCGTTTTTAATAATTTTAAAATATGATACCGCCGTTTCTCACCCGAAGCTATTATATCATTTTCGTTTAATAGATTGACATCTTATTGATTTTATTGATTTATTTTAAATGTGATTATCATGACATTAAAAGAACTCAGAACACACTTTACGGGAGAAATTATTCCCGATGCGGACAACGGCAAAACCGTGACGCTGGCCGGATGGGCTCACGAAATCAGAGACCTCGGCGGCATTACTTTCCTCGTTCTTCGCGACAGAACAGGACGCGCCCAAGTCACGCTTGTGAAGAAAAAAATCGATGCCGAACTTTTGGAAATCGTTAAAAGAATGAGCCGCGAATCCATCATCACCGTGACCGGAACCGTCAAGGCGGAACCCAAAGCGCCCAACGGCTTTGAACTTCTTCCGGAAACAATTACTGTCGTCAACGAAGCCGGATCTCCGCTTCCGATGGACACGACCGGCAAAGTCGACGCAGAACTCGACACGCGCCTCGACAACCGTTTCATGGACTTGCGCCGCGAAGAACAAACCGCTGTTTTCGTCATCCGCGACACCGTTCAAAAATCAATCCGCGACTTCTTGGAACAAAACAAATTCGTTGAAACCACGACTTCCAAGATCGTAGCCGCCGCAACCGAAGGCGGAACAGATTTGTTCCCGATTAACTATTTTGACCGCGAAGCTTTCCTCAACCAAAGCCCGCAGCTCTTTAAACAAATGCTCATGTCCGCCGGACTTGATCGCGTTTATGAAATCGGACCGATTTTCAGAGCTGAAGAACACGACACAAGAAAGCACCTCAACGAAGCGACATCTATTGACATTGAAATGAGTTTTGCCGACCACGAAGATGTCATGGAGCTTTTGGAAAACATGATCGTTTACGTTTACGAGCAAGTCGTCGAGAAGTGCCACAAAAACCTCGCCGTTCTCGGAATCGAACTTCAGATCCCGAAACTGCCGTTTAACAAATACACTTACGAGCAGGTTTTGGACATCATCAACAACGAAATTCCGGAAATCGAAGACAAAATGGTGTTTGGAGACGACATCGGAACGCAAGCCGAACACCTTTTCGGCGAATACGTGTTTAACAAAACCGGCGAATCCCACTACTTTATTATTGACTGGCCGACGGAAACCAAACCGTTTTACGCAATGCCCTACGAGGACCGCCCCGAAATTTCAAAGAGTTTCGATATGATGCACCGCATGATGGAGCTTTCTTCCGGCGCTCAGCGCATTCACCAGCATGATATGTTGGTCGAAAGCATCGAAGCCAAAGGCCTCAACCCTGACGGCTTTGAATTCTATTTGAAAACTTTCCGCTTCGGCATGCCGCCGCACGCGGGATTCGGTGTCGGCGCAGAGCGTTTGGTGATGACGATGCTGAACTTGGACAACATTCGTGAAGCGGTTTTGTTCCCGAGAGACAGAAAGAGACTCTCCCCCTAACGGATGGGAAAAATATGACAGACAGAAATCAAGCGAAAGAATCTCCCGAAAAGAAGGCGGCCGGAATTTATGCCGCCTCCTTGGTCAAAGACGGCGATGCCGTCGGACTCGGAACCGGATCCACCGTCGCTTACACGATTAAAGAACTCGGCCGCCGTGTTCGTGAAGAAAATCTGAACATTGTCGGCGTTGTGACTTCCTATCAATCCGAAATGATTGCAATTGATGCCGGTGTTCCGCTGACATCGCTTGCCGAAACGCCGCGATTGAATATCGCGATTGACGGCGCCGATCAGTTCGATGAAAATCTTTTCGCGATTAAAGGCGGCGGCGCGGCGCACACGCGTGAAAAAATCGTTTCCATGTCCGCCGATCGTTTTGTCGTCGTTTCCGACCCCGCCAAAAAAGCGAAAACGCTGTCCGTTTTTGTCCCGATTGAAGTCATGCCGTTTGGAAGAGCGCTTGTCATGCAATCCTTAAAAGACATCGGCGGCGACCCGACGCTTCGCGCGGCGGCCAAAAAAGACGGCCCGGTCATCACCGACAACGGCAATTTCGTGGTTGACTGCACTTTCGGCGAAATCAAAGACCCGAAAGAACTCGCGGCAAAAATTTCTCAAATTCCCGGCGTTGTCGAACACGGCATTTTCATGAATGTCGATGAAGTCGTCATCGGAAACGCTGACGGCACCGTTGAAATTATTAAACTTTAAAAAAAGTCGTCAAATCTTTTTTGAATTTGTCCGGAAGATTCGGATTCCGAATCGTCTCCGGATCTCTTTTTCTTTTCTTCAATGACATAACCGCTTGCGTCAATGCCGATTTCGCGATAAACCTGACCTGCGATTTTCGGGCCGACCAAGCCCGCAACGGTTGAAAAATCAGCCGGCTTAAACGATTCTTTTGATTTAAATCCGGCGTTGTAAAGCTTGCGCGCGCGAACGCGTCCGATGCCGCGGATTTTAAGAAGCGGCAGCAATTGAATGGACGCGCCGTATTGAAGGCGCAATTCCAAATCGGAAAACAGCCCGGCACTCGGCGATCCTGTCATTTTCAAAAGACGCGCGCCGGCGTTTGCAATCCACGCCGCGGTTTCTGAAAATTGACGAATATCGCCTTCGCCGACATCAAATTCTTTTGAAATCTCATTCTCCGGCGTTTCCGAAATCCAACGATAAAGCAAAATTGCCGTTTTCAATTCGCCCAAAAACCAGTCAAATTCGGCCGGCTTTGACGTCGGCGGCATTGAAATAATGTGCTCGCAATTTTCGGCGGCAAATTCCGAAACCGGGATGTAATCCGATGTTTTCATGTAAAGAAGTTTCATGTCCGTCGTCATGCAAATTAAATGAAGCAGACTGATGTCGGTTAATTTCATTTTTTCCGATTCCGCCTTCTGAATATTTTCAAGAATCACGGACGCTGAAAGCGGATCCAAATAAAGTTTTGAAACCAAAGAGCCGAGTTTCGTCGGCACAAGCGGATAATCGCCGTCTTCCTTCGTCGAATTGATTTTATCCGCCGTCACAAACGGACTTGTTTTTTCAACGGCAGGCTCCTCAGTTTTTCCTTTGTCTTCAAAACACATGTTCGATTTGATTAAAAAATCCAAACACGTGTCAATCACCGTTTTTAATGTAATTGTACTGAGAAGTCCTCTCTGGTACGCGAAAAATGTATCTCTGAAGAAATCAGAAAGCTGATTGCGCGTATCGGCAAAACCGTTTGAAATCGTTGACAAAACATGCGTTCGAAGCGCATTTTCCGCGCCGAGTCTTGATTCCACCGCTTCCGGCTCAGCTTCGATATACATCTCTTTGAGTTTGTCAATATCTTCTTCTTTCGTCGCGATTAAAACGGATTCTCCGTACGGATCCAAGTGCGGCCTGCCGGCGCGCCCGGCCATTTGTTTGTATTCCATCACCGGAATCATTTGCATGCCTTCATTTGAATCATAACGCCGCCACGCGGCGATAATCACGCGCCTTGCCGGCAGATTGAGGCCGGCTGCCAGCGTCGGTGTCGATGAAATCATCTTGATTTTGCCGGCCAAAAATGATTTTTCAACCAGTTCGCGCTGGTCGGCGGAGAGGCCGGCGTGGTGGAACGCAACGCCCATTCGAATGCAAACGGCAAGCGTCTTCGCAGCATCCGTGTCGCTTCTGTCCGTAATTTCGGCTGCCAAATCCAAAAGTTCGGCCTGCTCGGCAACCGTCAAATAAGATTGAATCACAGAGCCCGCTTTTTTTGCGAATCCCGCCGCATTTTTCCGGCTGTTTGTAAAAACCAAACACCGCCCGCCGCTTCGAATCGCGTCAGCGGCAAGCGAGACGCCGGCTTCTTTTCCTTTGCCGACGAGTTCGATTTCTTTCACCGTTTTCTCTTTTGTATGAACGACTTCGCCTTCGAAAACGCCGTCAAAATAAACGCCTTCGTACAGTTTTGTCGGCCGCCAGTCGCTGACAACGCATTCGGCTTTCATCCAATCGGCGACTTCTTTTGAATTTTGAATCGTCGCAGAAAGCGCAATAATTTGCATTTTCGGATTCAATCGTCTTAATTTTGTAATGACGATTTCAAGCGTCGGCCCGCGGCCGGGCGAATCCAGTAAATGAACTTCGTCTAAAACGACAACGGAAATCTGAGACAGCCAATGCGTTTCATTACGAATCAGCGAATCTACTTTTTCTGATGTCGCGACAATGATGTCGTTCGTTCCGATATTTTCGTCACGCTCATCCAAATCTCCCGTCGAAATTCCGGATCGAAACCCGAGTTCCCGAAATTCTGAAAAACGGCGGAATTTTTCGGAAGCAAGTGCGCGCAGCGGAACGACATAAAGGCATTTGCCGCCGGCATCCAAACTTTGAAGCATGGCAAGCTCTGCAAGAAGCGTTTTTCCGGAAGCGGTCGGAATGGAGATCAAAACATTTTTTCCGTCAAGCAATCCGGCGGAAATTGCTTTGGATTGCGGCGGATACAATTTTTGAATCCCGGAATCCGTGTAAAACGATTTCGTGCGGTCAGAAACCGGCAGATTCTCTATCGGAATCCAAATGTCTTCGGTTTTCGCGGAATCTCCTTTTTCTTCTTTTGAAACGCTTTTCGTTTTTTTTGCAGTCACGGTTTGCCTCAAATATGATTTGAAAAAATAACGGCGGTCATAGAATTTAAAGACTGCCCGAGCGGAACGAAACTAATCAAAATTATAAATCTCTGAAAAGTGAAAATACAAAAAATGTGAAAAAGAATGCGAAAACAGAATGCAAAATTAAATTTGAATTATATGAAAAATAAAAAAGAAATGTAAGGAATTGTTTTCCTTACATCAGAAAGGCAATCGATCCGGTGCGAAAAGCAATCTGAGCTTTCCGATAAACGGAACCTTAAACTGAGATGTGCCGATAATCCATTCTTCTTTAATCGGTGTCTGGAGACTGATTGTCGTTTGCTGGTCCAACAACGGATTGGTTTGCTCATTATCACCTTTTGTAATATATCCCGCATGCGGCGCTGTCGGTCCGCCCGGCCACATTTCTTCACCGGCTTCAACGTAATACATCGCGCGGTGAATCACCGGAACATAACTTTCATTGCCGTACGGGCGGAACAAAATCACATCACCCGGACCGCCGAACTTAATGCGTGTTTTGGACATATTCTGAGCATCTTCATATGTCACGACATCTGCTCTGTCGATACTTCTGACAAAAACAATGTCGCCGACATTCATATTCGGTTCCATGCTGCCGGAAGACACGACATACATCGGTGTCCACAAACCGAAAACAAGATAACAGATTAACAAAAACGCGATGACAATGCCTAAAACAATGCCGACGTCTTTCGCCAATCCTTTTAATTGTTCATTATCTAACATAACTTCACCTGCATATAAATAAAAGAAAATAAAAGTTATTATCAACGAAATAATAAATAGATTTCTTATAAAAGAATCGTTTTGTTTATATAAATATTCCAGTCAAAAATCCGTAAAATCGGTTTTTTTCAAAAACTTCATAAATTTTAGAGAATTTTAAAATCAATAATTAAAGAATTTTAGAGAATTTTAGAGAATTTTAATTCTTTTTAAGAATTTTTAAGATTTTCAAAGAATCAGAGAGTATTTATTTCAAGGAACAATTCTGAGAAATGGTTTTTGCAGTTTAATTTACGCCGAGAGATTAAGAATGGATGAGACAGCAATTTTAGAAAAAGCATCTGATGCCGGCTTCATGATTAACAAAGAAGCCGTTGACTTTTTGGTCGGCTGCCGTCTCTCCGAAGATAAGCTCTCAATCATCTTTTCTGAAATCGACGCGTCGGTTTTTGTGATTGAAACCGAACATTTGACGGCGATTGTTCAGGAATTGGAAAGCCTGACGGAAGAGCCGCCGTCGTTTTTGTACAAATATTCGTTTGACGACAACATCGTTGACGTTTTGGAAGACGTGACGGAAAAGACAACCAGCGTCGGCGAATACAATCAGTTTGTTCAGTATTTCAGAGACCGGTACACGCGCATCAGCGAAATGATTCGGTCCCGCGTCAGCGCGCGCCCGATCGAAAGTCTGCCGAAAGGAAAAGGCGTCAAACCGCTGTCCTCGCGCGAAAGCAATTCCGAAATCACAATTATCGGCATGGTTTCCGAAAAAACAACCACCGGCAATCAACATATCGTTTTAACGCTCGAGGATCCGACCGGAACGTTTCCCGTTTTAATCAATCAGCGCGATTCGGATTTGGTGGAACAGGCGGAGAAATTGATTTTGGACGAAATCGTCGGAATCACCGGAAATCTCACGCCGGAAGGCACGATTTTAATGGCGAGTAAAATTACGCAGCCGGACGTGCCGAACAATTACACGTCCAATCGCAAAAGATCGGAAGGATACGCGCTTTTTATTTCGGATATTCATGTCGGCAGCAAGGAATTCATGAAAGAAGAATGGGAAATCTTTTTAGACTTTTTAAACGGTAAATCCGAGAGTCCGCAGCTTCAAAAAATCGCGTCTGAAGTTCGTTTTATTGTCGTTGCCGGCGATATTGTTGACGGCATCGGCATTTATCCCGGGCAGGAGCTCGACTTGGAAATTACGGAAATTTTTAAACAATATGAAGCGACGGCGGAATATTTCCACCGGATTCCGCAAAATATTCACGTTATCATCGCACCCGGCAACCACGACGCCGTTCGCCGCGCCGAGCCGCAAATCACGTTTCCGAAAGACATTCAAAGACTTTTCCCCGAAAACGTCACGTTTGTCGGCAATCCGTCCGTCATTTCTTTAGACGGCGTTTGCGTTCACATTTATCACGGCTGTTCGATGGACGACATGGTTTCAAGCATCAAAGGCGTTTCTTATCAGGAACCGACAACGGGAATGGTTGAAATGGTGAAGCGCCGTCATCTCGCACCGACTTACGGCAGCCGCGTGATGATTTCGCCGGAAAAAAAGGATTATTTGATTATCGACAAGGTTCCCGATATCATTCATTGCGGTCATGTTCATACAATCGGCATTCAAAATTACAAAAATATTCTTTTGATTAATTCGGGAACTTGGCAGGCGCAAACCGATTTCCAGAAGAAAGTCAACATTGTTCCGAATCCTGCGAAGGTTCCGTTTGTGGATTTGAGAACGATGAAGCCGGGCATTTTGGATTTTAATATCAGCAATGACTGAGGAGTGAGAAAATGACAATCGTTGCATTCGCGGAAAAAAATAAAGCGGCTGAAGAAATTGCCAACATTTTGGGAAAAGGCAATTACAAGCGCACTTCTATTGAAGGCATCGCCGTTTATCGTTTTCAGCGAAACGGCAAAGATTGGGCGATTTCGGGTCTTGCCGGGCACATTATGAATTACGATTTTCCGGCCGAATACAACAGCTGGACCGGTGTCGATCCGGGCGCGCTTTTGGATATTTCGCCGATTAAAATGGTGACGAAGGAAAACTTCGCGTTCGCGATTGAAAAGTTGGCAAAGGAGGCGGAAGAAATCATTTTGGCGTGCGACTACGACCGCGAAGGCGAAAACATCGGTTTTGAGGCGAAGGAACTCGCCGAACGCATCGCGAAAGTTCCGATTAAACGCGCGCGGTATTCGACTTTTTCTCAAAAGGAAATCGAAGAAGCGTTTGACAATCCGGGCGAGCCGGACGAAGCGTTGGCGATGGCTGCCGAGACGCGTCAGATTTTGGATTTGAAAATGGGAGCGGCGTTTACGCGCTATGTGACGCTTTCCGTTCGCGAAAAGGCGTTTACGAAGGAAATTCTGTCAATCGGTCCGTGTCAGACGCCGACGTGCGGTTTTGTCTACGAGCGCGAAAAAGCGATTCGTGAGTTTCAGCCCAAAGACTTTTGGAAAATTACGGCGGATTTCGATGCCGGCGGAAATATTTTTACAGGAACGCACAGCGCCGGAAATATTCCCGAAAAAGAAAAAGCCGATGAAATCATGGCGCGGATTAAAGGCGAAAAAACGGCATCGGTTTTTAAGAAAACAGTTCGCGAACAAAATTTGGAACCGCCCGTTCCGCTCAACACGACGGAATTTTTAAAGCGCGCGTCCTCGTTTTTGAATATCAGTCCCGAGAAATCATTGGAAATTGCGGAACAGCTTTACCTGTCGGGTTTGACGAGTTATCCGAGAACGGAAACGAACAAGTACGCCGATGATTTCGATTTTAAAGCGATTTTAGGGGATTTGGCGAAAAATCAGGAATACACAGAAACGGTTTCAAGAATCGTCACCGCGCCTGCCGGAATCAAATGCAAAAACGGTCCGAAAGACGCGAAAGACCACCCGCCGATTCACCCGATTCGCGGCGCGAGCAAGCAAACGGTCGAGAGCATGGTCAAACTTCCGGGCGCGTACGCGGTTTATGATTTGGTTTGCCGCCACTTTTTAGCGAATTTAATGCCGGCCGCGGTTTTTGAGAAAACGAAGCTGGAAATGAAAATTAAAGAAGATTTATTCAACGCGGCCGGGTCGATTAAAAAATTCGCCGGCTGGCTTGACATTTACGATTTTGAAACGAAAAACGACAAGTTCCTGCCGAATATCGATGAAGGCGACACAACCGGCGTTCAAAAGATTTTAAACACTGCTTCGAAAACCGCGCCGCCGAAAAAGCTGACCGAAGCCGAACTTTTGACGCTGATGGATAAAAACGGAATCGGGACAAAAGCAACGGCGCCGACGCACATTGAAACAAACAAGAGGCGCGGCTATTTCGAAGCAAAGGGAAAAACGCTTTCCATTCTCAACACCGGCTACATGTTAATGGAAAGTTTAGACACGACGGTTCCGATTCTGATTCAGCCGAAAATCCGCGCGCAGGTTGAAGAATTAATTCAGCAGGTTGAAGACGGTAAAATCACAATGAATCAAGCCGTTTCAACCGGGACGGAATTGATTAAAAAAATGTATGCCGATTTGGCGGAAAACAAAGAGAAGCTCGTCACAAAACTCAGCGGCAGCATTAAAACGGAAGCCGCCGAAAGCGACAAAAAGAATTATGTCGGTGTTTGTCCCGTTTGCCAAAACGCGCTTCGAATCGTGACAACCGATAACGGCCGCTTTGTCGGCTGCGTCGGCTATCCCGATTGCTCTCAAACGTACGCGCTTCCGAAGACGGGCGCGCTCACAGTTCTTCGAACGAAAAATTGTCCGAAAGGCGGCGCTGCGGTTTTGGATGTCGGCAAGAAATACGAGTGGTCAGTCGGCGTCGGCCCGTGCTTCGGCTGCGACCAAAACGTCACCTGCAACCCGCCCGAAGTCGTCGGCAGCTGCCCGCGCTGCAAAGACGGTGAAATGGAACTCATCGAATACAAAGACGGCCGCTTCCTGAAATGCACACTCAAATGCGGTCACACGCAGTCTTTGCCCGACAAAGGCAGAATGACAATTCTGGATCAAAAATGCGAAACCTGCGGCTGGAACATGTTCCGCGTGAAAGAGCAGGGAAAAGATGCGGTTGAGTTTTGCGCGAACCGGAGATGCAAGGCGATTGGGAAGCGAAAGGAAAAGGAGTGAAAGGCGGCGGTGCGCGTGAAAGCGGCATCTTTCAAAAATATGAAACCCGAAATCGTTTTTTTTACAATTTGTTGATTTTCATTTTTTAAGAAAATCTTTTAATCTTACCGAAGTCTTTAACCTTTAAATGATTTTAAAAGCGAATTAAAATCGATTTCTAAAAAAATGATTTCTAAAAAAAAATTCAAAAACGAATTTGGAGTGGTGTTTATTATTAGAAAGGTGTTCATGAATGAAGTGGTCCGATACACGAAAAGAGCTTGAGTTTATTGTCAATGTGAGTCCCGTTGTCGTTTTTAAATGCGGGGCGCGCCCGGGACTGCCTGTCGAATATGTTTCAAACAACATTATTCAGTTCGGCTACCCGCCCGAAGAATTCAGCGACTACAATTATGAATTTGAAAACATTATTTATCGCGATGATTTGGAAAAAATCAGAGCGCAGTTTTCCGAACATTCGGCAAAACCGGAATCTTTCGGGTTTACCGTCATTTATCGCCTTTATACAAAATTCGGCTCCATTCGCTGGATTGAACAAAGAACGTTTATTATTCGAAACGACGACGGCAATGTTACTCACTATCAGGGCCTTCTCTTTGACATTACCGACCGCAAAAAAGCCGAAGATGAAACTGCTTTAAACCTCGCCCGTCAGGAAGTTCTGCTTAAATTAAAACGCATGGGCGGCTATTCTTTCCAGGAAATTATCGATTACGCGCGCGAAGAAGCTGTTCGCCTGACCAAAAGCAAAATCGGCTACATCGCGTTTCCGACACCGGACGAAACCACTTTAATCATGCATTCCTGGTCCAAAAGTTCCATTCGCGAATGCTCGATTGACGAACAAAGCCGGCCGTATGTTTATCCTGTTCACCGGACCGGTCTTTGGGGCGAAGCCATCCGCCAGCGCAAACCGTTAATTGTCAACAATTATCAATCCCCGTCTTCTTTGAAAAAAGGCTTTCCGAAAGGTCACGTGACGCTGTCAAGCTACATGCACGTTCCGATTTTTGACGGCGGCCGAATCGTTATTGTCATCGGTGTCGGTAACAAGGCCGATGAATACGATGCGAACGACATTTACAATCTCATGCTTTTAATGCACGGTCTCTGGGAAGTTATTCAGAAAAAGAGACTCGAAGACACGCTCAAAGACCGCTCCGCAGAACTTGCCGCGCATTACGCGAAATTGCGCTCATCCGCGCTTGTTCCGCAAGAATTTCTTAACGATATTCAAAATGAAACCGATTCAGACAAGCAGCCGACAGACCACTATTTGAGGCTGATGGAAGACGAGGTTTTTTTAATGTCTTACGACCGCCAGCAAAAGGCGATTGAAGAAGGTCTTTTGCTTGCGAATCGAATCAAACATTTGGTTGATTCAATTTATTATTTAAGTATGGGCGGCAGCAATGTCCGATACGATAAATTCTCAATCATTGATTTTAACAGCTTAATCGAACACGTTTCATTGAATACGATTTTGCTTCTCCGAAACAAAAATTTGACGTTTAATCGGGATATGTCAGAAGATTTTCCGAACGTTTTGGGCGACTACGACAGTTTGGAAGTCGTGTTCACGACGCTGATTGAAAATGCTTGCCTGAATTCGCCGGCCGGCGGAATTATCGGCGTTGAGGGTTCGGTAAAAAGCGATTTCTTTGAAATCCGCATTTCCGATTCGGGGCCGGATTTGGACGAATTGTCTTTGCCGTATCTGTTCCAAAGCATTGTCTTTGTCGGCTCCGGCCATTTCCACGCCAACAGGCTTGAAGGTGCAGAATCCGGTTTGTATGTCGCGAAAGTGATTGCTCACAAACACGGCGGCGACATTTGGGGCGAGCGAAACCCGGACGGCGGTTCCGTTTTTGTCATTAAGCTTCCGATTTTAAGTCAAGCGGATTCAAAAGCGAAGGGGGCGGTTTAAATGACAACCGAATTAATCGGAACGCTTTTCCTTTCGGAAAAACGCAAAAATTTGATGATTTATTTGCTCGACGGCCCGATGTCGATTGAAGAAATCAAAGAGAAGCTGAATGTGACGACGAGCGCCATTATGACGCAAATTAAAATTTTAATGGATCAAGGGCTAATCGTCTATGAAGGCAACGTTTATTCTTTAACGGTCGTCGGCGAGGTTATTTCTCAAAAAATGATTCCGCTCTTGGCAACGTTAGACGTTTATTCCGACAATCAAAAATATTGGTCCGAACACAAACCGGCGTTCCCGCCGCATTTGCTTTCTCGTCTCGGCGAGCTGCAGAATTGTGTTTTAATCGAGCCTGAGCTCAGCCGTTTGTATGAGCTGCCGCTGAAATTCGAAGAAAATTTGCTGGAATCCAATCGCATCCGCGACGTTTCATCTTTTTTCAGTCCGGTTTATCATTCCACTTACGTTGAATTGATGCGAAAAGGCGTTGAAATTGACATCATTCTCTCGCCGATTGCGATTGAAAGATTCAAAACCGATTACAGCAACCTTTTGGAAGAATATTTGAATCACCCGAACGCGCGCATTTACGTCTACGAAGAGCCGATCGAATTCGCGTCCGCAGTCGTTACCAATCATTTTGTTTCGGTTTCTTTGTTTAACAATAATAATATCTACCACAATCACTCGCTGATGAGCTTTGAAAAGCCTTCGATTGTGTGGGGCGAAGACTTGTTCAATTATTATTTAATGAAATCCGAAAAAATCGAATGATTCTTCCGTTTCTTTTTTTATTTTTTTGAAAAACGGGAAACTGGTTTTGTTTTATTTCTTAAAAAACCAAGGCTTCGGTTTCATTTTATTTTTTAAAAATCAGGGTTCGATTTTATTTTATTTTGTTTTAAATTGGTACGGCTCGCGCGCGGCGGCGGTGACGACCGCCGGAGACAGCAATGGCAGCGGCAACAGTAACAGCGGCAGCAGCAAACAGCGCAGGACTAAACTGTTTTTAAAATCGTAAACAATCGTTTTTAAATCGGGGTCAATTGGGACTTCTTGTACAATTACAACGGCGTTGTAATTATCAATACAAAAAATCCGGTTAAACAATCTTTTCTGATTAAAAGGCAATTTCTGATTAAAAGTTTTGATAAAATTTTTTGAATAATTCTCGTTACTGTATTTGATTTTATCACCCGATTTAAGTTATATAACTTTTATCTCATTCCTAAGGACAAGCACGACGACATAAACGCGTGTTAATACGAACCGATAATTTGGGGTTAGCGGATCTGTTTATTTTCCCCGCAAGATCTGTTTAATTTGTTTAGAATTTATGGTGATTCGATTATGACAAAAGAAGAAATTTTAAAAGCACTCGCCGATGCTGTCATCGCCGGAGACGATGACGAAGCGGTCGAATACGCTCAAAAAGCACTTGCAGAAGGAATTGATCCGCAAGAAGCAATTATCGACGGTTTGGCAAAGGGAATGTCCGTTATGGGCGACAAATACGAACGCGGCGAAGTTTTCGTTCCGCATTTGATGATTGCCTCTTCCGCTCTTTATGAAGGCATGGACATTTTAACACCGCACATCAAACAGACCAGCGACGCTTCCCGTCCGGTTACAGGGGTTATCGGCACAATCGAAGGCGACGTTCACGACATCGGTAAAAACCTTGTCAGAACAATGATGTCCGCCGCAGGATTTACAATGTACGACCTCGGTCACGATGTTCCGCTCGAGAAATTCATTGAAGCCGCAAAAGAACACAAAGCAGACTTCCTTTCCGTCAGCGCATTAATGACAACGACAATGACCGGCATGGACAAAATCTCGGAAATGCTCCTTGAAAACGGTTACAGAGACTCTTTGGTTTTCATGGTCGGCGGTGCTCCGGTTTCCCCCCAGTATGCCCAGACAGTCGGTGCCGACGGAACAGCAAAAGACGCTGCAAACGCGGTTTCTTTCGCAAAAGAACACACTGCAAAACTTGCGCCGGCTGAAGAACGCTGGAGTGACGCTAAGATCAGCGTGACCAAAACAAAATACAAGGACGCAATCCTTAAAAAGAAAGCAGCAGCAGGTTCCGCCGAAAACATCACTTTGGAATCCGCCAAAAAAGTTATGGAAGAATTCGAAAAGATCGGCACAAAAGCCGCTTCCAAAATGTCCCACACAGATCGTATTTTCGGTGCACTCGGTGACAAGAAAGTGGACAGACTTCCGGTTTACCCGCTCGCCTGCGGTGTTGCCAGAAAGTTCGTGCCCTGCACCTATAAAGAATACGCAACCGTTCCGGAAAACTTTGCAAAAACCGCAGAAGCCGCTGTCAAATACTTAGATGTTGACACGTTTGTCGGTTTGACCGACCTTTCCATTACGGCAGCCGACGTCGGTGCAGGCGTTACAATGCCTGACGAAGACACGCCTTCCGCAACCGGCCACCTCAAAGACTACGAGGACATCGAAATCCCCGAAGTCAAGAAAGGAACCCGTATCTACAACCACATTCAAGCTTCTAAAATGGCTGTCGAGAAACTCCACAAAGAGGAACTCAACGCGCCGTTCGTCGCTTTCCACGAAGGTCCTTTGCTCACTTTAACACAGGCAATGGGCGCTGACCGTGTCCTTCACGACATGAACACCAACCCGAACGACGTTCACAAGGCACTTGACAGAATTACAGACTTTGTCAACGAAATCTCAACCGCGTTCTTCGATGAAAATGCAGCAGATGCCATTTGCGTTGACAACCTTTGGTCCAACAACGTGATCATGAGCGCCGACCAATACTGGGAATTTGACGGCAAGTACGTTTATGACAGACATCTCCCTGTCTTTAACAAATACAACGCGCCGTACGTCATTCACAACTGCGCCGACGCTGTTCACTTTGACATCCAGATCCGCAAGTTCGGAACGGCCATGTACAGCTACGCCTACTATGAAAAGAACAAGGACAAAGGCTCCAAGAATTACGCAGACTTGATTCCGGAATACTCCGACATCTGCTGTATGATGGGAGAAGTTGACCCGATTCAGTTCATGAACAACGATGAAGCAACCTTCCAGAACATCCGCAACGACACCGCCAAATTAATGGACGGCGTTTTGCAGACACTCAAAGACAACGGCCGCCAATCCAAGTATGTGTTATCCACCGGCTGTGAAGTTCCGCCGGAAGGCTCCTTGTTGGCTGTTAAAGCAATGGTTGACACCGCCAAAGAAATCGGTGAAGACAGATACACACAAATTATTGGCTGATTTCAGCTGATATAATTGATTTGAAGGAATTCTTTTCTCAACGTGTTTCTTCTTCGGAAAAGTTCCCGCCGGCAAAAACCACACGCACACCACACACCACACACAATCGCCGGCCGGAGCTACATTCATCCTGCGGCTCCATAATCCCCCAAAAGCTTTTCCGAGCGAATACGAACCATTCCTTTAAACCTCCGTTTAATGACTGAGAAAAAGCCGTCTAACACTTTTTCTCGTCATTTTACTTTTTTAAAAACTTTCTTTTCTTATTCCGTTTTGTTGTTTATTCTTTTTCGCTTTTGTTGTTTATTCTTTTTCGCTTTTGTTGTTTATTCTTTTTCGCTTTTGTTGTTTATTCTTTTTCGCTTTTGTTGTTTATTCTTTTTCGCTTTTGTTGTTTATTCTTTTTCGCTTTTGTTGTTTTTTCTTTTCTTTTTTCTTTTTCTATTATTATGTTCTTTTTTCCCTATTCTATTCTTCTTCTTTTCGATTACGGTCGCTTTCTTTTTTTCGTTTTTTTATTTTGCGTAATCCGTCTGTTTTAGTCGGAAATTACAACGGCGTTATTTTTATCAATGGAATAAATTCGATTAATTCCTTAATTTTTATCAAACTTTTTGATAAAATTTTTCAGAAAATCACGGTTACAGTTATTGATTTTCTGATGAAGTTTATGTTATATATTCTGAAATCCTTTTTTTAATTGTGCACGGTACAATATACGTGTTAACGAATCGATGATTTTAGGGTTGATTGGTCTCTTTTTTTTCTCCTGTTTGAGATCATGTTTGTGTGTATACTAAATTATGGTGATAGATATGTCAAAAGAAGATATTTTAAAAGCACTTGCAGACGCTGTCATTGCCGGCGACGACGATGAAGCGGTCGAATATGCTCAAAAAGCTCTTGCAGAGGGAATTGATCCTCAGGAAGCAATCGTTGACGGTCTTGCGAAAGGCATGGCTGTTATGGGCGACAAATACGAACGCGGCGAAGTTTTCGTTCCGCATTTGATGATTGCCTCTTCCGCTCTTTATGAAGGAATGGACGTTTTGACACCGCATATTAAAACAGATGCGACCAGCCGCCCGGTGACCGGCGTTATCGGCACAATCGAAGGCGACGTTCACGACATCGGCAAAAACCTCGTTAAAACAATGATGGCCGCTGCCGGATTTACAATGATTGACCTCGGTCATGATGTTCCGCTCGAGAACTTCATCACGGCTGCGAAGGAAAACAAAGCCGATCTCTTGTCTGTCAGCGCTTTGATGACGACAACCATGACCGGTATGGACAAAATTTCGGAAATGCTTCTTGAAAACGGTTACCGCGACTCTTTGGTTTTCATGGTCGGCGGCGCACCGGTTTCCCCGCAGTACGCGCAGACTGTCGGCGCTGACGGAACCGCAAAAGACGCGGCAAACGCCGTCGCGCTCGCCAGAGAGCTGACATCCAAACTCGTCCCGGCCGAAGAACGCTGGAGCGACGCGAAATTGAGCGTTACGAAAACAAAATACAAGGACGCTGTTCTCAAAAAGAAAGCCGCAGCAACCTCTGCCGGAAACGTGACCTTAGAAACCGCCAAGCAAGTCATGGAAGAATACAACAAAGTCGGTACAAAAGGCACTTCCAAAATGTCTCACGCTGACCGTATCTTCGGCGCACTCGGCGACAAGAAAGTGGACAGACTTCCTGTTTATCCGCTCGCTTGCGGTGTCACAAGAAAATTCGTTCCGTGTACTTATAAGGAATACGCGACGATGCCCGAGAAATTCGCAGCATCCGCAGAAGCCGCAATCAAATACTTGGACGTTGACACGTTCGTCGGTTTGACCGACCTTTCCATCACGTCCACCGATATCGGTGCCGGCGTGACCATGCCTGAGGAAGACACACCTTCCGCAACCGGTCACCTCAAAGACTACGAAGACATCGAAATCCCCGAAGTCAAGAAAGGAACCCGTATCTACAACCACATCCAGGCTGCCAAGTTGACAATGGAAAAACTTCACAAGGAAGAGCTCAACGCACCGTTTGTCGCTTTCCATGAAGGTCCGTTGCTTACTTTGACGCAAGCCATGGGTGCCGACCGTGTTCTTCACGACATGAACACAAATCCGGGAGACGTTCACAAGGCACTTGATAAAATCACGGATTTCATTGACGAAATCTCAACCGCATTCTTCGATGAAGGCGCTGCCGATGCGATTTGTGTCGACAACTTGTGGTCCAACAACGTGATTATGAGCGCTGACCAGTACTGGGAATTCGACGGCAAATACGTGTATGACAGACAGCTTCCTGTCTTCAAGAAATACAATGCGCCGTACGTCATTCACAACTGTGCCGACGCTGTTCACTTTGACATCCAGATCCGCAAGTTCGGAACGGCCATGTACAGCTACGCCTACTACGAAAAGAACAGAGACAAGGGATCCAAGAACTATGCTGACTTGATTCCGGAATATTCTGACATCTGCTGTATGATGGGAGAAGTTGACCCGATTCAGTTCATGAACAACGATGAAGCGACGTTCCAGAACATCCGCAACGACACGTCCAAATTGATGGATGAAGTCTTGCAGACACTCAAAGACAACGGCCGCCAGTCCAAGTATGTGATGTCCACCGGTTGTGAAGTTCCGCCGGAAGGCTCCTTGCTGGCTGTCAAAGCAATGGTTGACACCGTCAAAGAAGTCGGTGAAGACAGATACGCAAAGATTATCGGCTGACCTCAATAGCCGGTATAATCAAAAACAGAAGAGGAATTAAACCACTCTCCAAAACGCCGGAAATACACCGGAAAACATCTGTAAAAATACAACAAACTGTAAAGCTGTCCCGATAACGGTCAATTCATCCTGCTGACTGCAAAACAGCACGATCTTTATCGGGAACAGTTTTCGATTTTATCATACAGTCACGTTTTTCCGCTCCGGCTTTTTCCGAATATTACACCATTTTAATTCCTTAGACCTCCGTTTCCGGCCGAAAAGCTTGGTTCTTTTCGGCCGTCTAAAAACGAATTAAAAACAAATTTAAAATTATTTTAGATTCGATTTAAATTTAATTTTTTGGGATTTTCAATTACATGATTTACAATTTACTGATTTAATTTACATTTTAGGATTGCAGAATAAATATTCAGAAGGGGAATTGAATGAAACTCGGCTTAGGCATTGACACGGGCGGTACGTACACTGACGCGGTTTTGATGGATCTTGAAACCGGCGCGATTATTGAAAAAAGCAAATCATTGACGACACATTCCGATTTGGTTGTCGGTATTACCAAATCTATCGAAGGGTTGTCTCACTCTCATTTCGAAAAAGTCAAATTCACGTCTGTTTCAACAACGCTTGCGACCAACACGACGCTTGAAGGAAAAGGCTACCCGTGCGGATTAATTTTAATCGGCTATTCCATTTCCAGCGATTTGCCGGTTTCCGATATTCTTGAAATCCGCGGCGGCCACGATGCCGACGGTAATGAATTGGACGACCCTTTGAAAGATTTGGAAGCGCTTTCTGAGTTTATTCAAAGCACAAAAAATAAAGTCGCATCTTACGCCGTTTCCGCTTTCTTCAGCGTCCGCAATCCCGAACACGAGCTTCTGATTAAGGAAAAAATCGCCGAGATGACGG
Organism: Methanimicrococcus stummii; assembly: GCF_032594435.1. Classification (NCBI taxonomy): domain Archaea; kingdom Methanobacteriati; phylum Methanobacteriota; class Methanomicrobia; order Methanosarcinales; family Methanosarcinaceae; genus Methanimicrococcus; species Methanimicrococcus stummii. The sequence goes on along the minus strand of NZ_CP131062.1, from coordinate 1,395,082 downwards.
ATTTGCCGATTGTCTGCGGCCATGAACTGTCGCGCGCGCTCGGGGTTTACGAGCGAACGCTGACGGCGGTTTTGAATGCGCAATTGATTCCGGTGACGAACCAGTTTGTCCGTTCCGTTCTTTCCGTTATGAAAGACAAAAATATTGATTCAAATTTAATGATTATGAAATGCGATGGCTCTTTGGTGAATATCGAAGAAGCGCTTTTGCGCCCGGTTGAGTCAATCTTTTCGGGCCCTGCCGCCAGTTTGGTCGGCGCGTCGCACTTGACAGGTGACAAGACTTGCGTTACAATTGATGTCGGCGGCACCAGTACCGATATTTCCATGATTGTTGACGGGATTCCGAATATCAGCGACACCGGCGCAACCGTCGGCGGCTGGAAAACAATGGTTCGCGCGATTCAAATGAACACATCCGCGCTCGGCGGCGACAGTCACGTTTGGGCTTGCCAGGGGCTGAATATCGGTCCGCGCCGCGTTGTTCCGATTTCATTGGCAGCGGTTGAGCATCCCGATTTGGTTGAAAAGATGAAAACGATGGACATTCCGTCCGAACGCGTTTTGGATCAAGTGGTTCAGGGAACTTCTTTCTTCTCAAAATTGCCCGAATCGTCGCGTTTGTCAGACATCACGCTGTCAGCTTACGAGCAGTCCGTGTTGGACGCCGTCAGCGATATTCACGAAACGCCTTCCACAATTTATGAAATTTCCGATAAGCTTGGAGACCATCCGTTAATGTTTACGAACATTTTGGATTCTTTGGTTTTGAAAAGATGCGTTATTCAAATCGGGTTTACGCCAACGGACGCGCTTCATGTTCTCGGGAAATATTCCAACTGGGATTCTGAAGCCGCTGCGGCCGGCGCTAAAATCCTTGCCGATTATCTGGCTCTTTCCCCCGAAGAGTTCTGCCGGCGCGTTCAGTTATCCGTTTCCGAAAAAATGGCGGCGGACCTGATTTCTTTCTTCGCGCCGTACTTAAAACCGGAGGACGTGAATCGTTTGGTTTTGAATTCCCCGTTCACCAAATTTAAAATCACGACTCCGGTCATTCTTATCGGTGCGCCTGTTCGCGCTTATTCCGATGATTTCAGCGATCTTTTGGATGCCGAAGTCATTCTGCCGGATTTCTATGATGTCGGAAACGCCGTCGGTGCGCTTGTCGGCGATGTTATTTTCAGGACAAACGTTCTCATTCGCCCGAAATCCGTCGGCAGTTTAACGTATGTTGCGTTTGACGATACCGGCCGATACGAGTTTGAATCAGATGAGGAAGCCGTTTTGAAAAGCGAAGAAAAAATCCGCGAACTTGTTTACGCGCATATGGGAAAATACGGTTTGTCGGAATCATCTGTCAAAATCGAAATCAAGCGCGAAGATATTCAAGCCGGATTCTCAACCGAACATCCGCTGGAAATCAAATTGTCAGGAATCGGTGTCGGAACGCCGCGCAAAGTAGATTCCGACTCCGCAAAACGTTCAAACTTGGCGGCAGCCGAGTCTCTGAATCTTTAAATTTCTCAAAAAACGTGTTGTTGTATTTGTTGTATCTTACAGTTGTTAATTTGGAGGTTATAAGTTATGTCTGCATCTATGACGCGCCCGATTTTGGGCCGAAATAAAATGCCTGAAGTGTCCGATGAGCTTGTTCGCCAAATCAGGGAACGTGTTGCGGTCGACGGTCCGGTTGAAGAAGATCAGCTTTTGTTTCATATTGAGACGATGGTTTCGGATATTCGCGAAATGCTGGCGTCCTCATTCGGTCCGTGCGGTATGAATAAACTTGTTTACGGTCCGACCGGCGATGTTCATATGACAAGCGACGGCAAGACGATTATTAAAGAAATTGATATTCTCCACCCGGTCGCGGTTTCGTTGAAACGTCTCGGTCAGTCAATGGACAAATCCTGCGGCGACGGCACGAAAACGGCGATTCTTCTGGCGTGCAGCCTTTTGAAAAACGCGCTTCCGCTGCTCCGAAAAAACGTCCATCCGTCTGTGATTGCGCACGGCTACGAGTTGGCGATGGGAAAAGCGTATGAAATGCTGGAATACGTCTCGGAAGAGGCGGACGATGCGATGATGCTTTCGGCCGTTAAGTCGGCGGCATTCGGAAAAGGAATTCTGGAAGAGCAAGCGGATCGAATGGCGGATGCCATGCTTCAAACGGTTCGGGAACTCAACAGCCAAGTCGGCGGCTCTTATTTGGATTTGGAAAAGAATGTCAAAGTTTTGAAAAAAGTCGGCGCGCCCGATGTGATCTCATTTAAAGGCATAATCTTGGACGAAACCCCGGCGCGCGATGATATGCCGAAACATCTTTTGAATCCGGCTGTTCTCCTTCTTCGAAACGACATTAAGCCTGACAGCGGTTATGTCAATCCGCAGCATTTTGTCAGGATTGATAAGCCGGAAACGGCTTTTGAATTCAAAGACGCGCGCAAAGCCGCAGCTTACGCGTATGCCGACAAAATCATTCAAAGCGGCGCGAATTTGATTTTCTGCGAAGGCGAGGTTGATTTCCATATTGAAGAAGCTTTGGCGCGCAAGAAAATTTTGGTTTACAAGCGTTTGAAAATTCAGGATATGGAATATGTTTCAGCGGCAACCGGCGCAGAGTTTATGAAAATTCATGACAGCGTTGAAGATATGAACGCGTCACTCGGCTACGCCGATGAAATTAAAGTTGTCAAAAAACGTTACGAAACGTTCGCGTTCATGGAAGTTAATTATCAGCCCGTGACAACCGTTTTGATTCACGAGCCGATGAAATACGGTCTCGGAAAAATTGAAGAGGCGGCAGATGACGCGTTGAACAACGCGGCTTTGCTGGTTAAAAATCCGTATGTCGTCACAGGTGCCGGCGGAACGGAATATTTCCTTTCACGATCACTCCGGATTTACGCGAACACTTTGGCCGGCAAAGAACAGTTGGCCGTCAAAGCGTTTGCCGACGCAATCGAAGATCTTTCGAAAACGCTTGCGAAAAACATCGGTATGGACATCACGGACGCCATGATTGAACTTTCCGCGCAGCAGGAAGACGGCATTGACGCGCGATTGGATGTCTGCCGCCACGTTGTCGGCAACTCGCCGGCCGTTTACGATTGCGCGACGGTTAAAAAGTACGCGCTGGTCGCCGCAACGGAAACAGCGATGAATATTTTAAGGGTTGATGAAATTTTGCTGAAAAGATAAGATAATTGTTAAATGTTGGAAATGTGAAAAAGAACCGTAAGATTTGAACCAATTTTCGGAAATCTCGGGTAAATTTTATATAGTGGCTATCAAAAATTTTGAATAAAATTTTATTTGAAAAAAACGATATAAATAAATCTTCTTTTTCACCTTCTTATATTCAACTAATTCTACACTTATTTTATTTCTTTAAGATATTTTACACAACCCTTATATTATATGCAATTTTATTAGTAAATTATTGCATTAAGGGGTTAAATTATGAATTATAGAGCGTTTTTTCTAATCATTACAGCCGTGCTTGTCATTTTTTCACTGAGCGGAATGGCTGTTGCTATGACGGGTAGTGGAACGTCTACAAATCCGTATATCATTTACAATGAAGCGGATTTAAAAAATGTTACCAATATGTACGGATATTACAAATTGAATAACAGTGTTACAATCACCAGCAATACTTGGACTCCGATTGGCAGCGGCGGATCCTTTATCGGTTCGTTTGACGGTAACGGTAAATCAATTATTATCAATCCGGCAGGTTCACAACTTACTTTCAATGCGGCAGCCGGTTCCCCTTCCGGTATTTTTGGCGGCATTTATCGTAATACGTCCATTCATACGAATGTCTCCGGGCCTGTTATTTCAAATTTGACTGTTGAAGTTCGAAAAAACGTTAACGCAACCCAAGCAAACACAAGTATTCTTGTCGGTAAACTCGATTTAACCCCCGATGTTATCGGCATCAATAATTCTTCTGTTGTTTTTAATAACACGTCGGCATCTTTTAACGGCGGCGCAAATAATAACATCGGTGGTTTGGCCGGCAGAATGAGTAACGGTATCATTGCCAATTCAAGTTTTAACGGAAAAATTACAGGGTCCGGAACACAAATCGGCGGTATTGTCGGCGAACTCGGCGGAACCGTTCGAGACAGTGCATTTTACGGAAATCTCTCCACAACAGGCTCTTTTGTCGGCGGTATTGCAGGCATCGGATTATACGGCGGTCTTAGTAATTCTACGGTCGGATCGTCTTCAAACCCCGCGACGATTAACGGCTCTTCCTCCGTCGGTGGTGTCACAGGATATACCAGCATTGATATTTTAAAAGCGACTGTTTACGGAAACGTTACTGCGACAGGTAATTACGGCGGCGGTATTTCCGGTAATACAAACAGCAGCAAGAGTCTCACAAATTGTATTGTTTATGGTAATGTCAATGTCACAGGAGATTATTCCGGCGGTATCGTCGGAAATACGACCGGTCTTGTTTCTAACAGTAGTTCTTCCGCAACGGTGAGAGGTTCGAATTATGTCGGTGGTCTTGTCGGAAACGGCGCAACCGCCAGTATTAATAACAGTTCCGCAACCGGAAATGTTATCGCGACAGGAAATTATGTCGGTGGTCTTGCCGGTTTCGTGAGCACTTCTCCCGGTGTTAATAACAGCAGCGCTTCCGGAAATGTTAAAGGACAGGATTATGTCGGCGGTTTGCTTGGTTCTCTTTCAAACTCGAATGCGAATTTCACGCGCGCGACCGGATCGGTGGAAGGCCGCAATCACGTCGGCGGCTCAATCGGTATCAGTGGCAGTGGTACGAGATATAACAACTCTGCAACCGGGAACGTTGTTGCAACCGGCAGTTATGTCGGTGGTTTTGTCGGTTCTAACGGAGACGGCGGCGGCGGATTCCACTATTCTTACACGACCGGAAACGTGACCGGTGCCGATCTTGTCGGCGGTTTTATCGGTCATACACAAGGTGGTACTGTTACCGATTCTTATTCCACAGGTGACGTTACGTCTGCCGGTACAGTCGGCGGTTTTGCAGGTTCTTCCGCATCCGGTCAAATCAGATATTGTTATACGACCGGAAATGTCACCGGAAATCTCGCCGGTGGTTTTCTTGGTGAAGCGATTGCATGGAGCGGCATCACAGATTGTTCCGTTCTCGGTGCTTATGTCAACGGCACAAGTTCAAGCAGTGTCGCCGATATGGTTGTCGGTAAATGGGAATACAGAGTTCTAAGCAACATGTCCGCATGGAACGGCATTAAAAACGGAAACGGAAATCTTGCAAACCGGATGAATAATTCCGGTCATCTTGAGCTTGTTAAATCCTATAATGTTTGGGACACTTACAACGTTGCAAGTTCAAACAGCACTTGGCTGAGCACGTGGTCGGGTTCTTACTGGAAAAACAATGCCGGTTCGACGACTTTCGCTCTTCCGATTCTAACCTGGCAAACGGCAGCAACTGCGACAGATGATGCTTCACACTTGCTTTATTTGACAGACGTTGATGTCCAAAGAACGAACACCACCAGTTACGAATTTGAAATTGAAATTGATCAAACAGAATTGGCATATGCGAGAACGTATTATCCTCTCTGGAAATGGGATTTGTCTCTCAGATTCGGCAACAACAATACGACGGTTCCGTCATCTTCGGCCAATTCTACGACAATTAGTTACACCACCCCTTCTGCGCCTTACAAACTCACGTCTTCCTCCATTAGCGGTTCTCACGCATGGGGCGTTGCGACATTAAACGCCAGTCCGCGTTCTTGGACAGTCGCTGATTCTACTCCTCTTGTTTACAAAGTTATTTTTAATGCGGCAGACGGTTCGTTCAAGGCCAATGCAAATGGATTGAATGTCGGGGCTTATTCCTCGGAAAGTCTTGCAAACGGTGACAAATTTGCATATGTTTATGTTTCAAACAATGGTGCGATGACAAATCCTGACATGAATATTTACAATTCAACGGCTTCTACAATTTTTAACCGCCCGTATACTTATTCTGAAATTGAAGGCTGGTATGACGCAAGCAACAATTTATGGTTTAATGAAAGTGGCACAAGCGCGATTTCCGGAAGAACCGTTACCGGTGATTTAACGCTGAACGCAAAATGGCAATATTATATTACATATAACAATGATGTAAGTGTCGGCTCAGAGGTTTCCCGGCCGACGGCATATGTTAACGGGTCAACAGTTACGCTTCCGGTAAATCCGGCGGCTTTGGGCTGGGCTGTCCCGACTGATGTTATGTTTACAGGCTGGTCTTGGGATGCCGCAGGCACTCAGCCGATCAGCTCTTCCACATTTACGTTTAATTCTTCTAACAGCACGATGCTGAATATTTATGCGCAGTATTCCGATCTCTACACGGTTACATACAATGCCAACGCCGGCACCGATACGGTTACCGGTATGCCGAGTCCGAATCCTTTGACGAATGTTCAGGGCAATAGTTTGATTTCGAAGCCGACAGATCCGGTACGAGCCGGATATGCGTTTGACGGTTGGTACACTTCAGCCTCAGGCGGAACTGAATGGAATTTCGCAACCGATAAAGTTACTTCAAATACAACGCTTTATGCAAAATGGACTAAATTAGTTACTGTTACTTTCCTTCCCGGAACACACGGAAATCTTTCAGGTACGACGGTCATTGAAAACGTTCGAGTCGGCACATCTTGGTCTTCAATTACTGTTCCGACAATTGTGCCGGATACGGGTTATAAAGCTGCAAATCCTGCTTGGGATACAACATTCCCGAGTACTGTTACGGAAAATCTGACTTTTACAGCTCAGTATGAGAAGAACGATTCTCAATGGTTTACCGTGACTTTCAACAAAGGCGCTCATGGAACTTTGACAGGGCAAGATGAGTCGGGTAATGTTATTCTTCAAGATGTTTTAGTCGGTACACCGTGGTCTTCAATCAATGTTCCGACGATTAATCGTAATCCCGGATATTCTGTTGCGGATCCTGCATGGGATAAAAATTTTCCGGCAACAATTACTGAAAATCATACTTTTACTGCTCAGTATATTGTAAATTCGTCCGATCGTATCACCGTCACATTTGATTTGGACGGCAACGGCACAACAAGCGACGCGCTCAGTTACAATTTAATTAAAGGCGTTGACAGTTACCCGACTGCGCCTTCCGTCACCGGTAACGCCGGCTGGACTTTCTCTGCCTGGACGCCTGCTTACGGTTTAAGCGGTGTTGTTCCGACCAGTGCAAGTGACGCCTCTTTCACGGCCACTTATGTCGAAAACGCAGCTGACCGTATCACCGTCACATTTGATTTGGACGGCAACGGCACAACAAGCGACGCGCTCAGTTACAATTTAATTAAAGGCGTTGACAGTTACCCGACTGCGCCTTCCGTCACCGGTAACGCCGGCTGGACTTTCTCTGCCTGGACGCCTGCTTACGGTTTAAGCGGTGTTGTTCCGACCGGTGCAAGTGACGCCTCTTTCACGGCCACTTATGTCGAAAACGCAGCTGACCGTATCACCGTCACATTTGATTTGGACGGCAACGGCACAACAAGCGACGCGCTCAGTTACAATTTAATTAAAGGCGTTGACAGTTACCCGACTGCGCCTTCCGTCACCGGTAACGCCGGCTGGACTTTCTCTGGCTGGACGCCTGCTTACGGTTTAAGCGGTGTTGTTCCGACCAGTGCAAGTGACGCCTCTTTCACGGCCACTTATGTCGAAAACGCCGCCGATCGTATCACCGTCACATTTGATTTGGACGGCAACGGCACAACAAGCGACGCGCTCAGTTACAATTTAATTAAAGGCGTTGACAGTTACCCGACTGCGCCTTCCGTCACCGGTAACGCCGGCTGGACTTTCTCTGCCTGGACGCCTGCTTACGGTTTAAGCGGTGTTGTTCCGACCAGTGCAAGTGACGCCTCTTTCACGGCCACTTATGTCGAAAACGCAGCTGACCGTATCACCGTCACATTTGATTTGGACGGCAACGGCACAACAAGCGACGCGCTCAATTACAATTTAATTAAAGGCGTTGACAGTTACCCGACTGCGCCTTCCGTCACCGGTAACGCCGGCTGGACTTTCTCTGCCTGGACGCCTGCTTACGGTTTAAGCGGTGTTGTTCCGACCAGTGCAAGTGACGCCTCTTTCACGGCCACTTATGTCGAAAACGCCGCCGATCGTATCACCGTCACATTTGATTTGGACGGCAACGGCACAACAAGCGACGCGCTCAGTTACAATTTAATTAAAGGCGTTGACAGTTACCCGACTGCGCCTTCCGTCACCGGTAACGCCGGCTGGACTTTCTCTGCCTGGACGCCTGCTTACGGTTTAAGCGGTGTTGTTCCGACCAGTGCAAGTGACGCCTCTTTCACGGCCACTTATGTCGAAAACGCAGCTGACCGTATCACCGTCACATTTGATTTGGACGGCAACGGCACAACAAGCGACGCGCTCAGTTACAATTTAATTAAAGGCGTTGACAGTTACCCGACTGCGCCTTCCGTCACCGGTAACGCCGGCTGGACTTTCTCTGGCTGGACGCCTGCTTACAGTTTAAGCGGTGTTGTTCCGACCAGTGCAAGTGACGCCTCTTTCACGGCCACTTATGTCGAAAACGCCGCCGATCGTATCACCGTCACATTTGATTTGGACGGCAACGGCACAACAAGCGACGCGCTCAGTTACAATTTAATTAAAGGCGTTGACAGTTACCCGACTGCGCCTTCCGTCACCGGTAACGCCGGCTGGACTTTCTCTGCCTGGACGCCTGCTTACGGTTTAAGCGGTGTTGTTCCGACCAGTGCAAGTGACGCCTCTTTCACGGCCACTTATGTCGAAAACGCAGCTGACCGTATCACCGTCACATTTGATTTGGACGGCAACGGCACAACAAGCGACGCGCTCAGTTACAATTTAATTAAAGGCGTTGACAGTTACCCGACTGCGCCTTCCGTCACCGGTAACACCGGCTGGACTTTCTCTGCCTGGACGCCTGCTTACGGTTTAAGCGGTGTTGTTCCGACCAGTGCAAGTGACGCCTCTTTCACGGCCACTTATGTCGAAAACGCAGCTGACCGTATCACCGTCACATTTGATTTGGACGGCAACGGCACAACAAGCGACGCGCTCAGTTACAATTTAATTAAAGGCGTTGACAGTTACCCGACTGCGCCTTCCGTCACCGGTAACGCCGGCTGGACTTTCTCTGGCTGGACGCCTGCTTACGGTTTAAGCGGTGTTGTTCCGACCAGTGCAAGTGACGCCTCTTTCACGGCCACTTATGTCGAAAACGCAGCTGACCGTATCACCGTCACATTTGATTTGGACGGCAACGGCACAACAAGCGACGCGCTCAGTTACAATTTAATTAAAGGCGTTGACAGTTACCCGACTGCGCCTTCCGTCACCGGTAACGCCGGCTGGACTTTCTCTGCCTGGACGCCTGCTTACGGTTTAAGCGGTGTTGTTCCGACCAGTGCAAGTGACGCCTCTTTCACGGCCACTTATGTCGAAAACGCAGCTGACCGTATCACCGTCACATTTGATTTGGACGGCAACGGCACAACAAGCGACGCGCTCAGTTACAATTTAATTAAAGGCGTTGACAGTTACCCGACTGCGCCTTCCGTCACCGGTAACGCCGGCTGGACTTTCTCTGCCTGGACGCCTGCTTACGGTTTAAGCGGTGTTGTTCCGACCAGTGCAAGTGACGCCTCTTTCACGGCCACTTATGTCGAAAACGCAGCTGACCGTATCACCGTCACATTTGATTTGGACGGCAACGGCACAACAAGCGACGCGCTCAGTTACAATTTAATTAAAGGCGTTGACAGTTACCCGACTGCGCCTTCCGTCACCGGTAACGCCGGCTGGACTTTCTCTGCCTGGACGCCTGCTTACGGTTTAAGCGGTGTTGTTCCGACCGGTGCAAGTGACGCCTCTTTCACGGCCACTTATGTCGAAAACGCAGCTGACCGTATCACCGTCACATTTGATTTGGACGGCAACGGCACAACAAGCGACGCGCTCAGTTACAATTTAATTAAAGGCGTTGACAGTTACCCGACTGCGCCTTCCGTCACCGGTAACGCCGGCTGGACTTTCTCTGCCTGGACGCCTGCTTACGGTTTAAGCGGTGTTGTTCCGACCGGTGCAAGTGACGCCTCTTTCACGGCCACTTATGTCGAAAACGCAGCTGACCGTATCACCGTCACATTTGATTTGGACGGCAACGGCACAACAAGCGACGCGCTCAGTTACAATTTAATTAAAGGCGTTGACAGTTACCCGACTGCGCCTTCCGTCACCGGTAACGCCGGCTGGACTTTCTCTGGCTGGACGCCTGCTTACGGTTTAAGCGGTGTTGTTCCGACCAGTGCAAGTGACGCCTCTTTCACGGCCACTTATGTCGAAAACGCAGCTGACCGTATCACCGTCACATTTGATTTGGACGGCAACGGCACAACAAGCGACGCGCTCAGTTACAATTTAATTAAAGGCGTTGACAGTTACCCGACTGCGCCTTCCGTCACCGGTAACGCCGGCTGGACTTTCTCTGGCTGGACGCCTGCTTACGGTTTAAGCGGTGTTGTTCCGACCAGTGCAAGTGACGCCTCTTTCACGGCCACTTATGTCGAAAACGCAGCTGACCGTATCACCGTCACATTTGATTTGGACGGCAACGGCACAACAAGCGACGCGCTCAGTTACAATTTAATTAAAGGCGTTGACAGTTACCCGACTGCGCCTTCCGTCACCGGTAACGCCGGCTGGACTTTCTCTGGCTGGACGCCTGCTTACGGTTTAAGCGGTGTTGTTCCGACCAGTGCAAGTGACGCCTCTTTCACGGCCACTTATGTCGAAAACGCCGCCGATCGTATCACCGTCACATTTGATTTGGACGGCAACGGCACAACAAGCGACGCGCTCAGTTACAATTTAATTAAAGGCGTTGACAGTTACCCGACTGCGCCTTCCGTCACCGGTAACGCCGGCTGGACTTTCTCTGCCTGGACGCCTGCTTACGGTTTAAGCGGTGTTGTTCCGACCAGTGCAAGTGACGCCTCTTTCACGGCCACTTATGTCGAAAACGCAGCTGACCGTATCACCGTCACATTTGATTTGGACGGCAACGGCACAACAAGCGACGCGCTCAGTTACAATTTAATTAAAGGCGTTGACAGTTACCCGACTGCGCCTTCCGTCACCGGTAACGCCGGCTGGACTTTCTCTGGCTGGACGCCTGCTTACAGTTTAAGCGGTGTTGTTCCGACCGGTGCAAGTGACGCCTCTTTCACGGCCACTTATGTCGAAAACGCAGCTGACCGTATCACCGTCACATTTGATTTGGACGGCAACGGCACAACAAGCGACGCGCTCAGTTACAATTTAATTAAAGGCGTTGACAGTTACCCGACTGCGCCTTCCGTCACCGGTAACGCCGGCTGGACTTTCTCTGCCTGGACGCCTGCTTACGGTTTAAGCGGTGTTGTTCCGACCAGTGCAAGTGACGCCTCTTTCACGGCCACTTATGTCGAAAACGCAGCTGACCGTATCACCGTCACATTTGATTTGGACGGCAACGGCACAACAAGCGACGCGCTCAGTTACAATTTAATTAAAGGCGTTGACAGTTACCCGACTGCGCCTTCCGTCACCGGTAACGCCGGCTGGACTTTCTCTGCCTGGACGCCTGCTTACGGTTTAAGCGGTGTTGTTCCGACCAGTGCAAGTGACGCCTCTTTCACGGCCACTTATGTCGAAAACGCAGCTGACCGTATCACCGTCACATTTGATTTGGACGGCAACGGCACAACAAGCGACGCGCTCAGTTACAATTTAATTAAAGGCGTTGACAGTTACCCGACTGCGCCTTCCGTCACCGGTAACGCCGGCTGGACTTTCTCTGGCTGGACGCCTGCTTACAGTTTAAGCGGTGTTGTTCCGACCGGTGCAAGTGACGCCTCTTTCACGGCCACTTATGTCGAAAACGCAGCTGACCGTATCACCGTCACATTTGATTTGGACGGCAACGGCACAACAAGCGACGCGCTCAGTTACAATTTAATTAAAGGCGTTGACAGTTACCCGACTGCGCCTTCCGTCACCGGTAACACCGGCTGGACTTTCTCTGCCTGGACGCCTGCTTACGGTTTAAGCGGTGTTGTTCCGACCAGTGCAAGTGACGCCTCTTTCACGGCCACTTATGTCGAAAACGCCGCCGATCGTATCACCGTCACATTTGATTTGGACGGCAACGGCACAACAAGCGACGCGCTCAGTTACAATTTAATTAAAGGCGTTGACAGTTACCCGACTGCGCCTTCCGTCACCGGTAACGCCGGCTGGACTTTCTCTGCCTGGACGCCTGCTTACGGTTTAAGCGGTGTTGTTCCGACCAGTGCAAGTGACGCCTCTTTCACGGCCACTTATGTCGAAAACGCCGCCGATCGTATCACCGTCACATTTGATTTGGACGGCAACGGCACAACAAGCGACGCGCTCAGTTACAATTTAATTAAAGGCGTTGACAGTTACCCGACTGCGCCTTCCGTCACCGGTAACGCCGGCTGGACTTTCTCTGCCTGGACGCCTGCTTACGGTTTAAGCGGTGTTGTTCCGACCAGTGCAAGTGACGCCTCTTTCACGGCCACTTATGTCGAAAACGCAGCTGACCGTATCACCGTCACATTTGATTTGGACGGCAACGGCACAACAAGCGACGCGCTCAGTTACAATTTAATTAAAGGCGTTGACAGTTACCCGACTGCGCCTTCCGTCACCGGTAACGCCGGCTGGACTTTCTCTGCCTGGACGCCTGCTTACGGTTTAAGCGGTGTTGTTCCGACCGGTGCAAGTGACGCCTCTTTCACGGCCACTTATGTCGAAAACGCAGCTGACCGTATCACCGTCACATTTGATTTGGACGGCAACGGCACAACAAGCGACGCGCTCAGTTACAATTTAATTAAAGGCGTTGACAGTTACCCGACTGCGCCTTCCGTCACCGGTAACGCCGGCTGGACTTTCTCTGCCTGGACGCCTGCTTACGGTTTAAGCGGTGTTGTTCCGACCAGTGCAAGTGACGCCTCTTTCACGGCCACTTATGTCGAAAACGCAGCTGACCGTATCACCGTCACATTTGATTTGGACGGCAACGGCACAACAAGCGACGCGCTCAATTACAATTTAATTAAAGGCGTTGACAGTTACCCGACTGCGCCTTCCGTCACCGGTAACGCCGGCTGGACTTTCTCTGCCTGGACGCCTGCTTACGGTTTAAGCGGTGTTGTTCCGACCAGTGCAAGTGACGCCTCTTTCACGGCCACTTATGTCGAAAACGCCGCCGATCGTATCACCGTCACATTTGATTTGGACGGCAACGGCACAACAAGCGACGCGCTCAGTTACAATTTAATTAAAGGCGTTGACAGTTACCCGACTGCGCCTTCCGTCACCGGTAACGCCGGCTGGACTTTCTCTGCCTGGACGCCTGCTTACGGTTTAAGCGGTGTTGTTCCGACCAGTGCAAGTGACGCCTCTTTCACGGCCACTTATGTCGAAAACGCAGCTGACCGTATCACCGTCACATTTGATTTGGACGGCAACGGCACAACAAGCGACGCGCTCAGTTACAATTTAATTAAAGGCGTTGACAGTTACCCGACTGCGCCTTCCGTCACCGGTAACGCCGGCTGGACTTTCTCTGGCTGGACGCCTGCTTACAGTTTAAGCGGTGTTGTTCCGACCAGTGCAAGTGACGCCTCTTTCACGGCCACTTATGTCGAAAACGCCGCCGATCGTATCACCGTCACATTTGATTTGGACGGCAACGGCACAACAAGCGACGCGCTCAGTTACAATTTAATTAAAGGCGTTGACAGTTACCCGACTGCGCCTTCCGTCACCGGTAACGCCGGCTGGACTTTCTCTGCCTGGACGCCTGCTTACGGTTTAAGCGGTGTTGTTCCGACCAGTGCAAGTGACGCCTCTTTCACGGCCACTTATGTCGAAAACGCAGCTGACCGTATCACCGTCACATTTGATTTGGACGGCAACGGCACAACAAGCGACGCGCTCAGTTACAATTTAATTAAAGGCGTTGACAGTTACCCGACTGCGCCTTCCGTCACCGGTAACACCGGCTGGACTTTCTCTGCCTGGACGCCTGCTTACGGTTTAAGCGGTGTTGTTCCGACCAGTGCAAGTGACGCCTCTTTCACGGCCACTTATGTCGAAAACGCAGCTGACCGTATCACCGTCACATTTGATTTGGACGGCAACGGCACAACAAGCGACGCGCTCAGTTACAATTTAATTAAAGGCGTTGACAGTTACCCGACTGCGCCTTCCGTCACCGGTAACGCCGGCTGGACTTTCTCTGGCTGGACGCCTGCTTACGGTTTAAGCGGTGTTGTTCCGACCAGTGCAAGTGACGCCTCTTTCACGGCCACTTATGTCGAAAACGCAGCTGACCGTATCACCGTCACATTTGATTTGGACGGCAACGGCACAACAAGCGACGCGCTCAGTTACAATTTAATTAAAGGCGTTGACAGTTACCCGACTGCGCCTTCCGTCACCGGTAACGCCGGCTGGACTTTCTCTGCCTGGACGCCTGCTTACGGTTTAAGCGGTGTTGTTCCGACCAGTGCAAGTGACGCCTCTTTCACGGCCACTTATGTCGAAAACGCAGCTGACCGTATCACCGTCACATTTGATTTGGACGGCAACGGCACAACAAGCGACGCGCTCAGTTACAATTTAATTAAAGGCGTTGACAGTTACCCGACTGCGCCTTCCGTCACCGGTAACGCCGGCTGGACTTTCTCTGCCTGGACGCCTGCTTACGGTTTAAGCGGTGTTGTTCCGACCAGTGCAAGTGACGCCTCTTTCACGGCCACTTATGTCGAAAACGCAGCTGACCGTATCACCGTCACATTTGATTTGGACGGCAACGGCACAACAAGCGACGCGCTCAGTTACAATTTAATTAAAGGCGTTGACAGTTACCCGACTGCGCCTTCCGTCACCGGTAACGCCGGCTGGACTTTCTCTGCCTGGACGCCTGCTTACGGTTTAAGCGGTGTTGTTCCGACCGGTGCAAGTGACGCCTCTTTCACGGCCACTTATGTCGAAAACGCAGCTGACCGTATCACCGTCACATTTGATTTGGACGGCAACGGCACAACAAGCGACGCGCTCAGTTACAATTTAATTAAAGGCGTTGACAGTTACCCGACTGCGCCTTCCGTCACCGGTAACGCCGGCTGGACTTTCTCTGCCTGGACGCCTGCTTACGGTTTAAGCGGTGTTGTTCCGACCAGTGCAAGTGACGCCTCTTTCACGGCCACTTATGTCGAAAACGCAGCTGACCGTATCACCGTCACATTTGATTTGGACGGCAACGGCACAACAAGCGACGCGCTCAGTTACAATTTAATTAAAGGCGTTGACAGTTACCCGACTGCGCCTTCCGTCACCGGTAACGCCGGCTGGACTTTCTCTGGCTGGACGCCTGCTTACGGTTTAAGCGGTGTTGTTCCGACCGGTGCAAGTGACGCCTCTTTCACGGCCACTTATGTCGAAAACGCAGCTGACCGTATCACCGTCACATTTGATTTGGACGGCAACGGCACAACAAGCGACGCGCTCAGTTACAATTTAATTAAAGGCGTTGACAGTTACCCGACTGCGCCTTCCGTCACCGGTAACGCCGGCTGGACTTTCTCTGCCTGGACGCCTGCTTACGGTTTAAGCGGTGTTGTTCCGACCGGTGCAAGTGACGCCTCTTTCACGGCCACTTATGTCGAAAACGCAGCTGACCGTATCACCGTCACATTTGATTTGGACGGCAACGGCACAACAAGCGACGCGCTCAGTTACAATTTAATTAAAGGCGTTGACAGTTACCCGACTGCGCCTTCCGTCACCGGTAACGCCGGCTGGACTTTCTCTGGCTGGACGCCTGCTTACGGTTTAAGCGGTGTTGTTCCGACCAGTGCAAGTGACGCCTCTTTCACGGCCACTTATGTCGAAAACGCAGCTGACCGTATCACCGTCACATTTGATTTGGACGGCAACGGCACAACAAGCGACGCGCTCAGTTACAATTTAATTAAAGGCGTTGACAGTTACCCGACTGCGCCTTCCGTCACCGGTAACGCCGGCTGGACTTTCTCTGGCTGGACGCCTGCTTACGGTTTAAGCGGTGTTGTTCCGACCAGTGCAAGTGACGCCTCTTTCACGGCCACTTATGTCGAAAACGCAGCTGACCGTATCACCGTCACATTTGATTTGGACGGCAACGGCACAACAAGCGACGCGCTCAGTTACAATTTAATTAAAGGCGTTGACAGTTACCCGACTGCGCCTTCCGTCACCGGTAACGCCGGCTGGACTTTCTCTGCCTGGACGCCTGCTTACGGTTTAAGCGGTGTTGTTCCGACCAGTGCAAGTGACGCCTCTTTCACGGCCACTTATGTCGAAAACGCAGCTGACCGTATCACCGTCACATTTGATTTGGACGGCAACGGCACAACAAGCGACGCGCTCAGTTACAATTTAATTAAAGGCGTTGACAGTTACCCGACTGCGCCTTCCGTCACCGGTAACGCCGGCTGGACTTTCTCTGCCTGGACGCCTGCTTACGGTTTAAGCGGTGTTGTTCCGACCGGTGCAAGTGACGCCTCTTTCACGGCCACTTATGTCGAAAACGCAGCTGACCGTATCACCGTCACATTTGATTTGGACGGCAACGGCACAACAAGCGACGCGCTCAGTTACAATTTAATTAAAGGCGTTGACAGTTACCCGACTGCGCCTTCCGTCACCGGTAACGCCGGCTGGACTTTCTCTGCCTGGACGCCTGCTTACGGTTTAAGCGGTGTTGTTCCGACCAGTGCAAGTGACGCCTCTTTCACGGCCACTTATGTCGAAAACGCAGCTGACCGTATCACCGTCACATTTGATTTGGACGGCAACGGCACAACAAGCGACGCGCTCAGTTACAATTTAATTAAAGGCGTTGACAGTTACCCGACTGCGCCTTCCGTCACCGGTAACGCCGGCTGGACTTTCTCTGGCTGGACGCCTGCTTACGGTTTAAGCGGTGTTGTTCCGACCGGTGCAAGTGACGCCTCTTTCACGGCCACTTATGTCGAAAACGCAGCTGACCGTATCACCGTCACATTTGATTTGGACGGCAACGGCACAACAAGCGACGCGCTCAGTTACAATTTAATTAAAGGCGTTGACAGTTACCCGACTGCGCCTTCCGTCACCGGTAACGCCGGCTGGACTTTCTCTGCCTGGACGCCTGCTTACGGTTTAAGCGGTGTTGTTCCGACCGGTGCAAGTGACGCCTCTTTCACGGCCACTTATGTCGAAAACGCAGCTGACCGTATCACCGTCACATTTGATTTGGACGGCAACGGCACAACAAGCGACGCGCTCAGTTACAATTTAATTAAAGGCGTTGACAGTTACCCGACTGCGCCTTCCGTCACCGGTAACGCCGGCTGGACTTTCTCTGGCTGGACGCCTGCTTACGGTTTAAGCGGTGTTGTTCCGACCAGTGCAAGTGACGCCTCTTTCACGGCCACTTATGTCGAAAACGCAGCTGACCGTATCACCGTCACATTTGATTTGGACGGCAACGGCACAACAAGCGACGCGCTCAGTTACAATTTAATTAAAGGCGTTGACAGTTACCCGACTGCGCCTTCCGTCACCGGTAACGCCGGCTGGACTTTCTCTGGCTGGACGCCTGCTTACGGTTTAAGCGGTGTTGTTCCGACCAGTGCAAGTGACGCCTCTTTCACGGCCACTTATGTCGAAAACGCAGCTGACCGTATCACCGTCACATTTGATTTGGACGGCAACGGCACAACAAGCGACGCGCTCAGTTACAATTTAATTAAAGGCGTTGACAGTTACCCGACTGCGCCTTCCGTCACCGGTAACGCCGGCTGGACTTTCTCTGGCTGGACGCCTGCTTACGGTTTAAGCGGTGTTGTTCCGACCAGTGCAAGTGACGCCTCTTTCACGGCCACTTATGTCGAAAACGCCGCCGATCGTATCACCGTCACATTTGATTTGGACGGCAACGGCACAACAAGCGACGCGCTCAGTTACAATTTAATTAAAGGCGTTGACAGTTACCCGACTGCGCCTTCCGTCACCGGTAACGCCGGCTGGACTTTCTCTGCCTGGACGCCTGCTTACGGTTTAAGCGGTGTTGTTCCGACCAGTGCAAGTGACGCCTCTTTCACGGCCACTTATGTCGAAAACGCAGCTGACCGTATCACCGTCACATTTGATTTGGACGGCAACGGCACAACAAGCGACGCGCTCAGTTACAATTTAATTAAAGGCGTTGACAGTTACCCGACTGCGCCTTCCGTCACCGGTAACGCCGGCTGGACTTTCTCTGGCTGGACGCCTGCTTACAGTTTAAGCGGTGTTGTTCCGACCGGTGCAAGTGACGCCTCTTTCACGGCCACTTATGTCGAAAACGCAGCTGACCGTATCACCGTCACATTTGATTTGGACGGCAACGGCACAACAAGCGACGCGCTCAGTTACAATTTAATTAAAGGCGTTGACAGTTACCCGACTGCGCCTTCCGTCACCGGTAACGCCGGCTGGACTTTCTCTGCCTGGACGCCTGCTTACGGTTTAAGCGGTGTTGTTCCGACCAGTGCAAGTGACGCCTCTTTCACGGCCACTTATGTCGAAAACGCAGCTGACCGTATCACCGTCACATTTGATTTGGACGGCAACGGCACAACAAGCGACGCGCTCAGTTACAATTTAATTAAAGGCGTTGACAGTTACCCGACTGCGCCTTCCGTCACCGGTAACGCCGGCTGGACTTTCTCTGCCTGGACGCCTGCTTACGGTTTAAGCGGTGTTGTTCCGACCAGTGCAAGTGACGCCTCTTTCACGGCCACTTATGTCGAAAACGCAGCTGACCGTATCACCGTCACATTTGATTTGGACGGCAACGGCACAACAAGCGACGCGCTCAGTTACAATTTAATTAAAGGCGTTGACAGTTACCCGACTGCGCCTTCCGTCACCGGTAACGCCGGCTGGACTTTCTCTGGCTGGACGCCTGCTTACAGTTTAAGCGGTGTTGTTCCGACCGGTGCAAGTGACGCCTCTTTCACGGCCACTTATGTCGAAAACGCAGCTGACCGTATCACCGTCACATTTGATTTGGACGGCAACGGCACAACAAGCGACGCGCTCAGTTACAATTTAATTAAAGGCGTTGACAGTTACCCGACTGCGCCTTCCGTCACCGGTAACACCGGCTGGACTTTCTCTGCCTGGACGCCTGCTTACGGTTTAAGCGGTGTTGTTCCGACCAGTGCAAGTGACGCCTCTTTCACGGCCACTTATGTCGAAAACGCCGCCGATCGTATCACCGTCACATTTGATTTGGACGGCAACGGCACAACAAGCGACGCGCTCAGTTACAATTTAATTAAAGGCGTTGACAGTTACCCGACTGCGCCTTCCGTCACCGGTAACGCCGGCTGGACTTTCTCTGCCTGGACGCCTGCTTACGGTTTAAGCGGTGTTGTTCCGACCAGTGCAAGTGACGCCTCTTTCACGGCCACTTATGTCGAAAACGCCGCCGATCGTATCACCGTCACATTTGATTTGGACGGCAACGGCACAACAAGCGACGCGCTCAGTTACAATTTAATTAAAGGCGTTGACAGTTACCCGACTGCGCCTTCCGTCACCGGTAACGCCGGCTGGACTTTCTCTGCCTGGACGCCTGCTTACGGTTTAAGCGGTGTTGTTCCGACCAGTGCAAGTGACGCCTCTTTCACGGCCACTTATGTCGAAAACGCAGCTGACCGTATCACCGTCACATTTGATTTGGACGGCAACGGCACAACAAGCGACGCGCTCAGTTACAATTTAATTAAAGGCGTTGACAGTTACCCGACTGCGCCTTCCGTCACCGGTAACGCCGGCTGGACTTTCTCTGCCTGGACGCCTGCTTACGGTTTAAGCGGTGTTGTTCCGACCGGTGCAAGTGACGCCTCTTTCACGGCCACTTATGTCGAAAACGCAGCTGACCGTATCACCGTCACATTTGATTTGGACGGCAACGGCACAACAAGCGACGCGCTCAGTTACAATTTAATTAAAGGCGTTGACAGTTACCCGACTGCGCCTTCCGTCACCGGTAACGCCGGCTGGACTTTCTCTGGCTGGACGCCTGCTTACGGTTTAAGCGGTGTTGTTCCGACCGGTGCAAGTGACGCCTCTTTCACGGCCACTTATGTCGAAAACGCAGCTGACCGTATCACCGTCACATTTGATTTGGACGGCAACGGCACAACAAGCGACGCGCTCAGTTACAATTTAATTAAAGGCGTTGACAGTTACCCGACTGCGCCTTCCGTCACCGGTAACGCCGGCTGGACTTTCTCTGGCTGGACGCCTGCTTACGGTTTAAGCGGTGTTGTTCCGACCGGTGCAAGTGACGCCTCTTTCACGGCCACTTATGTCGAAAACGCAGCTGACCGTATCACCGTCACATTTGATTTGGACGGCAACGGCACAACAAGCGACGCGCTCAATTACAATTTAATTAAAGGCGTTGACAGTTACCCGACTGCGCCTTCCGTCACCGGTAACGCCGGCTGGACTTTCTCTGCCTGGACGCCTGCTTACGGTTTAAGCGGTGTTGTTCCGACCAGTGCAAGTGACGCCTCTTTCACGGCCACTTATGTCGAAAACGCCGCCGATCGTATCACCGTCACATTTGATTTGGACGGCAACGGCACAACAAGCGACGCGCTCAGTTACAATTTAATTAAAGGCGTTGACAGTTACCCGACTGCGCCTTCCGTCACCGGTAACGCCGGCTGGACTTTCTCTGCCTGGACGCCTGCTTACGGTTTAAGCGGTGTTGTTCCGACCAGTGCAAGTGACGCCTCTTTCACGGCCACTTATGTCGAAAACGCAGCTGACCGTATCACCGTCACATTTGATTTGGACGGCAACGGCACAACAAGCGACGCGCTCAGTTACAATTTAATTAAAGGCGTTGACAGTTACCCGACTGCGCCTTCCGTCACCGGTAACGCCGGCTGGACTTTCTCTGGCTGGACGCCTGCTTACAGTTTAAGCGGTGTTGTTCCGACCGGTGCAAGTGACGCCTCTTTCACGGCCACTTATGTCGAAAACGCAGCTGACCGTATCACCGTCACATTTGATTTGGACGGCAACGGCACAACAAGCGACGCGCTCAGTTACAATTTAATTAAAGGCGTTGACAGTTACCCGACTGCGCCTTCCGTCACCGGTAACGCCGGCTGGACTTTCTCTGGCTGGACGCCTGCTTACGGTTTAAGCGGTGTTGTTCCGACCGGTGCAAGTGACGCCTCTTTCACGGCCACTTATGTCGAAAACGCAGCTGACCGTATCACCGTCACATTTGATTTGGACGGCAACGGCACAACAAGCGACGCGCTCAGTTACAATTTAATTAAAGGCGTTGACAGTTACCCGACTGCGCCTTCCGTCACCGGTAACGCCGGCTGGACTTTCTCTGCCTGGACGCCTGCTTACGGTTTAAGCGGTGTTGTTCCGACCGGTGCAAGTGACGCCTCTTTCACGGCCACTTATGTCGAAAACGCAGCTGACCGTATCACCGTCACATTTGATTTGGACGGCAACGGCACAACAAGCGACGCGCTCAGTTACAATTTAATTAAAGGCGTTGACAGTTACCCGACTGCGCCTTCCGTCACCGGTAACGCCGGCTGGACTTTCTCTGCCTGGACGCCTGCTTACGGTTTAAGCGGTGTTGTTCCGACCGGTGCAAGTGACGCCTCTTTCACGGCCACTTATGTCGAAAACGCAGCTGACCGTATCACCGTCACATTTGATTTGGACGGCAACGGCACAACAAGCGACGCGCTCAGTTACAATTTAATTAAAGGCGTTGACAGTTACCCGACTGCGCCTTCCGTCACCGGTAACGCCGGCTGGACTTTCTCTGGCTGGACGCCTGCTTACGGTTTAAGCGGTGTTGTTCCGACCGGTGCAAGTGACGCCTCTTTCACGGCCACTTATGTCGAAAACGCAGCTGACCGTATCACCGTCACATTTGATTTGGACGGCAACGGCACAACAAGCGACGCGCTCAGTTACAATTTAATTAAAGGCGTTGACAGTTACCCGACTGCGCCTTCCGTCACCGGTAACGCCGGCTGGACTTTCTCTGGCTGGACGCCTGCTTACGGTTTAAGCGGTGTTGTTCCGACCGGTGCAAGTGACGCCTCTTTCACGGCCACTTATGTCGAAAACGCAGCTGACCGTATCACCGTCACATTTGATTTGGACGGCAACGGCACAACAAGCGACGCGCTCAATTACAATTTAATTAAAGGCGTTGACAGTTACCCGACTGCGCCTTCCGTCACCGGTAACGCCGGCTGGACTTTCTCTGCCTGGACGCCTGCTTACGGTTTAAGCGGTGTTGTTCCGACCAGTGCAAGTGACGCCTCTTTCACGGCCACTTATGTCGAAAACGCCGCCGATCGTATCACCGTCACATTTGATTTGGACGGCAACGGCACAACAAGCGACGCGCTCAGTTACAATTTAATTAAAGGCGTTGACAGTTACCCGACTGCGCCTTCCGTCACCGGTAACGCCGGCTGGACTTTCTCTGCCTGGACGCCTGCTTACGGTTTAAGCGGTGTTGTTCCGACCAGTGCAAGTGACGCCTCTTTCACGGCCACTTATGTCGAAAACGCAGCTGACCGTATCACCGTCACATTTGATTTGGACGGCAACGGCACAACAAGCGACGCGCTCAGTTACAATTTAATTAAAGGCGTTGACAGTTACCCGACTGCGCCTTCCGTCACCGGTAACGCCGGCTGGACTTTCTCTGGCTGGACGCCTGCTTACAGTTTAAGCGGTGTTGTTCCGACCGGTGCAAGTGACGCCTCTTTCACGGCCACTTATGTCGAAAACGCAGCTGACCGTATCACCGTCACATTTGATTTGGACGGCAACGGCACAACAAGCGACGCGCTCAGTTACAATTTAATTAAAGGCGTTGACAGTTACCCGACTGCGCCTTCCGTCACCGGTAACGCCGGCTGGACTTTCTCTGGCTGGACGCCTGCTTACGGTTTAAGCGGTGTTGTTCCGACCGGTGCAAGTGACGCCTCTTTCACGGCCACTTATGTCGAAAACGCAGCTGACCGTATCACCGTCACATTTGATTTGGACGGCAACGGCACAACAAGCGACGCGCTCAGTTACAATTTAATTAAAGGCGTTGACAGTTACCCGACTGCGCCTTCCGTCACCGGTAACGCCGGCTGGACTTTCTCTGCCTGGACGCCTGCTTACGGTTTAAGCGGTGTTGTTCCGACCGGTGCAAGTGACGCCTCTTTCACGGCCACTTATGTCGAAAACGCAGCTGACCGTATCACCGTCACATTTGATTTGGACGGCAACGGCACAACAAGCGACGCGCTCAGTTACAATTTAATTAAAGGCGTTGACAGTTACCCGACTGCGCCTTCCGTCACCGGTAACGCCGGCTGGACTTTCTCTGGCTGGACGCCTGCTTACGGTTTAAGCGGTGTTGTTCCGACCAGTGCAAGTGACGCCTCTTTCACGGCCACTTATGTCGAAAACGCAGCTGACCGTATCACCGTCACATTTGATTTGGACGGCAACGGCACAACAAGCGACGCGCTCAGTTACAATTTAATTAAAGGCGTTGACAGTTACCCGACTGCGCCTTCCGTCACCGGTAACGCCGGCTGGACTTTCTCTGCCTGGACGCCTGCTTACGGTTTAAGCGGTGTTGTTCCGACCAGTGCAAGTGACGCCTCTTTCACGGCCACTTATGTCGAAAACGCCGCCGATCGTATCACCGTCACATTTGATTTGGACGGCAACGGCACAACAAGCGACGCGCTCAGTTACAATTTAATTAAAGGCGTTGACAGTTACCCGACTGCGCCTTCCGTCACCGGTAACGCCGGCTGGACTTTCTCTGCCTGGACGCCTGCTTACGGTTTAAGCGGTGTTGTTCCGACCAGTGCAAGTGACGCCTCTTTCACGGCCACTTATGTCGAAAACGCAGCTGACCGTATCACCGTCACATTTGATTTGGACGGCAACGGCACAACAAGCGACGCGCTCAGTTACAATTTAATTAAAGGCGTTGACAGTTACCCGACTGCGCCTTCCGTCACCGGTAACGCCGGCTGGACTTTCTCTGGCTGGACGCCTGCTTACAGTTTAAGCGGTGTTGTTCCGACCGGTGCAAGTGACGCCTCTTTCACGGCCACTTATGTCGAAAACGCAGCTGACCGTATCACCGTCACATTTGATTTGGACGGCAACGGCACAACAAGCGACGCGCTCAGTTACAATTTAATTAAAGGCGTTGACAGTTACCCGACTGCGCCTTCCGTCACCGGTAACGCCGGCTGGACTTTCTCTGGCTGGACGCCTGCTTACGGTTTAAGCGGTGTTGTTCCGACCGGTGCAAGTGACGCCTCTTTCACGGCCACTTATGTCGAAAACGCAGCTGACCGTATCACCGTCACATTTGATTTGGACGGCAACGGCACAACAAGCGACGCGCTCAGTTACAATTTAATTAAAGGCGTTGACAGTTACCCGACTGCGCCTTCCGTCACCGGTAACACCGGCTGGACTTTCTCTGCCTGGACGCCTGCTTACGGTTTAAGCGGTGTTGTTCCGACCAGTGCAAGTGACGCCTCTTTCACGGCCACTTATGTCGAAAACGCAGCTGACCGTATCACCGTCACATTTGATTTGGACGGCAACGGCACAACAAGCGACGCGCTCAGTTACAATTTAATTAAAGGCGTTGACAGTTACCCGACTGCGCCTTCCGTCACCGGTAACGCCGGCTGGACTTTCTCTGCCTGGACGCCTGCTTACGGTTTAAGCGGTGTTGTTCCGACCAGTGCAAGTGACGCCTCTTTCACGGCCACTTATGTCGAAAACGCAGCTGACCGTATCACCGTCACATTTGATTTGGACGGCAACGGCACAACAAGCGACGCGCTCAGTTACAATTTAATTAAAGGCGTTGACAGTTACCCGACTGCGCCTTCCGTCACCGGTAACGCCGGCTGGACTTTCTCTGCCTGGACGCCTGCTTACGGTTTAAGCGGTGTTGTTCCGACCAGTGCAAGTGACGCCTCTTTCACGGCCACTTATGTCGAAAACGCAGCTGACCGTATCACCGTCACATTTGATTTGGACGGCAACGGCACAACAAGCGACGCGCTCAGTTACAATTTAATTAAAGGCGTTGACAGTTACCCGACTGCGCCTTCCGTCACCGGTAACGCCGGCTGGACTTTCTCTGCCTGGACGCCTGCTTACGGTTTAAGCGGTGTTGTTCCGACCAGTGCAAGTGACGCCTCTTTCACGGCCACTTATGTCGAAAACGCAGCTGACCGTATCACCGTCACATTTGATTTGGACGGCAACGGCACAACAAGCGACGCGCTCAGTTACAATTTAATTAAAGGCGTTGACAGTTACCCGACTGCGCCTTCCGTCACCGGTAACGCCGGCTGGACTTTCTCTGGCTGGACGCCTGCTTACAGTTTAAGCGGTGTTGTTCCGACCGGTGCAAGTGACGCCTCTTTCACGGCCACTTATGTCGAAAACGCAGCTGACCGTATCACCGTCACATTTGATTTGGACGGCAACGGCACAACAAGCGACGCGCTCAGTTACAATTTAATTAAAGGCGTTGACAGTTACCCGACTGCGCCTTCCGTCACCGGTAACACCGGCTGGACTTTCTCTGCCTGGACGCCTGCTTACGGTTTAAGCGGTGTTGTTCCGACCAGTGCAAGTGACGCCTCTTTCACGGCCACTTATGTCGAAAACGCCGCCGATCGTATCACCGTCACATTTGATTTGGACGGCAACGGCACAACAAGCGACGCGCTCAGTTACAATTTAATTAAAGGCGTTGACAGTTACCCGACTGCGCCTTCCGTCACCGGTAACGCCGGCTGGACTTTCTCTGCCTGGACGCCTGCTTACGGTTTAAGCGGTGTTGTTCCGACCAGTGCAAGTGACGCCTCTTTCACGGCCACTTATGTCGAAAACGCCGCCGATCGTATCACCGTCACATTTGATTTGGACGGCAACGGCACAACAAGCGACGCGCTCAGTTACAATTTAATTAAAGGCGTTGACAGTTACCCGACTGCGCCTTCCGTCACCGGTAACGCCGGCTGGACTTTCTCTGCCTGGACGCCTGCTTACGGTTTAAGCGGTGTTGTTCCGACCAGTGCAAGTGACGCCTCTTTCACGGCCACTTATGTCGAAAACGCCGCCGATCGTATCACCGTCACATTTGATTTGGACGGCAACGGCACAACAAGCGACGCGCTCAGTTACAATTTAATTAAAGGCGTTGACAGTTACCCGACTGCGCCTTCCGTCACCGGTAACGCCGGCTGGACTTTCTCTGCCTGGACGCCTGCTTACGGTTTAAGCGGTGTTGTTCCGACCAGTGCAAGTGACGCCTCTTTCACGGCCACTTATGTCGAAAACGCCGCCGATCGTATCACCGTCACATTTGATTTGGACGGCAACGGCACAACAAGCGACGCGCTCAGTTACAATTTAATTAAAGGCGTTGACAGTTACCCGACTGCGCCTTCCGTCACCGGTAACGCCGGCTGGACTTTCTCTGGCTGGACGCCTGCTTACGGTTTAAGCGGTGTTGTTCCGACCGGTGCAAGTGACGCCTCTTTCACGGCCACTTATGTCGAAAACGCAGCTGACCGTATCACCGTCACATTTGATTTGGACGGCAACGGCACAACAAGCGACGCGCTCAGTTACAATTTAATTAAAGGCGTTGACAGTTACCCGACTGCGCCTTCCGTCACCGGTAACGCCGGCTGGACTTTCTCTGGCTGGACGCCTGCTTACGGTTTAAGCGGTGTTGTTCCGACCGGTGCAAGTGACGCCTCTTTCACGGCCACTTATGTCGAAAACGCAGCTGACCGTATCACCGTCACATTTGATTTGGACGGCAACGGCACAACAAGCGACGCGCTCAATTACAATTTAATTAAAGGCGTTGACAGTTACCCGACTGCGCCTTCCGTCACCGGTAACGCCGGCTGGACTTTCTCTGCCTGGACGCCTGCTTACGGTTTAAGCGGTGTTGTTCCGACCAGTGCAAGTGACGCCTCTTTCACGGCCACTTATGTCGAAAACGCCGCCGATCGTATCACCGTCACATTTGATTTGGACGGCAACGGCACAACAAGCGACGCGCTCAGTTACAATTTAATTAAAGGCGTTGACAGTTACCCGACTGCGCCTTCCGTCACCGGTAACGCCGGCTGGACTTTCTCTGCCTGGACGCCTGCTTACGGTTTAAGCGGTGTTGTTCCGACCAGTGCAAGTGACGCCTCTTTCACGGCCACTTATGTCGAAAACGCCGCCGATCGTATCACCGTCACATTTGATTTGGACGGCAACGGCACAACAAGCGACGCGCTCAGTTACAATTTAATTAAAGGCGTTGACAGTTACCCGACTGCGCCTTCCGTCACCGGTAACGCCGGCTGGACTTTCTCTGCCTGGACGCCTGCTTACGGTTTA
The DNA here is from genome assembly GCF_032594435.1 of Methanimicrococcus stummii. Taxonomy (NCBI): domain Archaea; kingdom Methanobacteriati; phylum Methanobacteriota; class Methanomicrobia; order Methanosarcinales; family Methanosarcinaceae; genus Methanimicrococcus; species Methanimicrococcus stummii. The sequence goes on along the minus strand of NZ_CP131062.1, from coordinate 1,367,393 downwards.
AGCGGTGTTGTTCCGACCAGTGCAAGTGACGCCTCTTTCACGGCCACTTATGTCGAAAACGCCGCCGATCGTATCACCGTCACATTTGATTTGGACGGCAACGGCACAACAAGCGACGCGCTCAGTTACAATTTAATTAAAGGCGTTGACAGTTACCCGACTGCGCCTTCCGTCACCGGTAACGCCGGCTGGACTTTCTCTGGCTGGACGCCTGCTTACGGTTTAAGCGGTGTTGTTCCGACCGGTGCAAGTGACGCCTCTTTCACGGCCACTTATGTCGAAAACGCAGCTGACCGTATCACCGTCACATTTGATTTGGACGGCAACGGCACAACAAGCGACGCGCTCAGTTACAATTTAATTAAAGGCGTTGACAGTTACCCGACTGCGCCTTCCGTCACCGGTAACGCCGGCTGGACTTTCTCTGGCTGGACGCCTGCTTACGGTTTAAGCGGTGTTGTTCCGACCGGTGCAAGTGACGCCTCTTTCACGGCCACTTATGTCGAAAACGCAGCTGACCGTATCACCGTCACATTTGATTTGGACGGCAACGGCACAACAAGCGACGCGCTCAATTACAATTTAATTAAAGGCGTTGACAGTTACCCGACTGCGCCTTCCGTCACCGGTAACGCCGGCTGGACTTTCTCTGCCTGGACGCCTGCTTACGGTTTAAGCGGTGTTGTTCCGACCAGTGCAAGTGACGCCTCTTTCACGGCCACTTATGTCGAAAACGCCGCCGATCGTATCACCGTCACATTTGATTTGGACGGCAACGGCACAACAAGCGACGCGCTCAATTACAATTTAATTAAAGGCGTTGACAGTTACCCGACTGCGCCTTCCGTCACCGGTAACGCCGGCTGGACTTTCTCTGCCTGGACGCCTGCTTACGGTTTAAGCGGTGTTGTTCCGACCAGTGCAAGTGACGCCTCTTTCACGGCCACTTATGTCGAAAACGCCGCCGATCGTATCACCGTCACATTTGATTTGGACGGCAACGGCACAACAAGCGACGCGCTCAGTTACAATTTAATTAAAGGCGTTGACAGTTACCCGACTGCGCCTTCCGTCACCGGTAACGCCGGCTGGACTTTCTCTGCCTGGACGCCTGCTTACGGTTTAAGCGGTGTTGTTCCGACCAGTGCAAGTGACGCCTCTTTCACGGCCACTTATGTCGAAAACGCCGCCGATCGTATCACCGTCACATTTGATTTGGACGGCAACGGCACAACAAGCGACGCGCTCAGTTACAATTTAATTAAAGGCGTTGACAGTTACCCGACTGCGCCTTCCGTCACCGGTAACGCCGGCTGGACTTTCTCTGCCTGGACGCCTGCTTACGGTTTAAGCGGTGTTGTTCCGACCAGTGCAAGTGACGCCTCTTTCACGGCCACTTATGTCGAAAACGCCGCCGATCGTATCACCGTCACATTTGATTTGGACGGCAACGGCACAACAAGCGACGCGCTCAGTTACAATTTAATTAAAGGCGTTGACAGTTACCCGACTGCGCCTTCCGTCACCGGTAACGCCGGCTGGACTTTCTCTGGCTGGACGCCTGCTTACGGTTTAAGCGGTGTTGTTCCGACCGGTGCAAGTGACGCCTCTTTCACGGCCACTTATGTCGAAAACGCAGCTGACCGTATCACCGTCACATTTGATTTGGACGGCAACGGCACAACAAGCGACGCGCTCAGTTACAATTTAATTAAAGGCGTTGACAGTTACCCGACTGCGCCTTCCGTCACCGGTAACGCCGGCTGGACTTTCTCTGGCTGGACGCCTGCTTACGGTTTAAGCGGTGTTGTTCCGACCGGTGCAAGTGACGCCTCTTTCACGGCCACTTATGTCGAAAACGCAGCTGACCGTATCACCGTCACATTTGATTTGGACGGCAACGGCACAACAAGCGACGCGCTCAATTACAATTTAATTAAAGGCGTTGACAGTTACCCGACTGCGCCTTCCGTCACCGGTAACGCCGGCTGGACTTTCTCTGCCTGGACGCCTGCTTACGGTTTAAGCGGTGTTGTTCCGACCAGTGCAAGTGACGCCTCTTTCACGGCCACTTATGTCGAAAACGCAGCTGACCGTATCACCGTCACATTTGATTTGGACGGCAACGGCACAACAAGCGACGCGCTCAGTTACAATTTAATTAAAGGCGTTGACAGTTACCCGACTGCGCCTTCCGTCACCGGTAACGCCGGCTGGACTTTCTCTGGCTGGACGCCTGCTTACAGTTTAAGCGGTGTTGTTCCGACCAGTGCAAGTGACGCCTCTTTCACGGCCACTTATGTCGAAAACGCCGCCGATCGTATCACCGTCACATTTGATTTGGACGGCAACGGCACAACAAGCGACGCGCTCAGTTACAATTTAATTAAAGGCGTTGACAGTTACCCGACTGCGCCTTCCGTCACCGGTAACGCCGGCTGGACTTTCTCTGCCTGGACGCCTGCTTACGGTTTAAGCGGTGTTGTTCCGACCAGTGCAAGTGACGCCTCTTTCACGGCCACTTATGTCGAAAACGCCGCCGATCGTATCACCGTCACATTTGATTTGGACGGCAACGGCACAACAAGCGACGCGCTCAGTTACAATTTAATTAAAGGCGTTGACAGTTACCCGACTGCGCCTTCCGTCACCGGTAACACCGGCTGGACTTTCTCTGCCTGGACGCCTGCTTACGGTTTAAGCGGTGTTGTTCCGACCAGTGCAAGTGACGCCTCTTTCACGGCCACTTATGTCGAAAACGCAGCTGACCGTATCACCGTCACATTTGATTTGGACGGCAACGGCACAACAAGCGACGCGCTCAGTTACAATTTAATTAAAGGCGTTGACAGTTACCCGACTGCGCCTTCCGTCACCGGTAACGCCGGCTGGACTTTCTCTGGCTGGACGCCTGCTTACGGTTTAAGCGGTGTTGTTCCGACCAGTGCAAGTGACGCCTCTTTCACGGCCACTTATGTCGAAAACGCAGCTGACCGTATCACCGTCACATTTGATTTGGACGGCAACGGCACAACAAGCGACGCGCTCAGTTACAATTTAATTAAAGGCGTTGACAGTTACCCGACTGCGCCTTCCGTCACCGGTAACGCCGGCTGGACTTTCTCTGCCTGGACGCCTGCTTACGGTTTAAGCGGTGTTGTTCCGACCAGTGCAAGTGACGCCTCTTTCACGGCCACTTATGTCGAAAACGCAGCTGACCGTATCACCGTCACATTTGATTTGGACGGCAACGGCACAACAAGCGACGCGCTCAGTTACAATTTAATTAAAGGCGTTGACAGTTACCCGACTGCTCCGACTGTTGTCGGAAATACAGGTTGGATCTTCAACAGCTGGTCTCCGACTTACACCTTAACAGGTCAAGTCCCAATAGGCGCAACCGATGCAACTTTCAAAGCATTGTATGTTCCTGACACAGGCGGACATGTTTTGACCTACTGGTCAGAAACGGCAGGCAATTATCATCTGACATCTTTACTGGCAGGTGAAACCCACCAACTCCTCAACCAAACAGAAGTCGGTTTCTCAAAACTCGGCAGTATCTTAATCGGTTGGTCTACAACTCCGTCAGCAACTACTCCGGAATATCACATCGGAAGCATTTTCACAATGCCTGCCAATAACGAAGACCTGTATGCTGTCTGGGATGACCCGACAACTTACGACTATTCAATAAACTACTATCCGAATGGCGCTGATGTTCCGGCAGGAAATCCGGGTACACCGGTTGTTGTTTATTACACCGCCAAAACAAATGTTAATATCATCAATGCCGCAGATGCGGGCTTTGTTAAAACAGGTTACTTCTTGAAAGGATGGAATGATGATCAATCTTCGATTGTCCAATACGATTCCGGCGAACAAGGCGTTGACATGAGTCTTGAATCCGCTGCAACCAATTTATACGCAGTTTGGGAAGAAGGCGAATACAAGGTCACTTACACGACAGATGCGCCGAATGATGTCATTGGAACTTTGCCGGCAGAAGTCAGATATAGCGAAGATGATCTTCTGCCTGTTGAAAATGGTACTGATTTGATTAGAGTCGGTTACGAATTCGACGGTTGGAAATCAAATGTCGTTGTTGATGTTAACGGCGGTTCTTCGACTGACACATTTGTAGGCGACGGGTCAGAGTTTATCTTTATGCCGGATTCTGATCTTACTTTCGAAGCGATTTGGATTGACAGATCAATGGAAAGCTTCACAATTGCGTATGACGGCAACGGTTACACAGGGTCAGGCATTCCGCCGACAACATCCAGTTACAGTTACAATTATGAAACTTCCGTTCTTTCCAACACAATGGATTATGAAGGCCACATCTTCAAAGGCTGGACTATGGATCAAAACGGAGCCGGAACACTTTACAGAACCGGTGATTTGTTCAGAGTTACCGACGATATCACTTTCTATGCGCAGTGGTACAGAACAGGATCCGACGGCGGCAGCGGAACCGGCAACGCAACCGTTGTCGACCCGATGCCCGGAATTCCGGAAGAGCCTGAGCCGCCCGGACCCGGACCGGATCCGAGCCCCGGACCCGATCCGGAACCCGAGCCCGAGCCGATGAACAACGCAATATTGTGCTTGGTGTACATCATTTCAATTTCAGTTTACGCCTTCTTCTACAGAAGAGCAGACGAAATTGACAAAGATTACGACGCAGAAATGGAATCCGAATAAGCGGATTTCATTTCTTCTCTATTTTTTAAAACAGAATCTTTTAAATCTCAATTTAAAGAATTTTTTATTTGGAAATATTTAAAAATCTTTGAAAACGGATTTGAAATTTTAATTTGATTTTAAAATTAAAACGAAACATCTTCTTTTCTTCAAATAAATCAAAAATCGAACTCCGTTTTTCATTCATCAAAAAAAGTGTTTGAATTTTAACGGGAGTTCGGGTTTAAGAAAACAAATTAAAACCGATGTTTCGGTTTAAACAAAAATAGAAACAAAGCAAAATGATTTGTTTATTACATGAAGTCTGTCAATGAAGTTTTTTTAATTTTATGATTCTCAAACGTCTGAATGATATCCTGTTCCAAAAGTTCAATCCGCTCCAGCGTGTATTCCGAAACGTGATACTTAATCGCGACTTCTTTTGAAACTTCAACGTATTTTCGAACCGCGCCTTCGTGAACCGTTAAAATAATGTTTCCGCCGCCGCATTTCGGGCATGTTCCGGTCAGCGGCGGGCGCCGGTATTTCGCTTCACATTTGATGCAGCGGAAAGTTTGCTTTGAAAACGCGCGCAGATTGCCCATAATATCCGGCAGGAAATGCGATTTTAAAACCAATTCCGCGACATTCGATTCATCGACCGCGCGGATTTTCTCGGCCAGCTGAAGCTGCGCTTCCATTTTGTCCGTCATCGAATCAAGCGTTTTGTACGCGGAAAATGCGGGACCTTTTGCAATGTCCGTCGTTCCGTGCGTGAACATGAAATTTTCGTATTGATCCGGCGTTTTCAAACGACCGCTGACCAAATCCATAATTTTTGAAATTTCGGCCGGATTTTTGTATTCTTCCGTCGCCAAGTAAAATTCATGCGGATAACGCGCGCACATATCAATATTATGCGCTTCCTTATCGATTTCATTCGGGTCAATCCGAATCGTTAAAACAAGCGGCGCATCCATTTGACCGCCGCGTTTGTCCGGCAAATATTCGCGCGAAAAGTTGAGCATGCCGTCTAAGAGAAGCATCACGCAGTCCTCGTCACCGTCACAGTTTCTGCGCTTAGACGCGTGGAAATACGGGTGGGCAAAGCCGACAGACGCCTTCGTGAAGCCGACAATGCGCCCCAAAACGCCTGCGGACGTGTGCGGCGCAAGACCGATGACCATCACGCCCAGCAAATCTTTGATGGTTTCGCAATTGTAATACGGTTCAACCCCGTAATACCGTTTCAGAAGATCATCGACATACTGCGTCGTTTTCAGCAAATATTCGGCGCAGTCAACGGAAATGACCAAATCCTGAACAAACAGGCAAACCACCTGATCGTCAGACACCAAATCTTTGCCGTAAATGTCTTTTTCATAGCCGAGATTCTTTAAATCCGCCGCCGTGATGCCAAGCTCGTCGGCGCGGATGTGCGTGAGCGGAATGTCGGACATGTCGTAGCGAACCGTTCCGTCTTTGAAAATATAAACTTCATGAAGCGCGCGCAAAATTCCTTTTTCAAGCGGCTCAGGCGTTTTGGCCCGGCTCATCAATTCTTTGACGCCTTTAATCAAATCGAAATTATCGCGAACGCCGAGCCGTTCGATGGCTTCTTTGTAAATCGGCCGGAATTCGATGGATTTCTTTCGGCCGCCCATCGTTGGTCTTTCACATTTCGGGCATTTCGGGGCGGATGTTTCAATCGCGCAGCGCGGACAAAACAGCCGCTCAATCGTGAACTCGCCGCAGCCGCAGCGCCATTTGTGCGTTTCCCGGCCGCAGCGCGGACAGACGCGCATGCCGATTTTAATCTCAAACTTTCCGGTTTTAGCGTTCATGTCCTCGCGGTATTCGGAAGCGTTGACGAGGTTTCTTGTTTTTCCGCCGTGCTCTCCGATCGGGAAAAGAACTTGAGCCGCCGGCGACATTTTTCGAAGCGCCGATTTTTCGGGGCGACCCATACGCGCGCCGATTCGAGAAGGCGCGCGCGGTTTTACCGGCATTCCTGAAATCCGGCTGACGGCATCAACCGTTAATTCAATGCCGGCGGCTTTGATTTCATCAATTTCCCATGTTTTTCTCAGCGTTCCGTCTTTCTCAACATTCAAGCCGAGACATTTTAAAATATGAGTCGGCGGCGCAATTAACAAATGTTTTTCATCGCCGATTGTTCGAACGATGTGCAAAATCAAAATGTTTTCAAGCAGCGGCTTAATTCCTTCATCGATTGATTTTTCGTAAGGCAGCGCCAGCCATGTTTTTTCTTCGGCTTCGCCTTCGGAGTTGCTGTTTACGGATTCTGTGTCCGCGTATTCGACCAGCCGGCCGTTTTCGGCGGCAAATGCCGCGATTTTGTCAAGCTCTTCTAAATACAAATCGTGCCATAAGTAATTGTAATCGGGATGAAGCGGAATCCCGTTTTCCGCAAATAAAAGCGCGTTCTCTTCCGAGACGTGTTTTAATTCTTCGGCGTTTTTCGGGCTCGGGAAACGGGAGAGATCCTTTTTTTCCTTTTTCAAACGGTTGTATTCGTTTTCATAATCATAAAGCCACCATTCAAAACAATAAGGCGACGGCATTAATTGATGATTGTTTTCCAAAAAGTCGCCGTAATTGAACAAAATTTCGCCGACATCAATGATTAAATCAATGTCGGGTTTGACGGCGAGCGCGGTTTTTTCATCATCTGCGCGAAGCACGTCGCCGTTTGTCAGGCGAACGGTCGGACCTTCGATTGAGTCAACGGCGGCCATTCCGGCTGCTTTTCCGGGACGCTCCACTTTCAATTGCGTTCCGTTTGTGATGAAATCACCGAGAATGAACATCGAAGCGGGGCTGATTCCTGCGGCGGCAAACGATGTGTTTCGGGAGCGGCCGTATCTGAGACGAAATCCGCCTTCACGCGACGGGTGGGAAAAAAGAGGGCGGCCGGCAATCAAATCCTGAATGTATTTGGTTTTGGGTTTGATTTTTAACGTGACGGCTCCGGGCTTTCCGGCGGCGGCCGGGGAATCATCGCCTTTTTTATCTTCCGTTTTCGTTCCGGCGATTAATTTATCCAGAAATTCCCAGCCGTCCATTTTCAAATTATCGACGTGCTTTTTCACTTTCGGCGCCTTTAAAATCATGCCTTCGGCAATCACAAGAGCCATGCCGCCGCGAAGGCGGTTTCCGGGGATCTCCGGCATATTTCGATAGCCTTCGACTTCCGCTTCTTCCGTCGAATCACCGTCAACGCAAACCGGACAGTTTTCGACAATGAGACGGATTTCATCATCCGTCGGCGAATATTGAAGCGACGCCGTTCTTTTGTAAATTCGAATTTCTTCGGCGTAACGTTCCACCAATTCTTTGCGCGGTTTAAAACGGTCCAAGCCGAGACTGCGGCGCACATAATCGCCGACCAAAACAGAAAGCGCTTGCGCGGTTCCGCCGGCGCTTCGAATCGGGCCGGAATAGTAAATTCTTAAAAATTCGGAACCGTCGCTGTTCTTATCAATTTTAACTTCGGCAATCCCTTCAATGGGCGCCGCGACGACGCCTTCTGTAATAACCGCCATTGACACGCGAATCGCGGCATCAACCGCCTGTTCTCTTGTCGTAAAGCCGCCGACCTTTCCTTCCGCGATTTCCTTGCCGATTAAAAGCGCGGCTTCTTCACGGTTTTTTCCTTCGTCTTCGATTTCGCGAAGACGTTTTGCGACACCCTTGACGCCGATTAAATTCTCGACACGGTCCGCCAAGTCTTTCGCAAGCGGAATCTCAACAGCCGGGTGCGGATCTTCGCCTCGGGCGCGCGCAGCGTTCGCTATTTCCATTTCTTTGGTTAATTTCTCTTCCAGCGAATCGAAATATTTTTGCATAAACGCGCTTTGCGCCGGTTTTTTTTCCATTTCTGACCCGAACCGATAAAAAAGTAAAAATAAAATTATATGTTAAAGTTTGCCGCTTCTCATTTTGCTTGCCAGCATCAGCTGAAAAACAATTGTCAAAACGATCAGAAACGCGCCTGCCATGATTAAGCCTTGGCCGATTTTTGTCATCAGCGGACTGAGATTTAAAATCATTAAAAAAAAGCCGCCGACGATAATCACCAAATTGATGATGTTAATGGTTTTGACGGTTTCCGTAATCTGTTTTCCTTGCGATTTGCTTCTGACTTTCGCTTTTTTCTCAGCATTCATTCTGTTTCCCCAATCCATTCTTTAATTTCTGATATATCTAATCCGCCTTCTCTTAAAATTTTCGGCGGCTGAACTGTTAAGTCAATGATTGTTGACGGTTTTTGAATCAAAGTGTCGCCGCCGTCAATTAAAATGTCAATTTTTCCGTCCAAGTCTGCCAAAACATCTGCGGTCGATTTCGGCTCTCGGCTGCCGGATAAATTCGCGCTCGGGCATGCCAGCGGTCCGCTCAGGCGAACGATTTCAAGTGCTGCCGGGTGCGCCGGAACGCGCAGTCCGACGGTTTCTTTTCCGGCCGTAATTTTGTTTGAAATTTCAGCCTTTTTCTTTAAAATAATTGTCAGCGGTCCCGGCCAAAATTTTTCCGCGAGGATTCTTGCGGTTTCCGGGATTTCAGCCGCGATTTTTTCCATGTCATCCACGGATGAAATTAAAATGCTGAGCGGTTTTTCGGGGACGCGCCCCTTTGCTTTATAAACCTTTAAAACAGCGTTTTCATCGGAAATGCGCGCGCCGAGACCGTAAACCGTTTCCGTCGGAAATGCCGCGATTTTTCCGTTTAAAAGCGCGTTTGCCGCCGTTTCCGTCGCGGTTTTAAAATCGTTCAAAGAATAAATTTCGGTTTTCGGCATTTCATCACGATTCGTGTTTATTCGGCGAAAAACCGGCCTTAAAGGCCGGTGTTGTATCTTAAAACAGCGACAATGCCGCCGAAAGCGGACATCAGCTGATTGCCTTCATCAAAGTCGGTTGAAATGAAATGAACAACCGCGTTGGATTTGTCCGCAAGCTCGGAGAGCTCGTCAACAACATCTCTGATTTCAACGTCGGACAATTCCGCGCCGCACTTCGTACACGTTCCCAAATCAGGAATGTGTTCGCCCGGGCGCCATGTACGCGTTTTCTGGTTCAGCTCGCCGCAGCTTTGGCACGTTGCCGTCATTCTTTCCGCTCTCAAATCTTCGGACAAAATCAGCATTTCAACAGAGTTAATTTCCAAATTCGCGCGGACGCTTTTTTCACCGTAAGACGCGCGTCCGGATTCGGCAATCAATTCCTTGAAGAATTGCTTCATGATGTTTTTCTGCTCCATCAGCTCTAAATCCATGAGCTTTTCGGCAGCCGCGTTCACAAGTTCGTGAAGGCCGGATTCATCGGTGTAAGCGATATCGAAAAGACCGAGAACTTTTCTTTGAAGTTCGTGGTGGAAAAATTCACCGTCATAAAACTCTTCTTTGGTCGGCGACGGGCCGCCGATGAGAATGCCTTTGAAATCCTTCGGATCAATCGTCAAATAAATTTCACTGGCCGCGTCACCGATTCTTTTGTAGAAATCATGAATCGCAATCAATCTCAAACTCTGGAAACGCTGGGCACTCTGACCGCCTTTGCGCTGCTTTCCCGGAACTGTTGACGTCAGCCTTCGCTGCGCCTCAATCTTCTTGCCGACCAGTGTTCCGATCGTCGCTTCTCTTCTGTCCATTACAAGAAGACCAAACGTTCCCTTTTCTTTGAGCATATACTCAAGCGGCTCTAAATAAAATTCGGAATTGCAGTGATATTTATAAGTAATAATCGGCTCGGGCGGATGAATGACGTAACTTTCCATGTTCGTTTTGTTCGCGCCGATGTCAACTGCGCCCGTAAAATAAACAATGCCGTTTTCGGGAACTTTGTCCAAATATCTGAGCTTCGCAAGAAGCGAGTCAATCGCGCCCTGCACATTCGTTTTCGTTAATTTGGATTTGATGTTTGACGCCTGACTGTGTTCTTCTCTTAAGTCCGCTGCCACGTCTGAAATCTGTTTGTCCGCCGGAATATAAAGCGAAACCAATTCCGTGCTTCTTCCTTTTTTGTCACGGATTGTTTCAAGCGTTTTTTTAAATTCATATTTGTCATGCGCTGACGTTTCTGCCATAATAAATGTACTCCGATAATTATTTGATAATTTTAAAATTCTAATTTGTAAAAAATAATACAGTTAAAACTCAGTATTTAAATTCCTTTGACAGCTTTTTCCGATCAGCTGTCCTGAGTCTGTCAACCGTTTCTGAAATAATTTTGCGTCATAATTTCATCAATTTGTTCTTTTGAATTTGAAACTTAAAAGAACTCATAAATTATAAACTAATCTGAAAAGCAATTTGAAATCTCAAAAGTGAATCTAATTTAAAAATGAAACAATTCAAAACAAATAAAAAATCTGTTAAAAAAGCGCCCCGACTGAGACTCGAACTCAGGTCGAAAGCTCCGGAGGCTCTCAGGATATCCGCTACCCTATCGGGGCTTTTATATATTTTTTAAAATTTTGTAAAAGAATTGTTTGTATATAACAAAAAAGGCGGTCATTTCATAAAAACGACCGCCTTTCTTTTTTAGCGTCCCGACTGAGACTCGAACTCAGGTCGAAAGCTCCGCAGGCTTCCAGGATATCCACTACCCTATCAGGACACGCTGAGATTCATGAATAGCTGATATAGAATATAAACCTTATTATCGGAGTCAATGAGTACATCAATCGGATTTTGTATTTCAAATGCATTCATGATTTTTATCGCAAACCGCATTCATCCTTCGTCTAAAATCGCTTCGTTCGGGTCGGTCGGATCGGGATACATGGAAACTAACATTCTGTAACAAGCGGTCAATATGATTTTACAGAAAATATACAGCGGGACTGCGAAGATTAACCCGAAAACGCCTGCGATTTTCAATCCGGCAAGCGTTAAAATAACAGCTGTAAACGATCCGATTTTGACGGTTTTCATAACCATATTCGGCAGAATGAAGAAATAATCGAAAAACTGAATCACAACAATGATGCCGATGACGGCGAGCATCACTTCCGTTCCGAGCGTGTACGCGTAAACGGTGACCGGAATCGCGGGCAAAACAAAGCCGACGTACGGGACAATGTTAAACAACCCCATTAAAATTCCGGCAAAAAGCCAATGCGGAATGCCGACGACATAAAATCCGGCGCAATAGAGGAAAATAATCACAATCGCTTCCAATATTTTCATAATAGTGTACGCGCCCATGTCGCTGACAACGGTTTGAATCGTCGTGCTGACCGATTCTTTGTATTTGTCCGGGACGACAACAATGACTTTGTTGCGGATTTTTCCTTTTTCTTTAAAATAATAGCCGGCCATGATCGGGATAATCAAACAGGACGCGAACAACGTTGTTCCGATGAATGAAATCGTTCCCGTCGTTGATGTCATGATTCCGCCGCCGGATGTTAAAATCGATTGGATGATACTTGTCGTACTCATATCAAAACCGAACATCGTTGTGTTCGCGGCGTTTGTTGTATTTGAAGCGTCAGGCGGCGGGTCTGACGCGTCCGGATTGGAATCGCTTTCCGGATTGGGGCGCGCTCCGCCTTCTCCGATGATAATCTGGCGGTCATCAAACGAAATATTCGTAATGTCTTCGGCCATGTTTTCAGCGGTTTCATTGTACTGTCCGGTAAAATCTTCCAGAGAAGCAATCACCGCGTTAACGTTTGTTAAAAGATTCACGGTGCCGGCAAAAGCCAAAATGCCGATAAAAAGAATTATTGAAACGGTGCTGATAAGCGCGATTCCTTTTCGCTTTGCGGTTGAACAGTTTTTCGTCACTTTATTGAAAATTTCAAAAATTCTGTCCAAAAGAACCGTTGCTAAAACACCAAGAACAAGCGCGATAAAAACGGGCTTGATGTAGAAAAGGAATGAAATAACAAGAAGGAGGAGTGCAGTTGCAATCAGCATGTACTGCCACACTTTTTTATTAATTGACAAACCCATTTTATTCTCAAACCTTAATATTCGTTTTCCGTTTTATCTTACTGATTCTCTTATTGAAATGGATTAGGGTGTTAATCCTTTTATAGTTTTCATATGATAAAAACAATTTACATTTTAATTTTTTTATCCCCGTAAAAACTTTAAATCTTACAACCCCTATTCATCTTTTATGTCAATGACTTTAGGGCTTGCAGGAAAACCCAACGCCGGTAAATCTACGTTTTTTAAATCCGTCACCATGGCGGACGTTGAGATTGCAAATTATCCTTTTACGACGATTCACGCCAATCACGGTGTCGCCTACATCCAAACGCCCTGTCCGTGTACGGAACGCGAAACGCGCTGCGGCAAATGCAAAGACGGCATTCGTTATGTTCCGATCGACATTATCGATGTGGCCGGTTTGGTTCCGGACGCGCACAAAGGAAAGGGTCTCGGCAATTCGTTCTTAGACGATCTCAGGCAGGCGCAGGCAATTATTCATGTCGTCGATGCATCCGCGTCAACCGATGCCGAAGGAAATTCGATTGAGCCCGGCTCCGGCAACCCGGTGGCAGATATTGAATTTTTGGATTACGAACTTGAAATGTGGATGTTTGAAATTTTAAATCGCAATTGGGCAAAACTTTCCCGGAAAATCCGCGCGGAAGGTTTGAAATCCGAAGAAGCCGTCGCCGATCAGCTCAGCGGCGCGGGCGTAACAGTCGAGCATGCGAATTACGCGCTTCATGAAACGGATTTGTATTCCGTTGATCCGGCGAAATGGACGGAAGAAGATATGATTCGTTTGTGCCAAAGCATTCGAAAAGAAAGCAAGCCGATGATTATTGCAGCCAACAAATTTGACGCGCTCGAAGGACTCGGCATTTCACCGGTTGAGTCGGAAGACAAAACAATTATTCAAACCAGCGCCGCCGCCGAACTTGCATTAAAATCCGCGGCGAAGGCCGGTGTTATTCATTATACGCCGGGCGCCGAGAATTTTGAAATCGCAGGCGACATCAGCCCGGCGCAGGAAAAAGGACTTAACGCCGTGAAACAGCTGCTTGAAACGCACAAGAGCACGGGCGTTCAGGAATGTATCAACCGCGCGGTTTTCGAGCTTTTGGATATGATTGTGGTTTATCCGGTCGAAGACGAAGGCAAATGGACGAACAAAACCGGTGACATGCTGCCGGACGCTTACCTGATGAAGCGCGGTTCGACCTGCAAGGACATGGCTTACAAAATCCATTCCGACATCGGCGACCATTTCTTGTACGCGGTTGACGCGCGAACCAAGATGCGCCTCGCGGAAAAGCACGAGCTTCAAAACGGCGACGTAATTAAAATTGTTTCAACGGCGAAATAATTCGGCGGCACTGCGCGCAATCACGACGAATCACAACAAAATCACAACAAAATCATTTTCTTGATGATTGAATATGAAAACGGAATCCGGAAACAAACTTGAGACGCTTCTTCTGATTTTGAATGAAAGCGACCTTTTGGACGCGGGAAGCATTGAAAATCTGTTTTCCCGATTTTCCGTTATTGAAAATGAAGGCGTTTTGAATTTGATTATTTACGTTGATTTCTTAAAAACAATCAGCACCGAAAGGAAAAATGATTTGATTCAATATTTTAAAAACCAAATTCAAACGGTTTCAAAAAAAATAGCTTTCGATTCCGAAAGGCTTGCGATTGTTGAAAATTATGACAATTCCGATTCGGTTCAATTCGAATCCGGATCCGAATCCACATCCAAATCCGGTCAATTATCGGTTCTTTTTGTTTTCGATCTCGGCGGCCGTGATGAATTGAAACGCATTCTTTCTGATTTCATTGTAAAATGTGAAAAAAATGAAGCAAATCCGAATGAAATGACTTCAAAATACATTTCGTCTCAATTGAAATTGCCGTTCGAACCTGATTTTGTGATGTCTCACACCAAAAACACGCTGACGGATTTTATGCTTTGGCAAACTGTTTATTCCGAATATTATTTCTTTGAAAAAGATATTCGCCGTTTGACAGACGCGGATTTTAAGAAGGCTTTTGACAGTTTTTATAAACGGGAGCGTCGTTACGGCGCCTGATTGGTGATTTAATGTCTTGGTATGTTTTTATTTGTCCGAAATGTCAGTCTCAAGCGCAGCTGTGGCAGCCCGGACACAAAACGGTCGCCTGTCAGAAGTGCGGCGCCAAACTCCAAACGGACAGCCTGCGTTTCTTCGGCCCGTTTGAAACACAAGCGGAAGCAGTTGAAAAACGCTCCGTTCTTCAAGCCGAACTCAGCCAAACACCGGGCTCACTTTCGGCTTCCGCTCTGACAGCGCCTGTCGATAAAGAAGTTTTAATCAAGCCGATAAAAGTTAAGAAACCGCAGCAAATCATTTTGGATATTCTCAAAGAAAACGGCACAATGATTGTCGCCGATTGTGAATTTTACTGCGGCGAGCGCGGTGTTGACGGCGACGATTTTCATAAAATATTAGATAAATTAATTCAGGCCGGTGAAGTTTATCGGCCGGATAAAGGATTAATCGCGCTTGTTTGACGGATGCGCCGTCGCGCGCGAGTTGCATCGTTTTCAAAAATGATTTGAAATTACGAGCTCGGGTTAATTATTCATTTTTAACAAGAAGCGTTTCTCCCGTCATTTCTTCCGGAATTTCCATTCCCATTATTTCTAAAAGTGTCGGCGCGATATCGCAAAGCCTGCCGCTGTCTCTTAAACTCATTTTCGGCTTTCCGGCCTCGTCCAAATTATCTTTATCGGCGTAAATCATTTTGACAGGATTGGTCGTGTGCGCCGTGCAGGGCGAGCCGTCCGCCTCTTCCATTTGTTCCGCGTTTCCGTGATCCGCCGTGATGAACAACGCGCCGCCTGCAGCAAGCACTTTGTCCGCCAGCTTTCCGACGCATGCGTCCACCGCTTCGACTGCCGCTTTTGCAGCGGCAATATCGCCGGTGTGGCCGACCATGTCCATGTTGGCGAAATTGAGGACAATGAAATCGTATTTGCCGCCGTCGATTTTTTCAAGCAGCGCATCGGTGACTTCATACGCGCTCATTTCCGGTTTTAAATCATATGTCGCGACTTTCGGCGACGGAATCAAAACGCGGTCTTCGTTAATGTTGGGCTCTTCAACGCCGCCGTTAAAGAAAAACGTCACATGCGCGTATTTTTCCGTCTCGGCAATTCGAAGCTGGCTTTTGCCGTTTGCCGCCAAATATTCGCCGATTGTGTTTTTCAAATCTTTCGGCGGATACGCGACCGGAATATCTAATTCTTCATCATACGGTGTCATGCCGACAAAATGCGTTTTCGGGAAATTTTTCCGCTTAAATCCGATTTTTGAATCCGGCTCGACAAACGCGTAAGTCAGCTGACGCGCGCGGTCGGGGCGGAAATTGAAGAAAATGACGGAATCGCCGTCGCCGATGAATCCGACTCTTTTTCCGCCGTCATCTAAGAGCACAATCGGCTTGACAAATTCGTCCGTTTCGCCTTTTTCAAACGAATCCGAAAGCGCGTTTTCCCACGAATTTGTTAAAACGATGTCGGGATCCCGTTTCAAATCTCCGGTTTCAAGCGTTAAAGCGTCATACGCTTTTTCCGTCCGGTCCCATCTTTTGTCGCGATCCATTGCGTAATATCGGCCGGTGACGGTCGCAAGTTTTCCGATTTTCTCATCGCTCATGAATTTTTCAAGATCTTTAAGATCGTTCATCGCGGATTTCGGTGAAACATCTCTGCCGTCTAAAAACGCGTGAACGTAAACGTGATCTAAGCTTTCTTTTTTCGCCAGCTTCAAAAGCGCTTTTAAATGATTCATATGGCTGTGAACGCCGCCGTAAGAAACGAGCCCCATCAAATGAAGCGCTTTTCCGTTTTCCTTAGCGGCCGTTACCGCTTGGAGAAGCGCGGGATTTTGATAAAAAGTTCCGTCTTCGATTTCTTTGTTAATCAGCGTCAAATCTTGATACACGATTCGGCCGGCACCCATATTCAGGTGCCCGACTTCGGAATTTCCCATTTGACCCTCGGGGAGCCCGACATCTTCTCCCGAAGTTGCGCCAAGCGCGGTCGGATAATTTTTTTCAAGGCGATCCAAATTCGGCGTATTTGCTTCAAATACGGCGTTTCCTTCCGTTTTCGGGTTGTACCCCCAGCCGTCAAGAATCATTAAAAGAAGAGGTTTTTTAGAAAAATTTGTTTTTTGATTATTCATGGGATAATTAAAAGAAAAGAAATGATTAATATTTTTGGTTATATGCAGTATTTTTGCGGCAGTGCGCCGCGCGCAAGCCGCACAAACTTTACAAAAAATAAAAAACCCAATTGCGTTTTTGAAAAAATGCAGAAATTTATTCCTGCATTAATTTTTCAATATCAAAATCCAAATATTTGGCGTTACTCTTTTGAATCAGCGCGCTGCAAACTTCGGCAGGGTCGCCGTCCATCGCAATTGCGCCGCTGTCAATTAAAATCGCTCTGTGGGAAGCTTCTTTGACGAAATCCATGTGGTGGCTGACCATGACGATGGTTGTTCCGAATTCTTTGTTGATGCGCTTGAGTGCGTTTGTCACATCGCGCAGCGTGACCGGATCCAAGTCGCCGAACGGCTCGTCCAAAAATAAGTAATCGGGTGATGTTACCAAACTGAGCGCGATAAAGGCGCGAACGTGTTCGCCGCCGCTGATTTGGTCGGGTTTTTGATCCAAAATTTCAAGCGGCAAGTCAAGCGCTTTGAAAATCGGCGCCGCGTATTCATCGACATTAGAAGACGGGAAGACGGGGAAAAGCTGAGAAAAAATGTCTTCGGGAATTCCGAGTTCGCTCATGACTGTGTCTTTTTCTTCCGTTGTCATGTCGGGCAAACGATAAATGATGTCTAAAACCTGCGGCGGAA
Source organism: Methanimicrococcus stummii (assembly GCF_032594435.1). Classification (NCBI taxonomy): domain Archaea; kingdom Methanobacteriati; phylum Methanobacteriota; class Methanomicrobia; order Methanosarcinales; family Methanosarcinaceae; genus Methanimicrococcus; species Methanimicrococcus stummii. Next base: position 1,349,825 of record NZ_CP131062.1, on the reverse strand, counting down.
TTCCGAATTCGGCGGCGCGGTCTTTCGCGACATCAATGGAATGTCTCGTTTTCATGCTCAAACGGAATCGAATCTGGTCGCGAACGGTGGAGTTGACCGACATTGAAAATTCCTGATTCATGATGCTGATGACGCTTCGTAAATAAATGCGGTTTTCGTTGTAAGCGCCGATGTCAATCCATTTGCCGTCCGATTTTGCGCTGCCGTTTTCATGCTCGCGATAAAGGATTTCAATCGTTCCCGATGTCGGCGGCACCATGCCTTCAAGCAGCTTCATCACGGTTGTTTTGCCGGCGCCGGAACTGCCGATAAAAGTCGTAATTTGTTTTTCATAAATCTCAAAATTCAAATTCTGAATGTTTAAAACTTCGCCGACGCGAATCAGGCTGTAGCGCTTGGAAACGTCTTTCGCGCGAACGCACGGCGCAAGCTCAGAAACGTTGAGCAAAGGCTCTTTCGGTTCCATGTCTTTCAGGAATGATTTAAGAACCGTTGCGGGGTCGCCTTCCATTGCGATTTTGCCGTCTTCTAAAAACAAAACGCGGTCGGCAAGGTATGCGTGAACTTCGGGGAGGTGAGAAACGACGAGAATCGGAATGTTAAGCTTTTCTTTTAATTCCAAAATCACGTCTAAAATTTCCTGTTTCGTGTCGGGGCCGGTCATCGTGACGGGCTCGTCCAAAAGCATAATTTTCGGGCGCGCGGCAATCTGGCGAGCCAAAACGAGACGCTGTTTTTCGCCGCCGCTGAGATGGTCGGTCGAATGGAGCGCTTTGTCTTCTAAGTGAACCATTTTCAAAATGGAAAGCGCCTCATCGTAAAGGTCTTGATAAGTATAGTGATCGGGAAGCGGAAGGGCTTCGGTGCCGACAATATGAAAATTCAATCTGCGGATAATGTTTTCAATGGCGGGGCCGCTCCAAAGTCCGAAATTGCGCTGAAGATGAATTGCGGTCGCCTGGCGAAGAATTTTCTCGCCCTCTTTTCCGGAATCGGGCAAAATGGTTTGACCATCGATTTCAATCGCGCCGCCGTCAAAAGATTCAACGCCGCGCAGAATTTTTAAAAGAGTTGTTTTGCCTGCGCCGCTTTTTCCGGTAATTCCGACAATTTCGGCAGCAGATACTTCAAAAGACAAATCATTCAAAACACGTTTTTCTCCGTGAGCCGTCTGATATTCTTTAACGAGATGAGAGACCTTCAGCACACTAAAACCTCCGCAAAGGAAAAGTAAATGTCAAAAAATAAAATTAAATAAAAAAAGCCGCGAAAGCGGCGAATATTAATGATAATAAATAATTTTTCGGCAAAATTAAGCTTTTTTGCCCATTTTGGCACCCATGACGATTTCAGCCGTTAAGGCTTTGACATCATCGGCTTTTTCAATCGCCGTTCCGGTCACGATGATATCGGCACCGGCTTTCGCGCAGATTGCTGCCGCTTTACCGTCGCGGATTCCGCCGCCGACGATTAAAACGCTGTCTTTTAAGACGTGTTTGACCGTTCCGATCATTTCGGGGGGAAGCGGTGAGTCTGCGCCGGATCCTGCTTCGAGGTAGGTGTAGCGCATGCCGTAGTATTTGCCGGTCAAAGCGTAGGCCGCGGCGAGTTCCGGCTTGGCGCGCGGAAGGAGTTTCGCGTCTCCGACCCAGCCGACTGTTCCGCCGGGCTCGCAAACGAGGTACGCCATCGGAATGGATTCCATGCCGGTTTTGTAAAGCGTTAAAGCGCCGAGCATTTGGTTGCCGACGATATAATGCGGATCGCGGGAGTTCAACAGACTCATGAACAAAACGCAGTCCGCGTTGGTTGTAAAGCCGGACGTGCTGCCCGGGAAAAGGATGATGGGGACTGAGACGTTCTCTTTGATCATCTTGGCGGTAAGGTCCAAAAGCTGGCCGCCGGCATCGGTTGAGCCGCCGAGCATAATCGCGTTTGTTCCGCCGGCAACAGCTTCGGTTGCCAAACGCACCGCCTCTTCGGGTTTTTGGGAGGCCGGATCGATCAGTGTAACGTGAGCGATGCCTTCCTTTTGGATGATTTCCGAGAGGTACTCTTCCACCGTCATTACGCAATCACGCTCCGCTCTTGTCCTTTGCCTTCAATCTGAGGTTCGGATAGTTGCATTTTCTGCAGCGGGTTGCGCGGATAGAATTGCGCGCGTTACATTTCATACAAATCTTTTTCTTTAATAAGCGTTCGTCTGCTTCCGGAAATTTTCCCATAATAATTCACCTGAATAAATTGAATAATTGTAAAATTATGAATTTAAGTTAAAATGCATCAGCTGAACCGCAAAACCGATTCAATAAAATATCAATTAACTTGTTGTTCAAAGGAATGATAACTATCACTTAATACATATAAGAGTTTTGGATATTTTCCGTTGAACACATTAAATTTATATCTGTATTAAACATCAAGGCTATTTTCACTATTATCATTTACTATCAATATTATTATCAAATTATGATAACGGAGCAAAAGAAATGCCTATCCATCCGATTGAATTCCGTTACGGAACAAAGGAAATGAAAGACGTTTGGACTCAAGAAAAAAGACTTCAAACGCTTGTTGAAACAGAAATCGCGCTTTCCCGCGCCGAAGCCGATCTCGGAATGATTCCCAAAGACGCCGCGCTTGAAATCGGAAACTCTCTTCCGCATGTCAAATGGGACCGTGTCGATGAAATCGAAAACGAAATCAACCACGATATGATGGCTGTTGTCAAGGCGATTGCCGAACAATGCCAAGGCGATGCCGGCAAATGGGTTCACTTCGGCGCGACTTCCAATGATATATTAGACACGGCAACCGCGCTTCAATTCAAGGAAGCTGTCGCTGTCATGGAAGACAAACTTTATCGTTTGCTTGCCATTTTGGTCAAACAGTCGGTAGACCACAAAAACACCGTCTGCTGCGGTCGAACGCACGGACAAATCGGCGTTCCGACAACTTACGGTCTCCGCTTTGCGATTTGGGCGTCCGAAGTGGACCGCCACATCGACCGCCTCGGCGAACTCAAACCGCGCCTCTTGGTCGGCCAGATGAGCGGCGCTGTCGGAACGCAGGCGGCTTTCGGCAAGAACGGCATTGAAATCCAAAAGAAAACGATGGAATATTTGGGCCTCGGCTCGGTTGATGTTTCCAACCAGCTGATTCAAAGAGACCGCCATGCGGAATTTGTGATGTGGATGGCCGGCGTTGTGACAACGCTCGACAAAATCGGAACCGAAATCCGCTCCATGCAGCGCAGTGAAATCGGCGAGCTTGAAGAAGGATTCGGCAAAAAACAAGTCGGCTCTTCAACGATGCCGCACAAAAGAAATCCGATTAAATCCGAACAGATTTGCGGTCTTGCGCGCATTGTCCGCGGATTTGTTGAAACGGAACTTTTAAACAACACGCTTTGGGACGAACGCGACCTGACGAATTCGTCGGCCGAGAGAATTGTTTTCCCGGAAGGCTGCATTTTGGCGGATCATATTATTAATCTCGGCATCAATGTTTTGGAAAATTTGAGATTCAATCAAGCCAACATTGAAAGAAATTTAAACCTTCTCAACGGCTTGAATATGGGCGAAGCCATCATGATCGAACTCACGCTTCGCGGTGTCGGCCGCCAGGAAGCGCACGAAATTGTCCGCTCGGCCGCCATGAAGTCCGTTGAAGAAAACGTTCACTTCAAAGATGCGCTGCTCTCGGACAAAGAATTGGCCGCCGTTTTAACCGGCGATGATATTGAAAACTTGGTCAACCCGTACAAATACATCGGAACGGCGGTGGAACAGGTTGACAATTTGAATCAAAAATTAAAAGCGAAATACGGAAATAAAATCTGATTTTATCTTCCGTTTTATATTTATTTCTTTTTTTACAGGTTTTATCTTGCTGTTTTTGTGTTTGCCGTCTCGCAGCAGTTGCGCTGCCGCCGCGCGCGAGTCGCACCGGTTTTAAAAATTTGAAAAAACAATCCCTGTTTTTTTAAAAAAAGTATTGAAAAAACAAGCTGCCGTTTTTAAAAAAAGTGAAAAGACGAATTTCGCCTTTTCATTTTGTGTTTTTAAAAATCAACTCAATCTTTGTCTTCTTTTCGCCTGTAACAATACGATGCGATTGCAAGCGGGAACAGCAAAACAATAATAATCGGCGTTTCAACTTCCGTTTTAAATCCTTCCGGTGTTTCTTCAACGCCGCCCATCGGCGAACTCGGATTGATGGTCTTGCCGCCGCCGGAAGATGTCGACGTATTATTTCCGGGATCTTTTTCAAAAAGCGTGTACGGGAACAAATAAATCGGACGGCTTGAATCATCCACTTCAACGATTCCGTATCTTAAAAGCTGACCGTATCTGATAATTCTCAATTCGGCATTCGAAAGTGAATCTTCATCAAAATAATACCAGTAATCTTTTGTTTTTAAATCGTGAAGATGAATGAAAACCTCGTCAACAGTGTCGGTTTCCATCTCGCCGGTGCCATAAATTTTGCCGCCGGTAATCGCGGTTCCCGAAAGTTTCAAAACAGAATTGACAACATTTGAAACATCCGTCGGATTTGCAATATTGTGATATCCGCCGAGATACAAAACATCAATTTCTCCGCCGGAAGCGTTGATTGTTGAATTGTTGACGGTAGAATTGTAACCGCCGCCGTATAATGTGTTGACGGTGCCGTTTATCATTTCTATGCCGGCATTGTTGACTTCCGATCCGGAAGGTCCGCCTGCTCTTAATTTTGTGACCTCGGATCCGTTCTTAATTATGACAGACGAAGAATTTGTATAACCAAAACCGCCGCCGAAAACATCATTCAGATGTGCGCCGTCTATGATAATTTCAACACTCCCGGTGCGAGAGCCTGCTTGAGCGCCACCGCCGTAAATGATCGGAATAGTTGAGCCCGGATCTTTTCCGATGTTCGGCCCGACATAAACCGTGGATTTATTTATCAAAACCGTAGAGAAATCATTACCGCCGGAAAATACATAAGAAATGTTGCCGCCGTTGAGATAAATAGTCGTGTTTTCCGTGTGGGAATGGTCAAAACCGCCCCCTCCGTATAATGCAAGAATGGTGCCATTGTTTATAATCACCTCAAAATTTCTTAAATAGCCTTTCTGATTGCTGAGGAGGTAATCAATTGTTCCGTTTTCGACAATAACGGTTGCTTTTGTATCGGTTGTTTCATCCGGGGCATTGTAATTATTCCACCAATAATGCGTTGATGTACCGCCGTATACTGTATACGATTTTGCGTTTTCTTTGATTATTGTTGTAATTTCACCGCCGACACCGCCAAATTCACCGCCGCCGTTATATTGATATGAATCCGTGTTGCCGCCAAGGATGGTATTCACATTTCCTTCGGCAACCAAACCTTTGTAACTGTAATAACCTGCGGCGCAGCTCCAGTAAAAGTAAGTTTTTCCTTTAACAATTAACGTTACATTGCCGCCGTCTTCGGTCGGATTTCCAAGTCCGTCAAGAACTTTTCGAACATTTCCTTGACGTCCGCCGCCCATCAAACGATAATCAATTCGTGTCTCTCCGGCAACAACAAGTTTTGTGTCACCGTAAACGTTGGCGTAATTGATTTCCGGATAACGCGTCGCACCGATGTTGTCTCCGCCGCCGCCGATAACCGTATTATATGTATGAACGATTCCCGGTGTTGAGTTTAAGCAAATGTGCGGTGCCACGTCTTTTTCACCTTCGTCGCAAATCGGACAAGCGTTGAGGTGGAAGACAACGTTTCCGAAAACTTCACCGTATTCGGAAGCGCCGAATGCAACGTTTCCCGATGTGTTTTGGAAATGAGAATTGATGTTGCCGTAAATGTTTCCGGTGTGACCGAAATGAACAACACCCGTTCCGCCGCTTTGGAAAGCGCCTTTGCTGCCGCCGTGGAATAATGAAATATTTGAATCAATCGCTGAAACAGAAATGTTCCCTGTAATGTTGCCGGCTTTACTGCCGCCGTAAACTGTGGGGATTATTGAATTTCTGACGTTAACGTTGATTTCGGAATTTCCGGCTCCGCTTTCAAAAATGTGCCCGTGGTCGCTGCCGCCGTAAATTATTCCGATTTTTGAAGTTGCAGTGTTAGCGACATTGTTTGTCGTTACGGAAAGGTAGCTGTTTAAAATGTCTCCCGTGTCGCTGCCGCCGTAAATCGCGTTGACTGCGCCGTTTGTATAAACGATATGAAGCATGCTGTTGTTTAATGTCCCGTCCATATTGCCGCCGTAAACGGTGTCGGCATTACCGCCGGTAATCGTTATGACTGTATTCAAAACGGCTTCGCCGGATGAGGGGATTCCTCTGTTGCCGCCGTAAATGTTGCCAACGGTTCCGCTTTGAAGCGTGATGAGTGTCATCTCTGCCATCCAGCCCGCGCCGTAAGAATTGTCTTCGGAGCCGCCGAAAATTGCGTAACCGTCAATTGCGAGTCCAAATGTTTTTGAATCGTATGCAGGATATCCGGGGGCGGTTTTGACATAAGTGCTGCCGCCGTCTTCGTAAATGATGATCGGGTTTCCATTCGCGTAAACAGCTGAATCCATTTGGTTAACGTCAACGGGATCCGCAGCGATTGCCGGGAGTGTTAAAAAAGTCAAAATTATTGTAAGTAATATAATGTATTTAATGAAACCATTTTTAGTTTGAAACATAGAATCTAATGTAATCAATTATTAGTTTATAATCATTTGCATTTATTAATATTAAAATATATGATTGGACTTAAAATTTATACTTTATTTACAAATAGTTTTATAAAAATGTGAGTTTGGCGGCAGCACATTTTTATTTTCAATTTCGGTTGGTGTCTTTTTCAAATCTTGTTTTATTTTCAATTTTATAGAAACATATTTATTCTAATCTCTGTTAAAATTATAACAGATAAGCGCGGAAATCAATTGTAATTTTTGAAATCAAAAATTTAAATCAAAAATTATAATAATTTCAGGATTTCAGCAGAAACTCTTATCAACAATTACTCCTATTAAGGAGTTTGTTTGAATAAACGTTTTATTCTGAAAATTCAAATCGAATTTTCGGTATTCAAACAAAAAAAATTAATAAAAACTCAAAAAGTGATTCTAATGACAGAAGAATACTGTGATTGCTGGGAATATGAAGAACCTGTATCCCTTCCTTTAATCGGCGATGACGCGCCCGAATTTGAAGCGCAGACGACAACCGGATTTGTTAAATTTCCGGCGGATTACAAAGGAAAATGGGTCATCTTGTTCAGTCACCCGGCGGACTTCACACCGGTTTGTACAACCGAGTTCATTACATTCGCAACCATGCAAGACGAATTTAAAAAATTGAACGCCGAATTAATCGGTCTTTCAATTGACAGCATCACCTCTCATATCGCATGGCTCAAAGATATCAAAGACCATGTCGAATACAAAGGTCTCAAAAACGTTGAAATCAAGTTCCCGGTGATCGCGGACATTAAAATGGAAGTTGCCAAGAAATACGGCATGCTTCAGCCCGGCGCATCCGACACAAAAGCGGTTCGCGCAGTTTTCATGATTAATCCGGAAGGTAAGATTAAAGCGATTCTTTACTATCCGCTTTCCGCCGGCAGAAACATGGAAGAAATCAAGAGATTGCTTCAGGCGCTTCAGGTCAATGAAAAAGACGGCGTTTCAACGCCTGCCAACTGGATGCCCGGCGACGATGTCGTGATGGGCGCGCCCGAGACATTTGCCGGCGCGCAGGAAAGAGACACCTGGGGAAGCGACGGCGAAAAGACTGTCCATTCTTGGTTCCTTGTCACAAAAAAGCAAAAGTAATATTTGATTAAAATCCTGATAAATTTCAGACATTAAAAAAACAGGTAGCAAACAAAATCAATTTTGCTGCCTGTTATAAATTTTATTTTAGAAATACAATTCATTTGTCTTCGATTTCTTTTATCTTACAGTCGTTTTGTAATACATGTCGCTGCTAGATTTTATTTTCTGTTGGTTACAATTTGTAACGAACTGACTTCTTTCACAAAAACAATCCCGATATTTCAAAAATTTTCATCAAAACACAAGCTAAAATCCCGAACACAATCGGAATAACCAAATTATCATCAATTTTAATCTGCTTGCTGTAAATTTCAGCGACGGCAACAACCGGGATTGAAATTAATGAAGCAACCGCAAAAGCTGTTCCGGCATCCGGCAGCAGCAAAACAAATCCTGCTAAAAACAGCCACGAAACGGCGATGAAACCGAGCGTTCCTTCCAATGATTTTCCGTTTTTAAATTTGTGTTTCCCGAATCGCATGCCGATGAGCGCGGCAAACGCGTCGCCGAAAATCAAAACGGTGATTCCGAGCATTGCCACATATTTCGGGAAGAGCAAAACGGAGAGAAAACAGCCGAGCAAAAACCAATTGGAGCTGATGTATCCGTATTTTTCATCGTCGCGCAAAAGGAATGAAAAATATTTGACTTTGATGTCGTTGATGAGCGTGAATCGGGAAGATAAAATCAAAGTGTTGCCGATGAAAAGCAGTGCCAAAAGCGCGCCGATGACAATGCAGGCGGTCAGCCGATTCGCGAAATAAATGAAAATGACAATCAAAAACGAACACATATGAAGAATTTTGCGCGCGATTTCATTTCTGTATTTTTTTTGAAAAGCTTCATCTGCCGGCATTTCACACCTCTTTTAAATTTGAGGTGAGTACGAAGCCGACACATAAAAAACCTCTGTTGCGGGAAAGCGGCGGTGGCCGCTGCCGGCAGCACCGCCGCCGTGCCGTACCGTGCTGCGTCGCGCGTGTGTCGCACCAACTTTCAATTTTGTCATAAACAAATCCCGATTTTTAATTTTTATTGAAAATCGTTTTTGGATCTTATTTATTTTTTTTGAAAATGAATCGTTGTATGAATCATTTAATTTGCAAAATCTTTTTTTTTAAAATTGGTATGCGCTGCCTTTTCAACTCAACTAAAATTGTGTTTGGCGCAACTAAAATTAATGAAACATTTAAATGAATTTAAACGCATTTTCCAACATTCACATTCAAACATGAGGAATTGTGAAAGGTTGTTTTTTGGCATTTTCAATTGATTCAAAAGAACAGCCCTTAAAAACGGGTTATTTTAATCTCAATTGTAAAAAAAATACAGGTGAATTTTTATGAATATGTTATCTATGTTTGGTATTTGCCTGGCAATTTACATTTTAGTGTTGCTTGCCATCGGCTGGTACTACAGCAAAAAACAGAAATCCGTTGTTGATTTCTGGCTTGCCGGAAGAAAAATCGGCTACATCCCGATCGGTTTCTCCGCAGCGGCCTCCTGGATTACGGGCGGCGGCATTTTAGCGGTGACAGCGTCTTATTTGCTCGGCGGTCTCGGTTCAATCTGGACATTCGCAGCACCCAACGTTATTGCTCTTTTCGTCATCGGTCTTTTGGTTTCCAAAATCAAAAGTTTGCCGGCGATTACACAGCCCGAACTTCTCGAACAGAGATATGCCGGCTCCATTCGTTTACCGGTTGCAATCATTGTTGCAATCGTCATGATGCTTTTCGCGGCGGCTGACGTTTCCGGTTTAATGTTGATCTTCAACGTTTTCTTCGGCTTAGACCCGATTTACGCAGCGATTTTAATCGTCGTTGCCGTTTCCGCTTATGTTTTGCTCGGTGGTTTATCCGCTGTCGTTTGGACAGATATTATTCAGTATCTCCTCTTGGCAACGGTTGTCATCGTCTTGACAATTGCCGTTTTGTTCACAGCATCCGACATCAGCGCGCTTTCCATCGGTGACTTTGTCGCCTCCTCTCAGTCCGGAACCGGATGGTGGAATCCGTTCTCAATTGGTATCCCGCTTGTGCTCATTTTCTGTATCGCAATCATTCCCGGATGGATTTCCGAACACGATCAGTGGCAGAAAGTTTGGGCCGCAAAAGATGAAAAGAACGCCAGAAACGGTTTCTTCTTCGGCTCATTCTTGATCTTCCTCATTTTCGGCGTTTGCTGCTGTCTTTTGGGTCTTGGTCTTCGCTACCTCTTCCCGGAGATTTCAAATATGGGCGAAGCAGAAATCGCTCTTTTGAGTTATTCCTTAAACAACTTCTCAGGAATTGTAATCGTTTTGATTTCACTCGGTTTGACCGCTGCCGCAATGTCTTGTATGGACACGTTTGCGACATCCGGCGGTTCCACGATTTCTCGTGACATCTACCAGAGATACATCAAACCCGACGCAACAATGAAAGAATTGAAAGTCGTCAACAGAATCGCCGTTTTGATTATCATCTTCGGCGCAACGGGAATTGCGTTTACCAGCATCAACATCATCGAATACATCCACATCGCAACCTACATTGCCAGTGCCGCTTACTTCTTCCCGCTCATGGTGGGATTGTTCTGGAAGCGCGCGACCAAAGAAGGTGCTATCGTCTCCTTAGTTGTCGGCGGTGTCTGTCAGATCGGCATGGTTTTAATCGACATGTACATGGGAACAAACGCAGCAGGCGTTTACTACCTTGAAACATTCAGTCCGATTTTGACCTGCCACGGTGTGATTGTCAGTATGGCGCTCAGTGCCGCAGCAATCATTGTCGTTTCTTTGATGACGAAGAAATCTTCCGTTTACAACTTGGCACCCTTCTTCGAAGACGAAGCCAAAACGCTTGAAACCGATGAAGTTTCCCGCGTTGACACGCTTTCTAACGAATACGGCGGCTACAAAGATGTTCTCCAAGCGGAAGTCAACGGCGAGCGCGAACACTTGCAGTTGGATTTGAAAGCATCTGTGCCTTTGAACTGGGACCGCTTCATTGAAGAGCTCAGAGCAAAGAACACGGCTTGGTTCACTTCATCCGGAACAAACGCCGTCTACCGTCTCACCCACGCAGACTTGTTGTCCTGCCCGATGATTTCACGCGGCAACAACGAACAGGAAGTTTGGATTTCCGCTGAACCGCGCGTTGAAAGCACAACAACCGCACAAGTTGAAATTTACTTGGCTTACAAAGAAATCATGGAAACACTTCAATCCATGGGCATTTTGACCGACTTTATCAAGCCGGAAGAAAAGACAGCCATTTAAATTGAAATAAACGATTAAATTAAAACAGAAAATAGAACGAATTCTTCGTTCTATTCTTTTTTTATTTTTCAATTTGCGTTTTTCTAATGTTTTTTTTCATTTGTTTTTTCACTTAATCTTTTCATTTGTTCTTTTTTTGATTTACTCTTCGTCTTCTTCTTTCGTAACCGCTTTTTTAATCATATAAACAATCGGTATCGCCAAAAACGGAATACCGAGGAAAAACTGGAACAAGTTTTCCGAAGGCATGCCGTTTTCAATGGCTGTGCCGCCGTTCATTATGGAATAAATTGAAACGCTGATATTGAACAAACCCAAGATCGCAAAGAGAACAAGCGACCAAGTGTAACTTTTCATTTGCGCGGAGAAATAAGCGCCTTTCCAAACGGCGCGAATCAAGAAATAAGTTGTCGGAATCGCAAGCAAAATCATCATCTCGGTATTTTCCGCTGCCCACGGGCCGTAAGCGAGTTTAATCATGCCGTTTGCAAAGATGAGAACAAAAGTCAGCATCAAAGTTTCAAATGAGATTCTGTATCTGTCAATCAGCTGTCTTTCATCATAATGTTTTGAATTATAAGAATTATTTTTCGAATTTGTTGTCATTTGTTTTATTCCTCCCAGAAGAGTTCGTCCAATGTTTTATCGAGCGCTTTGCAGATAGCAATGCACAAATTGAGCGTCGGATTGTAATCGCCCGCCTCAATCGCGTTCATCGTTTGCCTTGTCACGCCGACCGCTTCCGCCAAATCTTTTTGCGTCATGTCTTTGGCGGCGCGCGCGGCTTTGATTTTGAGATTTTTTGTCATGTTTTCACATTCTTTTCGAAATATTTCAATGAAAGTTGTGTCACATATACGACAACAAATGTCAAATATATAAGACTTTTTGTTTGAAAAAGAAGACATTTTGTCGGAACAGAAAAACCGGAATGACAATTATATAAACAACTGACGGCGGTTTCAAATACTATTTATAAGGAGATGTAATACGTGAAAACATATGATACAGACCACACTCATGAAAGAATGTCAAAACGGTATCGTCGGCGAAACAATCAAAGCGGTTGCAGAAGCGGAAAAAATTGATCCTGAAAAACTCTGCTCTCTTGTTGCCAAAGGGCTCGTGACGATTCCGAAAAACGCGAATCGCGACACGCTTCCGACAGGAATCGGCAAATTCATGAGCACAAAAATTAACGCAAACATCGGCACCTCTCGTGATTATATTGATGCCGAAGATGAAATCAGCAAGGCGAAAATTGCCGTCAAATATGGTGCCGGTGCAATTATGGATTTGTCAACCGGCGGTGATTTGGACGCGATTCGAAAACAAATTCTGTCCGAAATTTCCGTTCCTGTCGGAACGGTGCCGCTTTACGATGCCGCCGCAACCGCGCCGATGGTTGTCGAGATGACTGCCGATGACATGTTTAACGCGGTTCGCCGCCATGCCGAACAGGGCGTTGATTTTGTGACGGTTCATGCCGGAATCAATCAAAATACGGTTGACAAACTGATGAAAGCCGGCCGGATTACGGATGTCGTCAGCCGCGGCGGTTCTTTCACCGTTGCCTGGATGAGCCACAACGATGCCGAAAATCCGTTTTACGCCGAATTTGATTATTTGCTTGAAATCGCGCAGGAATACGATGTGACGCTCAGTCTCGGTGACGGCATGCGCCCCGGCTGCATTCACGATGCGGCCGACGCGCCGATGTTTGAAGAAATTCTCGTGCTTGGCGAACTCGTTAAACGCTCGCGCGAGGCTTTTGTTCAATCTTTCGTCGAAGGCCCGGGGCACGTTCCGCTCGATAAAATTGAGATGAGCGTTAAATTCATGAAAGAAACATGTCATGACGCGCCGCTTTATCTGCTCGGCCCGATTGTGACGGACATCGCTCCCGGATTTGATCACATCACCTCCGCAATCGGCGGCTCCATCGCAGGCGCTGCCGGAACGGATTTTTTGTGCATGGTCAGCCCGTCCGAACACCTGGCGCTGCCGACGGCGGATGACATTAAAGTCGGCATGCAGGTCGCGCAGATTGCCGCGCACGCAACGGACTTGGTCAAAGACGGCGTGAAAGATCGGGCAAGAGAGCGCGACAACGCGATGGGTCTTGCGCGCAAAAATCTGGATTGGGAAATGCAGTACAGTTTGGCGCTTGATCCCGAACACGCCCGCGCCGTCAGAGAAGCGCGCAGTTCCGGGTCGGAAGCGTGTTCCATGTGCGGCGATTTGTGCGCGATGAAAATTGTTGAAAGGGAACTTGAAAAAGGGAGGCAGAAAGCGGCAAGGAAGATTGAAAATGTAGAGTGAAACTTTTGAGGAAATTTTTACTTATGTCGGGCAAGCACCTGAACGAACGCCTGAAGAAAAAGCCGAACTTGAAATCCAATTAGAAAGAATGCGCAAAGCATTCGATTTACAAATTGAAAGAATTCAAAAAGGATTGAGCGGAGACGGGATCGAATATAGTGAAGAAGAAATAAAAAGATCTGATGAGAGAGCTCGCGAAATCATGACAAAACTGAGATCTGAAGTCGATATTGAAGGTGAACTTAAAAGAAAAATGATGAAAAATGAATTTAAAGACGAATAATGAAAAATCATTTGAAATTTTACAATTTCGTCTGCATTAAAATTTAAAAAACATTCAGAGATTTAACTGAAAATAAATCACAATTTGATCTCATTTCTCAAAATTGAAACCGTTTCATTCAAATTTTCATCTTCCGGTTTCAATTTTTGAAGCTCTTCAAAAACAGAGAGTGCTTCTTTGAATTTTCCGATATTTTGAAGGGAAACGCCGTAAAAATCCAAAACTTTGGCGTAGGAAATGCCGTTTTCTTCGGCAGCCGTTTCCTGAATTTTGGAAAGTGCTGCCGCTGCTTCTTCATATTTTTCTTCTTTCATGAAAATCAGCGCTTTGTTGTAATGCGCTTTCGGAGACGAGGGGTCTAACATTTCGGCGCGCGTCAAACATTTCAATGCGAAATCGTTGTCACCTTTTTTGGAATAAATTACGCCGGTTAAATTCATGATTTCGTAATTGAACGGGTCTTTGATTTGAGCGTCGGATAAGAAAGAAAGCGCGGCTTCAAAGTCGCCGGCGTTAAATTTCATTTTCGCCAAATGTTCAAAGACCGGGACAAATCCAGAGTCTAAACGGAGAACTTCGTTAAAAGCGTTTTCAGCGTCGGCGAGGTCGCCGAGCGTCAGGTAAATCTTGCCGATTTCGTAAAGAACGCTTAAATTTTCAGGCTCAATCGCTAAAACGTCGTTCAGCGTTTCAAGCGCTTTTTTGAACAAATCGTTTGCGGTTTCGGTGACTTTGCCGGCAGTTTTGACTTCCGTCTCGGCGGCTTTTGTGTAAACCAATCCCAAATTGATGCGCGCGGCCGTAAAGTCCGGCTCGTGTTCAAGCGATAAGTTGTAAGAAGAGGCGGCTTGCTCGTACTTGCCGAGTGCGTTTTGGACCAAGCCGAGGTAATAGTAAACGCGGGATTTCTCGTAATCGAATTCAAGCTCTTTTTGTAAAATGTCTTCCGCTTGGCGGAACGCGCCGAGTTTCATGTATGAAAAGGACAGGTAACTGTAAAGGCGCCAGATATCTTCTTTTTGAATCATTTCGGATTCTTTGCCGAAGAGCTCGCCGCCACGTTCAAAGTACTCCGATTCGGTCGGCTGCGCGTGGTCTGTGAAATCTTTGAAACGGTCCAAATATTCCAAGCAGGATAAAATAAGCTCGTCATAAATGCCGAGCGTCATCAGGCAAAGGCATTTGTAATCGGCTGCGGCAAAGAAGAACGGGTCGATGTCGAGTGCTTTGTCAAACCAGCCGATCGCTTCGTTCAATCTTTTTTTGCGGTAAAGGACAAATCCTTTGGAGTAAAGGAATTCGGCGTTTTCCGGCTCGTATTTGAGCGCTTTTTCAATGGAATCAAGCGCCGCATCAAGCTGTCCCGTCTTTTCTTCTAAAACGGATTTTTGATATAATGAGAAAGCGTCTTTCGGGTATCGAATTAAAATTTCTTCGTAACAGCGCGCGGCATCGGCGGAGCGGCCGGCCGTGACGTAAGCGTAGGATAACTTCTCCCAGGCTTTTTTAAATTTCGGCATGTCTTGCGTCAGCGATTCTAAAATCGTAATCGCTTCATCAATTCTGCCTTCCGACAAAAGGGCCTTTCCCTGTTCATACCGCTTATCTGTGTGATTCATTTTTAAGAAACCTTAATCGTTGAAATGATAAAGTCTGCCGCGCGGGCAACGCGCAAGCATTTGGAAAATCTTATTTAATCAGAGTCATGCAAGATTGATAAATTTTTTTGTCGATTTTCTTCCTTTCAGTTCAACCGAATCTTTTTGTTCAAAAGGTATTTATTTTTCAAGCAGCTCTTTAACGAGGTTTAATCCAAAATATTCAATTTATTATATTTCAAAATTTAAGGTGATTTTTTTGACCAAAAGAGCACTGATTAGTGTTTCCGACAAAACAGGCATTGCAGAATTCGCAAAAACGCTTATTAAAAACGGTTTTGAGATTATTTCAACGGGCGGCACATCCGCGCTTTTGAAAAAGGAAGGAATCGACGTCAAAGACGTGTCAGACATCACGGGATTTCCCGAAATGATGGACGGCCGCGTGAAAACGCTTCATCCGAAAGTGCACGGCGGACTTCTTTATCTGCGCGAAAATCCTGATCATGTCAAACAAGCCGAAGACAACGGCATTACGGCAATTGATATTGTCGCCGTCAATTTGTATCCGTTTAAGGAAACGGTGGCAAATCCGAATGTGACGCTGGAAGACGCGATTGAAAACATTGACATCGGCGGCCCCACGCTTCTTCGGTCCGCCGCGAAAAACTTCGCGTCGGTGACCGTCATTTGCGATCCGGCCGACTACGTCGCTGTCGCAAACGAACTCAATCAGGACGGCGACGTTTCTTATGATTTGAAGAAAAAATTGGCCGTCAAAGTTTTCCGCCACACGGCGGATTATGACAGCGCGGTTGACACGTTCCTCAGCAAAGCGCTTTTGGGCGAAAAAGTCAAGCGCCTCTCTTTTGTCGGCGGCGAAAAACTGCGCTACGGCGAAAACTGGCATCAGGAAGCAACGTTTTATAAAGATTTAAACGGCAGCGGCCCGAACATTTCAAACGCCAAGCAGCTTCACGGCAAAGAACTTTCCTACAACAATTATATTGACATCGACAACGCGCTTTTGACGCTCAAAGATTTGAACAGCAAAGACCCGTCGGTTGTCATCGTTAAACACAACAATCCGTGCGGCCTCGCGACTGGCAAGACGCTCAAAGACGCGTTTCTCGCCGCGTGGGACGGCGACCCGATTTCCGCATTCGGCAGCATTGTCTGCGTCAATCGCGTCTTCGATGTCGAAACGGCCAAATTGCTGGACAAAAAATTCATTGAAATTATCGTTGCGCCGGGATTTGATCCGGCCGCGCTTGAAATGTTGAAAAACAAAAGCGAAGGTCTTCGCCTTTTGGAACTTGAAGGATTCGATCAGCCGTTTGGCAGCGAATTTGTTTACAAACATGTCACCGGCGGTCTTTTGGAACAAACCCGTGACATCGGTCTTTTCGAAAAATGGGATGTTGTGACAAAAGCGCAGTTCCCCGATTCCAAAAAAGGTCTTTCCGAATTCGCGATGAGCGCGTGCAAATGCATCAAATCTAATTCGATTTCAATCGCCTACGAGTACGAGCCCGGCTGCTACATGCTGCTCGGCATGGGCGCGGGCCAGCCCAACCGCGTCGACTCTATCGGCAAGTTGGCGGCGCCGAAAGCGCGAAACAACTTAAAGGAAATATATGATCGAAACGAAGCGCTGCAAAGCGCGATGACTTACGAAGAATATGTGACGCAGGTTTTCTCCGAGTGTGTCATGGCGTCCGACGCGTTCTTCCCGTTCGATGACAGTGTCGTTTACGCGAATGAATTCGGCCTTCGGTATATTTTGTCTCCGGGCGGCTCGATTCGTGACGCAGAAGTCATTGAAACGGCGGACCGGCTCGGGGTTTCGTTGGTGTTTACGGGAATGCGGCATTTCTTGCATTAATTGAACAAAAAAAGCTAATGAAGCCATGAAACAGACTTTTGCATAAAGCAATCTTGAAGAAAGTTCAACGATTTCCAAAATGGAAATAGTTCAACATGAAGGAAACAGAGCAAGGGACAGTGACCACAAAACATGGCTGACAAACACGCCTTAATGGGCAGCGGCAGTATCAACAAAGCCTTGGCCTGGCTGGCGGCGCCGGCAATAATCGGCCTCGTCATTCAGACACTTTACGGTTTAATTGATTCCGTTTTTGTCGGGCGCGGTCTCGGTGATGACGGCGTTTTAGGGCTTGCCGCGCTCGCGGTCGCCTTTCCGGTCTCGCACTTGCTGCTCTCGGCAGCAGCCGGTGTCGGTGTCGGCGGCTCGTCTTTCATTTCTCGCGGCTTCGGCGCGGCGGACTCGGCGCGCGTCAAAAAAGGTGTCGGCAACATGCTGATTATGGCGTTTGTCGTCGGAATCATTTGCACCGTTCTCGGTCTTGTTTTTTTAAAGCCGATTTTACTCGTCTTCGGCGCGACAGAATCAACGATGCCGTTTGCTTATGATTACATGTATTGGATTATTCTCGGCTGCACGTTTCAAATTTTAACGGTCACGATTAACGCGATTGTGATGGCGGAAGGCAATTCTTTTTACTCGATGGGCATGTACACGATTTCAAGCGTCACAAACATCATTTTAGATTACATTTTCATTTTTGAATTCGGCTGGGGCATTCAAGGCGCCGCAGTTGCGACGATTCTGTCTCAAATGCTGAGCGTCGTCATTTTGATTTTTTATCTTTACAAAATCAGTAAGCTTGATTTCGGTTTGAAATGGCTGAAATTCGATAAACCGGCGTTTTTGGAAATCGGCAAAGTCGGCATTTCCGAATTTCTTCGCGAAGGGTCGCTTGCGATTATGTTTATCATCGTCATTTTCAATGTCAACCTTTACGGCGACGACTCTTCCGTTGCGATTTACGGTTTAATCAACCGCATTTTCGGATTCGTGATTATTCCGGCGATGGGCGTCGTCCAAGGCATGATTCCGCTCACCGGCTACAATTACGGCGCGAAAAATTATGAGCGCGTCAGAAAAATCTTAAAAACCGCGTCGATTTGGGCGATTGCGATTTCATTCGTTCTCGGCGCGCTGACTTACATTTTCACGGCGGAACTGTTTTCTTTGTTCATGACCGACACCGCGTTGATTGATGAAGCCGTCATTGCTTATTGGATTGCCGATCTCAGCATCCCGATTGTCGCGTTTCAAATCGTCGGCTCCGCTTTCATGCAGGCGCTCGGCCAAGCGCGCGCGTCTTTCATTTTGGCGCTCATCCGCCAGTTTTCAATCATTCCGGTGCTGGCAATCATTCCGTATTTCATGGGACTGATGGGTGTCTGGGTTGCGTTTCCGATTGCAGATGTCCTCGCAACCGCGATTACGCTTTGGTTCGTTTGGCGGCAATTGAAATCGCTGAAAAAAGAAGAAAAAATGCACGCAGTGTATGATAAAAATCCTGCGGCATTTTAAACGCCTTTTTCTTTTTCCCCAAAATCGAATCTGCCTTTTCAATTTTCTGCCGCTGCCGTTTCTTCTCATTTTCTCTCTTTTTTTACTCGGCTCGGCAGAGAAACATTTTAATCTTTTTATCTCCTCATGAATGAACAAGGTGAAACTTATGAGTTCGGAATTATCCCCTCAAATTCAAAATCAAATTGCACAAATTCAACAAGTACAGCAGCAGGCGCAGGCGCTTGCAATGCAGAAATCACAAGTCGATGTCATGGTTAAGGAAACGGAAATGGCAATCGAAGAGCTGGCAAAAGCAGCTGACGATGCCGTCGTTTATAAGTCCGTCGGCGAATTGATGATTAAATCCGACAAAGCGTCTCTTTTGACTTCTTTAAAAGAGCGCCAGGAATCATTTTCTTTAAGAGTTCAGTCGATTGAGCGCCAAGAAGAGCGTTTAAACTCCAGGTTTAAACAGCTTCAGGAACAGCTTCAAAGCATGGTCGGAAATTCCGGCGGCGGCGAGGACGAAGATTAATCTCAGCCGTGACATCTATGAGGGTCAACGATTTAGAATTCTTCAATCGCCTCCTGGATTATCGGAACATACTCTACATTTGCCACAGAAACGCGGATCCTGATGCGATCGGCAGCGCTTATACGCTGGCGGAAGCTGTCGGCGGAACCATCGGAGTCGTTGATGACTGCAACCGAGTGGCTGCAAATCTCATCGACAAATTGAACATTCCGGTCGTTCTTTGCCCGGATCCGAATGACTACGACATGACAGTCGTCGTTGACACATCGACGCGCGGTCAGCTCAATGATTTAAAGCTTGAGAAGTTTTGTCTCATTGACCACCACGCGACAACGGCGCTTTTGGATGACGCAGAATTTTATATTCACGAAGAAACCACGTCAACCGTTGAGATTATTTTCAGAATTCTCAACGCGGCGGGCATTCACATTTCCCCGAAAATGGGTTTAGCCATGATTACGGGAATTATCACGGATACCGGTCATCTGAAACACGCCAATTCGAGCACGTTCAAAACGCTTTCAGGAATTATGGAAGTGAGCGGCGTTGATTATTTCGACGCTTTGGAATTGATGGCGGCAACGCCGCAGGATATTTCAATTCGCATCGCGATGCTCAAAGCGGCAATGCGTTGCGAAGTTGAGCGTGTCGGTGACTGTTTGATTGCGACCACGAATGTCAGTTCGTACGGCGGCGCGGCAGCGTCCATGCTGACCAACATCGGCGCGGACATCGCTTTCGTCGGCTCCTCCAAGAGCGATTCAAGCGTGCGTGTCAGCGGTCGGGCAAAAAGAGATATGATCCTATCCGGCGTGAATCTCGGAAAGCTGATGGAAGACGTCGGCGACAAATACAACGGAACCGGCGGCGGTCACAGCGGCGCGGCAGGCATTGATGCCAACTGTCCGCTTGAAACGCTGATGGGCGACTGTAAAGATTATGCCAAGAAACTTCTTGCCGGCGATGACAATGTGTCGCTCCCGTGCAAAGGAATCTCAGCCGACCAGCCCGACGAAGAGTCGGAGTATTTGTCCGATGTCAGTGATTGAATGAGTTTCTCATTTAATCCTTCTTTTTTCTTTTATGATAAGCGATAGCTTTTTTATTTTCATTTTTAAAATCAAGGCCGCGTTTTCAAGTTCTTTCAAAAGGTGTGGTTCATTTTTCAAATTTTTAAAATTGAGGCAGCTCGCGCGCGACGGCTGCAGAATTTTTCAGCGAACTGTTTCTTTAATTCGTTTCTTTTCAATTCGTTTCTTTTCAATTCATTTTTTATATTCGCGTGCCATTTTTTAGCATACAGAAATCTATTTTTAGTTTCGCAATATTCTCTCAATTTCCCGTCGGCGGCAAACAGGAGGAATATTTATCGAAAATTCAAACTCAATCGAAAATCAAAATCCGTTTGCAAACTGGAAACAAAAAACCGCTCTCTTCTTTGGGAGCCAGGCGATTACACTTTTCGGATCGTCTCTCGTTCTTTATGCAATTATTTGGTATATCACGCTGACAACAGAATCCGGCGTTATGACGATGATGATTGTCATTTGTTCTTTTGTCCCGCAGTTTCTGATTTCATTTTTTTCAGGCGTTTGGGCGGACAAATACAATCGGAAAACACTTATTATACTCGCGGACGGCGGCATTGCAATTGCAACACTTGCGCTTATCGTTTACATGATGGCCGGCTACACGTCCGTTGCCGCGCTTTTGTTCATCGCGGCGGTCAGATCGGTCGGCGCAGGTATTCAGATGCCGGCCGTAAACGCTATCATTCCGCAAATTGTTCCGGGCGAAAAGCTGATCAAAGTCAACGGCATCAACGGATCGCTTCAATCTATTGTCAACTTAGCAACACCCGCCGTTGCCGGCGCAATTATGATTTACGGTGAAATTTACAATCTTATGATGATTGATGTCATTACTGCAGTCATCGGCATTTCAATTCTGCTTTTGATTTCGATTCCGAAACATAAAAGAGCGGAAACGCCGGTCAAAACAAGTTATTTTGCAGATTTAAATGAAGGATTCAAATACAGCATGCATCATCCTTTTTTGAAACCGCTTTTCATCATTTATGCATTTTTCACGATTTTGTGTGTTCCTGCATCTTTCTTGAATGTTTTGATGGTCACGCAGGTGTTCGGCGGCGATTATTTGTATCTGACGCTGAATGAAATGTCATTCTTTATCGGAATGCTCATCGGCGGCCTCCTCATCGGAACATGGGGCGGATTTAAAAACCGCGTCAAAACAATGTGGGTCGGTCTGTTCTCTTTCGGCGCTTTAACAGTCGGATTCGGTCTCACAGATACGCTTTGGATTTATCTGATTTTAATGATGCTTGTCGGATTAACGATGCCATTTGCTAATTCACCGATGATGAGTATGATTCAGGAAAAAGTCGAGCCTGACAAACAAGGACGTGTTTTTTCACTGATGCAGATTCTCTTCTCATCGCTTATGCCGCTTGCTATGCTGTTCTTCGGGCCGCTGGCGGATTATGTTCCTGTTCAAACAATTGTTGTTTACTGCGGCATCGGCATCGTGATTATTTCAATCGCTGTCCTGTTTGACAAAAAATTCTATCGGCAGGGTTTGTTTGAAGCAAAAACAGGAAATGAATTTGAAGAAAAGAAAGAGGAAGTTTTAGAATAAATTATGTTTTTTGAAGAGCTTTTAAAGCTCTTCTTACTGTTAATAAAGTTGAAAATTCAAATATTAAAAATTGAGAAAGTTAAAAATTCAAATATTAAAAATTGAGAAAGTTGAAAAATGAAAACTCAAATGAGTTTTCAGTTTAATTTTTTAAATTTGCTTCCAAATCCGTTTCTCAAAAGAGCACTTAACTCTTCGGGCGTTCCTTCAATAATATCTTTTTTCGGCAAAAGAAACACCTGCATTTTCGTCACATAAATTATGAATTCATTTTTCTTTTCTTCGGCGCTGTCAAGCATCGAATATTTGTATACTTTTGTTTCAAGAGCGCCGTTTTGCCGCGTTACATTTTGAATCAGTTCGGTTTCTGTCAATTCGTATTCAATAACGGTATTGTTTTCTTTTTTCATCAAAAGGTTCCGCATATTTTTTTGAATAATCGGCGCTGTAATATATGAAAATGGAATCAGTAAAATTCCGAGAACGATTAACAATATTGACATTCTTCTGACAACGCTGATATTATAAAACAGAAACAGGAATATTATTCCCGGAAGAATTAAACAAAGCGAAGGTATGACAACAGCGCC
Organism: Methanimicrococcus stummii; assembly: GCF_032594435.1. NCBI lineage: Archaea > Methanobacteriati > Methanobacteriota > Methanomicrobia > Methanosarcinales > Methanosarcinaceae > Methanimicrococcus > Methanimicrococcus stummii. The sequence continues at coordinate 1,327,379 of NZ_CP131062.1, read as the reverse complement.
GATTAAATGAATTTTGTACTTTTCGGCCATGAATGTTTCCATTTCCCCGACATTTAATCCCGTTTTGACTTTAATACTCATGTTAATCGTAATGATTTGCAATTATTTATATGTTCAGAATTCTTTTGATTTTATTTTTTATCTCTCGGGAATCATTTGGTTTTTATATCTCTTCTTTCATTCTTTTTTTGCACTTGAATTTGATTCATTTCCAAATTCATTTTGCCGAATACAAAGGAGTTTAATTTATGCCTTACCGAAATCAAGAAATTGAGACGATGGATCCGAGAGATCTGCGTCAAATGCAAAGCGAAAAGTTGGTCAAGCTTGTGAAATACGTTTATGACCGCTCCCCTTTTTACAAAAAGCGCTTTGACGATTTTGGCGTCAAACCCGAAGACATTAAATCAATCGACGATATCGGCAAGCTCCCGTTTACCAAAAAACAGGATCTCCGCGACACTTATCCAAACGGCATGTTCTGCGTGAAAAACACGGATGTCGTTCGCTATCACGCATCTTCCGGCACAACCGGAAAGCCGACCGTTGTCGGCTACACGCAAAATGATCTCGACGCTTGGGCGGAATCACTCGCGCGAGGAATGACTGCGGCGGGCCTGACTCAGGACGATATTATTCAAGTCAGCTATGGCTACGGCTTGTTCACCGGCGGCCTCGGCGTTCATTACGGTTCCGAAAAACTCGGCGCGACAACTTTGCCGACGAGTTCCGGAAACACAGAGCGTCAAATTACGCTCATGAAAGACTTGGACGTGACCGCGATTTGCTGCACGCCGTCTTATTTCTCTTATCTGATTGAAGCAGCCGAACACATGGGCTGCAGCATCAAAAACGACACCAAACTCCGCGTCGGCATTTTCGGCGCCGAGCCGTGGTCGGAATCTCTCCGAAAACGCATTGAAGAGCGTTCCGGAATCAAAGCGTTTGACGTTTTCGGCACATCCGAACTCAGCGGACCGCTTTTCATCGAATGCGAAATGCAGGAAGGCATGCACATTTGGAGCGACATGTTCTTGTTTGAAATTTTGGATCCCGAAACGAACGAGCCTGTTCCCGACGGCGAGATCGGTGAGTTGGTTGTAACGACGCTCGTTAAAGAAGCGCTGCCGCTCATCCGCTACCGTGTCGGCGATTTGGCGTCGCTTGATGCGTCCGTTTGCAAATGCGGTCGAACACACCCGCGCCTGATGAGACTTAAAGGCCGGTCGGACGACATGGTGATTGTCCGCGGCATTAATGTTTTTCCGGGGCAGGTGGAATATGTTTTGGTTAAATTCCCAGAAGTGTCGCCGCATTTCATGATTCTCATCGATCGCGACGGTGAAATGGACAGTATGAAAGTTCAAGTGGAGCTCGCGGATATGGCATCGGACAAGCTTGATGATTATTACAAGCTCAAATCCCGAATCGAGCACGAACTCAAATCCATTCTCAACCTTTACGCCGAAGTCGAATTTGTCGCGCCCGGAACCATTCCGAGATCGGAAGGGAAGGCGAAAAGAGTGACGGACAACCGTACGTTTTGAAGAATGATTGAATATTTATTGAATTACGGTGTATTGAATTTATTGAATTATATTAAATTTCATTAATTACGAAATAAAAATCAAGGAGTGATTCCATGACAAAAACAATCAAACAGATTTCCCTGTTTTCTGAAAACAAGCCCGGCCGTTTGGCAAAAATCGCCGACGTTTTGGGAAAGGAAAAAATCAACATTCGCGCGTTTACGATTGCAGAATCCGGCGATTTCGGCATTGTCCGCCTTGTCGTGGATCACCCCGAGCAAGCGCATGATGTTTTGAAAAAGGAAGGCTTTACGGTTTCTGAAACCGATGTCATCGGCGTTGAAATTAACGACGAGCCGGGAAGCATGAAAGATGTCGCCGAACTCTTCGCGGAAGGCAGCATCAACATCGATTACGCTTATGCGTTTATCGGCCGAAATCAAAAAGCGGTTTTGATTGCGCGCGTCAGCGATTTGGAAAGCGCGCTGGATTTCCTCAAAAGCAAAGGCGTTTCTCTCTTGGAAATTAATGATTTGCTTTAATTTTTGAAAAATAAAAAATGAATTTTGAATTTTTTATTTTCAATTTATTTTTCAATTTTCATTTCTTTTTTGATTTTTATGTCTCCTCAGCCTGACTCTTGGAAAAGCAAACGCGGCGGTATTCACACGACAATTATCGGTGAGCGAAAAGGCCGCAAGGTTGCGTCTTTGGTCGCGTCGCATGAGGCGGTTAAAAAAATAATTCCCGGAATCATTCAAAGCAAAGGCCCTTCCGGCGGCTCTTTTCGGGCGAAAGTTCTTCGGCCGGACGCGCGCGGAAACCTTCGTCTTTTGTTTACACAAGGGACGAGTTATCAGGAAATTATTTTGGTGACGACAGCCGCCGATTTGGCGGAAGGCGAAGCGATTTCGGATGCTCTGAATGCTTTGATTGAAAAAGAATTGGGCGAACAATGAACAGAAAAGAGGGGACGATTTGATTTTTTTAGGCGTTGATCACGGGACAAGCGCGATTCGGTTCGCGGTCATGTCTGATGATTTGGTTCGGCTGTTTGAAATTCCGAGAGCGAAAGCCGGCGCAATGACGCTTGATGAGCTTCAGCGGTTTATTGAAAACAATCTCGGAATGTCGCTTTCTGAAATTGATTTGGCATGTTTGACTTATTCGATGGGCGACGGCATTTCTGAAATTTGTGATTTGCGGTTTGTTCAAAATCGCGGCGTTCTTGAAACGTCGGGCGTCGGCGAAAAAACAAATGCAGGGACAAAGGTTTTTGATTTGTTTGCGAAAGACTTGTGTCCCGCGATTCTTTTGCCGGGTTTGCATCAGAATGTTCCGGTCACCGACGCGCGGATGCAGCATTTTTCGCATCAGGCCAGTCCCGAAAAAATCGGCATCGCGTTTCATGCATATTCTCTCGGCCATCGGCGTTTCATTCTCTCCGACATCGGCTCAAACACGGTCACGATGGCGGTTTTAAATAATCAGATTCTCGGCGCCGTCGATGCCGCGATTTTCGCGCCCGGAACACGCCACGGACCGTTGGATGTCAACGCGATTCGCGCGGTCGATTCGGGAACACAAACGGCAAACTACGCGTTTTCATCGGCCGGCGTCGGCGATGATAAAAAGGCGCTGGCGTTTTTTGTCGCGATGGAAATTTCCGCGCTGGACGTTTTAATGAAAGATTACAGCGCGAGTGATTACGATATTTTGGTTGCCGGCAGCGGCGGCGAAGAGATTGAGGTTCGCCGCGAAATCAGCCGTTTGCTTCAAAAACCGGTTGAATCTCTCGGAAATCGGGCGGCGGCAATCGGGTGCGCCGAAATTGCGCGCGCGGTCATTTTCGGCGAAAAAAGCATTTTCGGAATTCCCGTTAATTTCGATTTGACGGCGTGGGAAATTCGGCAAGGGTACGGGCTTGAAATTTAAATCAAAAGCCGTTTTCTCGTTTTTGATTTGTTTTTGATAAAATCAAACATCGTTTTTTCATAAATATTTTTAAAAACCCGAACCCCCTTTCCTTTCTTTTTTTAAATGAAGGCGGGGTTCGGTTTTTTATTAAATTTAAATAAACCGATGTTTAGGTTTTTGAAAAAAATAGAAAACAAATCCGGAATTAAAAATAAAATAAAACAAAATAGAAAAAAGTTAAAAAGTTTTAAAAATTGAAAAAAACAAAATGAATCTCAATTTCATCAAATATCATCTAAATTGAGATTGTCGTCTTTGCTTTTAATGACTTCAAAGCGGCGCTGCTTCGGCATTTCGATGGCATGATCGTCATCTTTTTTACTGATCTCAATGTCTTCCGCATCGATTTCTTCATCGACCGTCAGCAAATGAACTTCGCCGTCTTCGTCTTCATACGCCATTTTCGCGTCTTTGAGTAAAATCACATAATCGGCGGAATTTTTCAAGGCGATTGAAAAGCCCGGCTGAATGCCGAAAATAATTGTTTCTTTTCCCTTTTCATTCGCTTTGTTGAGAAGCGGTTTAAAATCGGCATCACGCGTGACAATTGCAATCGTGTCGATGTTTTCGTTGTAAACCAATTCCATGCCTTCAACGGCGAGGCGAACATCCACGTCGCTGGAACAAATAATCGGCTCCAAACCGTGATTTTCGATCGCTTCAATCAATTTGTTAGACGCGTATTGGTTAATGAAAACCTTTCCGATTTTCACGTTGCCGTATTCTTTAAGAGCGTTTTTAATTTCATAAAGGTCAACGTTAAACTCCTTGCGAATCACGTTCGGGCCGTCAACCAAGAGGCCGATCCGTTTTCGTTCGTTTTCCTTTTTTGAAGATAAGTATTTTGTAATAGATCCGAATCCGGATTTTGTATTTGCCATAATTTCAAGACCCGTATAATGATTACTTGCCGGTCTCGCCTGACAGTGGCACAGCCGCACAATTCATATAATGACAACAATAACCGCAAAAGCGGAATGACACATAATAATAACTCAATATTTCCGTTTTCTTAAATATTGATAAAAAGATAATTGTTATTTTTCTTATTTTAATTGTTCCGTTTAAAAAATCCGATTGAAGAAGAAAATCTTCAAATTAAGTCTGCCGCCGAATGTTTTCGAACCGGTGCGCCCGTATTTTTTTTCGGCCGGAAATCAAAATATTTTTTCATCCGCCGCCCTTCTTTTCGCCGATAAAAGAAAAGTTCGCCGCCGTACGTTGAAAACAACGAATAAGCCGTTTCGAATTCTTTAAAATCCTCATCAACCAGCTCAATTAAATATTTCGCGTCAACGCTGAAAACTTCCAGCAAAACAACCTCACGAATGCGTTTTAGTTCTTCCGTCTTCGGTTCGTCTTCAAAATAAAGCGTATACCGAAGGCCCGGAAGCCAGCAGGCATACGTTCTTTTGAAATCCAAAACCACAATCGGAACACGAACGTCCTCAGGCGGTTTTAAATAACCTCTTCCGATATACGGCGACTCTGTCATTTCAGCATCACGAATGATAATTTTGTTTCATTTGATTTCTTAAACGGTTGCGGTAATAATAGCCGAATGCGAGGCCGACCAAGAGTCCGCTGAGATGCGCCGCGTGCGCAATCATGCTGCCGTCGCCGATGAACAAAACGCTGATCAGCGCGTAAAGCACGACCATGTATTTGATTTTCATCGGAATAACAAACACAAGAACCTGAAGATTCGGATTTATGACGGCAACCGCGCCCAAAACACCGAAAACCGCGCCGCTTGCGCCGACCAATCCGACGCCCGTATTTCCTTCAATTAAGACAAATCCGAGCGCGGCAACAATGCCGGATATCAAATACATCATCACGAAAGATTTGTTTCCGATTAACTTTTCCAAATATCGGCCGAAAGAATACAGCACAATCATGTTAAACAGAATGTGGAAAATATCCGTTGCGCTGTGGAGGAACATGTGTGTAATGAGTGTCCAAGGCCTTGCGATAATGTAGCTCCAATCGGAATACAAAACCATTGAATTATAAATGTATATGAGAATCGGATTGTCAAAAATGACCGCGCCAAGCGCAATCATCTGCATGAATGCGCAAATGAGAATAATTATGTAAGTCGGACTGCTTATGATTTTTTTCCAAAGCGGCGGTGATCGGGTTGCCGTGTAGCCGAAACGATGTTCGAACTGATCGTTATCGTAATAGTCCGCTTTCGGCGGATTTGTTTCTTTGGCGGCACCGCTGCCGTAAGTTTTTGTATAAACGCGCGTTCCGCCCATATTCACACCGCGCGGGTCGACAAAACAATTGTGATTTTGTCTTGAAATGTGATCGGAACAATATGTTTTTCCGCAAACGCTGCAAATTGACTGCGCCGTTTCCTCTTTTCCGCATGCTTGGCATCTTGTCATGATAAAACTCCGTTATTTGAAATCGGATTTGTTTAATCCGTTTCGATTTTAAATAAAACGCCTGTTCCTGCTAAAGTCAAATGCGTTTTGTCGCCGAGTCTTAAAACGTCGTCAAGCGTTGCGGTTGATTCCCAGTCGTAAACATAATCGTAAGGGCCGCGAACGAGATTAAATCCAAGCGACATCAGACGGCTGTTCACTTCCGACGGCGGAGAACAGTTTCCGTCACTGTTGTACCAGATTTGGAGATAAGTTTTCATGCTTCTTTATTTGCCCTCTTTATTTATTATCTTATTCTTCAAAATTAAAAAATAAAAAGACAGCCGAAACTCCGATTTATCGGCAGTTCGGCGGTTTTATTTAATTTTAGTTTAATTCAATTCGCTGAAATCGCGTCAAGCGCCTGAACAATCATTTTCCGATATTCCGAAAATTCCGGCATATAATGTTCGATCGCGTTTTTGATGTTTTCATTTGTTTCCGTCTCGGGTTCAGCGGCTCCGGCCGCTTCGACTGCAACAATCCGCTCATACGTTTTTTCAGCCGTTTCAAGCGTCCAAATGTTGCGGTCCTTTTCATCCGAATTTTGAATGTATTCCGGGCGAATCGAAAGAATCGTGTTGCCGTCATCCGTTTTAAACGACGTTACTTTTCCGACAATCGTCACAAACGACGGTGTTTGGGCTTCCGACAAAAAGCGGGCAGCTTCAGCTTGGTATTGCCCGGCGTAAACCGTAAACGTTCCGGTCGGATCCGAAATTCTGGCACGGTAATATTCCGCGCCTGTTCCGATATTTTCAACTTCCGTCAAAACGCCTGAAATCAGGATGCGGTTTGCTTTCGCGCCGGTCGGCGTCAGCACATACTGCGGCGCGTATTGTTCCTCTTCTTCGCGATAAACCAAATCTGAATCTTTCAATTCTTTCGCAAACATTCGAACGGCAATTTCTCTGAAATATCCCGGCATTTTAGATCACCTTGATTTCTTCAATTTCAAATTCATTTGTTTCAAACTCGGTTCCATTCTCGGTATCATCAAATGAGTTCAGCATTTTTTCAAACTCTTCAAAATCCGAATTTTTCAACTCATCGATTTTTTCATCAACACTCTCGCAATCATTTTCAAATTTTTCATCATTTTCATCAATTTCTTCTTTTTGATTTGTTTCCCGAACGAGTTCTTTCAGCCAAAAAATCTTCTCAACATCCGCGGGTTCCGCGCGTTCAACATTTTCGGCGATGATGTAGCGGTCGGTTTTCGCGCCTCTGACGCTGTAATATTTGCCGATGAATTCTTGTTTTATAATATCGTTAATACATTCGGGATCCAAAGTTTCCGTCGTCATTGAAACGGCGCTTTCCAAATCCAAATTCAAGAGTTTTTGCGTTAATTCGCAATTGATAATTGTTTCATACGCTTCGATACCGTCATCGAATACGGCTTTGATACGCAAATCATATTTTCCTTTGACTTTGCCGTGTTCGGCGCATATGCCTTTTGACATGACTTTATTGCATTCCGGACATCTTCGAATCAATCCCGATCCTGCCTGAATGTCAACGGCGCAGCCGCGCACTTCAAACGAAGACGGCTTCGCAATGATTTCTTCATCAATTTCTTCGACTTTTCCGGCGCGGTTCACTTCAACGGAAAAATTGCCGTTCCATTCTTTTGTGATGACATTTTTGAATAAATATGACTTTCCGGCTTCGATATTTTCAATTTCCGCCGTTTTCCAAACGGTAAAACGCATCGTTCCGGTTTCGTCACCGAGAACGCCGGCAAACGAGATGCTTTCATGCGTTTTTTCAAAAATTTGAACGACATTCGCTTTCAAATCCGTCCAAATTCCGCCTTCCCGAAGTTCGGCAACCGTTCTGATTTCGTTTGTTCTGTCTTTTGCATCGCCGGCTGCGTTTTCATTTGATTTGACGGTTTCAATTTCTGTTTCCGAAACCGAGATTAAAGACGCTTTGTTCAATGTAATTCCGGCTTTGTCGTTCCATGATTTAACGACCACGTTTTTGAAATCATATGTTTTGTTGAGTTCGAGCGGCTCAATTTCCGTGTTGCTCCAAATCGTAAATTTAACAATTCCTGTTTCGTCTCCGACCAAACCGACTTGCGCGATGCTTTCATGGCTTTTTTCCCAGATTTGAATGACTTTTCCCTTCAAATTTACCCAAGTGTCGGGCATGTTAATCATTTCCGAAATCTCGGCAATCTTTTTGGTTGCCGCCGTTCCTTTTCCTGCGAAAACTTTGGTTTTTGAAATGTCATACTTTTTCAAGAACGCGTTTGTAACGCTTCGCTGAGCTTCCGCGGCCGGAACTTTAAAAATATTCATCATTTCTTTTAATTTCGTTTCGATTTCTTCGGCGGAAACCTCCGCTCCGTTTTCTTCAAGAAGTTTGTGAATTGCGGCCGCGCGTTCAGAAATATCATTTGAAATATTGTTGTCGTTATTGTTTTTGAATTGAATTGATTCCTGCGAATCCATGAGTCCTGTTTCGTTCATGTCTGTCACCTTTTAGACCTCCGGTTATTTTCGATTTATTTGACAGTTTTTGGGAGGCAGGACACTTTAAAACTCGAAAATATAAAGGGAGGAGCGAAGCCGAGTGAAAGTATTAATCAAATTTTGCTCGCTGCGCTCGCAAAATTTCAGGGGCGCGTTGAGGGTGGTGTTTGCAGAAAATTGTTCGCTTCGCGAACAATTTTGATGGCTTCGCCGTCGATTGGGGGCGGTGTCGGCAGAAAAACCGACTTGCTTCGCTCGCGGTTTTTTATGGCTTCGCCTTGTAAAACAGTTACGGATTAGCAGCCTTGGCAGGACGGGCAGAAAAGACAGTTGCAGAATGAGACTCGGCAGGGACAGAATGAAATAAAACAATCAGTTTTCCGGGTCGTATTCCGCTTTTTTGATTCGCATTTTTTCTTTTTGTTTATAATATTCTCGGACGATTGCATAAATGCAAATCGGAATAATCAAAAGATGAATCAGCGGCAAATGCGTTATTAAAATTAATATCGCCATCAGTATCGCAAATAAAAGAATGAAAATGCGCTTCGGATTTTGGAGGAATTTTTTCCATCTCTGTCCGAGCGGATTTCGTGCGGCTTCAAGTCCGTCTTTTTTCGCTTCTTTTATTATTTCATAAATAAATAAAATAAAAAGAAAAACAATGACGGCAACGATTAATATTAGTATAGCAATATCAGTCGTCATCGTTCTCATCTTCTTTTGACGGCGGTGTTTTTATTTTTTCATTTTCCGCTTCCAAAATTCCTTTTTTGACGGCATTCTTTACAATATAGTAAAGCACAATCATAAAAATTGCAACCGGAATCAAATACAAAAGCAGTACCAGAAATATTAACAAAATTTCAGCAACGGCAAACATTTTTACACATCTTTTTCTTTTTCAATTTTTAATTCGATTGCTGCGGTTTTCATCGCTTTTTGAACAGCTTTCCCGATTATAAAATAAAGCGGAATCAATGATAACAAAAACGGAATCATGAATGACAGATATTGTTCCGGATCGAATCCTATATGTTCTGTAATCGGAATCATTTTATCAGTTTCATTTAATTTAACATGTTATATTAATCATTCGTGCTTCACAACACAATTCGAAAGCCCCGTAATTTCAACAATGTCGCCGTTGTCCGGACTGTGAATAATCATTTGACCTTTCTTTAAATAAGGCACTCTTTTTTCATATTCAAGCGGCACTTTAACGGCGTTAATCGCCGCGTCGTTATTGAGATTCAAAACGATTTTTGTATTGACCTGTTTCAAAATTTCGGTTTCAATGTCCTGCGGATCTTGCGTAATCAGGAACAAGCCGAGTCCTTCTTTTCGACCTTGTTTCGCGGCTTCGGCGAATTTCGAAATGATTTTGCCAGACAGTGTTCCCGCGGAACTTGAAAGGTAGCGGTGGGCTTCGTCGAGCACCAAAATAATCGGCGTGTTTTTCACGTCTTCGTCGCCGGATGTGCTGAGTTTGTTGTCAACGATTACCGTCATCATCGTGAGAACAATCAAATCGCGGATGCGGGAATTGTTGATGTATTCCGTCGGGAAAACGGAGACTTGTCCCGGTTTGAAAACGGTTTTGAACAATTCCGAAATCGGTTTCGCGTCTTTATCGAAAATGCGCTCGTAAGTTTTGTTGAGCGCTTTTCTGACAATTCCGCCGTAGGAGGACTCGTGAATCTTGTCGGTTTCTTCGGTATAATGTTCTTTATTGAACGGATCTTCAACGAATTCCTTAAAACCGACATATGTCGGCGTTTGGTTTTTGGCTTTCGCATTTTTGAAATAATCGGCGATGAGAATTTCAAGACCGTTGCGTTGGTTTTCCGTGAGTTCTGCCGATTCCAAAATCCACGGATTGTACTGAACAAACGAAAACGGAATCGTAAATTCAACCTGCTCCGCCCTTGATTTTCCGGCGTAGCGCTCGCCGTCGACTTTCGCGGTAAACGTTTTTGTATTGCGGATGCCGCCGTAAGCGACTTTTTCGGAATCGAAATTAAATCTGTCGGCATCAGTCAGCGTATTGTCTTCATACAATTGAGAATATTCATCCTGCGGATCCATGACCACAAGACACGGCATATTTTGAATGCTGTGATCGCTGCGCTGTCTGTAACGGCTGTTTTCCGTCTCAAATTGGCGCAAAATATTTTTGGTCAAAAACGTCTTTCCCGTTCCGGTGCTGCCGCAAACGAGCATGTGGCGGAAAATGAGCGGGTCGCCCGAGGAGTAATCGTTTCTCATGTAATAAGCCACCGTCGGCGGAGATGATCGGGTTTTGACAAGTTCGCCGCCGACACTGAGATGACCCAAGAAAATTCCTTCTTTGGGGATATTCAAGCCGGTTTGAACCATTTCTTTATCAAAAACAGGGAGAATCGGCGTTGTCGGTTTCGGGATTCTGTCCGCCATCCGTCTTTCGAGTCCGCCGTTTTTCTTTTCGTATAAAATGCAAATCGGATCAATTTGAGCAAGCAATTTATAATCTTCTTCATGAATGCGCCTCGCGCTTGTTTTATCCGAAAGCATTCGGCCGGCATGAATTTCCGTCGCGTCATCAACGGTAAATTCCTGGCGGTATTGAAGTTTCGTGAATTTGGCGAACAAATTTTCATTCTCGTAAGGCACAATTACATACGTTCCGAGGCGCACTTTTTCTCTTTGAGCCGCGGCGATGTATCCGATAATTTTTGACCCGGTTCCGGCAATTTCAATCGGCTCAACGCCGGTTGTGACAATTCCGTACGCTTCTTTTATTTCATCGGATTGCCCGGCTTGTTCAGCTTCCGTTTTGGTTGAATTTTCCGAAACGCTTCCATTTTCATTCCTTTCATTTCCGGATTCCATATTTTCCAAATCTTTTTCAAACTGATTAAAATCAAATTCATCAGACTTTTTTTCAAACTGCTCAAAACTCATCTAAATCTCCCCATCGAATTTCGTTATATGATTTTTCCGCCATATCTTTCGTGAATAATTCTTTAATTTCCCTTTTCTCATCGACGCTGATTTTCGCAATCGAATCCGCTTTTAAAAGCGTTTCCGGAATCTTTCCGACAGCCAATTCAAACAATATTTTTTTCGTTATCTTTCGCCTCATGTCGTCGTCTTTGACGAGGCCGTATAAACTTTCAATCTTAAACACAATTTTATTTCCGTCCACAGGAACGCGAACCATAAAGAAAACCGGCAGATAATCGTCTTTTTCAAATTTACCGTTCAACGATTCGTCAACAAGCGGCGAATTGGTTTTCATTTCATTGTCATAAACCTGATTCGGCTGAATGAACCAATTCGAATACGTTATTTTGAATCGGCTTTCACCGTTCTCCTTTTCAGGCTTCAGGAACGATTTGAACAGCTGCGTGTCGGTCGCCCACGGCAGTTCCGTAAATATTTTTTCGTCCTTTGCTTTTTCCCGAAGCAAATTAATAACCTGAGTCTCCGCCGGATTTTTTACAAAACCGACGACCGGCATTTTATTTTCCAAATGAAAATCCATGATGTCAATATAATTCTGAAGAATCTTTTTCGCATTCCGATCATGCCGAATGAGCACTTTATCGGAATTCGTCCCCATCCAATACATCAATTGTTTCGGATAAATCGGGCCGTCCATAATCATAAAACCGGATTTGTCCATGTCCGGCTGCGTCCATAAAATATGTTCGGATTCGGACGCGTAAATCGAATAATCATGAACCATTCGGCCGGCTCTGATTTTTAACATCGACGGATCGATTTGAATCACTTTGCTTCGCCCGAACCCTTCGTCAAACGTTTTCCAGCCGGTGCTTTCGGGAAGTTTCGTCTTATTTCCCGACGAAAATCCCGCGCAGACAATCGTTCGTTTGCGGTGCAGATTTAAATCCGTCGGCGTGGACGCCATTGCCGAGTGGCAGATGTCTAAAAAAAGTCCGCGCTCGAAAAGAATCGGGTTCGTGCTGCCGCTGTCCGAAGAATAAGTCATTTTGAATTCGTCTTCCGTCAAACTCATTTTCCGGGTGTCGACCGCGGATCTGAAAAGTTTGCCGATTGACTTTAAGATAATTTTATCGTCTCTTCGAAGTTCCGATAAAAGTTTGAAAATTTCAAAAATATCCTGCGACTCTTTTTCCGTGTTTGAATACTCAATTTCTGAAACAATGTCAGAGATTTCTTTCATGTGAACAGGCTCAAGAGTCATATGAAAGGACAAACGCTGTTTAAATATAAAAGTTCTTCAAGCGCGGTGAAAGTGGTTTCCGGAATGGCCGGGTTTTAAACTTTTTTAATAATTGTTTTTAAAATAATTTCTTTAAAAATTATGTAAATCTATTTATAAAAATAACCCCTTTCTATTTTAACGGATTATCCGGAGGATTAAATATGGCTGTAAATTATATTGAATTGCCTTATGAAACAGACGCGTTGGAACCCGTTATCACAAAACGGACGATTGAATTTCACTACGGCAAGCACTTAAAAACTTATGTCGACAAAACGAATGATTTAATCAAAGGCACCGAATTTGAAAATATGTCTTTAGAAGACATTGTCAAAAAAGCGGACGGCGCGCTTTTCAACAACGCCGGCCAAGTTCTCAATCACAATTTATATTTCATGCAGTTTGAGCCGCAAGGCAGCGGAAAACCCATCGGCAAACTGGAAAAAGCGATTGATGAAACCTTCGGCTCGTTTGAAAATTTCACCAAAGAATTTGAAGCCGCAGGCATCAGTCTGTTCGGCTCCGGCTGGGTCTTTTTAATCAAAGACAAAGACGGCAAACTCTCAATAGAAAAAGGACAAAACGCCGAAAATCCGATTACAAAAGGCATGAAAACCGTTTTAGTCATTGATGTCTGGGAACACGCCTATTATTTAGATTACCAAAACAGACGCGCTGATTATTTGAAGCTCGTTTGGAATATTATTGACTGGGACGAAGCCGAAAAAAGATTTGAAGTTTAATTGCCGAAATATCGGCAATTCTTTTTTTGTTTTAGATTTATTTTTTGTTTATTTTTGTTTTAGTCATTATATTTCCAAAGAACATATGCCGCAAACAATCCGAATGCTGCAATCATCAAGAAAAAAAGATAATCTGCAAGCGGAACGCCGCCGGCATTCAGGTTTTTCCATGTGATATATTCATGTCCTGAAAGTTCTTCCGTTATGTCATTTTTATCGGCGTCAAATATTTTGATATGGCCAAACCAATGTCCGCCGAAATAATAATCTTCGTAATTGTAAACATCAATGAAATTCGGCTCTTCAATCTCTTTTTCAAAATATGTTTCCGGGTCAACAGTTGAATACGCGACATATTCGTAAGATGCAGCAGGTTCCGTGCAATTGATGCCGCCGATTAAGATGTATATTCTTTTGTTTTCGACCGTCACCGGAAAATTTCCGATCGGCGCGGTTTTTTCAAATGTTATGTCTGAGACGCGCCATTTTTGATTCATTCCCTTGGAAAGCGCCGCCATTCCGACAACGGATTCGTCATTTTTATCCGTAAACAAAACAGCCGTATATTTGTCAAATCGTTTTGTTTCAATGACTTGAATCTGAATTTCTCCGTTCGCGTAGTCGGTTAATTCATTTTCCAAATTACTGAAATTATGCCGAATCGGATAAATCGAAGAATACAAAAAGACCGCCGAAACAATAATTGCAGCCGTTATGAGAATGGAAACAATTTTGCAGGTGTCAAGTTTCATGATTTTCATTCCTCTTCTTCTTTCTTTTCAGGCGCAATCCAAAACGCCCACGCGATAAAAAATCCGAGAATCAAAATTGCCGATGCCGCGAATAATGTATGCCGTCAGCTTATTCCAATTGAGTTTTTTGCGAGTTTTTGATTCTGCCATTTCAAATTCGTTCCTTTTTTATTTTTTTAAATGTAATTGCCGAATCTATATAATCTTTTTTTGTTTATCGTTCTGATTCAAAAGCAATATATAATATCTCAGCGGATTATATACATCTTAAATCTGTATTATTTCACTGACAAATTTGGTTACATGAGGTCGACCCTTATATGAAAATTGAAGAATGGGATGAATATCAAACTTTTATAAACGCGATCAGCGAAGCGGTTTCGAATATCTCTTCGCTGCCGTCTTTAACAAAAATAACGAGCCATGTGTTTAATGCAAGCGGCAAGAAGCTGCGCCCGTTGGTTATTACACTTTCATGCGGTGCCTGCGGCGGCGATTACAAGGAAGCAATCAACGCCTGCCTCGCGATTGAAGGCATTCACACGGCATCGTTGGTTCACGATGACATTTTGGACGAAGGCATGATGCGCCGCAATCAGCAGACGCTTCACACGCTTTACGGTCCGGCCGCGGCGATTTTGTGCGGCGACTTTTTGATTGCGAAAGCGATTGAATGGATTTCCGTTTACGAAAAGCAAATCGTTTGGGACTTTGGTCATTCCGGCGCGCTTCTTTCCGAAGGCGAAGTTCTGGATGCCGGAATCAAACGCGGCGAAATGACAATGGATGAATATACCGACTGCATTTACCGAAAGACCGCCGCGCTTTTTGAAATCAGCGCAAAAATCGGATCGCGCATCGCGATTCCGGGTGATGAGGAAACGATTGAAAAATTCGGCCGTTTCGGTTACGAATTCGGCATGGCTTACCAAATCATTGACGATTTGCTCGAAGATTTCGGCGTTTACGAAGACAAAGAATCAGGTGTCTTGTCCGACAGTCTTTTTTCCATTTACCTTCGTTCGATGGACGCGGATGACGCGGCCAAAGAAACGGTCGGCGTTGCCGAAGCTTACCTGCTTCGCGCCAAAGAAGAATTGTCAGGCGTTGCCGACTCGCCGTCCAAAGAAAAATTGTTCGCGCTTGTTGATTACGTGAACGATTTAATGGACAGCGTCAGATTTGCGCCGTCTCAAAGCTGATTTTCCCTTCTTTTTTATTTTCTTTTTTTAACGCCAGGCGCGTTTTATTGTTTTTGAAAAGCTGTGCGGCTCGCGTGCGGCGGCGCTGTCGATAGGCGCAGTAGTGCAATTTCCTCAGTTCCATTCCTCTTTTTTTATTTATTTCATTTTACTGTTTCTTTTTGCAACAGTTTTTATATGTGAAGTTTGACAATTTACGTTCACATTCAACGAGAGGTTTATTATGCAAATTTATGATTACAAAGTCGTTAAAATCAACGCCGATGTCGTTAACGGAAAAGTTGTTCTTGAAGCGACCGGTCCGCTTTCAATTGCGGCAAAGCCGATGATTAATAAAATCAACGCGGTTTTTCAGGAAGAAAAACCGATTGCTGTAACGGATGACAAGATTCTTTTCTCAACCTGGATTCCGGAAATTCCGAGCCCGGCTTTCAGCCGAATGATTAATTCTCAAATCGGATTTTCATTGCTCAACAAAAGAACACCGGACCAGCTTTCCGTCGGTGTGACACCACGCTGCCCGAACAAATGCATTCACTGCGGCGCCGCGGACATGATGGCGCCAAACAATGAAATGACGGTTGAAGAAATCAACAACGTCATTAATCAAGCGCTTGACATGGGCACTTATCTCATTACAATCGACGGCGGCGAGCCGATGGTTCGAAAAGATCTGCCGGAAATCATCGCAAACATTGACAAAACAAAGACAACGGTTTCCATGTTCACATCCGGCTTCCGCCTCAACGACGAGCGCGCCGCAGCGCTCAAAGACGCCGGCTTAACTTCTGTGAAAGTCAGTTTTGACAGCGCCGATCCCGAAATTCACGATAAATTCCGCGGCCGAAAGGGCGCGTTTGACGATGCCGTCGCCGCTGTGAAATCCGCGAAAAACGCAGGCATCCTGACGGACATGTATCTTACGATTTCACCGTACAACATCGACAACATTGATGATTTGTATCAAATGGCAACCGATCTCGGAATGGATGAAATGTCCATGACCGGAATCATCGCCGTCGGCAACTGGAAAGAGCACGAAGACGAAGTGATGACGCGCGTTGACGCAAAACGCTTAGAAGCCTTCCACAAAAGCAAAAACGCCGCCCTCGAAGGCCCGCGCGTGACTGCGCTGCCCTACCTTCTCGGCCCGGACATGTTCGGCTGCTTTGCCGGCAACCGCTGGATGCACGTCGCGTCCACAGGCGACGTTCTGCCGTGCCCGTACACGCCGCTTTCATTCGGAAACATTCGCGATGCGCCGCTTTCCAAAATCTGGTCCGACATGGGCAAATTCCCGGCTTACAAAAAACAGTCGATGGTTTGCCTCATGAGAGACCCCGAATTCCGCAAACAATATATTCATACAATTCCGAAAGACGCGCAATTGCCGTATTATTCGGGACCGAGAAAGAATTAATTCTTTCTCAACATTCTTTTTTTTAGGTGTTTCGATGAATAAATTAATCTTGTTTATAATCATCTTGGTGCTTTTTTCGATAAATTTTCCGATATGTGGTGCGGATTATGTTCGCGACCCCGAAATCTATCAATTTCAGCAGCTTCATCCGGCGGATTTCGGAGAGCCGCTTTGGTCTGAATCCGGGATCGACATCAATAATGTGACCGTTTACCGAACAGAAGATCCCGAAATCATTCGTCAAATGATTGAAAAAGGATTGGTTGACGTTCCCGAAGAATACGGTCAGATCCAAATAAATTCCGACGGGTATACCGATCGGGTTTTCATTGAAGCGCCGGAAATATCTTATGAAATCGTTTGGGTTGAAACCGTTTTTATTGAAAATCATAATGCGCCGAATATCGTTTTGTCGGAAAACCGTTATCTTCAAAATTTAAGTTCAAGCGAAAATTGGCGCTTCAAATTGTTAACATCCGGCGCTGTTCGGGCAAACGGACCTGGAACCGTCGGCACATATATTGATGAAACCGTTCATCTGCAAATCATATCAGATGCTTTTCTCCTGAACCGGACGGTTTCTAAAAGCGTCGATTTTAATGTTTCTGAATCATATTCTATGAAAACAGATTCTTTTTCTTATGATATTTCGGAAAATCAATGGATTGACATTACAAAATGGGAATTGTACGATCAAATCACGTTTGACGCTTACAATTATTTCGGATTTTCAAAAGGATCGGGAACAATTTTAGTTCCTTCCGGATATCTGATTCAAGTTGTTGAATTTAAAGAAGTTTGATTCTGATATTTCAGTCAAAACATTTTTATAAACTCCCTGCTGATTTAACGCTATGGAAATCTCGCAGGAAAAACTTCTCCGGTATCTCGGCATCGGTCAAATCTTGGCAGCTTTATTGTTTTTCGTTTATTTTGAACATCTCGGATACAATGTTTCATTTTCCGAATTGATGATTGCAGGCACATGTTTTGCAATCGGTATTGAAAAAACGGTTTTGCCGAATTATTGGAATAAATTATTTCTTGCGCTTTCCGCTTTCTTTTACATTTACGCCGTCGCAACGACATTTTTGAATTTCGGAATCCTTATTGACAGGTATGTCGGATTGGTTTCAGTTCTGTTGGTAGTTGTTTTGTCTTTCGTTTATTTGTATGTCAGACACAAAGCGGAAAAGAAAGCAGGCATTAAAAAAACACCGGAATTTAAGAATTTTTAATTTGCCATAGCTTCGGATTGAACATTTTAATCAGCCTGTCCTTCGCGCGCGCCGCCGCGACCTTCGCCGGCAAAAGACATTTTTATCATCAGCGCCATGTTGTTGTGAGGTGTGATGTTTTATGGAGATTAAAAAAGAATCCAAAATTTCTGCGGCAATCTTTCTAATATTGGTTGCGGTTGGCTTCGCCGTTAATTATTATTTCGAAATTGTTGCCGAAGGCTTCAGTTATTTTTCGCTCGGCATTATCATTATCGTTCCCGTTCTTATCGCGTTCGCGTATTCCGGCTTGAAATATTCGACAAAATGGATGACCGGTGCGATTGCGTTTTCTATCATTTTGTACGCCATGTATTTGTTCGGTGCGGATTGGCCGAATTGGATTCAAATGCTGGTCATTTTAATGTCAGGCGTTTATTTAATCGGCATGGCTTATTTGAAATCGAAGGCTGAAAAAGAATTTGGTCAGACGGAATGATTTATTTTAATCATTTCATTTGATTTTTTGATGATTTCATTTATTTTTTTGGTGATTTTATTTGCTAATCTCATGATTTGAAAATTTTATTTTTCGGCCGAACCGATACCTTTATTTAATATACATTTGAAAGATATTTGTTATGACATCTCCAAAAAAACAGAAACCCGATCTTCCGACATTGTTCATTTTAATGGCTATCGGTGTTCTTGTTGTTTGTTATCATTCTTTTTATTTGGGTCACTCTGTGGAATTTGTCGTCTTGCCAATCACGCTTGCGCCTATGCTTATTGCATGGGCGATGATACCTTCTAAAACTTCTCTTTGGTGGAATTTCGGATCGATTTTAGCAGCGGTCGGAGCTTATGGAATTTACTTCTTCGGACAAAATTTGAGTTTACGATACTTTCTCATTTATTGTATTATCGTTATCATTTTCGGTCTTTTTTTTGATATGCAAAATAATGCAGCTTATTGGAAACGTTTTAAAAATTGGAGCTCTAAAAAATCTAAACTTGAGAAAGAAGAATAAACAAAAAAGAAAAGATAAAGTATAATGAAAATGAAAGATTTTTACAATGAAAAAAGATTCAAAAATCAGATTACTTTTTTTAATTCCGCTTCTGCTTATTCTTGTTCAGCTTTTTTGCAGTTGGCATTTGGATATTTACGTGCCTTTCAGTATACCTTTGGTAGGTATTTGGGGCATTTTGCTTCTTCTTTATGTTGTTCTTGATCCTAAAAAAACCCGAAGCCCTGATTATTCTAGAATTTTGAGTTTTGTCGGATTAATGATCTCATTTTGTTCTCTCGGTGTTTATTTTTCTTATTATTTGGGGGTCTCTTTTAACGATGATATTTTGTTTTTAATTTTCTTAATCGCAGGCGTTTACGGTATTTTTTTGACTTGGTATAAAAACGGTGTGTGGGGTTAACGCTCGAATCTGTTTTTCAAAGTGAAATCTCTTTTTCTTTTCGAATTCCTCACGATTTTAAATGACCGTGTCAATCGTTTACATTTCATCTGGCCGTTGCTGTTTCTTCAAAATTGGCAAAACCTTTTTAATATAGTCTTTCTTTATTCGTTTTGCATTTTGGAGCTTTTTGCTTAAAACATATGTCAGAGGCATAGTTCCTGCCGCAGGATTTTATCACGATTGTTCATGGTTGAGTCCGGCAGCAGTTCAAAACCGGTTTAAAAATCATTATAAACCAATTGTTTTAACCAATTTGCTTATATATGGGGTAATGAATTGACTACTTTACCCTTTATCTGACGCGTAATTATTGCAATTGCAGTGATTATTCGTTAAAATAATATAGAGACGGTATTCGCATGGCTAATAATGAAATCTTATCTGAAATTAAAAAGGCAGAAGAAGATGCAAAAAAAGCGGTAAGCGAGGCCACCGAATCCAAGAATCAAAAAATTGCGCAGGCACGCACAGAAGCACGCCAAATCATCGAAGACGGTGAAGAAGACGCGGTGAAAACCGCTCAGAACGCCCTTCGTTCCGGCGAAGCTGAAATTGATGCCAAACGCAATGAGATTGTTGAAGAAGGTGTTCGCGAAGCCGAATCTGTAGCTATGAAATCCCAATCAAATATTCCAAAAGCCGTTAATTTTTTACTCGAGGAATTTGAAAGGGAGATACGCGTATGAGTTACCCGAAACGAATGACAAAGGTTTTGGTCGCCGGTCACAAGAGACATCTTGAGGCGACTGTTGACGCTTTATATGAGGCGGATTTGCTTCACGTAGAGGATTTTGTCGAAGGTGACAACTCTGATTTTGAAATCGGCATGCCGATTGAATACGGTGAAGAAGTCTCAAGAAAGCTCGTTAAAGTCCGTTCGATTGCAAACGTTTTAAACATCAAGCCGACCGCAGATACCGCGCCTTTAGCGGCGTCCGATATCTCAAAAGAACTTGATGCGAAATTGGAAGCAATGGACAGAGAAATTGACCGCAATTCAGAAGAATTAGCGAACCTTGATGCTCGCGTCAAAGATATCGAATCCGCTGAGAAAGAGCTTGCGCCTTTCCTTGCGTATGACATTGATTTGGAGTATTACAACGGTTACAATAATTTAGCTGTTTTTTCCGGTACGGTTTCCTCTCTTAACGAATCACGCATTCTTGAAATTACGGATGCCTACCAGCTTTTCACTGACCCGAGCTCTAAATTCTTCGTTTTGTTTGTTTCGAAGGAGTTCGAAAAGGACATTCAATCCGTCCTTGCCGACATGGGCTTTAGGGAAATGAAAGCGCCCGATAAATCCGGCTATCCTGCCGACATTTACGCCGCGCTTGAAGCTGAAAAATCAGAAATACAAGCACAGATTGAATCTTTAATTGCAGAGCGTGCGGCTCTTAACGAAAAATACGGAAACTTCATCCTTGCAAGCGATGAATTCCTCAGTATTTTGAGTGAGAAGGCCGAACTGCCTTTAAGAATTGCCACGTCCGAACACACGTTTGTCATTGAGGGGTGGGTCCCGACGAACAACTTTGATGAATTCACCGCGGCGGTTTCTGAAAAAACCGGTGACGGCGTTTACATTACAACACTTGAGGTTGACATGCATGACGAAAAAGAGATTGCAAAGATCCCGGTGGAGTATGAAAATTCAAAGTTTGCAAGTCCGATGGAAACGGTCGTTGATTTATATTCAAGACCGAGGTACAATGAAATTGACCCGTCATCTATTTTGGCCATTTCCTTCCCGTTAGTCTATGGTATGATTCTCGGCGATATCGGTTATGCGCTCGTTTTGATGGCCTTATCTCTTCTCGTGATGAAGTTCATGAAGTCGGACGGTGTTAAAAAATTAATGTACGTACTTATTTATTGTCAAATCTCAGCTTTGTTCTTCGGTATCATTTATGGTGAGTTTATGGGCTTCCCGCTTGCGGGGTTGATGTCTCACGGCGAGTATATTCCCGGTCTAATCCCCGGTCTTGAAACAATCGTCTTTGATTTCGGCTTGTTCCCGGATGAACCGTTTACGTTCCCGATTCACAGAACACACATGATTATGACATTTTTGATCGCAACAGCGGCGTTCGGTTTCTTGCATCTTAACGTCGGCTTTATTGTCGGATTCTTCGACATCAAAGGCCAGCACGGTGTTAAGCACGCGGTTCTCGAAAAGCTCAGCTGGATCGTTCTTGAAATTGGTGTCATCGCAGCAATCGTTGCATGGTACCTTGGACTCGGTACGGTCGGCATTGCCGTCGGTGCCATTATTGCAGTTATCGGTGTCGTTATGCTCGCTAAGGGCGAAGGTATCAAAGGACCGATTGAAATTCCGGGTCTTCTCGGAAACATTTTGTCCTATACGCGTATTATCGCGGTTGGTCTTTCTTCTATCTACATCGCATCAACTGTCAACGACATCGCCTTCGGCGGTCTTATTTGGACCCCGGCGGATGGTTTTAGTGTCATGATGTTTATCTCTATTTTGATTTTCATTCTTGGACACGCATTAAACTCTGTTCTGAGTATCATTGCTCCCGGTTTACACGCACTCAGATTACAGTATGTCGAATTCTTTGGCAAATTCTATGCCAGCGGGGGCAAAATTTACAAACCGTTTGGTCATTTAAAGAAATATATTTTGGAGGAATAAAATCATGGAATTTACAACAGAAGGTCTCGCAGCATTATCAAAAGCAATCGCAATCGTCGGTACAGGTTTCGCATCCGCATGGGCTGAAAAAATCATCGGTACAGCAGCGGTCGGCGCAATGGTCGAAAACGAATCCCTTTTCGGTAAGGCACTCGTTTTGACCGTTCTCCCTGAAACAATCGTTATCTTCGGTCTTGTCGTTGCAATTCTTATCTAAATTCAAAAAGTTAAGAGCGGGGACTTTATGTTCTCGCCCTTAATTTTTAAGGTGTTAGCATGGGATTGGAAATCGTATTAAATGATATTACTGAGGGCGCCAAAGCAGATGTCCGACGTATTAACGAAGAAGCAGAATCCGCTTCTGAGTTGATTATCGGAGAAGCTCGCCAGGCTTCCAAGGAAGCTCTGGGATCCCGTCTTGCCGAGGTTGAAGAAAAACTTGAACAACAACGCCAACAAGTATTATCAAGTGCCAATTTAGAGGTAAGACGCATTGCTTTAAACAAGCGTAAAACCTTGTTGGATCAAGTTTATGATCAAGCCCTTGAACAGATTAAAGAATTGCCTGCAGACAAAAATGAAGAATATCTCAAAGTCTTGATTGAAGCGAACGAAAAAGACGGTCATAGAATTTATTCAAACAAAGAATCTGAAAAAATCGTTAAGAAACTTTCTTCTTTGGAATACGGCGGAAACATTGATTGTATCGGCGGTATTGTCATCGAAAGCGAAGACGGAACGATTCGCTTGGATTTCACATATGATTTGATTGTTAAGAATACTTATGACAAATCATTAAAGTCTATTTCCGATATACTGAACGGGTGATTGCTGATGCTGAATGCGCAAAAGATTCGGGAATGCTCTGAATATGTCCAGGGGAAACTTCCTCCGCAAATTTCAAAGTATGTTCCTTCTCGTCTTCCGACATTCGGAAAAAGCTCTTCCAATTATCCGTACGCTGTGACACGTGTTCGTGCAATGAGAATCAAACTTTTCCCCCGCGATGCTTATCCCAGATTTTTAAACATGAGTTTGGATGAAATCACGCGTAAAATCGGTGAATCCGAATACAAGCGTGACATTGATGAACTCTCCCGGGAATACAGCGGCATTAATTTGATTGAACATGCATTGAACAGAAATATGGCAGAATCTTTCCAAAAAGTTTTGCAGATCACAGAAGGTGAACCGCATGAACTCGTTATGGAATATCTCCGTATTTTCGATATTGAAGATATTAAAACCATTCTCAGAGGAAAAGTGCACAACATTCCCGAAGACCAAATCTTACAGACTTTGGTGACGGGCGGTGTTCTCAGATACACTTTCTTGTCCGGTTTGGTTTCTAAATCTGTTGAAGAAATTATTGCATCATTCAAAGATTCTCCGTACGGACCGATTCTCAGTAAATTTGACGGAACAAACCTTCCGGAAATTGAAAACGAATTGGACAAATTCTATTATGAGAGTCTTTTTGAAGCTATCGGAATGCCGAGTTCTGCAGACCGTAAACAGTTCGATCAGTTCGTTCGAAGAGAAATCGACATCAAAAACTTAAATTTGCTTCTTCGCGTTAAAAAATACGAAGCCTTTGAAAACGCAGAAAACGCTGACACTCAGTGTATTGTTGAAGACGTTTCTTCAATGATGATTCCGCACGGTCTTTCATTGGACACGGACAAGCTGAAAAATTTATGCTATGATGATTTCGTTGAAGCGCTGCGCAAAACTCCTTACTGGGAAGTTGTCGGCACTGTTCTTGAAAACAAGGATCTTAAATCCGTTTCCTTGACAGACGTTGAAGCGCGCCTCTTGAAATACAATTTAACAATCGTGACTGAAAATTCTCGTCGTTTCTTAATCTCAATTATTCCGATTTTGGAATTCATCATTTACAAATCCAACGAAGTCCGCAATTTAAGAATTATCGTTCGCGGAAAATCGGTTGGCATGGACAATGAGTTAATCAAAGACCGGTTGGTGATTCTTTAATGGAAATTTCAGTTGTTGGAAGCAGTGATTTCGTTACGGGTTTCCGGCTTGCCGGTATCCGTAAAGTTTATGAAACGGATACGACAGGGGTAGAACCTGTTGTCCGCGCCGTTTTGGAAGACAAAGATGTCGGCATTCTTGTAATGCACAATGACGATGTTTCGAAACTGCCGGAGTCATTAAAAGCGTCTTTGAACGCTTCCGTTCAGCCAACCGTTGTGACGCTTGGCGGATCGGGTGAAGGCTCGACGAATTTAAGGGATAAAATAAAACAGGCGGTAGGTGTTGATCTTTGGAAGTAAAAGGTAAAGTTTATCGAGTGGCGGGACCTGTGGTTACCGTGGTCGACTTAGACACAAAGATGTACGATGTGGTTAAAGTCGGTCATGAAGGACTCATGGGCGAAGTCATTAAAATTGTTGGAAACAAATCCGTTGTCCAGGTTTACGAGGAAACCTCCGGTATCAAACCCGGCGAACCTGTCGAAAATACAGGCCTTCCTCTTTCTGTCGAACTCGGACCGGGTTTGCTTGAAAGTATCTACGACGGTATTCAGAGACCTCTCAGCGTCTTAAAAGACGAAATGGGCAACTTTATTAAAAGAGGTGTGTCCGCTGACGGTCTTAACCACGACAAATTCTGGGAATTTAAAGCATGCGTCAAAAAAGGCGACACTGTGAAGCCCGGAGATGTCATCGGTACCGTTCAGGAAACCGAAAACATTGAACACCGTATTATGGTGCCCCCGAACATGGCAGGCGGCGAAGTCGCTGAAATCAAGAGCGGCAAATATACGGTCGAAGATGTTGTTTGTAAATTGAAAGACGGAACGGAACTTAAAATGTCACACAAGTGGCCGGTTAGAGTTCCGAGACCCGTGACGAAAAAATTAGCTCCGAAAATCCCCTTGATTACCGGTCAGCGTGTCCTTGACGCAATGTTCCCGGTCGCAAAAGGCGGTACGGCAGCTATCCCCGGACCGTTCGGTTCCGGAAAGACTGTGACGCAGCAGCAGCTTGCAAAATGGTCTGACGCAAACATTGTGGTCTACATCGGCTGTGGTGAACGCGGCAACGAAATGGCGGAAGTTTTGAACGAGTTCCCGGAACTCGAAGACCCGCAGACCGGACGCCCGCTCATGGAACGTACGGTTTTGATTGCCAACACGTCCAACATGCCTGTGGCCGCTCGTGAAGCATCCGTTTATACCGGTATCACAATTGCCGAGTATTTCCGTGACATGGGTTACGACATTGCTTTGATGGCCGACTCAACTTCCCGTTGGGCCGAAGCTATGAGAGAAATTTCATCCCGTCTTGAAGAAATGCCCGGTGAAGAAGGTTATCCGGCTTACTTGTCCGCTCGTTTGGCAGAATTCTACGAACGTGCCGGTGTCGCTCAGTCCTTGAACGACGCGGAAGGTTCGATTACCGTTATCGGTGCGGTTTCTCCGGCCGGCGGTGACTTCTCCGAACCTGTGACGCAGAACACGCTCCGTATCGTGAAAGTGTTCTGGGCTTTGGATGCAAAGCTTTCTCAGAAGAGACACTTCCCTGCGATTAACTGGCTCAACAGTTACACGCTTTACATGGACACACTCGCTCCCTGGTACACGGAAAACGTGGCGCCTGACTGGAACGACCTCAGAGGAAAAGCAATGGAAATCCTCCAGCTTGAAGCAGAACTTTTAGAAATCGTTCAGTTGGTCGGATCCGACGCATTGCCGGAATCTCAGCAGGTTTCAATGGAAGCTGCTCGTATGATTCGTGAAATCTTCCTTCAGCAGAACTCTTTCCACCCCGTTGACACATACTGTTCATTTGACAAACAGTACAAGCTCCTCAAGAGCATCATGAGATGGAACGAACTTGCCGAGAAGTATTTGACAGACGGCGCGCCCATTAAAGACTTGGTCGCAATGGATTCCAAAGCAGAACTTGCCAAGATCAAGTACGAAGAAAACTTCGATGCAATGTTGGCTGATGTCATGAACAAGATGGAAGCGGAATTCGCAGAAATCGGTAGCGGAGGTTATTAAAATGGTCAAAGAATACAAGACGATTACACAAGTCGCAGGTCCGTTGATTTTCGTTGAGAAAACAGAACCTGTCGGTTACGGTGAATTCGTGAACATCCGCTTGGCTGACGGCACAATCAAAAGAGGAGAAGTTTTGGACACCTCCGAAGATGTCGTCGTTGTTCAGGTTTACGAAGGTACCGGCGGTCTTAACAAAGACTGCGCTGTGACTTTCACCGGTGACAGTTTGAAACTTCCGGCATCTATTGACTTGCTCGGAAGAATCTTGTCCGGTTCCGGCCAGCCCAGAGACGGCGGTCCGCAGATTGTCCCTGAAAAGATGATGGACATCTACGGCGCTGCAATGAACCCGTATTCCCGCGCACAGCCGGAAGAGTTCATTCAAACCGGTATTTCTACTATTGATGGTACCAACACTTTGGTCCGCGGTCAGAAACTTCCGATTTTCTCAGGCGCAGGTCTTCCCCATATGGAAATCGCCCTTCAGATTGCCCGTCAGGCACAGGTTCCCGGTTCCACCGAGAAGTTCGCTGTCGTTTTCGCGGCAATGGGTATTACCAACGAAGAAGCGCAGCACGCAATGGCTGACTTTGAGAAAACCGGCGCTCTTGAGCGCGCAGTCGTTTTCCTCAACCTTGCGGACGACCCGGCTGTCGAGCGTTTGATTACGCCGAAAATGGCCCTCACAACTGCCGAATATTTGGCTTATGAGCACGATATGCACGTTCTCGTTATCTTAACGGACGTGACAAACTATTGTGAAGCTCTCCGTCAGATGGGCGCAGCGCGTGAAGAAGTTCCCGCAAGACGCGGTTACCCGGGTTACATGTACACTGACTTGGCCGGTATCTATGAGCGTGCCGGTGTTATTAAGGGCAACAAAGGATCCGTTACTCAGATCCCGATTTTAACAATGCCCGGCGATGACATCACACACCCGATTCCCGACTTGTCCGGTTACATTACCGAAGGCCAGATTGTGGTTTCTCAGGAATTGCACAGAAAAGGCATTTATCCGCCGATCAACGTTTTGCCGTCCCTTTCCCGTTTAATGAACTCGGGTATCGGTAACGGTAAGACCAGAGAAGATCACAAGGCGGTTTCCGACCAGCTTTATGCCGGTTACGCCGAAGGCCGTGACCTCAGAGGTCTCGTGGCAATCGTCGGTAAGGAAGCTTTGTCTGAACGCGATAAGAAAATTTTGGAATTCGCTGATTTGTTCGAAGACCAGTTCGTTCGTCAGGGACGTACCGAAAACAGATCTATTGAAGACACTTTAAATGTCGGTTGGAACATTCTTTCCAGTTTGCCCAAAGCTTACCTTGGAAGAATTGATAACAAGTACATTGACAAGTATTATCCGGAAAACAATGCTGAGTGATGGCAATGGCAGTTCAAGATGTAAAGCCGACTCGTTCCGAACTTCAGGATCTCCAAAAGAGAATTAAGCTCTCTCAGAACGGTTATAAACTGCTCAAAATGAAGAGAGACGGTTTGATTTTGGAGTTCTTCAAAATCCTGAATCAGGCGCGAGGGGTTAGAGAAGAGTTGGATGCAGCGTACACAAACGCTGTTGAAAAAGTCAACTTGGCCTCAGCCGTAGACGGGTCTTTTACCCTCAAATCGGCCTCTTTCGCTGTCGACGCCGTTCCGACCATTGAACTCAAAAGCACGAACATTATGGGTGTCGTGGTTCCGAAAATTGAAGGATCCGACGTCCACAAGGCAATCCACCAGCGTGGTTACGGTCTTGTCGGTACCGACTCCTATATTGACGATGTGGCTGACGCTTATGAAATTCTCGTCGAGAAAATCATCGTCGCCGCCGAACTTGAAACAACCATGAAAAGACTCCTTGACGACATTGAGAAAACCAAGCGCCGTGTTAACGCCTTGGAATTCAAAGTTATCCCCGAGTTTCAGGAACAAGTCAAGTTCATCCGTCTCCGCCTTGAGGAAATGGAAAGAGAAAGCATGTCAAGTTTAAAGAAAATTAAGAAGAAAAAAGCCGCTCAGGCTTAAACGCAGAAGAATTTTATTCTTCTGTTTTTCTTTTCTCTTTTTTGGATTAATTTTTCGTAAGCATTTTTGTTTGAACTTTTTTCGTTTTTAATCAATTTTATTCTTGATTAATCTATTCAAAAATCATTTTTAATAAAGATTTGTTTCAGGACAATTTCTGCCGTTCTTTTTTTGATTATTGTTCTTTCTAAAAAATTACTTGTTTCTTCTCCAGAGCTTTTATATAATATTGGACAAATGATTGACTGTGTGAAATATTTTTTGAAAATGCAGTTTGACAGGTATCGGGTAAAAATGACAGGTCTTTATAACCAAAGCGAAAAAACCAATACAATTGTTTTCATAATCCTCGCAGTTGTTTACGTTATTTGTTTTTCCGTTTATTTCAAATCATATCATTTTTCTCATACTTATGAACGGGTTGCTCTTGGAATTTTTACAACAATTTTGATTTTCGGACCGGTATTGTACGGATTGTATTCTCAAAATGTCAAAAAATCGTTTTTATTCGCTATCTTGACAGCCTGTCCTTTTTTAGTGTCGGCTTTCTTGGGATTATTGGCAATGATAAACGGTGATTTTTTTAATAATTTTTATCTGTTTGTCGGCTCTTATCTGTTTTCTTTTGCCGTTTTTTTAGTCACCGGTATTTTGACGGCTTGGCTTGGCGCAACTTATCAGCCGGGAAAAGTCATTGAGATTGGCTTCAGCTCTTATAAACTTCCGGTTTACAGTTTGTTATTCTTGGCAGGGCTGATTGTTTTTTCATTTTTATTTTTAATCACGGGATCGCTTTCTTTCGGCATTCATATTCATTAATTGCGGAGAAATTTTTATGGCAGGGCTATTCAATCAATCGGAAAATCGAAATAATTTGATTTTTGCCGGACTTCTTTTACTGTTAATTTTATGTTTTTTGATATTGCCGTATTTGTTTTTCTTTGTTCTTTTTTTCGGGAGTTTGGGCTATGCCGTTTACTCTCAAAATCGTTTGAAATCTGTGCTGCTTACAATTTGCATGCTTCTGCTTTTCTATTCTTACATTGTTGTTTTAGGAACTTCCGAACGGTCTGAAATATGGATGTTTGCCGAAAATTTAATTTCAGTGTCTCCTTTCGTGATCCCCTTTTGCCTTGCAGTTTTTTTTGCCGCCGATGGAAATTCGGACGGCAGAAAAAAAGTTTTTAATTATTTGTTTACCGCCGGAATGATTGCATTTATTGGGATTGTTTTCCTTTCGGGAATTAATTGACAACAATGGATGATACAGAATACAATCAATGTACTTTTAGACATTTTTCACATATTCTTTTAATTTCTACACTTTTGTATTATTATTTTGCCGAGTTGCACAACTCTTATATAACATTTGAAAAATCTTTAACGACAAGGGTTGTTTTTAGAAAAAGGAGCTGTTTCATCACTCAGTTTGACAATTTAAATTCGTTTTTGGTGATTTCAATGAATATTCAATATTTAAAAGAAAATAAAAAATATTTTTTTGCAGGACTGGTATTTCTCTTCCTTGTTTTGTATATTCCTCTTTATTTTATTCATTCCGAGATTTTTGTTTTAATTATATTATTGTGTTCAATTTCTGTTGTTCTTTTTGGCGGAGCCCTTTACGGACTTATT
This sequence comes from Methanimicrococcus stummii, assembly GCF_032594435.1. Lineage (NCBI taxonomy): Archaea > Methanobacteriati > Methanobacteriota > Methanomicrobia > Methanosarcinales > Methanosarcinaceae > Methanimicrococcus > Methanimicrococcus stummii. Next base: position 1,297,568 of record NZ_CP131062.1, on the reverse strand, counting down.
ACAAAAGATAAATATGGGGCGGCATTGCTCGGGTTTTTATTTCCAGCAATGCGCGGCATTTTTGATTTATTGACTTTCGAGCCTGGAATTGATTCTTACGTGCGCGATTTTCTAATTTATTGCATTGCTTTGTCAACTGCTCTTCATTTCTTTGTCATAGCTTTACTATGCGCTGCTGCCGGGTGGTTCGCTTCGGTGACAAGTGAAAATAAAAATTATCGCATTCTTTGTTATGCTGTTACGATTTTGTTATTGGCAGGATCAGTTTATTTTGTTTTCAATCCTTTGGATTCTTTCTTTTTTTCGATATCTGAAATGATTTTGATACGCATTGGAGTTCCATATTGAAAAGTATAAAATATTAGATTTATGAGATTTTTCTCAAATTTTTAATTTTTTTAGTTAAAGGCAATTGGTAATTATGAGTCTCTATAAAATTTACACAGTTATGGCATTTCTTTTGCTCTGTTTCGTCATTTACATAGCGTTAAGTGACGAATCTGCCGTTCACAATTTACCGCATTTGGCAAATTGGTCTATTCTCTTTGTCTCTACTTTCTTCTTTAAACCGGCTGTCGAGTTATTAAACCAAAAAGACAAAGAGTTGTCTTTCTTTGTCCGAACATTTCTTTGCAGCGTCGTTGCTGCTTTGTGGGGCATTTTCTTAATTTACGTTAAACGCTCGGATCTGTTGGACTACAATGAAGCTTACTCTGTCGGACGGTTTGTTTATGTTTTCGGAACCGTTGCAGTGAGTTGTTTAATTGCTTTTGTACCGATGAAGATTTTATTCGGTTCAAATGTCAAAAAAGCCGTTTAAATGAATAATGGAAGAGGTTTTAATGATTGATTTAACAACGGAATTTACGATTGCTTTAATCAAAGCTTTCGTTATTCTTTTTGTTCCATGGATTCTTGCCGCCGTTTTTTTAATCCTTTTGTTTTTCATCATTAAAAAAATGAATCAAAAAAACCTTGAAAAAATACGCTCAAATTTGATTGTTTTCCTTTTAGGAGCCGCAGCGTTTTGCCTTTTTATCTTTCTCAAAAGCGGAATCATTCTTCTGTTTGTCATTCTCGGGCCGCTTTTATACGGTCTCTTTTCAAGAAACAGAATTCTTTCAGCTTTGTTCGGCGCGTTACTGCCTTCGATTTGGATTCTTTCTTATTTATTCATCAGCGTTGATGAATTCAAAAGAGCGTTTATGCCTTATTTTTTCGTGATTATTGTTTTGTCCGGTCTTTCCGGATTCTTTGCCGGCGCGTCTTTCATCGAAAATGATGATCTCTTGAAATTCAATTATTTGGCGGCGATTGCGTGTACGGTGGCCACCATTTTTTGGATACTGACAGGAATTAATTAAAGGTGAATTCAATGAAAATTTCAAAAAATAAAGAAATGTTTAATCTTTTGCTTTTCATCAGCTTGCTCTTTATTCTTTTCATTCTGTCATATCTTTTTGTTACGTATGAGCTCATCATTCTGTTTGTTTTTGGTCTTATCATTCTGCTTTTCGGAAGCTTTCTTTACGGCTGCTTCTCAAAAAATCAAATTTTTTCAGCACTTTTCGGATTTTTAATTTATCCTGTTTTTTTGGCAGGAGGCGAATTCAACAATTTGCTCAACACCAATCTGGATTTTGAATTTATTATTTCCTGTATCTTCTCAGAAATTATGCTCATGTCGATTCTAAACGCAGCAATCGGATGGCTGGCAGCGTCAGATCTCGAAGATCGCGATAAACAAATGTTTCGATATATGACAGCAGTGTTCCTGTTTGTTTTTTATTTGATGATTTTTACGGGCGCGTTTCATCCGAATTAAATGAAAACAGTCATATAAGATTGAAGAATTGATGAAAACATGGAAACCGCGTTTAAAAATAAAGATTTGAAAAACTTTGTATTGTCTGTTGTGTTGGTTTTGGCTTGTTTTTTGGGATATGTTTCTCATTCCGTCTTTTTCTTTGGCCAAATTATTTTTTTGATATTGCTTGTCGTCAATCCGCTTTTGTTCGGCTACGTATCAAAACGCCCAATCATGTCTTTTATTGTCGGTTTTCTGCCGCTTTTCCTGATGATTCTTTATCGTCTTCCGTTCGCGGCTGTTTTCCCTTCTCAGCCTCTTGATGATTTCATTCTGCTGATGCCCGGCGCTTTGTTGTTGGGCGCCGCCGGATATTTTGAGGCGCAGCAAAAGATCGAAAAGAAAACACAAAATTTGTGTTATCTCCTTTCCGTTTTATTGGTTTTAGCCATGATCGGTTTTTATTTGTTTATCTTTTTTAAATAAACAGGATTAAAGGATGATTTTATGGAACTCAAAACAAAAAAATTCATTGCCCTTTTTGTAAGTCTTGCCATATTTTTAGTGATTTGTATTTCAAGCGTTTACGCTTATTCAAATCCTGATGATACGTTCTTTGCAACATCGTTTTCCGTTTTTGCAGCTCTTTTCGTTCCGTTTTATTATATGTGGAAAGGTAAAAAAGAAGAACGACAAAAACATTTCTTGATTTCGATTCTGATTTTCGTTTTCATTCCGATTATTCAAATTATCATTACAACATATCGTTGGTATGTCGGCCTTCCTTCAATTTTGATAGCCGACGGTCCGATATCCGCGTTTTTGATTGTTTGGGCAGATGCGTTTGTTAATTTTGTGTGGGGTATAACGTTCGTTATTGCCGCTTATCATACGGATGAAATTGTTGAAAAACTGACGAAATCAAAGAATTGAATTGAATTTTGATATTTTATCCGATTTCATCCGTATCCCACTTTCATTTTTTTTATTTTTCATTTTTCTTTCTTTTTCCGATTCGTATTTTCTTTCGTTTTTATTTTTTCTTTTTCATATCTTCTCAAAAAATTTAAAAACGCATTTATCTGACTTGTTTCTTTCTTATTTTTGTGACTCTTTTTAAAAAACAAAGTCATCTGTTTTTACAACTGTCAAACGATTGTTTAATATACTTTAAAAAATACTTAGGAAGTGAAGTTAGATGAAAAATAGTCTCTTCAAGTCAATGTCCGTTTTTTTCGTGATGTTGATGATCAGTTTGGCTTTCGCGCCGATTGTCAGCGCGCAGGCCGACCAACAAAAAAATGTATTGATTGAAAATGAAATTGCTGACATTATGGACGCCGCTGTCATTTTAAAAGATGATGCCGAATCCAAAATTGCCGCTGTCGAGTCCGACGGTTTCGTTCTTTATGCCATGAGCTGGAACGATTCCGAAGTCGAAGGCAGAGTTAATTTCGCTCTCATTTCTGAAGAAGATTTGATTTCGAAAGGATATTTGAACGCTCAGGCTTCCGAGCTTGTTTCAAACGCTGATCTCATTTCTGCCGTCACGCGCGCTTCCGCATCTTTTTGGTACGGCAGCTACGCGCAGACATATGGTAATTCGTTGACCGGCGGTGTTCAAATTCACTTCTCTCAAAGAGATGCGTTAATGGTGACAACCGTTGCTCCAGGAGTCGCCGGCCCCGTTATCGGTGCCGCAATCGGATCAGTCGTTCCCGGATTGGGCACCGGCGCAGGCGCTGTTGTCGGCGGTTTGATTGCATCTTTAGTTCCGATTTATTACTGGCGCGCTCAAAACACAGACGGAAGTTTGGATGTGACAATTTCGTACGTTACAATTAACGCAATCGCATACGGTATTCCCGGCGCCGGGCATTTCATAATGCTTGGCAGAATTTATCATTACTTTAAATAAGTTTGATAATCGAAAAAATCAATACTCTCAAATCTATAGGTAAAAAAGTCAAATAAAATCAATCAAAAAGATTCAAAGGCGGACATTTGTCCGCCGATTTTATTTTTTAATGCAATGGTGATTGAAATGAATTCAAATTACAAAAAATATACAATTCTCAGTTTAGTCGCGTTTTTGGTTATTCTTTGCGCCGGCGCGTATTCGGCTTATGTTATGACCGAATCTCTCTTCTACATCTTTATGTTCACAACAATCGCATCGGCGGTCGCAGGCGGATTTATTTTCGGCAACTGCAAAGTCAAACCGAAAAACACAGGCGTTCAAATTATTCTTCTTGCCGCGGTTACAATTGTTTATTTGTCAATCATAATCGGATTCCTTTGGACGCATCCGCTTTTAGAAATCGCCGACTCAAAAATTGCTGCTTTAACTGTTGCCGGTTTCGGATTGCTGACATATATTATAGTGTCTTCGTTTTCCTTCATTTCAATTTATACCGATAAAATTGCCGGAATTATTTTGCCGAATGCAAAATAATTCTGATTTATTTCAATTTTTAAGCGGTTAATTGTTAACCATTAATCATCCCGAAATCTCAAAAAACCAAAATCCCATAACTCTCAGGTTTACAATACCGTGACAGATTCATATCTTTGAAACATTGTAAACGATTAAATTTATTAACAATAAAAAAATTCAATGTTTTGAGGTTATAATTATGGACGCCAAAAATTACGTCGAAAGGGTTTTGGAAGATGTTAAAAGAAGAAACCCCGGTGAAGTTGAGTTTTACAATGCGGTGGATGAAGTTCTCCACTCTTTAATTCCGGTTCTCGAAAAGAAACCCGAATTAATCGAAGCGGCAATTTTAGACAGAATCGTCGAGCCCGAACGAATGATTTATTTCCGTGTCCCCTGGATGGACGATTCCGGAAAAATTCAAGTGAACCGCGGATTCCGCGTTCAGTTCAACGGCGCGATCGGCCCTTACAAAGGCGGTATTCGCTTCCACCCGACTGTGAATCAAAGCATCGTGAAATTCCTCGGCTTTGAACAAATTTTCAAAAACTCCTTAACCGGCCTTCCCATGGGCGGCGGCAAAGGCGGTTCCGATTTTGACCCGAAAGGCAAATCCGACGCGGAAGTCATGCGCTTCTGCCAATCCTTTATGTCCGAATTATACAAACACATCGGCCCCGACGTTGACGTTCCGGCCGGCGACATCGGTGTCGGCGGCAGAGAAATCGGTTACATGTACGGCATGTACAGAAAAATTTCAAACTCCAGCAGCCAAGGCGTTTTGACCGGAAAACCGCTCACATTCGGCGGCAGCCTCGGAAGAACTCCCGCAACCGGCTACGGTCTTCTTTATTTCACAAACGAAATGCTCAAAGACAAAGGAACGTCTTTTGAAGGCAAAACAGTCGTCGTTTCCGGCTCCGGCAACGTTGCCATCTACGCGATTGAAAAGGCGCAGCAGTTCGGCGCGAAAGTCGTCACCTGCAGTGACTCCGGCGGATACATTTACGACGAAGAAGGCATCGACTTAGCCGTTGTCAAACAGCTCAAAGAAGTCGAAGCTCGCAGAATTAAAGATTATCTCGAATTCAGACCGGGCGCCAAATACGTCGAAGGCAGCACCAAAGTCTGGGAAGTCAAGTGCGACGTCGCGCTCCCCTGCGCCACGCAGAACGAGCTTGACAAAGCGTCCGCTGAAATCCTTATCAAGAACGGCGTGAAGTTTGTTGCCGAAGGCGCCAACATGCCGACAACGCTTGACGCGGTCGCAGCATTCCAAAAAGCCGGCATCTATTTCGGCCCCGCCAAAGCCTGTAACGCAGGCGGCGTCGCCTGCTCCGGTCTTGAAATGACGCAAAATGCGCTTCGTTTGGCTTGGACTTTTGAAGAAGTTGATGAAAAGCTCCAAAGCATCATGAAAAACATTTTCACGGCAGCCAAATCGGCCGCCAAAGAAATCGAAGATGAAGACAACCTTTTGGCCGGCGCAAACATTGCCGGATTCTTAAAAGTCGCTGATGCGATGGTGAAGCAAGGCCTCATCTGAAAAATTATAACTCCAAAAAACATTGCCGGATTTTTTGCGAAATCCGGCTTTTTTTATTTGATTTTTTTAAAAACAACTCTGCTAATCTCGTTTCTCAAAGCAGATCCATTTATTCTTTGAAATTCAGCGGCCGCGTTTCTTTCAATTTTTCAGGTTCATAAAGCCGCTTCCCTTCTCTAAAAAAGTCCGGAAGCCGTTTATTTTTTGATCCGAGAAGCTGAACGCAATACGAAATGCCGCCGATTCTCTCGCCTTGCAAACCGTGAACGCGGTGAACCCCGATTAAATTAATGTAGTCTTCCAAATCATCTTTTTCCGTTTTCATGTGTTTGACAACTTCGCAAAGCGCTTTGACATCGTCAATCGCGCGGTGAGAATTTTCAACCCCGACAATTTCATAATAAACAATTGCGTCTTTCAAAGAATGCGGGTAAGCCTTCCGATCTTTTAAAACGGTAAACGTATCCAAAATATCAAACGAAACGGGAATGCTTTTCTCGTATTTTTCAAGCATTTTCAAAACAAAAGACAAATCAAATTGCGCGTTGTGCGCGATAATCAGCGTTTTTTCCGCCGGATAAATGATGTCTAAAAATGCGTCAACCGCTTCATTTTCAGAAATTCCTTCGCTCTCAAGCATTTCATCAGTTATATGCGTCAGCTCAACGATTTCTTCGGGATTTTTCTCGCCGGCGGGCAGTTTCACCAAAAGATCAATTTCTTTTTCATCCGCGAGGCTGCCTGATTCAAAACGGCGGACGGCGGCAAGTTCAATAATTTGATTTTCTTTAACCGAGAGGCCTGTCGTTTCAACGTCAATAAAAATAATCTGTTCGTATCCCGAAAAAACAGTCGGAATATCGCAATTTTGTACGGTCATGGGAGATTTCCGTAAATATTTCAAATATTTTTAACTTTTTTGTATCTTAATCTTTTTTGAAATTAAAGCCATTTCGGCCATTTCACGCCAAACGATTCCGCCATTTCAGAAACCGTATCATGAATGGCTTTATCAACTTTGAGCATAATCAATCCGTAAAGCAAACCGCCGACGGTAAATGCAATCAAAAGCAAAATGACATTGTCAATCGGCAGCACATATTTAAATCCCAAGAGGAAAACGCACATCAAAAGAGACGCGATAACCATTTTTGAAATGGATTTCCAATTGTAGCGGACAGCAATGACTTTTCTTAAAAACAAATACGCCAAAACCGAATTCAAAAGCATCGCGATGACTGTTCCAAGCGCCGCGCCTTCCATTCCGTAAATCGGAATCAGAATCATGTTTAAAATGACGTTTGCGATAATGCCGACAGCGATCGACAAAAACGCATATTTCGGGTGGCTGATCGCGTTTAAACAAATGCCCTGCAAATACATGAAAACCGTGATGATTTGGATAAACGAAAGCAAAAACAAAGCCGGAACACCGGCAACATACGCGCCGCCATAGAAAAGATTGATGAAATCATATCCTAAAATCAAAAAGCTGAAGAAAATCGGAATTGCCAGCATTAAGGAAAGAGATGTTCCGCTTTTGAGTCCTTCGGTAATGTTTTCAAATTGCTTTGACTCGTTCCACGCGCTGAATTTCGGATACAAAACCGCTTTAACAGACGTTGCCGCAAGTCCGGCAAGCATTGAAAATTGGTACACGATTCTGTAAATGCCGGCATCGGCTTCGGTCATGTAGCGGCCGATGAAAACAACGTCAATATTCTGATAAACCAAATAGCTGCTCATCACTAAAAATATCAGAATTGCATACGTTGAAAGGCGTTTGAAGTTTTCATTTGAAAATTTCACCAATTTCAATTGGTTGTATCGGTGCGCGAAAATCGCGGCAAAAATCATGCCGATTAAAAATCCGCCCATCAAGCCGAACGAATGGTAGCCGAGGTAGACAAAAACGATTTGAAACAAAGAGCGAACCGCCGTGTTTAAGAAAAGCGAGACCTGAAACGCGTTCACTTTTCCGTCGGCGTAAGCCGCATAAATCCGGCTGTTGTAAAAATAATCAATCAGAAGCGCCGCGACAATCCACCAAAAAATTCCGGTTTCCATGACGGTTGACGACGGGAAGAGAATCGCGGAAACGAACAGCAGCGCAACGCACAAAATCAAATAAACGGCGCGAAGCGTCATTGACGCGGTATAATATTCGTTTCTTTCTTTTCCTTCGCTGATCAGTTTGACGCTTGACTCTCCGATTCCGCTTTCAGAAAACAGATAGAAAAGCGCGCTGTATGAAAAGAATAAAAAGTAAACGCCGACGATAGACGGGTCAACGGCGCGCGTAAAATAAATCGTGCTCAAAAAACCGATGGCGGTGAGTCCAAATTGAGACAAAAGGGAGACGAAAGTTTGAGAATGAACGGCGTCTTTATCGCCGCCTTTGCCGTCGCCTTTCTTTTTTCCGATATTTGAAAAAATATCCGCCGTTTGAGCCATACTCCTAAAAAGTATCGGCTGTATTTAAAATCTTCATTTGTTAAAAAACAAGAACCGTTTTTCATTCTTAAAAAAAGTGCAGCTCGCGCGCGCAAGCCGCCGCAAAAAATTAAATTTCATAAAACGGCTTTTTAAACAATTCGGAATAATTTTGCGGATTCACCAAAAAGTCCAATTTTTCCAAATCATTTACCAAACCGTACATGTCAACGCCGGAATACAATCCGATTTCAGGATAGCTTTTCGGTTTTCCGTAGGACACCGGCGGCATTTTATCGTAATTTCCGTTTTGCGCGATTCCGTCTTCCGTCATGTAATACGCGAGACCTGCTTTGGCGCGGATTGGCTCGTACTCGGAATCAAACGCGTCTGACACCCAATTGGCCATGACAAGCTCATCGCTCTCGGCGTTTACCGTGACGTGCCCGTAATTCGGCGGAATTAAAACAACATCGCCTTCGCCGGCTTCAACGATGATGAAATCAGATAAATCGGATTTTTGAAGCAAATAAGTCGCGGTTCCGCGAATCACTTGATAAACTTCCGGATATGAAATCATCTCGGCCGCGCAATATTTCGGGCACGGATGATAATGGCCGGCGGTTTTGACATATTCCGGGCCGAGCATCGCCGGCGGAATCACCGTTATGTCATAGCGGAGCTGCGCTTCTTTCATTTTTTGAAGCTCGTCGCCGGATAAATGAACCTCGCGGTACATGTCGTAAAGGATTTTGTCCGGATACGTTATCCAGGTCTGATCCATCAAAACATCCGTCATATCTTTGATTTTTCGAGTGCTGTGGGCCGTTGAGACTTTTGAAAAGTCGGGGTGCGCAAACATGTGTTTTCTCCAACTTCGTTTGAATGATTTATAATTCTTAAATTCTAAATCTGTATCTCTGTATGTTTTGATTTTTATAAATATTTACTCTTCAACATTTTACTCTTCGAAACGCTTCCGAATCGCTTCCGCGTGTTCAAAAAGTCCTTCCGTTTCCGCCAAATCAATGACGGCGTCTTTGATTTCACTTAATCCTTCCTTGCTGATTCTTTGGATTGTAAACGACTTCAAAAAATGCGCCGTGTTCAGTCCCGAATACATTCGAACGTATCCGGAAGTCGGAAGAACGTGATTTGTTCCCGACGCGTAATCACCGGCCGGAACGGGCGCGTAATTGCCGACGAAAACGGACCCGGCATTTTGAATCTGATTCAAAACGGAATCTTCGATTTCGGGATTGACCATAATTTGCAAATGTTCGGGTCCGAATTTGTTTGAAAACGAAATGCATTCATTCATATTTTTCGTCACCAAAATCGCGGAATTTTCAAGTGACGCGTCAATAATTTCTTTTCTTTCGGCGCTTTCAGCTTGGTTTTTCACTTCTTCCATGACGGCTTTTGCGAATGCTTCTGACGGCGTCACCAAAACGGAAACCGAATTCGGATCGTGTTCCGCCTGCGCCAAAATGTCGGCGGCGGTCATTTTCGGATTCGCGAAATCATCGGCGATAATTAAAACTTCACTCGGGCCGGCCGGGAAATCAATTTCGGCGTAATCGCGAACTTTCATTTTTGCGTAAGTCACAAAAACATTTCCGGGGCCGACGATTTTATCCACTTGCGGAATGCTTTCTGTTCCGTAAGCCATTCCGGCAATCGCCTGGGCGCCGCCTGTTTTGAAAATTTTGTCAACGCCTGCAATCTTGCACGCGGCAAGCGTCAGCGGGTGAACAGTTCCGTCCGCGCGGGAAGGCGTGCAGACAATCACTTCCGAGACGCCTGCAACTTTTGCCGGCAGCGCCGTCATCAAAACCGTTGACGGATAGCTGGCGCGTCCGCCGGGCACATAACAGCCGACTTTTTCCAAAGGAATCGTTTTTTGTCCCAAAACGATTCCGGGCGTATCTTCAATGTACCAGATTTCCTTGGGCAGCTGAGCCGCGTGGAAGCGGCGAATATTTTCCGCCGCCTGACGCAAGTGTTTCAGCAAATTCGAGTCGAGCGACGCAATCGCCTCTTCCGTTTCGGCAGGCGTCACCAACAGCGTTTCCAATTCCGCTTTGTCAAACTGTTTGGCATATTCCAAAATCGCCGCGTCACCGTTCGTTTTCACATTCTCTAAAATCGCGTCAACGGACGCGCCGACATCCGCCAGCCCTTTTCCGCGCGAAAGCAATTGGTTTAAATCCGAGTCGGAAAGCTCGGATAAATTTTTGAAAATCATAATTGAAACAATGCCTGAACTTTCATAAACTTTACTCTTTTTTCAAAAACGAAAAACTTAAAGGGGAGGCGAGACAGGTTAAAATTAAATAGCTTGTATAGAATTATTGTTCTATTTATTTATGGTGTTTGATTCACTTTTGCCGCTTTGCATTTTCAAACGGCGTGAATGAATGCTTTTATCGTATCATTGAGGTTATTATCTTGGCGAAAAGAACTATCCGTAAACAAACTTCTGAACGCCGCGCTTCTGATGATTCAATTACGGTTACGGAAGAATGTACCGTTGAAACAACCGCGGATGCGGATTCCGTAACGACAGTCGAATCATGCGAAGTCAGCGTCACAGGAGCGGCAGCGTCGCCGGAAGACGTGAAAAAAGAGTCCGAGAAAAAAGGATTCTTAGATGAGTATAAGGACAAAAACAATTTGATAAGAAGTGCGCTTTACGGCATCGGCGTTTTGATTTCCGCATTGCTTGCTTTTTACATCCGTATTCTTCCCAAAGACGGCGTTTTCCTCTCAAACGGCTTTATCCGCTTCGGCGAAAACGATCCGTGGTATCACTGGAGAAACGTCGAATATTTGCTTGAGAATTTCCCGAGTTATCTTTGGTTTGACCCGGCAACGACTTATCCGTACGGAACGCCTCAGGCATTCGCGCCTCTTTACGATATGATTCTGGCCTCCGTCATTAAAATCCTTCAAGCGATTACAGGAAACGCGACCGAAGAATTCGCGATGACGATTGCCGCTTACTGGCCCTGCGTTCTCGCAGCAGTTTGTGTCGTTATCGTTTACTTTGTCGCGAAGACACTTTTCAACAGCAGAAACATCGGTTTAATGTCCGCTTTCCTTTTGGCAGTCGCGCCCGGTCAGTTCCTGTCCAGAAGTATCATCGGCTTCAACGACCACCACGTCGCCGAAGTTCTTTTCAGCTCACTCGTGATCTTGTTCTTGGTTATGACGCTTTTGAAAGCGCGTGATAAAATCATCACCTTTGAAGACATTTCCAAAGGAAAGCTTTCCGCGTTCAAACCCATTTTGCCCTATGCGATTTTAACCGGTCTTGCCATGGGAACTTACACTCTCATTTGGGAAGGCGCACTTTTGTTCGCGTTTATCATCGGTGTTTTCATTACCGTTCAGATGATGATTAACCACCTCAAAGGCGAAGGAACGGCTTTCATCGCCGTAACCGGTTTGATTATTTTCATCATTGACTTGTTGTTCATTTTCGTAACGCCACAGATTGGTGAATACAAATCGCTTCACTTAATGGCACTCGGCGCAGGTATCCTCGCAATGGTTTTCATGGCGGTTCTCTCCTACGCGCTCGAAAAGAAAAACATGAACAAACTCTATTATCCGGGCATTCTCGCAGGAATCGTCGCAATCGTTGCGGTTGTCGGCAGTTTGGTTTCATCCACCGTTAAAAATGCGCTTCTCGGTTTGATCGGTTTCTTTACAAGAACCGGCGGCGCTTTGACAATCGGCGAAGCATCTCCGTATTTCGGAAACAGTGTCAGCCCGTTATTGTTCACGATCCTGATTGCAATTTTCCTGATTCTTTTGCCGTTTATGGCAACCTCTTACATTCAAAAAGCAAGCACCAAAAAATACTTGCTCATCGGCTGGACGGTTATCTTTTCCTTGCTGGTTTTGGCTTCCGGAAGCGCATTCAGCTTATTCACGACATTCTCTGTCATGGGATACATCTGGATTATCGCTTTGCCGATCATGGCTTATGTTGCCGTTAAAAACAACAGCATGGAAAAAATCCTCTTGGTCGTCTGGACGGTTATTCTGCTTTGGGCTTTGGTTCAGCAGAACAGATTCAGTTATTACTTCGTCGTCCCGGTTCTCATTTTGACCTCCTGGCTCTTCATGGAACTCGCGCGCGCTGTTAAAGCCGACGAAGCATGGGATCTTTTGAAGAAAAATTTCCTCTCCAAAGACGCTCGTGCAAAGAAAGACGAATCTGCGCCGGTTTATTCTTCCAAACAGGACAAAGCACAATCACGCCGCGATTCTTCAAAAGTCAAAGCAAAAACAGCGGACAACGGCAATGAAAAAATCGTCGTTGCAGCGGTTGTTTTGGTTATCGCGTTCGGTTTCCTTTTGGGTCCGACTTTCTTTATGACAAACCAATATATCGGCGGCACAGGCGGTCCGAATGAAGCTTGGATTGACGCGTCACTCTGGCTCCGCGACAACACGCCCGAAATCGGTTTGGACTGGGCCGGCTTCTACGAAGAACCGCTCCAAGACCTTGACGGCGACGGTGTTGCCGATTCGACATCGGGTATCGGTATTGAACACTTCGAAAATCAGGCCAGTGTTGTTCCGTTTGATTATCCGGGCACCGCTTACGGTGTTCTGTCTTGGTGGGACTACGGTCACTGGTTAGAAGTCATCGGCGAGCGCATGGTCAACGCCAACCCGTTCCAATTCGGTGTCGGCGGCCGCCGCGGCGACATTAATGACGACATGATCCCGGGCGCTGCACCGTTCTTCGTTGCAGAATCCGAAAAGGAAGCCACCGGTTATTTGATTGACATCGACCCGCGCGACGACAAAGTCGGCGCTCGCTACATTGTGACAGACATTGAAATGGCATCCGGTATGAGCAAATTCTATGCGATGACCGCGTGGACTTTGGACACTGAAGACTATTATGTCACGTACAATTTAAGCGGCCAGCAGTCAACATTCATCGGCAGCGACCGTTATTTCGACTCGATGGTTTACCGTTTGCATATGTTAGACGCTGTCGGTATGGAACAGTACCGTATGGTTTACGAATCCTTAACTTACAGCCCGAACGACTCTATGTCAAGACAGGAAATCTTCTACAAGCAGCTTTACAACCAGCTTTATTCCAAGAATCAGGTGGAAACAAACACCGGTTACGTTAAAATCTTCGAATATGTGGAAGGCGCTGTGATTTCCGGAACCGCTGCTCCGAATGAAACGGTTGAAGTCGTTTTAACGCTTCAGACCAACCAAAACCGTGTCTTCAACTACAACCAAACGGTGAAGGCAGGCGCTGACGGGCAGTTCTCCGTCACAGTTCCGTATTCGACAACCGGCCCGAAGTCCGGCGAAACCAATTTCGCCGTTAAACCGATGGGCAGTTACACTGTCAAATTCGGCGGCATCGAAAAATTAGTCGAGATCAGCGAAGATGATGTTTTGAACGGCAAAACCGTCAAAGTCTGAACTGATTCGAAATCAATCAAATTAAAATAAAATCGAAACGGAAAAATTTTCCGTTTCTTCTTCTTTTTTTAAAAACAATAAAAATAGTCAAAATAAAATCAAATCGCTTTTTAAGGACTGATTTGAGCCGTTAATTTTTCATTCATGAATTTCCAAAATTCTTCATTTTGAATTTCCGCGATTTCTTTTTCTCTTAAAACGTTATAGCCGTTTTTCATTGAATCACGAATGTGCCGCCCCAATGCGGCTTCTTTGAAAATCATGTCTTCAATCAAATATTCGGCCGTTTTGTATTTTCTCGGGACTTCGGCGACATACCTTTCATTTTCAATCGCGAATGAAAACGTGGCCGGGTTATTTTTGTATTTTTTACAGAACGACTCCGCATTATTTTCATTCCAAACCGGCGGCCCGACTCTTTTTTGAAGCGGCGGAAGCACGGTATTTAAAAGTTCGACAAAAACGATGCTTTCTTTGTCATCTTCCGACCACGAAAAAGTGTTGACAACTGTAAACTCGTTTCGCGCAAGCAATTCTTCCAATGACTTTTCCATTCGAAAAAGCTGCGGATAAAGCGTGTCCTCGGCTTTGTCCGGCGTTTGAAATGAAATGCCGATGAGTTCCGTTCCGCGTGCCGCCATTGTTCTTTCAAATCCGTCAGCCGTCATCGGCAGATATTCCTTTGGCGTGAAATATTCCAAATTCGGATTTTTTAAGAACGCGCGCGCACGGTCAATGAAAAGCGCGAATTTGGTAAGCGACAAAGCGGCGGCGACGTTTCGCTTCGGATCCGTCGGGTCGACGACGACAAGCGGATTGTCATGTTCCAAAGACTGATGATCCGCCAAATCAATTACTACGCCGTATTTCCAATTCGAGGCGTGTTCTAAAACGCCTTCAAAACCGCCGTAATAAATCGTTAAAATTTCCGTCAAATATCCGGAAAAACCGCCGGTTCGGACTTCCGATCCGTAAACGCCGATGCCTTTCATAAATTGCTTTAAAATTAAAACGTCGTTTTCCAAACCGTTGATGTTTTCTTTAATAAAAGCGCAATGAAACGGCGTTCTGTCAACGGCGGATTTAATTTCCGCGCCGCTTTTCACGCGGAAGCAGGGAACCAAATCCACTTCGAATCCTTCCTTCTGAATGTGAATGTAAGGGTGTTCTGAGTGACGGTCTTCCCAAGTGTCGCCGGTTTTTGCCATTTCCGTTAAAATCATGCGGCTTCTTTGGAAAAATTCATCTTCGGGAATGTCTTCCGGATATGAAATGAAAACGTCGATGTCGTGGTTGCCATGAAGCCAGGTGTTTCGCTCGGCAGAGCCGACGGAAAGCGGCAAGATGTCGCATTGTCCCTGCGCGTCGGCGATTCTGACAATGTCGTCAATAATTCCTTTTCGAACCGATTCAAGTTTTGTTTTTTCTTCGGCGGTCGGACGAACGCGTTTTAAAACTTCGGCGCGAATTTCCGCAATTTTTTCTTTTTTTGAATCGGCAGTCATAATTTATCCTTTTATTTTTAAAAATTTAATTTCAATTGGGTTTGAAAAATATTTATAATTAGTTGTCGGTGCTGACACGCTGCGCCTCGCGCGAGCCGTGCAATTTTTTCAAGAATGAATCAAAACCGGACTTCGTTTTTTGAATTTTTTTCAAATGATTTGAAACGCTTTTATAGGATTGAATATTTAGGTCAGTCGAGGTTTTTATTCATGGACTATAATCTTTTGTTCGTTTTTGTTTTTTGGATGATTGCAATGACAATCGTCACAATTTCTTCGGTTCAGATTGTTAAAAAATATCCGGCCTACGGGTTTGCGGCGCTGACGGCGTTTTACGTTGCTTACCTGCTCAGCTCCCAAGTAATTGCAACAAAGCTTGCGACATTTAATTTCGGAACATGGTTCGGCTACAGTATCATCTTATCAACACCCGCCGCCGCGATTTTGTATCCGTTCATCGCGCAGGTTTTGGATATGATTAATGAAGTGTACGGCAAAAAAAGAGCGGTTGCAGCGGTTATGATTGCTTTGGCAACACAAGTTCTTTACGTCATGTTTATCGCGATGGCCGTTCAGATTCCGGCCGCGCCGTTTTACGAATTGGACGAAGCTTGGACTTCTATTTTCGCGCTCAGCGTCGGTGTGACTTTTGCAAGCTGGATCTCCTTCTTGGTTTGCTCGCTGCTCGACACTTATATGTTTTCCTACATCAAGCGCAAGCTTCGCCCGAGAGAATTGGCTTTCAAAGGCGACGCATTCTTGAACCCTTACATTTGGCTTCGCTCGCTCTTGACTGACGCGTTCAGTTTAGCGATTGATTCCGTTATTTTCGTGTTCATCGCGTTTTACTTAGTCGGCGGCATGCCATGGGAAGTCGTCACAGGCTTAATTGTCGGACAACTCGTTGTAAAGGTGGTTATCGGTGTCACCGACACGCCTTGGTTTGTTCTTTACAAGCGCATGCTCGGAAAAACCGATTTGTCTGACACGAAATTTGTTGAAGAAAAGTCTGTTTGATTTTTCTTCCTTTTTTAATTTTATTCAAAGCCGTTGCTTGTTTTTAACAATAAACTAAAGCCCGGCATATTCGCGCGTGTCGGCTCGCAAGCACTTTCATACTTTCACCCTGCTTGTCATAGATTTATATACACTTTTGCCGATTCTTCTTTTATGATTTCGGACGGAGAAAGCACGGCGGTTGAAACAAACATACGCCTTCGGGATATTTCGGGAATCGGCTCGATTTTGGAGAAAAGATTGGTCACCTGTTTCGGCAGCGAAGAAAAAGCGCTTGAAACGTTAGTCAAAGGTGACGTTCACGAATTGTGCCGCGTGGAAGGCATGACGCGCAAGTCGGCGCAGTCTTTGATTTTGAATGTTTCAAGAGAGCAGAACGGCGTTTCAGTTGACGATTTTTTGAAAACGAAAGAAGCGGAAGCGCTTTATTCCGGCATTCAAAAAATCATGAAAAAGCATTGCTGCACCGAATATTCCGCCGATTTCATTGAACGTTTGGTTCCGTATCCGAAAAGAAGATTGGATTTGGCGTTTGATATTCGTGAAAAAATCGAAGGGCATTTGGCGATTCTTCAATCGTTTTCACCCGACGAGCGCGAAACGATTCAATCTTTGCTGTCCGCTGTTTCTCCGGCAAAAGAAGGCGCGGCTCAAAAGATTCGTGATCGCGCTGTTTTGGCGTTTTCAGAAAATGTTTATCTTGAAGCTCGCGAAAAATTCGGCAACCTTCTGCCGGTTCATTTGGTTTCGGATCAGCAGGAATGCGCGGATTTCTTTTTCTCCTATCACTCCGTTATTTTATTTGATTATCCCGATTTTGATTTGCCGGAATCCGGCTACGATTATTTCCGCGACATCGACGCGGTTGAAATCGAACAATTGGTTCCGGAGCTTGCGCTTTCTTATTTCGTTAAAAATTTGAAAAGCTTTGACGCGTCTCTTTGCCTTGCGGAAATTCTGGCGGCAGGATCGGCCGACGGGGTGTTTTCTCAATTTTCGGCAGAAGGCGCGCTTGAACTTCGAACACTTCTTAAAAAACTGAACGCCGACGGAAGTATCAATCCCGGAACGGATCCTGAATCCGATCGGTTGAAAAACATTTCCGTCTCATGTGACGAAACGCTTCTTAAAAAAGCGGCGGAACTTTCCGATAAACTCAAAAACGTTCTGACCGGAAACACGCTGACGCTTGACGGCGACCAGTTGATGCACATTTTGTCGGGCGCGGATCTCAAACAAATCGTGACGGCAAACGTTTCAAAGCCGTATCGCGAAATTTTAAAGGAAACGCTTGCCGAAATTACGGAAACGCTTTCGCTGAAAAAGGATGAAGAAATGATTTTATCCGACATTTACGGCGACGAAATCGCATGTCCTGTAACTTTAAATTTGGATTCTTTAACGCGCTTCAAAAGAGAAATTTCTTCAAAAGCACTTGAGATTGAACAGAAACAAAAAAAGCAGCTTTCAAAGGAATTGGCCGGCAAAAAAGAAGCTGTTTCCGTCTTGGTCAGCGACTGCCTTGAATTTGATTGCTGGTATTCGGCGGCAAGCTTCGCAAATGCTTATCAAATGACGTTTCCGGTTTTCGCAAAAGCGTCGTCTCAATTGAATTTAGATTTAAATTCTGATTCGGTTGGCGCGACAGATTCTGTTTATTTCAACCTCGAAAACGGCCGAAATCTTTTCCTGTCATCAAAATACGGTTTTGATGAAATCACGCCGGTTTCTTATGACGTTGAAAACACCGTTCTTTTGAGCGGTGTGAATTCGGGCGGCAAGACGACGGTTTTGGAGCTCATCGGCCAGTGTTTGATTTTGGCGCACATGGGGTTCCCCGTTCCGGCCGAGCATTTTGAATTTTCGCCGATTGAAGAGTTTTATTATTTCGGAAAATCCAAAGGAACGTTGGACGCCGGCGCGTTTGAAACAACACTTCGCAACTTCTCAATCGTTTCCGAAAGCAACGGATACGAACGCGCGGTTTTTGCCGACGAGCTTGAATCAATTACAGAACCCGGCGCGTCCGCCAAAATCATCGCCGGTCTTCTGGAAACATTTTGCGAAAACGGCAAAACGCTTTCCCTTTTCGTTTCCCACTTGGCCGAAGCAATCATGGAAAACTGCGACATCCCGATTCGGGTTGACGGCATTGATGCCGACGGGTTGGATGAAAATTTGAATCTGATTGTAAACCGCAATCCGATTAAAAATCATATTGCGAAATCGACACCGGAATTGATTGTTGAGAAATTGTTCTTGACATCGACGGGAGTTGAGAATGCGTTTTATGAAAAGTTGAAGAAGAAGTTTGAAGGGAAGAATTGAATCAAATTTTTAAAAAACCGATGGTTGGGTTTGAAATTAATACAGCAAACCCCACTTCAAATTACGAATTTTGGGTGGCGCGAAGCGGCGAACAAAATCGGAATTTGGAGAGGTTTTTCAAAAAAAAGAAAATTTAAATGAATCAAATCCTCCTTTTTGAAATTCAAATTAATTAACTATGGTTTTTCATTGAATTTTTGGGGTGAATCTCCAACGTCTCATTTCACTCGCTGCGCTCGAGAAATTCGTCGTTGGAGGATGTTGTTTTGGTTTTCCAATCATTTTCAAAAAGAGAAACATCGTTTTTCTTTAATTTTATGAAAAACGAACTCCGTTTTTTCTTAAAAATTCAAAAATTTTTAGGATTTTATCGGAGTTCGGGTTTTCAATATTTTCTTCAAAAAACCGATGTTTGGGTTAAATCGGCAAAACCAATAAACCCAAAGCAATCGCCGCCATCAAAACAATAATTGCCAAAACCGCAGCAATCATCAAAATATCGGCGGCCTTGTACTTGATTTTTCTTTTATTCTCCGACGCTTTCCGATACCCGCGCATATCAATCGTCAATCCGAGCGTATCCGCTTTTGACAATGAATTGAGCATCAGCGGAAGCATCACGGGCCCGGTTTGCTTAATCTTTCCGATTAAACCGCCGCCGGGGTTGTATCCTCTTGAAAGCTGCGCCTCATTAATTCGAACCCCTTCGCGCTGAAGCGTCGGAATAAAGCGAATCGCAATCAAAAACATCAAAGCGTAATCGCTCGGCACGCGCAGAATGTAAAGCGCGTTGACAAGTTCGCTCGGCTGCGTTGAAATAACCAGCATCTGGAATGATGAAATCAAAACCGCGAATCGAAGACTCATTGTCACGGCGAAGAGAATCGCGCCCGTCGTCACCGGAATATAGCCGTCACCGATCGGAATCAAATTAAAGAGCGTGTTCCCGTCTTTCATCGTCAAAACCGTCAGCAGAACCAAGAGAACGCTGAGAATGATTAAAATCGGAAGCTGTTTTAAGAGCGCTTTTCCGAGTCCCGAAACCGCTGCAAGCGCGACAATAAAGACAATCATCGCCGCCAAAATGTATTGGTTTTCAGTCATCACAGCCGCAATCAGCATGCCGACGGCAAAAATAATCTTTGTCATCGCATTCAGGCGGTGGAACAAACCGTTGCCGGGCGTGTACTGCATAATGTCGTCCATTTCAGACACCCCCTTCTGTTTCGGTTTCTGCAAGTTCGATGTCGGTGCTTTCGATGATTTCGCCGGTCAAATATTTTGTTCCGTCAATGATATTCGTAATCTTGCCGCCGACCATTTCAATAATTCTGTCCGCCGCAATTTCCGCGATTTTCGGGCTGTGCGTCACCATCAGAATTGTTTTGCCTTCGTTTCGAATCTTCATCAAAAGTTCCATGATTTCAAAAGATTCCTGCAAATCAAGGCCGGTCGTCGGCTCATCTAAAATCAGAATCGGCTGTCCCATCGCCAAAACACAAGCCAGCGCCAAACGTTGACGTTCGCCGCGGCTGAGATAGCGCGGATTGATGTTTTCTTTATTTGAAAGACCAACCTCAAAAAGCGCTTTTGAAACCGCCGCTGAATCGTTTTTACCGATATTTTTCAAACCGAATTCGACTTCTTTTCGGCAGGTATTTTCAAACAGCATCGTATCCGGATTTTGAAAAACCAATCCGACGTTTTCGGCAATTTCCGGAACGCGCATGCCGTCAATATTTTTCCCGAATATTTCAACCGCGCCCGAAGTCGGGCGAAGCAAACCGTTCAAGTGTTTAATCAAAGTCGTTTTCCCCGATCCGTTTTCTCCGACAACGGCAATAATCTCGCCGGCGTACAAATCAAGAGAAACATCATCGAGCGCTTTTAAATTGTTGCCGCCGTAAACGTGAACCAAATTCCGAACCGATGCAATCGGTTTTTTTGAATTTGATTCCTCTGGTTCTGAATATTCCGCCCTTTCAAAAGCCGGAATTGTCGCCGAATCTTTAACAGGCTTGCCGTCATAAACGACTTTTCCGTGTTCCAATCGAATTTGGCGCGTCGCGTAATCGACGGTTTCATCGACCATATGCTCGACCAAAACAACGGTTTTGCCGCTGTCCGCCAATCCTTTCAAAACGGAATAAACTTGTCTTCGGGCGTTTTTATCAAGTTCGGAAGTCGCCTCGTCCAAAACCAGAATCGGCGTTTCCTTTGAGAGCGCCGCCGCGAATGCGACGCGCTGCTTCTGGCCGCCGGAAAGCGCGTGAGGCGCGCGGTCTTTAATTTCGCCCGTATTCGTCAGCGCGTACAAATGATTCAATTTCTCGGAAATTTCCGCTTCCGATAATTTTCTTGTTTCAAGCCCCGTTTTGATTTCCTCTTCGACCGTCGTAAAAATCAATTGCGCGTCGGCGTCATCAAAGACCATGCCGACTTCAAGGCTGAGCTCTTCCATGTCTTTATAATCGTCCGCGTATTTTCCGCAAACGGTAATGTCACCCGAAACCGTTCCGCCGTAGGAATGCAAAATGATTCCCGTCACGGTTCGGCAGAATGTGGTTTTTCCCGAACCCGACGGACCGGTCACGACAACAAATTCGTCTTTTCCGATTTGAAGAGAAACATTGTCAATCGAAGGGTCCAACGCCGTTGATTGAGCTGAGGTTTGATTGTCTGCCGTCTCCGTTTGACCTTGTGCCGCGCCGTATGTAAAACTGACATTTTCAAGTCCGATGATTGTTTCGGAATTTGCCGGCTTATCGTGTTTTCCTTTCAAAATCGGCTGCGTTTTTTGCATCACGGTTGTTGCCGGCATCGCAATCACCTGAACGATGATTGAATTAACAATTGTTGCGACAAGAACAATCGGCGTGAGCGAAATTGCAAACGAAAGCATCGTCGCAGGCGTTGCGTCTGTTGTTGCAATCATCACCAAGCAAGTGATTGCGACAAATGACAAACCGCTCGCGGGGGTTGCAATCGCTGTTGTAATTCCCGGCGCGAGTTTTGTTTTATTTTGAATGACTTTGTAAACCAAAAGACAAACGAACGCGCCGATTGGTTCTGATATTAAATTTCCGAGCGGGAAAATGGAATGGCTGAAAACGGCGCAAATGATACCGGCCACCAACCCGATTCCGAGCGTTTCCTTGAATTTTGGGACCACCAAAATGATTGCGAGGCAGTAAAAAGCGATTGTCAGATTCGCGACAATCGCGCCCGGAATGAAAAGTGAAATGTATCTGGCAATGGCGCCCGCGGCAAGCAAAATGCCGACAAGCGCAATATCTCTGGATTTCATGTAAGATCTTAATTCCTAAAATGTTCCTTCATTTTGATTTTTAATGTTTTGAAATGAAATGAATTTGAAATGAATCGTAAAATTTCATAAGCGATGCTGTCCGATGTTTAAAATCACAATGGGGAAATATTGCCGATTTTCTTTTTTCAATATTTTATTGAATTTGTTCAATTTTTTTGATCTTGGAAAATCGGTTCATATTTCGCCCGGAGTTCCCTGCGGAGCAGTTTCCATCCGTTGACGCGCGGCAATTCGCTCACGCTCAAGATGTGTTTCGGAACTTTGTAACCGGCCAAATGCTCTTTTGCAAAGTCTGAAAGCTCTGCAGGGCTCTCGCAGCCCGCGCGCCAGATGATTGCGGCAACAGGCATTTCACCGCGGTGCGGATGCAAAACGCCGAAAACGGCTGCATCGGACACATCCGGGTGCTGAAGCAAAACGTCTTCGACTTCCGTCGGGTAAATTTTCCAGCCCGACATGACAATCATATCTTTTTTCCGGTCCGTCAGACAAAGGCGCAAATCCGCGTCCAAATAGCCGATGTCGCCGGTCAAAAACCAGCCGTCGGCTAAGAAAACTTGCTTCGTCTCTTCCGGCATGCCGTAATATCCTTTGGCGACAGCCGGCCCGCGAAGCGCGATTTCGCCGATTTCGCCCTGTTCAAGTTCGCGGTCGGAATCGTTCTCATCAACGATTTTGACTTCCGAGAAACAAACCGGATGTCCGACGCTTTGGAATTTGTCGGCGGTCGCGTAATCGACCGGACGAATGACGGTTCCCGTTCCGATCACAATCGTTTCGGAAAGGCCGTAAGCGTTGACGACGGGAATATTGTAGCGGTGGTGAAACGTTTTCCAAACTTCATTGTGAAGCGGGCCGCCGCCGGAAATGATTTCGCGAACGGTTTTGACGCGCTCTTCCGTTCCTGCGGGGCAGTTGACAAATGAATGAATCACCGGCGGCATTCCGGAAAGTGCCGTCACTTTATGCGTTTCAATCAAATGCAGATAATTTTCAAGCTCGTAGCGCTCCATCATGATGTAAAGCGCGCCCGATCGAAGTGCCGCAATGCCCCAGCTGAGACCGACGTGTCCCATCGGGTAAATGCCCAAATAGACATCGGATTCCACGAATTCCATGACGTCGACTTCATTGGAAATGGCGGCCAACCAGTTGCCGTGCGTGAGCATCGCGCCTTTGGGCTTTCCGGTTGTTCCCGACGTGTATTGAATCTGGCACAAATCTTCGGGATCCGTTTCCGTCGGCGGCAAAATCGGATGATTTCTCATCTCTTCAATGCCGGCCGGAACAAAAACCGAGCAGGACGAATTGTCTTCAAAAAAATCAACGCCGTCTTCATCGGTAATAACAAGGCGAACGCCGGCGTTTTGAATCATATAATCCAATTCGAATTTCGTGTAAACGCGATTTGTCGGGACAACGACGGCACCGAGTCTCCAAATCGCGAAATAAGAAAACAAATATTCCGGCGAATTGTTCAAATAAATCAAAACACGGTCGCCTTTTCCGATTCCTTTTTCTTTCAGTTTCTCTGCAAGTCCCGAAGCGATCGAAAGAATTTCGGCGGAGGTGTAATATGTTCCGCGCTCCGGCGAATGAAAGACATTTTTAGAAAGGCGGCGCATGTTTGCGTCCAAAAATGTGGTAATGTTTAACAT
The DNA here is from genome assembly GCF_032594435.1 of Methanimicrococcus stummii. Classification (NCBI taxonomy): domain Archaea; kingdom Methanobacteriati; phylum Methanobacteriota; class Methanomicrobia; order Methanosarcinales; family Methanosarcinaceae; genus Methanimicrococcus; species Methanimicrococcus stummii. The sequence continues at coordinate 1,274,040 of NZ_CP131062.1, read as the reverse complement.
AGTTAATGTTCCTTTAAGCTCTATAATGGACAAATATGTGCATTGTATATAAACATTCTCATTTTATTGGCAATTTAATTGAAAATAAAAAAAGTTTAAACAATCCTTTCAGATTTGTTTTTATGATTTGTTTTAATCAAGTCTTAAATTTCTTTTATCAAAGAAACAGAATTGCAGTCCGGATATTTGGAACAATTCACGCAGTCTGCCCAGATTTTCCACGGAAGTTCTTCTCTTTTGATTTCCGTAAAACCTTTCTTTTTGAAAAACTCGGGACTGCTTGTTAAAACAAATAATTTCCGGAGACCGATTGTTTTTGCGTCTTCAACACAGGCATCTAAAAGGAGCGTTCCGTTTCCCTTGCGCGTGTACGGTTTTGCGACCGCGAAGGAGACAACTTCTCCCAAATCTTCCCAATCCGGATGCACGCCGCAGCAGCCGACAACTTTTCCGTCGTCTTCCATGATTGCGAAATCACGGATATTCGTGTAAAGGCTGTCTAAGGAGCGCGGAAGCATACAGCCGTCCGTCGCATAGGAATTAATCAATTCCTTCATTTCAAAAACGTCACTCATCTTTGCTTTTCGAATCAAAACGCCACCCCGGCAGAATTGGTTGAGTTCAAATTATCTGTGAGGATAAAAAACAATCGGTAATATCGGTTTTAAAATGACAAAATGCAAGAAATGAAATAAATGAAAAACAAAAAACCGAAAAACAGAACAAAATCAAAAAATGAAACAAACAGAAAAAAACAAACAGAAAAAAACAAACAGAAAAAAAACAACAGAATGAAACAAAATAAAGCTAAAAATAAAATGAAATGCGAGCGCGGGAGGATTCGAACCCCCGGCCTGCAGCTTAGGAGGCTGCTGCCATATCCGCTAGGCCACGCGCCCGGTGTGAGTATTTCTTTAATGTTTTGTCTTACATATTAATATTATGTTTTGCTGACGTTCATTCATATTTTTTGTTTTTAATGTCTCTCTCTACGTTTTTTAATTCTCAAATATTTTTATATACGTTTTGCTCATTCATATTCATTAATTATGTCGGATTTTTCCCGATGTATCTGTTTATCGTTTTAACAAAGTAGGTTATTTTACAACGAAATTTTATAACGAAAATTTAGGGGATAAAGATGCATTCCAAAATTGCAAAAACACTTATCTTATCCGTTTTGATTTTGTTCCTTTTCACAAGCGTTGCGGCCGCCCAGGAATGGGTTGTGACGTCCGCGGGCGACACCGGAAAAGTCAATCTCAGCACGGTTGATCTCAGTAATATGACGCTGCGTGAAGCAATCGCGAAAGCCAATTCCGGCGACACGATTGTTTTCGCGGACAACATCACCGCCGTCTCACTCATGAACGGTTCTTTAAACATTTCTAAAGATTTGACAATCGGCGGCAGCTCAAAAGTCACCGTCAAACGTGATTCCAGTCCGGTCACGCAAGACATGACGATTTTTACCGTCTCAGGCAGCAATGTTGTTCTCAGACAGCTGACCATTGAAAACGGTTACACAATGAACGGTACCGGCGGCGCCGTTACGGCTGACCGCGCAAATGTCACGATCGAATCCTGTACGATTCAGAGAAACAAAGCCGATTTCGGCGGCGCGGTTTATGTCTCAAACGGCAGCAATGTGAAACTCGTTTCCTCTTCCGTTTACAAAAACAACGCGACTTCCGAAGGTTCCGCAATTTATGTCAAAAGCGGCAACGTCGAGCTTCAAAACTCTGTGATTGACAGCCATTCCGACAAATACAATGTTATCCAGCTGGATCAGGGAAAATTGATTGCTTCCCAATCTCGTTTCATTAACAACGAAGTTACTTCCAAAGGCAGTCCTGTTACCGCTTCTTCCGGAACGATTGTTGAAATCAGAAACAGCACCTTCTCCAACAACACAGCAACGGAAAGCGCAGGCATTACCGCTTACGGCACGCTTCTCGCGGAAAATTGCGCCTTTGACGGCGGCAAATCTTCCGGCAGCGGCGGCGGCATTTCTTTGAAGAACGGTTCTGTCGGCAACATTAAGTATTCCGTTTTCTCAAATGCGAACGTTACGGATGACGGCGGCGGCGTTCACATCGATGTCGGTGCAACGGCAACGATTGACACCTGCACGTTCCTCAACAACATCGCAAATTACGGCGGCGCTTTCTTCAACCGCGGTACGTTGGACGCAAAATCCGTCACAGCCGTCAACAACACGGCAAAATTCTTCGGCGGCGCAGCTGCTTTGTGGAATGACGGCAATGTGACATTGACGAAATCCGTTCTTGCCGGCAACACCGCAAAATCCAACAACACTGCAAAGGATGTCGGCGGCGGCGGAATCAACGTTTCCAACAGTCAGGCAACGCTTTCAAGCAACGTTATTGTCGGCAACACCGATCCGAGAGAAATTGATTTCGGCGAAGGAAATGCGACTGTCAGAAGCGGCGGCAACAACCTTGTCGGAACTTACAGAGGATCCGGCAGATTCCCGATTGAAGCAACCGATGTCGCAGGCATTCAGATGTCTGACGTTTTCGTCATTGAAAACGGTCTTCCGGCTTTGACAAAATCAACCGGGTACACAGCCGGCTACGACAAAGTTCAGGTTTACACCGTTGCTTTAAACAGCAGCGCAAACAATCCTGCGGCAGGCATTCTCGGCGACTATACGCCGGCACCGACGCCGACGCCTGAGCCGTCTGAGCCCGGAACTGTCACGCCCGAGCCCGAACAGCCTTCCGCCGGATCCGGAAGCAGTTTGGTGACCTATTTGGTTTACGGTGTCATCGGCATCGTTCTCTTGGTTATCCTTGCGGTTGTCGCGGTTCTTTTGTGGAAATACAATGAAAAGAGAAAATACAAATTCGGATAATCCGAATTTCTTTTTTTCATTTAATCGTTAAGGGCTTTCGCCTTTAACGCTTCTCTTTTATTTCGTGTTTTTCGGCGGTCGGGGCGCCGCGCGCGTGTCGCTTCATTTTTTCAAAAACGAATTGAAAATTTGCACTCGTTTTTTCGTTTTTAATTTTAAGAGTCGAATTTTTAAATCATTTGTTTTATTCATATTATTCTTATCAAATTCAGGTGAAATCAATGACAGAATTAAATGTTGTAAACAAAACGCAAAAACAAAATCAGCCGTCTCGCGCTGTTCCGGGAATTGACATGAGCCGCATTAAAAACGTATTTGTCGTCATGAGCGGCAAGGGCGGTGTCGGCAAAAGCACTGTCGCCTGCGCGCTTGCAGCCGGTCTTGCTGTTCGCGGCAACCATGTCGGTTTAATGGACTGTGACATTCACGGGCCGAGCGTTCCCGCAATTTTCGGAATCGGTCAGGAAGATTTGCAAGTCGTCGATGAAAAAATGATTCCGGCAAAACCCGAGGCGAATTTGAATCTCGGTGTCATTTCAATCGGTTTGCTTTTGCCCGATGACGATACGCCGGTGATTTGGCGCGGTCCGGCAAAAGCCGGCGCGATTCAGCAGTTTTTCACCGATGTCGATTGGGGAAATTTGGATTATTTAATTATTGACCTGCCGCCGGGAACCGGAGACGAGCCGCTTGGAATCATGCAGCTTTTGCCGAAAAACAACGGCGCAATCATTGTTACAATTCCGCAGGACATCGCGCTGACAAGCGTCCGCAAATCTTTGACTTTCCTTCAAAAAATGGACGTTCCGCTTGTCGGAATCGTCAGCAACATGGACGGTTTGATTTGTCCGCACTGCGATGAAAAAATCGATCTTTACGGTGCGAGCGGTCTTGACAAGGCGGCAACTGATTTCGACGCGTCCATTCTGGCGCGCTTGCCGATGGACCCGGCTTTCTCACAAGCCCAGGAAAATGGGAAAATGGTTGAATGGATGATGAAAGAATCCGAATGGACGAAGGAGTTCCAAAAAGTTTTGGACACGGTTGAAAAGAACAGTTTAAAACAGTAAAATCTCAGATTTTTTCTGTTCTTTTTTTGTTTTTATCTATTTATACTTCTCTATTTAATCGCATTCGGGAGATTACTTTTTTTGAAATTGCACTTTTCATAAAATATTTATAGCTGAATGTAATTGTTTACTCATTGGGAAATTTGGGTTTACAATGGTTTCTTCTGATGACTTTCCGATGATTTTTTCTGAACGTTTGTCGGATGATTCTTTCTGATGATGCATGATTTCGAATATTTTTTGATATTCGTTGTGTTTTGTTTGTTTATGGCTGTTTTCAGACAAACGGTGTCGGGTGAATGAAGTTTGTAAATCTTTGGGTTAAATGTGATATGTTATGGACGAAATTTCTGATTATAATTCTGATCCCGTCAAAATCAAAAAAATGGTGTTGGCCGCGCTTTTTGCAGCTTTGATTGCCGCCGGCGCGTTTATTAAAATTCCGCTGCCGTTTGGCGTTCCGATTACGCTTCAGACATTTTTTGTTCTGCTGGCGGTGGTCACGCTTGGCAGAAATTGGGGAACGCTCAGCATTATTGTTTATCTTCTTGTCGGATTCATCGGCATTCCTGTTTTTGCAGGCGGTGCCGCCGGAATTCAAATCCTTGCCGGACCGACTGCCGGCTATTTGTATTCATTCGTTGTCGTCGCGTTCATTGTCGGCTGGCTGAGTGATCTTGTTTCAAAAAAAACGCCGCCTGTCATGTTCGGGCTTGCCGCGCTTGGAAGCATTTTAATTCTGACAATCGGCTCTCTCCATTTGGCATTCTTCAGCTCGATTTCTTTGCCGGCGGCATTCTTGGGCGGTTTTGCGCCGTTCTTTGTCGGTGACATGATTAAATCAATCGCAATCGGTTTGGTTGCGCCGGCGCTCATTCGCAAAGTTAATTTCAAAGCGATTTGATTTCAAATCGCAATTTTTTATATTTCATGAAATCAAAATAAAATTAAATCAAAAACGAGTATCTTCGGGGATACAATCGAGGGGACACAAATGACAAACGACGCGGAAATATCCGAAACGAAAGTTTCCGAACAAAATCCGGATTTAAAAGTAAATGCGGATTCGGATAATTCTTCAAAAGAATCTTCAAACGAAAATTCAAATGAGAAATCGAATGAAAACTCAAACGAGAAATCAAGTGAGAACTCAAATGAAAATCCCGTTGACAATTCCGTTGAGCCTGAAATTGCTTTTGAAGCGGATGCTCTCTCATTTGCCTATCCCGGCGGTTCCCCGATTCTTAAAAACATTGATTTGAAAATTTATAAAGGCGATTTTACAATTATCGTCGGCTTGAACGGTTCCGGGAAATCGACATTCGCTTACCACTTAAACGGTCTTTTGCGCCCGACATCCGGCAAAATGAAAGTTTTCGGCAAGGATACGAAAGAGCGAAAGAACGCGTCTGCCATTCATCGTGAAGTCGGCATTGTTTTCCAAAATCCTTACACGCAATTTGTCGGAAATACGGTTGAAGAAGACATCGCGTTCGGGCCCGAAAATTTAGGATTGGACCGCGAAGAAATTAAAACGCGCGTCTCCGGTGTTTTGGAAGCCGTTCACCTCAAAGAGCTCGCTTACCAAGATCCGTCGACGCTCAGCGGCGGTGAAGCGCAGGCGGCAGCGATTGCAGGCGTGCTTGCGATGGATCCTGAGTGCATCGTCTTTGATGAAATCACGTCCATGCTGGACATGGCGGCAGAAGACCGCATTTTAAAATTAATCGACCGCCTTTACGAGCGCGGCAAAACGATTGTTTACATCAGCCACAACCCGAAAGACCTTTTAAAAGCCGACAGGATTATTGTTTTCGATAAAGGCGAAATCGCTTTTGACGGCGACCTTTCCGGATACATCGCGTCCGGCAAATACCGCCTGCCGGATATGGTTGAGCTTCTCAAACATCTTCGCGAAGGCGGCGTTGAAATTTCTGAAACAATTTCAGATCCGAAAGCGGCGGCGGATGAAATTTTAAAACAAATTCAGCAATCAAATCAACAATCCGGTCAACAATCAAATCCGCAATCAAATCAACAATCAAATCTATAAAATACAAAAACGGACGGTAGAGATGTATAAACAGTTCTTGAGTTACGTCAGCGGCAATTCTTTTTTGCACAAATTGGATCCGCGGACAAAAATTATTACTTTGATGATTTTAAGCATCATCATTTTCAATATTAACCGCATCTGGAGTTTACTCTCTCTTCTTGCTTTATTTGCGATTGTTGCGCTGGTCGCTCGAATTCCGATTAAAAAATTGGTTTTATCCGTTAAACCGCTGCTTTTTTTCATCGTCGTTGTCTTTTTGCTGCATTTCCTGTTCGCGCCGACGCCTGTTTTTTCGGACATTTCACTCTCCGTCAAAATCATGGACGATCAAATTAACAATCTGGATCCGCAATACATGTTCGCGGCAAAAGAACTCGAACATGAAGTTCAATTTTATCAGCTTCAATATTTCGAAGGATTTTACGAATATCCGCCGGCTGATTTTCACAATAACGGCGATTATCATTATTTAATTCTCTCAGGACCGCCGCCGAACGGCTCTTTTGATGTCGAAGGTCCGGCTCGGTTTGAAGTCGGCAGTTTCAGAATCGAGCGCATTCCGTACGATCAGATTCCGGAAGATCATTTCAATAAACATTATTTTGAACCGATTCCGGCGGATGATCCGAACAGGCGCGTTCATTTAAGCAAGCCTGCGATTTATGAAATTAAAGTCACGCCGGAGACGAGTTTTTCAATCTACCCGAGCATGTACAGTTTCATGACCGGCCTCGGCGTCGCTTTGAAATTCATTTTATTGATTTTGTTCGCGTCTTTGATGGCGGCGACAACCAAACAGTCCGCGCTGATTCAGGGCATTGAACGAATGGTTCGTCCGATTCCGCTGAAATGGGCGAATATCACATCTCAGGACTTGGCGCTTATGGTTCTCTTGACCATTCGGTTCATTCCGCTTTTGACTTCCACGTCCTCTCAAATCAAAGTGTCGGCGCAGTCCCGCGCTTTTAATCCCGGCAAACACCCGTTCCGCTCGATTAAAATCGTTTCAACATCGCTGATTAATTCCATCATTGATTTCGCCGATGACGTTTCAAAAGCTATGATTAATCGCGGATATACCGGCATCGGCAAGACTTCCATGAGCGAATTGAAAATGACGCGAAAAGACGGCGTTTTCTTCTGCGCCTTCCTTTTTGTCATGTTTTTCATCATTGTCAGTGTCGGCTGGATGCAGATTTCACTCGGAACACACATTTGATTCGTGTTCCTTTTCTTCATTTTTATTCTGATTTTTCCAAATCTTTTTATAGAAACGCATTAATCATTTCAGTATCTTTTTGATACTAATCTGTTTTATAGAAATATGTCCAAATAATGACAAATAGAACAGTTTTTCAGAATCTTTTTATTTCTCAAATCATTTGGGATTACATTTATGGTTTATTCAGAATATTTCAGGAGTCAAAACGATGCTTCAAATTGAAGATTTATATGTGGAGGTGGCAGGGCGGCCGCTTCTCAAAAATGTATCACTGACGGTGGAAAAAGGCGAGACGACGATTTTGTTCGGCCCAAACGGTGCCGGAAAATCCGCGCTTTTGAGCACGATTATGGGTTATTCCAATTTTAAAGTGATTTCCGGGAAGATTTTTTTCAAAGGAAAAGACATCACGGAAGCGCCGATTAATGAGCGCGCGAAAATGGGAATCGGCATCATGTCTCAGCGTCCGCCCAATATCGCAGGCGTTAAGCTGCGCGATTTGGTGGAAATTGAAGCCGGCGGCAAATCTTTGGATTTAAACGAAATGGCGCGCGCAATTGACATGGAACGCTTTTTGGATCGCGATATCAACGTCGGTTTTTCGGGCGGCGAAATCAAACGCTCGGAACTGCTTCAGCTCAGTGTTCAAAGTCCCGATTTTTATTTGTTGGACGAGCCGGAATCCGGCGTCGATCCGGTCAACATGGCGCAAGTCGGAAACACGATTAAAAAGCTGATCTGCAATCACAAAGCCTGTTCTCACGCGCCCGATCGCAAATCCGCGCTCGTAATCACGCACACCGGCGAAATTTTGGATTATTTGGCCGCCGACAAAGCGTATATTTTGTGCGACGGAACGGTCATGTGTTCCGGAAACCCGGCGCGTCTGCTTGATGAAATCAAGACGCAGGGCTATGAAGAGTGCATTCGCTGCAAAGTCAATCCGATACAGCTGGAGTGAGGGAAATGACGGACAAAAGCACAATCAATAAAGAAACCGCGGAACGCGCAAAAAAATCATTGGATAAAGAAGCGATGTACGGCGGTCATGTGGATTTGAAACAGTATCATATCCCCGATGAATCTTTGGAAGTCAAAAAAATGACTGATTTGGATTCCATGATTAAATCATCACTCACGAATGTCGGAATCTCAGCCGACGGCGATGCCGGCGGAAATTTCTTGATGTTTAACAACAAAGTTTCCCATCGCTCGTCTTCCGAAGATGGTTTGGAAATCATGTCGGTCAAAGAAGCAAAAGAGAAATACGACTGGCTGGAAGAGTATTGGTGGAAGCTTGTCAGCCCCGAAACCGACAAATACACGGCGGAAAGCTATTTGGAAGACTCCGACGGCTATTTCATTCGCGTTCTTCCGGGCGTGAAAATCACGTCTCCCGTTCAATCTTGTTTGATGATCGGGTCCGATGCCGCGCTTCAAACGGTTCACAATATTATCATTGTCGAAGAAGGCGCGGAGCTTGAAGTCGTGACCGGCTGCCTGACACACGACGATGTCAACCGTGCGCTTCACATCGGCGTTTCTGAAATGTATGTCAAAAAGAACGCCAAGCTCACGTTTTCCATGATTCACGATTGGAGCGAATCGGTCGAAGTTCGGCCGCGAACAGGCGTCCGCGTTGAAGAAGGCGGTCAGCTGACGAACAATTACGTTTGCATGAAACCGGCAAAATCCATTCAAACAAATCCATCGACTTATTTGGAAGGCGAAGGCGCTGCCGCGTACTTTAACACGATTGCGGTCGCTCATCCCGGTTCCGTTTTGGACATGGGCAGCAAGGTTTACTTAAACGCGCCGAACACCAAAACCGAGATTATTTCCCGAACGATTACAATCGGCGGCGAAGTGATTTCTCGCGGCGACATCATCGGAAACGCGCCGCAGGTTTACGGTCATTTGGAATGCAACGGTTTGGTTTTAAACGAACACGGCTCTCAAAAAGCAATCCCTGCTCTTGAAGCGCACGCAATGGACGTTGAGATGACGCACGAAGCGTCTATCGGCAGAATCGCACGCGACCAAGTGGAATATTTGATGACGCGCGGCTTAGATGAAAACGAAGCGACCGGTTTAATCGTTCGCGGATTTTTAAGCGCCGGCATTGAAGGGATTCCGGAGATCTTAAAAGAAGATATTGATGAAATTATTAAGAAAACGGCGGATGCTTCTTAATCCGCTTTCTTTTCTGTTTTTTCTTGCGAGCATTTGCGCGCGCGAGCGGGCAAGTTTTAATTTCATTGGATTTTTCCGGGCTCGAATTTTAATTTTTGTTTTAAACCATTGATTCGAAATCATTAATATTCGTGACAAATCTGTGGTTCGCCTCATCTCTTTTTTGATTTACAGCGCGTCAATATAAGCAAAACCCTTTTATACATTTTCCATAAAGGTTGGAACTGCATACTGGTTTCGAAATTCTTCGAATCATGTATGAATCAAATTTGTAACTCGTTTTGTTTTTGAACAAGTGAAATTTTTGATTTTTAATATAAACGAGGTTAAAAACTATGTTAAAAAGAGAAACTGCAACCAAACTCTGTATGGTATTTTTCATGTCGTGCGGCATGTCTTTGATTGAAATGATTTTCAACACAAGGCAAATTCCGACATTGTCCGCTTGGCTTGAAGCGTGGGCCATCGCATTCGTCTTCGCTTTCATTTTGACGAGCTTTGTAACGCCGCTGGTGCTTACAAAAATCATTCCCTCGCTTTATAAAAACAATATGCAGAATCACGGAAGTATGCAAACTCCGGAAACAATCTCTTCAGCTGTCGAATCTGCGGAATAATTCCGGCGGCAGCGTATAATCGATTCAATGTTTATTTTACATTGTTATAAAATAGAATTAAAGAATAGAATTAAAAAAGGAGTTTTAAAAGAGAGGATTTTTATTCCTCTTCTTTTTCTTCTCTTTGTTCTTTTATTTTTTCGCGTCTTTCGTTTTTCTCTTTTTCTTTTTCCATTTGCTTCTTTTCAGCCACTTGCTGCTCATAAAGCGCTTTCTTTTCTTCGTTTGTCAAAACGATGTCCGTTTGGCCGATGAATCTGTTCAAAGTGTTCGCAGTCGTAAAAACTTTCTCACGCGCGCCTTTTTGGTTCACCATCACGCCTAAGAAGACGAGCGCCAATCCGAGAAGGTTCATTGTCGGAATCAAAAACAGGCCGACTAAAACGAGTGAGGACGCGATGATTCCTTTAAACGCGCCTTTTCTGTAAGAAATGTAGCCGGTTCTTCTGAAAATACGCATGTCCCGAAATGTCAGGAATAAAATCGAAAAGTAGGCGAAAACGCCGATTCCGAGATATATGAGTGTCAAAGTATCATAATCGAATGCCATATTTTTCCTCTTTTGCTTTTTATTAAACCGTTCCCTAAACTAAGTTAAAACCGTCTTGATTCTATTAAAATATGGTGCAAGAATTTTTTCCAAAACTGTTCGTTCGAACCGTTCTCAAAAAATTGTTTCCAAATCTGTTTTTTAAATATATTTATATCAAATGGGATTCCTTTTACGTTTATAAAATTACAGTTTTTTATTTTCAAAACAGAATCCCGATTGAGATTCTTTTTTAAGAGTTGCGTAAATTATGGAAATTCCTTTGGCATTTTGGTACATCCTGCTTTTTATTTTGCTGGTTTTGTCTTCTTTTTTCTCGGCAACCGAAACGGCTTATTCAACAGCGAACAAACTTCGATTAAAAGCGATGGCCGAAGACGGAAACGCAGCCGCCAAGCGCGTCTTGAAGCTGACGGCGGATTATGATAAATTCATTTCAACCGTTTTGGTCGGCAATAATATTGTCAACATCGGATCGGCATCAATTGCCACGATTCTTTTCAGCAGGCTGCTTCCGGAAGAGACGGCTGCCGCGGTTTCAACCGTTGTCATGACAATCGTTGTTTTAATTTTCGGCGAAACGCTTCCAAAAAGCATCGCGAAAGCGAATGCCGAAAAATTCGCGATGGCAACATCCGGAATTGTCAGCTTCTTTATGATTCTGTTTTCTCCGATTGTTTACGTTTTGGTTAAATTGATCGGGTTTCTTAGCCGCAACAAAGAACCCGAAGGACCGTCAGTCACGGAAAACGAATTGAAATACATTATTGAATCCATCGAAGAAGAAGGCATTTTGGAAGAAAACGAAAGCGATCTCGTTCAATCCGCTTTGGATTTCGATGAGACAACTGTTCAGGAAATCATGACGCCGCGCTCGGATATTGTTGCAGTCGGCATTGATGATTCTTTGGATTCGGTTGTTGCTAAAATTGTTCAGGAAGGGTACACGCGAATGCCGGTTTTCAATGAAAATCTGGATAACATTTTGGGTTTTGTCAACGCGAAAGACGTTTTGATTCGCGTGGCAACGAACCGGCGCTTTAATTTAAAATATTTAATGAAACCGGTTTCATTCGTTTACATCACGAAAAATATCTCTCAATTGCTTTCTGAAATGCGCCAATCCAAATCGCATTTGGCAATCGTGGTTGACGAATACGGCAGCACCAAAGGCATCGTGACGATGGAAGATATTTTAGAGGAGCTTGTCGGCGAAATTTGGGACGAGCATGATGAAATCGTCAGCGAGATTGATGAGGTTGGTGCGGATGTTTATGAAGTCAGCGGCAACATGAATTTAGACGATTTGTTTGATTATTTGGATATTGACAATCGGGATTTCGAATGCGATTACAATACGGCCGGCGGTTGGGCGCTGGATGTTTTTGAAAGGATTCCGAAAGTCGGCGACGCGTTTTCTTATAAAAATCTGAGAGTGACAATTTTAGAAGCGGACGAGCAGCGCGTCACGAAGCTTAAAATCGAAAAAATGAATGAGCCGATTTCAGATGAAGAAACAAAATGCGGCATTGAAGAAAAATCGGAAGATCCATTCGAATAATTTCTTTTTTTCAAATTAAATTTTTCTTTTTATTGCTTCCTTTTGTTGCTTCGTTTTATTGCTTCGTTTTATTGCTTCGTTTTTGTCCTCTTGCTTCTGTTTTTATAAATCTTCTTGGGGGAACTTTTATATAGAAGCGTTGACATTAGTTTAATTCCAAATCTGAGTTACAGATGCGTAAAGCAGCCCCTCTCAATTATGATTTTGTATCGGCTGTTTTATGAGTTTTAGAAACGGCTTTATTTTGATTTTTTTCAAAATGCCGCTTGTTACACTTATTTGTCAAATGACGTTCATCTTACAATTTATTCAAGGAGGATTTAATTTTGTCTGGACAACCCATCTTTATTTTAAGTGAAGGCAGCAAAAGAACAAGAGGTTCCGATGCCCAAAACAACAACATTATGGCTGCAAAAGCAGTCGCTGAAGCGGTCAGAACGACGCTCGGTCCCAAAGGAATGGACAAAATGCTCGTCGATTCCATGGGCGATGTCATCATTACAAATGACGGCGCCGCGATTTTAAGAGAAATGGATATCGAACATCCGGCTGCAAAAATGATTGTCGAAATTTCCAAGACGCAGGATGCCGAAGTCGGTGACGGTACAACAACCGCCGCTGTTTTGGCAGGCGAGCTTTTGGCAAACGCCGAAGAGCTTTTGGAAGACGGCATTCACCCGACTATCATTTCCGCAGGCTACCGCTTGGCTTCTGAAAAGGCGCAGGAAATTGTCAACTCAATCGCGCTCAGCGCATCCGTTGACGATGTCGAAACTTTGAAGAAAATCGCAGCAACCGCAATCACCGGCAAAGGTGCAGAAGCCCACAAAGACAAATTATCCGAACTCACAGTCGAAGCTGTCCGCTCCATTACAAAAACCGATGCGCACGGCAAAATCGTTGCCGACACCGACAAAATTAAAGTTGAAAAGCGTGCCGGCGGCAGCATTGACGATTCCGTTTTGATTGACGGCGTTATCATTGACAAAGAGCGCGTTCACCCGAACATGCCGACAAGCATCAAAGACGCGAAAATTCTTCTTCTCGGCGCGCCGATTGAATACAAAAAGACGGAAACCAAATCCGAAATTAAAATTACTTCTCCGGACCAAATGCTCAGCTTCATCGAACAGGAAGAAGCCATGCTTAAAGAACTCATCAATAAGGTTCTCGCCTCCGGCGCAAATGTCGTTTTCTGCCAGAAAGGCATTGATGATTTGGCTCAGTATTATTTGGCAAAAGCAGGCGTTTTGGCCGCGCGCCGTATCAAACAGAGCGACATGACCAGACTTTCCGAAGCAACCAACGCGAAGATTTTGACAAACATTGACGAAATCAAAGCGGAAGACCTCGGCGCAGCTGACCTTGTCGAAGAAAAAGAAACAACCGGCTCTAAAATGATTTACGTCACAGGCTGCCCGGGCACAAAAACCGTTTCACTCTTCCTCCGCGGCGGAACCGACCACGTCGTTGACGCTTTGGACCGCGCAATCGAAGACGCAATCCGTGTCGTCGGTGTCGCGATTGAAGATCAGAAAGTTGTTGTCGGCGGCGGTTCACCCGAGATTGAAATCTCACTCCGCCTCCAGGAATACGCGGCAACGCTTTCCGGCAGAGAACAGCTCGCTGTCGCTAAATTCGCTGACGCGCTTGAAATTATTCCGCAAACGCTTGCCGAAAACGCAGGTCTTGACCCGATTAATATGCTTGCCGAAATGAAAGCGCAGCATGAAAAAGGCAACAAGAATGCCGGTCTCAACGTTTACGAAGGCAAAGTTGAAGACATGTATGAAAACAGTGTTCTCGAACCCTTGAGAATTAAAACACAGGCAATCAATGCCGCAACCGAATCCACCGTCATGATTCTCAGAATCGACGATGTGATCGCATCCGCAAAAACAATGCCGATGCCCGGTGGAATGCCCGGTATGGGCGGAATGCCGCCCGGCATGATGTGATGTAAAAAAATTTTGCTCATCTCGCCTATCGGCGAGATTCACAAAATTTCAACGGACTGCGTTGGGGCGGTGTTTGCAGAAAAATTGTTCGCGAAGCGAACAATTTTTACGGTTTCGCCGTCGATTTCATCAGGCGTTTGCTAAAAATCGCTTCGCGATTTTTGGCGGCTTCGCCGCTTTTTTTTGGCCTGCGCGTAAACTGCGTTTGTTTTGGCGCGTTTGTTTTTTCAACCTTTTTAACTCTCTTTATCACCAACACTCTCCATTCTAAAAAGGCTGATTTTTCTTTTTTATTTCATCATTTTTCAAAAACGCAGGGTTTGGATTTTTTTCATTGTAATCTTTTATGGTTCAACATTTTCTCCATTTTGTTTTTATATTCTTTTTTTTGATTTTTAATTTAGTTTATTTTATTTTTTATTTGTTATCCTCTTGTTCTTTTTTATTTTTTGGTTTTGCCGCTTCTCTTTTTGTTTTGCAATATCTTTATATATTTTATTTCACTTTATTTAATTCTACACAATTTTACTTGTTTTGAACTTGGTGTCTGTGCGTGGCGGCGAGTCTCTGCTTTTGGCAGAATTGCTCAAAGGCTTCGCTTTTCATCTCAAAATGAATGGTTGTGTATGCCTGAATCAAAAACATACAATCCTTCGGGAATCTGAAAAAATGTTTCTCCGAAAGTTCAAATCGCGAAATACTCGCGAGACAAATTTGAAACCATATTTGTAAACAAAACACACAAACATAAACTTCGTTTCGATCTGAACGAACAAAAAACTTAAAACAGGTGATGTCGGCCGCCTTACACTCGGCCGGCATCAATGCCTGAATTTACCGTACGCGAAAGTAAAGCAAACAAAGGCAACAGTGGAATGTCTCTGAAATATAAAAGGATTTTCAGGATTCCCGGCTCTTTTTTGCTTTTCTTAAAAAACGGCCGACGGCTCGGCAATTTCAAAGCCGCGATGCAATCGATCAATCCATTATCACAATGTCGCCTGACGGCCGAAAAATCATTGATTTTTCAGGCTTGTTCCCTTGGAACACTTTTCGGTTCAATGCCGACAGGCGGCAAGGAAGCAGAAACTGCGTGCAGTCTTGCCTGTCTTACAGAGGCAGGACTGCCGCTCTCCGTTTCAAAATCAGCAAATAATCAAAAGGTTTGGGTGAAACCCGTACTCCAAAAAAGAAACCCTGTCTTTTGATTGCTGCCTCACCCATTTGACAAACCCGAAATTCAAATCATAAATTCAAACCCGAATTTCGGTTTTTTGTCTGTTTGCCCCCGCGAAAATTCCAAACAGCCGAGGAATTTTCATAAGCCACCTCTCGTATCCCAAAAAATTCAACCATTAAAACGGGGGCAAACAAAAAACGGTGACGGTTTGCTCATAAATTAAAAAATCAAGTTCAAACGAAACTAATAATCGAAAATAAAACAAAATCCATCATGCCGCTTTTGCTTTTATGAAGCAAAGCGATTCTTCAATTGAATCAAGCGGCTCAATCTGTAATAACAGAATCAATCCGATAAAAAAGAAATGCTTCGACCATGTTCCAGCATGGCCGAACCGAAATTCAAGGTTTGCTTGAGCGAAAAATTGTTATTGTAATAAAGAACGACTCTCAATAAGGATTTGTATTTTATAAATCTTTTCCTGAATTTCGTTTTTCCGATTGCATTTTTCTTTCAATTTTCTAAAAGTTTCGGTTTCATTTTCCTCAATTTGGGGAAAATTCGGGGCATTTCCGCCCCTATCATCCCTTGTGGGTTTTGCCGAGATTCCTTCGGGAATCTCGGTGAAGTCCTTGAGGGGAAAAGGGACTCGCGATGCGGTTTTGTTTTTGGATTGGATTATCTAAAAATTAAATTTAAGGAGAAATTTAACTATGAAATATAGTAAAATGTTATTGGCTGCACTCGCAGTCATGATGATCTTCGCAGTTGCTCCTTTAGCAAGTGCAGAAAAAGGTGATATTAACGATCCGTATACCGTTCTTTATGTCGGATACAATATGCCTGGGGCATATACAGACATGCTTGGTGGACCTGTTGTTCTTAGTAACGTTATCAGTGACATTACTGGAAATCCTGTGTACTATACTACGGCTTATGTAGCAATTGAGTACAACGCATCTTATATCCCCACTTCGGCCAGCATTAACGCTGCGGCTGATGCGGTTAATAATTCCAGTGCTGACATTCTCATCGCTGATATGGCTTACACAGACTATGATTACGGTGGTGCCATCAGCACAGCCCAGGCTAATTTCAAAAATGCCTCCTGTTCATCAAATATTACATATAAGGCATCTATCTACAGCGATAATGGTACTGCTTCTCCCGCACCGCCATGTTTTGACTTCAAAGACAAAATGGCCTATAGCAACCCTCTCAATTCGTTTGCTGTCAAAATGAATAATGGTTTAGAAGCTCTGAGTGATGATCCTTATTATTATCCCTCATCCGTTGATGATTACGAAATCATATTGTCTTATTTGAACTGATGAATTGGAGTTGTGATATAACACCGTCTTATTCGGCTGTTTTTCTCACAGACACCATTAACAATTTAGATGATGCTTTTGCATCATCTTTTATTTTTTAAAAAATATGAGGGATGTTATTATGGGATATCATATTAAGAAAATAAATTTTAATTTGTCATTTTTTACTCTGTTATTTCTATTATTGGTTTTTTCAGTTTCTGCAGCTTCCGCAGCTGTTCCTGAAATGAGCGAATCTGTAAATATTACTTATGTCGGTTTTAATGATTCTGACAGTTTTGCGATTGAAGTGTTGATGGAAGACTATCTCGGTCCGGAAAGGGATTATTTAAATCGGAATACATTAAATCATGCGAATTCTCAAATTTTTAAAGTAAATTATCACTATATTAACAACAGTTATGGGACACCTTATGATACTTCTGAATTGAAAGTGTTTTCCAATCCTGATACTGGGAATATTGAGGATCAGGATATTGTCATCATTGACATGCTTTGGGTTTATGAAAATCCGGATCTTGTGAGTAATTTAAAAGCAGCTAAAATAGCCAATCCCGATTTAAAATTAATTCAAATTCGCAGCGATGAGGTGGATCGTGATGGTATTTTTGATTCACAGGAAGATGCTGAATTAATAGCTTTAATTAAACAAGATTTTATTGCATATGATCTTATGAGCGATACAGATTATGCAATATTTGTAGAGGCTTTGACTTATAAAGATGATTGGACTAATCCTTCAAATCCTGCTTTCGGATCGTTTCCTACATATGAAGGTTTTTTAACTTATCTGTATGATGAGGCAATAGGATCTCGTGAGTCAGATGCTGCCAGTTTGGCAATGCTTATCACCTGTCATCTTTTGAAAGAATATGCTCCGCCTGAACGAATTGAGGAACTGAATTTTGAAAAAACAAGAATTTTGTATGTCGGATTTGATCCTGGGACTGAAACATCAAATTATTCCGGTGTTGTTGCCTTTGATACGGTAAAAAATCTTCTTGAAAATTCTATTTACGGGAATTATGTGGAAATTGATACAGTTTCTTTTGGAAAAGTTCCCGATTCTTCTTCAAATGTTTATCCTCAACTTTCTAATACTGATTGGTATTCCCCTGATATTCTTTATGATAACATGGAAGAAAAAGGTATTCAATTTGAAAATTATCATGTTATTTTATTTGACGGGTTCTTTACAACCGAAATAATTGACATGTTTGATGATGTTTTTACGGATGCATCTGATGCAGGTGCAGCTCTTCTCTTCCAGCTAAGATATCTTAATACGGCTGATGGTACGACTACTGCTAACTTTCCGAAAAGTAATTTGCCGGCCGGTGCTTATGATATCTCTTCTTCTCGCTTTGTCTTGAAAAGTGAATCTGCTTTCTTTGGTTCGACAATTAATGATGTCGTAAAGACTGGGGTAAAAGTCAAACATATAGGTACCCCATTTCTCTATAATTTCATTTACAATCCGTCATATGCAACTCTTGGGTTCGGGGGCGTTCTTTATCATCCGACTGAACCTATAAGACAAAGTTCAATTGAAGATTATATGGATGCCCATGAAAAATTTGAATCTATTCATAATCCCGGAGCACCTTATGTTGCTATAATTGGTTTTCAAGATTATACAAAAAACATGCACGAATTGTCAAAAATTATTGAAGACCAAGGGTATAATACAGTCGTGGTTGCCAGCAATGGTTTTGACTTCTATTCAAATATGGATCAATATTTGAATAAAACGAAATTCAACTCCGATATTTCTGATATTGATAACGGACGTTACGTTACTTCTATTATTTCTTATAAAAACTGGGCGTTGGATTATGCCAATCAGGCAAACGGTGTTTACAATTTAGAACAGTTGAATGTACCGGTCATCAAAGCCGTTGGCAGCTATGCAGACCCGGCCAATGGTGAAGTTTATGACACCGGTTCCGGCGTTATTTCTCAGCATTTTACATGGATGGGTTCGTCTTCAAATTTGGAAGGTATGATTGATTTTATTGGTACGACTGATGCGCCGATGCATTCCAAGAATTTAGAATGGGTGGCAGACAGGGCAATGGCATGGGCAAAATTAAGTGAAAAAGATAATATTGCCAAAAATGTCGCGCTCATGTATTACAACTATCCGCCGGGCAAAGAAGAAATCGGTGCCAACTATCTCAATGTCATGAGAAGTTTGGCAGGCGACGGCGCAAAAAGTTATGTTGCCGATCCCTCTTTGTCAATTGATTCAATCGGCAGATACACGTCTTATCCGGGAATTATTCGTGAACTGAGAAGCGAAGGCTACAATGTCAGTCTTGATGATTTGCCGGTCGTTACAATCGGCTCGGGCGGTGAACATATTTTTGACTACACCGTTTCAGATGAAGATTTAATTCTCAACGAAGTGAATTTGGTCAATCTCATCTATACGCAAGGTATCAATGTCGGTTCTTATGCACCCGGTGTTTTGGACATGATGGTTCAGGAAAGAATTGATTATATCAACGATGATAATCCGCGCCACAATTCAAGCAGTTGGTGGGGCAGTGAATTGATTCCTGTTTCCGATTACTTGAAATGGATTGACCATGAAATTAACGTCAACGAAACAATGAACGCTTCCCTTTGGGAAGAAGCCGTTAAAGTTTGGGGCGAACCTCAAGTGTTTGGCGTCATTGACGACGAGACATATTGGGGCGGAATGATCTGGACAGACACAAAGAACCAGATCGGCGGCGGTCAAAACCGCAACTACATTGTTGTCCCAATGATTAAATTCGGCGATGTCCGCATTATGCCCGAGCCCAACAGGGCGTTGGCAAGCGACAAAGCATTAAGTTCTGCTGATTACCACGGCGATTTGCCTCCGACACACCAGTACATTGCGACCTATTTCTGGCTGAATCGGGGAACCGATGACAGCACAGGCAGCGGCACAACCGGCATTGTCGGCGGTGATGGCAGATGGAAAGCAGATGCGCTCATTCACTTCGGAACGCACGGCACACAGGAATGGCTTCCCGGCACATCTCTCGGTTTGTCCCGAACGGATGACTGGGGGCCCGTTTTGCTTCCGACACTTCCGAATATCTACCCCTACATTGTTGCCAATGTCGGAGAAGGTTTAACGGCAGAATACAGAGGCAATGCGCTCATTATCTCGCACATGACACCGCCGATGATTAAAACGCAGTTGTATGATGATCTCATTGAAATGGAAACCGCCATTCGCGGTTATCAGAAAAATGTCGCCGCCGGCAGCAGCGTCGAAGAACTTCTCGGTGCATATCGTTCCATTATCATCGGATACACCTTTGATTTTGGCTGGAACGATGCATTTGTTGATGTCTTTGAAAGCTACAGAAAACAAATTGTTGCCGATACGGATTACCCCGCGATTACCAAAACAAGCGATGTCACCGATAAAATTCTTCAGGAATATTTGATTTCCAACAAGAACGGCGTGTTTGACAACTTCTTGGAAAACCATTTGCATAATTTCGTTGAAGGCATCCGTGAAACCAGTTTATCATATGGTACACACGTTTACGGGGCTTTTGAAGATAAACAAGTTATTCCGATGGTTTGGAATATGTGGAGTCGTCAAGGCTTTGATGACATTATGCTTGAAACTTACTTCGATGATCTTCCAGACGGATCAAGCATTCCCACAGGTCAAACAGCGACAATTACCTTTGACAATGGGGGAACTGTTATTACAATCACTCCGGCAGACAGCGGTGAATACAAATACAGCGAAGATGACATTTTAGAATTTGTCACGTTGGTTGTGAATCACGGTGAAGGAATTACGGCAACCGATATTCGCAGTTACTTGGACCAAGTCTTTACAGATGATGTAGGAAACGCAGCTTATCAAAACAAAGTTGTTCTTTTCCTTCTCGGTCCCGGATACATAATGACGGATGATATTATCAATTTCAGCGGTACCAACAACAACAGCGTAGCTAAATTGAATAATACTTTACAGAATACAGCTGACCCTGAATTGCAGGCAATTGTTGACGAAATGGCGGAACAGTTATTTGACTTCTATTATTACTATAGTGTTCCTACATCTTTGCGATCTGCAACACCGACAGAATACAAAGCGGCAGATGGAACGTATATCACTAAAGCGAATATGGTTCTAAAAATTGCCAATACAACATTTGAAACCCGCAAGTATATGACGGCGAACGACGGCATTTATTCTTATGAAGCCGTTGAATCGGGATTAGGAACTGCATTTGCAACCGGAATCAGCAGACCTTGGTATAATGAAGACATGGTTCATTACATACGCGGAAATGATCGTATTGATTATGCTCAAAAAATATTGGAGTGCGGCGATTCTGAAATGAACGCGCTGAAAAGCGCGCTTTCGGCAGGGTATATCTCTCCGTCTTCCGGAAATGACCCTGTTTTGAATCCGTATGTGCTTCCGACAGGACGTAATTTCTACGGCATTGATCCGTCAACTTATCCGACGCCGGCCGCATGGAAAGTCGGTCAGGCAATGGGTGAACAAATGCTTGTTCATTATTATGAAACTCATGGATCATGGCCTGAAACGATTTCAATGATGCGTTTCGGTGTTGATTTCATTCAGGATGAAGGCACGCTTGAGGCATGTTTGTTCTATCTTCTCGGCTGTGAACCTGTATGGGGTTCGGGCGGTAAATTGGACGGCACAAATATTGTCACATATGGAACCGGTGATGATGACAAGTATAACGATATGTTTTTGCTGACAGTCAATGGGGAACAAAAATATCGTCCGCGTGTTGACGTTGTTTACAACAGTGCCGGCATGCGTGACGGTTTCGGTACAATTCTTGTCAAAATCGATAAGGCCATTAAAGAGGTTGCTGCTTTAAAAGACGGTGATCACCCTCAAGTTTCCAACAGCATCCGAAAGAATTCTTTGGAGCTTGTTGAACTTTTAGGCGGTGATGAAAATGATGCCGTTCTTTGGGATCTTGCAACATCGCGTATCTTTGCTCAAGCATTGGGAACTTATGAAATCGGAACCGGCAATCTTGTCAGCGCCAGCGGCTATTTAGATCCCGATGACCAAGACAGCATCAAAGCAATTGCGGATTTGTATCTGGAAAAAATGTCGTATCTGTACTCTCAAAATACGTGGGGTGCCAGTTCTGAAGATATTTCGAAACTCTTGACGGCTCTTCTCGGCAGAACGGATGCTTCTGTCTTTGCCAGCGCGGGTAATCTCTATGATTCCCTCGACAATGACGATGTCTACCAGTATTTCGGTATCATGAATATGGTTTCTTCAATGTATGACAAAGATGGAAATTATATCGAGAACAAGGACGACTGGAAAACGCCGCAGATGTATATTGCCGATACAAGCAATGTTGACACCTATAAAACAGGCACAAAAATCGTTTACACGGCAAGCGAATACATTCAAAAAGATTTGGCTGCCCGTTACTTGAATCCCGAATGGGTTCAGGGACAAATGGAAGCCGGGTACAGCGGTGCTGCGTTGATGGCCGAGTTCATTGAAAACCTCTACGGTTGGTCAATTGCGACAAACGGTGAAATCATCAGTTCGGCAACTTGGGACAGAGTCTTTGAAATGTATACAAGCGGCGAAGTGAGCGAATGGCTTTCACATACTTCTCCCTATGCGTTGCAGTCAATTAATGCCAGAATGGTTGAAGCGATGCGAACCGGTGCATGGTCTCCGAGTCTTGCTGGATTGCCGTCACTCGAAGTTGATGCCGCTTTGAAAGCGCAGCAGGAGAAACTGGATCAACTGGCTGAGAACTATGCCCGTTCCGTTATCGAATCCGGCGTCGCATGCTGTCACCACACTTGCGGCAATCCGGTTTATGACAGTTTTATTGAAGGATTGATTTCTTCACCGTTGTTTACGAAATTAACAGAGGAAGAAAAAGAAACCTATCGCAATATTGTCAAAGCCGCAACGGAACCGCCGAAAAAACTAACCGAAAGCAAGTCTTCCGGATCCGGTGTCGGTATGGCTTCGGTTGTCGAACTCAGCACCGATCCTGATGCCGGTGAAGATGAAGACGGCGAAGAAGCGCAGTCTGCCCAAAGCCCCGGTGTCGGTGTCGATGGTACGGAAACCGGAACGCCGACAGATGTTTCAGGGTTTGAAATGACCGTTTCAAGAGTGGCTTCTTCAGTCAGAGATTTCATTAACGATCCGACTTTCTCAACCTCAAGCATCATCGCCATCGCTTTTGTGATATTGGTGGTCGGCGCAGTCTTCTACGGCTCAAGAAAGAGAAATCTGTAATGAAATGAATTCGTAAAGTAAAATCAAAATGAATTGCCGGTTTTTCGGCAATTTTATTTCTTTTTTTATTTCATATTTTTTTGTTTTTTATGTCCGTTTATTTTGTTTTTATATTTCTTGTTTTTATGTTCCGTTATTTCGTTTTATGTTTCGTTTATATTTCATTTTAGAGTTCATCTTTTAAATTAAATCCATTTTACATTATTTTTAATTTAATTATTTCATTTTCTTTTATTTTCCCATGGTTATATCTTTCGTTTTGTTTGAAAAAATAAACTTTATATATGATTGGATTATATTCATTTTTGCACAATTTTACTTGATTTAAGTTCGATTCAACTTACCTCCATTCGAATTGACTTAAATCTTCTCGATTTATTATCGGTCGGAAGAGGCAGTATTCTGTTTTTTTCTTTTTTTCAAAAATTGTGCCGGATTTACATTCATCAAATCCGTACAAACCACAATACACACACAAAAACTTTCAGGTTTTGTCCCCACGATATCGCATCCCCCCTGTAAATGCGCCTGGAAGCAAAAAAACGATTAAAAGGCAACGGCGGTTTTTCAATTTCCCCGAATATGAAAACCGCCGAATTGCCGGATTTTTGGTTTTGTTTTTTATTTCGTTTTTGTTTTTGTTTTTACTTTTGTTTTTGTTTTTACTTTTGTTTTCATTTAACTCCTCTTTTTATTTTCATTTCCGGGGGCGGAATCAGAGCTTTAAAATAAGAATAAGGTCTCATTGTTTGCATGAAATACATTGTTATTATCGGGGACGGCATGGCTGATCTTCCGATTCCCGAACTGGGCGGAAAAACGATTTTGCAGGCTGTTGAAAAACCCAACATTGATTATCTTGCCGAAAAAGGGCGGACGGGACTTGCGATTACTGTTCCGGACGGCTATCCGCCGGGAAGCGATGTCGCCAACATGTCCATTTTCGGCTATGACCCTGCCGTTTATTACACGGGGCGCTCGCCCTTGGAAGCGCTCAGCATGGGTGTTTCGCTTCACGGAAATGAGTTGGCTTTTCGAACGAATCTGATTACAATCGGAAACGCCGACGGAATGGTCGGGGCGGACGGGCCTGTTTTGGATGACGCATATATTGTCGATTACAGCGGCGGCCACATTACTTCCGAAGAAGCCAAAGAATTAATTGAAGCGGTGGATCGGGAACTCGGAAACGAGCGATTCAAATTTTATCCGGGAATCAGTTACCGCCATTTATTGGTCGCGCAGGAAAATTACGGCAAAGAGCTTTCGTTTACGCCGCCTCATGATATTACGGGGCAGAAGGCATCGGATTATTTCCCGAAAGGAAACGGCGGCGCGCAGGACGCGGCGGCTCAAACGTATTTGGATTTGATGGCGGCATCTTACAATATTTTAAAAGATCATCAGGTGAATCAAAAACGCGTTTCTGAGGGCAAACTTCCTGCAAACTGTATTTGGCTTTGGGGGCAGGGAAACGCGCCTCAGTTTGAATTGTTTGAAAAGATTCATCATAAAACGGGCGCGGTTATTTCCGCAGTCGATCTTCTCAAAGGCATCGGCATTTGCGCCGGGCTGGATGTGATTGAAGTCGAAGGCGCGACCGGTTTTCTGGACACGAATTATAAAGGGAAAGCGGATGCTGCAATTGGGGCGCTGAAATCGCATGATTTTGTTTTCGTTCATATCGAGGCGCCGGATGAATGCGGACACATCGGCGATTATCAAAAGAAAATGCAGGCGGTTTTCGATTTGGATTCAAAAATCGTCGCGCCGCTTTTGAAGTTTGCGCAGTCGCTGGACGAGCCGTGTCAAATTCTGATTATGCCGGATCATCCGACACCGGTTGCTTTGAAAACGCATACGAATGATCCGATTCCGTTTGCGTTGTATGATACGCGCGAGACAAATGCAGATGACGTTCCTTGTTTTGATGAAGAATCTGTCAAGTGCGGCAGTCTCGGGACGGTTTACGCGCCGGAATTAGCGGCTCTCATGATTAAAAGCGAGAGAGAATAATATAAAATGAATAATTTGAAGCATGTTTTGAAATAGATTAATATATTTCAAACTCTTCTTTATTCAAAAATAATATGAAAATTATTTTTTTGGTTTATTCATAATTACAAAAACGTCCGTAACAGGAGGGATGAGGGGAAATGAATCCGTTCCATAAAAAACAATCTAAAGAAAAGGACATCGAACAAGAGCCTGAATCTGACGGCAAATCGTCAATGAATCAAATTTTCAGCAAAATTACGTCGCTTGGAAAGAACACCAAAGAAAACGCTTTCGGTGAATTCCGGCAGACACCGCTGATGGATTTGATTGAGCGCAAGAACGATATTGTTTTAAAAGCCGATCTTCCGGGCGTGACCAAAGATGATGTCACGCTTGAAATTCAAGACCGCTTGCTGACGGTGCGCGCCGAATGTTTAACCGATATTGAAGAAGGTATTTACATCCGCCGCGAAAGGTTTTATCGCAAATATGAAGGTTCTGTCAACATTCCCGTTCAAATTGATGAAGAAAAAGCAACGGCGAAATTGGCAAACGGCGTTTTGACCGTTTTCCTTCCTAAAAAAATCGACACGATTGAAGTCGAAGATTAATTTTATTTTAAAATTCATTTCCCATTCTTTTTTTTGTTATTCGATTTTCCGAACATCGGGTTTTAATAATATAATCAAATCCGAACTCCCTCTTTTATTCTATTAATAAAGAAAAGGCGGAGTTCGTTTTTTCAAAATATTATGAAAAAACGATGTTCGGGTTAAAATAATCGTTTTCATTTCTTTTTTATTTTTGAATTCAATTGAATATAATTTAATAGTTTCACTTCGCGGGCTGATTATTTATAAGAATAAGCATCATAGAGCTATAACCTAAAAATCAATAAACCGTTCGGAGACAACCATGTCGGAAGAGACCGCCGCCAAGCAATTCATCAAACATCCGCTGATCTTGGAAAACGCCGTTGAGCAGCGTTTGTATCAGCTTAACATCGTTTCGGGATGCACGATGAAAAATTCGCTTGTCGTTTTGCCGACATCTCTCGGAAAAACCGTCGTCGCGCTTCTTGTCATGGTGATGCGCCTTGAAAAAATCGGCGGCAAGGTTTTGCTTTTATCGCCGACAAAACCGCTTGTCGAGCAGCATTTTGATTTCTTTTCCCGCGTTATGAAACTGCCCGAAGGCAAAGTCAAAGCGTTCACCGGAAGCATCTCTCCCGAAAAACGAAGTCATATGTGGGAAGGCGCGGACATGATTATCGCAACGCCGCAAGTCATTGAAAACGATCTCCTCAATTCCCGAATTTCTTTAGAAGACGTTTCATGCATCGTTTTTGACGAAGCGCACCGTTCGACCGGCAATTACGCTTACACTTACATCGCCGAAAAATACGCGGCAACGGCAAATTCGCCTTTGATTCTCGGAATTACAGCAAGTCCCGGCAGTGAAAAAGAAAAAATCGATGAAGTCTGCGGCGCGCTTTTCATTGAAAACGTCGTCGTGAAAACGGAAGACGACGCCGACATCAAACCTTACGTTCATAAAAAAGAGCTTGAATGGATGACTTTGGATCTTCCGAAGGAGCTTGTTGAAATTCGGGAAGCGCTTAAAAAAATCTTAAACGAGCGGCTGATTAAACTGGCTGATTTCGGTTATCCGCTGGATCAAAAGTTTTTGGCCAAACGCGATTTGCTCGCGCTTCAATCGGGGTTGATGGCTGAATTGAAAAACGAGACGGCCGATCCGAATGTTTATCAAGCCGTTTCCGTCATGGCTGAAATTATGAAAATCGAGCACGCCGTTGAATTGATTGAAACGCAAGGGACGAAAGCGCTTTTGGCGTATCTGAAAAAGATGGATGAAGAAGCCGGAACATCGGGGGCGAGCAAGGCCGTTAAACGAATTTCCGCCGATCTTTATTTCAGGCAGGCGCTTCACTTAACCGAAAAATGCGTCACCGAACACCCGAAATTTTACGCGGTTCAAAGAATTGTCGGCGAACAGCTTTCTAAATTTCCCGATTCCAAAATTATTGTTTTTACGAATTTCAGAGAAACGGCAAACATTGTCAAAAAAGCGCTTTCCGATGTTTCTGATGTCCGTCCGGTCCGTTTTGTCGGGCAAGGCTCGCGCCATAAAGACAAAGGCTTGACGCAAAAACAGCAAACGGAAATCATTGAACAGTTCCGCGCGGGCGTTTACAATGTTTTAATCGCGACATCCGTTGCCGAAGAAGGATTGGATATTCCCTCAACCGATATGGTTTTGTTTTACGAGCCGGTCCCGTCCGAAATTCGAAGCATTCAGCGAAAAGGACGAACCGGCCGTTTCCAAACCGGCCGCGTCATCATGCTTGTCACGAAAGGAACGCGTGACGAAGCTTATCGCTGGAGCAGCCAAAATAAAGAAAAGCGGATGCTTTCCGAAATGAAAAGCCTTCAAAAAGCATATTCAAACAATTCGGATTCGTTTTCAAAAAGCGGCGAAAATCAAAGAACCTTTTCGGATTTTGAAAAGGATTTTAAAAGCAAATATGAAAACAAGCGTTCGACACCGGCTTCAAACATCGAACTTGAAGCAGAGTCCGATTTTGTTATTCCGATTGCAGCCGATTCTCCTTCAAATAAGCTGCCGGCCCGGTCTCATACTTTTTCGGAAAATTTCGAAGATTCAAGCGCCGAAGAATCTAAATTAAAAATTTTAGCCGACACGCGCGAAATCAAAAGCGGCGTTTTGAAATGTTTGGACAATTTCGGGATTGAACTCAAAACGATGAAGCTTGACGTCGCCGATTACGTTGTCAGCGACGACATGGCAATCGAACGAAAAACAATCGCCGACTTTAACGCATCTTTAATTGACGGCAAACGAAATTTGTTTTCACAATTGGTTGACCTTTCGCGCACTTATAAAAAACCGGTTTTAATCATCGAAGGCGACGAAGCGCTGGCATCCGGAAACATGAACGAAAATTCCATTCGCGGCGCGCTTCTTTCTATCGAAATTGATTTAAACGTTTCGATTTTCTATACAAAATCTGAAGAAGAAACAGCGCTGCTCTTAAAAATGATGGCCAAAAAAGAGCAAATTCATGAAAATAAAACGGTCAATCCGCACGGCAAAAAACCGGCGAAAACAACGCACGAGCAGCAGGAATACATCCTTTCATCAATTTCAGGCGTCGGCCCGCACGCCGCGCAAATTCTGCTTCACGAATTCGGCTCACTTAATAATATTTTTAATGCATCCGAAGATGATTTGTGCCGCGTCAAAGGCATCGGCAAAGTGACGGCAAAACGCATTCGGGAAGTCTTGGGCGCCGAATATAAAAAGTAATTTTTTGAAAAAAGATTTGAAAAAACAAAAAATAAACAAAATTACAAAAAAATAAAAGATTAAAAAAGCTCAATAGAGCCTTTCAATCAAATCCAAGCCTTTTTCAATCATTTCCAAATATTCAAAAACGCGGCGCGGATCGTTTTCATTTTGCATATCTTCGGCAATCGCGGTGAGTTTGAGAAGAATTAATTCGCGCAATTGTTCTTCCTCAACGGAATAAACGGTCGGCTCAATCGTATAATTTTTCAAGTCTTCAAGGGGAGTTCCTGATGCGGTTTGCTTTTTGCTTTCTTTTTTGTATTTTTGAGGCGCATTCGCTTTTTTGGCAGGAACGCCGGGGGAACAAAATACGGGCGCGGCTTCATTTGAAACCGGCGCAGGTGTTTCATTCGTTTCAACGCCGCTGCAAAGCGGGCAAATGATTTCTCCTTTAAATCTGAATAAAGGCGCGCCGCAATTGTCGCAATGGTTGGCAAGCATCGTGCCGCCGTTTTCAAGGAAACGGGCAATCTTTTTTACACTCTCGTCTGACATTTTTTCACCTGATTTAATAATGATAATTTTAATTGAATTGAATTTTCTGAAATAATAATTGGAGTAAAATTGGGCTTTTTTCTAATTAACCTTTCTAAATGTTTTATTTTTTATTTTCGATTTTTCGACAACTGTTTTTATTGCGTTTATAGGTTAAATTTAAATGAGAGTTCTCTCTACTAAAGTTAAGTCCAAAAGACGATATCTATACATAAAGTAATTAATCCATGAAGTTTTATTTTACTTTATTAAATCTAATCTAAATTTATTAAGAGTTCGAATCGGATTTTCATAAACAAGATGTTTGGATTGAAAAAACCGACTCGCTGAGTTCATTTTACCTTCATTTGGTTCTCTTGCTTGTTTTTAAAATCTGTCAGGGGCTAACGGCAGGTTTTCTTGGTTCGACTCTGATTCAGGTGATATTATGGCAGCCGATGAATACCAAAAAACTATTGATCAATGTATTGCGGAATTAGATATGATTGCAAACGACACATCCGTTCCGAGAAATATCAGACGTTCCGTTACGGAAATTATTGAAGTTCTTAAGGACGGAAATCAGGAACTTTTCCTGCGCGCCGCATCCGCGCTCAAAACGCTTTCCGATGTCAGTTATGATCCGAACCTTCCGATGCACACCGGAACATACATCTGGAGCATCCTCGGAAAGCTCGAAACCATTCCGCCGGAAGCTTAAATTCCGGTAATTTTCATTTTTCTTTTCATTTTTTTCTTTTTCATTTCGTTTTTTTCTGTTTTGTTTTTGATTTCAGCTTTTTTTTCAATTTTTCATCTTTAATCTGTTTCATTTTTATTTTTCATTTTTATTCCTGTCTTTTGTTCCGATATCATTACCTTGTTTTTGAAAATCATTATATAGTTTCGGCTCTTCTTTTTATTCGCGGTTGAATATGTTTTTTCAGCCGGTTACTCTAATCATTTAAAAACGGGTGGTTAAATGAGTTTAGGAAAACGATTATTTCATAAATCGAATCTGAAAATGAAACAGTTTACAGGCGATAACGGCGGCAACGCAATGGTCGGGATTCCGGAAAACGCGGAATTTGAGCTGATTAACGGCACGTTTGTTTCGTCAAACACGTCGGCTCATTTGGAAATTACTTGCCGGAAAGATCCGTATCAGGATTTTCAGGCGGTTGACAACGAATTGAAAAAAGATTGTCCGATTCTTCAAGTTAAAAAACTTCGGGAAGGCGCGATTGTTCGTGTTCTTCCGATGAAAAGCGGATATGAAGCCGATATTTACAACGAGCGAAACGATCAAGCCATTTCGATTTTGGCCGGCCCCGAAAACCGGGATCATTTGGATCTGCTTCTTGAAATGATTAAGTCCGCCAAATTCATTTAAAATCATTTAATATGTTTCAATTTTATATTTATAAAATGGGAGATATTATAATAAAATATTATTTATATGAGTTGTGAAAATTATTCTATATTGTTGAGAAATCAACACTCCAAATTAAATTTCTAAAAAAAGGTGATTCAAAAATGAAAAAATTACTTGAGCTCTTGCTTATTATTACAATCCCTATCGCCATCATTGCTCTTCTGACACACCACCGCGACGGCAAAGGCTGCTGCTTATGCGGAAAAAAGAGTAAAAAGGACGGCAAGAAAAAGAAACATCACATTTGGTAATCCGATTACCGAATTTTATTTTCTTTTAAATTATCTTTAAAATTTCCTTTTAATTTTCATGATAAATGCGGAAAATGAAAGTCATTTTCCGATTCATCTCTTTTTCATTCTCGTTTTTAAAATTTAATGCTGAATTTTCAATTCGTTACTCTTTATTTTTTAGACGCTTCGCGCGCAAAAATAAATTCACGCATTAATTTTGTCGCCAAAATTGCGGATTGTCCGTTGTCATATTCCGGCGCGATTTCAACCACGTCAAAGCCAATTGTTTTTGGCGCAAACGCGCGCAGCACTTCACGCACTTCGCGGTCGGTCATTCCAAACGGCTCGGGCGTTCCGAGTCCCGGGCAAAATGCCGGATCAATCGCGTCCATGTCCAGTGACAAATAAATGTGGTCGCTGTCTAAGTATTCCATCGTTTCTTTGATGACTTCTTTAATTCCCATGTCAAAAACGTCATCGTTGGAATAGAATTTTACGCCTTCATTTCGCGCGTATTCCCATTCTTCCTGCGGGCCGCTGCGAATGCCGATGGAAACATATTTTTTGGTAATATTTTCAAGAATGTGGCGCGAAACGCAGGCGTGATTGTTTTTCAGGCCGCGGAATTCGTCTCGAAGATCAAAATGCGCGTCCAGCACCAAAACGGCGAAATCGTCTTTTTCATCGCACGCGTCATAGCACGCTTTGACCGGCGCGTATGAAAGCGAATGTTCGCCGCCGATCATAATCGGAAATTTGCCGTCGTCAACGATTTGTTTCGCGTCTTCGTAAATCCATTCCAATGTTTCGTCGATGTTGACGGAAACATAGGAATTGCCGGCATCATGAACCAAAATGTCGGTCATGTCCAAATTATATTTCGGGCTGTACGTTTCAAAATTTATTGCCACTTCTCTCATTCTGTCCGGCGCCCAGCGGCTTCCGGCTCTAAAAGAAGATGTGTTGTCAAACGGCGCGCCGAAAATAACGTATTCGGCGTCTTCATATTCGTAAATCGCATCAAAGAAAGTAGTCGGTGCAAACATTACTTATGTTCCTCTTAAATATTCAAAAACCGAAATCACAAAAATATGTAATTTGCGGGTACTAACAAATGAGTAAAGAAAAGTTCTCTATTTAAAAATTCGTTTTTTAAATTTTGTTTGGTTTTTCCCGTTTGTTCAAAAAACAGGATTTGTTTTTTAATTTTTTCAAAAAATGAGGGTCATTTTTCGTTTATTTTTGAAAAACCCGGCAGCTCGCGCGCGGCGGCCGGCGCGGCAGCGGCAGCAAACGGCTGCTCTAAAAAGAGGCAGAGACACGCGGAAAACACAGGAGGCGCCGGACATAAACGACACAACAAAAGCGGAAGTTCCGGTTTGCAGCGCAGTAATGGAATAAGGAGCTGAAACGAAATGAAAAAAAGTAAAAGTAAAATTTAAACTTGAAATTATTGAAAAATAAAAAAGAAAAGAATCGGCTGAATCAAAAATGATTACAGCCTGTCTTCTTTATGAACCACTTTCAAAATGGAATGGTTGACAGCGTTTTTCGGACAATTCGTGATGCAGCGTTTGCAGCTTGAGCCGAGACATTTTTGGCTGTCAATGACGATATAATTGTCGGGCTCACTCTTGTGAACCGTAATCGCGTTCTCCGGACAGGATTTCTCGCATTTGTGGCAGAAAATACAGCCGTATGCCGGCGCTTCTAAGAACACGCCGATGTGTTCGACCATTTTAACGCCTTCTTCACCGACATCATCAATGTCGCGCACGACACGGCGTTCGACATTCGGATCCGGTTCGTTATGCGGGAACGGTTTGAGTTTGAACATTCTCAGCATTTCGTCATACATTTCCATCGGCATGCCCTGTTCCCAATAAGAAAGTTCGCAAACGTAAATGTCTTTGAATGTCTGAGAGGTCGCCATCATTAAGTGGTCGGCCTGAATCTTTTTCGCCATTTCTTTGATTTCATCAAGCTGTTCAGGGTGAATCGCAAGTTTGCGCGCAAGACCGATTGAGGTGTTTCCGAATTGAATGACATTTTTTGCGTAACTCGGAACCGATCCGAGATAAGCTGCTTTTTTGCCGTCGACGTACGTGCCGGTCGCGCCTGAAATGTAGGCGTATTCGAGCTGGTCGTAGTTGAGGCCTGCCGCTTCCATCAGCGTCAGCTGCGCCGCGCGAATCGCGCCGATTGCTTTTCCAATCTCAACGACATCTTTTTCTGTAATTTCAATGCCGTCACCGAGAACGACTTTGCCGTTCGGGAGTTTTGGAATTTTCGTCATCAATCCGCTTTTTAACATGATTGACATGCAGGAAATGACACCGGTTCCGGTAATGCCGACCGCGTCAATTTCGCCTTTCTCAATGATTTCGCCGGTGACAGGGTTGACCAAATCGCCTTTCCCGGATTGCATCATCTCATCCAAAACCGTTAAACGCCAGTAATCGCCTTCGATGTTGACATCGCTGATGGCGCCGGGCGCGGCTAACATGCCGCACGGAATGCCCTGCCCTTCAATGGACGGGCCGGCAGCGGCACTGGCAGTAATAATCTTGTCGCCGACTTTAATCGCCATTTCCGCGTTGGTGCCGTAATCCGTTACCAAACACGGTTTTTCCTGCGTGTAAAAATCGGTTTCCGTCATCATAGCGAGCGCATCGGCGCCGATTTCGTGTTTAATCGCAGGCGGAACAATGATTTGACAATTCGGCAAATCCGCGACGCCTTCAAATAATTCGTTTGCCGGGAAAATACGCGCGTCGCGCTGAACATTCTCAACGCCGAGCTTTTTCTGTTTCGTCTCGCCGGCGTAAGCCAAGTCGCGGATTTCGATATTCTGAAATAATGAAAGCTGAATCGGGTTGCCGCAAATTGAAATGTATTGGATGTCTTTTAAATCGACTTCTAAAGCGTCAAGAATCTTTTTGACTGTCTGAAGCATGACTTCGTTCGCCACATCTTCGCCGGTAACAATCGCGAATTCCAAATGGTCAATCACATTGCCGCCCGGAAGCGGGTGTCCCATCGTAATGACGGTTTTCAATGTTTCGTTTGTCTTTTGATCGATCAGCTGAGCCCGAAAGCCGCTTGTTCCAAGGTCAAGTGCAATCACATACATTCTTTTTAATCCACCATAGTGCATTTATTAATGCATTTTTTTGTTTTTATTTTGTTTTTTTAAGTACTCATATAATCTTTCCGAATCAGTTTAAATCTATCGGATAAAGGCGGGGACAGAAAGCTTGCAAAAATCAAGCCAATTGTATTTTTACAACGACTTTATAATTTTGCTTTCCCCTCTCGATTTCATTTGTCTTTTCCTTCAAATTTAGGATAAATTATAAGAATCTTTAATGTTATTATGAATTAAGTTTATCCGTTCGATTGGGTTTTTGAATTTTTGATTCCAATTTTTGTGAAATCAATTTAATTTGAAAATCGCGATTTAATCGTAAAATGTGCCGGATGAACACAAAAACACGACATTTTGACGGTTAAATCGTCGAAACGGTTTACTGCTCGATCTTTATTTTAAGATCCGGGCCGGCAATCGTGTCTAAAACGATACATGTGAATTATGTAATTTTCAAAACTTTGACCTAAAATCCATTTTGGGGGAGATCAAGTTATGACAGAATACACACCTAAAGAAAGATTATACCGCGCGTTAAAGAAAATGGATGTTGACAGAATGCCTGCAGTTTGTTTCACACAGACTGCAACTGTCGAACAAATGGAAGCATGCGGCGCCTTCTGGCCCGAAGCAAACGAAGAACCTGAATTAATTGCAAAATTGGCAGAAGCAGGTCACACCGTTATCGGTTACGAAGCAATTCGTGTTCCGTTCGACATCACAGCAGAAGCAGAATTCTTCGGCTGCCAGATCAAAGAAGGTACACGCGAGCAGCAGCCCTCTGTTGTCGGCCACGTCGCAGCAACACCCGAAGATGTTGACAGATTGAAAGACTTCGCATTCGGCGGCACAGCACGTGTTGACAGAATCGTCAAGTCCATCGCCATCCTCAAAGAAAAATACGGCGACGAAATCCCGATTATCGGTTCCATGATCGGTCCTTTCTCCCTTGCACAGCACCTCAACGGTGACAACTGGTTCATGGGACTCATGACCGACGACCCCGTCATCCAGCCCTTGATTGACATGACCACCGACTTCTGTGTCAGATATGCACAGGAAATGGTCAAAGCAGGCGCAAGCTGCATGGTCATCATTGACCCGACAGCCAGCTACGAGCTTCTCGGCGACGACTTCTATGCAAAATTCGCAATCCCCTACCACAAGAAGATTGCAGAAGCAATGAAAGCAATGGACGTCCCGACTGTTCTCCACATCTGCGGTGACACAACAAAAGGTATCTATTTAATGGACCAGGCCGGCGTTGAAGGTATCAGCGTTGACCAGAAAGTCGATGTCGCAAAAGCAGCAGAAACCGTTAAGGAAGCTGTCATTGTCGGTAACCTCGACCCGGTTCAGCTCTTGTGGAAAGGCACACCTGCAGAAATCAAAGAAGAATGCGCAAAAGTCTATGAAAGAGGCGCAAGAATCGTTACTGTCGGCTGCGGTACTGTTTCCGCAACTCCGACCGAAAACTTGAAAGCACTCGTTGAATACGCTCAGGCTTCAAAATACTGATTTTAAAATTCGTTTTAAAATTAACACATAAAGATTCGGAATGATTTTCATTCCGATCTTTTCTTTCTCTTTTTACGTTTTTTCGGCTTTGCATACCCATTTCATTTTATTTTTGTGTTCGCTGTTGTTGGGGCTTCTATTACTATTTGTGTTGTTACCATCTGCATCGTTACCACCTGTATCTCCATCGTTACCACCTGTATCTCCATCGCTTGCATCGTGTACTGTTTGTTTTCCGCGTGCATCTGCTCTTTTTCATCACATCCGTTCGCTTCGCGAACGTGGCGCAGCTACCTTGCCGGGTCTGTTTGCGGCCGTTACCTTCAGGTTTGCATTTTCCGGTGTCACCTCCAGGTTTGCCGGTCCGCCACCGTGTCTGCGCCGGTCGCCGCGTGCGAGTTGCCCGGTTTTTCAAAAAATAATTGAAAACGACTCTTCATTTTTCAAAAAATTATTAAAAACGACCTTTCGTTTATCAAAAAAATATCGGAATTTATCGGTTGTTTTTCAAAAAAATAATCAAATTTCGACACAAAGTATCTTAATTTAAGATTCAATTGCTGTCGTCTTGTTTCATCATTAAATTATTTTCATTTGCGGCGATAGATATCTATATAAAATTTATGCCATAACGGCTGACATAAATATTTCAAAAATTTTGATATGATGTTTTTGCGGGTTTTTTTCGGTTTTTTATTTTTTTCAAAAATGTTTCGAAAATGATTTTTTCTTCATTTTTTTCGCTTTTTTTGACTTTTTTATTTGATGTTTTTCTTCGCCGATTGCGTTTTTCTTCGTTTTGATCTTTGTTTTTTTAAAGAACCATGTCTGTTTTTCATCGGGTTGTATCTTTTCTAATGCTTTGTTATTTTATAAACATCTTGTTAATTGTATAAAGGGTTTGAAAATTTCTTTTAGATTTAAGTTATATATGAATTTCTCCCATTTAGAATGAGTGGATTACTATCGTAATTCATACAAAAAGCAGATTGAAATGGGGATTTTAGTCTGTCAAAAATTTTGTGTCATTTTGCATAAACCGATATAATGGAGTAGATTTTCAATATATTCTGTTATATGAATGATATGCGAAATGAATGTACGAAAATTACGTACATGTTTTGTACGGAGGTAAAAAATATGTCAGATATCTTTAAGGAATTAGCAGACGCCGTTATGACTCAGAACATTAACGGTACCGTTGAGAAAACCAAAGAAGCACTTGCAAACGGAACACCCGCTCTCGATATTATTCAGAAGGGCCTTTCCGAAGGTATGAAAGTCGTCGGTGAAAAATTCGAAACCGGAGAACTTTTCTTACCCCAGATTATGATGTCCGCAAAAGCAATGAACGGCGCAATGGAAATCCTCCAGCCCGAACTTGCAAAAGGCGACGGCTCTGAAAGTGCAGGTCTCTGTATCTCTTTCGTTCAGGCAGGCGACATCCACGACATCGGCAACAGACTTGTTTCCACAATGCTCGGCGCAAACGGCTTTACAGTCAAAGTCCTCGGTGTTGACATCGAAAACGAAGTCGTCGTTGAAGAAGTCAAGAAAGCAGACGCTGACAAAGTTCTCCTCGTCGGCTCCGCATTGATGACCACATCCATGCTCGGCCAGAAAGACTTAATGGTTATGATCGGCGAAGAAGGCATCCGCGCAAAAGTTAAATGTATGTTCGGCGGTGCACCCGTTTCCCAGGGCTGGATTGATGAAATCGGCGCTGACGGAACAGCCGAAAACGCAGCAGAAGCAGTTATTGTTGCAAAGAAAATTATGGCCTGAGGTGGTTATAAATGGCATACAAGAGATCAATTGATGCATACGAATTCTACAACCGCGCAAAGACCGGTGAGAAATGTTCACAAGACGACTGGGACTTAATGCACATCCCGATGAAAGCAATGGAATTGAAGCAAAAATACGGTCTTGACTTTAAAGGCGAGTTTGTTCCGACAGATTCCGACATGATCGAAAAACTCTTCAAAGCCGGTTTTGACATGCTTCTCGAAACTGGTATCTTCGTTACAGATACCAACAGAATCGTCAAATACACAGAAGATGAAATCTGGGATGCAATCCGCAACCCCATGCCCGAATTCCAGCTCGGTACCGGCAGAGACGCCGTTACAATGAGAAAGAGAAACATCGGCGACAAGAGAGGCCCCTTGATTCAGGGCGGTCCGACCGGTTCCCCGATTTCAGAAGACATCTTCTACGAACTTCACATGTCCTACGCACTTGAGAAGGAAGTCGACACCATCGTTAACGGTGTTATGATGACCGTCCGCGGCTACCCGCCGGTTCCGAAGACACCCTTCGAAATTCTCGCAGCAAAGACAGAAACAAGACTTATCAAACAGGCAGCAGCAGTCGCAGGCCGCCCCGGCATGGCCGTTTAGGGCCCCGAAACCTCACTCTCCGCACAGGGTAACATCAGTGCAGACTGTGCAGGCGGTATGATCCCCTCCGACAGCCACGAAGTTTCACAACTTAACGAATTGAAGATTGACCTCGAAGCAATCTCTGTTATCGCTCACTACCACGGCAACAGCGACCTTATCATGGACGAACAGATGCCGATTTACGGCGGTTACGCCGGCGGTCTCGAAGAGACAGCAATCATCGATGTCGCATCATCCATCAACGCATTCGTCATGTCCGGCGCAAGCTGGCACCTTGACGGTCCGGTCCACATCAGATGGGGTTCCACCAACACAAGAGAAACCCTCGCTGTCGCAGGATGGGCATGCGCTGCAATTTCCAACCACACTGACTTCATGATGGGTAACCAGTACTACCCGTGCGCAGGTCCGTGTACAGAAATGTGCTTCCTCGAACTTGCCGCACAGGCAATGACCGACTCCGCATCAGGCAGAGAAATCCTCTCCGGTGTTGCAGCCGCAAAAGGTGTCGTGACCGACAAAACAACAGGTATGGAAGCCCGTATGATGGGCGAAGTCGCAAGATCCGCAGCAGGCGTTGACATTGCCGAAATCAACAAGATTTTGGACAAACTCGTCGCAAGCTACGAGGGCAACTACGGCAACGCTCCTGCAGGCAAGACCTTCCAGGAATGTTACGACGTCAAGACCGTTACACCCACTGACGAACACGTCAAAGTCTATGAAGGCGCAGTTAAGAAACTCGAAGACTTCGGTCTCGTCTTCAAATGATTTTGCCAAATGCTTATTTCTTAAAAATAAGCTTTCGGTAATCGTCGTCGGCGATTTATTTCGCCGGCAAAATTGCCGTAAGGTGAAATACCTGACATAAAATTCATAAATCAAAGCCGACCCGATTTTTCGGGTCGGCTGCAATTTTGCATGATCTATGAATCGGTCAGGAATTTGTAACGGCTATCAAATCAATCGTTTTAACGATTATCAAATATCGAAATGTTAAATTCGTTTCATTGAACATTTAAGTGGTTAGATGTTCGCCGGTTTTTTGTGGTTCCGGCTTGACGATTTAACAGCATTTCGATTCTTTTTCCGAAAGGAAAATGAGTACAGAATAAAATCGATTCGTAAAAATCGGGGGTTTGTTGTCAATTTATTGACGGTTGTGTGTGTCAATTTTGAATATATGGGAATAGTTTTTCAGCGTGTGGTTTAATCATCAAAAGTCTTTGCACTTTTATCGAATCTCAAGTTTAAGAGATGGTAAATATTTCACAGTGAGTGGAGAGTATCGTTAAATGCGATTTGAAATGTCGTAAATGCGATTGAGAAGATTTGTAAAATCTTTGGAAAAAATCGTTTAATTCGATACCGGTTTATTTTGTGAAATGCTTTCATCGTGATTTCGTGTTGCAATTTTGTATTTTGATGATGCCTTTTTATTTTCAATTTATTTCCCTTTTATTGATGCGACTGCTGTATTTGCCAACCCCCTCATTTCGAAATGAGGTGCATATGATGGATACAGGAACTATCATTAACTTATTGATTTACTTATTAGCATTCGCCATCATCGGCTACATGTGCTTGGATGCGTACAGAGTTTCGAAACTGAAAAAATCAGGAGAGTGAAGTCGTATGACAGAACTTGAAAAGAAACTCCGTCCGTATCACGTTTGGGCACTCGGTGTCGGTATCGTGTTGGTCGGCGAATATATGGGCTGGAACTTTACGGTTGCAAAAGGCGGTATTATCGGCGCTCTTTTCGCAATGCTTGTTGCCGGTTTAATGTATATCGTTGTCTCAATTTGCGCCAGCGAACTGGGATCTTCAACTAAATTGGCCGGCGGTCCGTACGACTGGGTCCGACTTTTCGTCGGTCCGGGCGCGGCTGCGATTGTCGGTCTGGCGGTATATATGGAATATATCGCACTATCGGCCGGTGACGCCATTGTCGTCGGTCAGCTGCTCACGGCTTACGTCGAATGGATCGACGTGAAAGCGGTTGCACTATTAATTCTCGCGATTTTGACGCTTATCAATTATCGCGGCGCGGTTACAGCTTTGACGCTGAACTTCTTCCTCACTTTCGTCGCGGCTGCGGCTATCGTGATTTTCTTCCTGTCCTCTGCGACGGGAATCGGCGTTGTCAATTTCAATTACGAAAACATGTTCCAAGGCGCAATGCCTTACGGTTTGGTCGGTGTGTTTGCCGCCATGCAATTTGGTCCGTGGTTCTATTTGGGTATTGAAGGCGCTGCGATGTGTGCGGAAGAATGTAAGAGACCGACGCGTGCCGTCCCCTTGGGTCAGCAGGCCGGTATGATTACACTTCTGTTGATGGCCGGTATGACACTCTTTATCTGTTCCGGTTTGATTGGTGTCGAAGAACTCGGCGCATCTGTTTACCCGCTCTTTGAAGCGGCGCAGAACAGCGGTGTCGGCATCATCGTCTTGCTGCTTGCGGTCGGTACACTCTTTACCTGTCTTGCAAGTTCCAACGGCTGTATCAACGACTCTTCCAGATCTTGGCTGGCGCTGTCGCGTGACGGTTTCATCTCGGACTGGTTTGCGGATGTCCATCCCAAATACAAGAGCCCGTACAAAGCGGTTATCTTTACCATCCCGGTTTCTGCCGGTTTCGCATTCAGCGGTTATCTTGACCAGGTGATTACGTTCTCCATTATGTCGGGACTTGTCTGCTACGTGCTGATTCCGTTCGCATTGATCCGGTTCAGAAAGATGTATCCGACAACGAATTCCTTGGTTCGCCCGTACTTCGGTCCGCTCCAACCCTGGATTTCCTACCTCGCAATGGGTATCGCAATTCTGATTATGTCCACTTTCTTCTGGGCATATATGCTGAATTTGCTCTTCGCATTGGTCTTCTACATCATCGCCTACTTCTACTTCAGCTGGCGCTATAAGAAGATTAAGCAGGAACGTGCAAAAGAATTCAGCTGGCAGGACAGACTCGGATGGCCGGACCCGGAAGTCGCGCACGGTCAGAAAGGCGCAGCAGCACAAGCAGGAGGCGGCAGCAATGAGTAACATTGACGAAGCAAAGTACAAGAAATGGTTCACATTGGACTCCATCTTGATTCTTTTCATGTGGAGTTTCCTTGTTGTTTCCGAAACGTTTGTCACGTACACGATTCTGAATGCCGCGATTTCTCGCGGTTTGGAAATTCCGACGGTTCTGCTTGCCGCATTCGTCATCATTCTGTGTCTGATGTTCTTCATCAACGGCATGGCTTGTTTGAACGTGTGGAAATCCATTAAGCAGCACATGTATGAATTCGAATATTACGACTGAGGTGAGAAAAAATGACAGAAAAAGTTTCAGAAAAGCAAGGCCTTGCAATGAAAGTGTTTGACATTGTCTTCATTTTCGCATTGGCTTTCGCTTGTGTCGTTATTCCCGTCTTTATTAAAGGCGCCACCATTGTCGGTGAAGGCGGTTCCGGTATCGGCGACCAAATCGTTTGGAACGCACCCGGCTACTTCGGAACCCTCTTGGTAATCCTTGTCTTCTTCATTGTGATTCTTTATCACTCTGTGAAGAATTATGATTACTGAGTCTCCGATCGGTCACGACTGATTACAACTTTGACGAATCCGCCGGCTTGGCGGGTTCGTCTTTTTTTTGGCATGCCGCATTGCTGCGCCGGCTTCTGCGCGCGAGTCGCTTCGTTTTTTCAAAAAGTTTGAACAAAAACCGTGATTAGGTTATTCTTATATTTTCAATTTTTTCCATATTGTTTTATTCAATCGGCTCTTTTTATTCTCAAATGCAAAAAGGGAAATTATGAAATTTTCAGAATTTAAACCGGAACACATTCCGGAAGTTTCGGATTTGTTTATCAAAGCGTTTAACGCGCCGCCGTGGAATGATACTTGGACCTCAGAAACCGCTGCAAAACGGCTGGCGCAGCAAACAAGCTCGCCTTACACTTACGGTCTCATTTGCGAAATCGACGGGCAAATTGCAGGCATGATTGTCGGAAATGAAGAGCAGTATTGCGACGAACTTTGTTTTGAGATTCGGGAATTTTGTACAAGCGTTGATTATCGCGATCGCGGTGTCGGCAAAAGTTTGATTCGTGAACTTGAAGCTCGGCTCAAAGAACGCGGAATTACAAAAGTGA
The DNA here is from genome assembly GCF_032594435.1 of Methanimicrococcus stummii. Taxonomy (NCBI): domain Archaea; kingdom Methanobacteriati; phylum Methanobacteriota; class Methanomicrobia; order Methanosarcinales; family Methanosarcinaceae; genus Methanimicrococcus; species Methanimicrococcus stummii. Next base: position 1,232,383 of record NZ_CP131062.1, on the reverse strand, counting down.
CGCTTGCAACGATTCACGGCGAAAATACCGTCGGCGTTTACCAAAAAATGAATTATGAAATTTCGAATGATATTGTTATGATGGAAAAAAAGATTTGATTTTTATATTATTTTTAAATATTTATGGTAGGAATATTCTTATTAATTACAGTCATTCAACAAAGTTAAAGGTGTAAAAATATGAGTAAAGTAATTACTTTCTATAACCACAAAGGTGGTGTTGCAAAAACAACAAATGTTTTCAATTTAGCTCAATTCATTGCAGATTCCGGAAACAAAGTGTTAGTTGTAGATGCTGACCCTCAATGCAATGCGACTGAGTTGTTATTAGCTGAGAGATTGAATGAAATGGATGAAAAAGAATCTACAACACATGAAGAGCAAATATTGCCAGGTACGAGTTTATTAGATATTATGAAACCACGAATAGAAGGGGCAGTTCCTGAAATTAATATTGAAGAAATAGAGGTCATCAATATACGAGACAATTTAGATTTAATCAAAGGGGATGTGGCTTTAACGAGTATTGAGGATGCCCTTTCAGAAGCTCATTCGCAAAGACATGCTACAAAAACTCATGAAAGACGTACATATTGTGCATTTGGTGATTTATTAACTCGGTTTGGAGATAAAAACAATTATGATTATATTCTAATTGATTTGGGTCCAAGTTCTGGTGCTCTTACACGCAGTTGTTTTTTGGCATGTGATGCATTTTATATTCCTGTAAATCCTGATAGGTTTGATGTTCAGGCTATTTCGACATTATCGGAAATTATTGATCGATGGATGGCTGAACATGCTGAAATCTATGGAACTTATAAAAATGTGGGACTTCCTATTAAACACGGGAAACCTCAATTTTTAGGATTAGCAATTCAAAATCTTAAAATGGTTAATGGAAGACCCAAACCAGGTTTCAAAATGTGGGTTGATAGAATTCCACAAAAAGCAATTTCTAATCTTTTTCCTGTGTTACAAAATCATTCTGATAGTGATCATGATTTATTATTTAATATTGACAGTAAATCTTTAGTTGCAGCTGAAGTTCCAGATTTTGGAAGTTTAGCACCACTTATGCAAGAGTTTGGAAAAGCAGTTTATTCAATCACAAGGGATGATACTAAAAGGGCAACAGAAACGGGAATCTCATGGGGTGGGGCGACATGGAATGATGCCCAACGCCGCATGGAGAAATACAAAGGGGTATACTCAAAAATGTATGACCGTCTGGAATGGATATAATGCAAGTGAGCCTAAGTAATTTAAAAGATCATTTTGTAGCTTATATTGATATATTGGGTTTTACTGATATGGTGAAAAATGATTTTTTAATAAACCCTAAAAATCCATTATATATTACGAAATTATATGATTTTCATAAATCCATGCAATCATTAATCACAAATGAGTCGGAAGATATTGGATTTATTCAATTTTCAGACTCAATTGTCATAAGTACTGAATATGATAAATCAAAATTTGTAAATTTTGTTAAATTAATATCTAAATTTCAATATGATTTATTTTGTGAAGGTATATTCTGTCGGGGTGGAATTGCTTATGGGAAACATTTTTTTGAAAATAATTTTATGTACAGTCATGGTTTAATTGAAGCTTATATTATTGAAAACGAGATTTCAATAAACCCCAAAATTGTAATTTCTTCTGACCTTTTTGAATTATTATATCCTTATAACAATGTCGATTCAAATCTCTGTGTTTTAAAAGATGAAGATGGTACAATTTTTATTGATTATTTAAAAAATTATGACTCTGCGGATTGTGATAAAATACTTTCAGCTGTTACTCTTCGTAAAAATACTAATCCTAAAGTTATTTCGAAATATCGATGGTTAAATCGATATATTAATTTTAAACAAATCTCAACACAGAACACAAATGTGAGTACATTTGAAGAAGTATGATTGAATCTCAAAGATTATTCATCAAAATTCGCAATCAAATTCTCAAGCTGAATTCTTTCATTCGACGCTTGTGAAAGCCGGCTGTCGCATTCAGCGATTTGAATCAGCCGTTTCGCGGTTTTGATTTCATCGCCGCTCTTTTTCTCATCGGCGATTGCGGCGGTTTCAAATCCTTCCAGAATTTCGCTGCCGGTCATGCCGTCGTCAATTAAAAGCGTGTCCAAATGATTGCGCGCCTCCGCGAAATTTTTGGTTTGCGCGGCGTTGAATAATTCCGTCATTTCGCTTTCTTCTTCCAATTGGAATTGCATCTGAATCATGGAAACGGTGAGTTCCGTTCCGATTTCCTGCGCTTCCAAAAGCGCGGTTTGAAGGGTTTCTAAAGATTTTCCGACATTGCCGCGTGTTTGATACGCAATTTCATAAAGAACGTCTTCTTTGACGCTGAATCCTTCCTTTTCAATGACGGATTGCATGAACGGCACGAGTTCTTCGGGCGTTACCGGGCTGAAAAAGAGCGTGACGCCTCTTGAGCGCAGCGGCGGAATGATTTTTGAAACGCTTTTTGAAGATAAAATGAAGCGGCAGGTTTTGGAATATTTTTCCATGATCCGGCGAAGGGCTTGCTGCGCTTCCATTGTGAGCGCTTCGGCCGAGTCGATGCAGATGATCTTGTAATCCGCGTTCATCGGCGCGATTGCCGCGTATTCGTTAATGATGTCTTTAAAAATGTTAATCACGCTTTTTTGAATCTTTTTCGGATCATCGGTTCCGAGAATCCGATAGAAGCGCGGATCTCTGACGAGATAGTTTTTGCCTTGTTCAAAAAAGTCGGACGCGTTGAAATAAACAAAATTCAGCTCGGCTTCGTTGCCGTAAAGCTTTTTTGAAAGCGCGAGCGCAGCCGTCATTTTGCCTGAATTTTCAGGGCCGAATAAAATCAAATGAGGCAAGGAACCTGCCGCCGTCAGACTGTTCAGCGTCTCAAGGGTTTGACGGTTTCCGAGAATTTCATCAAACGAGTCGGGGCGGTATTTCAAAGTCCAAACGTCTTTCATTTTTATTCTCCGTCAAAATCAAAAAGCTTTCAAAAAGTGAAAATTAGGAAAAATCAGATAAACGAATGATTTGATTCGTTTTGAATCTTTTCATTCGTTTAATTTATATTTCGTTTTTTGTTTCGTTTTTGTTTCATTTTTATTTTACTCAGTCAATTTTTCATCAACCATTCCGCGCTTTGTCAAGATATATCTTAAAATCGCGGAATAAGCCGGACGCGCGATTAAAACGCCGATAAAGACGCCGGCAATCGTTACAATCGCGAAGCCTTTCAGCGTTCCGAATCCGAGAGAGGCGAGCGGCACCATTGCGATAACCGTTGTCGCCGCCGCGCCGAAAATGATCATGAACGCTTTTCCGATACGCGCCGAATAAACTTTGTCCGACGGCGTTTTGCCTTCGTGAACGACTTCTTCGGTAATAATCACCAAATGGTCAATTCCCGTGCCGATCACCGCGATAATACCGGCAATCGCCGCCAAGTCCAAATCTTGCATGATCAAAACGGAAAAACCGACCAGCATCACGACTTCACTGAGAGATGTCGCAATCATGGGAATCGCGATTTCCGCGCGTCTGTAACGGTTGTAAATGATAAGCGCAACCGCGATGAGCGCGAGTGCGCCTGCCAAAATCGCGCCTCTTAAGAAGCCTTGACCGAGCGCCGCGTCAATTTGTCCGGCACTGACGATTTCAACGTTGACCGGGAGTGCGCCTGCACGGAGGTGAATCTGAAGCGTTCGCGCTTCGTCCTGTGAACTTGTTCCGGCTTGCCAGGAGTAAATCGGCGCGCTGTTCAGCTGCCCCGCCGCGCCCGAGCTGAGCGGGGCTGCGTACACGACTTCGTCGTCTAACATCATAATCAGTTGGTGCATGTTCGGATTGACCGTCGCGCCTGCGCCGATTGCAGCTTGCTGAAGCGCTTTTGCGCCGCCTTCGTTTAACGTAAACGGCACATAATAAACGCCGGTTTGCGGGTCGTTTCCGACAACACCGACACTTTCAATCGCGTCTCCGTAAAGCACGTGCGCGGTTTCTTCACCTGTCGTCTGGATTCGAATTTCGAATTTGCCGGGGCTTGAAACCAATTCTCTCGCATCCGCCAAATCAACGCCGGCAAAATCAACCTGGATGTATTCATCACCAATCGCCCGAATCGGAAGGTCTTTGACACCCAAACCGTTTCCGAGTTTGCTGTTCAAAACATCAATTGTGGTTTGCATTGTCTCTTTCGTCGTTCCGTCTTTGTAAAGCGGTTGTCCGGAATTATCCGTTAAAATCTTGCCGCCGATGGCTTTCATGTAATCGGAAAGTTCTTCTTCGGTCGTTGCCATCCGAATTTCATATTCAATTCCGGAAGACGTCGGATACGGGACAACTTCCGTTCCGTAAACCTGTTCCAAATATGAAATGATGAAGCCGGCTTGGCTTGATGAAATATTGACTTGGGACACGTTATTGGCAGTGCTGATGTGAATGTCGCTTGTGCCGAACATGTATTCCAATTTCGTTTTGTTGACGGAATCGGCGGTTCTGAACGCAACGTACGCGGAACCGTCGTCTCTCACGGCGGAGCCTGTGATTTCAATGCCGCTTGGGAATTCCGATTTTGTCATATCGGTGACAATATCTCGGGGCGCGGCATCAACTTGCGCGACGGCGCCGTTTAATTTCAAATAAATGGTTGAGCCGCCTTTAATGTCAAGGCCGTAGTGAATATTTGTCAATCCGCCGTCTTCTTCGAAATAGCCGAACGGGCTGAAAATCGCGAAAACGGAAATGAGAAGCGCGACCGCTAAGAGAATAATTCTGTAATCCTTGTAAAGAGGCTGTTCTTTCTTTTCTTCAATCATGCGCGTCTGCCTCCTTTCTTAGCTTTCGATCTTGTTTTCGGATTTGTCAAATATGTTCTGAGAATGCCGACGTTTAAGAACCAGGTGTTTAAAATGTCTGCCAAGAGACCGATTAAAACAATCAGGGAAATCTGAGACATCAGCGGAATCGGCGGGATTCCGGGAATAATGTAATGCGCGAATGTGGAAACCAAAAACATCACCAAAAACGCGGCGGCAGTCGTTGTTGTCATCAACATTCCGGTTCGCATGACGCCGGAAATTTTGTCGTCAAGGTTGCCGCTCCTTTTTAAAACTTTGTTTGTCAGCAAAATATCGCTGTCAACGGAATAACCGATGAGCATCAGGAGTGCTGCGACCGTTCCGAGTGTGAGTTCAATGCCGAAAATGTTCATAAATGCAATCGGGATAATAATGTCCGCCGCTGCCGATAAAATAACCGCGAGTGACGGAATAATCTGCCGGAAGATGATGAATACGACAATGGCCATGCCGATGAACGATAAACCAATCGCAAGCAACGCTTTCCTTTGAAGGTCTTCGCTGTAAATCGGAGAGACTTGCTGCTCTTCAATGTCTTTGAAAGCCGAATTGCCGCGTATTTCTTTTTCAAGCGCGTTCAGCTCGTCCGTTTCCATCAGGCTGAATTGAAGGACGGCGCGGTTTCCCGAAATGCGTATGTCGTTTAACGGATATGCCGAAAACATATCCTCAAGCTGTTCCTCCGTCAGGGTGGTCGTTACCGAAAATTGCGTTCCTCCGACGAAGTCCATACCGAGAGCAATCGGGCTTCCGGTTTTTATTGTCGTAAAAGCGATAATTAAGAGCGCAACGGCCAAAACCGCCAACGGGATTGCGATTAATTTTTTATTCTCCGTTTTTTGAATAAACGGATGAAGATAATTGTAGAGTTCAAATCTCATGGTCAATCCCATTTTCTATTTTGCTAAAGAATTAATAAATTCAAATTAAATCCAACTCAAAATAATATTATTAAAATACTAAAAATGAACGTAAAAAGAATGTTTCAATTATTTTCAAGTAATTTATATATCTTTGTCTTCCTTTTTCTTTTATTATGTCTGATGAGAGTTTGAATGATGAGAGGTTAACGGCGGATGAATATTTCGTTGAAATTGCAGAAACCGTTGCCAAGCGAGCGACTTGCCTTCGAAATAAAGTCGGCGCCGTGATTGTCCGCGACAATCGGATTTTGACGACCGGCTACAACGGCGCGCCGCGCGGACTGGCGCACTGTTTAGACATCGGCTGCATTCGCCAGCAGGAAAACATTCCGTCGGGAACGATGCACGAAAAATGCCGTGCTGTCCACGCCGAACAAAACGCCATCATTCAAGCAGCTGTCCACGGCGTTCAAACATCCGGCGCAACGCTGTACTGCACGCACCAGCCCTGCATTCTCTGCACGAAAATGATTATCAACGCAGGCATCAAACACGTCGTTTATGTCAACGCTTATCCCGATCCGAATTCGATGGGATTCTTTGAAGAAGCCGGCGTAACGATTGAGCAGTATAAACAAAAATAATTGAATCCGATTTTTGAAATTTGGGATATTGTTTTGAGATTATTTTTTAATTATTTTTTAATTATTTTTTGAAATTGTTTTGAAATTTGAAGATTATTAATTATTTTTGAAATCTGATTTCTCATTCATAACTCTTTTTTTATTTTCGCGGTTCTATTTCTTGTTTTTATATTCTTTTAATTTAAGAACCGTAAACGTTTTTATAGAACGGTATACATTTATTCGCCAAATACTGTTTCTTATTCAATTGCAGGAAGGTTTGGAGGCGAATTTATGGGTGTTGCCATCGGTGATTTACTGGAAAGGGATGAAATTTCCCGCTCGGATTTAAAAGGCAAAATCGTTGCGTTTGACGCGTATAATGTCATTTATCAGTTTATCACAACCGTTCGCGGCCGCGACGGAAAACCGCTGACGGACTCCAACGGCAATTTAACTTCTCACCTTTCGGGCGTTCTTTACAGAACCTCCGGCTTCGTCGAAGACGGCATCAAACCCGTTTTTGTTTTTGACGGCATTCCGCCGGAATTGAAAGCGGAAACGCTTGATAAGCGCCGGGAAATTCGCGAGGCGGCGCACGAGAAATGGGTGCTTGCGGCAGAGCGCGGCGACTCGGCCGACATGCTCAAATATTCGCAAGCCGCCGTCAAAATCGATCCTCAAATTGTTGAAGAATCGAAAATGCTGCTTTCCATGATGGGCATTCCCGTCGTCGAAGCGCCGTCGGAAGGCGAAGCGCAGGCGTCGTACATGGCGGACAAAGGCGACGTTGATTTCGTTTCATCTCAAGATTACGACGCTTTTATTTTCGGCGCGAAAACCGTCATTCGAAATTTAACGGTTTCGGGCAAGCGCAAACTTCCCGGAAAAAGCGTTTACGTCGATGTTTTGCCGGAAAAAGTGAATTTGAATCAAAATTTGGAACGTTTGGGGCTGACTCAGGATCAGTTTATTGATCTCGCGCTTTGCGTCGGTACCGATTTTAACAAAGGTATTGACCGCGTCGGCGCGAAAACCGCGCTCAAACTGGTTAAAGAATACGGCAGCTATGAAGCGATTTTAAAATCCAAGGGGATGGAAGATCAAATCGAAAGGTACGCCGCGGCAAAAGATTTCTTCAAAAACCCGCCGACAACCGATGATTATACGATTCAGTGGACGAAGCCCGACAAAGAAAAAATGATTGAATTTTTGTGTTCCAAACGCGATTTTTCAATCGAACGCGTGACATCCGCCTGGCAAAAAGTAAATACGGCGTTTGAGACAAAAACAAAACAGCCGACGTTGGATCAATGGTTCTGATTTATTGATTGATTTATTATGATTTGGTTTATTGATATTTATTATTTGATTTAATTCGATATTGTTTTTTATCATTTATTATTCATTTATTTATTATTCATTTTATTGATTTTTTAGAGGAAAAAAATGTCAAAAGTTTTTGAAATTATTGAAAAAGATGCGGCCGGAAGAATCGGTCGGCTGAAAACGCCGCACGGTGTTGTTGAAACGCCGACCGTGATGCCGGTGATTAATCCGAATCTGCGGATTGTCGACCCGGCGGAAATGCGCGCGTTCGGCGCGGAAATTTTGATTACCAATTCTTATATCATTTACAGCAAACCCGAACTTCGGGAAAAAGCACTCAAAGACGGCCTTCACGATTTAATCGGTTTTGACGGTCCGATCATGACGGATTCCGGCTCTTTTCAGTTGTCGGTTTACGGCGATGTGAATGTTGAAAATCATGAAATTATCGCTTTTGAGCAGGCGATCGGCACCGACATCGGGGTTCCTTTAGATATTCCGACGGCGCCCGATGTCCGGTTTGATCAAGCCAATGAAGAGCTTGACATCACAAACGAAAGACTCGCGGAAGCGCGCAGGCTCGTTGAAGAACGCCGGGCTCTGGCGGCTGAAAACGCGGCAAACGGACTTGAAAAACAGCGCGGCGATGACATGCTTTTAGCCGGCCCGATTCAGGGATCAACTTATTTGGATTTGCGCGCAAAAAGCGCCGCATTCGTTTCCGACTTGGATTTTGATGTTTATCCGATCGGCGCGGTCGTGCCGCTCATGGAATCCTACCGCTACGAAGATTTGGTCAACGTCGTCGCCGCGGCAAAATCAACGCTGGACCCGACGGTTCCGGTTCATCTGTTCGGCGCGGGCCACCCGATGATGTTCGCGCTCGCCGTTGCGCTCGGCTGCGACCTGTTCGACTCCGCCGCATACGCGCTTTACGCGAAAGGCGGCCGCTACATCACAGTCAACGGCACTTATCCGCTTGAACGCCTCAAATATTTGCCCTGTTCCTGTCCGGTTTGCGCCAACAACACCGCAGAAAGCATGCAAAAAGCGGCGAACAAAGAAGAGCTGCTGGCGCGCCACAATTTGTATGTCACGTTTGAAGAAATCCGTTTGATTAAGCAGGCGATTCACGAAGGAAAATTAATGGAGCTCGTCGAGCTGCGCTGCCATTCTCACCCGCAGATGGTGAGCGCGCTTTCCGCACTCTATAATCATGTCGATTGGCTTGAAAAGTGTGATCCCGCCGTTAAATCCACGTTCTTTGAATGCAGCGCCGAGTCCGCGCGAAGGCCGGAAGTTTTCCGCTACGGCAAACGCCTGAATCGCTTTTTATTGTCGGGCAGAGTTCTCATTCGCCCGGCGAAATACAACAAAAGTGGTCTCAAAGATGCCGATTTCGATCACGTTCTTTATTTCAAACCGCCGTTCGGCGCTTTTCCGGCCGAACTTGAAGAAAATTATCCGTTCAACGCGGAAGTTCAAAACAGGCCGTCTGCGCTTTCTTTAAAAACAGCGCTTGAAAACACCGCCGCGCTGATTCGCGAAAATCCGAACGCAGAATTTACTTTCATAAAAGGAAAACGATTGAGCGCGTTCGAAGATTCGTATTTCGAAGAGCTCGCGGAAATCTGTTTGATTGAAAATTCGTTTGATAAAATCGTTGATGAAAATGTCGATGAACTCGCCGATGAATTCGTCGATGAAAACGCCGGCGAAACTTTTGATTAAAAGCGTCGAAAAAAAGCCGAGAAACAGCTGAATCCTAACGACAAATGCCTGAAAAATAATTTGCAAAACAACGCGGTTGCAAATAGATTTAAATAATTCAGCTGTTACTTTGGTTTACATACAGTTTACATTTCATTATTTTTGTGGTTTCAAAATGTTTTTTTCACTTGGGAAACCGGTTCAGGTGATACTTTGTCAATAACGAGTAAATTTAAAGCTTATATTACGTTTCTCAGGCCGCCCATCATGTTTATGGATATTACGCTTCCGGCGGCCGCGGCAATTCTTGCCGCTTATTTTGCAACCGGCGCGTTGCCTGAGTTTTTGCCTTTTGTTTTAGCGACAATCGGCGGTTTTTGCGCGATTACCAGCGCTTACACTTTCAATGACGTTATTGATATCGATATTGATGCCATCAACTTGCCGAACCGCCCGCTTCCGTCCCAGGAAGTGACGCAGCGTTCCGCTTTCTTTTACGCGCTTCTTCTCGGACTCATTTCGGCCGCTTGCGCGCTTTACCTGAATCCCGAAGCATTTGCGGTTTTGATTATCGCAACGGCGGTCATCACGCTTTACACGGTTTATTTCAAAAGACACACGCCTTTCAGTTTCATTCCGGTCGGCATCGCTTACGGTTTGGTCCCGATCGGCATTTGGCTGGCAATGGATCCGGCCGGCATTCTCATGCCGTCACTCAGCCCGTATTTCCTGCCGATTCCCGGGATTTTGTTCGGCTTGATGATTTGTATGACCGACTGGGGTTTTACGCTTGCAGGCGTCTGCCGCGACGTTGAAGGTGACCGCGCGAAAGGCGCGCCGACGCTTCCCGTCACTTACGGCATTCCGATGACTTCCAAATTCATTTTAGCGATTTGGATTATCGGCGTTTTGATTTCGCTTGCCATCGGATACACTGCAAATCTCGGCCCGATTTATTTCATTGTCGCGTCGGTTTCCGGTATTTGGATGATTTGGCGCTGCATTCATTTCATTAAAAATCCCGAACCCGAACTCGGCGGCAAATTGTTCGTCGAAGGTTCCAATTATCGCGGCGTTATGTTTTCGGCGATGATTATTGACGTTATTTTGCTGATTTACGTAAACGGCTACGGCGGTTTGGTCAGCATGATTTTCGGATGATGATGCCCGATTAAAAAATAATAAATAACAGTAAAAACGATTTTAATTATCAATTTTATTAAAAACAATAAAACCAAAAACGATACAAGAAACACATTTTTAAAGGCGATTTATATGGCGATAAAAACTGATATTGCGGTTATCGGCGCGTCTCCTGCCGGTTTGATGGCAGCCCGACACGCGGCGCTCGGCGGCGCGAAAGTGACGCTATTTGAAAAGAAAGAAGAAATCGGCAAAGACCCGCACCCGGCCAATTCCGTTTACAAGGGAATGATGAACGTGACGGGAGAGCAGGTCGATTCTTCCTATGTTGTTCATGAAATCAAAGGCATGAAACTGATCTCACCCGGCGGTCACAAGATTAAAGTCAAAACACCCGGCTACGCGCTTGACAAAGGCGCATTCGATCGCTTTTATGAAAAGAAGGCGCTTGCAGAAGGCGTTGAAATCAAAACCGGGACGGAAATTGTCAGCTTGCGCCGCAAGGATTCCGGCGTTGTCTTAAAAACATCCGACGGCAATTCCGAAAATACAGACCGCATTAAAGCAAAAATCGTCATTATCGCCGACGGCATTCTTTCTAAAAACGCGCAGGCGGCGGGGCTTCAAACAATGAAGCATCCCGACGACATCGCTTGGGGAACGGAATTAACAATCCGCGCGCCCGGAATCGGCGAAGCAGACTACGCCGACTATTTCGTCGGAAGCCATGCCCCCGGCTGGAAATCCACTTATCTTCCGCGCGGCGGCGACGAAGCGGCCATCGGTGTTTATGTCCGTCACCACGGTCAAAATGTGGCGCCCTTTTTAGATTCCTGGGTCGCGCGCTTTAAGGATTTAAAGAATATCGCCGATGACGAATTTGAAATTATCGAAAGCAAAAGCGCCGGCGATCCGATTGTCACAATCCCGAACAAAACTTACACCGACAACATTATGGTTGCGGGCGGCGCTGCCGGACAATCCGGAATCGGCTACGCGATGCACGCCGGACAAATCGCCGGAAAAGTCGGCGCAATGGCAATCGCGAAAGGCGATTACTCCGAAAGAACGCTTTCCAAATACAGATCCGATTGGCGCAGCTCCCTTTACACCGAACACGTTTTCGGCCGTATCGGTCTTGAAACGCTTCGAAAAATGGAAGACGACGAAATCGACGAGCTTTTTGAAATCTTTGAAGACGAGGACGTTTCTTCTTTAATCAAAGGAAACACGGTCAATCAAGGCTTATCCGTTCTTTCGTTGATGCTTCAGAAAAAACCGTCCTCGATTTTAAAAGCGGGCGCGTTCTTCAGAAATAAATAATTTTATTTTTTTGGTGACAGAATGAAATATCCGATTTACAAAAATCCTGTTTTTCGAGTCGATATCGAACCCGCCGCAGGCAAAACGAAAGTGACGGCCGGCGGCATTCTGTCTCCCGTTCTCAGAAAAGCGGTCACGCAGGAAATGGCGTTTTTTGATAATCAAAAATACATCGCCGAATTGAATGAAAATTCAAAATCAGGGCCGTTTTCAAGTTATTACGACAAATACGGTGACTCTTTAATCTATTCGACATGGATGCCGCCGATTCCGTCTCCAGCTTTCAGCCGAATGGTTAAAAGCCGTATGAATGCGGTCTTCGGAAAATATCAGCCTGAACAGGTCACGATTTCAATCACGGAAGAATGTCCGAATCGCTGCCTGCACTGCGCGCTTCCGAATAAAAACAATCATTCCAAATTGACTGTCGCGGAAACAAAAGACGCGATTGGCCAAGCAATTCGCGCCGGCGCGACAAATATTATTTTTGACGGCGGCGAACCTCTCGGCTATGCCGGCTTGGAAGAATTGATTTCTTACGTTGATCCGAAAAAAGCAATCGCCTGCATGTTTACATCCGGTGTCGGTTTAACCGAAGAAAAAGCGAAATCATTAAAGGACGCCGGTCTTTATTCCGTCAGCATCAGCATTGACAGCCCGATTGAAGAAAAGCATGATTACATGCGCGGCGTTTCCGGCGTTTTTAAAAACGCGGTCGCCGGTATTCAAAATGCGCTTGGGGTCGGTCTTTTGGTAAATGTTTATGTGGTTTTGGCGCCGCATAATGTTTATGATTTGGACGCGGTTTACGAATTCGCGAAATCGCTCGGCGTTCACGAACTTTCGTTTTACGAAATTGTTCCGACAGGTCGCTGGATTGACAACACGACGGAAATTTTAACGGCCGAGCAGCATGACATTTTCAAAACGTTTGTCGCGAAATGCGATGCCGATTCGTCCGGGCCGAAATTGTTTTCGGGGCCGCTTGTCATTGACGAGTTCGGCTGCATGGCCGGGCGGCAATGGATGCACATCACGCCGGAGGGCGATATTTTGCCGTGCTCGTGCGTTCCGATTCCGTACGGAAATGTCAAAACCGGATACGATGCCGTTTCAGCCGCTTGGAAAAAAATTCGAAAGGATTCGGCTTACAAAGGCGGCGGCTGTCTGATGCGCGATTCAGAGTTTCGGGAAAAATACGGAAATCAATTCCGATAACCGTAAATATCGGGAGATTTAATTTTAATTTATCAAATCAGGGGAATGAAAATGGAGCCGTCGGAATTATTGGATATTTTGGGAAATGAGAACCGCCGTAAAATTCTTGCGCTTCTCGCCGACCGTCCTTATTTTGTCAGTGAAATTTCGGCGCGCCTCGGCGTTGCCCCGAAAGCCGTCATCGGGCATTTGTCATTGCTCGAAAGTTCCGGTTTGATTGAAAGCAGCGTCGATGACCAGCGCCGCAAATATTACAGCATTTCTAAAAGTTTGCTTTTGGAAGTTTCTGTCTCGCCTTACTCTTATTCCGTTCACGTGAACAACATTAAATTGGAAATTCCCGACGAGCCGGTTTATTCGCTTTCGGTTTCATTCGGCGCCGACCAAAAAAAGTCGGGCCGCCGCAAAAAACGAAGAAAAGACAGAACGCTTCCGACAAGTCCTGTGATTCATTTGGCTTCTTCTTATTCGAGTTTGCCCGATGGCGGATTTAAAATTGAAATCACCGGTCCGAACAATTTGGATTACGGTCGGCTCGGTTTGCTTTCCGGAATCGAGAACAAAAAATTCCTGTCTTCCGGAAAGGACGAAACGGTTTTTGATGCCGAAAGCGAGCGGTATTACGAAGAGGAATTAAACACCGTTTACGAAGATTCCAAAAATGAGAAAAAAATCGAGCCGGAATTTATTTTCCCGGATTCAAACGGCAATTCCGATGAAATGCCTGAATCCGACGGCCAATTAAAAAGCCGCGAAGGCTATTTCTTGTCCCGAATTTTCCAAGTCCGCGATGATTTATCGGATTTGTGGGAAGAGCAGGAAGAACTTTCCCGAATGCAGGAAAACATTTCCATTCGGCAAAATAATTTGATGCGTTCTTTTGTCCACTACGCGACACAGCTTTCCGAAGACAAAGTCGATTTGGACATTTTATTCCGCTTATTAAAAGAAGACATGAACACCGCCGAATTGTGCCACGCAACAGGACATCCGCCGGCTTCCGTTCTTCCGCGATTGAAAGCGTTTGAAGATCAGAAAATGGTCGAAAAATACCTCCAAGACGGAGATTTTGTCTGGCGTTTAAAAGACGGCAGCGATGTTTAATTTTTGAAAAGCCAATCATCGTTTTTCATATTTTTTTTGAAAAATCAATCCTATTTTTCAATATTTTTTAAAATTGGTGCGGCTCGCGCGCGGCGCAGCGGCCGGCAGCGCAGGTGGCAACCAGAGCGGCGCACAAAAATTGTTCCTGTTAAAGCTGCGGCAAAAATGAATTATTGCAAGTTCCGCTTTGAAAATCATAAAAAAGATAAGCTACACTCTTTGTAAAATTAAGTTAAAATAAATAAAAAAAGTTGTCAGAATAATTATTCTGCTTTTCTTTCTTTGGGAACGTTTGTGAATTTCCGGTCGAAGTCCGGGAAATTATCATAATTCGTGGCCAATTCTTCATAAATGTGATCGTGGCGCGGACTGATAATTATGATATGCGCCGGCGGATGGATTTTCTTTAAGTTGCTGATTGCGGCGCCCGGGGGTGTTTCTAATCTGACCAGCGAAGCTGCGCAGCATTCTGTTTTCAGCGTCACGCTCATGACGCTTGTTAAAATCTGGTCCGCGTATTTGGTCGCGATATTTTTCGGATTTTCACTGAACTGCATATGACCGTACGTTTCTAAATCGTGTAAAGCAATTTTGACTTTGTCAGGGTCATCTGCCCGAATTAAAGCGAAAGATTTCATTTTTTCCACCATATTTTGTGCACTGTTATTCTACCAAAATAACCACTAAACGATGTTTCTGTTTTTTGATTGCGGTGCATTTGATTAAATATTGTTTATCCCTTTGAACAAAGGTTTACGTTTTCCGTTATGTTTTTTCGTTTTTTTCTATCCCCATTTTTCAAATGGTGGCTTTGAAAGTTTTTGAAATACACATTTATAATGTTCGGCAAATAAATGACACAAAGAAATTTAAACTTTTTCCGTTTTTTTAATCTTTTTTCTGTTTATTTGTCATTCTTTTATTATTACAAATCTGCTGTTATCTTGACGGTTAATTAATTTATAAAGATTACTCTCAAATATTATTGGGATTTTTTATTTTATCTATTTAAATACAATTTCATTGAAATCAAAAGGTATATTTAGCGTTGTTGTTTTTCTTTACGCATATTTAAATAACTGTTCATTTCGACGAATTGAGGATTATTTATGGAAAATCAAATGCAGGAAAAAGCGTCTGCCGCAAAGGCCGCATCCGTTTTGCTGGCAAACGTTTCAACCGAGGCGAAAGACAAAGCGTTAGAAGCGATGGCGCAAGCGCTTGAAAAGAACAAACAGCTTATTTTCGATGCCAATCAAAAAGACTTGGATGCCGCAAAAGCGATGACTGAGGCCGGCGACATGTCAACCGCGCTTTATGACCGCCTGAAATTAAGCGACGCGAAATTCAAAGACATGGTTTCCGGCATCCGCGATGTCGCAAAGCTTGAAGACCCCGTCGGAAAAACGCTTTCAACGCTTGTTTTGGACGACGGTTTAACGCTTTATCAAGTCAGCTGCCCGATCGGTGTCATCGGTGTGATTTTCGAAGCGCGCCCCGATGTCGTTCCCCAGGTCATGTCGCTTTGTTTAAAAAGCGGCAACGCAACCATCTTTAAAGGCGGCAGCGAAGCGAAAAATTCCAACCGCGCGCTTTTTGATGTTCTCACCGAAGCGATGGCAACAGTTCCCGAAATCCCTGTCGGCGCGTTTCAGCTGGCCGAAAGCCGCGAAGATGTCGCTGAAATGCTGAAACTGGATCAATATATCGACCTTCTCATACCGAGAGGTTCAAACGAATTCGTCAAATACATTCAGGACAACACGCGAATTTCCGTTCTCGGCCACACGAGCGGCATCTGCCACGCGTACGTGTCCGAGTCGGCCGACTTGAACACCGCGTACACCGTCTGTCTGGACTCCAAAATCCAATATCCGGCCGCCTGCAATGCGATTGAAACGCTTCTTGTCAACGACAAAATCGCCGAAAAATTCCTGCCCGAAATGTCCCGCATTTACCAAGAAAACGGCGTCGAACTTCGTTTTGACGACGCTTCCTATAAAATCGTGGAAAATGCAGGGCTTTCCGATTTGAAGAAAGCGACAGTTGAAGACTGGGACGCCGAATACAATGATTTGATTCTTTCCGTTAAAATCGTTGACTCCGTCGGCGAAGCGATTGCGCATATCAACAAACACGGCTCTCACCATACCGATATTATCCTTTCAACCGATCAAAAAGAAATCGATCAATTTGTCGGTCTTACAGATTCTTCAAGCGTTATGATTAACGCTTCCTCTCGATTCGCCGACGGTTTCCGCTACGGCAAAGGTGCGGAAGTCGGCATCAGCACCAACAAAATTCACTCGCGTGGGCCTGTCGGAATGGAAGGTTTGATGATTTACAAATACATCCTCGTCGGCAACGGTCATATCGTTAAAGATTACGCCGGCGACGGCGCGAAGTCTTACAAACATGAAAAGACGCAGGAAAAATATTGCCGATTGCAGTAACGCAGAAAGAAATGCGGCAGCAAAATACGGCAGCAAAGAATTGATGCAAAAGGAAATTGTTATGAATAAAACAAAAGATCGGAAAACGCTGTTTAAAGATGTCTCCCGTGTTGTTATTAAAATCGGGACGACTTCGGTGATGGCGGAAGACTCCTCCGTCAACACGGCTTTTTTGGAAAGCGTTGCCGCGCAGATTGCGGCGCTTTTAAAGGAAGAGAAAGAAGTGATTATTGTCACGTCGGGAGCAATCGCTGTCGGCTTACATCTTCTCGGCATTCCGACAAAGCCGCGCGAATTTCCGATTCGTCAGGCGGCATCCGCGGTCGGTCAGGGTGAATTGATGCGCTACTGGAGCGAAGCTTTTCACAAATACGGTTTGACTTCCGCTCAGATTTTGCTTTCTTATGATTTTTATTCCGACCGCGTCAAATATCTGAATCTCAGGAACAGCATCGGAACGCTTCTTGAATACGGCGTCGTTCCGATTGTCAATGAAAATGACAGCACTTGCACGAATGAAATCGACGCGGTTTTCGGTGACAATGATCGCCTCTCGGCGATGGTTGCCAGCAAAATCGAAGCGGATCTGCTGATTTTGCTTTCTGACATTGACGGGCTTTACGATAAAAACCCGAAACTTCATGACGATGCCGAATTGATTCCGTTCGTTGAAAAAATCACGCCCGAAATTGAAAAATACGGCGGCGACCCGACGAGTACAAAAGGCGTCGGCGGCATGCGAACAAAAATCATCGCGGCGAAAATTGCCGAAAAATCCGGCTGCCATATGATTATCGCGAACAGTCAGGTCGAAAACGTGATTCAAAAAGCGGTTTCGGGCGAAGAAATCGGCACTTTGTTTTACGCCGGAAGCGGCAATGTTTCCAATAAGAGCCGCTGGGTTTTATTGTCCAAATCTTCCGGAACGATCACGGTGGACCGCGGTGCGATGGACGCTTTGATGAAAACAAGCGGCCTGCTGCCGAAAGGAATTGTCGCGGTAACCGGTGATTTTGAGCGCGGCGACGTTGTTGATATTGAATGCGGCGGCGCGGTTTTCGCGAAAGGAATTACGGATTACAATGCGGATGACCTTCAGCAAATCAAAGGGCTTCGCACCGATGAAATCGAAAACGTTCTCGGGCATAAAAATTACGACAACGTGATTCGAAAAGAAAATCTGGCGCTGTCGGATTGATTCTCATTTCATTATTTTGTTTTTATTTTTCATTTTAATTATTTTTTAAATTAATTCAAAGGATTTAGATTTAAATGACATTAAAAGAGCAGAAAATCGGTTTCTTAGGCGCCGGAAAAATGGCGTCCGCAATCATTAAAGGACTTTTGAAATACGGCATCTCTCCGGAAAACATCGCGGCCGGCGAACGCTGGACACCTGCAGCGGAAGCCGCGCGCAAAGATTTCGGCATTTTCGTAACGGACGACAACGCGGATGTTGTCAGACGCTCCGACATTTTAATTATCGCGGTCAAGCCCAAAGACATCGCGGAAGCTTTGTCAACTGCCGGCGACACGGAACACAAACTTTTCATTTCAATTGCGGCCGGTGTGACAATTAACAGTTTGGAAAAATTGGTCGGCAGCAATGCGCGCGTCATTCGTGTGATGCCCAACATTTGCGCGACCGTTCTTCAAAGCGCGACCGGAATCAGCCGCGGCACAAACGCGACCGCAGATGACGCCGCAATTGCGATGGAAATTTTTTCCGCAATCGGTGTCGCTTTAGAAATTAACGAAAATCTGCTTGACGCGGTCACCGGTCTTTCCGGAAGCGGTCCCGCATTCATTTTCCAAATCATTGAAGCGATGGCGGACGGTGGGGTTTATTCCGGCCTTGACCGCGCAACCGCGCAAATGCTCGCCGCGCAGACCGTTCTCGGCGCCGCGACGATGGTCGTTGAAAGCGGCATGCATCCGGGCGCACTCAAAGACATGGTTTGCTCTCCCGGCGGAACGACGATTGAAGGCGTTGCCGTTTTGGAGCAGCGCGCCGTTCGCGCCGCGTTCACGGATGCCGTGATTGCCGCAACCGACAAATCGGAACAGCTCGGAAAGAAAAAGTAAAACGCTTTCGCGGCGGCATCGCGCGCGAGCCGCTGAATTTTTAAAATTTAATCAAAAATGTGTAATGTTGTTTATTTTATAAAAGAAAAAGAGAAAAATAAGATTTAATCTTATTTTTTCTTCACAAACGCGATATCTCCCAAAGTTGCGCCGCCTGTGCTGCGGTTTTGGAATGTTTCGCTTGAATCGAATGATTCGGTCAATTTGATATTCAGCTCTTTTTCAAGCTTTTTCATGACGGATTCTTCCGGGTGAATTTCCTTGCGCTCGATTTTTTTAATCAAAGAAGCCTTTTCTTTAATTTTCAGCGCCAAATCTTCCTGGCTGAGACCTTTTGCCTCACGCGCTTTTTTAATCACCGCGTCATAATCTTCAACAAGCTCGTTTTCAAGACCTGCAAAATAATTCTTTTGTCTCGGCTTTGTTGACACGCCTTGGGGCGCGTAACGGATCGGCGCAGGCGTTCCGTAAGCTTTGCCCGTTTGAGTGACAGGTCTTTTCTCAATCACTGTTCCAAGCTTCGTGCAGTCAGAACAAGCCTTAAATTCCGCGCCTTCAACTTTTACGGCGGTCGTCGGGAATTTCGTTTTTTTGCCGCAAATTTCACATTCATAAGATTCCATCGGATCTTCCATCCTTGTTTTTAATTTATTTTCAATTTAATTATCGTCTATGAAATTATTCGTGAAGCAATAGAATTGTGCGATTCAATTCATTTTAAATTTTTGGTATAATTCAAAGATGAATGAACAATCGGTTAATTCATCATTCATTCTTTTTATTATTCCGATTTTTTATAATTCCGATAAGTTCTAATACAATTGTAATTTCAGAAAAGTATATATTTTCACTTAGCGAATTAAAATATACAGCAGTCATCTGGAAAAACAGAACAGCTCATCAAATAAAACGGCGAAGCTTTGCGCTTTGCTGATGTCGGCAGTCAAATGCACGGCGATTTACAGAGGAGTACAAAAAATGGAAAAAATGGTCAAACCGAAGGATAAGCCGGTTTATTCAACCAAGCGCGTATCCGATATGGCTGACATCAAAATGTCCGAGTCAGATCTTGATTCGGAAATCGAACGTCTTTCAGCTGAATTAAAGAAGGCGGAGACGCTCTTGAAGAGGACGAAAACAATTTCGGCGCAAAGGCTCGAAGAAATTAAATCTTTAAAAGAGTCTGCCGTTTCTGAAAAAAAGAGACTTTTAGAGGATGTTGAAAAAAGCAGAGCCGTTTATGACGCGCTTCAATCCGATTACAACAAATTGATTGAAGAAAAAGCGGAAATCCAAGCCGCGCTTGACAAATCCGGAACGGAACTTGCCGCCGCGAAAGACAGTTTAAACAACACGCGCAGCGAGCTTGTCAAGAGCCACAAAGATTTGCATATCACACGCGAAGAGGTCATCCTCTCGCAAGGTATCATTCAGCAGCTTGAATCTCAAAAAAAGTCTGTCGAATATGATAAAATTCATTTCGAGCGCGAAACAAAACGCCTCCGCGTTGAACTGGACCGCATGAAAACGACGCCGCTTTTGATGGGCAGCGTTGTGAAAATGATTGACCACGATCACGTTGTCATCCGCAGCTCGGCAGGGCCGCAGCTCGTCGTGAGCGCGCCGACAGACATGACCGAAGCGCAGCTTGCGCCCGGAACGAATGTCGCGCTCAATCAGCAAACTTTCTCCATCGCGGAAGTCTTGCCGATGCTGGAAGAGCCCGAGGTGTCCGCGCTTGAGCTGATTGAATCAACGGAAATCACTTACGATCAAATCGGCGGTCTCGGAGACCAGCTTCGTGAAATCCGCGAGGTTGTCGAGCTGCCGCTCATCAAACCCGAAATTTTTGAACGCATCGGCATTGAACCGCCGAAAGGCGCGCTTTTGTACGGTCCGCCCGGCACCGGCAAAACAATGATTGCCAAAGCGGTCGCCAACAAAACGAACGCGACTTTCATTCGCGTCGTCGGTTCCGAACTGGTTCAGAAATACATCGGCGACGGCTCAAAAATGGTTCACGAACTTTTCGAAATGGCTCAAAAGAAAGCGCCGTCGATCATTTTCATCGACGAAGTGGACTCTATTGCCTCTCGCAGAACGGATGATACCACGAGCGCCGACCGCGAAATTCACAGAACGCTCATGCAGCTTTTGGCGGAAATGGACGGTTTTAACCGCCGCTCTAATGTAAAAATCATTGCCGCGACAAACCGTTTGGACATTTTGGATCCGGCGATTTTGCGTCCCGGCCGTTTTGACAGAATGGTTTTTGTGCCGCTTCCCGATGCGGAAGGCCGTGAAACGATCTTTAAGATTCATTCCGCGAAAATGACGATTTCAGGCGACGTCGACTTCAAGGAGCTTGCTAAGATGACGGAAGGCACAAGCGGTGCCGACATCAAAGCCGTCGTCACGGAAGCCGGTATGTTTGCCGTCCGCGGCGAAAAAATGTCGATTGATAAATTGGATTTCATTGACGCGATTCACAAAGTGATGGAATCCAAGAAAAAGGAAGAATTGCCCGTTCCGGAAAATATGTTCTATTAATTTTTCCGAAAAAGGCTTCTCCTTTTCTTTTTTTATTTTTATAGCTCTAAGTTTGTTTTTCATTTCTTTCCTTTTTTAAAATCGGTGCGATTCGCGCGCGCAAACGGCGGCATGCTCGTTGCGGCGGCGTGTTCAAAGTAAATCGTTTTATTTTCAAATTTCAGAGGATAAATTTATATTGAAACCGTTCGTTTTTCTTTTGTCATGACAGACAACGAGGCTTTTGAAAATTTAAAGAAAAGACTTGCCGAAAAAATGGCGGGCGAAATAACGCTCTCCGAAAAACCCGGCGAATGTCTCAAAAAATGGCGATTGAATTTTGAAG
This sequence comes from Methanimicrococcus stummii, assembly GCF_032594435.1. Classification (NCBI taxonomy): domain Archaea; kingdom Methanobacteriati; phylum Methanobacteriota; class Methanomicrobia; order Methanosarcinales; family Methanosarcinaceae; genus Methanimicrococcus; species Methanimicrococcus stummii. The sequence goes on along the minus strand of NZ_CP131062.1, from coordinate 1,210,776 downwards.
TTTCTCAAACGGACATTTCGAATTCTTTACAGGTTTCGCCCTCGGTTATCAGCGATTATGAATCCGGCAGGCGTAAATCTCCGGGAACGCTCATGGTCAGCAAAATCGTCGAATCGCTGCTCGCAATCGATACGGAACGCGGCGGCCAAAAGATTCACGCTTATGAAACAATGCTGACGGCTGACAGTTCCAAGGAATCCATTTATTCCACTTACGAATATTCCATTCCGATCCAGTTCCAAAAATTGGTTTCTCTTTTGGATGCGCAAGTCCTTTACCGCGGCATGGAACGTCCGCTTTACGGTTTTTCCGTTGTCGACAGTAAGCGCTCCATTTTGGAAATGACGTCTTACGAATTCCAGCGCCTTTACGGCTGGAGCACCGACCGCGCGATGGTTTTTACAAAAGTTTCCACCGGTAAATCTCCACTTGTCGCAATCCGCGTGACAAACTTAAAGCCCGGCGCAATTGTTTTACACGGACTTTCCAAAGATGAAGTCGATCCGATGGCGATTAAAATGGCGGAAGTCGACAGAATCCCGCTTTTGTGTACGACGAAAGATTTGGACGAAGCGATTGCCGAGTTGAAAAAATACGGTCAGTATTCAATTAAAGGCATTTAATCTGCCTTTTGTTTTCATTTTCTTTTAATTCATTTCTTTTTATCATTTTTCTTTTTACATTTTTCTTTTTTTGTTTTCGCTTCTTTTGTTTTTGTTATTTGGTGTGTATCGAATCGACTGCTGCTTGTTGCTGTCGATTGGGCTGCGTTTACATTTGCGTTTGTGTTTGTGTTTGCGTTCGCATCAGCTCTTTTTTATGACAGCCGAACGCTACCGCGAACGTGGCACTGCTACCTCCAGGTTTGCGTTGCTGCTGTCCTCAGGTTTGCATTTCCGCCGCTGTCACAGGTCGCTGCCGCCTGTCCCTGCCGGCCGCGCAGGCAGCGCCGCCACGCGCGGCTCGCCCGGTTTTTCAAAAAGTTTTTCCAAAACCCAATCCCGGGTTTTGATAATTTCTGCGGCAATCGCATCTCGTTTTTTCAAACAAATTGTCAATGAATCTCGTTTTTTAAAATTAATTTATTTCTTTTTTCTTGTTTTTTGCTTTGAAATGAATCTGTAATGATTTTACCGTTATTTGTTTTACTTATCAAATAGCCGTATTTTTTGATGCATTTTCTTCCTTTTTCACGTCGATTAACGAAATCGCCTACGTTATGTTTATATATCACGATTTCATCTTTTGCAGTAAGTGCTTCGGAGTATGTTGCTTTGATTTTTCAAAGGGCATCCGAAGTCTAAAGAGGTAATGCTCTAAACAGACAGAAATGGTTTAAAAACACAAAAACGGTAAATGAGGAAAAAACGAAAACATTTGACTAAACAGCCGCCGACTCGACTTCGAACCCTTGTCGGAATCGGCGGCTTTTGGTCTGTTTCAAAGCCATAACATAAACAATTAATAAATCCGTAAAATCGGCTCTTTTCCATTTTCCGATTTCGCCACAGAGGAATATTAATTCGTTCTCGGTTGGCATTCTATTTTCGGCTTTTGGCAGCGCTTGATTTTATTCTATTAATTTCTGTTTATGCGCACAGAACAGTTCAAAAAGAGCTGAAACAACCACAACCAAATATGAATGACTGCGCCTTAATTGATTATTTTGCAGTCATCTTTGACATAAAAGGTGAATAAATTGACAGTTGGAATTGTTTCCTACGGCGCTTACATTCCCCGCTACAGAATTAAAACCGAAGAAATTGCTAAGGTTTGGGGCGGAGATGCCGAAATTTTAAAGAACGGTTTAAAAGTCTATGAGAAATCCGTTCCTGATGTTGACGAAGATGCGGCAACCATTGCCGTGTCCGCAGCAAGAAACGCCGTCAACCGTGTCGGTCTTGACACACAAAGAATCGGAGCGGTCTACACCGGTTCCGAAAGCCACCCGTACGCGGTGAAACCCACCAGTACAATTGTTGCAGAAGCAGTCGGCGCAACACCCGACATGACAGCAGCAGACTTCGAATTTGCATGTAAAGCAGGTTCCGCAGCCGTTCAGGTCTGCATGGGTCTTGCCGGCTCCGGCATGGTCGACCTCGGCCTCGCAATCGGCGCTGACGTCTCCCAAGGCGCTCCGAACGACGCACTCGAATACACGGCAGCAGCCGGCGGCGCAGCGTTCATCATCGGCAGCAAAGAGTCCGAACTCATCGCGATTATCGAAGACACATACTCTTTTACAACCGACACGCCCGACTTCTGGAGACGCGAACACCAGCACTATCCGAAACACGGCGGCCGTTTCACAGGCGACCCCGGTTACTTCAGACACGTGACAAGCGGCGCAAAAGGTCTTCTTAAAAAGATGGGCACAAAACCCGAAGACTACGACTACGCAGTTTTCCACCAGCCCAACGGCAAATTCCCCGAAAGAGCCGCGCAGATTCTCGGCTTCACAAAGGAACAAATCAAACCCGGACTTGTCGTCCCGAGACTCGGAAACACTTACTCCGGCTCCTGTTTGATGGGTATCGCCGCAACGCTTGACATCGCAAAGCCCGGAGACAGAATCTTCGCAACCGCTTACGGTTCAGGTGCCGGCTCCGATGCGTTCAGCATCCGCGTCACCGACAAAATCGAAGAATTCCGCGGCACAGTCCCGACAGTCGAAGAATTGCTCGCTGATCCGATTTACTTGGACTACGGTAAATACGCGCACCACAAAGGTAAGATCAATTTCGGATGAGGTGAAAAAATGAGAGAAGTAGCAATTGTCGGTGCAAAGACAACCGAATTCGGAGAACTCTGGGAACAATCCTTAAGAGACATTGTCGTTGAAGCCGGTGTCGGCGCCATTGAAGACGCAGGCATCAGCGGCGAAGACATTGATATGATGTACGTCGGCAACATGAGCGGCGGAAAATTCATTGAGCAGGAACACTTGGGCGCATTGATTGCGGATTATTCCGGTCTTGCAAAAGGCTTGAATGTCGCATCTACGCGTGTTGAAGCGGCCTGCGCTTCCGGCGGTCTCGCCCTTCGTCAGGCGATTCAGGCAGTCGCATCCGGCTACAGCAATGTGGCAATCGCGGCCGGTGCCGAGAAGATGACGGACATTGACGGCTCAGGCGTGACAGACGCGCTCGCAGCCGCAGCAGACCGTGAGTGGGAAGGCATTCAGGGCGCCACATTCCCGGGCATTTACGCAATGATTGCGAGAATGCACATGGAAAAATACGGCACGACCAGCGAACAATTGGCCGCAGTCGCCGTGAAAAACCACGCAAACGGCATCAACAATCCGATTGCTCAGTTCAAGAGCAAACTCACGATTGAACAGGTTTTGAAATCGATTATGGTTTCCGATCCGCTTCACATTTTGGACTGCTCACCGGTCTCTGACGGCGCTGCCGCAGTGATTGTTGTGCCGGCTGACGAAGCGCACAAATACACGGACACCCCGATTTACATCAAAGCCAGCGCTCAGGCAAGCGACACCATCGCGCTTCACGACAGACGCGACATCACAACGCTTGATGCTTCTGTCGCGGCAGGCAAACGCGCTTATGAAATGGCAGGCCTCGCGCCCAAAGACATCGACTTTGTCGAAGTCCACGACTGTTTCACAATCGCCGAAATCTGCGCGATTGAAGACCTCGGATTCTTTGAGAAAGGACAGGGCGGCCCGGCTTCTCTTGCCGGCGAAACCGCGCTCAATGCAAAGATCTCTGTTAACCCCTCCGGCGGTTTGAAATCAACCGGTCACCCTGTCGGTGCCACCGGTGTCAAGCAAGCTGTTGAAGCTGTCCACCAGCTCCGCGGCGAGGCCGGCAAACGCCAGGTTGACGGTGCAAAGTACGGTATGACACACAATGTCGGCGGTTCAGGCGCAACAGCTGTGGTTCATATTTTCTCAAACGAGAGGTGATTTACATGACAGTACCAAGATTCTGGAGAGAGCAGCAGAGCAGATACAACCTTGTCGGCTCCCACTGCAAAACATGCGGCAACTATTATTATCCGATCAGAAACCTCTGCCCGGAGTGCCGCCGTGACGGCGATATGGAACAGTACAAATTCAAAGGAACCGGTAAAATCGTGACCTACACAATCACGCACACCACATCCGACGAATTCGCCGACTTGGTTCCGTATGCGCTTGCCATTGTCGAACTCGATGAAGGCGCCAAGCTCACAACGCAAATCGTTGACGAGCCTGAAAAAGTCGCAACCGGAAAACGTGTTCACAGCGTTTTCAGAAAACTCGGAAGCGACGGCGATGACGGTATCATTTACTACGGTACCAAATTCGAACTCGACAAAGAATAATTCTGTCAAGAATGATTCAATAAAATGGGTCAAACTATTTTTTCCGAAAACTTTCAATTGAATTAAAAAACGAAAGCCCCGATTTATCGGGGCTTTTTTTTGGTTTACCTTTGTTTTGAACTCATTTGTTTTTTCATCTTTCAAAAACGTTTTTTAAATTCTTATCTTCAACTGATTTTGAACCTTCAGAAACAATTATATATTTTTATAGTCTATTTAATATTATTATGTGCAGTATAATATTTATTTGCACATCGCATTCATAATATTTTATGAACAAAAGGAGTCTTCTCTATGAAAAAACAATTCTTCTTAATCGGGCTGTGCCTTGTTTTAGGCGCGGTTTTGGTTGCCGGCTGTCTCGGCGGCGACGACGCGGGGGATTCAAACGCAACCGTTCCGGCCGAGCCGATTGCGCCGCCCGCGGACGCGGCGAGGTATCGCGGCAATGTGACAGGCATTTCAGTGACGAACAATGAAACCATTATGACTTTAGAAAAAGTCAAAGGAACGGGCGGCGACGCAAGCATGAATTTCGTCTTCGGCGACAATTCAAAAGCAAACTTCAATTTGACGGATTTGAAAATCGGTCAATACATCGAAGTTTATTACGGCATTCCTGCCGGTGATGTCAAACCCGATCCGGCAACCGTGATTGTCGCGAATGTTCTTCAAAATGCGGACATGGTTGTTTACAGCGGTGAAATCGTTAATGTGACGCCTGCGGTTGATGTCAACAACTCAACCTACGTCGGAAAACTTGAAGTCAAGCTCGAAAACAACACGACAATGATTTTCAATTGCGGCAATAGCACTCAATTTTACATGAATATGTCTGATGTGACGGCCGGAACAAAGGTCAGCATTTACGCGAACTGGATTATCCAGACAAGCATGCCGCCGCAGACAACGGCTTACGAAGTCAGCAAATACGTTGATTAAACTCAATGCAATCGAAAGGAAATCTTTTGATTTCCTTTTTTCTTTTTAATTTTTCAGCTGTTCGGGTTTCGCGGCGGTCTTCGCGCGCGAACTGCACCCGTTTGAAGAAATTGCTTAAAAATTCGATTTCAATCTGTTATAAAATTTTTGAATTTATCGACAATTTCTTATTTTTTCGACAATTTTTCTTTTTTGAGTCTGTCAAATTTCTCATGATTTATCATTATCTTTTTTTGAAAATAATTGATCTTTTGAAGTTGTTTTGTCATTTCAACAAAACAATTTGGTCGTCTGTCGTTGAAATTATTCTGTTCTGTTTCGAAATCTGTCATTTCCAAATGTTAAGTGTTAACCCCTTTTTCCGATTTCGTCAGTAAACGAAACCCATATATACGGGTGGGAGGTTTATCGACTAATAACGAACAAAGAATCGTTGTGGTTGATGATTCTTGTTTAATTTGTGTTTATGTTGTTTGATGAATAACGGATTTCATATTGATTTCCGAATCAAAATTGGGTTGGCAAAAAACTATGCTCATGACAGTTGAACCGATTGGAAGTATCAGAAAATCGGCGAATAAAACAGAAATTCTCATTTATTCCGAATTTGAACAAGTTGTTTCAAACATGGTTCAGAAATTCGGCGATAACCCCGAGAAAGGGCAAAAACTTCTTGTTGTCCATAAAAGCAAAGACGGCATCAATCAATTAAAAGTCACGGAAGCGACATTGATTGAACGCAACGGCAATTTACTCACTGTTTCTAAAATGGATGCCTCCGAAGGTCCGGTGGTCGACATCTCAACGCAGCCTTCAAGCTGAAAACTCTTTTTCTAAAAATCAATTATTAATGAAAACTTTCTCTTCTTCAAACATTTCTTCAAGATTTTCAATTCCGTTGATTCTGAATTTTATCAATTCAAACGGATTCAAATCTCATTTTCCGAATCTTTTTCAAAAATATCTTCGAATCCTTCTTCGAAATTTCTTCCCAAATTTTCTTCAAAATCCTCTTTCAAATCTTCTTCACCGTTGACGTTTTTTCTCAATTTCAGGACGTGATTGTACAAGCTTTCAATATCTTTGATTTCGCGTTTTGAATAAAAAAGTAATTTTTCGCGTTGCGACGTGTCAACCGCAACATCCAGATTTTTCAATTGAATTTCCAATCGGGAAGCCAAAATGGCGCCTTTTCGATCCCAATCGGTTAAAATGATCGCGGTTTTTTTCATTTCGGCGATTTTTTCACAAAATTCGGCGACGGGTTGATTCGCGCAAGGAAAAATTTCGGCCGTGATTCCCAAATTTCGAAGAGATGCGACGTCCCGCCGCCCTTCGACGATGATTATGAAAGAGCCGGCCGAAATTTCATCAATCTTTTCGATTTCAGTTGAACCGTCGCCGCCTTTCAATTCTTCTAAAACCGTTTCAATGGCTTCTAAAGCGATAATATCTCGGTTTTTGGTTGTTTGGGATTGCATAAAATCACTTTAAAAATATCGAAAACCCGAAAAAATTGTTCAGATTTTTTCTCCCAATCTCTTTTTAATTTCCGACAAAACCGCGCCTTCAATCTTCACCGTTTTTTTCGAACTCGTCATTCCGTTTTCAATCGAAACCAAACTGTTTGAAACATTAAACAGCTTCGCGATTTCTTCAATAATCTGCTCGTTCGCTTTTCCTTTTTGCGGCGCCTGCGTTATTTTAATTTCAATACGCTTACGCCACTCGTTATAACCGCTCGGAACCAAAATGACTTTTGATCCGGGTGTCACTTCCAAATCAATAAAAACGGCGCCGTTTTTTTCCCGAAGCGCTTCTTCAAAAGACATAATCCGGCTCTTTATTCAATTTAAAATTTCAGCAGTGCTTCTTTTCCGGTCATGCCGATTCTGACACCTTTCTATTCCGCTCTTTTCGTGACGGCGATAATTTCTGCTGTCAGCATATCATCAAAAGTTTGAACGCCTCTGACTTTTGCGGCGCAGGCGGACAGGCTGTCGGCTGCGGCAATATCCAAAAAACCGCACGCCAAAAAAGATTTGTCGGCCGAGCGGATAAGCAGAAACGGCGCAGCATCTAACGAAATCGAATACGCGTCAAACTCTTTGCCGTCGATGCTTAATTTTTCCGATTTCATTTTTCGCCTCCGTCCGGTCTGCGTTTTCAGCCGCGTGTTGTCACTTCGCAGCCGTCTTCCGTGACGATGAGCGTGTGTTCCGCCTGCGAAACCAAACCGTTTGCAACTTCCGTCAAAACAGGGTAGCTGGTGATGATGCCGTCTTTTTCCAGCTGATTCAATGCCATGTCCAATTTGTCGCCGACAAGCCAGCGCTTTGCGAAAGGAAGGCCGTTGTATGTGCTGATCTGATCCAAAACTTTTCGGACAAACGGAATCCTTGTCGGTTTCAGTTTTATTTGGGAATAAATTTCTTTGAGGTGACCGTTGTCGATAAAACCTTCGCCGTCGGTTGCAAACGGTTCAATCGCGATTGTGTCGCCGACGCGCAGTTCTGCGCCGAAACCCGAATGCCTGACATTCGGAACGGACGGCTCGGCGTGTGCCGTGTACTGCGCAAGTCCGTGTCCCATCAGGTTTCGAATCGGATTAAAACCGAGACCGGTAATCGTGTCCTCGACCGCCCCGCCGATTTGCTGTGTTGTCGCGCCGGCTTTGACCGTGTCAATCGCCGCTTTGAGCGCTTCTTCGCTGGCTTTGACGAGATCGCCGTGCTTTCCCGACAAATCAATCGTCATCGCGCCGTCGGCAATGTAGCCGTCAATATGGACGCCGACATCAATTTTCACGACATCTTCGCCGAAAACGCGCGTGTCGTTTAAAAGCGGCGTGTCATGCGCCGCGTCTGCATTGAAAGAAATGTTGACCGGAAACGCCGAGCCGTCGGCCAGTTCAAGAATACGCTCGTCAATGAAGCGCGCGTATTCGTAAACATTCATTCCGATTTTGATTTTGTCGCGCGCTTCTTTCATAATCTGCTGATGAACGACACCGGCCGCGCGATATTTGTCGAGAACCTCTTCCGTGTTGATTGGATTAATTTCCGGTTTCATAATTTAAATTCCTGAATTTGAAAAAATAAAAGTAAAATAATTAAAAATAAATTGAAATTTTAAAGATAATTCTAAAAGTCATTTTCTTTTATAAATTATATCTCAAAAATTTTCGGCAATGTATTCAGGTTTCGACAGCCGTCCTCCGTAATTACAATTGTATCTTCAATCCGAATGCCGCCGATTTCGGGATAATAAAGCCCCGGCTCAATCGTAATCACGTTTCCCGGCTCCAAAACGTGCGGATTGTCGGAAACCGAAGGCGATTCATGAATGTCAAGTCCGACACCGTGTCCCGTCGTGTGAATGAATCCGACTTTGGATCCGCCGCGATAAGTGTGATACCCGGCATCTTCCAAATAATCACAAACCGCATTGTGAACCGCAGCGCACGTAACGCCCGGCTTTGCCGTGTTGACGCCGACTTCCTGCGCACCTTTCACCGCATCGTACATGCGCCCCAACTCTTCAGAAACTTCACCGCGAATAACGGTTCGTGTCATGTCGCCGAAGTAGCGGCTGTATTTGTGCTGCGGAAAAATATCAATAACAATCGGATGATTCGCGTAAAGCGCGCCGTATGTTTTCGCGTGCGGATCCGCGCTGTCCGGGCCGCAGGCGACAATCGTTTCGTCATCGGCACAATCATTTTCCATTAAAACGCGCGCGATTCTTGTGAGAATCATTTTTCCGGTCAGCACCTGCCCGTCATAAACAAGCTTTCCGCTTCCGGTATCGTCGGTCGATGACAATCGAATCATTTCAATTGCCGCGCTCATTGCTTTTTCGGCGGCTTTTTGGGATTTTTCGATTTTTTCGATTTCATCGGCGGTTTTGATTGAACGTGGTTTTTCAAACGGCGACTTCATTAAAACGACGCTGACGCCTTCTTCTTGAAGCGCGTTGTAATAATACGCCGGAAAATCATATGAAACCGCGACTCTTTTCGTGTTTTTTTCCGCCAGCAATTGCTTTAACACCAGCGTGTACGCGAGGTTCGCATCTTTCTTTTCCTTTGCAAGTTCGCGGTAATTATAATCGGATGTCGTTTTTATTTTTTCATTCCCAACGCGGGATTCGATTTCGGCGCGGCCTTTTTCCATGTCGGAAATCAGCAGTGTTTCATCGCCGTTTTCAAAAAGAACATACGAAAACGCATCGGACGCTAAAAAGCGCGTCGCGTAGTAAATGTCGCTGTCATGAAGGGCGCCGTGCATCAAATAAGCGTCGGCACCGATGTTTTTTAACGCTTCCGAGATGTTTGTCGGGTTCGTTTTCTTTTGTTTTTGCTCCGTCATTTCAAATTCCGAAATGTCTTCTAATAATTCCATATTTTTATAATAGTCTCTTGTCGCTTAAATATGTATTTAAGTCGGCGCAAAATCTGAAAAGAGATTCAATAAATGAATCTCGGAAGAATGAAATTCAAAAGAAAGTGAAACCTGAAAAATGAACGATAAAAGTTCAAAATAAAAATCAAAAAAATTGAAAAGACCAAAAAAACTGAAAAAAATCAAAGAAAAAGAAAAAATGATTTTTGAAAAATCATTCAAAAATCTCGGGAACAAGTTTTCTTGCAACCGTTTCATATGCTTTTGTCAAATCGCCTTTGTCGAATCTGAAAATGTCTTTATCGAATGATTCTTTGGTGACTTTGTCCCAAATGCGGCAGGTGTCGCATGAAATCTCGTCGGCGAGAACGATTTCGCCGTTCACGCGACCGAATTCAAGTTTGAAATCCGGTAAAAGGTAGCCGTTCTTGTCGAAATACGGAACCAAAATGCTGTTGATTTTAAGTGCCGTTTCTTTGAGGTACGCCATTTCTTCGTAAGTTGCGACACCGAGCGCGGCCGCGATGTCTTCGTTAATCATCGGGTCTTGGTATTCGTCACTTTTGTAGTCAAAGACGACAATCGGCTTTTCAAAAACTTTTCCGGCCGGCATCGGATATTTTTTTGTAATAGAGCCGGCCGCGATGTTTCTGACAATGACTTCTAATTTGACGATGTCAACGATATCGACAATCATGTCAACGTCTGACGCCATTCCTTTGTAATGGGTTTTGATGCCGTTTTCTTCAAGCATCTCAAAGATTTTTCTGGAAATCTGAGCGTTGTAATAGCCTTTCTTCGGCGCTTCGCTTTTCTTGTCGCCGTTAAAAGCAGTCAAACTGTCGCGGAATTCGGAAATGTATTTGCCGGAATCGTTTGTTGTGTAAATTGTCTTGGCTTTGCCGGAATAAATCGGCTCGAGTTTTTGAATGTCGGACATGTTAAACACCAATTTAATTCAATTAAATAAAATCGTAATCAAATCATAAAATAATTTTCTGATTTATTGTATAAATTAAAAATCTTGTTTAAAAGATGAATGTATTTAAAGCGTTTGGAAATGAAATTTCCGGCGAGTCGATTGAAATAAATTCCGTTTAAAAAATGCAAAATTTTATTATTATTGACGCTATAACTTATCCTTTCAAATTACCTATTTAAAACAAATACCCCCAAAGGAAAAAATGATACAATGGCCTCCTCTGAAACTTTAGATGTTATTGAATTGCTTTTAACCGCCGAAATCTACAATGATTACAAAAACGAGTTAATCGTCAATAATATTCCGCCGAAAATCCGCCGCACGCTTTGGAATGCAAAAACCCGCGACGTGCCGACGCCGATTAAACCCAGCAAATCCATGATTAAAAAAATGTTTGACATTGACAACGTGGAAGACGCGCTCAAAGTGAACGGAAAGCCGTTTGCATATGTCGCGCTTGATGAATATTCCGGAAGCGCTCACATCACGGAAGGCAGTTTGGATTCCGCTGCCGAATGGTTTAAAAAACAAGATGGCGCGCGTGACAGAATCTTTGAAAATTCCGTTTTGGCTTATTATTATGACAATGTCGCCGATGAAAACGATGTCGGTGTCAGCTACAATGATGTCGCGTCCAAAACGCCGCCGAAAGAAGCGTCAAGAGAGTGGATTGAATCCATCATGGATGAGCTTTCGGAAGGCAAGGACAATGGCCGCAAGTGGCTGGACCTCGCGTACATCAAAGCGCCTGAAGAAATCCGCGAATCTATGGACGAATTGATTTTAACGGAACGCCAGAAAAATGAACTTCAGAAGATTGAACTGACGATTAAAAACAAAGACCATTTCAAAAATATCGGTCTTTACGATATCGGAAAAGTTCTTTTCGTCGGTCCCCCGGGAACCGGCAAAACTTCGTTCGCGCGTGCGCTTTCGAAAAATCTGTCCATCCCGATTATTGAAGTTCGCTTGTCAATGATTACCGATCAGTATCTCGGCGAGACATCGAAAAACATCGACCGCGTTTTCGATTTGGCCAAGAAATTTGATCCTTGTATCATGTTTATTGACGAGTTCGACTTTATCGCGACATCAAGAACTGCCAACAACGAACACTCCGCGATTAAACAGGCGGTGAATACGCTTTTAAAAGCAATCGACAACACAAGCCTTGTCGAAGACGGCGTTTTATTGATTGCCGCGACCAATCACACCAAAAAACTCGACGGTGCGGTTTGGCGCCGGTTTGACGAAATCGTTGATTTCGAACGCCCGACGATGGATATGAGAAAAGATATCTTGGATACGATTCTCCGGAAAATCGAAGGCGATATCAACACGGAAGCCATCGCCAAAACGACGGAAGATTACACCGGATCCGATTTGAGAATGGTTGTCCGCGAAGCCGTTTTGTCCGCTCTTCTCGATAATCGTTACAATTTGGTTCAGGAAGACTTGGAAAAAGCCGTCAAATCTTTTGACAGAAGATCGGGATTGAAAATGACGGCGTTTATTGATGAATAATCAATAAACACAATTTCCTTTTCTTTTTTTATTTTTTTGTAAAAGGTACGCCTTTTTTGAATCATCGTTTAAGTCGTTCCTTCCTTTTTTCATTATTTTTTGAAAATCTGTGCGGCTCGCGCGCGGCGGCGGCTGCTGCTGTCGGCTGCGCGCTGCCGACTGTAAATCGAAAGCTGAGGGTGGCGGCGGCAAACACAAACCTGACTCCAATCGGAAACAAACACCTGTTGGCAGCCGTGCCCCGCTCGCGAAGCGAGCGGATACCCTGAGAAAGAGCAGATGCAAGCAGAAATGCAAACCGAAAATGCAGATGGCAGCAACAGATTGAATATTCAAAAAAATCAAAATATCAAGTTAAAACAAAAAATGTAAAAACCGAAAACAAAAGTCTCAAATAGAATTGAAGAAACATATTGAAAACAATGTCAATGAAAATTACGCTTTTGGGAACGGGCGATGCGCCGGGAACGCCTGAAATCGGCTGCTCCTGCGCTGCGTGCGCGGATGCGAAGAACGGAACGAAAAGCAACCGAACCCGTTTTTCGATTTTGGTTCAAACCGAGCAGGGAAACGTTCTGGTCGACACGAGTCCCGACATGCGTATTCAGCTTCTGAGGGCAAACATCGGTCACATTGACGGCGTGATTTGGACGCACGGACATTACGATCACTACGGCGGTTTTCCGGAATTTTATCGCATTCAGCGCGAGGTTCATGTTTACGGCTATCCGGAAACGGTGGATTACATTTCCGAAATGGTTCATTTCCTTGAGCCGGTGAAACATTACGCGAACTTTTACGAACCGTTTTCTTTGATCGGTCTTGAATTTTCATTGTTTGAAGTCGTTCATCCGCCGGAAACACATCCCGCCGGCGTTATGATTTCGGACGGAAAAAACAAAGTTGTCATCAGCGGCGATTCGGAAAAAGACATTTCAGAGAAGAGCTTGGAATACATTCAAAATCCGGATTTGTTCATCGTCGACGCGATTGTTCCCGCGCATATGGAAGTCAACAAACACATGAATTCGAAGCAGGCGCTTGAGATTGCGGAAAAGATCCGCGCGAAACGAACAGTTTTAACGCATTTGGGTCATTTTTATAAGCCGCATGACATTGAAGTGAAAGAAAATAAACTGCCGCTTGGGTATGACGGAATGGAATTTGAGTTTGAGTGATTTGGTGTAAAAATGAAAGCAGTAGAAGTTAAGATTGAAAAGTTTTTAGATAATCCGAATACACAATTCATAATTCCTGTATATCAACGAAATTATGATTGGACGAAAGAACAATGTAAACAGCTTTTAGATGATGTCTTAGAAGTTGGAAGTTCTGAAGAAATGTCTTCACACTTTATCGGAAGTATCGTTTTCATTCATGATGATGTGTACACATCTTCAGGCATAAGGGAATTGACAATCATAGACGGTCAACAGCGTTTGACGACGTTGACACTCATTTACTTAGAGATATATAAGCTGATGAAAGAGCTGAAAAACGAAAATCTTGAAAATCGCATTTATGAAATGTACCTCATAAACAAGTTCGCGCCAGAAGATAAAAAATTAAAATTAAAGCCGACTGAAAACAATGAAAAAGTTTTGAAATATTTGTTGAGAGACTGTGAGGATGAAGAATATTCCGAATTTTCAAAAATGATTGATAATTTTAACTATTTGCGTGGCAGAATCACAGAAGAGAATTATCAAACAGTTTTGAAAGGATTAAGCAAACTAGTGTTTGTTGAAGTTTCCCTTGATCGAGAAAAAGATGATCCGCAAAGGATTTTTGAAAGTTTAAATTCAACCGGCTTAGAATTGACTCAAGCCGATTTAATTCGAAATTATATTTTGATGAGAATGAATCGGCAAGAACAGACTAAGATATATCAAGATTATTGGGAAATAATTGAAAAACAAGCTCGAGATGAATCTTCCAATATGAGTCTTGTTTCAGATTTTATTAGGGACTATCTGACACTTGAAAACAAAAAAATCCCGAACAAAGGAAAAGTCTATTCGGAATTTAAGGCGAGATATCCGGAAAACACGCTTGAGGATTTAGAAATTGTATTAAAACAAATGAAATCGTTAGCCAAGCATTATAATAAATTGGTAAACCCCAAAAACGAATCAGACAAAGATGTTCGAAAACAATTGGAATATATCAACAAACTTGAAATTAATGTCGCTTATCCTTTTTTAATGAAAGTTTATGATGACTATTCAAAAGGGGTCATTGACAAAACAATTTTCATAAATGTTTTGGAACTTATTCAATCATTTACATGGAGACGTTTTATTCTCAGTTTGCCGACAAATGCTTTGAACAAAATTTTTATGAATTTGTATGAAAAAGTCGATGAAAATGATTATTTGTATTCAATTCAAAAATCATTACTCCAAAGAAAGGGTGTTCAGAGATTCCCAAGAGATATTGAAGTGATTGATGCTTTAAAAATAAAAGATGTTTACAATATCAAATCTAAAAACAGAACATACTTGTTAGAAAGGCTTGAAAATTTTGAAAATAAAGAACCTGTCATGATTGAAGGAAATTCTGACATTACGATTGAACACATATTCCCACAAAATCCGGATTCGAAGTGGAAAACAGACCTGGGCTTCGAAGAATATAATGAGATTAAAGAGAATTATTTAAACACAATTGGGAATTTGACTCTTTCCGGCAACAATGGAAAACTTGGAAACAAATCATTTATTGAAAAAAGAGATTTACCCGGAGCAGGTTATTCAGACAGCAGATTTTGGTTAAATAAATATATCGCAAACCTTGACAAATGGAACATGATTGAAATTGAAAAAAGGTTCAAATTAATTTCAGAACGGTTTTTAAGAATCTGGAAAATTCCATCCATCGATTTAAATGAAAATGCTGAAAACGATGAGATCAATATATTTGATGCCGAAGAACCGCAAGGCAAAAAACTTGAATATGCGATCTTTTTTGATCAGCGAATCGAAATTAATCAAATCTCAAAATTATATGTTGAAATTCTGAAACAATTGTTTGACCTTCAACCGGAAACATTTTTTACAACCGATCTTGCTGAAAAAATATGCTTGGTTAAAACATCAAAAGAAGGAAGTTTAAAACAACCCGTAGCAATTAATGAAACATATTCAATTGAAGGTACTTTTGGAAGCAATAAAAAATTTGATAGAATTAAATATGCATTGACAGTCTTTAATCTTGAAGAGGAATTAATGATAAAATATTCAGGAACATCGTGAATTACTCTCATTTGAAACGGAATATATTTAAATAAAGAAAAGTATTTGAGCAACCTTTACGATGAGTTTTGCAAAAAGTATAAATCAAAACGAACCCTTCAATCGTAAACTTTCGGTTTGATTTATAAGAAATCAGACGCGTAAGGCGCGTCACACGTTTCATTCATTAAATCATCATTTCACAATCATCATTCATTTATGATTCAAATAAAAACGGCAAGAGAAAGATTAACATAAATTAAATTAAAATCATTAAAACTAACAAAATCAAGAGAGGATAACATGGGAAATATTAGACACTCCAACATCAAAACCATTTCATTTAAACTTTTAAACAACTACGGCGACGTTTTCACCGAAGACTTTGACCAGAACAAAGCGCTTGTGACCAAATACACAACCATTGAAAGTAAAACCATCCGCAACAAAGTTGCCGGATACGTCACAAGAAAAGTCAGACGCGCACCCAAATACTAATTTGGGTTCTTTTCTTTTTTCACTTTTTCTTTTTCATTTGTTTTTCAAAAACAGCTTTTGCTGTCGATAATTTAATGTTCGTATTCTTTTAAAAGTCGTTTAAAAATAATGAATACTTTCACCCCCCAAGCCAAAGTCCTTTTAATCGTTTGAAACTTTAAAAAAGACAATAAATTAATCATCAATCAAAAAGAGTTTTGAAAAAATGGCAGCGTCAACAACAGAAATGCATACGGTTCTTGAGAAAAATTTCGGATATACAGCGTTTCGTCCGAATCAGGAAGAAGTTATCAGCGCGCTGCTTGACAATCGCGACGTTTTTGTTTTAATGCCGACAGGCGGCGGCAAATCTTTATGTTATCAAATTCCCGCGCTGATGAAAAACGGAATGGCGGTTGTTGTTTCTCCTTTGATTTCGCTCATGAAAGATCAGGTGGACAGTTTGGTTTCAAACGGCATTTCCGCCGCTTTTTTAAACAGCACGCTTTCGGAATCGGAAAGTGCCGATGTGAAGCGCCGGATTCTTGACGGCGATTTAAAAATTCTTTATGTCGCGCCTGAGCGTTTGATGATGTCTTCTATGATTTCGCTTTTGAAAAAGGCAAACGTCAGCCTTTTCGCAATTGATGAAGCGCACTGCGTTTCCGAATGGGGACACGATTTCCGCCCGGAATATCGAAAATTATCGGAACTCCGCGACAAGTTCCCGAACGTCTGCATCGCGGCGCTGACCGCAACCGCAACCGAACGCGTTCGAAAAGATATTGTTCACGTTCTTCGCCTGCGCGATCCCGTTATTAAAGTTTCCAGTTTCAACCGCCCGAATTTGTCGTATCAGATCGTTGAAAAGAAAGATGTGATGGACCAGTTGGAAGGTTATATTCGAAAAAACCGCAACAAGTCCGGCATCATTTATTGCCAAAGCCGCGACGCTGTCGAACGGCTGGCCGCGCGCCTGAACAAACTCGGCTTTTCGGCGCTGCCGTATCACGCCGGCCTTTCCGATGACAAACGCGCGCGTCATCAGGAAAAATTTATCCGTGACGATGTTGATATTATTGTCGCGACCGTCGCTTTCGGTATGGGGATTGACAAACCCGACGTCCGTTTCGTGATTCACTACGATTTGCCGAAGAATTTGGAAAGCTATTACCAGGAAACCGGTCGCGGCGGCAGAGACGGGTTGGAATGTGAATGTATTTTATTTTTCAGCCGCGGCGACTGGCACAAAATCCGTTTTTTGATTGAGAAAAAGCCGAGCAAAAAAGAGCGCGATCTCGCGTTTCAACAATTGTCTCAAATCATCGGCTACTGCGAAAGCACAGACTGCCGCCGCAATGTTCTTTTGCGTTATTTCGGCGAAGACATCAAGGAGCCGTGCAACAATTGCGATTCCTGTTTCCATCCGCGAACGAAAGTGGACAACACGGAAGAGGCGCGTCTGCTTCTGGAATGCGTGAATCAGACGGGGCAGCGTTTCGGCATGACGCATGTCGTTGACGTTTTGTACGGCGCGCGGACACAGAAAGTCAAAGACATGCGCCATGACAGATTGAATGTTCACGGCTCCGGCAAACATATTTCTAAAAACGAATGGAAGAGAATCGGCAACGAATTGGTTCAGTCGGGATATTTGAGTGTCGGCGGCGACCGTTTTCCGATTGTTAAATTAAACCCGAACAGCCGAAAAATCATGTCGGGCGAACTCAGGGTTGAGCTGACCGAAGCGCCGATTTCAAGAATTTCAAAAGGAAGAACCGTTCTTCCGAACTCTGTTTCGGCGGAGGCTGATTCAAATGCGGGCGCTTATGTCGATGAAGCCGAGGATATTTTCGGCGGCGAAGATTTTGAATCGGAATATGAAACGGCTGAAAGCAATGATTATGCCGAAAACGCCGGCGGTTCCATTGTTTACGGCGGGCGAAAATCGGTTTTATCGGACGGTATTGGCGATTATATCAAACCCAAACCCCAAGCCGCGGTTCAAAAAACATTTGAAGCCGAAGAAAAACCCGTGTTGAAGAAAACAAAATCCGCCGCCGCGCTTCCGAAAAGTATTGAAAAAGGAAAGTTTGATTCGATTTTGTTCAACCGTTTGAGAGATTTAAGAAAGCGGATTGCAACGGACAAAAACTTGCCGCCCTATATTATTTTCGCAGACACCAGCCTGCGCCAGATGGCAACCGATTTCCCGACCGACGATTCGTCTTTTTTGAAAATCGCGGGCGTTGCCGAATATAAGCTTCAAAAATACGGCGGCTTATTCATTAACGAAATCAGCGATTACATCGGAGAAGTCGAATCTCCGGTTTCAATCAAGCCGGCAGAACCGACAGAGCCGCCCGAATCCAAAGTCGAACCGAAACAAATCGAAGAAACGACGATCGAAGCTGAATCGGAAGACGGTTTTTCTGAAACCGATTTGAAACAGACGCAAGGTTTGTTTTCCCAAGGACTTTCCGTCAGCGAAATTTCTGAAATTCGCGGCATTTCGGTTTTAAAAATTATTGAACATTTGGAAGCGCTGATTGCTGCCGAAAAAATTGATAATTTGGATATTCTGATCGCGGACCAAAAACAAAAAGAAATCGCGGACACGATCGGGAAACTGCAAATCGAATTTACGGAAAAATTGATGAATTCGGAAATTATTGAAAAAACCGATTTGAAATTATCCGAAGAAGAAGTGCGTTTGATGAAAGCGGTGATGATTGCGGAAATGAAACGAAAACGCAATTAATTTTTATTTTTTTGAAAAAACGGTCGCCGTCTCTTTGAAATTTTATTCAAACGGGTGCAGTTCGCGCGCGGCGGCGCAAACATTTGCTCAGAAAAGCAAACCGGATTCGATGCAGCTGATTGAAACAAAATAACCGCCTGCAATCGCCGGCAAAAACGGAAACCTTTTTTTTAAAAATTGTTTGAACAAATTGCAAGCATCTTTTTTTGTTTTCAGCCGCCTGTTAATACAAGCGGAAACACTCGTTTTGATGAATAAAATAAAAATGAAAATGAGTGAGAGTAATAAAGAATTCAGTAAAATGATAAATGAAAACGGCAAGACAAAATTGTTAAAGCCGCCGCCCGATAAAATCATTTGAATCGGAATCGGAAAACCAATCGCAATTAAAAGAAACGCTTTGCAGTCGGCGCCGCCGAAAATTTGAGTTGAAAAACAAAGCGCGGAAAATATGAAAAATAAAATGAATGAAAATAAAATGTCAATCAAATGAGAAAAACCGGCGGCGGATGTTTCAAGAAGGATTGCCGGAATCAGCAATAAAAACGACGTCAGCCACAATTTGTCGGAAACCGTTCTTGATTTCAAATCTTGAATTGAAGCGATGAACAAAACAGTTAAATAAAGAATTATTTTGAAAACCGCGGCGATTGTTAAAATTTCTGTTTCATTCATAATTCTAAAAAGGAGTTTGGCAGATTAAGTTTTTTAAATATTTTCAAAAGGAATGAAAGGATTTTTATTAAAAGTATGTAACGATAATACATTTACAAAAACGTTCATATAATATCTCTTTGATACGATTATAACTACAAAGCATATATTTAAAGGAGTTTTTGAAATGGAAAACGTTCAGGAATTTATTGATACCGAAATTGAAAAAATCAAAAGTCAAGTGGATGGGACGGCTTTGATTGCGCTCTCCGGCGGCGTTGACAGTTCCGTCTGCGCTGAGCTTGCTTACCGCGCGCTCGGCGACAGACTTTACCCGCTTTTCATTGATACGGGTTTTATGAGAAAGGGCGAGCCGGAACAAGTGAGAGAAGCGTTTTCTCACATGAATCTTCAAGTGATTGATGCAAGCGACCGTTTTTTTGAAGCCATCAAAGGCATCGAGGATCCCGAACTCAAAAGAAAAGCCGTCGGCGAAACATTCATTCGCGTTTTTGAAGAAGAAGCGAAAAAAATCAACGCCGATTACTTAATTCAGGGAACGATTTACCCCGACGTTTTGGAATCTGAAAAAGGCATCAAAGCGCACCACAATGTCGGCGGCATGCCTGAGAAAATGGAATTTAAAGGCGTTATCGAGCCGCTTTACTACTTATACAAAGACGATGTCCGCGAAGTCGGTCGTGCGCTCGGCCTTGCCGTTGCGCTTTCCGAGAGAATGCCTTTCCCCGGTCCCGGACTTTCCGTTCGCGCCTGCGGCGAAGTGACGCGCGAAAAGGTTGCCGCTGCTCGCGAGGCAAACGCAATCGTCGAAGAAGAAGTCATGGAAGCACTCAAACCCTGGCAAGCGCTTGCTGCCGTCATTGGTAAAGGCACCGGTCAAAAAGATGAAAAGCGCGTTTACGGCTGGATTATCGCAATCCGGATCGTGAATTCCGATAACGCAATTACGGCTGAGCCTTTGGAAGTTCCGTATCCGATTTTAAAGAAAATTCAGGAAAGAATTACAACCGAAATTCCCGATGCCGTTCGCGTTGTTTACGATGTGACGCCCAAGCCGCCGGGAACGATTGAATTCGAGTAATCGAATCTATTTTTATTTTTGTTTTTAAAAAAATTATGCTGAATGAAATTTTTCATTCGGCATAATCAATAAGAAAATCATTTAAGCGATTTTTTCAATTTCGCGCTTTTGTTCTTTAAAATTTTTAATTTTGCATTTAATTTTTTAATTTTTGAATCCGTTTTTTTGATATTTCTCTGAACGGATTTTTCTGTTTTTTTGGATTTATTTTTTGACATATAATTGACCTTCCTTTTTTCATTTGTAATTTATTTTTTAATTCAAAAAATAATTCATTTATTTTAGTCTTCGATTTTTATAATTCTAAATATTGATTTGCAATTACGATTGCAAAAATATTATAAAAATCAAAGATTAATAATCAATAGTGTCTCGTGTCTATAAATAAGTTCGTTCCGGTTCTGCTGTCGGCAACAGTTGCCGCCGTCGCCACCGCCGCCGCGCGCGAACCGCATCATTTTTTCAAAAATCAATTCAAACGCTCCGTCATTTTTGAAAAATAAAAATCATTCAAAAACGACAGCGTTTTATCTCTGTTCTTCTTTTGAAGTGTATAAATTCGACTTTTTAGGAAAAATTATGTCTCTCAATCAAACAGTTCTTGAAATCCGCGAACGCCAGCGGATTAAATCCAAACCGTACGACGAGCCGGCGGCTTTTTGGATCAGCAAAGACAATCTGCGCGGCGATATCGTCGATGTTTTAACAATCATCTTTCAAACGTCCGGCTGCTACTGGGGAAAACAAGGCGGCTGTACGATGTGCGGCTATGTTTATGACAGTTCGACGGGCGAGCCTGCCGATTCCGACATCATGGCGCAGCTCGACAAAGCGCTGGCACAGGCCGAGAGGAGAAAACTTGAGAGATTCATGGTCAAAATTTTCACATCGGGCAGCTTTTTGGATCAACGCGAAATTTCGACGGATCTTCGAAAACAAATTTTAAAGCGATTGGCAGACGATGAACGAATCGTTGCTGTTTTGGCGGAAACACGCCCTGAATTTGTAACGGAGGAGGCGGCCCAAGATTGCCTTTCCGTGATGGGCGGAAAACCCTTGGAATACGCTTACGGTCTTGAAACGACATCGGATAAAATCCGCCGCGAATCTATTAATAAAGGATTTTCGTTCGCGCACTTTAAACGAGCGGCGGAAATCGCAAAACAAAACGGTATCTTTACAAAAGCTTATTTGATGCTCAAGCCGCCGTTTTTATCGGAAAAGGAAGCAATGGAAGACATTTTAAACAGCATTGATGAAGTTGCGCCTTACGCCGAAACCGTTTCAATTAATTTGTGCAATGTTCAAAACGGCACCTTCGTTGAGAAACTTTGGGAGAACAAAGAGTTCCGCCCGCCGTGGCTTTGGAGCATTGTCAAGATTTTAAAAGAAGCCAAAACAAAACACCCCGATTTGTATTTGATGTCCGACCCCGTCGGCGCAGGCGCAAAACGCGGCCCGCGCAATTGTAAAATTTGCAGTCGGGATGTCGCCGATATGATTCGTGAATTTTCAATCACGCAAAATGTCAAAACGCTTGAAAATGTCGACTGCGACTGCAAATTACTTTGGGAGAAAGAATTGCTTTTAGACGATATCACATTCGGCGCGCCGATTTTAGAATAAGGAAAGGGGAAGAGAAAATGTCTCAAAAAAAGATTTTTGAAAAGAAAATGTCAACCGACAAAGACGGAAGACGTTTTGCAACGCCTGAGCCTGTCGCCAAATACAGAGCCGCGCGCCTGACATGCAATACGATTGCCGACATCAGCTGCGGCATCGGCGGCCAAACGATTTATTTCGCGCAGCGTTGCAAACACGTTTACGCTGTCGAAATTGATCCGCAAAAAATCGAATACGCCAAAGAAAATTGCGCGAAATTCGGTCTTGAAAATGTCACTTTCATTTGCGGTGACGCGCTTGATCCGGCTGTGATTGCGCAAATCCCCAAAGTTGACATCGTCTTTTCCGATCCGGCTCGCCCGCCCGAAGAAGAAACGCGCCAGGCGGGCAGTTTGCGCCCGGGAATCCCGGCCGTCATGGACGCGTACGCCGAAAAAACAGAAAACTTTGCGTTTGAAGCGCCGCCGCAAATGCCGCCCGAACGCATTGATTTCGATTGCGAGAAAGAATACATTTCTTTAAACGGTCAGCTGAATCGCCTCACGCTTTATTTCGGCAGAATCAAAAAATACAACCGAATTGCGGTTGCGCTTCCCGCAGGAAACGCGATGGTGGATGCGCCTGTTGAATTGCCGCCGACAGTTGATGCCGAAAAGCCGATGCTTTTCATGTTTGAGCCCGATCCCGCTGTTATTGCAGCCGGCCTTCTCAATGAGCTCGTTGATGACATGATTAAAGCCACCGTCGGACACGTCCGCGTCATGAAAATCGACAAAAAAAGAACATTGCTGACCGCGGATTTGCTGACTGTCAACCCGATGAACAAAAACAATTTCATTGTTCTTCGAACCATGCCGTTTGAAACAGAAAACGATTATGCAGAAATCAACGAATTTTTGAAAAAGAGCAACGTCGGAAAAGTCACGCTTCGCGGAAGCATCGATCCTCAAGATTACTGGGGCATTCGAAATCAATTGGAAGATGAACTCGACGGTTCGAAGAAAGTGCATCTCTTTTTGAAAGAAAACGACTCCGGGAAAACGGAAGCGATTCTTTGCGAATTGATTTATGAATAAAAAAGAATTTGTGTCAACAGTGTTGGCACAAATTCATATTTTCAAAAATTCAGGTTCTGTTTACGATTTTGATTTCTTTTTAATGAAGTTGAAATTGTGTCGACAGTGTTGACACAAATTCATATTTTTCAAAAATTCAGTTTCTGTTCACGATTTTGGTTCCTTTTTAATGAGATTGAAATTGTGTCGACAGTGTTGACACAAATTCATATTTTTCCCTCTACTTCTTTTTTATTATTTCATATGTCGTGAATTATTTTCATAATTGTTTGAATCATTTGCGCGAGCCATGCGCGCAGCGATGCCGGCATAGGCGTATCGGCAGTTTTTCTGTTCACGAACTTTTTTATTCTTTGGAATATTTTACAAAAATCGTAATTATTTTATTTTGTTATTTTTTGTTATTATTTTACTTCGGATGTTATCATTATGCAAAACGAAAATTATGACGTTATTGTTATCGGCGGCGGCATCAGCGGTTTGATGTCTGCGCTTGCGCTCTCAAAACATGGTAATCGTGTTCTTGTTCTTGAAAAAGAAGAAATTGTCGGCGGCAACTGCCGCAGCTACCAAGTGGACGGTTTTACGGTTGACACGGGGCCGCACGCGATTACGGCGCTTCGCGGAAACGGTCCGCTGCCGCTTCTGATGGATCAGTATTACGATACGGTTCCCGAATTTCAGCCGTACGGCAATTATTATATTCGAACGCCTGACGCGTCTTTGGTGCGCTGCCCGACGAATGTTCGCGATTTTTTGCTGTTTGATTATCTGCCGGTCTCGGACAGAATGAAACTTGCCAAAACAATCGGCGGATTTATGTTAAAAGTCAGCCGCGGCGAAGACTTTTCAAACAGTTCCGTTTACGAATGTCTCCCCAAAGGACTCGGACCCGAAACGCTTGGCTTTGCCAACACATTTTCTATGTTCATGTCCGGGCGCGGCATGAAAGAAACGTCCGTTCAGCGCATGGCGGCAGGCGCGGGCATTGCCAAAGAAAACAACAAGCTGACACCGGAAGAATACAAAGCGATTGTCAAAGGAAAATCTCTTCAAAAAGATGGAGAAAAAGAGGAAAAAGACAAGAAAAGCAAAAAGAAAAACGATGCGGTGGGAGACAGCAAGACGAAAGACGGCAAGTCAAAAAGCGATAAATCAAAAGGTGACAAATCAAAGGGTAATGCCAAAAAGAAAAAGTCTGAATCCAAATCTGAAAACAACGATTCGGTTTTTGCCGCGCTTAAGAAAACAATGATGCACAAAGGCGGTTTTTCGACGCAAGGTTATCCGATCGGCGGTGTTCAGGCGATTACGGATTGCACGCTTCGCTCCATGCCGGCATCGGTTCAAATTCAAACCGACGCGCGGGTTTTAGACATTTTAACCGAATTTGATTCCGAAACGGATAAAGACCGCGCGGTCGGGGTTGCGACGGCGGATTCGGAATATTACGCCGATTTGATTATCCATTCGGGATTTGCAAGCGCTCTGCCGCAAATGATGGACCTTCCTGTTGAATATGTTAATCAGCTGAAGGGAATTGATCACACCGTCAGTTTGAGCGTTTGGCTCGGGCTTGATGAAATGCGCCCCGAATTTGATTACGTCGGCTCGGAAGTTTGGTACAAGGATATGCCTTACTGGGGCGGCCCGATCAGCAATTACGATCCGAATTTGGCGCCGGAAGGCTGTCAGTCGGTCGGGTTCGCGTTCATTCCGCAGCAAAAAGATGTTCGGGCAAAAGTGAACGATGCTTACGACCAACTTTTTGAAATCATGCCGAAAATTGAAAAACACGTTGCGATGCGCCATGATCAAATTACGATTCCAGAAAAGGCGGCGATTACCGTTCGCGGCGAATTCGCGGATATCCGCTCTCCGATTGAAAATCTTTACATCGCCGGAACCGACACCGACAAAAGAAGCATGGGTGTCACGCGTGCCGCATATTCCGTCGTCGAGCTTCTCGGAAAATTGAATGCGGACGGCAAATTGAAAAGACAAAACGATTTCAAAGGATACAATTTTAAAAGAAATTATTTGCCGCCGATTCCGGAATAATTTCTTTTTTCCTTTCCTTTTTAATTTATTTTAATAAAAAATCCATTCCTTTTTTTTCTTCATTTTTTTAAAATTCGTTCCCTCTTTTTCTTTTAATATTTATTAAAATGGGTGCAGCTCGCGCGCGGCGGCGACAGCAGCACAGTGCCGCTGTCCGGCCGACAGCAGCTGCCACAGCGCAGTTTGCCGGCAGCCTGGCAGGCGCAGACAGCCTGCGTCTCGGCGGCCGGCTGCAAACAGCTCACCTCAAAACGACTGTTGCAGACTGTTTGCGTTGCCGGTCGGTCGTGTTTAATTCGGCGCAATTGTTTTAATCAAGCAATAATTTTAATTACTTCTATACTTTAATTTTTGAAAAGCGCGATTTATCATTGATATTGTTTATCAATCTCAAAATCGCTGAAAAAACATGCTCCTTTTCCTCGTCGGAGCGCGTTAAACCATTTTCAATTGCAAGGTTGGTGCAAAATATGAGTCAAAAGTTTAGGGGCGTTATCCCCGCGTTAATTACGCCGTTTACGGCGGACAATCAAATTGATGTCGAAGGGTTCAGAAGAAATATCGAATTCACGATCAAAGGCGGCGTTTCCGCGATTGTTCCGTGCGGTACGACAGGCGAATCCGCGACAATGTCCGCAATCGAACACATGCAAGTGACAGACGTCGCAATCGAAACGTCATCCGTCCCCGTCATCGCCGGAACCGGTTCAAACAATACCGCAGAAGCGATCGAATTTACCAAACACGCGGCCGATTCAGGCGCCGCGGCTGCTCTTGTTATTACACCTTATTACAACAAACCGACCCAAAGCGGTCTCAAAGCTCATTTTGAAAAAATCGCGGATTCCGTTGACATTCCGATGATTCTCTACAACGTTCCGTCCCGAACAAGCGTTGACATGAGTGTTCCGACGATTGTTGAGCTCGCCAAACATCCGAATATTGTCGGCATCAAAGAAGCGACCGGCGATATGAATAAGGCGACTGAGATTATCAGCAAAACCAAAGACGAGGATTTTAATTTGCTTTCGGGTGACGATGTGGCAACGCTTCCGCTCATGTCCATCGGTGCGTCCGGCGTGATTTCCGTTATCGCAAACATTTTGCCGGAAAAAATGTCGCGCATGGTCGCGGCGTTTGAAGCCGGAAATCTGTCTGATGCAATGGCGCTTCACTACGAACTCGCGCCGCTTATGAAAGCGCTGTTCATTGAAACCAACCCGGCGCCGATTAAAACCGCGGCAGGCCTTGCCGGTCACGCGGCGGGTCCCCTGAGACTTCCGCTCGTCCCGCTTCAGCCGCTCAATCTCGAAATTTTGACAAACGAACTCAAAAAGTCCGGGGTGTTAAAATGAGCGAAGTCAGAGCCGCCGTCATCGGCGCCTGCGGCCGCATGGGATCGCTGATTATTCAGCGCATCACGGCAACGGAGGGAATTACGCTTTCGGCAGCGTTTGACGTTGCTTTTATCGGCGAAGATGTCGGCGATGTCATTCGTGTCGGCAAAATGGGTGTTCCTGTTTCTGATTCCAAAGATTTGGCAACCGTTTTAAAAGAAACGAAAACGGATGTTGTCATCGACTTTACGATTGCCGCGGCAACCGCTGTTAATGCGCCTGCCGCCGCGTCCGCCGGTGTTAATCTCATCATCGGCACAACCGGCATCAGCCCGGAACAACGCGCCGTAATTGACGAAGCGATTGTTCAAAACAACATCGCTGCCGTTATTTCTACAAATTATTCCATCGGCGTCAACGTTTTCTTTAAATTGCTCGAAGAAGCGGCCAAATATTTAAGAGACGATTACGACATCGAAATCATCGAAGCGCATCACAATCAAAAGAAAGACGCGCCCAGCGGAACCGCGATGACCGCCGCTGAAATTTTAAGCGACGCGCTCGGCGGCAAAGACTTGGTTTTCGGCCGTGAAGGCATTTGCCCGCGCGGCAAGGAAATCGGCGTCCATGCTGTTCGCGGCGGCGATATCATCGGCGATCACAACGTCATGTTCATCGGAAATTCCGAACGCATCGAGCTCAGACACCAAGCACATACACGCGAAATCTTCGTCGGCGGCGCGGTTTTGGCTGCCAAATGGATCAATTCGCAGGAAAAAGGAAAAGTTTACGATATGGCAGATGTTTTGAATTTCTGATTCTGCCTTTTCTTTCTTTTTCACCTTTTTTAAAAATCACATCATTTTCCGATTCAAAACAAAAATTATAATTCAAAAACAAAATGGCGGCAATTCATGAAAATTTCGGTTCTCGGCCCGGCAGGTTCTTATTCTGAAATTGCGGCGCATGCTTTTCTTTCAATCGTTTTGGATGCTCAAATGCCCGAACTTTTGTATTGCTCGTCCATTGAAAACACGGTGCTCAGCCTTTTTGAAGATCCCTGCAGCGACAACGGCGCCGTTTGCGCCGTCATTCCGATTGAAAATTCAATTGAAGGCGCGGTCGGCGTCAGCATGGATTTGCTCCTCGAAAAAGACGTGTCAATCATCGCCGAACTGATTCTTCCGGTCAATCACTGCCTTTTGGTGCCGCGCTCGGCGGCGCAAAAACCCGATTTTTCGCCCGACAAAATCGAAGTGGTTTATTCTCATCCGCAAGGCTTGTATCAATGCCGAACTTACATCCGAAATCATTTGAAAAACGCGTCCCTGATTGAAGTTGACAGCACATCCAAAGCGGCGACGCGTGTCGCTGAAATGTCTGCGGGTGCCGGCCTCGGCGCAGGTGCCGGCGCAGAATCTGTTGCCTGTTCCGGTGCAGATTTAACCGCCGGCTCAGCTGCCGGTTCAACTGTCGGCTCAGCTGTCAGTTCGGCCGGTGCGGATAAAATCCGCGCGGCAATCGCGTCCGCCGCTGCCGGCGAGAAGTACGGATTAAAAGCAATTGATTGTCATATTCAGGACACGCCGAACAATTCGACGCGTTTTCTTTTTTTGGCTCGGTCAGAAATGCTGCCGCATTTGAAAGCGTACGCCGATGATTTTAATCTTCATATTCTGCCGGAAAATCTGTCTCAAACCGGAAGCGGAGCCGTTTTTTATAAAACGTCCGTCATCGTTTCTCCCGTTTCGGATAAACCCGGCGCGCTTTTCAAAATTTTGGAAGCATTTTCCGATCATGAAATTAATTTGACGCGGATTGAATCGCGCCCGTCCAAAAAATCTTTGGGCGAATACAATTTTTACATTGATTTCGAAGGCAGCCCGTCGGATAAAAATGTAGCCGACGCTTTAAATCTTGTCAAAAAACGCTCCGCGCGGTTGAAAAATCTCGGAACCTACGGGCGAATTTTGTCGGGGCGGCAATAACTTATTATGGCAGACAATAACCTTAATAATCATTGTGTGAATGATATTGATTGAAAAAAGTGTTTGAAATCCCTTTTTCAAACAGAAATATTTAACGGCGAGAGGTTTGACGTTGACAAAAGATTTCTTTACGATTGATGATTTTGATATTTCGGGAAAAACAGTTCTCTTAAGAGTTGATTTTAACGCGCCGATGGGGCCCGACGGCCGAATCTTAGATGATTCCCGTATTAAAAGCCACATTCGGACGATCAGCGATTTGAAAGAGGCGAAAGTTGTTCTTTTGGCGCACCAGAGCCGTCCCGGAAAATCAGATTTCATGACAATGCAGTCGCACGCTAAAGTTTTGTCTCAGCTTCTCGGAAGAGAAGTCCGCTATGTGGACGATATTTTCGGCTCTTACGCGCGTTCCTGCATTTCTTCAATGGAGCCCGGCGACATTATTTTACTTGAAAATGTCCGTTTTTACTCCGAAGAATCACTTGAACGAACCGTCAATGAACACGCCGAATCTTATTTTGTTAAAAAATTATTGCCTTTTATCGATTATTTCTTCAACGACGCTTTTGCCGTCTCCCACCGCTCTCACCTCTCCGTTGTCGGTTTCACGCGCGACGTCCCGTGCGGCGCCGGCCGAATCATGGAGTCTGAGATTCTCAGTCTGGACCGCGGCTTAGATGGCGAGCGCCCATGCGTTTACGCGCTTGGCGGTGCGAAAGTGGACGATTCGCTTCGTGTTGCCAACAACGTCCTGTCCAAAGGCAGCGCCGACATCGTTCTTTTCAGCGGCATTGTCGGAAATGTTGTGTTGGCGGCAGCCGGCTTTAACATCGGTCAGACCAACATGGATTTGATTGAAAAATTAGGCTACGCGTCTTACATTTCTCCCGTCCGCAACATGCTCAAAGAATTCGGCGACAAAATCCGCTATCCGACGGATGTCGCGTTAAACATTGACGGAAAACGCGTTGAAGCAAACATTAAGGAAATGGGAAAATCCCAGTATCCGGCAAACGATATCGGTCTTGAGACCATTGTTTCTTATACTTCTATTATCGAATCCGCGGGAACCGTCATTTTAAACGGGCCGGCCGGCGTTTCCGAAAATCCTGATTTTGCAATCGGAACGCATGAAATTATCCGCTCAGCGGTTAACGCCAAATTCTCAATCATCGGCGGCGGCCACATTTCCGCCGAGGTTCACCGCCTCGGAATGGACACGCAGTTCTCACACATCAGCACCGGCGGCGGCGCTTGTATCGAATATTTGTCCGGAACTGAACTTCCCGGCATCCGCGTTCTCAGAGAAGCGGCGGCACGCAGGCGAAATGATGATTCCGGCGATTCTGAATAATTTTTCGGGTGTCAAAATGTCTAAAAATATTCTTCATAAAAGCGAAGGCGTTCTCGCCGTTAAAATTGCGCGAAAAGTAATCGAAAACGTTTTGGACGGCAAAGATCCTGAAGATGATTTGCCTTCCGTTCCCGTTATTTTTTCCGAAAAACGCGGCGCGTTTGTCACGCTTGAAAAAGAAGGCGTTCTTCGCGGATGCATCGGTTATCCTTATCCTGTTTTGCCGCTCAAAGAAGTGCTTGTGAAATCGGCAATTGCCGCGGCTTTTGAAGATCCGCGTTTCTTCCCGATTGAGAAAGAAGATTTTTCCAAGATTACGGTTGAAGTCACGACTTTAACGCTTCCCGAAGAAGTCACCGGCGCTTTTACAACGTATTCTAATCAAATTCAAATCGGAAAACACGGTTTAATGGCCGAGTACGGTGAAAACCGGGGTTTGCTTTTGCCGCAGGTGGCAACGGAACAAGGCTGGGATGTGATTGAATTTCTTTGCCAGACCTGCATTAAAGCTGAAATGACGCCGATGATGTGGAAATACGGCGCGAAGATTTACAAATTCGAAGGTCAGATTTACCACGAGACTGAGCCGGGTGGGGCGATTGTTGAAGGGGAAGAGTAATTCGTTTATTACTTTAGTTTGTATGAGGGCAATATATGGAAGTTATTGACAATGTTAACAGAACTTTGAAAGATGATCTTTTGATTACTGTTGACAAAAACAGTCACATTTCAATCGCTTCCGCTTGTTTTTCTATCTTTGCTTATCAAGAGCTTAAGAAGCAATTTGATAATATTGAAGAATTAAGATTTATTTTCACTTCTCCCGCGTTTGTTGCCGAAAAGGCACCGAAAGAAAAAAGAGAGTTTTATATCCCGCAACTGAATCGGGAAAGAAGTCTTTACGGCACCGATTTTGAAATAAAACTGCGCAATGAACTCTCTCAGAAAATGATTGCAAGAGAATGTGCAGAGTGGATTCGCTCAAAAGTTGAATTTCGTTCAAATGTCACCGGTGGATCAATTAATTCAATGCTGAATGTTGTCAATCAACAGTCCGGTTTTTCTTATTCTCCTGTGAATGCGTTTACAACAACAGAATTAGGATGCCAGCGCGGCGATCATATTACAAATCTTGTTACTAAAATTTCTCATGAAGAAAGCACTCAATACATTCAAATGTTTGAACAAGTTTGGAATGATAAGTCTCTTTTAAAAGACGTAACGGATGATGTCATTGAAAGCATCACAGCAGCTTATAATGAAAATTCTCCGGATTTTCTCTATTTTATTACGCTTTATAATATTTTCAATGAATTCCTTGAAGATATTTCCGAAGATGTATTGCCGAATGAAGCAACGGGATTTAAAGAAAGTAATATTTGGAATATGCTTTATTCATTCCAAAAAGATGCGGCTCTTGCTGTCATTAATAAACTTGAAAAATATAACGGTTGCATTTTAGCGGACAGTGTAGGGCTCGGCAAGACATTTACGGCGTTGGCTGTTATGAAATATTATGAAAACAGAAATCGGTCTGTTTTGGTTCTTTGTCCTAAAAAATTATCGGACAATTGGAACACTTTTAAAGACAATTATGTCAATAATCCGATTGCTGGCGATCGTTTGAGGTATGATGTTCTTTATCATACAGATCTTTCCAGGGAGAAAGGAAAGTCAAACGGATTGGATTTAGACAGATTAGTTTGGAACAATTATGATCTTATTGTGATTGATGAATCACATAATTTCCGAAATGGCGGCGAAATTTCCGGTAAAGATGCGCGTGAAAATCGATATTTGCGTTTACTCAACAAAGTCATTCGGTCGGGTGTTAAAACAAAAGTTTTGATGCTTTCGGCAACACCGGTCAATAATCGGTTTGCGGATTTAAAAAACCAGCTCGAGCTTGCTTATGAAGGAAATCCGCATTTGATTAATGACAAACTCAATACTTCCAAGTCTGTTGATGAAATTTTCCGAAATGCTCAAAGGGCTTTCAACTTTTGGGGGGGTTTGGAACCCGAAGAACGTACAACCGAAAAACTTCTTAAAATGCTGGATTTTGATTTCTTCGAATTGCTGGACAGCGTAACGATTGCTCGCTCTCGCAAGCATATTGAAAAATATTACAATATGGCTGAGATTGGTGCTTTTCCGGAAAGATTAAAACCGATTTCTTTACGCCCTCAGATGACGGATATTGATGATGTCAATTATAATAAAATTTATGAAGAATTGGTAAAACTCAATCTTTCGGTTTATACGCCGACAAATTATGTTTTTCCGAGTAAGCTTGATAAATATGTAGATTCTTCCGTGAACATCAATCGTTCGGGGCGCGAAGAGGGAATCCGCCGTTTAATGAGTATTAATTTGCTGAAACGGTTGGAAAGTTCCGTTTCTTCGTTCCGGTTGACATTGGGGCGGATTCAAAAACTTATTCATAAAACAATTTCTGAAATTGATGAGTTTGAAGCCGGCGGCACTTCCGTTATTGAATCTTCTGAAGTTCGAGAGGATACTGATTTTGATTTGGATGACCAAAATATGGATTTCTTTTCAGGCCGAAAAATCAAAATCGATCTCAATGATATGGATTATAAGACATGGCGTTCCGAACTTCAAAATGATTTTGATATTTTAGAAGCGCTTGGAGAAATGGCTGATCTTGTAACGCCCGAGCATGATACGAAACTTCAAACGTTGCTGCAAATGATTTCAGATAAAATTGAAAATCCGATCAATGTGGGCAATAAAAAAGTTATTGTTTTTTCTGCGTTTTCTGATACGGCTGAATATTTGTATGAAAATGTCAGTGTTTATCTGAAACAAAAATATGATTTAAACACAGCGTTGATTACGGGATCTATTGACGGCAAGACAACAATTCCGAAGTTTAAGCCGACTTTTAACAATGTTTTGACTTGTTTTTCTCCTCTTTCTAAAGGAAAAGATTTGTTGATGCCGGATTTTGACGGCAGTATTGATGTTTTGATTGCAACAGATTGTATTTCTGAAG
The DNA here is from genome assembly GCF_032594435.1 of Methanimicrococcus stummii. Taxonomy (NCBI): domain Archaea; kingdom Methanobacteriati; phylum Methanobacteriota; class Methanomicrobia; order Methanosarcinales; family Methanosarcinaceae; genus Methanimicrococcus; species Methanimicrococcus stummii. The sequence goes on along the minus strand of NZ_CP131062.1, from coordinate 1,177,908 downwards.
GTCAGAATTTGCAGGATTGTGATTTTCTGGTGAATTATGATATTCATTGGAATCCTGTTCGAATTATTCAGCGTTTCGGGCGTATTGATCGTATCGGCAGTAAAAATTCTGTGATTCAGCTGGTTAATTTCTGGCCGGATTTGACATTGGACGAATATATCAATCTCAAAAGCCGGGTTGAAACGCGTATGAAGATTTCGGTGATGACTTCAACGGGCGATGATGACTTGATTAATTCGGAAGAGAAAGGCGATCTTGAATATCGAAAAGCTCAGCTTAAACGATTACAAGATGAAGTCGTTGACATTGAAGAAATGTCTTCGGGTATTTCTATCATGGATTTGGGATTGAATGAGTTCAGGCTGGATTTATTGGAATACTCTCAAAAACACGGCGACTTGGATAAAACGCCGTTTGGTCTTCATACGGTCGTTTCTGCTCAAAATGAATATCCTGCCGGTGTTATTTTCATTTTGAGGAATATTAATGGCGGTGTCAATATTGATAATCAGAATCGTCTTCACCCGTTTTATATGATTTATATCGGGGATGACAGCGATATTATTTGCAATCATCTTTCTCCGAAAGAAATGTTGGATACGATTCGGTATTTGTCTAAGAATCAAACCCAGCCGGTTGTTGATTTATGCCGCAGTTTTAATAAGGAAACGAAGGACGGCAAAGATATGAGTCATATATCGGAATTGCTTCAAGATGCCATTCATTCGATTGTCAGTGTCAAAGAAGAAAATGATATTGCCAGTTTGTTCAAAAGCGGCGGTACATCGGCGTTGAATACAACCATCACGGGATTGGATGATTTTGAATTGATTTGTTTCTTTGTCGTGCGAAATGAATGATTGGAGGTATTGATGTTGTTGAATTTGCCGGAAACTACGATTTATGGTAAAAAAGTTCCGAAACAGAATTTTTATGAAAATCCCTCTATGACGCCTGCTTTGAAGCGATTGTTTATTGATCAGGTTCATTCAATTGTCTGGCAAAATAAGATTTCTCCGTTTACGGTGAATGTCGGAACCGGCACCTATGTTTCGGAAATTGAAATCATTCATATCCAATTAAACAGTTACGATTTGGATAAAAAAGTGCTTCAATTCATTGATAAAACCATTCCTTACCACATTTTATTTTTGTTGGAATATCGGAATGAGATTCAAGCTCGGATCAGCTTTAAAGAAGAAAGTCAAAAAGCAGGAACTTTCAAAATCGGAACTTATTATCAAACGGATTGGCTTTCACCAAGCCAATTTGATCTTCGCCTTGAAGGCTTGAGTATGGATTCGGTTTATGAAAATTTTGTTTATCAAATTGCCGGCGATCGTTTAAATTTTGATACGGATGCCGGCAAAACAGAACCCGAAACGCTCAAAGATGCTGTCATTCTTGACGGCAAGCGGCAAAAAATTCTGAATGAAATCGCTGCCTTGAATAATAAAATTGATAAAGAGAAACAATTCAACAGACAAACCGAGCTTTTCAGTCAGGTTAAACTCAAAAGAAAAGAATTAGAGGAATTATAATGGATAAAATGCATTTTGAAACCTCGGATTTTGCATCCGAACTCGCCGAAAAAATCGCGGCTCTTGCTCCGTCAGTCGTCACTGAAAAATCCAATGGGGGGGGGGGGAATCAGCAACAGTCGACACTGAAACGTGCGATTAATTTTGACCTTTTACGAACTCTTTTGGGCGATGATGTCGCCGATGATGAAGCTTACGAATTTACTTGGGTCGGTAAAAGAGAAGCTGTTATGGAAGCGGGAAAACCAATTCGAAAAACTTTAAGGCCGTGTCCTGAAGAAAGCAAATCCTTTGATTCTACTGAGAATCTGTATATTGAAGGCGATAATTTAGATGTTCTTAAATTGTTGCAGGAAAGTTATCTTGGGAAAGTGAAGATGATCTATATTGATCCTCCCTATAACACAGGGAACGATTTTGTTTATCGTGATAATTTTACGCAAAGCCATGAAGAATATGAAGAGGAAACCGGTGTTTTTGATGAAGATGGGGAGCGATTGTTTAAGAATACTGAAAGCAATGGACGTTTCCATTCTGATTGGTGTTCCATGATTTATCCAAGGTTGGTCTTGGCGAGAAATTTGCTTTCGGAAGATGGTGTTATTTTTGTCAGTATTGATGATCATGAAGTTGGTAGTCTTCGAAAAATCTGTGATGAAATTTTTGGTTCACAGAATTTTGCCGGTGAAATCATTCGAAAAACAAAATCGATGACGGGGGATAGTGGCATCGGCTTTAATCTTCAACATGAAAATTTATTACTTTATGCAAAAAATATTAATCATCTTGTTCTTAAAGGTGAAAAGAAAGATTATAGTAATTATTCTAACCCTGATAATGATTCTAACGGTGATTGGTGTATCGGTGATCCCAGTGCAAAAAGTGGTGGGCAATCCACATATTTCGAAATTATGAATCCTTATACAGGCAAATCTGATTTTCCGCCAAATGGCAGATATTGGGCTTTTTCAAAAGAAACGCTTCAAACTTATATTAAATCGGGAAAAATAACCTTTAAGAAAAATTATTCCGAGAACGAAAGAGGTTTTATTTTCAAGCGTTATAAAAAGGATGCTTCTTCAATGACAAATCCTGTGAATAGTTTATTTGCAGTTGAAAATAATTATATGAACCAAAATGCAACAACTGAGCTTTCAAAACTTTTTGGTGTTCCTTATTTCAGTTATCCCAAACCTGTTCTTTTTATTTATGATTTGGTTAGATTTTCAACCAATAAAGAAGATATTGTCCTCGATTTCTTCTCCGGCTCTGCCACCACTGCTCACGCCGTTATGCAGCTCAACACCGAAGATGGCGGCAACCGCAAATTCATCATGGTTCAATTGCCGGAAAAAATTGATGAAAATTCTGAAATCTATAATGCTGGTTACAAAAACATTTGCGAGATCGGAAAAGAACGTATTCGCCGTGCCGGTGATAAAATCAAAGAAGAAAATAAAGCTAAAGAAAGTATTGAAAACTTAGATATCGGTTTCCGCGTTCTCAAATTGGACGACAGCAATATGAAAGATGTTTATTACGCTGCCGGCTCTTACACTCAAGATTTACTTTCTTTAACAGAATCCAATATTAAAGATGACCGGAACGATATGGATTTGCTTTACGGCTGTTTGTTGGATTGGGGATTGCCGCTTTCACAATCTCATAAAACGGAAGAAATTGACGGTGTTACCGTTCATACTTACAATGACGGTGATTTAATAGCTTGTTTCGCTGATAAGGTGAGTGAAAAGGCTGTTAAGGAAATTGCGGAACGTCAGCCTTTGAGGGTTGTGTTTAGAGACAGTAGTTTTTCGAGCAGTCCCGATAAAATCAATGTTGAAGAAATCTTTAAGTTAATGGCGCCCAATACTACGATTAAGGTCATTTAACCAAACGGTTTTTATGAATAATTGTTTATTTTATTCATAATCATCTATTTTCTACTCAGGTATTAAAATGATAGAAGAAAATCAAAAATTTATATGCATTAAAAAGGCATATGCTGAGGAGTACGATAACAACGATATGAAAACAGGTCGTATAGTTAATACTCCTATTGGTAGTATGTGGGCAAAATCCGAATCGTATGTAAAGCCTTTTAAAAAAGGCAATATCCGATTGTATATGATTGGTCACGAAGAACAATGGTTCGAAATCCCAGAATCAACTTTAGAAGAATGCTTTAAATCAATAAAATAAGTATTAAATGGAACCCCCTAAGGGACAAATTCATCAGTTACTTGGTGTTCTACCAAATTACTGCTCCCCAAAGCACCAAGATGCCTAGCCCTATACGAACTATACAGTTTCGCAAGTTAATTTGGCAATTCCATCCCCACTGTTGACAGTAAACTAAGCTCCTTAGTGTAACTATGGACAAAGCCCTTGACTCTCATCTTCATGATTATCATCTCCTTTTGCGATGGATTGAAATAGAGCTCCCCTGGTGGTGGTCAATTAGACAATTAAAGTCCATTAATAATGTATATAATTTTTGAAAAATAAATGGTGATTATTAATTTCTCTTTCCCAACATTTCAATAGGGCGACTTATAACATATTGACCACAATATATAGGCCAATTTGTTTGGTAATATTCTTCCATTTGTTTTAAAAATTCAGCTTCTTCAAGAGCTAATTCTCTTATTTCATTATTTTTTGAATCAAAAATTATATTATTTTCAATTTTATACCTATTTCCTTGCTCATCTTTGACAAATGGACCAGAAGTTGTTACAACAAATATATCTATTTTAAATTCAGAATTCATGTTAAATCACCAATTATAATAATTTTGATAAGATATAATTAATTATTGGTTAATATTTATAAATATCCTCTTTAAAGAATCTGCTTACAATCGATATACTATTCATTCAGGAGCTTACAATCATGGAAAAAATGCGTTTTGAATCACCCGATTTAACATCCGAAAACATCGAAAAAATTGCGGCACTCTTCCCGTCAGTCGTCACTGAAAAATCCCATGGGGGGGGGGGGCGAATCCGCAGCAGTCGACATTGAAGCGTGCCATTAATTTTGACCTTTTACGAACTCTTTTGGGCGACGATGTCGCCGATGATGAAGCTTATGAATTTACTTGGGTCGGTAAAAGAGAAGCTGTGATGGAAGCGGGAAAACCGATTCGAAAAACTTTAAGACCGTGTTCTGAAGAAAGCAAATCTTTTGAAACGACTGAGAATCTGTACATTGAAGGCGATAATTTAGATGTTTTGAAACTTTTGCAAGAGAGCTATCTTGGGAAAGTGAAAATGATCTATATTGATCCGCCTTATAACACGGGGAACGATTTTGTTTATCGGGATAATTTTACGCAAAGTCGTGATGATTATGATGAAGAGGCAGGCGTTTTTGATGAAGATGGCGAACGACTTTTTAAGAATACTGAAAGCAATGGAAGATTTCATTCCGATTGGTGTTCGATGCTTTATCCAAGGTTGGTTCTAGCACGGAATTTGCTTTCAGAAGATGGTGTTATTTTCATTTCGATTGATGATAATGAAGTGGAAAATCTAAAAAAAATATGTAATGAGGTTTTCGGTGAAAAAAATTTCGTTTCCTTGATTAATTGGAAAGGCCGCGGTGGTCGACAGGATAGTAAGCATTATGCTGTAATTCATGAATATATCTTATGTTATGCAAAAAAACTTAATGAATTTAAGGCTGGTGAAGAAGTAAAGATTGGAACGGTATATCCAAAGTACGATGAATCTAAAAAACGTAATTATAAGACCCAATTGGCACGCAAATGGGGGTCAAATAGTAAACGCACAGATCGTCCAAATTTGTATTATTCAATCGTTGCCCCTGATGGTACTAATCTTTTTCCAATGATAAGCTCTGATATCGAAGGGCGTTGGCGTTGGGGTAAACAGAGAATGGTAATAGAAATTGAAAATGGAAATGTTGATTTTTCTAAAAATTCAGGTGGTCAATGGATCGCATATGAAAAAATATGGGAACCTTTAGATGGTGAAGAATCTACAAAAAAATACACTACTTGGATTGATGATGTTGGTTCAGGAGCGAATGTAATCAAACAACTTTTTAATACAGTTGTATTTGATTATCCTAAATCAATTGATTTGTTGATAAAATTCTTTAAAATGGCATCGCTTGAAGATGGAGATTATATTCTCGACTTCTTCTCCGGCTCTTCCACCACCGCCCACGCCGTCATGCAACTCAACGCTGAAGATGGCGGCAACCGCAAATTCATCATGGTTCAATTGCCCGAAACCACAGATGAAAATTCCGAAGCTTACAAAGCCGGTTACAAAAACATTTGTGAAATCGGAAAAGAACGTATTCGTCGCGCCGGCGATAAAATTAAAGAAGAAAACAAAGACAAAGAAAATATTGGAAATTTAGATATCGGTTTCCGTGTTCTCAAATTAGACGACAGCAATATGAAAGATGTTTATTATGCTGCCGGCGCTTACACTCAAGATTTGCTTTCTTTGACAGAATCCAATATCAAAGATGATCGGAATGATATGGATTTGCTTTACGGCTGTTTATTGGATTGGGGACTTCCGCTTTCACAATCACATAAAACGGAAGAAATCGACGGCGTTACTGTTCATACTTACAATGACGGTGATTTAATAGCATGTTTTGCTGAAAAGGTAAGTGAAACAGTTGTTAAGGAAATTGCAAAACGCCAACCGTTAAGAGTCGTTTTCCGTGACAGCAGTTTCTCAAGCAGTCCTGAGAAAATCAACGTGGAAGAAATCTTTAAATTAATGGCACCCAATACTACAATAAAAGTTTTGTAATCGTTTAATGTCTTTGCAATGAATTGAAATTGAACAAAATCCGGGTGTATTGAAAATGACCGTTCTAAAAAATAAATTGGGAATTACAAACCAAGTCGAATTAAATCGAGAAGAGGAACGGCTCAGTAAAACAAATGCAAAACGCCTTTACGACAGCGGCGATATTTCCAAAATCGAAGTCGGCACATTTGAAGGATTGAAACAAATTCATCATTATTTGTTCAACGATATTTATGAATTCGCAGGCGCTATTCGCGATGTCAATATCTCAAAAGGAAATTTCAGATTTGCGCCGCTGATGTATTTGGAGCAGTCTTTAATTTACATTGACAAAATGCCGCAAACGACTTTTGATGAAACTATTGAAAAATACGTTGAAATGAATATTGCTCACCCGTTTCGCGAAGGAAACGGAAGAGCCTCGCGCATTTGGCTGGATTTGATTTTGAAAAAGGAAATCAAGAACGTTATTGACTGGGATCTGATTGACAAAAATGATTATCTTTCGGCGATGGAAAGAAGTCCCGTTAATGATCTTGAAATCAAAACGCTTTTTAAGAACGCTTTGACCGACAAAATCAATGAACGCGAATTATTTATGAAAGGCATAGATGTGAGTTATTATTACGAAAATTATTCTGAATTTAAAATTGAGGAATTATAAATGGATAAAATGAAATTTGAATCTCCTGACTTAACCTCGGAAAACATTGAAAAAATTGCGGCACTCTTCCCGTCAGTCGTTACCGAAAAATCCGGGGGGGGGGGGGGGGGGGGGGGGGGGGGGGGGAAATCAGCAACAGTCGACACTGAAGCGTGCTGTTAATTTTGACCTTTTACGAACTCTTTTGGGCGATGATGTCGCCGATGACGAAGCTTACGAATTTACTTGGGTCGGTAAAAGAGAAGCTGTGATGGAAGCCGGAAAACCGATTCGAAAAACTTTGAGACCCTGTCCGGAAGAGAGTAAATCTTTTGATTCAACTGAGAATTTGTACATTGAAGGCGATAATTTAGATGTTTTGAAACTTTTGCAGGAGAGTTATCTGGGAAAAGTGAAAATGATCTATATTGATCCGCCTTATAATACTGGTAAGAATTATATCTATCGTAACGATTTTTCTATTGATACAGAAGATTATCTTGAGGAATCTGATGCTGTTGATGAAAATGGTGCTAAACTTATTTCCAATCCCCGAACTTACGCAAGGTTCCATTCTGCTTGGTTGACTATGATATATTCTCGTCTTTTGATTGCACGAACTTTACTTTCTCAAAATGGCGTGCTTGTGTGTGCTATTGATGAAAACGAATTCTCTTCTCTTTCTATTATCCTTAAAGAAATATTTGGTGAAACAACATATGAACATTCATATGTTTCAGTTGTCCATAATCCGCGTGGTCAACAAGGAACCAATTTTTCATATGTCAATGAATATCTAATTTTTATATATCCAGCAAATGGCAAAAAATATCTTTCAAATTTTCCTAAAGATGAGGTTGATTCACGTTCATTACGTGATAGTGGGACTGAATCCGATCGCGGAGATGCACGATCATGTTTTTATCCTTTTTATATACAACACAATAAAATAGTCAAAATCGGTGAAGTGCCTGATGATACTTTCCATCCTTTAAGTTCCAACATTCATTTGGCTGATGGTGTCATTGAAGTTTGGCCAATGACAGATGATGGGGATGAAAAAAAATGGCGTTATGCCCGACAAAGTGTTGATGGTATACTTGACAAATTAGAGCCAAAAATGGGGCGTAATAGCCTCCAAATTATATACCATAAAGATGAAGGGACGATGAGAAGTGTATGGGCGAATGCAAGATACGATTCAAGCGAATATGGTACCAAACTGCTTGATAAATTATTTGGTGGGGCATCATTTACTTTCCCCAAAAGTATGTGGGCAGTTTATGATTGTATTAAGGCAGCGGTTAAAGATGATACACATTCTATTATCTTAGATTTCTTTAGTGGCTCAGCCACAACAGCTCATGCAGTTATGCAATTAAATGTCGATGATGGTGGGAGTCGTAAATACATTATGGTTCAACTACCTGAAGATCTGGATGAAGCATTGACGAGAGGGGTAGATGCAAAAACCAAAGCTTCAATTAAAGAATCAATTGATTTTTTAGATAGTATTGGTAAAGCTCATAATATTTGTGAAATCGGAAAAGAACGAATTCGCCGCGCCGGTGATAAAATCAAAGAAGAAAACAAAGACAAAGGGGGAATTGAAAATTTAGACATCGGTTTCCGTGTTCTCAAATTAGACGACAGCAATATGAAAGACGTTTATTATGCTGCCGGCGCTTATACTCAAGATTTACTTTCTTTGACAGAATCCAATATTAAAGACGATCGGAATGATATGGATTTACTTTACGGCTGTTTATTGGATTGGGGTTTGCCGCTTTCGCAATCTCATAAAACGGAAGTAATTGACGGTGTTGCCGTTCATACTTACAATGACGGTGATTTAATAGCCTGTTTTGCCGATAAAGTCAGTGAAGCGGTTGTTAAGGAGATTGCAAAACGTCAGCCTTTGAGAGTTGTGTTCAGAGACAGCAGTTTTTCGAGCAGTCCCGAGAAGATTAATGTTGAAGAAATCTTTAAATTAATGGCACCCAATACTACGGTAAAAGTCATTTAAAGGGATTAAAATGGACGATAAAGCTGAAGAAATCGGAAACATTCTCATTTATCAAAATGAAAGCGGGGATACAAAAATCGATGTTTATTTTGAAGATGATGATGTTTGGATGAGCCAGAAAAGCATTTCTCAGCTTTATCAAACAACACTTCAAAATGTCGTTTATCATATTACAAATATCTACTCTGACGGGGAATTGGATGCGGGAGCAACTATAAAGGATTACTTTATAGTTCGAAACGAAGGTGGTCGACAAGTCGAACGCCCGATTAAACATTACAATTTTCAAATGATTCTGGCAATCGGTTATCGCGTCAGATCACACGTCGGTGTTCATTTCCGCAATTGGGCTTCCAATGTATTGACGGAATACAGCCGAAAAGGTTTTGCTTTAAATGATGAACGCTTGAAAGATCCAAAACCGTTTGGAGAAGATTACTTTGATGAATTGCTTGAGCGTATCAGGGATATTCGCGCATCTGAAAAAAGGTTCTACTCCAAAATACGAGAGATCTTTACAACTTCCGTTGATTATGATTCAAAAGCAAAACAAGCACAAGTTTTTTTTGCAACAGCGCAAAACAAAATACATTACAGCATTCACGGGCATACAGCCGCAGAACTCATTGCCGAACGCGCGGATTCTTCAAAACCGAATATGGGACTTACAAATTTTAAAGGAGCTGTCGTCCGTAAAACCGATGTCGATACAGCTAAGAATTATTTGAATCAAGAAGAAATCGAAAATCTGAATCGATTGGTTACAATGTATTTGGATTTTGCCGAAGATCAAGCACGGCGGAATATCCCGATGTATATGTCTGATTGGGAAAAAAAATTGGACGAATTTTTACTTTTCACAGGACGGGAAGTGTTGGATAATCCCGGAAAAATTTCCGCTGAAGATGCAAAGCAAACGGCTGAACAAGAGTTTCAAAAATATGAGCAGCACCGTCATGAATTAGAACATGAATCAGACATGGACATATTAAATCAGGATATTAAAAAAATCGGTAAAGAAAAGAGGAATCTTTGATGAGATTACAATTTAAGCACCAAAAGTTTCAGGCGGACGCAGCAAAGGCGGTTTGTGATGTTTTTGCAGGGCAGCCATGTTTGACGCCGTCTTACATGATGGATAAAGGCATTCTTGCAAAAGGACAAACAACAATTGTTGAAGGTCAGGAAATGACCGGATTTGGAAACCAACGGATTGTTCCGCAATTGAACGACAATATCATTTTAGAAAATCTTCAAAAAATTCAGCGCGATTTTCAAATTGAACCCTCCAAGGCTTTAGAAGGCCGATACAATCTGACGGTTGAAATGGAAACCGGTGTCGGTAAAACTTATACCTACATCAAAACAATGTATGAGCTTAACAAACGCTACGGTTGGAGCAAATTTATCATCGTTGTTCCGAGTGTTGCTATCCGTGAAGGCGTTTACAAATCTTTCCAAATGACGGAAGACCATTTTGCCGAAGAATACGGCAAAAAAATCCGATATTTCATCTACAATTCTTCTCAATTAACCGAAATTGACAGGTTCGCATCCGACAGCGCAATCAATGTCATGATTATCAATTCACAGGCGTTTAATGCCCGCGGCAAAGACGCGCGCCGCATCTATATGAAATTAGATGAATTCAGAAGTCGTCGACCGATTGATATTATTGCAAAAACAAATCCGATTTTAATTATTGATGAACCCCAGTCGGTTGAAGGAAAAGTGACAAAAGAAAGATTGGTTGAATTCAATCCTCTCATCACCCTTCGATATTCGGCGACGCACAAAAAAGACAGCGTTTATAATATGATTTACCGCCTCGACGCGATGGAAGCTTACAACAAAAAGCTTGTCAAAAAAATTTCCGTCAAAGGAATTACGGTAACCGGCGGAACTGCAACGGAAGGATATGTTTATTTGGAAGGATTAAACCTTTCCAAAGGAAACCCGACAGCAACGATTGAATTTGAAGTCAAAGGCAAAAACAGCGTTCGAAAAGAACGGCATATCGTTAACGAAGGCTACAATCTTTATTCAAAATCCGGAGAATTAAATGAATACAAAGACGGATTTACGGTTCTTCGAATTGACGGCAGAGACAGTTCAATCGAATTTACAAACGGCATTAAATTATTTGCCGGTGATGTTATCGGAGAAGTTAACGAAGACCAGCTTCGCCGTATTCAAATTCGTGAGACAATTCTTTCCCATTTGGAGCGCGAGAAACAGCTTTTCTATAAAAACATCAAAGTTCTCTCCCTTTTCTTTATTGACGAAGTCGCCAAATATAAACAATATAATGAAACCGGTCCGTTTAACGGTGAATATGCCGACATTTTTGAAGAAGAATACAAAGCGATTGTTGAGAATTTAATCAACGAATCTGAAGAAGATGAATATATCAAATACTTGAAAACAATTTCTGCCGGTCAAACGCATGCCGGATATTTTTCGATTGATAAAAAAAGCAATCGTATGATTGACAGCAAACTCGGCGACAAAAAAGAAAGAACTTCCGATGATGCTGACGCATATGATTTAATTATGAAGAACAAAGAACAGTTGCTTGACAGACGCGAACCTGTTCGTTTTATTTTCTCTCATTCGGCTCTTCGCGAAGGCTGGGACAATCCAAATGTCTTCCAAATTTGTACACTTAAACAAAGCGGCAGCGATGTTCGAAAACGCCAGGAAGTCGGTCGCGGTTTACGTTTGTCTGTTAATCAAAGCGGCGAGCGTATGGATACAAATGTATTAGGCGAAGATGTTCACAACATAAATGTTTTAACCGTTATCGCAAACGAAAGTTATGAATCCTTTTCAAAAGGACTTCAAACCGAAATTGCCGAAGCCGTTGCCGATCGCCCGCGCGCAGTGACAGTCGATTTGTTCAAAAATAAAGTTTTCCGAAATGAAAACGGTGATGAACAAGTGGTTGATGTCGAACTGGCTCAAATGGTTTATGAAAGCCTTATCGGAAATAAATATGTTAAAAAAGGCGTTTTAACGGATGATTATTTTGAAGCTAAAAAGAATGATGCACTTGTTTTCGATGATGAAGTTGCCGAATATCAAGATGCCATTATTGCCGTTTTAGATTCAGTCTATGACAGTCGCGGCTTGGGTCTTGAAAATGCATTCAAAAATAATGTCGAACTGAGTTTGAATACGGATAAATTGAGCAGCAAAGAGTTCAAAGAGTTATGGTCGCGTATTAATGTCAAATCCGTTTATACGGTCGATTTTGACGAGCAGGAACTCATTGAAAAATCAATTTCCTCACTCAACAAAAATCTTCACGTTTCTTCGATCTTTTTCAATGTTGAAAGTGGAAGTATGATTGATATTGAATCAAAAGAACAGCTTTCACTCGGTGACTCCTTTATTCGCGAAAGCCGTGAGGCATATAATGTTAAAACCGTTTCTAATTCTTCCGTAAAATATGATCTTGTCGGAAAAGTCGTTTCTGAAACAGGTCTGACCCGAAAAGCAATCGTCAATATTTTACAAGGAATTGAAAAATCGGTATTTGATCAGTTTGCTCACAATCCCGAAGAATTTATTATTCGTGCATCTGCGCTTATTAACGAACAAAAAGCAACCATCATTATCCAGCATATCATCTATAACAAAATTGATTCTGTTTATGATACGCAAATTCTCACAGAATCAACAATGAGGGGACAGCTCGGTGTCAATGTAATGGAAACAAAAAGGCATTTGTTTGACCATTTGGTTTATGATTCTGATACCGAACGCACTTTCGCGGAAAATATTGATATCAGCAAAGAAGTTGCAGTTTATGTTAAATTACCGAAAGGATTCTACATCAATACACCTGTCGGAAAATACAGTCCGGATTGGGCTATTGCTTTCCACGAAGGAATGGTGAAGCATATTTATTTTGTTGCCGAAACCAAAGGTTCTTTATCAACATTGCAATTGCGCAGTATTGAAAAAGCAAAAATTCATTGTGCAACTGAACATTTTAAAACAATCAGCACCGACTCTGTCATTTATCATGCTGTTGATAATTATGAGAAATTAATGAGTCTTGTTAAGCAATAAAAAAGATTCAGCGCGGTTTTTTCAACCGTGCTGTTTATTTTTCATAATTCAAAATTGAATCGGAAATAAAATCAATTCTTAATTCCCTGAGCAACGCCTTCCGGAACCATATGTTCCGCCAATTCTGCTCTTTTTTCTTCCGGAATCGGTGTCGTCGTGCCGGCTTTAAAATCATAGTGAACAACAACGGCGCGGCCGTAGGTGCAAAGGCGTCCTTCCTGCCAGGCTTCATGATAAACGGTAAAAGATTTTGTGCCGATTTTTTCAACGTAGGTGCGGAGTTCGACGTCAAATTCGAAAAAGAGCTCGCCGACAAAATTAAAATCGGTGTACGCCATGATAAGCGGCCAAACGTCGTGAGATAAATTCAGATTCGGCTCAAACATGCGGAAAATCGGGTTTCTTGCCATTTCAAACCAGCGCGCAAGGACTGTGTTGTTGATATGGCCAAGTCCGTCAACTTCTCCAAAACTGGGCGTAACTGTTGCAGTAAACATGTTTCTCTCTAATTTTATAGAATATATTTAAATCTATCATTTAATCGGAAAAACTGAAAAAGGTCATTGCATTTTACGGTCGTGACATTTCTCTTATTGTCATGATAATCAATGACAAATTTATGAAAACATATTTAACGCATAAATGATTTTTCTGTTTTGATCGGTTTTAAATCGGCGTTTCCGATGAAGCCGACCGATATCATTGTAAAAAGAGGGGATTATATTATTCGAAAATCTGCGTTTTCTTGATACGACGCTCCGCGACGGTGAACAAACGCCGGGCGTAGCGCTCTCGACCGATGACAAATTAAAAATAGCGACAGCTTTAGATGATCTGGGCGTTCACATTATTGAAGCCGGATCCGCGGTGACATCCGCAGGGGAGCGCGCCGCCATCAAAGCGGTTGCCGATCTCGGTCTGAACGCCGAAATCTGCAGCTATTGCCGCATGCGCACATCAGACATTGATCTCGCGCTTGAATGCGATGTCGATTCGGTTCATCTCGTTGTTCCGTCTTCCAATCTTCATATTGAAACGAAGTTGAAGAAAGATATTTTTGATAAAAAAGACCGCGAAGACGTTTTAATGATGGCGGGCGAGGTCGCCGAATACGCGAAATCTCACGGGCTGATTGTTGAATTCAGCGCGGAAGACGCGTCTCGAGCCGATTTTAAGTTTTTGAAAGATTTGTACGCGAGCGGCGTTTCGCACGGCGCGGACAGACTTTGCTATTGCGACACCGTCGGCATGCTCACGCCTGAGAAAACTTTTAACATTTTCTCCGAGTTGGCTTTCTCGGCCGGCGCACCTGTCAGCGTTCACTGCCACAACGACTTCGGTCTGGCTGTTGCCAATACGGTTGCCGCGTTTCGGGCCGGCGCCGCCGAAGGGCATTTGACGGTTAACGGAATCGGTGAGCGCAGCGGAAATGCGGCGCTTGAGGAAGTGATTGTTCAGCTCGAACATCTTTACGGCGCCGATACCGGCATTAAAACCGAAAATCTGTATCAAGTTTCCAGATTGGTCAGCCGGTTGACGAATATTCCGGTCGCGCCGAACAAGGCGCTTGTCGGCGGCAATTCGTTCACGCATGAAGCCGGTATTCACGTTCACGATCTTGTCAAGAATACGGCGTCTTACGAGCCGATCGTTCCTGACTTCGTCGGAAGAACGCGCCGTGTCGTTCTCGGAAAACACGCCGGCGCAAGTTCTATTGAGTTGGCTTTAACGGAATTGAAGCTTGATGCTAATTCCGCGCAGAAAGAGGAAATTTTCAAACGCGTCAAAGAAATGGGAGATAAAGGTCTCCGCGTAACCGATGCCGATTTGCAAACCATTGCCGAATCCGTTTTGGAAATCCACTGCGAGCCGACGGTTAAATTGAAATCGTTTTCGGCGGTTTCCGGTCGTCCTTCTATTCCGATGGCTTCGGTTATTTTAGAAGTCAACGGCAAGGAAGAAGTTTGTGTCGATACAGGCGACGGTCCGGTTGACGCGGCGATTCGCGCGATTCAGCGCGCCGTTGCATCTGTCGGTGATATCGTTTTAGAAGAATATCACGTCGATGCGATTACGGGCGGAACAGATGCCTTGGTTGAAGTTACGGTTAAAATGTCCAAAGACGGTAAAGCGATTACCGCCCGCGGCGCCCGAACCGACATCATCGAAGCGTCAGTCGAAGCGGTTATTAACGGCATGAATCGGCTTGTTTAAGTCGAGTTTGTTGTTTGGCGCGGAAGTGTTTCAAATTTAAACGGAATCGTTTCAAATTAAAATGAAATGGTTTCAAAAAACGATTGAGCCGATTTTTAAATCGGCTTTTCGTTTTCAATTTGAAACGGCTTTTTTGATTTTTCAAGTCTCTAAAGTTCATTTTTCCGCGTTCGTAAAACAAGCGTTAAATATCATGCCTTAATATTCTGTTCAAAATTATTCAAAATTAAAAGCCGTTTTTTTCAATTTGATGCGGCGGAATTATAAATCAAACAAACTATTCAATAACAAAAGAATTTGCCGTCGGACATAATATTTTGCCGCGCGTAAATTCGGATCGAAGAAGCCGATTTCGGCTGAAAATTACAGGAGATGCTGTTTTAATGACAAAAAATTCTGCGGAGCAGATGAACGGCGCAAAAGCGTTCATCGAATCTCTCAAAAAGGAAGGCGTGGACACCATATTCGGATATCCCGGCGGTGTTTTACTCCACATTTACGATGAGATTTACAACTGTGACTTGCGCCACATCCTTGTTCGCCACGAACAAGCGGCAGCCCACGCGGCTGACGGCTATGCCCGCGCAACAGGTAAAACAGGCGTCTGTCTCGCAACATCCGGGCCGGGCGCCACGAATTTGGTTACCGGTATTGCAACCGCGCACATGGATTCCGTTCCGATGGTCGCGTTTACCGGACAAGTCACAAGCTCGCTCATCGGAAACGACGCGTTCCAGGAAGCCAACATTACCGGCATTACGCTCCCGATTACAAAGCACAATTATCTCGTTCAAAAAGCGGAAGACATTCCGAAAAGCATTAAAGAAGCTTTCTACATCGCATCAACAGGACGTCCCGGTCCGGTTTTGGTCGACATTACGAAAGATGCGACCTCGGAAGAATTTAAATTTTCGTATCCGGACAAAGTGGAACTTCGCAGCTACAAGCCGACCGTGAAAGGCAACATTCAGCAAATTAAAAAAGCGGCGGCGATGATTGCGGCAGCCAAAAAACCTGTCATTTACGCAGGCGGCGGCGTTGTCGCAGCAAACGCGTCTTCAGAATTATACAAGTTGGCGGAACTCGTCAATGCGCCTGTTACGACCACGCTGATGGGCATGGGCGCGTTTCCGACAGACCATCCACTCTTTATCGGCATGCCCGGCATGCACGGCACAAAATACGCGAACTTCAGCATTCAAGATTCCGATTTGTTAATCGCAGTCGGCGCGCGCTTTGACGACCGCGTCACCAGCAAAATTTCATCATTTGCGGCCGGCGCGAAAATCATTCATATTGATGTCGACCCCGCCGAAATTTCCAAAAATGTCGCCGTTGATTTACCGATTGTCGGCGATGCTAAATGCATTTTAACGGATTTGATTCCGGCGGTTTCCGAAAAACTCGTTTCGGGAAAAACGTCCGACTGGTTAAACCGCATTGCGCAATGGAAAAAAGAATATCCGCTCGGATACATTGACGACGGTTCCACTATCAAGCCGCAGTTTGTGATTGAAACGCTCTGCGAAGTCGCGCCTGATGCGATTGTCGCAACGGAAGTCGGTCAGCACCAGATGTGGACGGCGCAGTATTTCAAATTTAAACAGCCGCGCAAACTGATTACATCCGGCGGTCTCGGAACAATGGGTTACGGCCTTCCGGCAGCGATGGGCGCAAAAGTCGGCTGCCCCGACCAAGTCGTTTTCGATGTCGCAGGCGACGGCTCTTTCCAAATGAATTCTCAGGAATTGGCAACGCTTGTGTCCAACGACATTCCTGTCGTTTCCGTAATTTTAAACAACGGTTACTTGGGAATGGTTCGCCAGTGGCAGGAACTCTTCTACGATTGCCATTATTCACACACCGATATCATTGACAGCGTTGACTTCGTCAAGCTGGCCGAAGCGTACGGCGCGCTCGGCATTCGCGTTGAGAAGAAATCCGAACTCAAAGAAGCGGTTCAAACGGCGATTAAATCCGGCCGTCCGGCTGTGATTGATGTTCGCATTGATCGCGGCGAAAACGTGTTCCCGATGGTTCCGGCAGGTGCTTCCATTAACGAATTGGTTGATGAAAGAAAGTACGGGGGGATTTAAATGGCTGAAATGCAATCTCACACGCTTTCGATTTTGGTTGAAAATCATTTCGGTGTTTTGACGCGTGTCGCCGCGCTTTTCGCGCGCCGCGGCTACAACATTGACAGTTTGGCTGTCGGCCGAACCGAAGATCCGGATGTTTCCAGAATGACGATTGTCGTTTACGGCGACGATGCCGTGATCGAGCAAGTGATTAAACAGCTTTACAAGCTGATTGAAGTCATTAAAGTCGTTGATTTGAGCAAAGAAGAACACGTCGATCGCGAACTTGCGCTTATTAAAGTGGCGGCAACGTCTGAGACGCGTTCCGATATTTTGCAAATCGTTGAAATTTTCCGCGCCAAAGTCATTGACGTCGGCACCAATACGCTGATGATTGAAATCACAGGCGGCAGCGACAAAATTTCTGCGATTGAAAAATTGCTCCGCCCGTTCGGCATTAAAGAACTCGCGCGTACCGGAAAAGTCGGTCTTTTGAGAGGCGCGAAGGATACGGCAAAGGAAAAATAAGCAAATAAAAAATTGAAACATAAAAATGAATCGAAAGCTTAATGAGTTTTCATCATTTTTTTAATTTCAGTTTTTTAAATTTTATTTTTATTTCATTGATTTGATTAATTGATTTATTTGATTATTAGGAGTCATCATTATGGCACAAATGTACTACGACAAAGATGCAGATTTGAATGTATTGAAAGGAAAAACAATCGCCGTCATCGGTTACGGCAGCCAGGGACACGCGCAGGCAATGAATTTGAAAGATTCCGGCCTTGACGTTGTCATCGGTTTAAGACAAGGCGGCCGCAGCTGGAAAAAAGCTGAGTCTGACGGCATGAAAGTCATGGAAGTTCCGGACGCTGTCAAAGCGGCCGACATCGTTCACATCTTGGCGCCCGACGAAGCGCAGTCCAAGCTTTACTATTCCGAAATTGAGCCGAACTTGAAACAGGGCGCAGCGCTCTCTTTCTCCCACGGCTTTAACATTCACTACAACCAAATCGTTCCGCGCCAGGATTTGGATGTCTTCATGGTCGCCCCGAAAAGCCCCGGCCACATTGTCAGAAGAACCTATTCCGAAGGCATCGGCGTCCCCGGTCTTGTCGCCGTTTATCAGGACAAGAGCGGCAATGCCAAAAAACTCGGTCTCGCGTTCGCAAAAGGCGTCGGCTGCACGCGCGCCGGCGTTTATGAAACAACTTTCAGAGAAGAAACCGAAACCGATTTGTTCGGCGAACAAGTCGATTTGTGCGGCGGCGCCGCCAGTTTGATGAAAGCGGCTTTTGACATTTTGGTGGAAGCCGGCTACCAGCCCGAAATGGCTTACTTTGAAACCGTTCACGAATTGAAATTAATCGTTGATTTGATTCACGAAGGCGGTCTTGAAAAGATGTGGTATTCCGTCTCCAACACCGCAGAATACGGCGGCATGACTGTCGGCCCGCGCGTCATCAACGCAGAATCCGAAGACGCGATGTACGAAGCGCTTGAACGCATTCAAAACGGCGAATTCGCCAAAGAATTCATTTTGGAAGGCATGGTCAACCACCCGACCTTAAAAGCAATGGAACGCCACGAGAGCGAGCTTGAAATCGAAATCGTCGGCAAAGAAATCCGCTCCAAGATTCCGTGGCTCAACAAAGGAATTGACGAAGACTGATTTTTCAGTCTTTTCTTTTTCATTTTTGAATTTTATTCAAATATTCTCCGCTACCGGCAGCGGGGTTAAAAATAGCCGGGACCAAATATTTTCCGCTTACCGGCACGCGGAACAAATAAATTGCCGGGATCAAATTTTTGTTAATTTCATTTTTTATTTTTATATCATGATTACTTTCACCGTGTTCTGATTCTTTATTTACTTTGTTTGCTTTTTTCTTTTGCTCAATTGGGCAAGGAGAAATTTTATGGAATACTTACCGGCTTACAATCGAATTTTAAAGGAAGGAGGAATCATCGCTTTATCAACTTCCGCAAACAACAATCCGAACGTCCGAATCGTCAATTATTGCTTTGATGAAAATAATCCGTCTGTTCTTTATTTCTCAACAAGCAGCGACAGCAACAAAATCGCGGAACTTACGGGAAATGAGAAAACCGCTTTTACAACAATTCCTACATCTCATGACGACACGCCGCACGTTCGTTCGCACAACGCGTTTGTTCGAAAGAGCGATTTATCACTCAATGATGTCAAAGACATGTTTTTGAAACAAACGCCGGATCTTGCGGAAATGTTTGAAGCGGTCGGGAATTTCCTTGATATTTATGAAATCCATGTCAAAGAAGCAGATGTCGTTGTTTCGATGGAAGATGCCGGAATCATAATCTTCTGAAAATTAAGTCTTTTAAATAAATCCAAAAAATATTCAAAATCAAATGGTGACCAATATGGAACAATCCGAAATCCCTGAAAATATGATATTTTGTCAGTGCTGTGCAATGCCTTTAGACGAGTCCGGCGAATTTAACGGGACAGAAGCTGACGGCAGCAAAAATGAAGAGTACTGCGTTTACTGCTACAAAGACGGCGCATTTACGGCACCTGACGCAACAATGGAAGAAATGATTGAATTCTGCGTTCCGCATATGGTTTCTGCAAATGAAAACATAACTGAGGATGCGGCGCGTGAAATGATGCAAAAATATTTCCCCGAATTGAAACGCTGGAAAAAATAAAAATGATTTGAATTTAAATTTTGTAAATTCATTTTTAAAAGGAAGCGGATTGAAATTTCAATCCGCATTTTTGACTTAAGCCATCATCGAAAACGGAACGGCGATTCCGATGAAAATCAGGAGCACAAAAAGCACAAAGATTACGAAAACAATGAACGGCAACAACAGGAATCCGATGATTTCCCAAACGGTCGCTTCTTTGAAAGGCAGTTCGCCTTTATTGATTTTGTCGGCTTCGGTGTACGCGTCATAAATACTCCAAATCCATACGGCAATGCCCGGAACGATCAAAAATGATCCGACAAAAGCGCCGACCATGAAACAAAGCCCTCTGCCGAATTTGCCGTTGTAAACCTGACCGAGACCGGCCATGAAGAATGATAAAATTGCAGCAAAAAATGTGCTTTTTTCTTTTACCGGCACGTATCTCGGAATTTCTTCGCCGCAAACGTGCTCGGCGTTTGCAGATTCATTCGTGTATTGTGATTGTTGCGACTGATATGATTGGTCTGTTCCGTCTTGATTTTCTCTGCCTTTGACAGGCGTTCCGCAGCTTGAACAGACGATTGCGTATTCTTTTAAAGGTTCTCCGCAATTGGAACAAAAATTGTTTGCCATAATTTTCCTCTTTTTTATTTTGTTTTCGTTTTTATTCTTCATTTTTCTTTCTGTAACCTTTTTGATTATCTGTCATCAAACTTATTTATATTATTTGAAGTCAAAATATTACCAAATATTGGGATTCATTTAATTTTTATTAATTTTTGATTTATTTTTTGGAGTGATTTTTTGATTCAAAATGAAATTACTGAAAACATTTATTCTCGCCGAAGCGTTCGCAAATATACGGCGGATCCGGTTTCGAATGAAGCCGTTTTAACAATTCTTGAATGCGCCCGATTCGCGCCGTCGGGTTTAAACAATCAACCGTGGCGGTTTATTGTTGTTGATGATTCTGAAATCGGACGGCGGCTTTCAACGCTGACGCATTACTCGGAAATTGTCGCGTCAGCGCCGCTTTTAATTGCCGTTTTCTTAGACACGGCGGCCTCTTACAATCGTGAAAAAGATTTAATGGCAATCGGCGCAAGCATTCAAAATATTTTGCTTGCCGCGCATTCTCTGAAACTCGGAGCGGTTTGGCTGGGCGAGATTTTGAAAAACAAAGACGAGGTTTCAAAAATATTAAACGCACCGGAAAGTTTTGAATTGGCGGCTGTTGTTGCAATCGGCCATCCGATTGACAATTTTTCAGAAACCGCGGATCGAAAACCGTTAAATGAACTCGTTTTTAAAAATAAATTCTAAAATGAATCAGCCGCAATAGCCGATTCATTCTTTTTCTTTTCATCAATTCAGATGAATGCCAGCGGTATCATCATTAACATGAAAATGACAATCATGACGACAAAAACAATGATCCAGAAGAAAATGAATACGATGATTTCCCCAAAACTCGGGTTTGCAAAAGGAATGAGCCCCTTGTTCATTTTATCGGCATCGTTGTACGCATCCCAAAGGCAAATAAACCACACAATCAGCCCCGGAATCAGCAAGAGCAATCCGATGATAAAACTGATTTGAAACAGAATGCCTTTCCAGAATTTTCCGTTGTAAAGCTGACCCAGCCCGACCCAGAAAAAGGACAAAAGCAATGCGATGAATGGGCTTTTTTGATCTGCTTGAACATATTGTGCTCTCGGCGGCGCGTTATAATTCGGCACTCCTCTCGGCGGTTCGTTATAATTTTGGTTTTGGCCGGATGCAGACGGTCCGGATGAAATCGGCTCGTCTTCCGTCAGCCGCGCACCGCAATTATAACAAATTTTTGCGTCTTCTCTGAGAACGGATTCACCGCAATTTGAACAAAAATTATTTCCCATGAATTTATCTCCTCTCGATTTCGGTTCAATCTAATATTCATGAACTCAAAAACAGATTTTAGATTTGAAATGAATTAAAGCTATAAAAACTAAATTTATGAATTAAAACTGAATTTAAAGAATTTTAAAAATTAACGAAAAAAGAAAAAATTAAAATGCGAATTTTAAATCCGCATTAAATTATGTTTAAAGCATCAACAATCCAAAAAAGAAGCCGATGATGAAGAATATGATGAAGAACCCGACGAGCAATCCGATAAAGACACCGGCGTAAACCAAAGCGTCCTGCATTGTCGGTTCGGGACCTGCCGGAACCTGTCCTTTGTTGATTTTGTCGGCTTCGGTGTACGCGTCATACAATCCGTAAAGCCAAACGAAGAACGAAATCGGGAAGAAAATGTATAACGTGATGATTGCTGCCGTTTCAATCATAATACCTTTTTTCAGGTTGCCGTTGTAAACTTGTCCGGCACCCGGGAAAAAGAATGAAAGAATGATTGAAATAAACGGATTTTTAATTTGAGGATAAGCCTGTTCGGGGCGCGCATACGTTCTGTTTTCGTACCGGTTTTGATTTTGCGTGCTTTCGTATTGGTTTTGCGTGCTTTCGTATTGGTTTTGTGTACTCTCGTATTGGTTTTGTGTACTCTCGTATTGGCTTTCGTTGTCCGTACGATAATCGTTTCCTGCGTTTTGGTTTTCCGCATTCTGATTATTTTCATTTGAAGTCGATTCGGTTTGAGCTGATTGAAGCGGTTTTCCGCAGTTGACACAAACTTTTGCATCAAGGTTTGCAATCGGTTCTCCACATTCGGAACAGAAATTGTTTGCTATTTATTTGCCTCTATAGTTGTTAAATCCGTGTAAAACCAAAGTACGTTTTTATGAAATAATTGACACAGTCTCCTATAAATAGCCATTGGGCAAAGACATTTTCAAATCATAATTCTAAATTTTCAAAAAAACGAAAAAAAACATTCGTTTGAAAACAGGGCTGGTTGAGTTGTTTTTAAAAATTTCAAAAAATATTTTGAAAATTTCAAATTTAAAATAATGAAAAATAAATGGTGAAGTAAACGATGAAGTAAACGATGAAGTAAACGATGAAGTAAACGATGAATAATGAAAATGAGATTTGAACAAAAATAAAACAGCAAAGGAATTTTTCAAATCCCTTTTACTGTTTTTATTTCGTTTTTATAATTAATCTTAGTCGTCACTTTCTCTTTCAGCGAGTCTCTTTTCAATGGCGAGAATTGACGCGACATCGTTTTTGGCGAATGCCAAATCGTCAACGATGTTGGATGTCTGGCTTTCTTCTTCGACTTGTTCGGTAACGAACCATTGAAGGAAAACTTGAGACGCGTAGTCTTTTTCCTTGACGGCAGCATCCATAATGTTGTTAATGGAGGCGGTCACTAACTGTTCGTGTTCGTAAGCCTGCTTGAAGAAATCCAAGAGTGTTTTTCCTTTGATGTCCGGTTTTGCAATCGGCGTTAATTCGACGCTTTCGGATTGTTCGGTAACGTAATCATAAATTTTCATAGCGTGTTCGATTTCTTCTTCGGCCTGAATTCGAAGCCAAGAAGCAAAACCGTCTCTGTTCATATCCGTACATTTGGCAGACATACCTAAATAGAGGTAAGCGGCGTAAAATTCCTTATTAATCTGCTCGTTTAATAATTTCAATACGGGTTTTTTAATCATTTTTATTTCTCCTGGTTATCAGCTTTTGCATCTCTGCGTTTTTGCAGGTTTGTGCAGTTTTGCAGATATGTCGGCAAAATAATATTATCGTTCTCTTTTTATATATAAGTCCCGTCATTATTTTTATTATCTTCTCTTGGGGGTTTGTTATATTCTTTAGGCTGTTTGTTATAACTTCCCAACTGTTTGTTATAGTCCTCCAATCATATCTTATATTGTCAACCTCCTGTTTTTAAAACGGTTGACATTGGGATAAATTTAAATCAATTGGATTCCGTCACACTGTATTCGTAAAATTATTGATATTAAAGAAAAAAGGTGTTTTTTTGACAACCGAAAGCAAATCCGATAGCGGTCATCAAGATGTCGTCGTTGAAGTTCGCGATGTCTATAAAAGTTATTTTTTAGGACACGAAGAAGTGCCGATTTTAAAAGGCGTGAATTTCAAAGTTCATAAAGGCGAATTTTTAGCAATCGTCGGCCCGTCCGGTTCCGGAAAAAGCACGCTCATGAATTTGCTCGGCTGCTTGGACCGCCCGACTTCCGGCTTGATTTCCGTTAACGGTCAAGACATCAATCAGCTGGACGACAATGAGCTCGCGCATTTGCGCGGCATGGAAATCGGATTTATTTTCCAGCAGTTCAACCTCATTCCGAGATTGACGGCTTACGAAAACGTGATGCTTCCGACTTACGCCAGCAAAAAAGAAGGTATCAACTACCCTGAAAAGGCGAAAGGGCTTTTGAAAATGGTCGGTCTCGAAGAGCGTATGAAACACAAACCCTCGGAACTCTCCGGCGGTCAGAGTCAGCGCGTCGCAGTCGCGCGCGCCTTAATCAATGATCCGGCCATTCTTCTCGCGGACGAGCCGACCGGAAATTTGGATTCCAAAACCAGCGTCGAAGTCATGGATTACTTCCGCGAGCTCAACAGAAGCGACTCGACAATTATCATGATTACGCACAACAACGAATTAGCGGTTCAAACAGACCGCGTGATTACCATTCGCGACGGTCAAATCACTTTGGACGTCCCCGCGGTCGAATTTGTTCAACATATGAAAGAAGAACAATTGGCTGTCATGGAACAATTGGCCGCTCACGAAACGCATGAATCGGCGTAAAGCTGATTCTTTTTTTTATTTTTATTAATTTCTTTTACGCGTTTTTTCTTTTTTGTTTGATGCAAAATCCGAAGTCCGTTTCCGTTTGCTGTCCCATTGATGCCGTGTCGCAACGTATTGCATTGGTGTCGTGTCACCTGTCTGCCGTGCATCGCGGTTTGCGTTTCTGCGTGCATCTGCTCTTTTTCATCACATCCGTTCGCTTCGCGAACGTGGCACAGCTACCTTACCGTTGCCGTTTGCGCAGCAGGTAGCTGCCGCCGCCGCGCGCGAGCTGCACAGTTTTTCAAAAAAATTAACAAAATTCCATCTCCGTTTTTTCAAAAAGATTAACGAAAACTCAGCTTCATTTTTCCAAAAATTCATGAAACCTCAGCCTTGTTTCAAAAAAAATAAACAAACAAATCTCGATTTTTAATCCGCGTCAAAATACAATGTCATGACGTAATCGTCCATGAAAAATCCGTTTCCGATATCGGTCACAATTTCTTCTTCAATTGTAAATCCTGTTTTTTTGTAAAATTCAATTGATCCGAGATTTCCTTTATTGACGGTCAGCCAAAGGCAAGGCTGTTTCCGGTTTGTGTCAAAGAGTTTTTCCGATTTGACGGTGGCTTTCGCGAAATCCAATATGAAATTCATCATCAGAGTCGCAATTCCCTTTTGCCGATATTCTTTTAAAACATAAATTTTGCTGACAAAAACACCCTTTTCATCAGGGCGAAGCGCGAAATAACCGATTTGTCTGCCCGGCAAAGCGTCGTCATAAGCTGCGAAATAATTGTAATTTTGATCGGCAATGTCTTTTTTGATACGCTCGGCAGATTGGAAAACGTCAATCATGTACGCGGTTTGTGCGGCGCCGATGAGGGGCGTGTAATGTTCCGTCCAAATCTCGCTTGCCAGCGCGGCGACATCTTCTAATTCTCGAGTCGTTTCAAGTTTTTTAATTTTAAACGTCATACATCTCATTTTTATAATTGATTGAGGTTTAAGCATTTTGAAATTTTATATTACGTTTTCATTTTCAATTTACTTCATTAACAGGGAAAATTATATAAAGTTTAATTGTAAACTACAAAATCTTAAAAGGTAAACATTAGAACTTTGGAATAGTGTTTTGGTTGCAAAGTTTTAGTTTTTATTCGGTGAAAACATGTCTCATAAAATTAACTCTGCCTTTCGAGTATTCATCGCGTTAATGCTCATCCTTTCGATTTTTTCGGGAATCGCAACCGCCGCTCCCGGATTGAAAATCACGCTGGTCGACCAAACACCATACCCCGCGCAGCCGGGACAGCAAATCCGCTTCTGGATTCAAGCCGAAAACATCGGCGACGGAACATTAAACAACGTCACCGTTCAAGTCGTCTCCGACGGCGTCTTTTCAGCCTCGTCATCCGAATCGACAAAGACGTATTCAAACATTTACGCCGGCTCCAAAGTTTATCATGAATATGTCATGTATGTCGCAAGTGACGCGCCTGACGGCCCTCGCGATTTGACGGTCCGCTACAAAGAAGGTAACAACAGCAACTGGATTGAACAGAAATTCACAGTCGGCATCGGCGGCATTGTTGACACCGACAACCGCGGAACGCTTATTATTGAAAATGTTACCAGCAATCCCGAAGTTTTCATGCCGGGGGATGAAGGTATCATCTGGGTCACCTTGAAAAACAACGCGACCAACCAAACGGTTTCAACATCCAACAAAAGCACTTACATGACAAACGCCAGAATCCAATCGGCCGATCTCTATTCAAAAGATGATATCATTGTTAAAAGCGAAGCCGTCAACGATCTCGGAATTATCGCGCCCGGTGACACAATCAGAATTCCGTTCCGCGTCAGCATTCCTGAAGACACAGCCGACGGCACTTATCTTTTGACATTAAACGTCACCGGCAGCTCTTACGAGTATAACATTAAGAGAAACATTGAAATCAAAGTCGATTCTGCCGGCATTAAAGCCATTCAATCCAAGGCGGCTTACACATCTGCTGCCGGAAAAACCATTGAAATTGACATTGTCAATTATCATCAGGGATCTGTTCGCGGCGTTTCCATCGTTCCGGTCGCAGAAGGCATGTCCTTTTACCCGACCGAATACTTCATCGGCGAAATGAAGCCGGATGACTTATTCACCGCGAAATTTAATATTACGCAAGGCGCAGGCGATTCAGACGTTGAGTTTAAAGCCGTTTACTACAACGGCGACAACGCGCACGAAGACAGCATTACGCTTGACATCGGACAAGTCGTCAAACAGTCTTCCGGTGTCGGAACATACATTGTTTATTTGATTATTATTCTTTTGATTGCCGCGGTTGCTTCGCATTTCTATTTGAAGAAAAAGAAAAATGTCTCTTTGATTGATTATTTGAAACTTCAGAAAGCTCAATTCAAGGAAAAAAGAGATGCCAAAAAGAGCAAAAAAGAATAAATGATTCTAGTTTATTTGCGTTGCTTGCCGTTTTGAACGGCAGCAGTTTTCATTTTTTTTCAAAACAATTCTCATAAATACGCTAGAGGCTCGATAAATGATCAGTTTGTCTCACTGCATTTCAATGGCGGTTGCCAGCTTAAAAAGTTCCAAGCTCCGGTCAGGGCTGACGGCGCTGGGCATTATTATCGGAATTGCCGCTGTCATCACTGTTTTCACACTCGGCGACAGCATGAGCGGTTACGTCAATACGCAAATGGATCAAGGTCCGCCGTACATTGAAATTTATTCCACAAAAGAGCGCATTTTTTATCAGCAGCAGGCAGATCTTGTCGCGAATACCGCCGGCGTTGAAAGCGTCACAATCGAATGGGGCGCGACAAGCGTTGTCCGGTTTTCAAACGAAGAGCAAAATATATCGATTATCGGAACGAATGAAAGCATGGCTGACGTCATGGAAATGAATTTTACCGACGGCCGTTTCTTTACGGACAAAGATTCCTACGTTGCCGTTGTCGGAAAAGGAATTGCCGAAGATTCGTTCCGAAATGAAATCGGTGTTCGTAGTTCCGTTGATATTTCCGTTTACAATTATGACACCAAAGACTACGTGACCGAATCTTTCCAAGTGATCGGCATTGCCGGTTCCGATTCCGAACTCGGTTATTCTTACGGTCAGAATTCGATTTTTATTCCGATTCAAACGATGCAGAAAATGTCCGGCCGGACGGATTTCAATGTCATGACTGCCATTGTTGACGATGTGAATACAATTAACGATACAGAAAACGAAATCAAAAGGCGGTTGGCTCGCAATTTGGGCGTTTCCGAACGGGACATTGCAGAAAATGACAGTCAGGTGCCGTTTACGACGTTCAATAAAATCGAAATGTTGGAACAATTCCAAACCGTGACGGCAACGCTTCAGTATTTCCTGGTCGGCATCGGCGGCATTTCTCTTATTGTCGGCGCTGTCGGCATTATGAATATTATGATTGTCACCGTTACCGAACGGACGAAAGAAATCGGCACTTTAAAAGCGCTCGGCTATTCGGCCAGGGATGTTCTGATGATGTTCGTCATCGAATCCATCATTATCAGCATTCTCGGCGGCATTATCGGAACAGTTGTCGGCTTGCTTGCGGCTTACATTCTGACGGCGCTGTTGGGTGTTCCGATGGGCTTTCCGGTCACCAGCATTTTAGCAGGCGTTGGCCTGTCCGTTGTCGTCGGCGTTTTGGCCGGCGCTCAGCCGTCGTACCGCGCGGCTAAAATGAATCCTGTTGACGCACTGAGGGATCAATGATGAGATCTGAAATTTACAGCGGCCGAGAAAACGAAGGACAGAGGATACATTATGATTGATCTGACATACGGCATTGACATGGCGGTTGCCAGCCTGAAAAGTTCCAAACTGCGTTCGGGGCTGACGGCGCTCGGCATTATCATCGGCATTGCCGCCGTTATTGCAACACTCACGCTCGGCGGCAGTTTCAGCGATTATTTCAACAGTGAAATGGATGCCAGCGGCTCGAATTATATTGCCGTCGGCGCGACCAAAGCGGATTTGCTCCATGAGCAGCAGATCGATGTCATCCGTAATTCCAAAGGCGTGGTGGATGTTTCCCCGCTGATCAGCGCGTCGGCTGATGTTGAATTTATGGGGGAGACAAAAACGATTGAAATATACGGTGTCACCGAAGATTATCAAAATGTGACATCCGTTACCATTGAAGAGGGCAGTTTCATTAATGACAAAGATACGTTTATGGCTGTTATCGGCCATGACACAGCGGTCGATGAATTCAAGAATGAAATCGGAACAGGCTCCCGTATTACACTGACCGTTAAAAACGAAAACAATGAAGATGTGACGCGGACTTTTACGATTAAAGGCGTCATGGAAACGCCCGCATCCCTGGTGACAATCGGTTCTTACAAAACCATTTACGTACCGATCAGCGTTTTGCAGGAAATGACCGGGCAGGATTTTTACAGCAGCGTTTACGCAACGGCCGAATCGATGGAAGCGCTTGACGAAACCGAAGAAGAAATCAAATTGAATTTAATGCGCAATTTGGGCATTTCTCAGCGCGAATATGACAACAGAAGTGCTGTTCCGTTGTATTTTATCAATCAGGCGGATTTGATTCGGGAAATCAACACGATGACAACGACGATTCAATACTTTTTGCTTGCCATCGGCAGCATTTCGCTCATTGTCGGCTCTGTCGGCATCATGAACATTATGTTTGTCACCGTCACGGAAAGAACGAAAGAAATCGGAACGCTCAAAGCGCTCGGCTACACATCCAAAGATGTTTTGACTTTATTCCTGGTCGAATCCGTGATCATCAGCGGCGCAGGCGGTTTTATCGGCGCGCTCATCGGCCTGATTATCTCCTATTTCGGCGCTTCTCTGCTCGGCATGCCTTCCTCTTTCCCGCTCAGTATGCTGCTTCTGGGACTCGTGATTTCCATGATCATCGGCATCATTGCAGGCGTTTATCCGGCCAGGCGCGCGGCAAAAATGAATCCGGTTGATGCGCTTCGGACGGTTTAATTTTGAAAAATTTTTAATAATAATGCAGTAAGGAGGTTCATTTTATGTTATGGCTCGTAATAGTGCTGATTGCTGCGGCCGCAATCTTGATTTTTTTGATTAAATCCGGCAGGAAGCTATGGAAGGCGTATCTGTCCGATGTGAAAACATCTTTTGCCGAAATGAACAGTTGCAATGCATCCAATGCATCTAATGTATCCAACGCATCTAATGCATCTAATGTATCCAATGCATCAATGGAATTATTTACTGAAACCGGAATCTGCGGATTGCCCGCCCTGCTTCAGAAACATATCGCCAACGGCGGTTATTTGAACAAGCCTTTAATGGATAATATGCTCATTCGTTTTCATAACACAAAGTTCCGAATGTCGCCGGATTCGAAGCCGATGAATATAGAATTTATGCAGGTCAATTTTGCATACAGGCCCGATCGTCACGCGTTCCTCACAGGCCGAATGGCCGGGCTTCCGCTAAACGGCAAAGACAGTATACTTGACGGACACGGGTCAATGACGGTTACATTTGCTAAAGTGTTTCAGCTTTTCCACGTCACCGGCCCTGAAATGGATCGGGCCCAGCTTGTCACCGCCCTTGCGGATGCAGTCTTTATGCCGTCGTTGTTCTTGCAGGATTTCATCACTTGGCGTGAGACGGACGACCATACTATCGAAGGCGAGATTAGCTGGAAAGGTGTCTCTTCAAAAGGACGATTCTCTTTTGACGAATGCGGAAACATCATTCGCTTTGATACGGATGACCGCTATATGGACGACAACGGCAAGGGCGGCGCACTGATGCCGTGGTATGTTATTTATTCGGACTACAAAGAACAAAACGGTTACTTTCAGCCGGGCAGCGTAAGCGTGAACTGGTCGCTTCCTGACGGAGACGATAACTATTTTGTGAGTGACAGCATTGAAATCCGATATTCGGTTAATGAAGAAATCTTATGATGTAAAGGAATAAATTTTGCAAAAAAAGAGGAAAAAGATTATGGAACGAGTCATGCTGCAAGTCTACGTAAACGGTGCCGCGGATGCAATCAAACTATATGAAAAAGCATTTGGCGCAATGCTATTGGAAATCCACAACACAGATGATGGAAAAGTTTTTCACTCCGAATTAGAAGTGGATGGTTATATTTTGTCGGTGGCCGACAGAGATGACAGTGACGGAATCAATGACAACACCGGCAACATCATGCAGTTTTGTCTCCATTACGAAAAAGGAAAAGAGTCATTTGTTGCAGCGGCGTATGAAGCATTGTGCGAAAACGGTGTTATCCGCGTGCCGTTAGGGCCGTGTGTTTTCAGTGACTGTATGGCGGATGTTGTTGATCGGTTTGGGGTGCGGTGGTGTATTTTCACGGCGTAAGCAGATGTGCGCCGGGCAGCGGACGGGTTTATGAGGTGTGTAACGTTCAATTGTTAATCACATCCGCCAACCGTGTATTTCTGCAACTTGTATTTCCGGCTCCGCAAATTCTGTGCGGAAACTTTCGATATTTTTGAGAGATTGGAAGAGCCTCCTGTACGCAAAATTCATTTTTTCATAATCCGTCCTGCCGCGGCAAATGCAGCGCATACGGCACGAGTCGGCAGATTTTTGGGAAACAGCGCTCGTTTATGTCGTTATTTTAGCGGCAGTCCTATACCTGATTTTGTTTCGTTTGTTTCGTTTGTTTCGGTTAATTCGTTACAGAGAAGAATTTATGAAGAATGAACTTCTCTAATCAAGAGCCTAACCGTAAATAGAACGGCGTTATCCGCCGATAAAAGAGTTATCCGAAATGATCAGTCTGTCTTATTGTTTTAAAATGGCTGTTGAAAGCCTGAAAAGCGCCAAACTCCGCTCGGGACTGACGGCGCTGGGCATCATTATCGGCATTGCCGCAGTGATTGCGACTTTTACGCTCGGCAGCAGTTTTACGGGTTATTTTACGGAACAATTGGACACGCAGGGATCGAATTATATTATGGTCGGCGCGTCTAAACCGAATCTTTTTTACGAATCTCAATTGGATATCGTTCGTAATACGCCCGGCGTGACAGGCGTCGCAACGGAAATGTCGCAGACGGGGGTGATTACGTTCGCCAACGAGGCGAAAAATCTGACGGTTCTCGGGACGCAGGAGGATATGATAGAAATCCTGTCGCTGCCGATTTATGAAGGTCAGATGTTTTCCGATAAAGATTCTTACGTTGCTGTCGTCGGCAAAAATATTTCCGAAGAAGAATTCCGAAAAGAAATCGGTCTTCGCAGTACGATTGAAATTACACTTTACAATTCCGAAACCAAAGAATATGTGACGGAATCGTTTAAAGTAATCGGTATTTTGGGCTCGGACGAAACCAGTCTGGTGACGGGCGGCAGCGAAAATACGCTGGTCGGAATCCCGACGCATATTATGCAGAACATGACCGGCAAGACCGATTATAATGTGATTTACGCGATGTCTGATTCCCGCGAAGACATTAACGCGACGACAGATGAAATCGAAAGGCGGCTTGCGCGCAATTTAGGCGTTTCCGAGCGGGATTTGGACGATGATGAAAAAATTCCGTTTATGACGATGAATCAGGCGGAACTTTTGGAACAAATCGGGACGCTGACAAGTACGCTTCAGACATTTTTACTGGCAATCGGCGGCATTTCATTAGTTGTCGGCGCTGTCGGTATCATGAATATTATGATTGTCACGGTGACGGAACGGACGCGCGAAATCGGAACGCTGAAAGCGCTCGGGTATTCTTCTCGGGATGTTTTGATGCTTTTTGTTGTTGAATCGATCATCATCAGCGCAATTGGCGGATTGATTGGAACGATCATCGGCTTGATTATCGCGTACATCGGCGCGAGTTTACTCGGCTTGACAATGGCGATTCCGTTTTCAAGCATTTTGGTCGGCGTCGGTTTGTCTGTTGCTGTCGGCGTTTTGGCCGGCGCTCAACCGTCGTACCGCGCCGCGAAAATGAATCCGGTTGAAGCTTTGAGGGATATTTAAGGAGTGTTTTTATGATTAGTATTTCTCACAGCGCGAAAATGGCGGTTGAAAGTCTGAAGAGTTCTAAACTTCGTTCGGGCTTGACCGCGCTTGGAATTATTATCGGCATTGCAGCCGTTATTGCAACTTTTACGCTCGGCGCCAGTTTCGGCGCATTTTTTTCCGAGCAAATCAGTTCCAGCGGTTCGAATTATGTCATGATTATGTCAACGAAGGAAAATCTGTTCTTCGATCAGCAGGTTGACGTTGTTCGAAATACGCGCGGTGTCGTTGCGGTTTCTCCGATTCTGGGCGTTGACGGAACGGTCACTTTCATGGGCGAGTCCAAGGATCTGCGAATAATCGGAGTGCTTGAGGATTATCAGGAAATCGGCAACGTGCCGCTTCTGGACGGCGTTTTCATTAGCGATCAGGATACTTCCG
This sequence comes from Methanimicrococcus stummii, assembly GCF_032594435.1. Taxonomy (NCBI): domain Archaea; kingdom Methanobacteriati; phylum Methanobacteriota; class Methanomicrobia; order Methanosarcinales; family Methanosarcinaceae; genus Methanimicrococcus; species Methanimicrococcus stummii. The sequence goes on along the minus strand of NZ_CP131062.1, from coordinate 1,144,680 downwards.
CGATTGTTATCGGAAAAGATGTCGCAAGGGACGATTTTAAAAATCAGATTACGACGCGCAGTTCGATTGAAGTGACCGTTTACAATAACGATACGCATGAATATGTGACGCGAACGTTTCGAGTCAAAGGAATCGCCGGCTCTGAAAATACAAGCATTGTGACGGGTGCGGATTCCAATACCGCGATTTACGTGCCGCTTGCAGTCGTCAGAGAAATGACGGCGCAGCAGGATTATCGCAGCATGTTCGCGATGACGGAATCGGATGAGACGGTCAAGGAAACGAATGATGAAATCGAGAAGAATCTGGCGCGCAATTTAGGCGTTTCCGAGCGCAATTTGGATAACAGCGACTTGGTTCCGTTTTGGACGATGAATCAGGTTGAAATCTTAGAGCAAGTCAGCACAATGACGCAGACAATGCAGTTGTTTTTAATTGCGATCGGCGGCATTTCATTGGTTGTCGGCTCTGTCGGCATCATGAATATTATGATTGTGACCGTGACGGAAAGAACGAAAGAAATCGGCACCTTAAAGGCGCTCGGCTACACTTCCATCGACGTCCTCGTTCTGTTCATCATCGAATCCATCGTCATCAGCGTAATCGGCGGCATCATCGGAACTGGTTTGGGTCTGCTGATCTCTTACATCGGCTCGTCCCTTCTTGGAATCAGCATGTCCTTGTCATACGGCGCAATTGCCGGTGCAATTCTCATTTCGGTTGCGATCGGCGTGATTGCCGGCGCGTATCCGGCAAAGCGAGCGGCTGACATGAATCCGGTTGACGCGCTCCGAACGGTTTAAACCGTTCCTTTTTTTTTCTTTAATTTTTTTTAAAAATTCATCTGCAAGTTTTAATATTTTTTTGAAAATCCATTCGGCAAGTTTTGATATTTTTTGAAAAATTTGTGCGGCTCGCGCGCGGCGGCGGCAGGCAGTTGCCGCTGCAAACGGCAATGGCAAGGTAGCAGCGGCAAACAGAAACGGCGAGGTAACGGCGGCAAAAATAAATAGAAAAAAAGTTAAAGTAAATTTTCCGCCGTTTTCCAGGATTTTCGGACGTAATCGGGGAAATCGCCGTGTTCTTTCGCGTAGTTTTCCAAAAATTGTTTCGTTTTCGGGTCGGACGGATAACCGCTTCCGAAATCCACTTTTTCTTTCTTTTTGATTTCTTCAATCAACTCATCGCGCCGGGTTTTTGCAAGAATTGAAGCGGCCGAGACGACAGGGCTTAATGTATCCGCTTTATGTTTTGACACATATTCGATTTGGTCAGCGCGCGCCTCATATTTTTTAGCATATTCGTCATGAACGCGGCGCGCGAATCTTTCTTCTGAGACATCGGCGGCATCCAAAAATACAACATTAAACGCTTCGTCTTCCGGAATCGAAAGTTCTTCCATGACTTTTGAAAAACACAAAACCATGATTTCATTCATCGTCATAATTTTGCGCAAATCATCAATTTGCTTCGCTTCCACTTCATAAACGTACCACGAAGTCACGTATTTTTTAATCGAAACCGCTAATTGCTCTCTTTTTTTAGCAGTCAGCTTTTTCGAATCGGCAACGCCCAGATTTTTAAGTTTAATTTCCTGCTCTTCGGTTGCGCAAACGCCGGCAATACACATCGGACCGATGACCGGCCCTTTTCCTGCTTCATCAATTCCCAATCTTATATCCGGCATTTTCTCTCTCCGTCTTTTTGAATGATTAATATTGTCCCTTTTCTTTTATGCTTTATGGTTTTAACAAAAACGGCTTTTTTTAATAGGAGAAAGGTCTTAGAAGATTTATATGACTCGTATTATTCCGGAAGATGAGCGCTCATCCGAACCGCTCGACACTGAAAATATTATTCATCATCCCGATATGGAGCGCGCGAACGAATGGATCGTGACCGAATACGAAATTCCGTCGCGCAAAATTTGTATTTTTGTACCGTGCTCCAAAAAAAAGCCGTATCATACGAGTCCATCCCATCAAAAATTTGATGAAATTATTTACTCCATGCTGGGCGAAGAAGACGTTCACATCGTCACATTCGGAACCTGCGGCGTCGTTCCGCGAGAATTGGATGTCGAATATCCGTTCATGAATTATTCTTTCATGATGGGGCAATGCAATGTCGCCAAAGTCAAGCGCGACTTCTTAAAAACCGAAACCAAGCGCATTTCGGAATATTTGGAAACAACCAAAGACAATTACGATTACCGAATCGCCTATTGCATCGGCGATTTCAGGGAAGCGATGACAAGAGCGTCTGAGCAAACCGGAATTCCGGTAGACATTGTCCCCAAACCCGAAACGATTGAATCAAATATTCAGCCGAATAAAAAATTTATTTACAACAGCTTATCCTGTTCCGATTATTTGTCAGACTTTTCCGCGGCAATCGCAAAAGCAATGAATGCGGTCGGAATTTCCGGCAAGGGCGATGCAATTATTAAAAACGAAGACGCCGATTTCGAAGATCCGGAATGGTACGAATCTTAATTTTTTAATTTGATTTCAAATTAAATCCTGTAAATTTCATTTAATTTCAACAAATTCAATTTCATTGATTTTTATTTTAATCAATGATTTTGAATTAATTTCATATTCTAATTTTTTTCAATTATTTTGATTTTATTTTGATTTTATTTTGGTTTTTATTTTGATTTTTAGTTTCATTTTTTCCATCTTTTCTAATTTTGTTCTTCTGTTCTTCTTTTTCAATTTTATTTATCTGTTTTTGTTTGAATTTTACAGCGGTTTTATTTTTTTCAAATCCTGTTTGAAATCTTTAAGACCGAAATATTCATAAATAATATTTACATTTAGCAAATCCGTTCCGTTTTCTCTAAAAAACGTATTCTAATGGCATTGTAATTTCCGTTTGAGCCTCAAAAATCGCTCTCTTTTCTAATTTTATAATCGAAACATTAAAATCTAATCCACTCAATTATAACAGTGGTGTTAATTCGGGAAACATTCATTGACTATTTTCCGCAATTTATAAAACGAACTGAAAAAGCGTGCTTACACCGATTTGTCATGGAAAAGGGGAATTTTTCTTTTGATTTTTCAGCCGGCTGCACGTTTTAAAAAACCGTTACTTTGTTGATGTTATGGAGGTTACATCAATATGAAATCGTGTTTAATTGATACAATTTTTCTTTCCGATAAACGGAAAAACTTACTCCTTCTTTTGCTTGAGGGGCCGCAGACATCTGACGATATCAAAGATAAGTTAAATGTCAATTGGGGCGCGATGATTCCGCAGATTAAGAAGTTGGAAGAATGGGATTTAATTACCAGTAAAGACCGCGTCTATTATCTGACCGATATGGGCCGCGCAATTGCCAACAATTCAAAACAGCTCTTAAATATTCTTTGCGTTTACGAAAACAACCAAAAATATTGGGCGACGCATGATTTGTCAGGCATTCCATCCGCACTGCTTGACCGCATCGGCGAGCTCGGACCATGCAAATTGTTGGAATCTGACTTGGCGCACGTTTTTGACGCCAACAAAGAAGTCGTCGAAGCGATGAATAATGCGAAAGTATGTGTCACGCTGTCGAATTTTTTCCAGCCGCAGTACAATAAAATGTATAACAGCATGATTAAGAGCGGCTGTGATTTGACGCTGATTTATTCGCAATCCGTGTTTGACAGAATCTTGTCCGAATACGTTTATGACGGCACTTCAGAACTTGACGATGTCAAATTCTTGGACTGGAAAAATACAAAATTCTATGTCATTCCGGACGGTCTCGGCATCACGGAAATTTCCGTTACAAACAATATCACACTGCTCGGTCTTTTTGACAGCGACAACAGATTCGATTCCCGATACATTTTAAGCCAGGGCGACCGCGCCCGCAACTGGGGGATGGAACTCTGCGACCATTTGGCAAAAGGCAGTAAAAGAATTGAAACAAATGTTAAAGACTGAATTTTTCAGCTTTAACTCTTTTTTCGTTTTTTAAAATTGACTTTTTTTATTTTTCATTATTCAAATCCTTCCGACAACATTTGACGGCATTTTTCCAAATCCTCCGGCGTATTGACATTCATTGCCAGCCGCGGGTCATCGACAATATAATTGTAATCCGGCTGTTCGTTGTTGATGTCCGACGCGTCCAAAATATTGATTCCGGTCGGCACGATTAGTTTTGTATTCTTATGAAACACGGTATCCGGGCGGATTCCGATTTTTTTGCAAAGCGCAATCGGCACATAAACGGAAAGCGCCGGCTCTTCACACATTTCGTATTTTTCCAAAACTTCGTCAATAATGTCAGCGCGGACAAGCGGTAGATCGCACATGACAACCATCACCGGGCCGATCAATTTCGCTTCTTTAATCGAAAAAATCATGTCGCCGACATAACTGCCTTCGGCCGCCTCAATCAAACAAAGGTCGGGATAGTCTTTTTCAATTAATTTTTTCGTTTCGGGTGTTGCCTGCGTGACAGAGACGTAAATCTTGCCGATGCCTTTTGCGTCTTGAAGTGCGCCGATGATGTATGAAATCAGCGGCTTGTCGTTGAGTTCGATGCAGGATTTTTCACCTGACCCCATGCGCTGCGCAAGACCGCCTGCCATGATTAAAGCGTCCAAAACATCCCTCCGTACACTAAATAGAGAATGACGGCAACCGCCGCGATTGAAATGATTCGGCCGACTTCGTTGGCCGTTCCGATTCCGTCACCGTTTAAGCCTTCGAAATGACGGTTGCTGATCTTTAAAATGATGAGCGCTGCAAGTGTGGACGCTGCCAGCGCGGCAAGTCCGAGGAGGCCGAGCAGGGCGATTGACACCGCCGCCGTAAACAGAATGCCGATTGCAAAATTCTTTTTCGTGCCGCCGGCAATCGTCATTGATCCGAGTCCTTCGCTGAATGATTTTCCGAATGTCGCGATTGTCAGCATCGCTTGTTTGCCCTGCGTTTCGGCAACGATAACCGCCGCAGACATGAGCGCCGCTGTCGTCAGCGCGCCGCTCCAAACAGGTGTCAATCCCGCATTTGAAATCGTGGCGCAAGCGATTGAAAAGAGTCCGGCATACGGAACCGCGCCGGCAATTCCCGACATATTTTCAAGAGCTGTCAGCGACGAATAAAACAAAAGCATCAAAAGCGCCGCGAAAGCGACGCCGCCGATTCCGAGCGACATGTCTTTGAGCGCTTTTCTTTTCTTTTCAAGCGATCCGTGTGCGGTCATGCCGTCGCCCAAATCGGAAACGCCATCCAAATGGTTGAACCAAATGAGACCGTATGTCGCAAGCATAATCGCGATAATTGTCAGAGGTGCCGGGAGAACGATTTCCGCGGCGAACGTGACGATGCCGATGAGGATTCCGAGACAGAATCCGATGACCGGATACATGTAAAGACGCTTCATCAGCGCGTCAATGCCTTCCATCGTGATTCCGACGGGAATGACGGATAAAAACCCGAAACCGGCTTTGAAAGCTTCCCAAATCGTCATTTTGTTTCCTCCGCTTCCGCCATCGCGCGCGAATACATGTTGGCCGACACGCCGCCGAGCAGGCCGCCAATGATGTCGTCCATAAACATTCCCAGACTTTTCAAGATTCCTGGCTTGTTTTTGTCAAAGCGGACAAATTCAAATTTGCCTTTGGTGCCGCCGATATATCCGGCAACGGCTTCGCCAAGAATTTCATCGGCGATAATAAAAGAAAGGTCCTGCTCAAATGATTTTTTGCTGAGGCCGGGGAGGTTGCCTGTTTTTCCTTCTTTTTCCAAAAGGATTGCCGTGTAAATCAGGAGCTGAAGATTGGAATCCGTAATCGCGTAATCAAATTCTCTTTTGAATACGGCGCGCGCTTTTTCTTCGGTTTCGATGCCCGGATGCGGCACATAAAATTCCATCGCGGTATTTTCCAAATCCGCGTACATAATGCCGAATTCATTTAAAACGTCCATGATGTTTTTGGACGCTTCTTCCTCAATGACATCCGGCTGCTTTTTTTGAAAACCGTCGTCAATATTTGATAATTTCATATTCTCCCTCTCTTACAGATTTGTTTTTATTTCCTTTTTTTTTTACATAAATGAAACCAATGAAACAACGTATCCGATGAAACCGATTGCCAGCGTTCCGACGGCTGCGGTGATGACGGACGTTATGATGATTAAAATTGAAACGCGTGAAATGTCGGCGGCTTCGGGTTCTCTGTACTCGCTTCCGATGACGTAAGTGTCCGGCTTTTCAAATCTGATGTTAAGCGCGCCTGCCGCGGCCGCCATCGGCCAGCCGGAATTCGGTGACGGTGTCACTTTGTTTTCTTTCAGCGCCAATTTAAATCCGTCAATCGGTTTTAATTTTTCAAGATTGCCTGTCATAAAGTTTGAAAACCCGGCGCCGACTGCAATAAATATCGGTGAAAGGCGCGCCGGAATGAAGTTTAAAACATCGTCAAATTTGGCGGAAAACCAGCCGAGCTTGATGTATTTTTCATTTTTGTAGCCGACCATCGAATCAAGCGTACTGGCCGCTTTAAACAAATAAGCAGCCGGAAGCCCGAGCGGACCGAACACGACATAGAAAAACACAGGCGTCAGCATGGCGTCAACATAATTTTCGGATATGGATTCGACAACTGCGGAGATGATTTGTCCTTTACTCAGGTTTGACGTGTCGCGGCTGACATAAGTCATCAAATCCTTTCGAACCGTTTCGATATCGTTGTCCAGTTTTTGCTGAATTTCTTTTGCCGGCTGAACCATACATTTGATGGCAAATGTCGCTTTCAAGAAGACGGCTTGAATCAAAATGCCGATCGCGTAAGGCATATATTCGTGATGCGCAATCAAAACAACAACTGTTGCCAGCAAAACCGCAAAGCAAATGACAGCTGCCGCCATAAGTGCGCCGTAAAGTTTTCTGTAATTTTTCGGCGCGCGAGATTTTAAAAATCCGATGCCTTTTCCGATCCAAACGACCGGATGGATTGCCGCGGGCGGCTCTCCGAATATCAAATCGATAAAAACCGCCAAGAGCAAAATCAAAACAAGCTCAATCGGCGTGTATGTAAAAGCCGCTGATAAATATTGACATAAAGCTGTTAAAACCATACTTCGGCTCCGAAAATAAAATTAATTCTTGGCGGCTTTGCCGTTTTCTTCTTTTATTTTCCGGCAAACGGCAAGAACATGATTCGCGTCTCTTTCTTCCATAATCGGCAGAATGATTTCTTCCCATTCTTTTTTCAGGATGTCTTCCGTCTCACCGTCTTCCATTAAGCCTTCCAGCATTTTTTCAACAACGGGCGGAATGTGGGGGACGTAGCAGTCAACGCAGCTCCAAACCTGTCCGCCTTTTGAACTTTGAATGTATTTGCCGCCGCCTCTTTCGTCTTTGCACGGGTAGAACGGGCAGTAGCAGAAAGTGCAGTCTTGGCCGTCAAAATGGCACGGGTAGTATTCGCACGTTTCTCTTTTGTTTTGCGTCTGTCCGTTTTTGTGCGTCGTCAGCGCGGTTTTTAATTCGCTGTCCGCGAAGTCTTTCGCCCATTCGTCAAAAACGACGGCAATCGTTTGAATAAATTTTTCATTTTCGGGGCGTGTTCTGACAGCGATTCGAATATAATCTTCGCCGAGGCCGTTAAATGAAATGCAGTTGCGGACCAGTATGCCGTTTTTCGCGAACCGTTCGACCAATTCGGTCGATTTAATTGTTCTTTCGCTGATGTCGACAAGCAGGAAATTCGTTGTCGCGACACCCGGTTTAAAGCCCCAAATTTTGGATAATTCGTCTTTTAAGAAATTCGCTTCTTTTAAAATCAATTCTCTTGATTTTTGAAGATAATCGCTGTTGACACCGCCGTCCATTGTCATTAACGCGGCGCCGACATTTTCCTGAAGCGGGCTGAGATTCCATGACAAACGCGCGTTGTTAAGCGCGTTCGCGATTTCGGGGTGCGCGATGCCGAATCCGAGTCGGATTCCTGGGATTTCAAAACATTTCGTCAGCGAGCGCATGACAAAAATGTATTTGCTGCCGGCAGCCAAATCACAAACAGACTCTGCCGGGTCGGAAAGTTCGATGAACGCTTCGTCCATGAAGAGAACCGTTTCCGATTCCTCGCAAATTTTCGCCAATTTTATTAATTCCTCGCGCGTTCGAAGAACTGCGGTCGGATTGTTCGGATTGCAAATAAAAAGGATTTTCGCGCCGATTTCTTTGAGTTCGCCGGCGGTCAGGGTTTCGATTTTTTCCTGCGGCAAATAAACCGGTTCCGCATTTTGAAGACGGCACTGGATTTCGTATTCACCGAATGTCGGATATGGGAGGATGACTTTGTCTCCTTCGTCTAAAACGCATTGGCAGAACAAGCGAATAATTTCAGTGGATCCGTTTCCGGGAATGATGTTTTCCATAGTCAGGCGCACATCAGATGTGATTCCGGAGTTTAAGAACGAAGCGGCAGCTTCCCGGAATTTGAGATAACGGTTGTCAGGATAATTGTAAGATTCGGGATACGATTCCGCGGCCAGTTTCATGAAATCCAAACCGTATTCGGGATGATCGAACGGTGTTTTAAAAGGATTGAGATTGGCGCTGAAATCCAGTATCTCGTTTTCGGAAAGTCTGTATTTCTCGGCGTTTTCCTTAATCAGTCCCCCGTGAAGACAACCTTGAAAACTCTGAATGTGTTTTTTTAACGGATTCTGACTCATGGTTTCTCTGCAATGAAATTGGATTTTAACGTATATTAAGCTGTTCGTATGATTCATTTTAATTGTTTTTTTGGCGGCGCATTCTGAAAATGATTCATCTTTAAATCCAATCCGCTTAATTTTCATTTTTATTATTTTTAAAAAGAATCACAACTTCTATATCGGAATACAGCTTTTTCTTGTCATGGCTCGCTTCTTGGGAATTGTTTCAGACATTGACGGCACGATTACGCACAGTGATCGCCGTTTATCGGTCGAAGCGCTTCGGTCGGCGCACATGATTTCGGGGCGCATTCCGTTTGTTTTGGCATCCGGCAACACGCTTTGCTTTACGCGCGCTGTTTCTAAGATGCTTGGGACGCGCTCTCCGTTGATTGCGGAAAACGGCGGTATTCTGCTTCCGTCTTATGATGCCGATCCGATAATGGCTGATCCGTGCCGGAACGAATTAAACGCGGCCTTGAATCTGCTTTTGGAACATTTTGATCTGAACGTTTTTGATTCTCGCGATCGCGTGACAGATGTTTCTTTTGCAAAAACAATTTCCAAAGACGAAATTCTGCCGTATTTGTCGGATTTTAAAAATATTGAATTTGTTGATGCCGAATACGCTTTTCATTTAACCGATAAAAATATTTGCAAAGGCGGCGCGCTTCTTCAAATGTCTGAATTGATGGGCTTAAAGCCCAAAGATTTCGTCGCCGTCGGCGATTCCAATAACGATATTGATTTATTCCGCGCCGCCGGTTTATCTTTTGCAGTGGCGAGCGCAACGGACGCGGTCAAAAAAGAAGCGGATTATGTTCTTCAGAAAGGATACGGTGACGGCTTTGCCGAAATGGTTGATTTCTTGATTCAAAACGATTGGATTGAACTTGAAGACGAGCGCCGCGATTTTTATGTTTGATGTCTCGTTGTTTTCACTGCCGTCCTCGCATGCGCAAGCCGCACAAACTTTTGATGAAATTAAAACGCTTCGCGTATTTTGAATTATTTTTTTAAAAAAGAGATAAAAGAATGATGAGAAATTATCTCATCATGAAAGCCTTGGCTTTATCTTTGTCGACAATGATGTAGTCTTTGACAGCACTGACGGCGCTGAACGGGATTAAAATGTAGTCTTCATCTTTTTGATATTTGGCAAGGTCGACGCCTTCTGCCGGGCTGACAACCAAATCCATGATGGCGCCGGTTTTGGCATTGATATGAATGTCTTCAAGCGTTCCGAGTTCTTTGGCATCCGTTGACATGATTTTTTTGTTGTCAAGAAGACGCTTTGCGTAGTATTTCATTTCATTTCCTCTTTGAATTGTGAAAAGTGAATTATAAAATTCTGTTATTTGCTTTATTTAATTCACTTTTATTTTATATACATTTTCATTTCTGAAACTTTTTTATGATTAATTATAAGCGGTGAAATAATCGTCGTCAGGTTCATCTTTGTGTTTGATGAAGTCTTCCATTTTTTCATATTTCTCATTTAATTCTTCGCCGACGGACGGGCGAATCGTATCCAGCGCCGCATCGAAATCGGCTGCCGTCACCGATTGAACATTCATGTCTGTTCGAAGCGCGGTCATCACGGCTTCACGGCAAACGGCTTCAATGTCCGCGCCGGTGTAGCCGCGCGTCGTCTCGGCCAGCTTCTCAATGCTGACATCGTCGGAAAGCGGCGTTTTCTTCAAATAAATTTCAAAGATTGATTTTCTGCCGACTAAATCCGGAACGCCGACGTAAACCATTCTGTCCAGGCGGCCGGGGCGAATCAATGCCGGGTCCAGTGTGTCGGGGCGGTTGGTTGCGGCAACGACGAACACGTCTTTGAGGCGCTCAATGCCGTCCATTTCGACAAGCATCTGATTGAGCGTGCTTTCGGCGACAGAGCGCGTTCCGCCGGATCCGCTTTCACGCGCGGTTCCGAACGCGTCGATTTCATCGAAGAAAATAATTGTCGGCGATGCTTGTTTCGCTTTTCTGAATATTTCTTTCATCGCTTTTTCGGATTCGCCGACCCATTTCAAAAGCAGTTCCGTGCTTTTGACGCTGATGAAACTGGTTTCGCATTCGTGGGCGACGGCTTGCGCGAGCATCGTTTTGCCGGTGCCGGGCGGGCCGTAAAGCAAAATGCCTTTCGGCGGCTCGATTCCGAATTGTTCGAATTTCTCGGGATATTTCAACGGCCATTCCAATGTTTCAATGATTTGCCGCTTGACGTTTTCAAGGCCGCCGATATCGTCCCATGAAATTTCGGGAATCTCAATGTAAATCTCGCGAAGCGCGGACGGCTCACTGTTTTTGAGCGCGCGTTCAAAGTCTCTGTTGGTGACGACAAGCGTTTCTAAGATTTCGTCGCTTAAATTTTCGTCCAAATCAACCGTCGGCGCGATTCTTTTGACGGCATTGAGCGCGGCTTCGCGGCAAAGCGCGGCCAAATCCGCGCCGACATAGCCTTGCGTTTGCGCGGCCATTTCTTTAAACAACGTTTTCGCGTTCATTTCGTACTGCTCTTTTGCAGCAGCCAGTTTTTTAGTGTAATCGGAAACCGTGTCTTTGTCGGCGGATTTTGTTTCCTCATCGGTTATGCCGTTTTCCGCGTCATATTTCGCTTTTTCCTTTGCTTTTCTGAGCGCGGCCTCAATCATTCTGATTTTCGGATAACCTTCCAAAGGCATTGCGCGCGCATGGATTCGGATGATTTCTTCTCGGCCGGCGGCATCGGGCGCGCCGATTTCAATTTCTCTGTCGAATCGGCCGGGGCGGCGAAGCGCGGGATCAATCGAATGGATTCTGTTGGTTGTTCCGATGACGAAAACTTGTGTCGTGTCCATCATGCCGTCCATGACGGTCAGCAGCTGCGAGACGATTCTGCGCTCGACTTCGCCGGATTGTTCTCTTTTCGGCGCGATTGAATCAATTTCGTCAATAAAAATAATGGCGGGCGCGTTTTTCGCGGCTTCCGCAAAAAGTTCGCGGATTTTTTCTTCGCTTTGACCGTAGCCGCTTTTCATGATTTCCGGGCCGGCAATGTAATAGAAATTAGCGCCGATTTCATCGGCGACTGCGCGCGCGATGATTGTTTTCCCGGTTCCCGGAATTCCGTGAAGAATCAATCCTTTCGGCGGGCTGATTTTTAATCTTTTAAACAGGCGCGGCTGCTTCATCGGAAGTTCAACCGCCTCGCGGATTTCCGCAAGTTTATCGCCCAAGCCGCCGATGTCTTCGTAAGAAATGTGTTTTTTGCGGTAGCCTTCTGCGCTCTTTTCAAAAGAGATTTGTGTTTCGTCTGTGACGACAACCATTGATTTTGACGGCGTGACTTGTGTCACCATAAATTCAACGGTTTGCTTTTTCATTTCCGGCTGCGACACATCGTTTAAGCCGAGCATGTCTTTTCGAACGGGAACAATGTCTTCTTTGACCAAATAACGCTCTCTTAAATTGTATCTGATTTTGTCTTCAATCTCACCGTTCAGCGCCAGTTTTTCTTCTTCAAGCGGCGCAACCGTTATTTTTTTGGCGGGAACGACTTTTGCTTTTCGAATTGTCACCTTGTCGCCGACGGTGACTTTTGCGTTGTAGCGGATAAATGTGTCAATGCGAACGGTTTCATCGGTTGACCCGTCCAAAATGTTTGCTTTCCAAACGCGTGCGACCGTTTTTCGTTCGCCTTCGATTTCAACCGGCTCGCCGACGGAAAGTCCCAGCATTTCCATGACTTCCGATGTCAGCGGAATGATTCCTTTGCCGAAGTCATCGGTCGGATATACTTTTTCGACTTCCATTTGGAGTTCGTCGACGATTTTTGCAGGTTTTTTCAAAACAGGCGTTTCCGATTCGATGATTTCATTCTTTTTCATAAATTTTCCCGCTTTAATTTTGACTGCCGCAATCGTTTTTCAAAAAACGGCGGCGTATCTTCTTTATTTTACTTGTTCTATAATACGTCCGTTACAATTTATTTCTTTCTGTATTCTTTTTTAGGAAAGATTTAAAATCTGATTCGACACACTCTACATATTATGACCGCCGCCAATTTCTCCGTTCCCAAACCTTTTCAAGAATTCGACTCCGCCGCCGTCGAATCAAAAATCATTCGATTCATTCGAAAAATCGTCAAAGATTCCGGCGCGAAAGGCGTTGTCCTCGGCCTTTCCGGCGGCATTGATTCGGCGCTTGTCGCGGCGCTCTCGGCAAAAGCGATGGGCGCAAAAAACGTGCACCCGTTTTTCTTTTACAATTCTGAAACGAATTCCTTCAATTCTGAAGATTTGCAGGATGCCGTTTTGCTTTCCGAACAATTCGGCCTTAACCTTCAAAAAATCAATTTGCATGAAACAATTGCCGCCGCCGAATCCTCATTTCAAGATTCTGATCTCTCCATTTCATCTGACTCTTTCATCCCATCCGGAAATTTGAGATCCAGGCTTCGCATGTCTTTGCTCTATTATTATGCCAACGCCAACAATTTGCTTGTCATCGGGACGAAAAACAAAACGGAACGCTTAACCGGATATTATACGAAATACGGTGACGGCGGTGTTGATTTGGATCCAATTGCGGATTTGTACAAAACCGAAGTTCGGCTGCTGTCAAAATTTTTGAATTTGCCGGAATCAATTTTGTCAAAAGCCCCGTCCGCCGGTTTTTGGAGCGGCCAGTCGGATGAAGAAGATCTCGGCATTCGGTATGAGCAATTGGATTATTTGCTTTACGAACTTGAAAAAATCGGTTTGAATAAAGTTTTGAAAATGAATTCGGGTGATGAAGATTTCAAAATTGTGAAAAATGTTTTGGAAAATGCGAAATTGACCATCGATCAATATGAATCGGTAAAGTCTCGAGTGAAGTCGGCCGAACATAAACAAAAATTGCCGAAATATCCAAAATTTTCTTAATCTTATTATATTTTTCTATTCTATCAGTTCCTGAATAATTTAATAAAGTATTTAACGCTGGTGTTTTATTTACAAAAATAATAACAACGGAGTTGATACAATGTTTTCAAATTTATTTGATGATTGTCCTGTTTCTGTCATCCGGGACATATCATTGTTTCACGGAACTTCTCGTGAAAATATTGATAAAATTGTTTCTGAAGGTTTTAAATCATCTTCAAGCGAGGACAATTACTTGGGAGCAGGTGTTTATTTTTATGACAGTGAATTCTTTGCAATTTGGTGGAAATTCAACAGTGATTCGTATTTGAAAGGTCCGATTCAAAAAATCTCTGTGGGAGTTGATTTGACTGATGATGAATTGAATGAGCTTATTGCAGCATTTCAAGCTCAATACGGCGTTATCGTTGCCGAAATGACTGATGTCAGTTATTTAGATATGGACAATTTTAAAGTAAAAGAAATGTTCAATGAAGTTTATGAAAATTTATATGATATTTGTAATACTGATAAAATATTTTACACTACTGTATATGATTACCTTTTCGAAAAAATGAATTTTCAAGATAAATATGATATGGTGGTGCTTACTGCAAATCTATATAAGTTGACAAACAAACCAAATTTTAGAAATAAAGCTCCTCAAGCATTAATTCCCTATAGAATTTATTGCTTGAAGAATTATGAAAAAATTAAAACTGTTTCAGAATATGTTATAAATAAAAAACACATGGATACATTTATCCGATTCGTAACTTTGAGAAAGACTCCTTCTTGGTGATAATTATGGATGAAATTATGAGAAAATAGGCAGAAGATCGCATGGTAAAAGACATGGAAGAAGCTTTAGAAGCAACAAAAGCTCTTCTCGCCACAATGACTCCCGAAGAGGTTGACGCGATGCTTATTGAGTTAGGCAACGATAAAGCTGCTCCAGGATCAATGTTTATGTCAAGAGAAGATTTCAAGATGAAATCGAAAAACAATAATTCTGAAGTTATCGGCAAATACGGTGAAATCATTTGATTTTCAACTCTCCGATAATCTTTCCTTTTTTTATTCTTCTTCCTCTCTTCTTCATTCTTCTTTTCATTTTCCTTTTTTTCTTCAACTGAAAAAAAGAAAAACGCCAAAAATTTCTTTTTCTATTTTCCTATTCTTCTCTTTGGAATCCATCGACAAAATTAAATCAATTTACGACATTTTCCAAATCCAACACAAAAAAAGTCGAAATTTTGGTCAAATTTCGTTCTTAATCATGCACTTTCAATCAAAAAACGCAATCATTCGATAACTTTAATTCAAACGATAGCCTTACTGCTCTCAAAAATCCTTGTCGTCGATTATCGACTTATCAATCGTTTTAAAGTGTAATTCCAAGTCTTTTTTTATTTAAGTGACCGCAAAAGTTTAATAACCCTTTTGTCAGTTTTAACCTCTGTATAAGCTCGGGTATTCGTGACTATCATTGTATTCAGCCATTGGTCGGATATTTCAATGATTTTTCGAACACATTTCACACTTTCGTTGAATTTCGTTCTTTTCCGAATGCAAAGCCCGTGTTTACCATTATAATATGGAGGAAAAATAAATGCAAATGAAACACTTATTAGTGGCATTAGTACTTCTCCTCGCCCTCGTCGGAACTGCAGCAGCAGCTGATGAAGTCGAAATCAGAAGCACTATTCTTCGCTACAATGCAGAAGCATACAACGGTGAGTATGCAACTCTTGCACCCGGCACAAACGATGCTTGGGTCATTGATGCAACAAGCTGGGCAGGTCTTTACTATGACCTTGACACAAACATGTCTACTGAAAAAATTGGTATTAAAAAGAACGGTACCAATGTCGTTGACATCAAATACTTTACAGAAGTTAAAGCGCAGGAATATGATTATACAAAATCTACTGACTGGGCTGGCACTAACAGATATGCAGTTATCGGCTTCTTTGCAGAACCGTATGTTGCTCTCTCTAAAATTGACACAGACACTACTTTGACTAATGTCAGTGCAAACAAAATTGCAAAACTTGTTATCGACTCTAGTGACAGATATACTTTGAAAACCGGTGCAACCCTTGAACTCGGCGAAGGCTATTCCCTCGTCGTTGATCAAATTGATGTTGACGGCAACAAAGCATATATCAAGTTCATGAAAGACGGTAAAGAACTTAACTCCAGTATCGTTACAACTGATTCTTCACTTGGAGGCGACTGGTTCTTTGATTTAAAAGTTCTTAACAATGACAAAACACAGGTTCTCAGAGTCCATGTCAAGAGCGTTTTCCAGGGCACACAAGACAGCCTTGTTGAAATCGAAGGTCTCTGGCTTATCGACTACATGAACGCTTTCGAAGTTAAGTCCGATGACAAATACGGTAAATTTGAAGATGCATCTATTACTTCTAAAAACCTTACATTCTATGCAAAAGAAGTTTCAATCTCTGCTGATTCTGATGTTGATCTCGGAAGAGGTATCTACTTGAAGTCTGAAAAAGAATTCGGAGACTTCACTGCAGGAACTCCCGCAACAGCTGACAAAGATAAATTCTATCTTGTTAAAACCTATACAGATGCAGGCGAATACGAAATCCGCAGTAATGTTCTTAGTTACAATGCACAGTTAACTGGTGCAGCAAACGATGGTCTTTTCAACTACACCAATTTCGCAGCATTCTTCTATGACATTGACTCTAATGTTTTCACAGAAGAGTTAATCCTCAAAACAGAAGCTGACAAAAAGACGGTTAAAGAAACATCTGGTTTAGTCTACACCACTGAACCCAAGAAAATCGATTACGACTATACCAAAACAACTTGGACCAACGCCGGTGACAATGCTCAATACTTCGTTATGGGCTTCTTCGGTGAAAAATACGTTCCGTTGAACAAGATTGGTAACACACCCTCTGACGACACAACTCTCGCAAAAGCTGAGAAGATGGCAAAACTCGTCATTGACTCCGGCGACAAATATGTTTTGAAAACCGGTGCAACCCTTGAACTCGGTGAAGGCTACAACCTCGTTGTCGACCAGATTGATGTCGATGGTAACAAAGCTTACATCAAATTCATGAAAGACGGTAAGGAACTCAACTCCAGCATCGTTACAACCGACGGTTCTGACGGTGGCGACTGGATCTTTGATCTTAAAGTCCTCAATGAAGACAAGACACAGGTTCTCAGAGTTCACGTCAAGAGCGTTTTCCAGGGAACTGAAAGCAGCCTTGTTGAAATCGAAGGTCTCTGGCTCGTTGACTACTTGAATGCAACTGAAATTAAGAATGATGACAAATTCGGCGCAATGAAATTCCAGAGCGGCGGAAACACCATCTTGAAGTTCGTTCTCGACAGTGAATTCACAATTGATGCAGACATGGACAAGCAGATTGCCAACAACATGTACTTGAAGACTGCAGATAGTGAAGATGCTGATAAAAAGAACCTTTACTTCTATGTTACACAGACAATTGGCGAAGGCGACGGACCCACTCCGACACCGGAACCCTCCGAAC
This sequence comes from Methanimicrococcus stummii, assembly GCF_032594435.1. NCBI lineage: Archaea > Methanobacteriati > Methanobacteriota > Methanomicrobia > Methanosarcinales > Methanosarcinaceae > Methanimicrococcus > Methanimicrococcus stummii. The sequence goes on along the minus strand of NZ_CP131062.1, from coordinate 1,127,576 downwards.
CTGCAACACCCACAGAAACACCCGCACCCACACCCACCGAAGTGAAACCCACTCCGACTGAAGAAGGACCCAGCGGCGAAGACAAGGAACCCGGTTTCTTCCAGAAATACATGTGGCACATCATCATTGCGATCGTGTTGATTATCATCATCGCAGGTGCAGCATACTACTTCATGGTCTACAAGAAACAGGCATAAGCTTGTTCTGTGAAATCTAAATTTAAGTAAGAATTTCTTCGGAAATTCTTTACTTTCTATTTTTTTAAGAATCATTTTTGGAACAGCTCTTGCTGTGTCTTTTTGTTTGTTTTTCGTTTGTTTACTTTTTCTGTTTTCATTAATAATTTCAATTCGGCTCGTATTTCATTAATTTCTGTCATTATGTTATTCGTATATTTTTGACGTTTTGTATTATAATATATTATTTCACAATACTTTTATATGCTTGTTTCTCATTTTGTTTTTAAATTCGGAAAATGTTTTTTCGAAATTTTTCTGCTTGCAGAGAATTACAAAAACAAAAACAATTTGGAGATTTTTATGAAAAACAGATACTTTTTGGCGGCAGCGCTGATTCTTTTATCATTGGTCAGCCTGTCTTTTGGCGCGGTTTCGGTTGACGATTCCGTCGAAGAACGAAGCCCGATTTTGTATTATAACGGCGTTTGGGACGAAGAGGAATTTTATTTTTACGCGGATTATATTGTCCCACGCAATTTCAGCGTGCTGTATTTTGACTTGAAAAATAATATTTCAACAGAATCAATTGCGATTGAAGGCATGCATCCGGATGCTGATTATAATCAGGTTCTTAATGCGCCGGGTCACGTGGACATCACTTATTCGACAAGCCCCGCGCTTCAAAAATTTGAATATAACTGGACGACTTTTGTCATCGAAAATGAAGGAACCGATTGGGAATATGAATATATTTATTCAGCCGCTTTCCCCGTTCTCGGATTTTTCGGCGAGCCTTATGTCGCGCTCAGCAATAAAACGGTTTATTCCGATTATTATTATGAGACTCAGCCCTATAAAGCGAATAAAATCGCGCCGCTCGTGATGAACGACGACGAAAGATATACTTTGAAAGTCGGAGATGATATTGATTTGGGACGCGGTTATACGCTTTACGTCGATCAAGTCGATGTCGGCGGCAACAAAACAAATCTCATCTTAAAACACGACGATGTCGAATTAGGATCCGGCATTGTCAACGCGTCCGAATCCGGCAACTGGATTTTTGAGACAAATATTCTGAACGAACAAGGCGTTCAGGTTTTGCGCGTCCACGTCAAAGACACATTCCAAAGCGTAAGCGGCGCAGCCGTTGAAATCAACGGTTTGTGGCTTGTCGATTATTTGAACGCGATTGAAGTCAAATCCGACGTCGATTACGGCAAATGGAACGCAACGACAATCAACAGCGAATCTTTGACCTATGTTGCCGAGGACATTGTCCTCAGCAGCAACGCAGTCATTCCTCTGGGAAAAGATTTGTTCATCAGAGTTCAGGACGGCTTTGAAATTCCGCCGGCAGACGTTGATGAAACATACGATTCTCAAAATCGGTATTATCTTTTCAAAGAGCATACCGCGCCCGGAACATACAACATAAAAAGCGAAGTTTCTTTCTTCGGAACCGTGTACACCTATTCCAATTTCGGCGCGTTCTATTACGATTTGGATCAAAACTTGGCCACCGAAATTTTATACACCTATCCGAATCCCGACAAATTCGAAAAAGAAAGTCAGTCATTCATGTATTTGACAACTTACATTCATACAAATTATGAATATCTGCCAAACACGGGACTTGATGATGATGAAAACCTTCTTAATTCCTGGGATTCCGGCTACGACGTCATGGGTTATTTCGGAGAGAAATACGTTCCGTTAAACGTCATCGATTCAAAGGGTTTCTATATCGCGGACAGTACAAAATTGGATAAATTCGCGCCGTTAGTCACTGATGACGATTCGAAACACACTTTGACAACAAAAGAATGGATTGAATTGGGCCGCGGCTATTCCCTTCAAGTCGATCAAATCGATGTCAAAGGAAATCAAGTCAACCTGGAACTTTACAAAGACGGCGTTCTTGTCAATTCAAGCATCGTGACAACAAATGCCGGCGACGGTTCCGGAGATTGGATTTACAAAGACACAATTCAAAATGTCAAAGACGTTCAGCTTTTGCGCGTCCACGTCAAGGATGTTTTCCAAGGAAACAAAGACGCAGTCGTTGAAATTGACGGCATTTGGCTGACAGACTTTAAGAATGTCACCGATTTGAAAGCGGACGACAGAGTCGGTCTTCTGAAATACGACGGTTTGCATTCCATGGATGAGTTCCGGTATTATTTTGATACCTATGCAAATTCGGCTTTCAAAAAACTTGATGCCGAAAGCGTTTTGATTTTCTATCTCGCGAACAATCTGACTTTATCGGATGATATGGATTTGCATATCGCCGAACAAATATATTTGAAAATTTACGAAGGCGGCGGCAATATTCTTCATAGATCTGCCGTTCAGCCGTTTGCGTTGAACCCCGGCGGATATCGTTATCAGTTCTATGTCGTCAAAGAAGTCGGAAACCTGTCTTCCGGCGGCGGTGACGATGGCAACGGCGGCGGTGACGGCGGCGGCAGCGGTGGTTCCGGCGGCGGTGACGGCTCAGACTGCACCGATCCTGAAACGGATGGCGGCGAAAGCAATGCTGTGCCGACAATGTTGGGCGCGCTTGCCTTGGGCTTGTTCCTGTTGGTTGCAATTTTGGTTGCGGCATATCTTTACAGACGCTATCGGGCAAGAAAAATTCAACCGCCCGGGGCGAGTCCGGAGTAATTGATAAGGAAATGTGATAAAATATGAAGCGGATTTCTTTGAAATCCTTTCATTTTTCACATCTTTTCCTTTCACCTCATTTCCTTTCACTCTTCTTATTTCGTTTTGTTTTTTCTTGTCGTCAATTATCGACGGTTCAAACGTTATATCATGTAACAGATTGCGTTTTTCAAATTTTGTGACCGCAAAACTTAATAAAGGGTATTTCGTGATTTGCATCTATACCAAGCGCGGTAATGGTGGTTTATAGAATTTTCAAATGCTTCTTGGCATATTGAAAAGTCGCCGCGCTTGACGGATTATCAGGAATGGGGGGATTTGATTGAGCAAAAAAAGTTTACTTGTTGCAGCCGTTTTGGTTTTCTTGCTGATTGCAACTGCAATGGCACTTGAAAACAAAAGCGCGAGTGAAAATTTCACAAGCCAAGAATACTTGAATGCCAAATCAATTGAGTCGGCATCTTCCGTATTTGAAGATGGTGCAGAAGCTTACAGCTTACAGACAAATCCCGATCGGTGGACCGGCATGTTTACAGCGCTCCAGCCGTATTCGGGGAACGAAACACAATAATACAATTGTGTTTTTAGATTGAAACAAAACAAACAAGTGATACAATGAAAAAAAGCATTTTAATCGTGCTGTTGGTCGCTCTTCTCGCTGTCGCGGTCGGTGTTTCCGGCTGCTTGGGCGGTGACGACAACACACCTGACAACAACTCAACAAACGGTTCCACAAACGGCACCGACAACTCATCTAACGGTTCCAACACGAATGGTTCCAATACAAACGGCACTGACAACTCATCAAACGGCACCAACACAAACGGCACAAACAATTCCAGCAACGTGACACCCGAACTCGCTTTCAACAACAGTTCCGTCATCGTCAGCTCATTGCCGTCCGGCTATGAACTTTTGGCTGTCAGAAACGTGACCGCAGACAATGAAAACATTGACGGCATCAACGATGCGCTCAACGGTTTCTCCGGTTACTACTCCGTTAACTCAACCAACGTTTACCTTTCCGCTTTCCAAACAAAGAACGACAGCGCTGCAAAAGGATACGTTCAGGCAATGATTGACGCGAACAAAGCCAAATATCCGGAATCAAGCAACGTCACAACCATCACAATCCATGATCACGACGCAACTTTGATTACGACACCGACAACCGCAGGCGGCAGCACAATCGAGAGATACACACTCGCCTGGGCAAACGGCGACAAACTCGTCGTTGTCAACGGACCGGCAACACTTGATGAAATCAAAACAATTGCCGAAGCGTCCGACCTTTAATTTTAAAAATCAACAATTTAACGGGAGGCTAACGCCTCTCACATTTCTTTTTATTATTCCAATAATTTTGTGATTTATTCGTTTTCTTATATCTACAATTCTGATCTTTATGGCAAAGCACTGGTTCCCCGTTTTTTCTTCCGATAAATGTCGCCGCTGCGGCGCTTGTCTTCTCGCGTGTCCGCACGATTTGCTCAAGCAAAACGATTCCGCGCCGATTCTTGAAAATTCAGATTTGTGCCCCGTCAATTGTTTTATTTGCGCCAAAGCCTGTCCGAATGATGCCGCCGGAATTATCCGCCCGGCAAAGCCGTGTGACTGCTGTTCTTTCTAAAAAATATTTTCCGGCACGCGGTTAATATAATATTAAAACCATTTCTGTACGGCTGATTTGCTCAGCTGTTTTTCGATTTAAATATTCAGGTAGGGGATTTTATGAAAAAAATATCAATCTTATTGCTCATGCTCGCCGTTCTTTTGGCGGTCGGCATTTCCGGCTGTTTGGGCGGCGACGCGGATGACGAAATCGTCGCCGATGATGATTCGTCGAAAAGTTCGTTTACGGATGATGATTTAAATTACAGCACAAACATTGTAACCGTTCGGGATTTGCCTTCCGGTTTTGAATTCCTGTCTACGCAAAGCGTCAAATCTCACGGTGAAGGCGTCGGAATTACGGATGTTTTGTACGGTTACAGAGGCTATTACAAATTTGAAAACGACACCGTTTCAAACGGAACCGTTTATTTCTACTGTTTCAAAACAAATTCAACCGGCGATGCCGAAAGATATTATCAGCAAATGAAAAATTCATATGAATCAAGCAACGGTGACAACGCCGATGTTTCGACGGTGACAATCAACGGCCACGATGCAACGAAATTCACAACCGCCAACGGCTCGGGAACCGACATGATTGCCTGGACGCGCGGAAATTTGATTTTTGCGGCAAAAGGACAAGTCGCCGGTCAAATCGATTATGAAACTTTAAAATTTTTGGCGGAAGCATCTGAACTTTGATTCCGATTCGAAGGTGGGAACATTTTTCGTTCTCACTTTGTCTTTTTTATTACCTATGGCCGTTGTCTTTTATTCCGATTTCTTAAAAGATCACGCTCCAATCTCTTTTATAATATAATTGAGTTATACTACTCAAAAGGAGGATTTTTTAGTGAGAAAAGCACTTTTAATTTTAATTATTCTTCTTGCTGTCGGTTTTGTCGGCGTTTCCGGATGCTTGGACAACGGCGGCACTGACAACAACACATCCGTCGATGACAATACTTCCGATATTGTTTCCGAACCGCCCGTCGAAGAATCAAACAATTCTTCAAATCAATCCGATGCCGGTTTGATTACAAACTTTAACGGCAGCGTCGTTACCGTCGATCCGCTTCCCGCAGGATTTACGCATTTGGCGACGCGCTCAATTACCGCGACAAACGAAAGAATCGGTATTGCTGACGCGTTAATCGGGTACAGAAACATGCTGACTTACGACAATTCAAACGTTTATCTTTCCGTTTTCAGATGCAACGCTACGAAAACGTCTGAAGATTACGTTTCGGAAATGATTGCGTCTCACGCATCCAAATACGGCAGTGACAGCGTCAGCTCAATCGTCACGGTCAATGGTCACGATGCGGTTTTGCTCGAAGCAACTGTTCAAGACACGCCGCAGGAAGGCCGTTACATTTTGGCTTGGTCCAACTGGTCCGGCGACGAATATGACGACGGTTACGTGGTTGCCGTTTACGGTCAGGTCAATTATTCTGTCATTAAAGAACTTGCGGAAGCATCTGATCTTTAAATAATTTCAATTATGAAATCATAAATTGAGGCAAAAACATGAAGAAAAACATTCTTGTTGCGTTTCTTCTCCTCGCTGTCGTTTTCGCAGTCGGCGTTTCCGGCTGCCTCGGCGGCGATGACGCAGACAACGCGACAAACAACACCAATACGACCGACAACACGACTGGCAACAACACGGGAAACACTTCAAATGAAACGGACAATTCAAGCAATGAATCCGTTCAAAAACCCGTTCCGCCGTTTGATGCGAATTTGACTTTGGTTCACCCCGTTCCCGAAGAATTTGTTTTCTTCTCAACGGCGACCGTTAAGTCTCACGGACAGCATATCGGCGTCACGGACGCGCTGTACGGCTACCAAGGCATTTACCATTACGGATCAGCCGGAACACCTGTTTTCTTGACATATTACGATGTCGCGATTGCGAACACGACCAAAACGCCCGACTCTTACATTCAGATGATGAAAGACAGTCACTCCAAAACATATGGCAGCGACAGCAACATCACAACGATTCAGTTCAACGGTCACGATGCGACTTTGTTCGCGGCCGAAACCGATGAGGCGCCGCAGTACGGCAAATACATGGTGGCTTGGGCGCTCGGCGACAGCATGTTTGTCACCGTCACGGGGACGGTTGGCGATGACGCGCTCATTACGCTGGCAACCGCAACCGGATACTGACAGCTCATCATAAAACAGTTGAGAGACTTATTGTCTCTCTTGTTCTTTTATTTTCTTTTTTTAAAAATGTTAAAGAATTTTGCAGGCTTCGGCGAATTTAAATCTGTCATCGCGCGGATGCAGCTTGCTTTTATCGCCGATTCCCAAATTGCATAAGAAAATCGATTTAAAGCGCCCGTCCGGGAAGAACTCTTTGTCGACGCCGGCGTTGTCAAAGCCGCCCATCGGCCCGCAGTCGAGTCCCAAAGCGCGCGCGGCAATGATTAAATAAGCGCCTTGAAGCGACCCGCTCAAAAGCCCGGCGCGTTCTGCAAACGTTTCGTCTTTTGAAAACATTGTGTAATAATCGCCGTGCGGATACAGGCGCGGCATAAATTCGTAGAATTTTGAGTCATACGCGATAATCACTGTCGCCGACGCTTCCTCAATTTTTCTTTGATTTGTTTCGCCGACATGCGGAAGCAGCCGGTTTTTGGCATCTTCGCTTTTAACGAAAACAAAGCGCCCCGATTGGCAATTTGCCCACGTGGGTGCCATTTTGAGTTCGTCGTAAATTTGAGTCAGCAAGTCGTCTGAAATTTCTGTTTTTTCAAAATATTTGTGCGTTCGGGCTTCATCAAAGATGACGTCCATTGAGCTTTTGTCCAATTTCATTTTATCGCCTTCGTTTTTGTTTTTATTGTTTTTCATTGATTTGTTTTATTTTTGTTTTAAATTTTGTCGACGGTTGCTTCCGCCCGCTTGATAATTTCCGGTTTTGACTGAACCGCGCCTGCTTCCAGTACGCCTTTTGCGACGATGATGTCTGCGATTTCAACGCCGATATAATCAAATGCGTCTTGGTACATTCCAATCACGTGCGACGCGGTTTTGTCTTCCGTATCTTCCATCGGAACAACTAAAATCACTTTTTTGTTTTGGTATGTCTCGCGCGGGAGGCCGTACCATCTGTCCATGAAAACTTTCATTTGTGCGGTCGGCCCCCACCAATAAACCGGCGTTCCGAGAACCCAGACATCGGATTCTTTCAATTTTTCGCCAAGTTCCGTCATGTCATCTTTTTTAACACAACCGTTGCCGCTTTTATGACACGCGTCGCAAGCTTCGCAAAAACCGATGTCGGCTTTGTTGAGCAAAACAAAATCGGTTTCCCAGCCTTTGTCCGCTGCGCTTTTTAAAATCGTTTCCATTAAAAAATTCGTGTTGCCGTTTTTTCTGGGGCTTCCGGAGAAGCCTGTTATTTTTGCCATTAATTTTCCCTCTCTTGTTTTTATTTTCAATCCTAAACTTGAAAGCATTTTTTAAATAAGTTCGGCTTTTATTTATATTTTTATAAAAATGTCCTGCTCAAAAATATCAATTTCAATCAATATCTTTTAATATCAAAATGTTTATTTTAGTGCATCCGACAGCCCGGATAGCCTAGTTGGTTGGGGCGCCAGACTCATAGGGAAAATAATGACGGCGTCTTGTTGGAATTTCAAAATTCCTGAGACATCTGGAGGTCGCGTGTTCGAGTCACGCTCCGGGCATCTTTTTCTTTATTTTTTATTCCGTAAAATGAAATTTTATTTTTCTGTTTATTCTCTCATTTTGATTGTTTCTTTCTTTTCTTTTTTCAACGGTTTACAAATATCCATCATGTATATATATGACAAAATTTTCAACTTTGAGTAAGCCCTAATTGGCTGTCATTATTCATGGAGGATCAAAAATGTTTGATTTAACAGGCAGAGTTGCCGTTATTACCGGCGGTTCATCAGGAATCGGCGTTCAGTTCGCGAAAGCGCTCGCTGAACAAGGCGCAGATGTTGTCATCATCGCGCGCAGAATGGAAAAGCTTGAAGCGGTTGCAGAAGAAATCCGCAAAACCGGACGCAAATGTCTGCCGGTTGCCGCCGACTTATCAAAAGAAGATGAGATTAAAAAAGCGGTTGCTGAAATCGTTCAAAAATGCGGCAAAATCGATATTTTAGTCAACAATGCCGGAACAAGCGCGGTCGCACCGGCCGAATCCATGACCGACGAAGAATGGAATCGCGTCATGGGATTAAACCTGGATTCCGTCTTCTTCGTTGCTCGTGAATTCGGGAAAGAAATGATTAAGAACAAATACGGCCGCGTCATCAACATCGCGTCCATGTACGGCCTTGTCGGAAGCAACAATCCGTCCGTTCCGACCGCCGTTTATCACGCGTCCAAAGGCGGCGTTGTCAACCTGACACGCGCGCTGGCAGCTGAGTGGGCCAAATATAACATTACGGTCAACGCCATTTGCCCCGGCTTCTTCCCGTCCGAAATGACCAATTCGTTGTTTGACACCGAAGAGTTCCAAAATTATCTGAAACAAACAACACCGATCGCTCGCGGCGGCCGCGAGGGTGAACTCAATCCGGCGCTGATTTACTTAGCGTCCGATGAGGCAAGTTATACAACCGGATCCATGGTCGTTGTCGACGGCGGAACAACCGCAATTTAAGGAGGAAAAGAATATGTTTGATTTAACAGGAAGAGTTGCCGTCATCACAGGGGCATCATCAGGATTTGGCGTTCAGTTTGCAAGAGCATTGGCCGGACAGGGTGCGGATTTAGTCATTATCGCCCGCCGCAAAGACAAATTAGAAGCCGTTGCCGAAGAAATCCGCAAAACCGGGCGCAAATGCCTGCCTGTTGTTGCCGATGTGACGAACACGGAAGATATCAAAGTCGCGGTTAAAGCAGCCGTTGACGAATATGGCAAAGTGGACATTTTAGTCAACAATGCCGGCATCGGCGGTGAAGATCCGGCCGAAGTCATGCCCGACGAACAATGGTACCGCGCAATGAATCTGAACATCAATGCGATGTTTGTCGTCTCCCGCGAGTTCGGAAAAGTTATGATTGAAAACAAATACGGCCGCATTATCAATGTCGCTTCCATGTACGGATTGGTCGGCAGTTACAGCGGGGCGGCATATCACGCTTCCAAAGGCGCTGCCGTTAATTTTACACGCGCGCTCGGTGCCGAATGGGCGAAATACAACATCACCGTCAATGCCATCTGTCCCGGTTTTTTCCCGACAGAATTGACGGAAGCCGCGCTGAATACGGATGAATTCCAAAATTTCATGAAAGTAACCGTTCCGATGAAAAGATACGGCAAGGACGGCGAACTCAACACCGCGCTTCTTTATTTGGCGGCGGATGAAACCGGTTACACGACAGGAACTGCCGTTGTCGTTGACGGCGGAACAACCTGCGTTTGATACATCTGTTTTGAAAAAGAATCGGTTTGGTTCTTTTTCTTTTTGTTTTTTTGTATATCTTGTAAAACCCGGGTGCTTTTCTTTCGTTAATTTTTTAATTTTGTACATACGCGCGCGGCTGCTCCGGTGCGGCATTATCTGAATTTTAATGCATTTCGTTTTCTCCAATCCAAAAAGGATATATTAAATTAAACGAGTTAATATGCCGATATGAATTTTCAGATTCTTGACGCAGACTATAAATTAATCGGCGATGACGAGCCGGTGATCCGGCTTTTCGGAAGAGGCGACGACGGCAAAAGCGTATGCTGTCTGATTCCGGGGTTCGAGCCGTTTTTCTATGCCGAAAGCACAAATCCTGAGGCGACTCAAAAAGATTTAATGGAAAAGTTTCCGCAAATTGTCCGCGTTGAGGTTGTCGAGCGCTACGGTCCGGTCGGTTATCAAACCGAAATGTCGCCGTATCTGAAAATTATTGTAAAAGCGCCGAGAAACGTTCCCGAAATCCGTGACGATGTCGCGAAATTGCCGGGCGTGACCGCGCTTTTTGAAAGCGATATTTTATTCCGCAACAGATTCCTCGTTGACATGAATCTCGGCGGTTTTCAATGGGTGGAGGCGGAAGAAGATACAACTTTGGACCGCGAGCACCTGATTAAAGAAATTCCGATTAAATCCGATACGATTATCTGCGCCAAATCGGTGACACCGATTGACCGCATTGCCAACGCGCCGCTGCGCTATCTTTCTTTTGATATTGAATGTCTGCCCGATCACGGCAACATGCCGACGCCTGAAAAGTCGCCGGTGATTTTAGTCAGTTTTGCGTTTGAGCCGGCTTGGAACGGTAAGAAAACGCTTGTTTATGTCGGAAAGCCGAAGCCTGACGGCTTTGATTATGAAACGAGTGATGCCAACGGCGATACAATTTGGCTGGAAAATGAAAACGAGTTGATGGCAAAAACATTTGAAACCATCAATCAATTTGATCCTGATTTCATTACCGGTTATAACATCGGCGATTTCGATATTCCTTATTTGCTCCGCCGCGCCGACGTTTTAAAGAAAAAAGGCGCTGCGATCAGGACCGGACTTGCGCGCGACAACAGTCCGATTTTTTCCAAAAAATTCGGCCTGACGGTCAAAACCGAAATTACGGGGCGCATTGTCTCCGACGTTTTACCGCTTGTCCGCCGCAATTTCAGCCTGAAGCAGTACACGCTTCGAAACGCCGCGAAAGAATTGCTCGGGCGCGAAAAATTAGACGTTCCGGCCGCCGAAATGGAAAAATATTGGTTTGATTCCGGCGAGCTGCTGGCGCAATTTATCAATTATTCCCGGCGCGATTCCGAGCTTGCAATCGAGCTTTTGCTTCATCTCAAAATTTTAGACAAATACGTCGCGCTTGCGCGCATTACAAATTCCGTCGTTCAGGAAACGCTTGACGGCGGCCAAACTTCAATGGTCGAGCAAGTCATGCTCAAAGAATACGGCAGGCATCAGCGCGTCATGCCGGTCAAGCCCGACGGCGAAGCGTACGAGGAGCGCGACGGCGACGACGAACTCAAAGGCGGCGCCGTTTTGGATCCCGTGCGCGGTCTTCATGAAAACGTCATCATTCTCGACTACAAATCACTTTATCCGACAATTATGATGGCGCACAATCTGTGTTATACGACCATCATCAACGACATGCGCGATTTAGAACCGCTCGGCCTTTCTGAAAACGATGTCGAAGTCACGCCGACAGGCGGTATTTTCGTCAAACAAAATATTGTCAAAGGAATCGTTCCGTCCATTTTAGAAGATTTGCTTCGCCGCAGAATGGAAACCAAAAAACTGATGAAGCAAACCGACGACGAACAGGAAATCCTGGCGCTTGACGCAACGCAGATGGCGCTTAAAATTCTGCTCAACAGTTATTACGGCTACACCGGCTACGCGCGCGCGCGCCTTTACAGCATGGCGATGGCAAGTTCTGTGACAAGCATCGGCCGTGAGAATATTATCAACACCGAACACATTATCACGCAAGTCATCGGCAAAATTTATCTTTACGAAAACAAAGCGTGGCTCGAAGCGGAAATCAAAGACGATTTCAAATCCAAAGGAAAAACGGTTGACGCCGATTTCGATTCCGGCAATATTTCCGATTTGGATTCCGCGGTGATTAACGGCGACGTCAAAATCGTTTTGCTTTCCGTCGTTTACGGCGACACAGACAGTGTTTTCATGCATTGTTCTGCCGAGTCCGGCGAAGAATTTACGCCCGAGCAGTTCACTTTGGAAGATGCCGAGCTGGTCGGCTCGAGAACGGCCGCAATCGTGACCGCGTCGCTGCCTGCGCCGATGGAACTGGAATTTGAAGCTGTTGCGAGACGCGCTGTTTTGATTGCCAAGAAACGGTATGCGCAATGGCTTTTTGAACGCAGCGGTTCCGGCTGGACGAACAAAATTAAAGTCAAAGGCATGGAAACCGTTCGCCGCGACTGGTGCGAGTTGACGTCTGAGACGCTGACACGCGTTCTCGAACTCGTTTTGATGGAAGGTAACGTCGACGAAGCGATTAAGTATGTCCGCTCCGTCACAAGCGAGCTTCGCAATTTGAATTTGCAGGAAAATCCGGAATTCATCAACAAATTAATTCTCACAAAAAATTATTCCAAGAAAACGGACAATTATAAAAACAAACAGCCGCACCTGACGGTTGTTGAAAAAATCAAATCCCGCACGGGAATTTCAACGCCGATTGGGACACGCGTTCCGTTCGTCATTATTTCCGGGAAAGGGTTATTCGTCGAACGCGCCGAAGATCCCGAATTTGTTTTAAAACACAACATTCCGATTGACACGGAATATTACATCAAGAAACAAATTTTGCCGCCGGTCGAGCGCATTTTAGAAGTTTTCGGCGTTGACGGCGGTTCGCTTGACAAATATCAGCAAAAAGGTCTTTTTGACTTCGCCGATTCCGATCCTGCGCCGAAGACGGAGCCGGTCGTCCGATCCGTGTCAGATGTCGCGTCCAATAAAATTGATCCGTCGGCCGCGCCGAAAGGGTTGGATGTGTTCGAAGACACCGGTCCGTCAAAAGCACCCGTTTACAAAGAAGAAGCCGCCGAAAATGTTTCCGAAGCCTTTTCCGGTGATTTGTCAGGCGAATTTGAAACGCAGGTTTCCGAGCCGGATAATTCTGTTGAACCTGTTTCAACCGATTCTGTCGAATCGGCAACCGACCAATCGGCTGAAAAGCCGACTGAAACTCCAATTGCCGAATCTGTTGGCGAATCGGCTGATGAATTCGCTGATAAACCGGTCGACGAACCTGTCGAAAATGTCGGCAGCGTTTCCGATTCCAAAACCGATGACAAAAAGAAACCGCAGAAATCTTTGTTTGATTTCTAAAAGTTTTCTTTTTTCTTTTCTTTTTTCATCGTCAAGGTCGGATTTCATTTTATTTTTAAAATTGATGCGGCTCGCGCGCGGCGGCGCGGACGGAAACAAACTTTTTTCAGGTAGAATTTATTTAACTTGAAAGACAATGCTTGTTTATGCCCGATGTTCTTATTCAAAACGCACGAATTCTTGAAGGCGGCCAACTTGTGCCGGCTGAAATTTTAATTGAAGATGGTAAAATTAAAGGAATCTCAAAAGAATTCCGTATTTCCGCTTACGACGAACGGATTAATGCCGATAAAATGGTTGTTATTCCGGCCGGCATTGACGGGCACGTTCATTTTCGAGATCCCGGTCTGACTTACAAAGAAGACTGGTATTCCGGTTCCTGCTCGGCCGCGGCCGGCGGCATTGCAACCGTATTGGAACATCCGAATACGCTTCCGCCCGTCATTGATAAATCCGGTTTTTCTCAAAAACTCAAACACGCCAAGAAGAAATCCGTGATTGATTTCGGAATCAACGGCGGCGTTACAAACAATATCGATCAGCTCAAAGAAATTTGGCGCCTCGGCATCAGTGTTTTCGGCGAAATTTTCATGGCGGAGTCAACCGGCGGACTCAATATCAGCAACGATCTGCTTGGCGCCGCGCTTTCCAAAATCGGTGAATTGGACGCGCTTGCCTGCATTCATGCCGAAGATGAATCCATTCGCCTGGCAAATGAGGCGTTTTTGAAAAACGATAACGAAATCGATGTTCATTCTCGGATTCGTCCGAATGTCTGCGAAGAAGTCGCCGTTCACGATTGCATTAAAATCAATAAAGATGCGGCCGTTCCGGCAAGACTTCATTTCTGTCACACAAGTACGCCTGAAGCGGTCAAGCTGATTGAAAAAGCGCGAAAAGAATTGCCGCCCGAGAGCAACGCAAGCCGAATTACTTGCGAAGTCGCGCCGCATCATCTTTTCTTGTCAACAAAAGATTACAAACAGTTGGGAACGCTCGGCAAAATGAATCCGCCGCTGCGTTCTTCGGAAGATGCAGCTTACATGATTCAAGCTTTAAATTCAGGGTTGGTCAACGCGGTCGCCTCCGATCACGCGCCGCACATGCTTTATGAAAAAGAAGTGCCGATGCGCTCGGCGCCTTCCGGTGTTCCCGGTGTTGAAACGCTGATGCCGCTGATGCTTGCAGCCGTTCGCAAAAATTGGCTTTCGCTTGAGCGCGTCATCGCGGTCACCAGCCGCAATCCTGCGCGCATTTTCGGTTTGGATCGCCTCGGAAAAGGGTCGATGGCGGAAGGCTGTGATGCGGATTTGCTTTTGTTCGATCCGAAAAACGTTGTGCCGATTAAATCCAAAAATCTGCATACGCATTGCGATTGGACGCCGTACGAGGGAATGGACGGCATTTTTCCGGGCATGACGCTTTCCCGCGGCGATGTGATTTGGGATGGCGCGCAGGTCATTGCGAAAAAAGGGCGTGGTGAATTTTTGCCGGGCGCCGGAATGAAAACGGATGAAGACGGCAAAATCATTTTGGAATATGATGATGACGACGAGGAATAATTGATGAATGATTTACTGCTCAATCTTGATAAAGTTCATACGACCGATTTGGGAATTGTGCGGATTAAACGAAATCTGGCGTTGGATGTTGAGGATGTTGTTGCATGGTGTCAGCAAAAAATCAAAAACGCCGAGCATTTCTCTAAAAAAGGAAAAAATTGGTACGTGAATGTCGATAATATTGAAATCACTGTCAATGCTCACAGTTTTACCATTATCACGGCGCACAGAATCAAAATATGAATGATTAAACGAGCTGCATCGCGCGCGCAAACAACAATTTCGATTTTAATAATTTTTGGTAAAAACGATTTGTAAGATTAAAAAACAAAATTTTAAAAAACGTGAAATTAAAAAAATACAAAAAAGGAAGAATGAAATTTTATTCTTCCTCTTGTTCTGTTTCTTCTTCTTCCGCATCGATATATTCAATGGAATCCATTTGCGAACGAATCAAATCGTCATGCTTCTTTTCAAGGAAACTGTAAACGGTTCCGTGATTCACGCCGTTAATCAGCATGTCAACGGCCGTTCTGATAATTGTGGTCTGCTCCGGAAACCCGATGACGCTGACAGTTTTTCCGTAAACTGAAATTTTGACATTGATGAGTTTTTCGGCGATTTCTCTTGTCTTACCTTCGCGCCCGATGATTCTGCCTTTGAGGCGCGCCAATTCTTTCGGCGTTGACGCAGCTTCCGACAAATCAATAATGTCCAACGTCAGGAAATCTTCATAAAACAATTCCATCGCTTTTTCCGGTGAAAATCCGCGCGCGATTGCTTTGATGACTTCCATTGCGCGCATGCCGGCAACCGGATCTTCTTCGTCTTTGATTTCAATGCGCCCGTCTTCACTGTTAATTTCCAGTTTCAGCTTGGCGGCTTCTTCGATTTGTTTTTTAACGGCACCGCCGGGGCCGATGATGACTGCGATTCTTTCTTTGGGGACTTTTACAAATTGGGTCATTTTTATTCTTCCTTTATTTCATTTTCAGCGGCAGCAATTCCATTTTCGCTGCCGATGTCTTCGTTTTTAATATCATTATTTTCATTTTCAATGCTGTTTTCAATTTCCGCGGCATTTTTATCCGTTTTGATTTCTTCTTCGGAATCCGGCTCGATAATGGTATCTTCTTCTTTTTTCTGTTTGATCCGTTCCAATATTTCTTTGGTTCCTTCTTCAATGCCGTATTTTTTAAAGAAGCGCTTGATGTTTTCAATGTCTCTGATTAAAAATTCGCGCGCGTTCGGGTGATTTAACGTCACCGCCTGGCCGACGTCGATGATAACGGCTTCTTCTTTTTCAATGTCAATTAAAATGTTGTATTCGCTTAAATCGGCATGTACCAAAGAAGCTCTGACATACATGCGGCGTATATTTTCAATAATTTGATCATAAAACACGCGCGCATCTTCATCATCCATTTTCACTTCTTTGAGCGACGGATACGCGACGCCGTTTTCGCCCATGAATTGCATAATCAGCACATTCCTGTCGCAGGTAATCGGTTTTGGCGCGCGGATTTCTGCTTTATTAATTCTGAGCAAATTTTGAAACTCTTTTTGCGTCCATGCGAAAATGATGTCTTTTCGGCTGTGGCGGATGTGGGTGAATCTCGGATCTTTGAGAATGTACGGATCCATCGCTTTGAACGTGCTTGAATTTATTCTGTAAATCTTGACGGCGACTTCGCCTTCATTTCCGGTCGCGTAAAAGACGTTCGCTTCCTTTCCCGTGCTGATTGAGCCGCCGAGTTCGTTAATAAATCCTTTGTTGGCGAAAGAATAAAGCAATTTCAATGTCGGGACATCAAAAACATTTTCTTCAGCTTTGAGAAAAGATGAATCTTTCTTAAATATGCGGCCTTTAGCGCGCTTATCTTCGATTTGTTTCATCTGTTTATCAATCTTTTTTTGACTCATCCGGTCACCTTAAAAATCGGGGTGGAGTTGATTTTGATTCCGCTGTTCGCGAAATCTTTGTAATAAAAACGGATTGTATAAATTGAATTTTGAGAACGTTATGTTCTCAAATAGCCTTTTTTGTCCAGCCAGTCCACTTGCGGGCGAGTGTATTTCCAAATGATGTCTGCTTTTTCGTCCTGGAAATCCCACGGGACTGCAATGACGACATCGCCTTCGTGAATCCAAATCTTCTTTTTCATGGATCCGGGAATGCGTCCCAAGCGGACAACGCCGTCCATGCATCTGAGTTTGAGATGGTTTGCGCCAAGCAAACTTTCAACAATTGCCAACACTTCTCTCTCCTCTTTTTTAGGGATTCTGACACGAATGACCTGTTCGCCATCTGTGGGGGCAGGTCCTCTTCTTCCGTTTCTGTTATTTTTAAAATTTGCCATAAATTTGCCTTCTTGATAAATTATTGTAAAAATGCCTCTTACAGCCGAGGCGAGAATAAACATTTCATTTTTTATAAAATTACAAATGCTGATTTTTATGTAAGAATAATGTTTTCCTGTTTAAATGTTGTGTCCGATTTCATTCTTTCAAAATGCAATTTTTCTTTTTTTCATGATTTTTAATTGATTTTTTCAGACTCAGTCACAACCTTTATATACGAAATGTGATATTGTTTGGATTCGCTCAGTTCGAGTCTTTCAAAATTCGAATTGATTGAAATTGACATTTCCAATTTAAATTAATTAAGTACGGATTTTATTTGTCCGGTGCTTTTTTGAAGTTTGGCTTCAAGTCAAAATCATTAAATACAATGTCAGCTTTATAATGTATTCCGCGTAATTTACTGGATTTTTTTTCAGTCAAATTCGTGAATTTTACATTCATCTAATAATGAAGTCCGGAGTTTTTTCCGTGACTGATATGTGACCTGATGTTTCGGTAAACTTCGGCGGTGATTTTCAAACTTTCATCTTGTTTTCAAGGTGAATCTTTCAATTTGCTTTGCAAATTGAATCAAAATTGTAAATCATCGTTACGAGATTTACAGGAATATCAAACTGTGTACAAAGGAAAGCAACTCAAAAATCTAAGAACTAAGTGTGAATAGCGCTTTATTCGTGGTTGACAAGTTTTTTCCGACAATTCTGATTATTCAGCAATGTTTGCAGTATTTCCAAAACCAGCTATTAAAAGCAACATCAAGTGTGTACAGGATTACATTGAGAATGCTCACAGCGTTTGAAATGTTAAATTCAAATATAATTCCGGTTGATCCTGCCGGAGGTTACTGCTATCGGTGTTTGACTAAGCCATGCGAGTCAAATGTTCTTCGTGAACATGGCGTAATGCTCAGTAACACGTGGATAACCTGCCCTTAGGTCCGGCATAACCTCGGGAAACTGAGGATAATTCCGGATATCTCTTCTCTGCTGGAATCGCTTGAAGAGACAAAGAATTTCGCCTAAGGATGGGTCTGCGGCCTATCAGGTTGTAGGGGGTGTAATGTACCCTCTAGCCGACAACGGGTACGGGTTGTGAGAGCAAGAGCCCGGAGATGGATTCTGAGACATGAATCCAGGCCCTACGGGGCGCAGCAGGCGCGAAAACTTTACAATGCAGGAAACTGTGATAAGGAGACACCGAGTGCTCGCATCAAATGCGGGCTGTCCACATACCTAAATCGTATGTGTTAGCAAGGGCCGGGCAAGACCGGTGCCAGCCGCCGCGGTAATACCGGTGGCCCGAGTGGTAGCCGCTTTTATTGGGTCTAAAGGGTCCGTAGCCGGTTCGGTCAGTCCATTGGGAAATCCGGATGCTCAACATCCGGGCTTCCAGTGGATACTGCCGAACTTGGGATCGGGGGAGGTAAGAGGTACTACAGGGGTAGGAGTGAAATCTTGTAATCCTTGTGGGACCACCTGTGGCGAAGGCGTCTTACCAAAACGAGTCCGACGGTGAGGGACGAAAGCTGGGGGCACGAACCGGATTAGATACCCGGGTAGTCCCAGCCGTAAACGATGCTCGCTAGGTGTCAGGCATGGCGTGACTGTGTCTGGTGCCGAAGGGAAGCCGTGAAGCGAGCCACCTGGGAAGTACGGCCGCAAGGCTGAAACTTAAAGGAATTGGCGGGGGAGCACAACAACGGGTGGAGCCTGCGGTTTAATTGGACTCAACGCCGGAAAACTCACCAGGGGAGACAGCAATATGTAGGTCAAGCTGAAGACTTTACCTGAATCGCTGAGAGGAGGTGCATGGTCGTCGCCAGTTCGTACTGTGAAGCATCCTGTTAAGTCAGGCAACGAGCGAGACCCGTGCCCACAGTTACCAGCGGCATCTCCGGATGGCCGGGTACTCTGTGGGGACCGCCGGTGTTAAATCGGAGGAAGGTGCGGGCTACGGTAGATCAGTATGCCCCGAATCTCTTGGGCTACACGCGGGCTACAATGGACGGGACAATGGGTAACTACCCCGAAAGGGGATGTTAATCTCATAAACCCGTTCGAAGTTCGGATCGAGGATTGAAACCCATCCTCGTGAAGCTGGAATCCGTAGTAATCGCGTTTCAACATAGCGCGGTGAATACGTCCCTGCTCCTTGCACACACCGCCCGTCAAACCACCCGAGTGGGGTATGGGTGAGGGTATGGACATCGTGCCGTATTCAAACCTGAATTCCGCAAGGGGGGTTAAGTCGTAACAAGGTAGCCGTAGGGGAATCTGCGGCTGGATCACCTCCTAAGAATAAAACACCGCCGAATGCCGAAAAAACATCAGGTCACAACACAAAAACCAATAAAAGATAAATTGATCGAGCAAGATCCAAAATAAATCGGGCAAAGCTCGAAATTATACAGTTGGGCTTGTAGATCAGCTGGAAGATCGCTGTCTTCGCATGGCAGAGGCCTGGGGTTCAAATCCCCACAAGTCCATTTTATTGGTTCCGATAAACAATCGGAAACAAAATCGGCCGGAAAACAAATTCGGTTCCGGTTTAATAAAATCAGAAGCGCGTTTAAAAACGCGCCGGGGTGCAATTCCTCTCACAAGTTTATAATGCACTCCGCGATTTCTCGCGGGGGAAGGACGGATAAATCGTGTGCCAGCACGGAATTTAAGTGATGTCATGTAAAGGTTGAAGAAGATAAACAACAACAAATCAACAAGTTGGACAGATATATCAGACGCTAACTGAAAAATCGGTTAAGCGAATGGTGTTACGCCAACAGGTGGATGGCTCGGCTCAAGAGCTGATGAAGGACGTGCCAAGCTGCGATAAGCTCAGGGTAGACGCAAGGAATCTATGAACCTGAGATCTCCTAATGGGAATCCTGTTATCCGTGAGGGTAACGATCAGTCATGATCGGGAACGCCCCGAATTGAAACATCTTAGTAGGGGCAGGAAAAGAAATCAATAAGAGATGCCGTTAGTAAAGGCGATTGAAACCGGCAGAGTTCAAACTGAATCCTTTGTAGTAATATAAAGGAGATGTGGTTTACGGCTGACATTATTTTCCTATTTCATTGAATCAAACTTGCCTGAAACGGCAGACCACAGAGTGTGATAGTCACGTCGATAAAGATGAAAGGAAAATCGTCATGTCCTGAGTAGTGTGGGTCGGAAATCTCGCACGAATATGGGGGTCACCAATCTCCAAAACTAAATACTCCTTGAGTCCGATAGCGAATTAGTAGGGTGACCGAACGCTGAAAAGTACCCCGAGAAGGGAGGTAAAAAGTGCCTGAAACCTGTTGGTTATAGAACGATGGGGCGTGAAAGGATCTTTCTTATGAAGGAAGAAGCTGCGAGGCTTTTGTACGAATAAGATTGCCGATGTTCCATCTTAAGTTTTGAAGAACTGGCCAGGGAGTTTATCTTGGTGGCGAAGGCTAACTGTTCTTACAGGCAGCCAAAGCGAAAGCAACATGTGCGCAACTCTTCGAGTGAGGCACGGCGTATACAAGTGCGCGGAGTCACCGGGATAAGACCCGAAGCCGGGCGATCTAGGCGTGGGCAGGTTGAAGCGTGGCGAAAGCTGCGTGGAGGACCGCAAGTGGTATTGATCTGCAAATCATTCACGTGACCCACGTCTCGGAGTGAAATGCTAATCTAGCCCGGCATCCGCTGGTTCCCTCCGAAACATGTCGTAGCATGACCTGACCCGAGGTCGTTGGTGGAGTAGAGCACTGATTGGGGAATCCGGGGAAGAAATTCTTCGCTCTTCTGTCAAACTCCAAACCCACCCACACCGTAGACGGTCGGAGTCCGCACTGCTGGGGTAAGCTTGTAGTGCGTAAGGGAGACAACCCTGCCCGTGGTTAAGGTCCCCAAGTGTCGGCTAAGTGTAAACACTAAAGGGCGTCCCAAGCCCAAAACAGCTGGAAGGTTAGCTTAGAAGCAGCTATCCTTTAAAGAGTTCGTAACAGACCACCAGTCGAGGTTTGGGGCCCCGAAAATTGACGGGGCTCAAGCCGACCACCGATACCACGGAGTACCGTATAGGTAATCTCGTAGGAGGGCGTTGTGTTCGGGCAGAAGCAGGGCTGTGAAGTCCTGTGGACCGTTCACAAACGAAAATCCTGGTAATAGTAGCAGCATAGTCAAGTGAAAATCTTGACCGCCGAAGGGGCCAGGTTTCCTCGGCAATGATCATCAGCCGAGGGTTAGTCGGTCCTAAGACGTACCGTAATCCGAGTACGCCGAATCAGGGAAACAGGTTAATATTCCTGTACCGTTCGACAATAATCCTGACGCTTCAGGGCAGGCCGAGCGGCGTTGTCGCGCCGTTTAAGCATCGAAGTTCGTGGAGAGCCGTAATGGCGAGAAGCGAATGAATATGTTATGACGAAAGTCGGCTGCACCCCGGAGCCCGTGAAAAGGGGTCGAAACGTCCGTACCAAGATCTGACACAGGTGCCCCTAGCTGAAAAGGCTAAGGCGTGACGGAGTAATTCAGTTTAGGGAATTCGGCAAATTAGCTCCGTAACTTCGGGAGAAGGAGTGCCTGCTGTGAAGACAGCAGGTCGCAGTGACCAGGGGGCTCCAACTGTCTAATACCAACATAGGAGATCGCAAATCCGTAAGGATGAGTACGATCTCTGAATCCTGCTCAGTGCAGGTACCTCAAACCCCGGTTCAACGGGACGAAGGGCCTGTAAACAGCGGGGGTAACTATGACCCTCTTAAGGTAGCGTAGTACCTTGTCGCTTAATTGGCGACTTGCATGAATGGATCAATGAGAGCCCTACTGTCCCAAACTGGAATCCGGTGAAGCTTACATTCTAGTGCACAGTCTAGAGACCTCTAGGGGGAAGTGAAGACCCCATAGAGCTTTACTGCAGCCTGTCGTTGAGTTGTGATTTCGAATGTACAGTGTAGGTAGGAGACGTCGAAGCGGGCGCGCCAGCGTTCGTGGAGTCAAAAGTGGGACACTACCCTTTTGGAATTACGATTCTCACTCTCTTCTGAGAGGACCCCGATAGGTGGGCAGTTTGCCTGGGGCGGGACGCCCTTGAAAAGATATCAAGGGTGCGCAATGGTTGACTCAAGTGGGTCGGAAACTCACTGAAGAGTGCAAGAGCATAAGTCAGCCTGACGTTATTTCGCACAACAAGGAATGACGAGACGAAAGTCGGTTCTAGCGAACTTTTGAGCCCGCTTGGTGCGGGCCAAAAACTACAGAAAAGTTACCTTGGGGATAATTGTGTCGTTGCCGGCAAGAGTACATATCGACCCGGCAGCTTGCTACTTCGATGTCGGTTCTTTCCATCCTGGCCGTGCAGCAGCGGCCAAGGGTGAGGTTGTTCGCCTATTAAAGGAGATCGTGAGCTGGGTTTAGACCGTCGTGAGACAGGTTGGTTACTATCTACTAGAGGTGTTTGATGTCTGAGGGTAAGTTGCTTTTAGTACGAGAGGAACAAAGCAACGGTGCCTCTGGTCTACCTGTTGTCTGACAAGGCATCGCAGGGCAGCTACGCACCAAAGAATAAGAGCTGAATGCATCTAAGCTCGAAATCCCACCTAAATAAGAGACATCGTCAAGGACACTCGTAAAAGACGAGGTTGATCGAAACGGGATGTACGCACCAAGGCAACGAGGTGTTGAGTCCGCGTTCACGAATAGTCCGTGCCGCCGCGAGACTGATTTTTCAGGCGATATCTGATTATGTCTGAGTCATCCGTTTGTTGAAATTATTAAAATGTTGTTTATCAAAAATTGAGCAAATGCAATTTATGAATTGTTTGAATTCATTTGATTTGCATTGTTTGTTTTTCAATCATTACATGGCAGTCATGTTTTTCTTTTCAGGAAAAACATTAAATATCAATTATCCGTTTCATATCTCACGCTATAGAGAAAGTCTTTTGGCGGCCATAGCGGCGGGGCGACTCCTGTACCCATACCGAACACAGAAGATAAGCCCGCCAGCGTTCCCTGTTGTACTGAAGTGTGCGAGCCTTCGGGAAGCTTGGATCGCTGCCATGAGTCTTTCTTTATCATTCTTATTTTGTAATTGTTTTTTGAAGTGAAAAGCGGAAGCTTTGGTTTTTATTATTTTATGATTTCTTTTAATTTTGTTTTATTTTTGTTTGCCGTTGGCATCAGGTTTGCGTTTTGTACTTGGCGTCAGGTTTGCGTTTTGCCGTTGGCGTCAGGTTTGCGTTTTGCCGTTGGTGTCAGGTTTGCGTTTTGCGCCGGCTGCCGCCGCCGCGCGCGAGCCGCATCATTTTTTCAAAAATGTTGGAAAAGTGGGTCAATCGTTTTTCAAAAAATTTGGGGAATCGAGGGACGTTTTTTTAAAATTGGAAAAATGAACAATCATTTTTCAACTTTTCGTTTTTCCCGATTCAGAAGATTATTTATGTTCAGGCGGTATGTAGTGGTCATAAGCACTTTTCATTAATGCTTTTAAAAGGAGGTTTATTTATGGAACACGAACACGGTCCCGACTGTTGCTGTGGGGAATCAAACACCGTCACAATTGAATTTGAAGACGACACAGCTGTCGAATGTGAAATTATCGGAACATTTGAAGCCAACGGCAAAGAATACATTGCATTATTAAAACAAGACGAATCCGAAGACATTTTGATCTACGGATTTAAAGAACACGAAGACGATATTGAATTAATTGACATCGAAGACGAAGAAGAATTCCAAAAAGCAGCTGATGTTTTAGATGAACTTCTCGGTGATGAATGATTGATTTTTATCAATCAACTCAATTATTTTAACATTTTTAATTCATTTTTCAATTCGTTTCATCAATCAATTTTATGATTTCATTTATTCCGTTTTCATTCAGAATTGAATTTTTTATTATTGCAGCATTCGGATTTATTTGCCGGATGCTTTCTTCAATTAAATTCAATTCCTTATCATTCACCAAATCAATTTGATTTAAAACAACAACTTCTGAAACAATAATTTGATCGAACGACATTTTCTTTTTTTCTTTTATATTTCTAAAAAATTGAGCGCAATGAATCAAAGTCAAAAGCGGCGCAAATTGATATTCTTCCGATCTGCTTTTCAATGATATTCTTTCCAGTTCGTCTTTAACAACCAACGGCGAAACCGTTTCCTTCGGCTCGATAAATAAAACATCCGGATGAGCTTTTTCAATCAATTGCTCAATTGCGGCTGACATAACTTCTTTTAAATTGCATGTCACACAAGCAGCCGTTATTTCTTTCGTATCCAGGTCATATCCGATTAAATCGCCGTCAATGATTTCTTCACCGATCTCATTTGTAAAATAAGCAGCCGTTTTTCCGGAAGCTGCATAATGTTTGGCAAGCGTTTTAATTAAAGTCGTTTTGCCGCTTCCTAAAAAGCCGCCGACAATAACGATTATCGTCATGTTTTCATTTTGCTCGTTTGAATGTGTCATTCTTTTGCCTGAAAGTTGTCAATTCGTTATAATTTCATTAATATCTTCGATTGATTAAAATCTCTCCGTTTCTTTTAAATATTAAAAAATCATTTATGAATCTCTCCCAACGGAGATTCTTTTAATCAATTGCCAACGTGGCAGAGCGGCTATGCGTTCGCCTGCAGAGCGAATCTACTTCGGTTCAAATCCGGACGTTGGCTTTCGTTTTTAAAAATAAACGGAAGAGATAACTCTTCCGTTTTTTATTGCTTTGTGTTTTTCTGTTATTCCGTTTTTATTGTTGTTTTTTATTTGTCATTTTATTTTTTGTTATTCTAATGTTTGCTGTTTTAATTTTATTATTTATTTCTGTTAATTTGCGTTTTCTGATTTCATCGTTTGTTCTTTTCAACGAAATAATATGCTGTTCCGCTGATCAATACGACAAATGCGGTGATAACGCTCAAATTAACCCACAGAGTTCTTGTATCTCTTGTGTCGGCAGAGTTTTGTTTTTCATTTTCGTTATTTGTTTGATTATCATTTGCGGTATTTTGGGCCGAACTTGCAGACGAATTATCTTTCGTCTCGGTTGCATTTGAGTTTGCGCTTGCATTCGCATTCGTGTTCTCATTTGTCGGCTCAACAACTCTGGCAGAACCTGTTCCGCTTCCGCCGCTGCTGCTCGTCTTTCCATCGCCGGTTGTAATGTCTCCGTCGGTTTCAATGACGACATCGATTCCGCGTGTCAATGATCCGATCAATCTGACACCATCGCCTTCAAGGGTGATGCTTGCCGGAACTTCGGTATCGCCGATATTGTAAGATCCGGTCGGAACTTCAATGACATTTCCTTCAACCGCGCTTTTCAAAATGCCGGCCAAAATCTGCCCGTTTTCATCAGGCGTGTTCTCGGGGTTCAGCAATATGAATCTGGATGTGATGACACCGCCGTCAATTCCGTTTTCATTGGAGACGACAATTGAGCTCGCAGCCAAGTCAACGCCTGCCGGCGGTGTGATTTGGGAAACATCGTTTTCCGGGGTTACCGCACTGTATTGTTCCAAAACAATCGGCATCGTTTCTTCCGAAGCAACGCCGGACACATCAATTCCTGTCGTGCTGATGTCTGAAGCATCGTTCTGCTGCTTGTTATTGACGTTTAAGCCGCCCCAAGCATTGTTTTGCGTCGTTCCGGAAACCGTTACGCTTTCTCCTTGCGTCATCGTAATTCCGAAACCGCCGTTATTGAATGCGGTAATGTTTGTATAAACGGCATTTGTGTTTCTGCTGATGTCAAATGCCGTTTTGTTCATATTTGTCGCGGCAACGTTTTCAAAAACCGTTCCGTTCACGGCTTGAACGCGGAATCCGTAATCTGCGACTCCTGTTCCGTTTAAAGTTATGTTTTTGATCGTTGTTTGATCGGCTTGAATTTTAAAACCGTCACTTTTGCCGGTCAGCCGGACTTCGGGCGCAACACCCGTTTCGTTTGTGACGGTGATGTTTGTTTTTTGATTCGATATGAGATACTGATCGGCGGCGTAAATTTCACCTGAGAGGATGATTGTTGAATCGCTTTCAACAGAGACGAGGACTGATTTCAGCAGTCCGCCGGCTCCGTCGGAAGTCAAATGAACGACATCTCCGATTGCAGGCGTCCAATCCGCAAAATCTGCTTCACCGCTGATTGTAATTTCATCTGCGGCCGCAAGTGATGTTCCGAATGCCAATACCATTGTGAGTGTGAATAAAACCAATTTTAATGTCAACTTTTTAAACATTTTATTGCCTTCTTCGATTACAACTGAAATAATGTTATAATCATTCACTACTAATATGTCATAGCTATATCAAACTCTCCTGTCAAAAATTTCCTTTGAATATCTTCACGTTTTTATAAAAATCTAAATTGATTTAAATAGAAACAAATTCAATTTCATTTCGGTTTTGGGCAAATCTGTCTTTTAATCTTTTCAAATTGAGGAGATTCCGATCAATTATTTTTATAATCGGTTTTAATTGGAATGAATTTTTCATCAACAATTCATTTTTTAAAAAGGGGATTGGCTTCAAAATTTTCATCACAATATCGGAAGGGAAAATATGAATTTTAAAATGGGTTTACTATTCGTTTTGGTGTTTGCTGCTTTGGCATTTTCGGGCTGTCTCGGAACGGAAGATGTCGGAGGGGAAGGCGAAGGCAGTTTAGCTGTCATTAACAAAACTCTCATCAACGACGAGACAATCGTCGGTTCATGGGTTCAGCCATCGACCGGCTGTAAATTGGTTTTCTTAAGCGATCACACATTTGTGCGCATTTTCAACAACAGTTATTATAACGGAACTTGGCGGATTGAAAACAGCAACATGTTGATTTTGACCATGGAAACTTGGGATTTCAGCGAAAACATTTCCGGTGAATACCTCGGAGAAGACGATGTTTCTTTCGGGACCGTCAGCAACAATGTTTTAACATTCACGTCAATCAATGAAGATTTTGATTCCGGATTCCCCTCCGGCGAGTTTTTGCCTGAAGGCGTTTCAAATCAAAGTGTTTCTTCGGGAACAATTGCAGCCATTAACGACGGAATGATTGTCGGCACCTGGGATCATCAAGGATCGAATTGCGAGCTGGTCTTTTCAAGCAATCATACATTTGTTCAAACCGTCAATGGTCAAAGCCACGACGGAACTTGGAGAATCGAATACGATAATCTGTTGATCTTGAATATGAAAACCTATGACCGCCGGAACAATTACCTCGGAAAAGAAGACGTGTCTTACGGGTCCCTCAAAGACGGCGTATTGACGTTTGATTCGATTAACGACAGTTTCGCAATCGGTTTCCCGGCAGGAGATTTCGTTAAAGTTTAACTTTGATTTTGCTTGATATTGAAATAAAATTAAATTTAAATCAATCAAATAAGATTTAGTCAAATTAAAGTTAGTCAAACTAAGATTGATCAAATTAAAAATAGTCAAATTAAAATTAATCAAATTAAGATTAGTCAAATTAAAATTAATCAAATAAATTAATACGGCTCGGCAATTTGCCGAGCCTTTTTTTTGAATTTATTCCGATTTTGCGGGATAAAAATCAAATTCTTATTCATTATTTGAAAAAATAAAAATTGTTAGTTGGAAAGCGCTAAAATCGCTTCAGCCAAATCGCCGTTATTTTCTTCGAGTGCTTTTTTGGCGGCTTCTTCTGAGACGCCGGTTTGCTCGCAAACCAAACGAACATCTTCGTCCGGAATCACTAATTCTTTCGGCGCGGTTTTGACATCGCCGTTGATTTGATAAGTGTCAACGCCTTGCGCACGCATAATTGAAATTGACGGATTGTCAATAATGATATCGCCGTCGGTTGTTTTAATAATGACTTGTTCCGCATTGTCGATTTCACTCATTTCAATGCCGAGTTGCTTCATCATTCCTTGCATTTTTTTCGGATTCATTCCGCCGCGTCCGCCGCCCATTCCCGGAAACATAATTCTTCACCTGGATTTATTGTTCTAATTTGAATTCATGAAAATAAAAAAAAGCACGATACGACAGCGATGCTGTGTTTCGTGCTGACTGTGCTGTTGCCGGCCGGATTAGTGGCAGCCTGCGCATCCGCCGCCGCAGGGCTCGGCTGTCGGGTCTTCGATGACGAAGCCTGTTCCCATTTCGTTGTCAATGTAGTCGATGACCAAATTTTCAACGGTTTTTTCAAGTTCCGCATCGTAAATGACTTTCGTTGCGCCGATTTCGGTCGTGATGTCCGCTTCGCCGACATTGTCTTCCAAAGCTAAACCGAAAGACGGGCCGCCGCATCCGATGCCTGCGATAAAGACGCGGAGGTAGTGATCCTTTTTGTTTTGTTCTTCCAAAACATCATTTAAAGCAGCAACGGCTGCATCTGTAATTGTTACCATGTTTTTTCTCCTTTTGTTTTTTAATTTTATATTGAACGATTATTCAATACAGAACATAGCGATAAATCAAATATAAATCCTTTTGCAGTTTTCAAACATTTTATACGAATTCCGCGCCGTCATCCGCCGGATTCGAAAGCGGCTGTCCGTTGTAAGCGTTGATTTCCAAACATTCTTTTTTGCCCTGAACTTCCCAAACGGACGCGAAAACTTGCGAGATTTTGATTTCAAAATCCTTGTCCTGCGGACGGAAAGTTTTGTTCTGATAAATGATGGATTGCGCGTCCATGTCGTTGGATTTGACTTCCTGCGTATGTTTGCGCTTCAATTTCTCCAAAATCATTTTTTGAACTTCTTCTTTGGGTATTTTCGGCTGCTTCATGACATATTCAATGTCCGGAATTTCGGTTTGCGTGCCGATGTCGCCAAGTTCAATGTCGTCTTCGATTCCGTTGACTGCGTTGTACAATCCTTCGCCCGATGCCGCCATTTTAACATGATCGCTGCCGATTTTTCTGTCAATATTTAAGGTGTAAGTGTATTTCCAATACGGAACGAACTTTAACACAACATCTTTGACTTCGCCGAATGATGATTTTCCGGCAGCGGCCGCACGCTCAATCGGCATGTTGATGGCAGACGCGCGAATGCCGAGCGTTTCCTTTTTGTCGGCGTGGAATCTTTCGGGCTCAGGCTCGGGAATGTCATAAGATTGCGGCAAAGGTCTCGGCGCTTCAATGTATTCCGTTTCTCTGCCGCGCGAAGCGTCGACCGCCGCGCCGAATATGGCGGCCGTATAGTCTTCTGATTCTTCGGGCGCTTCAAAAATGCTGCCGAAATCATAATTTTCAAGCGGCGCGAGATTTTCCGGCTGCGTTTTTTCATAAAATTCAGGCATTGTGCCGCTGGCCGGGTTTTTGGAATTTGCAAAAGCGCTTACAGGGTCAAAGTTTTTTTTTTGATCCAAAAGAGATTCCAAACAGTAGTTGCCGACAACGCTTTCCAAAGTTTCGCGGCTTAAATTCGCAACCATAAACGCGCCGACATAACGCGCGAGCGCGTCTCTGTCCCAAATCATAACGCCGGTGTCTTCCGCATATTTCTGAACGGTTTCTTCGCCGCCTTTAATTTTCTTGGTCGTGATGTAAAGGCTGTTTTTTCCGTTCGCCTGCTGCGTAAATCTTTCAAGCGTGTTCAAATTGCCGTCAATATCGCATTTGACCCAAATTTCATAATCTTGGCGCTTGCCGACGATATCGCAAAAAGTGCCTTCGCTCGTTTCGTATCCGTAAGACTTAAACATTTCCAAAAGAAGCCGCGTCAGTTCCTGTTTCATATTTCTAATCTCTGAATTTTTAATGGAATAATTTATGTGAATTGTGTCAAATAAATGTGAATTTAAATGAAATAATATGTAGTAAACACATTTTATTATAAATACATTCAGTCATATCCGCTTCGGCTAAATCATTTGATATTTTATTCAACTATTCTGGTATATGCAAAAACCGTTTTCATATACTCTTTGTTTACTTTGTCATATCAATCGTTGAAAAATAAACTCTTAGAAACTTATATATTTTTTAAAAAAATATTTCCTTTACTTAAGTTATCCTCGTTTTTGCGGAAAATCCGCATCAATCGTTGGTAATTTTATTCATTTCGCTGGTTCTCGGAATCGGCTGTAAATTATCCTTGGAGGGGTTCATATCGCTATTAATGATATTTTAGAAACCGTGATTCCTTATACGGAATGGCAGGTTTCCGATCTTTTGTTTGCAATTATTATCCTGATCGTGGCGTTCATTGTCGCTCGCGTTTTAGTCAGCATCTTTAAACGGCTTTTGAACCGTACAAAAATTCCGGAATTGGCGGCAAGCTTTTTGGTTCAGTTAATCACGGCGCTTTTGTACGTGGCGGTTTTGCTGGCGTTCTTCTCGGCGCTCGGCATCACGGTCGGCTCAATCATTCTCGGACTTTCCGCTGTCATCGGTTTAATCTTGGGTTTTGGTATGCAGGACACTTTGACAAACTTGGGCGCAGGCATCTGGGTTGCCGTTTTGGAGCCTTTTAAGAAAGACGATTACATCACGGTTTCCGGTCAAACCGGCTACGTCAAAGACGTCGGCTTGATGTCCACCGAATTGATTACGCCCGATAACGTTTATATTATGCTTCCGAACAAAATGGTTTGGAACAGCGCGATTATCAACATGTCTCACTTGCCGACGCGCCGCTTTGAATTGACGATGGCGTTTAAGCTGCTCGGCGACGCAGACAGCACAATTCGTACGGTCATGGACGTTTTGAAAAAGAACCCTGACGTTCTTCAAAATCCTGAACCGAAGATTTACATTTCGAATTTGACGGATGCAACAGTCGATTTACAGATTCGCGCTTGGGCCGGAACGGAAGATGTCGGCTTGATGGCAACAACTGTCAAAGAAGAATTGCTTCGCGAATTTGATGAAAAATGATTCAAAAATCGTAAAACAATTCTAAATTAAAAAACTTAAAATTAAAAAAGCTGAAAAATTTGAAAAACAGAATTGAAAAATGTTTGAAATGAAACAGTTGAATCAAAGATTATTTAACTGTTTTTCTTGATTCAATTTTCTTTTCGTTTTTTTCATTTCTTTTCAGTTTTATTTATTGTTTCATTTTTTCGTTTTATCGTCTCTTTTTCATTTTCTCTTTCTTTTGCTGCGGTTTTGATGTGTTTTCTCGTTTTGTTCCGTCCGAATGATTTATATATATCTGAATTTTAAATTTGGAATTGGTAACATTTATAGATGATAAATGTTGGTGATAAATCATGAAGATTGCAATTTTAGGAGGAACCGGTAATATCGGCAAAGGATTTGCGCTCCGCTGGGGACAAATCCACGATGTTATTGTCGGCTCGAGGGAAAAGGAGAGAGCACAGGAAGCAGCGGCTGAGTACACTGCTTTCTTGAATGAAAGATCAATGCCGTCGAAAATCACGGGCGACGAAAACAAAGCGGCAGCCGAGGTTGCGGATATTGTCGTTATTGCAATTCGCTATGACCAGATTCCGACCGTTATGGAACACATTAAACCGGTTCTTTGCAACTGCCAAACCGTTTTATCCGTTGTCGTTCCGATGATTAAAGACCGTTGCTACCTGAACATGGGAACAGAACCGGTCAAAATCGAAGTCGACCCCGAAGAATACAATGCGGATTACTTCTGCTACGCGCCCCCGAAATCCGGCAGCGCCGCAAAAGAAATTCAAGCGCTTCTTCCGTCGGGAATTGATTTGGTGGCATCGTTTCACAATGTTTCTGCGAAGCGTTTGGAAGACTTTGACAAAGACATGGACTTGGACATTGCCGTTTGCGGCAATAACAAGCAAACCAAAGACGTTATCATGCAGCTTGTCCGCGACATTCCCGGCTTAAACCCCGTCGATGTCGGCCCGCTTGAGGCCGCCGCGCTGACCGAGCCGATTACGCCGCTTTTGCTCAACGTCGCGAAAATGAATAAAGAACTGCGCCACGCAGGCATTAAATTTGTTTAATTGAGAGGTTTGAATGTTGAAAAACATTCAATTTTAATTTTTAAATTAATTAAATATCATTCAAAACAAAACGAAAAATTAAAAACAAAAACGGAAAACGACTTAAAAACGATTCCAAAACGGTTTTATTTTTATGCTTTAGTTTTTACACGTTTGTTTTTATTTTTCATTTTTTTATTTTTGCTTTCCTTTTTATTTCATTAATTTGTTATCCGATTCTCGGTTTTATTTTCATTTTTGAAATATGCGGCAGCTCGCGCGCGGCGGCGGTGCGGCCGACGGCAGACGCAAGCGCAAACGCAGGACACAATTCCGGACTTTTATGGTGCAAAATTTTATACTTGTAACAGGTTTATACTTTTAATTCATTTAATGATTAATTTTAACGAGTGTTGATTATGGCTCAATTTACAACGATTTCAGAAATCCTTGAGGCTGTCGAAGAAGAAGGGATTGATTTTGTCAAGTTTCATTTTTCCGATGCTGACGGCATTTTTAAGGAAATTGATGTTCCGTCTGCGCTTCTCGAAAACGCTTTTTCAAAAGGACTTCCGTTTGACAATTCCGTCGGCGGAACTTTCAGGCCGACAGGCGCGGATTTGATGTTAAAGCCCGACCCGAGAACATTTTCCATTTTGGATGCCGGCGCGAAACAAAAATACGGGCGCGTCATTTGTGAATTAACGTTTTTGGACGGCCAGGCTTTTGACGGTTGTGTCCGCAGCAATTTGAAATTGTTCATCCGCAAAATTTACCAGTCCGGCTACACCTTTTCCGTTTCGTCGTCTCTCAGTTTTTATTTGTTTGACGCTGATTTTAAAGGCGATGCGCCGCTTTCCCTTTGTCCCGAAACGGTTTTAAAAATGGAAAATGTCAAGCGCGACATTTTATCCGTTTTTAACAACGCCGATATTGATGTCGTTTCTCTTCGCCAAACATATGTCGGCGGTCCGATTTCAATGGTTTTCAAAGAAGGCAGCGTTCTTCGAATCGCCGATAACATGATGACCGCCAAATACATCGTCAGCGACGTCGCGCGCCGTCACAATCTGCACGCTTCGTTCATGCCGAAGCCGGCGACATCTTTGGAAGGACTGGCTGTCACATTCGGTTTTACGTTGATGAAAGAAGAATTCAATGAATTTTATCATCCTGATCAGGATATGATGATTTCCGATAAAGCACGCGGATTTATTGCCGGAATTTTCAAACACATCCGCGCGATTTGCGCCGTTACGAATCCGACCGTCAACTCTTACAAAAGAATTGTTCAAAAAGGAAAGGCGCCCTATTATGTTACTTGGTCCGCCGTTGACCGCAATTCGCTGATCCGCTTGCCGTCTTCACGTGGGCGCGCAACCAAAATCGAAGTCCAGAACGCCGATTCGTCCTGCAATCCGTATCTTTCATTGCTTGCGCTTCTCGCCGCCGGCATTTCCGGCATGG
The DNA here is from genome assembly GCF_032594435.1 of Methanimicrococcus stummii. Lineage (NCBI taxonomy): Archaea > Methanobacteriati > Methanobacteriota > Methanomicrobia > Methanosarcinales > Methanosarcinaceae > Methanimicrococcus > Methanimicrococcus stummii. The sequence goes on along the minus strand of NZ_CP131062.1, from coordinate 1,094,020 downwards.
ATGAAAATTTAACCCCGATTGCCGCGGTCAATTTTGAAACGCATGATTATTCCGATTCCGAAAAGCAGGCGCTTTCGGCAGGCGCGCTTCCGAACACGCTGCGTGAGGCGCTTCTTGCTTTTAACAGCGACGATCACATCAAAGACGCGCTTGGCGAATCCATTTCAACATCCGTTTTCCAAACCGGAACGATTGAGTGGAGCAATTACATTGGCTGCGTTCATGCTTGGGAGCTCGAAAAATATCTTTAATCGGCTCCTTTTTTAATTATTGATTTTTAATTCATTTTGAATTTATTCAATGAATTTCAATTATTCAATTTTATTTTTTAATCTTTAATTTTTAATTTAAAATTCTAAAAAAGAAAACGAAGTGATTTATTTGACAAATGATTCCGAATCTTTTGACGCGATCGCGTCTCTTCTTGAAAAGTATTCAAACGCGCACGGTGTTTCCGGAAACGAAGATGAAATCGGCCGCCTTTTAAAAGAGGATTTAAAAGGGTGCGCGGATGAAATTAAATTCGATGCGCTCGGCAGTTTAATCGCTGTCCGAAAAGGCAGTTCTCCAAACGGACCGACAATTATGCTGGCGGCGCACATGGACGAAATTGGCCTGATGGTCAAATACATCGATGAAAACGGCTTTTTGCGTTTTGCGAAATTCGGCGGCTGGTTTGATCAAACGCTTCTCAACCAGCGCGTAATTGTTCACGGCAGCAAAGGCGACATTTACGGTGTCATCGGATCCAAGCCGCCGCACGTGATGACGCCCGAAGACGCGAAATCTCCGGTCAAACACAAAGATATGTTTATTGATGTCGGCGCGAAGAATGCCGAAGATGTCAAAAATCTCGGGATTGAGCCGGGTACTTACATCACAACCGACCGCAGTTTCGCGAAACTTGCCAACAATCGTGTGACCGGCAAATGTTTTGACAATCGCGCCGGTGTCGCGCTCATGGTTGAAGTGATGCGCCGCCTGAAGGGAAAAGACATTAAAGCGACTGTTTACGCAGTCGGCACCGTTCAGGAGGAAGTCGGTCTCAAAGGCGCCAAAACGGCCGCTTACGCGTCCAACGCGGATGTCGCGCTCGCGCTTGACACGACTGTTCCGGGCGACCATCCGGGAATTACAAAATTGGATTCACCGCTTGAAATCGGCAAAGGCCCGATTGTTGCGATTTCAGACGCTTCCGGTCGCGGTTTAATCGCGCACCCGCAAGTGGTAAAATGGCTGCGCGAATCTGCCGAAAAAATCGAAGTCGACGTTCAGCTCGGCGTCGGCGAAGGCGGAACGACAGACGCGTCCGCGATTCATTTAACGAAAGAAGGCATTCCGACCGGCACTGTTCAAATCGCGACAAGATACATTCATTCCCCTGTTGAAGTGATTGATTTGGCCGACATCGAAAACAGCGTTCAGTTGGTTGTCGCGGCAATCGAAAGAGCGCACAAGTATTTTACAAAAAAGAATGAATGATTTCGGCATTCATTTTTTTAACAAAAAATCGTTTATTCTTTTCCATTAATTTTTCCATTTGCGATCAGGTGCCGTTTCCGCATGTATCTGCTTCTTTGAACAGCCGTTCGCTTCGCGAACGTGGGCGCGCGCTAATCAGGTTGTGTTGCTGTCGCCGCCACCGACAGCCGCTGCCGCGCGCGAGCCGCACCATTTTTATTATCATTTTCAAACGCATTCGCCATTTTCATTCATTTTTTCAAATATGCCTCGTTTTTTTATTTTTGAATCTCTGGGTTTGAGCTTTCCAAAATCTTTTAATTTTTGACTGCCTTTTCTTCTCATATTCTAAAATTTATATTTGGAGGAACAAGAATGGGGTTATTTAATTCCGAAATGACGCCGCAGAAAGCCGTTGAGGCGCTCGGCTCGGACAAAGAAGTGAAAGTGGAAAAAGGCATTGAATTTTTACAAGAAGGCGGCGCGGAAATGCTGCCGTTCATGGTCGAAAAATTCCAAACGATTGTTCCGCAAGCCGCGCGTTCCAAAAAGCACGCCGCCGTTGCCGAACATCTTTACACGCTTTTGTGCGAAGCCGATTTGCCGGCCGAATTGTGCACGCCGTTTGTCGAAACGCTTATCCAAGCACCCGAAAACATCGACTTTTCTTTCAGCGAACTCCCGGCCGCCGTTGTTATCAACAGCTATCCCCTCCTTGAAACAACTCTTCAGGACGCTGATGTCGAAACCAAGAAAAAAGTCGTTCCATTCTTTGATAAAATCCATTTACCGCCTTCTATTCTTCCGGTTCTCGCCTCCTTCTTAAACCGCGAATCCGGATTCGCCGAAGAAGCCTTGCTTTTGATTCCGCAAGTCGACGGCGATTTGTCTCCCGTCTCCGATGCGCTTTACGACATGCTTGACCTGTATCCGCTTGGCGACGCCGCAGCAGAGTCCATTTTACAAATGCGCGGCAGACTTTTACCGAATCTTGAAAAATTGAATCAGTATTTGATGGATTTCAGTTCCCAAGTTCAAAAACGCGCCATCCGCGTCTCCGTTCCGCTCGCCGAAGACAATTCCGCCGTCTACGCGCTCCTTCAAAAAGCCATTTTGGCCGACGAATCCGCGCGCGTTCACATCCTCGAAGTCTTGGAGAAAAAAGAAACGCTTCGCCCCGATCAAATGGATTTGGTCTGGATGATTCTCGTCAATTCCGATTCGGCTCTCACGGAAGAGCGCGGCATGAAGTTTTTCGGCAGAATCGAAAAGAACGTTCGCCCGCTCATCATTCATTACGCTCAAAACGGAACGACGCAGGAAATCGCCCGCGCTTTCAAATGCATCGGCTTCATGAAAGAAGAAGGGCCGCGCGTTTGCAGAGAACTTCTCGGCGTTTACACATCAAACGACGCACTCCTTTTTGACCGCGCCGGCTATGCCGCGTTTCCCGTCATTGCCGAAATGATGAAAACCAACTGCGCCGACGATGCTTTGACAGGCGTGCTCGCCAAAAAAATGCGCGATTACTGCACGCAAAACGAGCTTGAAACGCCGACCGAAGTCATGGCGCTTCTCGCCCCCGAGGAACTTTCCGATGTTATCGAATGGTCTTTTAAACGCATTTTCGAAACCTACGGCATCGGCTACACGCCGCAATACGCCGAAGAAATGCTTTCCGGAATTTCAGAACTGGTCGCCTTTGACATTCCCGTTTTGAATTCGTTCATCAAAGCCATCGGCTTTTCCTACACATACGAAAGCGGCGAAAACCAGCCGACAATTCTTCACAAAGAAACAGCGGCCGCAATCAACCGCCTGCGTTCGGCGAACACACCCGCGACAAGCAACATCCTGCATTTGATTTCCCGCAAAAAAGATTTGGAAATTCTTCAAAACGATCCGTCGGGAACAACCATTTCCTCATTCACGCTTTCTTTTGAAGAACACAGAAGACTGGCGCTTGATGAATTGGAACGCCGCGGATTCCCGGCATACGCGCCGATTAATTATTTAAAACAGGAAAGACCGCGTTATTAACGGTTTTTCTTCTTTTCTTTTTTATTTATTCGTTTAATTTTTTTCTTTATTTTGAATTTTCTTTTAACATAAAACCGGCCCACAGCCCGTCGTATTCCGGTTCGTTTTCTTCCCAATACAAAATCCGGTCAATGTATTGCGCCATTCGTTTTTCAACAGGCTCTTTGCAATCGTCAATCCCGTAATGCCGAACAAGTGCGGTTAATTCGTATATCGGAAATCCCGGCGCGTGTCTTTTCGTATGCACCGTGCCGCACGCCTGTCCGACGGCATGGCAAAGCGCGATGTCTTCCGGCGATTCAATTTCTTTGGCAAACGCATGCACGCCCAATATGGCTTGCTTCGCCTCAGGCATTTTTATGCGGCCTGCCGCCCACTCTTTAGAGTGTGTCAGCGATAAACTCGGCCTGTTTTCATTCGGATAGCGTTCACTTAATTTTTGAACCGCGTCTTCCGCAAATTCAAACGCCCACAAAACAACTGCTCGCCGATTCTGCTTTTCTATGAGCTGTGTCAGCTCTTGCAAGTATTCGCTGTCTTTTGCGAACAATATTTGATTTTTTCTTGAAATCTTTTCCTTGACTTCTTCAATCCAATCCATAACAATCTTTCACATTTTGCTGCCATTTGAGGTTTACGCCGCTTGCAGCCGCCGCTGCGCCGCGCGCGAGCCGCACAAGTTTTTCAAAAAAAGAAAACCGTTCCCGGTTTGTTGATTTAGTTTCATCATCAATCCGGGGCCGTTTTTCTTCTTTAATGATTAATCAAATCATTTTTCATCTTTTTTTCATTTTACCGATTATTTTTTATGTCACTTTTGGTTATCTTTTTCATTAAAAAATTCGGTGCTTATTATGCAGGAAAAAATTATTGAAATTGCAAATCGCATTAAGGAACTTCGCGAAGTTTCCGACATTGCGCCCGATGAGATTTCTTCCGATTTGGATATTTCGGTTGAAACTTATTTAAAATACGAAAACGCGGAAGTTGACATTCCGGCCAGCATGCTTTTGGAAATCGCGAATTATTTCAAAGTTGACATGTCCCTTCTTTTAACCGGTGAAGCGCCGCGCATGAATGTGTTTACAGTGACGCGCGACGGGAAAGGCGTGTCTGTTGAGCGCCGCAGTCAATACAAGTATCAGGCGCTCGCGGAGAAATTTATCGGCAAAAAGGTTGAACCGTTCGTTGTTGTCGCCGAACCCAAAGAAGAAGAGCCGACGCTTCATTCTCACCCCGGACAGGAATTTAACTACATTTTAGAAGGCAGTTTAAAGCTTTACATTCACGGAAACGAAGTCATTTTAAATCCGGGCGACTCGATTTACTTTGATTCCAACTATCTGCACGCGATGAAAGCGCTTGACGGCAAGCCGGCTAAGTTTTTGGCAATTATAATGTAAGCCGTGTCTATTTGTATCGTTTACAACATTTATCCTAATTATTGAGAGTTATTTATGACGAATCTTATCCATCATTTTGTTCCGAAAACCGATTTTGAATCCTACGAAGATTTTAAGAAAAACTTCAAAATCGATATTCCGGAAAATTTTAATTTCGCTTTTGATGTGATTGACCGCTATGCTGAAGTCGATCCGAAAAAAGTCGCATTTGTCTGGTGCGACGATTCCGGCAACGAAAAAATCATGACGTTCGGCGCGCTGAAAACCGAAACCGATAAAGCTGCCAATCTTTTCAAAAAACATGGCATCCAAAAAGGATCTGCTGTCATTTTGACACTGAAAAGCCATTATACGTTTTGGATTTGCCTGCCCGCGCTTCACAAAATCGGCGCGGTCGCCGTTCCCGCAACGCACATGCTCAAAGAAAGAGACATCGTTTACCGCCTTGAAAAGTCCGGCGCAATCGGTGTCGTCGGAATCAAAGAAGGCGGTCTCGACTTGATTTTTGATGCGGCGCTTCAAAGCATGGGAAAAACCGACTTTTTGAAATTCAATGTCGGCGGCAATTCCGAAGGTGCTGTCGGCTGGCTTGATTTTGAAGCTGAATTGGCAGAATCCTCCGCCGATTTTGTTCGTCCGACCGGCGATGATGCCGCCAAAAACACCGATGACATGCTTTATTATTTCTCATCCGGAACAACCGGTTTTCCGAAAATGGTTTGCCACAATTTTTCGTATCCGCTCGGACACATTATCACGGCCGGCTACTGGCAAAATGTTTCCGATGACGGTTTGCATTACACGATGGCTGACAGCGGCTGGGCAAAATGTGTCTGGGGCAAAATTTACGGCCAATGGATTTGGGGCACGTCGGTTTTCATTTACGATTACGACCGATTCGATGCCGGCAACATGATGGAAAAAATCGCGCAATACGGCGTCACAACATTCTGCGCGCCGCCGACGACTTATCGTTTCTTCATCAAAGAAGATTTATCCAAATACAATTTCAGCACGCTCCAGTACTGCGTTGTCGCGGGTGAGCCGCTTAATCCGGAAGTTTATGAAAAATTCAAAGAATTTACCGGCATGCAGTTAATGGAAGGCTACGGGCAGACGGAACTCATCGTTTGTATCGCGACTTTCCCCTGGATGACTCCCAAACCGGGTTCCATGGGAAAACCCGCGCCGTGTTATGATATTAAAATTATTAACCGCGAGGGCAATGAATGCGATGTCGGTGAAGAAGGTGAAATCGTTGTTGCGGTTTCCGAAAATCCGGGATCTGCAAACATTTCGGCGCTGCCGCCGGGATTCTTTTCGGGCTACAAGTTCGATGACGAAAAAACCGAAAATTCCTGGCACGACGGTTATTATCACACGGGCGACACCGCCTGGAAAGACGAAGACGGCTATTATTGGTTTGTCGGCAGAACCGATGACATTATCAAGAGTTCCGGCTACAAAATCGGTCCGTTCGAAGTCGAAAGCGCGCTCATTCAGCACCCGGCCGTGTTGGAATGCGCAATTACCGGCGTTCCCGATCCCGTTCGCGGACAAGTTGTCAAAGCAACTATCATTTTGACCAAAGAATACAAAATTAAAGCGTCTGACGAGCTTAAAAAAGAGCTTCAGAATCACACGAAAAAGATTACGGCGCCTTACAAATATCCGCGCATTATTGAGTTCGTTGACGAACTCCCGAAAACAATCAGCGGAAAGATTCGCCGCGTTGAGATTCGCAATGAAGACGAGCATGTGAAAGAAGATTGATTTCAATCTTTTTTCGCGTGCCGCCGCGCGCGAATGGTGCCGTTTTTCAATAAAGAATTGAAATGCTGCGATTCGGTTTTTCATTTTCTTCTTTTCATTCTCTTCTTTTTTATTTTCCATTGTTTGCGGTCGTTTTGATTTGTCATTTGAATGACAATCCTTGTCTCTCATTTTCATTAATTATAAATACAGTTATTTCTTCCAATAGTGTTAAAATGAAGAATTTGAATTCTTTTTGAGTTATTTTTAAGAGAGGTGGATGAATGTCTGAAGCACAAGAAAAACAGTCTCCTTATCCGGTTATTCACGCGCTGGAATGCAAGGCCTGCGGCCGCTGCATTTTGGATTGCCCGAGAAAGGTTTTGGAGATGGGAACGGTTTTGAACGAACGCGGCTACACTTATGTGGTTTACAAAGGCGAAGGCTGCAGCGGCTGCGGCAACTGCTATTACATGTGCCCCGAGCCGAACGCGATTGAAGTTCACGTTCCGAAGAAAACGAAAACGGAGGCTTAAATTATGACAGCTCAATTAATTAAAGGAAATACGGCGGTCATCGTCGGCGCAATGTATGCCGGCTGCGATTGTTATTTCGGTTACCCGATTACGCCCGCCAGTGAAATTTTGCATGAAGCGTCTCACTACTTCCCGAAAGCCGGGCGCAAATTCGTTCAGGCGGAATCCGAAGAGTCCGCAATCAATATGGTTTACGGCGCCGCCGCAACCGGTCACCGTGTTTTGACGGCATCTTCCGGCCCCGGCATGAGTTTGAAGCAGGAAGGCATTTCCTACTTGGCCGGCGCGGAACTTCCCGCAGTCATCGTCGACGTTCAGCGCGCAGGCCCGGGTCTCGGCAACATCGGTCCCGAGCAGGCGGACTACAACCAGGCCGTTAAAGGCGGCGGTCACGGCAATTTCAGAAATATCGTTCTCGCGCCGAATTCCGTTCAGGAAATGTGCGATTTGACGTACAAAGGATTTGAATTGGCTTTCAAATACAGAAATCCTGTCATTGTTTTGTCCGATGGTGTTTTGGGTCAGATGATGGAGCCTGTCGTTTTCCCCGAAGTCGCGGTCAATCCCGAAATTGACACATCTTGGGCGGTTTGCGGAACGGCAGACACGAAAGAGAATCTGGTTTCTTCGATCTTTTTGGATTTTGCGCAGCAGGAAGAATTCAACCTCAAGCTTCAGAAAAAGTATCAGGAAATCGCCGAGAAAGAGCCGTTTTTTGAAGAATATATGACGGATGACGCGGAAATCATTTTGGTTTCTTACGGCATCAGCAGTCGCATTTCTAAGAGCGCGGTTGATGAAGCTCGAAAAGAAGGCTTAAAAGTCGGTTTGTTCCGGTTGATTACGCTTTTCCCGTTCCCTGAAAAGGCGCTTCAAAAAATTGCCGAGCGCGACTGCACTTTCATTGCGGTTGAAATGAGCGCGGGACAAATGCGTGACGATTTAATGCTTGCGATTCGCTGCAAGCGCCCGGTTGAGCTCGTCAGCCGTCTCGGCGGAAACATTATCGAGATCGGCAAAGTGATGGAAAAGATTCGCGAAGTCGCGGAAAAAGAGGTGTGATGATGTTGGATATGGTTCCTAAAAAATGCGCCTGCGCTTCTAAAAACACGGAAGAAAAAGTGTTTAAGAAACCCGACAGCATGAATGATGTTTATTTCAGAAAAGGCGGCGCTGCGCCGACAGCAACGCATTACTGCCCCGGCTGCGGCCACGGTGTGATTCATAAACTCATCGGCGAAGCAATCGACGATCTTGAAATTCAAAACCGCAGCGTCTTGATCAGTCCGGTCGGCTGCGCTGTTTTCGCGTACTACTACTTTGATTTCGGAAATGTCCAAACCGCTCACGGCCGCGCGCCGGCAGTCGGAACAGGAATTTCCCGCGCCCAAGACAACGCTGTTGTCATTTCCTATCAGGGTGACGGCGATTTGGCGTCCATCGGCCTGAACGAAACAATCCAAGCCGCGAACCGCGGCGAAAAGATGGCTGTCTTTTTCGTCAACAACACGGTTTACGGCATGACCGGCGGCCAGATGGCGCCGACGACTTTGGTCGGCGAAAAAACCGTGACCTGTCAGGACGGCCGCGACCCGAATTACGCGGGCTATCCCCTGCATATGTGTGAAATTTTGAGCAATTTGACCGCGCCTGTTTTCATTGAGCGTGTTTCAGTCTCCGACATGAAACATATTCGAAAAGCAAAAGTGGCCATTAAAAAAGCGCTTGAAATTCAGCGCGACGGCAAAGGTTACGCTTTCGTTGAAATCTTGTCGGGCTGTCCGAACAACTTGAAACAGGACGCGCAAGGTTCGATTGATTTCATCAACGAGCAGATGGAAAAAGAATTCCCGCTCGGCAATTTCAGAGACAGAATCGAAGAAACCGCGTCCGTGATTCGTCCCGACAGCGATTTCTCAAAGAAAACCCTTGATGCGATTTTCGATGTCAGCGAAAGCGCGGAAACCGCAAACCCCGATCCGGATTTCAAAGATTGTTTGGTTAAAATCGCCGGTTTCGGCGGTCAAGGCGTTCTTTCAATGGGCATTATCCTCGCGGAAGCCGGCATTTCCGGCGGCAAAAATGTTTCCTGGTATCCGTCTTACGGTCCCGAACAGCGCGGCGGCACATCCAACTGTTCCGTTGTTTTGTCGGCAAACCCGATCGGATCGCCGATTGTTTACACGCCCGACATTTTGGTTGCTTTGAACAGACCGTCTCTTGAAAAATTCGAAAATGATGTCAAACAAGGCGGTTGGCTGATTTATGATTCTTCGATTGAAGGCTATACGGCGCCTGCCGGCGTGAATGCAATTTGCGTTCCTGCGGTTGAAATCGCGACGAAAGGCGGTTCTGCAAAAGCTGCTAACACTGCTATGTTGGGAGTCATTTTGGCTTTGGACTTGGCAGGACTGACTGAAAAAGAGTTTGGAAAAGCGATTGCGGAATCTTTTGCCGAGAAGCCTAAGTTGATTGATATGAATCTTGCTGTTTTGAAGGCAGGATTTGAGTGGGCGAAGGAGAATTTGTAAATTTTTATTAATTTAATTAAAAGTTGGATGATAATATGGTTTCAGTTGCAGACGGTTCTCCTACAAAAGAATTTTTTATAAGTATGTTGACACGCGACATTGAATTGAATGATGCGATTTTAGATTTATTGGATAATTGTTTGGATGGGGTTGTCCGGATTAAAGGGTCTGAAAACAAACGCGATGATTTACAATATTATTCGGGATATGAAGCACATATTGTAATTACTTCAACTTCTTTTTCAATTAAAGATAATTGTGGGGGTATTCCTCGCAAAATTGCAGAAGAAAATGCTTTTAGAATGGGGAGTACTTCTACAACTAATACTGGATCCGCTACTGTAGGTATCTATGGAATTGGGATGAAAAGAGCTATTTTCAAAATCGGGAAAACTGCTAACGTTATTACAAAACATAATGAAAAAGTTTATCGGGTCGACATTGAAAAAAATTGGGCTGATAAAAATGAATGGTCTTTTCCAATATCTGATCTTTCTGAAACAGAAATGGATCTTGAAGGAACTCATATTTCTATTACTGACTTAAATGAAGGGATTAAAATTCAATGGGATTCTGAATCTGAATTAAATAATTTTGTAGATCATTTAAGGGCAGATATTAAAGCATGTTACAGCTTAATTATTGAAAAAGGGTTTCATATAACTATTAATGGATTAGAAATAGATGCTTTACCAACACAGTTATTAGTCTCAAAAGATAACGAATTTAAACCGTATATTTATCAATGTGAATATGGGGATGTTTTTGTAAAAGTAATTATTGGATTTTATGCACCTCTTATTTCAGATGAAGAAATCGATGATGAAAATGAATCTAAACGTTCTTCGGGTGATGCCGGATATACTATAATTTGCAATGATCGTGTAGTTTTATACAATGATAAAAGCCATTTGACTGGGTGGGGGGTTGCAGGCATTCCTCGATATCATACGCAATTTATAGGGATTAAAGGGTTTGTAATTTTTGAAAGTAACAACCCTGCAAATTTGCCTATGACTACCACAAAAAGGGGAATTGATTTATCATCTCCTATTTATTCTGATGTTAAAGATCGAATGATGGAAGGTTTACGCCTTTTTATAGGATATACGAATTCATGGAAAGGTAGGCTACAACAAGAAAAACAATATTCGAAAAATGCAGAATCTTTGCCTTATACAAAAATATTGGATAATAGTAGTAAAATCCAAGATACATATGGTATAAAATTATCTAAAACACGAACAACTCCTGGGGTACTATTTAAACCAAAGTTACCCGAACCGCCAAATGAAAAAAAATACATAAATATTAGATATACAAAACCTGTAGATGAAATTGACATTTTAAAAAGATATTTCTATAATGAATTGTCTGATGAAGCAAAACCCTCAACTGTTGGGGAAAAAAGCTTTGATAAAGTATTGGAAATTGCTCGGGGGACAAAAAAATGAGTTCTCAACCATTTTATCATTTAAGACCCAATAAATATATTGATCGTCATCTTTTTGTTCAAGTTTTGCAGCAATTAAAACTTGAATTGGATATTGTAAATTATTCTTATGTTGGATTTGGATCTTTTCTCTTCGAAGATTTTAAATTAATACATAATCAACTCGACATATGCACTATGTATTCATTAGAAAACGATTCTACAATTTATGAACGAGCTTTATTTAATAAACCGTACGAATGTGTAAATATTTTAAATACATCTAGTCAGAATTTTATCAATAGCTCTTCATTTGACGACCCACTAATAGTTTGGTTGGATTTTACTTCCCCTCGAAATTTGTCAATGCAACTATCTGATTTTTGTGGATTTCTCAGTTTAATGGGAAGACATGATATTTTGCGAATAACACTGAATGCTAATCCAAAAACATTAGGTGAGAAAAATGATGATGATTCTGATGAGGATATAAAAGATAAACGGTTCAAAAAATTATCTGATAGAATTGGTCGTTTTTTACCAACGGATGTTAAATCTGATGATATTACATTAACGAATTATCCATTATTATTATTGCGATGTTTAGAAAAAGCTGCGCAGGATACACTTAAACAAACTGAAATAAAAAAAAAGTATTTTTGTCCTATTTTTTCAACTATATACAATGATGGCCCTCACCAGATGGTTACTTTGACAGGAATAATTTTGGATGATAATGAAGATGAAACAAATGTCAAATCGTGTTTAAATAAATCAGATTTCGTTTCATTTAGGTGGAATGAACCGATTTTAATAAAAGTACCTTCATTAACAACAAAAGAAATGTTGCATATTAATCAATTATTCCCTGACTCCGGAACAACAAAACAGCAGATTGTTGATAATTTTTTTCATTTCTTTGATAACGATGATGAAAAAGTTCAAAGCTACCTACAGTTCTATAAACAATATCCAAATTTCCATCATGTCAGTTTATGATAAATTACCGATAGTAACCTTTCAGCAACAATCGGGGATACACTATTCCCGATTTGCCTAAAACTATGCCATATTGTGGGCTGGAATATGAACCAATCCGGAAATCCTTGTAATCGTGCAGCTTCTCTTGGGGTGATTACTCTTGGAATTTTGTAATGGATTGGCCGAACAGCTTGATAACTTCCTTTTTCTGGCCCTGTTCCTGCTCTTAATGTTGGGCAAAGTCCGGTTGGGTCCAATTTTGTTGATTTTGATATTGGATCCATTTTACCGAATTCCAGTTGTTTATATCTCTGTTTGATCTTAGTGGAGTGGGCTGTGGGAAAGCAGCCTGTTACAACTCCTTTTTTGTAGTCCTTGATCGTTTCTCGATGTCCTATTCCTTTCGGAATTAATCCTTGAGCTCTTCTATGGAAATAAGATAATTCTTCAGAGTTTTTTATATATTTAGAATCAATTACTCCTTTCCCATTTTGACATTTACTAATATCAACGGGTAATCCCTGTAAAGCATTTTTTACATTTATTTTATTATGTGGCATTTTTGCATTGATAATATCATTTTCATTTAGTTGCATTCTTTCCGGATCATACCCAATAAAAAAAATTCTTGTACGGGAAGTAGGTGCTCCATATTCATTTGCTTTAATCTTTAGAGGTGGAAGTATAGTATAATTTTCTACTTCTTTGAATGCGTTGCTGCGTATTGAATCATATTTTGATTGCATAATTCCTGTTACGTTTTCAGCCACAAAAAAGGCAGGATTAATTTCCTTAACTAATTGAAAAAAACGTATAAACAAACTATTTCTATTATCATTTACACAACCGTGTCCGATCGCACTAAATCCTTGACAAGGTGGTCCACCAATTACTCCTGTAATATTAGAATTTTCTTTAAGTCCGCAAATGTGTAAAAATTCTGCAGGATTCACTGTTTCCAAATTTAGTTGGAAATGTTTTGATTTCGGGAAATTTTTTTCATGTGTTTCTAAAGCCCTTTTATCAAAATCCACGGCATAAGCTACATCAAATCCTGCACGGGCTGCACCCAAACTTAATCCTCCTGCTCCGGCAAATAAATCTATTACAGTTGGTTTCTTTGAGTTCATCACATTCCTCATTTTGTTGTAGTTAATGAGTAAAACATATGGGATCTATGTTGATTTTATGTATACATATGTCAATTATTTCATTTTGAATTAAAGAAGTCATAAATAAAGGTGTTCCCAATACAGGTCGATTTCACTCTTTGTAAATCCCATATCTTTTATCAAATCTGGAATTGCTTCTTCATTCCATGGATTTATTACAAATATGAAATGGCGAAGGCATGATTTTACAAGTTTATCATTCGGCTCATCAAAATCTGATCCGTATAGTTTAATTTCTTCCTTACTTTTCTCGATTGTCCATAAATCACTTTCAGTTTCTGTCCAATCTGTTAGATAATCTAACAATAAAAAAGATAATTCTTGCTGTCTATTCATCCTTTCACTTCATTATCCTTTAAAAACAACTTCGTTGTGATATTCAATAAATTTTTCATCTGGAATAAATCGGTTCGGCAATGATATTTTTTTACCTGAGTATTCTCTAAGCGTTCTTTCTGTAAATTCATCTGTATAATCATCCAATTTATCGGAAACAATGATCTTGTAATCTAAATCAATTGTAATGTAGCCTCTGTCAAATGCTGTATCGTGTAAAACGTTCAATAACAAACCGTTTTGTGGATTCGTTTTTTCATTTATATCATTTGATTTAGACCATGGTTTGATGTGTGATGCCCTTAATAATTCAGGAATTGAAAGTCCTGTAATACAACATTTTCCATCATAGGCTGAAAATAATGATTTTCTAAAAAATGTTTGACCAACTCGTATTTTTTGAATGGTTAATTTATCATATCCATTTGGCACGCAAAATTCTGTAGATTTATCGATAAGGGGGTCTGTTGATTCTTTTGTTTCTAAATGATATTGTTCTTTAATTTTGTTTGCTTCAAAAACCAAAGAATCCCAATTTTGAAGAAAGTCTTTGACAATTTCTCCATCTAATTTACTGCCATGGGATAAGCCGATTCGTCCATCTCGGGTATAGGAGGGGTCGTAACTTTTAAAATTCTGCAATTTCAGTTTTACGCTATTGGGTGTTCTTCCAATCGCATCTGCTAAACCTTTTATTTTCTCATTCTCTTTTGTAACTTTACTGCTTGGAATTGTGCAATACAATTCAAAAGCGAGAATCGTTTCATCACGAGTCCAGTCTCTTCGTGGTTCAGTCATTGTACTTTCATTATCATTTCATCTTTTTATAATTGTTCATGAATGAATTCATTCAATTCATTAAACTTTTTTCAATTCCAATATTCCAATCTCAAAAAACTTCACCTCTTCACACTTTTTTCACCCTCACTTGCCGCGAATCTTTAAATACTCAAAACTCCCATTATCTTAATTGTAGAAAAAATCGCCATGCAACCGATCATAAACAAGTCTCTTCAAAAAAAATTATTTTGATCTTTCCTCGGACGTTTTGAGAGAACCGGCAGCAAATAACGATTTTTGTGTGTACTATTCCTAAATAAATCATTTAAAAAATGCATTCATACTTTACGTAAAAAAAGGAGATGTGTTATAATATGGTTCAACAAATGACAGCAGTAGAGAGAGCCTTGGCCGCAGTTCGTGGTCTGGAAGTAGACCATACGTCGTCCGCGAATGGTCTTGTAATGACAACCGTTGAAATGATGAACGCTGTGGGCGCCACTTACCCCGAAGCGCATCACAATCCGAAAATGATGGCCGACATGGCCGCAGCGCCTTATGAAATGTGCGGCGTTGACGGAACAACGCTTCCGTTTGACATCTCTTTGGAAGCCGAAGTGCTCGGCGCGGAACTGGATTGGCGCAAAATTGACCGGCCGCCGATTAAAGTTCATACCGTTACGGATCCCGACGATTTTACGATTCCCGAAAATATCGAAGAGCTCGGCAGAATTCCGGTTGTTTTGGAAGCGATTGACATTCTCAAAAACAAATACGGCGATGATTTGGCAATCCTGCCGACAACCGTTTGTCCGTTTACGATTGCCGGTCACATGGCAAGTGTTGACGAACTTTTCATGTGGATTCTGGCCGACCCGGACAAAGTGCATACGCTTGTTGATAAAATCACCGATTTTGTCATTGATTATCAAAAACTTCTCAAAAGTTACGGCGCGGACATTTTGTTTGCAATCGATCCGACGTCGTCGGGTGATTTGCTTTCCGGAGACATGTACGCCGAATTCGTTTTGCCGTCGATTAAACGCATGAGAAAAGAAACCGGCGCGCCGACAATTCTGCATATTTGCGGCAACACGAAACCGATGCTTGAGCATATTGCGTTTTCCGGTGTTGAGGGTTTTTCGTTTGACAAAGCCGTTCCGGTTTGGCACGCCAAGCAAAAGCTCGGCAGCGTTTCTGCTTACGGTAATTTGGATGTCATTGAACTTTTCCCGAATGGGACGCCCGAGGATGTTTATAACGCGACGGCTGAAATTATTCGTCAGGGAATTAATATTGCCGGTTCTGCTTGCGATGTTCCCGAAACGACGCCGCTTGAAAATATTTGCGCGTTTGTCAAAGCGTGTGAAGAAACGCCTGTTCCTTCCAAAAACGATGCCGCAGCATACGGTAAACAGTTGGCGGCGGAAGCGGCGGACGTTGAATGATTCATTCAATTATTGTTCGCGCAATCAAAACAGTGAGCGGCTTAAACGCCGCTTCTTTTTTTCATTTTTAATTTTTTCAGCTCGGTTGTATCCAATTCGATCCAAATGACGCTGAAGAAAACAAATGCTGCGCCGACAATTTGAAGCGGAAGCAAAACTTCGCCGTAAACGATGAACGCGAAAATCGCGCCGAAGATCGGCTCCAGCGCGAAAATTAATCCGATGCGGGATGCGGATGTGTATTTTTGAACCACGATTTGAGCCACGCATCCGAATGCGATTGAAAAAATTGCCAGGAAAAAGATCGCGAACCAAACGGTTTCGTCTTGCGGAATGATCGGATCTTCAAAGAGAAACGTGCCGATTCCGGCATAAAGCGCCGCGAATCCGAGCTGGGCAATTCCGAGGTTGAGCGCGTCAATTTTTTTATTGCCGACAAATTTCTTCGTGAGAATAATATGGATTGCGTATGCGGCGGCGGCTAAAATGCAGAGAACGTCGCCGAAGCCGAAGCCTGAAATGCCGGTCAGCGTCAGCAGCGCGATGCCGATTGCAGCGCCGAGCGTGCCAATGAGGATTTTTTTATCCGGCAGTTTCCGGTAAATGATTGTTGAAAAAATCGGGACAAAAACTGCCGTCAGACTGATTAAAAAAACTGTGTTTGAAATGGAAGTTCGCAGCAACCCGTAATTCGTTCCGGTCAGTGTCAGGAACAGGAATAAGCCGATGACTGCGCCTGCAAAAAGCGTTTCTTTGTTGATTTTTGAAAATGATTTCATGCACAAAAGCGCGGCGATGATAAAGCCGAGTGCCATTCGGATTGCCATGAAATTAAAAACCGGGAGGTCGAACAGGCCGTAACGCGTTAAAACGTAAGAGAGACCCCAAAAAAGAACGGCAATAATCATGATGAAATCCGCTTTTCTTTGAGTCAGCATACTTTCTCATTTCCGCCGAAAGTTAAATAAGTTTTCGTAATAAATTAAAAGACTAATTCTTACCCTTCCGGGTCCGTTTTTTCTTTTTTCAATTCTTTGAAATCAATTTCAACATACAAAACGCTGAAAAACACAATTGCTGCGCCGACAATTTGTATCGGCAAAAGCTGCTCGGATGTAAAAATATACGCGAAAACGGATGCGAAAACGGGTTCCAACGAAAAGATTAAACTGACGTGGGTCGGCGTTGTGTATTTCTGCGCGACAACTTGTCCGACAAAACCAAACGCGGTACAGAAAACGGCGAGGAAAATGACATCCGCCCAAGTATTCGCAGCTGTCGGTAAATGCGGCGTTTCAAACAAAAATGCGCAAATGAGTCCGTAAACGAATGTGAAGCCGAGCTGAACAATTCCGAGATTCAGCGCGTCAATTTCTTTGACATTTGTCAGCCGTTTCGCAATTAAAATGTGGCAGGCGTAGGCGACTGCCGCGAATATACAAATTAAATCGCCGATTCCAAATCCTGTTCGGCTTTCCAAAGTCAAAAGCGCGATTCCGACGGCGGCTGTCATGCTTCCGATTAAAACTTTCTTTTCCGGCAGTTTCCGATAAATAATTGCCGAAAAAACGGGGACGAATATGACTGTCAAACTTCCGAGAAACCCGGCGTTTGAAATCGTTGTGTATTGGAGTCCCAAATAAACACAGGCGAGCGTCAGAAATAAGAAAAATCCGAGAATTGCTCCTCCAAAAATCGTTTTCCGATTGACTTTGGAAAGGTGTTTTGCAAAAAGAAGCGCTGCGATTAAAAATCCGAGTCCGAATCGAAGCGCCAAAAATGTAAACGGCGGAAGCGTTTCAAGACCGTTTTTCGTAAACAAATAAGACAATCCCCAAAAGAAAACCACCAAAAGCAACAGCAAATTCGCTTTTTTCATCGGAGTTAATGTCGTTGTCATTGTTTCACGGTCTCTTTCGATTTGTATTTTGTTTTAATTTATTAAATCTATAATAAAGCATGGGTTAGATTTTGATTTTTTTTTAAAAAGCAGGGCGTGTTTTTTATTCGTTTTTGAAAAGTTGGAGCGGCTCGCGCGCGGCAGGCGGTGCGGTTGCCGGCAGCAGCGGCAAAACGGAAACCTGAAGGTGGCAGCGGCAAAACGGAAACGGCAAGGTAGCAGCGCCACGTTCGCGAAAGCGTTCGGCTGCTCTAAAAAGATGTTAGTGTACGCGCGGAAATTGTACGATACATCCCGGTTGTAAAAAATCATTTTTAAAATTTGGCTTGACACCAAACTTTGGGATACTTTTATAAATCCAAATCTCCTTTTTGTTTCAATGACAGAAAACACAAAAAACGAAGAAATCACCGGACTTGAACTCAGCCCGCGTAAGGTTTCTTATTTGAAATTCCTGCTTTCCAAAAATGAAACGGTTCGGACGACCGAGATTTCAGAAGAGTTTGACGTCGATCCGTCAACGGTGACAAAATTAATCGCGGAACTTTCCGATGACGGTTACATCGATCATATTCCTTATCGCGGCGTTAAATTGACCGATTCGGGACGTGCCTACGCCGAGTTTTGTCTCAAACGTCATCAAATTCTCGGTTTGATGTTTTCGCATTACGGTTTAACGCCGGAAGAATCCTGCGATGAAACCGCGCGAATCGAGACATTCGTTTCCAAAAAAGCGATTGACCGCATTTGCTCTTCCATGGGGCACCCGACGATTTCGTGCTGCGTCAAAGAGGACAGTGCTCGAATCAATCACGATTCTTGTTTCCATGAGCGCCGGCCGAATCTGATAAAAAAGCTGTAATTCAAAAACCGGATCCGCGCAAATTTTAATGTCTTATCTTGTTTCGCGTGATGTTTTCGCGCAAAATTCAATTTTTGGCATGATGCCAAAAATTCTGTGCAATTTCCAAAAAAAATCGATCGACCCGATTCAATTCATTATTCAATTTCATTCATCATCAATTAAACAATCAAAAATTAAACAAATTCAAAATCAAATCAAAGAGACCAACTATGAAATTTCAAAAATCAAAATCAATTCTTTTTGCGTTTCTCGCCGTTCTTCTTATCGCAGCCGTTTCGTTTTCGGGCTGTCTCGGCAGCGATGACCATGATGGTCACAGCCACGGCGACCCGAACGCATCGTACGATCCGCTTGACAATGAATCTGTCAACAAAATCGTAAACGGCAGCAAAATTCTCGTTGCCGCAAGCGTTGTTCCGCAAACCGAATTCATTGAAAAAGTCGGCGGCGACAATGTCATCGCTATTTCGATGATTCCGCCCGGTGCCGGCCACACTTACGATCCGTCGCCGCGCCAGTTGGAAGATTTGTCCAAAGCCGATCTTTACATGCAGCTCGGTTCCGGTGAGCCGTTTGAATCGAACAACATGAACACGTTTATTGAAATGAACCCGAACATGACAGTTATCAATTCATCTGCCGGCATCATGCTGATTCAAAGCGGCAGTTCAACCGATCCGCATATTTGGACTTCTCCGAAATGCGCGATTGTCATGGTTGAAAATACATACAAGGGACTTGTTTCCGTTGATCCTGCAAACGAATCTTATTACCGCGCAAATGCCGACGCTTACATTTTGGAACTTGAAGCGCTCGATGCCGAGCTCACGGCTGAGCTTTCCGATTTGAAAACGCGCAATTTCATGACGTATCATCCCGCCTGGGGTTATTTTGCGCGCGATTATAATTTGACGCAAATTTCCGTTGAAGTCGACGGCAAAGAACCGGCACCCAAAGACATCGCGAAGTTCATTGACATCGCGAAAGAAAACAACATTTCCGTCATTTTCGTTCAGGAACAAGTCAGCGTCACAGGCGCGACCGCAATTGCCGAAGGATTCGGCGGCGAGGTTTTTGTCATTGATCCGCTCGCGAAAAATTATGTTGAAAATATGAAATCTGTCGGCCGGATTTTGGCCGAAGAAATGTCTTGATGAGGGCCGACAATGTCAAAAGCAAAAGAATTCGATTCAGCCGCGCCTGTTTTAGATGTCGAGCATCTTTGGGTTAAATATGACACACACACCGTTCTCGAAGACGTTTCGCTTCGAATCGACGGACCGGGCGAAATTCTCGGAATCATCGGGCCCAACGGCGGCGGAAAAACAACGTTCTTGAAGTCGGTTCTCGGTCTCATTCCGATTTCAAAAGGAAGTATTTCCGTCTTCGGTCTGCCGCCTGAGAAAGCGCGTCAGTATATCGGGTATGTGCCGCAATACAGCAAATATGATTACGATTTCCCGATCAGCGTTCTTGAAGTCGTTTTAACGGGCCGGCTCAAACGCGCCGGACTTTTCCGGCGCTATTCCAAAGAGGATAAAGCGGCGGCAACGGCGGCTCTTGAGACAGTCGGCATGGCTGAATTTAAAGATTCTCAAATCGGCGAACTTTCCGGCGGACAGCGCCAGCGCGTTTTCATCGCGCGCGCGCTTTCAAACGACCCAAAATTCCTGCTTATGGACGAGCCGAATACCGGTTTGGACACGTTTATGCAAGACGAATTGTACCGAATTTTAGACGAGCTCAAAACGAAAATGGCGATTATCGTCATCAGTCACGATATCGGCGCGGTTTCCGCGCACATGGATAAAATCGCGTGCATGAATCGCCGCCTTTATTTCCACGACAGCAAAGAAATGTCACGCGAAGACTTCATCGCCGCTTACGGCTGCTCCATTGACTTGGTCGCGCACGGCATGCCGCACCGCGTTCTTGAAACGCACCTTTACGCGCACGGTGCAGACGACAGCGCTTGCGGCTGCGGCTGCAGCTGCACGCCGATTCCAAGCGCGCGCATTGCAAACGCCGAGCCAAACACGACCGACACGGCAAACGCCGACACGGCAGCGGCTGATGCGGCCGGCACACCGGAGGCGAAATAATGCTGGAAATTTTAGACGCGCTCCAATACACTTTTATTCAGCGCGCGATTCTCGCGACGATTTTAACATCCATCGCCTGCGGCGTCATCGGCGTTTACGTCGTCACGAAAAAGATTGTTTTCATCGCCGGCGGCATTTCTCACGCTTGTTTCGGCGGCATCGGCCTCAGCTTTTATCTCGGTCTCAATCCGCTTCTCGGCCTTCTGCCGTTCAGCGTTTTGTCGGCGGCCGCACTCGGATTTTTGAGCAAAAAAACAAAAGTTTCCGAAGATTCCGCAATCGGTATTTTGTGGTCGCTCGGCGTTGCAATCGGCGTGATTCTGATTTACCTGACACCCGGCTACGCACCCGATTTGATGACATATCTATTCGGAAACATCTTGACCGTTCCGGCTTCCGATATTTGGCTTATGGTCGCAATTGACATCATCATCTTAATCGTCGTCGTTCTTTTCTTCAAAGAATTCCTCGCGATGTGTTTCGATGAAGAATATACGCAAGTGGTCGGCGTTTCTGCCGATAAAATCTATCTGCTTCTGCTTTGCCTGCTCGCGCTTGCGACGGTTGCCATGATTAAAGTCGTCGGCATCATCTTAATTATCGCGATGCTTTCGATTCCGGCATCCATCAGCCGCAAGTTTTCACATAATATGAAGACCATGATGATTTATTCAAGTGTGATCGGCGCGGTTTTGAGCTTGGTCGGCTTGGCTTTGTCTTATCAGTTTGATTTGCCGTCAGGCGCGACGATCATTTTGGTAATGAGCGCCGTTTATTTGCTGGTTGTCGGCATCGGCGAAGTTCAAAAAAGAATTCAAAGAAAAAATGTTGACACGGATTTTGATTAATTTCAAATCCGCCTCTCATTTTTTTACTTTTTAAAAATTGGTGCTGCTCGCGCGCGTGGGAAGCGCGACTCATTTTTCAACCGGCAATCCTGAAGATTCCCAGCCGGCAATACCGCCTTCAATCATATACACGTCTTTGAATCCGGCATCAACCGCTCTTTGCGCGGCGGTTTGGGAACGGTTGCCGGCGCGACAGTACAAAACAAGCGTTTTGTTTTTGTCAAGCGCGTTTAATTTTTGATTGAAATCGGGACCGCGAATGTCAATATTCTCAGATCCTGCGATGGAGCCGTCAGAAATTCTTTCCTGCGGTGACCGGACATCAATCAGATTGACATCTTTTTCAGCCATCAGTTCTTGAATTTTTTCAGGTGATTCTCTTTTGTAACTCATTTTTGTTCAACTCCTTTTTGTTTTATCTTTATTGATTTTATTCATTGTATTTTATAATTCTCTTTAATTTATATATTTTTGTTTATTTTTCAACTATTTTTATGTTTATTCTGTATTTTTGAGTCATTCGTCTTAAGGCATTTATATCATGAACAAGAATACATCTGTTTTATACTTCTAATCTTATTTGCTAAAACGGCAAATAAATTCGAAACAGGTGCAAGCATGGGGAATGATGATAACAATATTGACGGGTCTGACGCGTTTGAAAATTACGCCGATTGCGTTATTGAACCGCGAATTTCGAAATATCTCCGATATTTCGTTTGGTTTGTTTTACTCGCGAGTATCGCTTTAATCGCAATCAACGTCGTTACCGGACTCGAAGAAGGCGTTACGCTGGACGATATCTTCCAGGAAAATATCTATTATTTCTTCTTCATCATCATGACTTTAATTTACATGTCGCTTCCCGGTTTTATTCAAAAAAGAATGGGATTTGTCGTCGACCAGCGCTTGCTTGTCGTGATTACGGTTTTCATTTTTGCAGGCTCTTTCCTCGGCCAGGCGCTCAGCTTTTTTGACCGTTTCGCTTGGTGGGACACGATGCTTCACACGATTTCAGGTATCATTTTAGGTTTGATCGCTTTTGCGCTGACATCCGCGCTCAACGATTCCAAGAAAGCGAATTTGGATTTAAATCCGTTTTACGTCGCACTTTTTTCATTCACTTTCGCCGTCGCAATCGGCGCGCTTTGGGAAATTGCGGAATATTTGATGGATTGGCTTTTCCAAACCACAATGCAGTGCTGGGACGAAAATGCTGCCGATTATCTGACCGGAAATCCGGCTTATCAAAGCGCGGCAATCATTGATACGATGGAAGATCTGATTGTGGATACGGTCGGCGCTTTAATCGTTTCCGTCACCGGATATTTCTATCTCTCAAGCGGCAAACCGTTTATGGGCGCAAAGAAAATCCGCGGCAACGGCGGCAGCAACAAAAACAGCAATAAAAACAGCAACAAAAACAGCAATAAAAACAGCAACAGCAACTCCAAATCTAAAAAAGCTCAACGTCAATCAAGCAAAACCAAAAAGTGAAACAAAAATAAAAATGAAGTCAAAATTAAAACAAAATTAAAATTAAAAACAAAATCCGAAGAAACAGAAATAATATCGGAAAAATAAGAAAGATTTAAGACCAAAGCCGAATAAAAAGGAAGCATCGGTTTGATTCACTATGACTTATGAACTCATTGTCATTCTCATTTTAATTTTGATCAACGGACTTTTGTCTTTATCGGAAGTCGCAATCACATCTTCACGCAAGTCGCGTCTGAAAAGCGCGGCGAAAAACGGAAATGCCGGCGCTTTTAAAGCGCTTGAGCTTGCCGAAGATCCGTCTCGCTTTTTAGCGGCCGTTCAAATCGGCATTACGACCATCGGCGTTTTTCTCGGCATTTATTCCGGTGTGACGCTGTCCGGCGATTTGGCAGTCATTCTTTCCGGATTCGGAATTCCTGATTTATACGCGCTCATCTTGGCGGTTTTAATCGTCGTTTTAACGGTGACTTATTTCTTAATCGTACTCGGCGAGTTAATTCCGAAGAAAATCGCTCACTCTCGTCCGGAATTTATTGCCGGTTTGATTTCGCGCCCGATGAATTTCATTTCTGTTTTGCTGTCTCCCGTTTCCTGGTTTGTGAACGGGTCCGCGAATTTGATCGGAAAGATTCTCGGCATTAAACCGTATGAGCCGGCGACAACCGAGGAAGACGTCATCGCCATTGTTCAGGAAGGGATGGAAGGCGGCGCGATCGACGAAACCGAACAGGATTTGGTTGAGCGCATTTTCAGTTTGGACGACCGCAAAGTCAGTTCGCTTGTCACACATAAAAATGATATCGTTTCAATTCATGTTTCAGCTTCTCAATCCGATGTTTTGAAAACAATCACGGAAACGCCTTATTCCGTTTATCCGGTCATTGACGGCGATATTGACAACATTGTCGGCGTTCTGCCCGTTAAAAAATTAATCGGAGAAATCAATCATCCCGATTTCAGTATTGAAAATGTCATGGAACCCGCTAATTTCCTGCCCGATAACATGACGATTTTATCCGTTTTGGAAAATTTCCGCGAAGCGCAGAATCAATACGCGCTCATCACAGATGAATTCGGCAGCATTTTGGGATTGGTGACGCTCAACGACATCTTTGAAGCGCTTGTCGGCGACGCTTCCACGCGCTCGTCTTCTCACGAAGAATACGAAATTATTCAAAGAGCGCCCAACTCCTGGTTGATTGACGGTCAGTATCCTTTTTACGACTTTTTGGAATATTTCGATTTATTGGATTTCCGAAACGAATACGATTACAACACGCTCAGCGGCATGATTTTAGAAAAACTCGGCAGAATTCCGAGCGCCGGCGACAAATTCGATTGGCTTCATTATGAAATCGAAGTTGTCGACATGGATATGGCGCGCATTGACAAGGTTATCGTCACTGAAAAAGATCTTTCTGCTCCGTCCGTTGAATAAAATCCATGAATGGTTGATTGCCGATAAATCTCTAATGGTGTTGATGAATATGATTTCTGATTCAAAAGATGCTGTTCTTCCTTTTTCCGAATTGCCGGTTCAATACCGACAAGGCGCAGAGCCGCGGCCGATTGAAAAAGATGAATTCGAAACCGCTGAAAAATTATTGGAAAAGGCGGTCGCAGTTTACAACGAAAAAACATCGGAAGACTTCGTTACATTTATGGCGGAAAATCCTGCGTCAAACTGGGCGCAGACGGATTTGTTCATCGAACTCAATAAATATTATCGTCAATACATTTCATTTTTCAACGAAAAAGGCGACCGCTGTCTTTGGATTAATTTGTTCTGCCGCCCTGTCGGCGACTGGAAAACCCACCGCGTTCACGTCGAAGGCGGCGGCGTTTGTTTTTTCTCAATCGGATTAAATCTGGACACCGGAAAGCGTTTTGATTTTATTGTCAACGATAAAAAGTAAAAAAAACAAAAACAAAACAAACGAAAAAAACAAATAAAAACAAAAATGAAAGAACAAATTTTACAAAAAACAAAGAGATAAAATAAAAACGAAATTTTTTCGAATAACTTTATATAATTACGAGCCACATTTCATTTTATAATGTCTGTCGGTTTTGCCGGTTTTAAAAACAAGGTCAAAATGCTTTTTTGATTTCAATCTCAAAAACAGTTGGCAGCATTCATTTATTTAAAAAACGATTTCAAAACGAATCGGATTATACTAAAAAATCTCACAAATTTTGGAGGAAAAATCTATGGCAGTGATTATTGACAGAGATGAATGCACAGGCTGCGGCCTCTGTGTTGACGAATGTCCGTCCGAAGCGCTCAGTCTTGATGCGGAAGGAATTTCTACCGTTGATGCTGATGCCTGCGTCGAATGCGGTGCCTGCGTTGATGTTTGCCCTGTTGCAGCCATTACGCTGTAAGACTTTTTCAATTTTAATTTTTAATAATCGCGCAGACTTTTGTCTGCCTTTTTTATTTTTTCAATTATTCTCTTGAGCCCTATTTCTTTTGATTCTATTCATTTTGATTTTCATTCATTTTGAATTTCATTCATTTTGAATTTCATTCATTTTCTGATTTATTATTTTCATTATTTGTTATTTCGTTAATGCAAATATTTTTGTTTATCCGCTGTTTTTTCGTTCAGTCAACAAAAATAAAGCCGGCCGACACTTTTTTGTAAAAATCCTTTTATAGTAATTTTTCATTTTATCCTTTACTTTATTTCGGAAAATCTGCTTTTTCGAATTATTCAGTTATTGGAGGATTAAATTATGTTACCCGTTGTAAACAAATCTGAATGTACCGGCTGCGGTATTTGTGTTGATGACTGCCCGTCCGGAGCAATTTCCTTAGACGACGCAGGCATTTCCGTTATTGACCAGGGTGCTTGCACAGAATGCGGCGCATGCGTTTCCGGATGCCCGGCTGAAGCAATCACAGAATCCTGATTTCAAAGCTGATTCATTTCGAATCAACTTTAAATCTTTTTTCTTGTTTTTTATTTATTTTCATTTTCGTTTGTTTTCATTTTCGTTTGTTTTCATTTTTGTTTAATTTCCGTTTTTGGTGTTTTCATTTTTCCTGTTTGCTGTTTTCTTTCTTTTCGTCACGATTTTGATTCCTTAGCGAAAGC
This sequence comes from Methanimicrococcus stummii, assembly GCF_032594435.1. Classification (NCBI taxonomy): domain Archaea; kingdom Methanobacteriati; phylum Methanobacteriota; class Methanomicrobia; order Methanosarcinales; family Methanosarcinaceae; genus Methanimicrococcus; species Methanimicrococcus stummii. The sequence goes on along the minus strand of NZ_CP131062.1, from coordinate 1,067,832 downwards.
ATTAATTACCCCTGACATTTAGTTTATTTATTTAATACGAATTGAGTTCTTGAGGTTTAATTATGGCAAAAATCAAAGTTGGTATTTTAGGCGCGACCGGCAACGTCGGACAGCGTTTCATTCAGGCATTGGACAACCATCCGTGGTTTGAAATTTCAGCGCTTGCAGCATCCGAGAGAAGCGCCGGCAAAAAATACGGCGAAGTCGCCGATTGGAAAATCGGCACCGAAATCCCGGAAACCGTCGAAGACATTGAAGTTGTCACAATCGATCCGAAAAAAATCGATGCTGACATCGTTTTTTCCGCATTGCCCGCAGATCTTGCGATGACGGTTGAGCCGGCTTTCGCAAAAGAAGGCTTTGTTGTTGCCAGCAACGCTTCTGCTTTCCGAATGGAAGAGGATATTCCGCTTACGATTCCCGAAGTCAATCCGGATCATTTAGAATTGATTGACGTTCAGAAGAAAAACAGAAACTGGGACGGCTGCATCATTACAAACCCGAACTGCTCCACCATTATGATGGCGGTCACCTTAAAACCGCTGCTCCAATTCGGCATGGAATCCATCAACGTCGCGACCATGCAAGCGATTTCAGGCGCAGGTTACAACGGCATTTACGCGATGTCCATTTACGACAACGTCGTGCCTTACATCGGCGGCGAAGAAGAAAAAATAGAAACCGAAACCTTGAAAATTTTCGGCGAATTTGACGGCGGCAAAATCAAAAACGCGCCCTTCAAAGTCAGCGCATCCTGCAACCGCGTGCCGGTCATCGACGGTCACACCGAAGCGGTTTGGGCAACGCTGAAAGACGACCCGAAACCCGAAACCGTCCGCGATGCTTTCCTGAAATTCGATCCCGGACTTTCACACCTTCCGACGGAGCCCAAACATCCGATTATCGTTCGTGATGAACCGGATCGCCCGCAGCCGAGGCTTGACCGCGACATGGGCAACGGCATGAGCGTCTCGGTCGGCAGAATCAGAGAAGGTATCCGCTACGTCGCGCTCGGCCACAACACCATTCGCGGTGCCGCCGGCGCCAGCGTTTTAAACGCGGAATTGCTCAAAGAAAAAGGCTATCTTTAACCTTTTTCATTTTTTCTTTTTTCTTTCATTTTTCAAAAACGGGTGCGTCTCGCGCGCGGCATCGCCGTCAAAATTCCGCACAATTTTTCAAAGATTGTAATAAATTTTGTATTCATCATTATTTATCTAAACAATTAATTTTGATTTCTCTTTTTTATTACTTCGGCCCATGACATTTTTGATTTTTTCAATTTCAAAATCAATTTTTCAAATTGAATTCTTCTTTCATTAGGGGAAATCCTTATTTGTTCGAATCGCGAAGTTTCTTTCAGTAACGATTCAATTCATTTTATCTCATTTCAGTTCAGGTGAAAACATGACCAAAGGATTCTTAATTGCGGCAACGAATAGCGGCGTCGGGAAAACGACTTCTTCCATGGGCTTAATGGCTGCGCTTCGAAAGCGCGGCAAAGTCGTTCAGGGATTTAAAACCGGTCCCGATTACATTGATCCGGCTTACCACGCTGTTATTTCCGGCCGCCCGTCTTACAATTTAGACACTTACATGATGGGGACCGACGCTGTTGTCGATCAATTCGAGCGCGCATCCGCCGGATCCGACATTTCCATCGTCGAAGGCGTCATGGGTCTCTTTGACGGCATGGATTCCACCGAAATCTCAGGCGCCGCCCATGTCGCAAAAACGCTGGACATTCCCGTTTTTTTAGTCATTAACACACACGGTATGTCAAGAAGCGCCGCCGCGATGCTGAAAGGATACGCTGAATTTGATCCCGACGTTCATGTCGCCGGTGTCATTCTGAACAAGATCGGCAGCCCCAGACATTTGGAACTTATCAAGGGCGCGCTGGATGATAAAATTCCGATTGTCGGCGCGCTTCCGAGAAATCCCGACATTGCCGTTCCCGAAAGATACATGGGGCTTCACCTGCCCGAAGAAAAAGATTTGGATTATTCGCAATTGGCTGAATTTGTTGAAGAAAATATGGACATTGATTTAATGCTTCAAATCGCCGCCGATTATGAAAAAGAACGCCCTGCGCCCGAAGAGATCAAACTCCAAGAAGCGGACGTCACAATCGGGATTGCGCGCGAACCTTCTTTTTGTTTCCACTATCCGGCGATGTTTGACGCTTTTAAAAACGCCGGCGTAACAATTAAATTTTTCAGCCCGACCGCCGGCGAGCTTCCGGAAGCCGACGGTTATTATTTTGCAAGCGGCTACCCCGAATTCCATATCAAAGAACTTTCGGAATCGCCGGCAACAAAAAAATTAAAAGATTTAGCCGCCGACGGCGTTCCGATGTTCGGCGAAGGCGCAGGCCTCTCCTATCTTTCCGAATCTTACGAAACCGAAGCCGGCGTTTTCAAAATGGCCGGCATTCTTCCGGCGGAATCAAGAATTACAAAGAAACTCCAAGGCCTCGGTTACGCCGAAGCAAAACCCCTGTCATCCGATTTCGGAACCAAAAACATCCGCGCGCACGAATTCCATTATTCCGTCACCGAGCCGGAAAAAGACGCGAAATTCGCCTACGAAATGCTTCGCGGAAAAGGAATCGCAGATAAAAAAGACGGTTTACATGAATATAATGTGCTTGCAGGTTATATGCAAATGCATCCGGGCTCTTTTCCGATTGTGGATTTTGTTGAAAAATGCAGGGTGAATAAGAGGAAATGAATAAAACAGTAAAGATTCATAAAAAACGAAAAACTGGAATCCATTGATTCCATTCATTATTTTTCTTCATAATGACCCTTGCATCTTAATATGAGAAGATTCTGATTATCATCCAATTTGTAAATTAATCGATTTTCCAAATCAATTCTTCGGCTCCAGCATCCCGAATATTGATATTTTAAAGGTTCGGGATTCCCTTCGCCTTTTGAAAATCCATTTCTTTGGATTTCCGTAATCAGTTTGTTAATCTTTTTTAATTGCCGCAGATCATTATTATTTTGGAATAATGTATATTCTTTCCATGCCTTTTCCGAAAAAATAACTTTCATTTTTCAAAACTCGCAGCAAGTTCTTGTAATTCTTCAAGGGTTTTAACGACTATTTTTCCGTTTTCAATCTGTTGAATGGATTCGTCTAAGTCTTTTAAATATTCTATATTTCTCAATCTTCTTTGTTCTTCCATTATAGCATTGTATTCATCCAATGACATGAGTATGGAATTTTTGTTATCTTTTCTGGTTATTATAATCGTTTCAGAATTTTCATTAACTTTATCCAAATACGTTTTCAAATCTCTTCTTAAAGTGGAATAGTTAACCGCCAACATATTTTATCCTCTTTTTGCAATTTATACAAAAAACCGGTGCGTTTTGCAAATTTTATTTGAGATTTGTACAAACTGTTGTACTAGTTATTGTACAATTTACTGTACATATTGTTGTACAATTTATTGTACATATTATTGTACGTATATCTCAAAATAAAGCATGTTTGCCATCTATTTATAAATTTCTTAATTTTGTTTTTCAAAAACTTTTTAAACGGTTTTATTTTCAATCGGTTCCGATTCCGTTTTATCTTTAATTTCCGGTTCTTCATCTTTCCCGAACTTTTCTTCTTCAGCTTTCCGTTTTGCCGCCAAAAGCTTCAAAACACTGTAATATCCGAGCGGATGACGGACTTTCGCGCACATATTGTCTCGGCCGACACAGTTGCCGTAGGTCTGCATTGTCGTGCAAGACGGTGTTTTGTACTGATTGTTTGCGATGTGTTCCACTTGATAGCGCGTTTTTTCTTCACTGAAGTCGGGCGAGACGTTGAAAACGTTGACGACATCGTCAACTTGCATGCCGACGTTGAGCAGAAACGACACAAGCGCAAAACGCATGGAATGCGCCAAGTTGACACCTTCTCTGACGTTTGAAAGCGCTTTGTTGACGCACGGCGGAAACATGGAAAAGTCCACTTCACCCAAATCGGCATCACCGAGATTTTGGCGTTGCTCTTCGTATTTTGTTTTCAATTCGGCAACTTGCGACGTACATGCGTCTCGAATCTCGTCGGGAATTTCGGGAATCGGAAGCGAGCTTTCAATTCTTTTTCGAACGGCTTCCTGAAGCAGGCGCGCGAACTCTTCGCGCTGAATCGTCACGTAACCGTGTTCCATGTGCCGATTAATCAATTTCCAGGAAAGATCTTTCATCGACAGAGAATAGCGAATGTAGTCTGAAAAGTAAATGCGGACGTGTTCGTCGGATAATGCGGCGGAAACGCCGAAATCTCTTCCGATGTCTAAAACAAAATCGGGATCTTTTTCAATCTTTTTTTTCATAATTGAATGCACGGCGGTCGCTTCGGCCAGCGCGTAGCGGCGCGTAAACGCGGGTTCGCTGACGCAAGAAACCAGAATGCGTGCGTACGGGTAAGACAAAAGTTCCGACAGCACTTCTTTATCGTTTCCGAAAGACGGTTTTGAAACTTCTCCGTCAAAAGCCTGCATGACACGCTCAAAGCCGCGTCTTCTGACGGACTCAAAAGCGATGGAAGTCATCAGCGAGTCAAGTGAAAAGTCCAATTCCTCGACATATTCTGATGTTTCCGTTAAAAAAGGAAATAATGCAAGTTCTTCCGGAGACATGATGTACTGTCTTGGTTCTTGAATTATAAAATGATTATGCCGATGTTCAAAAAAAGGTCTGCTGCTGTTTTATGCTGAAACAGATTCGGGTTTTCAAAAGTTGATTGAAATTATTCAAAAATCACGATTTATGAAAAAACAGGTTGGGTGATTAAGATGAAAGCGGTAAACCGCTTTCATTTAAAATAGGAGGGACGTATGAGTTTGTATAAAATCACGCGTCAACAATGCCGTCTCTTGTGACAGATAAAACCGCTTCGCCTTCCGGCAAGTTCGGGGAGTCAACCAATTTGACAATTCTCTTGTCACCTTTGGATTTGCGGATGTATAATCTGAATGTTGCGGTGTGACCGAGAATGTGCCCGCCGATCGGTTTTGTCGGGTCGCCGAAGAACGCGTCGGGCTTTGACATAACTTGGTTTGTCACCAAAACAGCCGCGTTGTTTAAGTTTGCGAAACGCTGAAGGCCGTGCAGGTGTTTATTTAATTTCTGCTGGCGGTCGGCGAGTGTTCCGCGGCCGATGTATTCCGCTCTGAAATGCGCCGTCAACGAGTCGACGATTAAAAGACGGACCGGTTTGTCGGAATCTTTGAGTTCGTTTGCAAGATCCATCGCGGAGTCAACAAGCAAAATCTGATGGTTTGAGTTAAAAGCGCGAGCGACGTGAATATTTTTTAAGAATTCCTCGTAATCCAATTCAATGCCGAGTTCGTTGGCTTTGCCTTCAACCATCTGCTGAATTCTGTCGGGACGGAATGTGTTTTCCGTGTCAATGATGATGACCGAACCGTCGAGTCCGCCTTGTTCGGCCGAGAGTTGAACATTGACGGCCAACTGGTGAGCAACTTGCGTTTTTCCGGATCCGAATTCGCCGTAAATTTCAGTGATTGACTGACTTTCAATGCCGCCGCCCATCATTTCATTGAATTCAATACATCCGGTTTTGATTTTGCCGATGTGCTGGCGTCTTTCAAAGACCATGTCTCCCGTCTCAAAACCGCCGATGTCGGCTGCCTGCCGAGCGGCGTTGATGATTTTTGCGGCGGTTGCCTCACCGATTTCGGCGGTTGCGCCAAGTTCTGCCGGGGACGCGACGGCGACGGCCTCAATGGAATTAAAGCCGGCCTCTCTTAATTTTTCAGCCGTTGCCGGACCGACGCCGGGAAGATCTTCTAAAAGCATTTCAGTCATGTTATTTTCTCCTACAGATGCACAGTTGAATTTTAATGAATTGTTTTGTTTTTATAAGTATAATTCTGATTATTTGATATTGCGATTTTTTAGCAATCGCGGTTTTAATAATTACGATTTTTATGATACAGGTGCATTGTAAGCGCTAAAACACCGATTTTTTATAAATAGCCGCAGTAAGCGTAGTGAAAGTATTCGATTTTGGAATGATTTCAAAATCAATCGAACTCCCTTTCTATTCTTTTTTTGTTTTTTTTGGTTTTTGATTTTATTTTTTTGTTTTTTTTGGTTTTTGATTTTATTTTTTTGGTTTTTGATTTTATTTTTTTGTTTTTGTTTTCTTTTTTGATCTTTATTATTGACCTTTTTTGAAATTGAATCCGATTTTTAATCAATTTCATTTTTTGCTCTTCCTTTCCATACGCGGCTGTCTATTTCAATTTTTTTAAATTTTTTAATTTATGATTTATTTCAAATATATTTTAAATCATTTTCAACCGCCAAAACATTAATAATCCCACGCGCTGTTTTTTGTTCATGGTTAAAGTCGTTTTAGGCGGAACTTTTGAATCTTTGCACGCGGGGCATTCCGAATTGATTCAAGAAGCGTTTAAAATTTTAGAAGAAAACGGCGGGGGTGTCGTTCATATCGGATTAACTTCCGATGAAATGGCATCCTGGAAAAATCATGCCGTTTCCGATTATTCAGCGCGGGAAAAAATGCTGAACGATTTTATTTCCGACTTATTGGCGGAGTTGAAACTTTCGTCTGATTCTTATTCTTATTTGATTACTTGTTTAAACGATTCTTTCGGGCCGGCTGTTTCCGGCGATTACGATTACATTGTTGTTTCTCCCGAAACTCGGAGCGGCGCCGAAAAAATCAATGAAATTCGCCGTCAATCCGGTCTTCCCGAGTTGGCTGTTCGGGTTGTCGATTTTGTTTTGGCGGAAGATACGATTCCGATTTCAACGACGCGGATTTACAACGGCGAAATTGACCGAAACGGTCATCTTCGAAAATAACGTTTTTATGATTTTATGAAAAGTTAATATAGCGGCTTTTCCCATTCTTATTTTACAGATTTATTTACAAAATTGTTTGACGATTTATGCTATCATTTATTTGTTTTGGAGGATATTTCATGGGCCGCGTTTTTTCAGAAAAAGACAATCAAATTTTTAACAAATTGGCGCCTGAGGCCGGCGGCAGCACGGATTCCGGCGCAGGTCATTCTTTTCCGTTCATTTTAAGACCGATTTCTCATCGTTTTGCCGAAAGCGGTGAAGATTTCAGAGAGCGGCTTTCTCGATTGGATGCCGACGAAGTCGAATATTTGGCGGATTTGGTTTTATCCAATCAGGAAGAAATCACAAGTTTGGATGAAGAAGACATGGAAAGTTTCCTGAATCTGGTTGAAGAAAAAATTTCATTTAACAAACGCAAAGAAATTACGCATCATCTCGGAATTGTGGGATAAAAATGGTCAACACAAAGAAATTAAAATTGCATGACAAATTGCTGTTCGGAACCGCCGGCGTTCCCGTCAGCTCCAAGGGCCGCAGCACGGTTGACGGCATCGCGCGCGTTCGCGAACTCGGTTTGGATTGCATGGAACTTGAATTTGTGCAGGGTGTCCGAATGGGCGAAAAAACCGCTGAAGAAGTCAACGGCGTCGCCGCCAAAGAAAATGTCGCGCTCAGCGTTCACGGTCCTTATTACATTAATCTCAACGCGGTTGAAAAAGAAAAACTGGACGCCAGCGTTCAGCGCATTTACGATTCCGCTCGAATCGGAAATATCTGTTCGGCGACAAACATCGTTTTCCATCCGGCTTTTTATTTGAAAGATGACCACAAAGTCGTTTATGATCGCGTTTTCGACCTTCTCAAAGCGCTTGCCGCCCGATTGGAAGATGAAAACATTCCGGTTACGCTTCGCCCTGAAACGACCGGAAAAGCGACGCAGTTCGGCGATCTTGACGAACTCCTTTCAATTTCCGCCGGGATCGACGGCGTTTTGCCCTGCATTGATTTCTCCCACGTTCACGCGCGCGACGGCAAACACAACACCTACGAAGAATTCCAAGAAATTTTTGAAAAAATCGAAAAAACGCTCGGAAAAGAAGGTTTGAAAACAATGCACTGCCATATTTCCGGCATCGAATACACCGCGAAAGGTGAGAAGAATCATTTGATTTTAGAAGAATCCGATATGAATTACAAGGATTTAATGAAAGTTTTCAAAGAATTCAAAGCCTGCGGAACGATTATTTGCGAAAGCCCGAATATTGAAAGCGATGCGCTTTTGATGAAAAAAACGTATGAATCAATTTGATTCCTTCTTTTTTTCTTTTCATTTTTTAATCGATGTTTCGTTACACAATTTATTTGAAAATTTCAAACAACCGTTTTTCAATTTTTCCGGTTCTGTTAGCCGACAGCAGAGTATTCGCGCAAGCATCTGCTTTTGTTTTGAACAGCCGTTCGCTTCGCGAACGTGGCGCTGCTACCTTACAGTTTGCAGTTTGCCGCTGCTACCTTCCCGGTTCCGTTTGCCGCTCTCTGCCGGCAGCCGCGTCGCCGCCGCGCGCGAGCCGCACCATTTTTATCTTAATTTTTTGAAATTCGTGTCTTAATTAATCATTTGATTTTTGAAAAAAACCGACCTGATTTTATTTTTTCATTTTTATCAAAAAATCCGTCTTTCTTTGCGGTCATTTATTTATATTTTAATCAATTTTTACAAAATAGTTTCATTTTTCCGCGCGTCAAATTCGCAGCGGAAATTCAGTACAAATTTAATATTGAGAGAATTGATGTTTATGTCTTACATTCAAAAAGAAGACCCCGATATGGCAGCCGTTTTTGAGCGCGAGCTCAACCGCCAGGAAACACGTTTGGACTTGATCGCTTCCGAAAATTACGCAAGCAAAGCCGTCATGGAAGCCATGGGCAGCGTTTTGACCAACAAATACGCCGAAGGCTACCCCGGAAACCGTTACTACGGCGGCTGCGAGTACGTCGATGAAGCCGAAAATCTGGCAATCGATCGCGCCAAAAAACTCTTCGGCGCAGACCACGTCAACGTCCAGCCCCACTCCGGATCCGGCGCCAACATGGCCGTCTACTTCTCCGTTTTAAAACCCGGAGACACAATTCTTTCCATGAATCTTTCCGAAGGCGGCCACCTGTCCCACGGCAGCCCCGTCAGCTTTTCAGGACAGCTTTACAACATCGTTCCCTACGGCGTCAACCGCGAAACCGAAATGATCGACTACGACGAACTCGAAAAACTCGCCAAAGAACACAAACCGCAAATGATTGTCTGCGGCGCATCCGCTTATTCCAGAACAATCGACTTCAAAAGATTCAAAGAAATCGCGGACTCCGTCGGCGCTTATTTACTCGCCGATGTCGCGCACATCGCAGGCTTAATCGTTGCAGACGCGCACCCGAGCCCTGTTCCGTACGCCGACTTCGTGACAACGACAACGCACAAAACCCTTCGCGGCCCGCGCGGCGGCATGGTCATGTGCAAAGAAGAATTCGCAAAAGCGATTAACAAATCCGTTTTCCCCGGCATTCAGGGCGGTCCCTTGATGAACACAATCGCGGCAAAAGCCGTCGCCTTCAAAGAAGCGCTTTCCGATGACTTCAAGAAAGACCAGTTCCAAACTATCAAGAACGCCAAAGTCGTCTCCGACACGCTTTCCGAAAACGGTTTCAGAATTGTTTCCGGTGGCACCGACAATCACTTGATGCTCATCGATCTCACGTCCTTTGACATCACCGGAAAAGACGCCGAAGCCGCCTGCGCCAAAGCAGGCATCGTTCTCAACATGAACACCATTCCGTTCGACAAACAAAAAGCATTCATTGCAAGCGGAATTCGCGTCGGAACGCCGGCAGCGACCACCCGCGGCATGAAGGAAACCGAAATGACTTTCATCGGCAACGCGATTTCCCGCACCATCAAAAACGCAGGAAACGATGCCGAACTCGAAAAAATCAGACTTGAAATCAAAGAACTTTGTGAACGTTTCCCCGTTTACAAATAATTCTTTTATTTTTCGTTCATTCTTATTCGGCCGGATTCTCCGGCCTGTTTTACATTTTTAACATTTTAATCAATTGACATATTTTTAAGTTTATTTTCAAATAATTTTTAAATAATTCTCAAATTCTCAAGGTGATTTTTTGTCCGATATTGACACTTCTAAAATTATTGACGGAAAAGCTGTTGCCGCGAAAGTCGAAGCCGAAGCTTCCGCCGCCGCTCAAAAACTCAAAGACAACGGAATCATTCCGAAACTCGTCACCGTTTTGGTCGGCGACAACCCCGCTTCTCAAATGTATGTCCGCATGAAACACAAAGCCTGCGAACGTGTCGGAATTGCAGCCGAAGACTGTTTGCCGCCGGCAGACATTTCCGAAGCCGAACTTTTAGACCTCATTCACGGTTTAAACGAAGACGATTCCGTTTCTTCCATTTTGGTTCAGCTGCCGCTGCCTGCGCACATCAACGCGCAGACGATTATGAACGCGATTTCGCCGATGAAAGATCCCGACGGCTTCCACCCGTTTAACATGGGCAATCTGATGATTAACGAAGAAGGACTCGTGCCGTGCACACCGAAAGGCATCATTCGCTTGATGGAAGAATACAACGTCGAAATCAAAGGCAAGAACGCCGTTGTCGTCGGCCATAGCAACATCGTCGGAAAACCGATGGCGGCAATGCTTCTTAATCGCGATGCGACGGTTTCAATCTGCCACGTTTTTACAAAAGATTTGAAATTATACACAAAGGAAGCCGACATTTTAGTTGTCGGAACCGGTGTCAAGCATTTGATTAAAGCCGACATGGTCAAAGACGGCGCCGCGATTTTCGATGCCGGTATCACGACGGATGCGACCGGAACTTACGGCGACGTCGATTTTGAAAATGTGATTCAAAAAGCGTCTCTCATCACACCGGTGCCGGGCGGCGTCGGGCCGATGACGATTGCAATTTTGATGACGCACGTTGTCAAATGCGCCGAAATGATCGCGCAAAAATAATTTAATTCGCGATGAAATATTTTTATTTCATTGCGTTTATATAATTCGTGATCGCAATTTAATTTATTGTGAAAAACAAAATCATAAACAGAGTTGTCAAATAAAAACAATCTCGAATAAAAACATTGGTGCTCTCATGACTTTTACGGCAAAAATGTGCGGCTTGACATTCGGCGAAAACCATCCGCCGCATGTGATGGGTATTTTAAATCTCAGTCCCGAATCGTTTTACAAAAATTCCGTTCGCGATTCTTCTTCAATTTTAGACGCCGCGCAGAAAATGATTGACGACGGCGCGACAATGTTAGATGTCGGCGCGCGATCAACATCGCCGTGGGCGGAAACAATCAGCGTCGAAGATGAAAAAACGCGTCTCTTTTCAGCGTTAAAAGAGCTTTCCGGAAACATTTCCGTTCCGATTTCCGTCGATACGATGTACGCAGGTGTCGCCGAGGCTGCGCTGAGTCTCGGCGCCGAAATCATTAACGACATCTCCAGCCTGAAAAACGATCCGCTCATGGGAAAAGTGATTGCCGATTACAACGCCTGCGCGGTGCTGATGGCAACGCAGAAAACGCCGGGCGACCCGCTCGGAATGGACGCGGTGATGTCTTCTCTTTCAAACGCGATTTCCAACGCGGAAAACGCCGGCATTGATCCGCAGAAAATTATTCTTGATCCTGCCGTCGGACATTGGATTCCCGAAAAAACGGCGGCGTATGATTTTGACGTGATTAATCGCTTCGAAAAGTTCGGCGTTTTTGAAATGCCGATTTTAGTTGCCGTTTCCCGAAAATCTTTCTTAAACGAAGTCATTGAAAAACCGGCGGAAGATCGGCTGATTTCAAGCTTGACCGCGGCAACGATTGCCGCTTACAAAGGCGGCCATATCATTCGAACGCATGACGTTTCGGAAACAGCCGATGCTGTTAAAGTCATCAGTGCCATTCGAAATCAAAAGGAATTGTGATTTTTGACGAATTTATTTCACCATTTTTCTCCAAAATCGAATTAATTTCGATTTACTTTCTTTATGTTTTTTCTATCTTTTTATTTTTTTTGTCTCTTTCATCTCTTTTTTATTCTATTTTCTTTTAAATCAATTTAATTTGTTTATTTTCACCAATATGCTTATATTTTAATTAATGTATTCTATCTTGTTGAATGAAGTAAAAATGTTTGAGTTTTATTCATTCTTGAAACTGTTTAACCTTTCATTGGTATTGGTTTTTAATTAAAGGATTTGATTTTATGAGAAAAATTTTTTCATTGACCCTTGTTTTGTTATTTATGCTCGCTATGGTTATGCCGGCGGCGGCGCACTCGGTTATTGTTTTTCCGGGCGCTGACCAGGCAAAATCCGTAAACGTTACTGCCGATGATTTCTATTTCAATGTCGGCGACACTGCCAAACTCTATCTTTATATTATTCACCCCTCCGAAGCAAATTATGCTGAAATTGGTGAATCATTTAATATGTCGCAGCAAGTCATTTATCCGAACGGCACAATTGCGCCTGTTACGTTGACACGCTCAACCTCCAACGTTTCCTACGATGTCGGCGACGACACAATCGTTACGGCAAACTGGTATTCTTCCAACATCAAACTTGATCAGGAAGGCGTTTACTACGTTTACAGCGACCAGAAAGCCTATGACGACAACGGTGTCCAAACACGCGAAAGAACATCCGTTACCGTTCTTTATGCAGGCGACAGCTCAACCGGATGGGACAACTTGGGAAAATCCGGTCTTAAAACAGGCGCGTCCGTTGTTCTTAACCCGACGGCAGATCCGAGAAATATTCAGGCCGGCTCTTCCCTGTCTTTTAAATTAACCGGCGACATGAAATTCTTCGAACAAGAAGTGACAGACCCCAAAGACATTCTTAATCCGCTTCCCGTCGAAGTCGGCATCTATACAACGCCCTCTCAGATGAAAGCAAACGGTCCGGGCGCACACACGCTTGTTCACGTTAAATCTAATGCGGACCCGACATTTTCAGCAGGCGTCCCCTCAGAAGGCGTTTGGACTTTTGTCGCGCTGAACCAGGAAGGCGAAATCGGTGACGATCAATATCAAGCCGTTTTTGTTATGCCGGTTTCTGCAAAGAACTCCGGAAGCGGCAGTGACAGCGACGACGACGGCAGTATTCCCGGTGTCGGCGTTATCGGTTTAATCGCTTGTATCGGCATCGCCGGCGCTTTAATTATGAGAAGAAAACAATAATTGTTTGAATTTTTAAGAAAATGACTTTTCATTTTCTTTCTTTTTTATTTTTCATTTTTCTGTGTTTGCTTTCATTTTTTTGTTATTTCATTTTTCTGTGTTTTGTTTTTCGGTTCGTTTTTATTCTCTCCGATTTATTTTATTTATTTTCGAGTTATTTTTCTTTTAACTTTATATACAAATAAAGCATATATCATGATATTCTGATTTTCGATTTTGTCAAAATTTTCCGTCTTTTAAGCGGCGGTTTTTTCATAAATTCGAGCCAAAAACGATTACAATAAACCATTTTAGATCTGCTATGATTATTACCAAAGCGAAGCCGTTTGAAGAAATTCTCCCTTTTGTCGAAGGGCGGAATAATATTTTCATTGTCGGCTGTAATGTCTGCGCCGCAAAAATGAAGACGGGTGGCGAGCCCGAAGTCTTAGAGCTTGCAGACCGCTTGGAAAAAGCGGGTCATCCGATTCTCGGCTGGGCATTACCGACGGCGGCTTGCAGCGTTCGCTCTTTTGACCATTTGATTGAGAAAAATGAAAAAATCAAAGATGCCGATTGTATTTTGGTCATGGGCTGCGGCAGCGGAACTTCTGTTGTTTCTTCCGTCACCGACGTTCCCGTTTCCGGAACGAATGAAACCATGTCGCTTGGCGGCTGTTTGGGTTTGCATCCTTCCGAAAATCTTTGTATTATGTGCGGCGAATGCAACATCGGCGACTTCAGCGGAATTTGCCCGAATGCGCGCTGCCCGAAATCTCAAATGAACGGTCCTTGCGGCGGTTCCAAAAACGGCAAATGCGAAGTTGTTCGCGAAACCGATTGCGTTTGGTATTTGATTGAACAAAAAATGGATTCGATTCATTTGATTCCGACGCTTCAAAATATTCAAACGCCGAAAAATCATAAAATATAACTTTTCAAAAAGGTGTGTCATTTATAAAAATCAGGAATCAAGCGCGCAAATTTGGGGAATATTAAGCGCGCATTCCGGGGTTAATATGGGTTCGAAAGGATTTAAAGAGAAATTAAAATCGCCGAAATTTATTGTCACCGGCGAAGTTTCACCGCCGAAAGGCATCGATTGTTCATCAGCAATTGAAAATATGAAACTGATTCAAGGATTCACCGATGCGATTAACGTGACCGACAACCAATGCGCGACGCTTCATATGTCGTCTCTTGCATTTGCGCGCCTGATGATTGAAAACGGTTGCTCCGATCCGGTTATGCAAATGACTTGCCGCGACCGAAACAGAATCGGCCTCCAAGCGGATCTGCTCGGCGCAGCAGCACTCGGCATTCCGAATCTCCTTGTCATGAGCGGCGACCACCCGCGCTGCGGCGACCACCCGACTGCCAAGCCCGTTTACGATTTAGATTCCGTTCAGCTTTTGCAGACAATTGCGCAGCTCAAAAGCGGGTTTGATTTTTCCGGGAACGCGCTTTCCGGCGCACCTGATTTCTGCGTCGGCGTCGTTTCAAACGCGGACCCGAACGAACGCCTGCAAATCATGAAGCTTGAGAAAAAACTTTCATTTGATGTTGATTTTATTCAAACGCAGGCGATTTTTGACATTGACAAATTCAAGGAATTTTTAGAAAAAGTCGACACCGACGTTCCGATTATCGCCGGAATTATTCCGATTCGGTCGGCTCAAATGGCGCGCTACATGGACAATAATATTCCGGGAATTACGATTCCTGATGAGATTCACGCGCGGATTCAAAACGCGGAAGATCCCGTCACGGAAGGAATGGAAATTGCCGCTGAACTCATCAAGCAGCTCAAGCCGGTTTGCCGCGGCATTCATATGATGCCGGTCGGCGCGCACACTTATACCGAAAAAATTCTGAAAACAGCGCGCGTTCTTTGAGTCAAATTGAAAAAACGTTTATTTTTTCATTTTGTTTTTCATTTTTCGTCTGATTTCTTATTTTTTGTTTTATTTTTCATTTTCTTCCGCTTTGTTTTTCCGCAATTCTTTTAATGAATGGCGGATTTTGTTATTGTTTACCGTTGTTAATTTTATTCAATTTTGAAAGGTTTTTTCATGTCACATTCTCAAAATTCGAATCGGCCGCTTGAAATTTTCGGTCTCAAAAGTGATTTAATTCATCCCGGCGATGATATTTTTTCAAAAATCAAAGTCGCGTTTTCGCGCGCGGACGTTTTTCCAAAGGATTCCGATATTTTCGTTATCGCCGAATCCGCGTTGGCAACTGCTGAAAACCGCGTCGCTCATTTATCAACTATTCAGCCGAGCGCGAAAGCGCTGGAATTTGAAAAATTATATCAAATCGACGCGCGCGAAGCCGAGCTTGTCATTCGCGAGTCCGATGTGATTTTCGGCGGTGTTTTCGGCGTTCTCCTGACGCTCAAAAACGGTTTGCTTTGCCCGAATGCCGGGATTGATAATTCCAACGCGCCGAATGATTGCGTTATTTTGTATCCCGAAAATCCGACAAAAAGCGCGCGAGAGATTGCGAAATTCATTCTTGATGAGTTCGGGGTTTCCGTCGGCGTTATCGTTGCCGACAGCCGAACGCAGCCGCTTCGCCTCGGATGTACCGGCGTTGCAATCGGCGCCGCCGGCTTTTTGGCAACCGTTGACAAACGCGGTGAAACGGATTTGTTCGGGCGGCCGCTGTCCGTGACGCGCGTCGCCGTTGCCGACAACCTGGCATCCGCCGCCGAAGCCGTGATGGGTGAGAGCAATGAAAGCACGCCGTTTGCGCTGATTCGAAACGCGAACGCCGTTTTTGATTCAGAGGCGTTCGGGATTACGACAATTTCGCCCGAAGAATGTATGTATTGGGGCGTCCTTTCAAAAAGTGAAAAAGAACCGTAAAGAAAAACAAAAGTTATTTAATGATGTACATAATTTTATTTAATTATCTCTTATTAAAATACAGGTGAGAAAAATGAGTTTAGAAGTTATTGATTTCACTGCCGCCTGGTGCGGTCCCTGCAAAATGCAAAAACCGATTATCGAAGAATTAGAAGCCAAATACAAAGACACTGTCGGATTCCGCGTCATCGACGTTGACGAAAACCAGGAAATGGCGCGTCAATATTCCATTCACGCCATCCCGACAATCGCGATTTTAAAAGACGGCGAAATGGTCAGCAGTTTCGTCGGTTTGACATCCAAAGATAAATTGGAAACGGAAATCGAGAAATATCTCTGATTTCATTTTCTTTTTTTATTTCATTTCTTTTTTCAAATGCAAAAGTCATTTTTTCAATTTCTTAAGTAAGCTTTGCTTTTTCATTTCTTAAAATTCAGGGTTTCGTTTTTCCAATATTTTTGAAATTGCGGCATACGCGCGCGGCGCAGGCGGCGCGGCTGCCGGCCGGGAGCGGCAAGGTAACAGCGCAAAACGGAATCGGCAAGGTGGCCGCAGCAAACAGAAACAGTAAGGTAACATCGCCCCGTTCGCGAAGCGAACGGCTGCTCTTAAAAGAAACAGATGGCATGATGACAGCACCCGACTTGTGATGTCTTTAAAAAATTTCAAAATTGCATTTCGTTTTTATTTTTCGTTTTAAAATCAATCATTGCGCCAATTTGTATCTCAAAATCGCAGCGATTCCGCCGAGCGAATTTAACTTTTGGCCGGGTTCAAATTCCGTGCTGAAAACAATGATTTTTCCTTGGCCGGCTTCAACGTCTTTCATCATTTTCTCAATCGACAAATCATTCGCATTCGCGGCTGTTTCTCTTTCTTCGCGCAATTTCTCATCGGCGACCAACAGCGTTTCAACCGCGCCGTAATCAATCGCCGTTTTCACTTCCGCCGGCCCGTAAGCCGCTTTGCCGTCGATTGCAATTTCTTTGAGCAGCTCGTCCATCATCGCGGCTTCGCGAGAAAGACGGGATTCCTGCATGATTTTATCAATCGAGCCTTTCTTTAAAACTTCCAGGAAACCCGGAATCCCAATCATCGAGCTGTCTTCAACAGCGGTTTTGGACGCGATTTCCGGATACGCTTTCTTGAAATGATTCATAAAATCATCCTTCGTAAAACCCGGACCGCAAACGATAACGGCCGCGTTTTCATCATACACGAAATTCAGTTGGTCGGCAACTTCCTTAAAGAAAACATCGCGAAGACCGTTTTCTCTTTTTCCGGAAGATTGGCGAATGTGAGAATACGGCTCAATCCCGTAGTGGCGAACAAGACCGATGTCGGCGTCACCCTCTTCAATCCCGACGATAATGACCGACGGCTGCTTGCCGGCAATTTCCGCTTCCTTAATACGCTCCAACTGATCGTTTTTCCATTCATCTTTGACGATTGATAAATTCATGCCTTCTTCAATGTTGAGCGTGTGATGCATTCCGGCATCCATCCCCTGCTCAATCACACCTTGAATACGCAGACGGTTCGCGAATTTGTGAAACTCCACCTTTTCAACGCGAATCCCGAGGCGAACCGTGACTTTTTCCAATTTTTCCGGGCGAATCTTATCACCCGCGCCTTCCGGCTTTCTTTTCGTGAGCGCGAAAATCAAATCATTCGGATCGATAATGTATTTCAAGTGCCAAAGGTCTTCCAAAGTCTCCGCTAAAAGTGAAATCTCGCCGCTTCTGCCTTTCAAATCTTTTTTGAGCACTTTCATTTTATCGTCCGTTATTTTTGATTTTGATTATTTTTTTGGTTACGTTTGATTCTTCTTTTGATTATTCTGATTGGTAAGCCTGAATCCGTTCTTCAAAATTAATCTCGCGGACAATTTCATGCAATTGCCAAATCAATCCAAACACATCTGAAAACATCGCCGTCTTAACGCCGTGCGTTTCAATTTCAGTAATCGGCGAAATTTCGGTACATTCTGCTTTCATCGCTTTTTCAAACGTTTCAGAAATGTCAGGCACAAGAACATTTATCCAAAACGGTTTCGGATCTTCGGGATTTGCCGCAATCATGCCGTAATCGGGATTTTCATCCAAGAAATGAAAACGCGTGCCGTAAATCGTAAAAACGGCTTCGTTTAATCCTTTTTCAAAACTTGTGTTTTCGATTCTTTCAACATCAAAGATTTTTTCATATAATTCCAGCGCTTTGATGCTGTCTGTTACGATAATATCAATTTCTACGCCGTTCATAATTTTGCCTCTTAATTCTGTTTGTCTGTTCACCGCCGCGCGCGAGGCAGCATTTTCATAATTTTTATTTTGAGTTGCTCACTCATTTTCAATCTTTTGATTCGATTTTCCGCCGTCAGGACCTTCCCTTATATCCGATTCCCCAGGCGGCATGACCATCGCAATTAAATCCGGAGACGCGATTTGTTTCAAAAACTTCTGGTCCTTGATTAAATCCGTGTACGCGCGATATATTTTCTTCGACAAATCGTTCTGGTTGAATTTTCCGGGGATTATTTCGCAAACGTAAGAGCCGTTTTTCGTGACGGCTGAAATCGGACCGCCGATCGCTCTGGTTTCGGGCTTGAATTCCAAGCCGACGGCAAGTTCAAGCGTGACATCTTCAAAGTAGCGGCGCTCGCCTCTGATGATGAAAGATCCTTTCGGGACATATTCGCCGGTTTCCGGCGTTTTTGAAACTTGGTCGCCTTTAATCATGTAACAGTCGCCTGATGCGCTGCCGCTTTTCCAAAGCGTTGAGTGGGAAACGGCAAACGTTGCCGCTTCTTGCAGCGTGCTTTCGGGAACTTCTTTTCCTTCGCTTTTGACAACCGTCAGCGGCGCGCCGGGGTATTGGGTGTGGAAAACGTAGTCGCGCTTTTCCATGTATTTTTTGAAAATTTCTTCGTTGGAATCCGAATCACGGCCGCCGACAACCAAAAATCCGTCAGAAGAGATGAACCATTTGAAACGGTCATACCAGTGCTTCTTTCGTTTGAGCACGAATTCCGTTCCTTTGGATTTGTCTTCCTTCTTTTCCTTTTCTTTCTTTTCAATAATTGCCTGCGTGTCGGCAAGCGCTTTTTCCGCGCCGTCTTTCTTTTTCTCAAACTTCTTCGCCTGATCGTAATAAACGTTCGCGTTCTGCGGAATCGTTTTTCGAATATCGAGGACGGCTTTAAACTCTTTCAAATCCACTGTCACAGACGCTTCAGCCGGCTGAATCGAAAGGATTGCTTTCGCGGCTTCGTTGGAGTTTTCTTTTTTCGCGGCCTCAATAATTTTCTTAATTTCGTCCCACGAATAACCCTTATCGCGCGATGCGTTTAAAACATTCAGAATCGACTCGACAAAAGCATAATTGGAATAAATCGCCTCGGCGACTTTTGTATTCTTTTCAATCTCTCGATTGAATTTCTCAATCGTTTCTGTTTGCTGTTTCAAGCGGCGCTCGTAAATGCCGAGTTTTTTGTCCTGCTTGACCTCTTCCTTTTTCGTTTCAACAACCTTTAACGCGGCTTTGCCGAAAGCTTCGTCAAGCGCTTCCGAAAACGTTTTGAATTCAATAAAAGGCAAATCTTTGTATTGCGCCAAATCCAAAGCGACAACGTCGGCAATTTCCATATTTTCGGGTAAAACGAATTCCGGGGTTTCCGCTTGCGCGCCGGTGTCGGCTGCTGCCGCGCCGCCGGACAGGTTTGCGCTGTCTGTGTTTGTGCCGGCAGGATCAGGTGCTGTCACTGCGCCGCTGCCGTCTGCTGCCGCGCCGCCTGCCACAGCCAAAACCGCGCCGGGGTTTTCCAATTTTTCTTCCGCGCTTGCCTTCGATTTTTCTTTCTTTTCCTTTAAAATCAAGCGCGGGCTGAAATTTCCGGTTTGAATCGGCGCGAGCATTTCATTAATCGTGTCATAAATAATTTGGATTTCGCCGTCCGTTAAATCGGCGGCCGGTTTTGTTTTATCAATCTCGCATCTTTTGAAAACTTCTTCGGAATAAAGGCCGCCGAGATTGAATTGATTCGCAAGTGTTCGAATCGCGTCTCTGTCCGATGCCGACAAAATTTCTTTCATCTCTGCGATTGTCGTTTTCATCGGATTGATTTGGTTTTTCGGAAGCTCGTAGATTTCGCCTGAGCGAATTCTTCGCTCCTTAAACGTGATCGGCTTCATCGGCAGAATGATTTTTCCTTCTTTGTCCGTTAAAATGACATTTCCTTTCGAGAAAAGTTCGGCGATGAGAATCGTTTCTTCGCCGCCGCGCATCATGCCGATTTTAACAATTCTGTCAAATTCGTGCTGCTCGATTGAAATAATTCTTGCGCCCATAATATATTTTCGAAGCAGCATCGGAAAACTCTGCGCCACTTTCGGTGATTCTTTCAGATACCTGCTCATGTGCAGACGCTTGCCGCTTTCAATAATTAAATTCACGCGGCCTTGGCCTCTGACAAATAAATTTAAGCGGATTTCATTTTCGTCCGGCTGATAGATTTTTTCGACTTTCGCGTCAAGCAATGTCGTTTCGCCGGCCGTTAATTCCGCAACAATCGCCGCCACATCGGCGCTCGTCATTTCCTGCTTCATTAAAAGATATATAATAACAAAATGTCTATAAATATTATCAACATTCAGAGTTCAAAGTTTGAAAAAATTTAAGCATTCAAAATTTCATATTCCATATTTCATTTCAAAAACAATTTTTTATTCAAGGCGGTACGATAAATGGACGAGCTGACAAAGCGTTTCTTAAAAGCGAGATTTCAATCGTATTACAAGAATTTAGATTTTCAGATGCCGCCGTCGTTTACGTCTCGCGAATGGGGTTTTATTTCATTTGACCCGATGCCCGATGTTGTTATGAAACGCCACAAATATTTCGGCTCTTTCAACGAAGTTTCCGAATATTTAGTCGGCATGGCGCCGGCACATGTTTATTATTCCGTCGCGTATTACGATATGCCGGGCGCGCCGCGCATGGATCAAAAAGGCTGGAAAGGTGCCGACCTGATTTTCGATTTGGACGCCGACCACCTGCCGGGCGCGAAAATGACGTATTCCGACATGCTGGATCACGTCAAAGCGGAATCGCTCAAACTCGCCGATTTCCTGGTCGATGACTTCGGATTTTCAGAAAACAACATCGAACTCGTCTTTTCAGGCGGGCGCGGTTATCACTTTCACATTTATGACGATAAAATTTCTCAGCTCGACAGCGCCGAACGCCGCGAAATCGTCAATTACATCAGCGGCCGCGATTTGGATTTCAAATTTTTCTTCAAAGAAGTCGCAATGGTCGGCGATGCCGGCGCAGGCTCCAAAGAATTTATGGGCAAGCGCGGCAAAATCCCGACGAAATGGGTTTTGGAAGGACATGAAAACGGCTGGGGGAAACGAATTGCCGGCTATGTCACAGATTATTTGAGATCCGAAGCGGAAATCGGAAAAGAAAATCCGAAGGAAATGTTTAAAGACTTAAAGGAAAATAAAATCGCGGGAGATACGACTCTGAAAAAATTAGCCGTTCTGGCTTCCGATGAAACGCTGCTTTCCGAAATTATGGAAAAAGGCCGTTTGGATTTTCCCGTTAAAGATTTTAAGACGATCATTGAACACATCATTCAGAAAACCGTCGCGGAATTCGGTGTCGATGCCGGCGCGAGCGTTGACGAGCCTGTGACGGGCGACATCAAAAGACTCATCCGCTTCCCGGGATCGCTTCACGGCGGCTCCGGTTTTGAAGTGCAGACGCTTTCATTCGATCAGCTTCCCGGTTACGATCCGCTGACCGATTCGCTGGCATTTGACGACAAGCCGACAAAAGTTCGAATTCAGCGTCCGTTTTCGTTCCTGCTGAACGGACAAGAGTTTTCCGTCACCGAAGGGAAAGAAGAACTTCCCGAATACGCCGCTGTCTACTTAATGTGCAGGGGAGTTGCAAATTATGGATATTGATAAAACGCTTGAAGAAGTCAAACAAACGGCTCGCAGAGAAAAGGCGCGCGATTTAAAGCCGATCCCCTCCGATTTCTATTCGACGGCAGCAACCGCCGCTAAAAATCTGGAAGCGGAAATGATAAAAATCGGCCGCCCGAGATCTGTTGAATACAAGATGTTGGAAGACGAACTTTCCGGACTTGTGACCGATGCCGAAACCGTCTTCATGAAACGCGCCGGCAAAGTCGTTGAGCGCGCGACATCGGGTGCATTTACCAATTCTAAAAATATTCTTTTGAAAAAAGATGTCGATAAATTATTGCCGGCCGAACAGGAACTTTACGAAGATGTTCTTCAGGCGATTTTAAAAGCGCGAACGGCTTTAATCGCAGAGCTGGTTGACGCGGACAAAGACGACGAAAAACCGGTTTTCAAAACAAATCAAAAAGGTCAGATGCCGATTCAAAAAGAATCCAAATCCGAAAAGCCGAAAGAAACCAAACCGGAATCAGCATCCGGATCAAACTCCACCGACTCTGCGGCAAACGGTTCCGACCCTGCAGCGCCGTCTGAGGCCTCCGCAAATCTTATAAATGAGAATTACGTTCTTGTCCGAATATTAAAGGATTTACCTGAATTTATGGGCGAAGATAAACGTACTTATCAGCTTCATGCGCAGGATGAGGTCGAATTGCCGGCCGCAAATGCGAATTTGCTGATTAAGCGCGGCGTCGCCTTAGGTATAACCGGCAGTTCCGAAGGCAATCCGGAGTCTTGATGTGTTTTTAACAGCTTCCCGACTCGGATGTGCGTCCCGATATAAATTGTGAGAAACGGCGTATTGTTTTTCAAAAGCGCGCGACCGATTGTATCATTCCGGCAACGGATCCTTTTATATTTTACAAATTCCGCGCGGGCTTATCCCGCGGATGTTATAAGGAATCGCAGGTGAACATCATGAAGATGCCCAAGAACATTAAAACATACTGCCCGTTCTGCAAAAAGCACACGGAAATCTCTTTGGAGAGAGTTAAAAAAGGCAAAGCCTCCTCTCTTACAATGATTGCCAGACAAAAGAAAAGACAAACCGGTATCGGTAACGCCGGTAAATTCTCTAAGGTTCCCGGCGGTGACAAACCGACCAAGAAAGTCGCGCTCAAATACAGATGCACGGAATGCAAAAAAGCGCACCAGAGAAAAGGCTTTAGAGCAAAGAAATTCGAATTTGTGGAGTGAGGCAAATGACAGATTATACAAACAAACCCAAAAGCAGATTCTTGCGCGTGAAATGCAACGACTGTGAAAATGAACAAATTATTTTCGGCAGCGCCAGCAGAAAGGTTGTCTGCAACAACTGCGGAAGAGTTTTATCCGAATGCACGGGCGGCAAATCCAACATTACCACCCACATTCTTGAAGTTCTCGAATAATTCGAGACTTCTTTCATTCTTTTTTTATTTTTTTGAAATATTTTATTGTACAGCGAACGCTTTTTTAAAAAACAGAGGTTGATTTTCGATTCATTTTTTTGAAAGTTAGAGATTGATTTTCATTTCTCTTTTTTGATAAATCTGTGCGGTCGCGCGCGGCGGGCACCGCTGCGACAGCAGCGTAGTGCAAACCTGACTCCAATCGGAAACGCAAAAAAATCAATGATTGAATTTTTTAAGCACGAAATTCAAAAAACAAACGCCCGATTTCATCCGTTTTCTTCAAAATGGTCGTCTTCACGCGCGCGCCGCCGCTCCCGCTCAAACACATAAATCACAATTGCGGCAACGGCTATTCCGATTGCAGCGCCGGCAATTACATCCGACGGATAATGAACCAATAAATAAATTCGGGCAAGGCCTGCAATACAAGCGGCGAGAAAAAGCGGCACCGCCCATTTTCTGAAATAATATGCGGCAACGGCGGCGGTTGTAAAAGCGGTTGCCGTGTGTCCTGATGGAAATGAAACGTAGGGGCGCACTTGTATCAATATGTCTGCCGCGCCCAATCCGAGTTCAACGTACGGGCGCGGGCGCGCGACAATGTCTTTGATGATTCCGGTTGTGCCGCTGCTTGCGAGGAGCGCGACTGCCAATATGAAAATCAGCGGTCTTGTTTCTTTTTTCAGGGCGAATATAATTGCGAGAAGAATTGCGCCGGCTCGGAATGTGCCGAGGTAAGAGAGCAAAACGGCGGCAAAATCCAAAAATGAATTTCCGCCGGCAAGATAAATTTGCATCATTGCGGCGGTGTCAATCATTTGAATATATTCGATTAAGTTCATCATTTTTCGAGCCTTAATGTTTCGGTTTTGTTTTTGTCGTTTTCTATATGAGTTTTCTATTTATATTTGAAGTGTATAAATAAAACCATATTGAATTTACATTTATTATTTAAAATAAAAATCAAGATTCAATCCGGAATTGAGTTTTGATTGAGGGAATATATTTGATTTATCAACAAATTAAGGTGTTAACTATTTAACCGCAACTGAAATTTAAATTGTATTGAATTATTGAATTATTTATCTGACATGGTTGAATTGGAATCTCTTCCGAATTCCGAATTTTTTAATCATGATCAGTATTACTTGTCGATTCTTTTGACGTTCATTTTCGACAACAATAACGGAGAGTATATATTATGACTGATGAAACCCCGAACAGACCGAGAGCAGACCCTACGTTTGAACACAAGCGCCACGGCGACAGGAAACCGGACAGCGCGCGTGATGACCGCGAGGAATGGGTTTGGGTTTTGGATTATCTCCCGTACGGCAGGGAAACGGACAACCGTCCGGTTTATCAGAAAAAACCGCTTATTCACGCACTCGGCGACAACAAATTGATTTTGATGGAATTGATTCCGATTGAAGGCAAAATTCCGCCGCTTCATATTAAAACGCATATCGGCGGAAAAGATGAGGAATATGTCGAGCGTGTTAAGTCGCGCATTCCTTACGACGATCTTTCCCACGGCGCGAAGCTGGAGCTGCCGCTCGTTTTGGAAGATTATGTCGTTGCGAACGAAGACCGTTTTGTTCAGTTTTTCAGTGAAGCGAAGCCGCTTTCCATGCGCCAGAACAGTTTGGAATTGCTTCCGGGCGTCGGCAAAAAGCTGATGCTTGACGTTTTGGAAGAATCCAAAAAAGGACCGTTTGAAGGATTTGCCGATTTAAAAGCGCGCGTTCCCGCGCTTCATAATCCCGAAAAATTGATTGTCCAGCGCGTCATCGAAGAAATGAAAGGCGGCCAGAAATACTACGTCTTTGCGGCGCCTCCCTCTCGTTCAATGATGAATCCGGAAGAAGGCGGACACCAAGGCGGCAGCGGCAGCAGACACGGCGGCGGCAATCGCAGCGGCGGGCGCGGCAGCGGTCGGCGAGAGTTTTGATTTAATTTTTTTCAAACCCGATCCGACAATTTAATTCAAAAACTGAAATCGTTCATTCGATTTCTTTTATTTTATTTGTTTTTTACATTTTTGAATTTTTATTTATTTTTAACGAAAACGATTGAGATTATTATGGTTCGTCAAATCCTGAAAGAGTTTAATGTCAAAGGCGGCAAAATGGATCAGCATTTTTTGATTGACGCCGCCGCTTTAGATGAAATTGTTGATGCCGCTCAATTAGACCCTTCCGATATTGTTCTTGAAATCGGCGGCGGCATCGGAAATCTCAGCGAAAGAATTGCGCCGCGCGTCTCCAAACTGATTATCATCGAATTGGATCCGCAAATGATTCACGTTTTAAAATCTCGTTTATCCGTTTACGAAAACATTGAAATCATTCACGGAAACGTCATGGATGTCGATTTATCAAAACTGCCGTTTAACAAAATCGTTGCCAATTTGCCGTATTCCATTTCTTCGGATGTCACGCTTAAACTCCTGCAATCGAATTTCGATCTTGCCGTTTTGATGTATCAATACGAATTTGCGGAGCGCTTGGTTGCAAATCCCGGCAGCAAAGACTACGGCCGCCTTTCCGTTCATGTTCAATACAAAGCGGACGCGTCCTTTGTTCTGAAAGTTCCGAAAAGTTCCTTTGAGCCCGCGCCGAAAGTCGATTCCGCCGTCATTCAACTCATTCCGAGGCCGGCCGCGTACGCCGTCGCCGACGAAGACTTTTTCTTTTCGGTCACGAAGGCGCTGTTTTCACAGCGCCGGAAAAAAATTAAAAATACGCTTCTCGGAAGTCCGTTAAACACGGAAATTCCGAATCTGAAAGACATTTTAAATCAAATTTCGGATCAGCCGTTTGATTCAAAATCTGATCCATCCGCGTCTTCCGTTTCCGATAAACTTTCGGGTAAAACCGTCGGCGACGTTTTGTCGATGCGCGCCGAAGAATTGTCGCCGGGAGACATCGCCCACTTTTCGAATTTGCTTTATCTTAAACTCAGAAGCTGAACTCTTTCAATTAATCAAGAATTAACTTTGAATAAATTTATTTTGAATACTTTCACTGTATGTGGTTTAAATTTAAATCCAAACATTGTGTATTACGTTTATGTTCATCATCAATAAGTTCATCAATTCCAATAAGTTCAATAAAAACCATTTCCGGAGATGCCTGGTATGATTCCGATTGATGACATCCCTTCCGAAAATCAAGAACGGATTCTGAATCTCATAAAAGATCTTGAAATGATTGTCGCGGAACGAAAAGACTTGGAAAACGCGGAATATGAATTGAGGGAACAGTTGTTTTTTGAAATGGGAGAAAATCAAGTTGATTATGCCGAAACTGAGTTCTCCAAAATTCAATACGTTCCGCCTAAAACGACTCCGAAATTTGATTCAAAAAAGCTGAAACAAGATCATCCCGAAATTTACAAACAATATTCATACGATTCTGAAAAGAAAGGATTTATCAAAATTACAATTAAAAAATTATAATTAAAACGACCAAAAAACAGAGGCATTTGAATGACTGACGAAACCGTTGACAACAAAACACCTGTCATTGTCACGAAAGTGGAATACAAAGGAACAAAAGTATCCGTTTTGGAAGACGTTTACGAGCCGGCCGAAGATACTTTTTTGCTGGCGGACTGCGCGGTTTCCGAACTTTCAGCACAATTCGGCGGCAACGAAAACGGCAGCAATAGCAACGGCAGCAAGAACAATTTCGATGACTTTTTCGCTCTTGAAATCGGCTGCGGTTCGGGGTTTGTTTCCGCTTTCGTTCAAAATCATTTTCCGAATCTGCAATTGATGGCGGTTGACATCAATCCGAATGCGGTCGCTTGTGCTAAGATGAACGGCGTTCGCGCTTTTGAATCCGACATGTTTGAAATATTTGAAAAACCGCGCCTTCTTCGTTCGATTGACACGCCGGTTGAAGACGCGCCGCCTGCAAAGCCCGCGCCCGGGTTTGATTTAATTTTATTCAATCCGCCGTATTTGCCGACATCCGATGATGAAAAAGTCGGTGGTATGCTGAATTATGCTTTTGACGGCGGCGCTGACGGGCGTGACAGCATCAATCTTTTTTTAAGCCAAGTCGGTGCTTATCTCAAATCAGACGGTTTCTTTTTGCTTTTAATTTCCTCCATTACGGGGCTTGATGAAGTGATTGCAGAAATGGAAAAATACGGTTTTTCAGCGTCAACAGTGGGTACTAAAAAATGTTCGTTTGAAGAGTTAATCGTTTTGAAAGGAAAACGGCTTTAAGTTTTCCTGTTCTTTTCTTTTTGATTTTATATCTTACAATTTTTATCATGAGAGGGTTAATCATGGCATCTAATGTTTATTTTACAAATTTCCGCGCGCGCAAAACGTCGGACAGCAAAGTCTGCAAAATCAAACGCTTATTCAAGGCGGCCGGTTTTGACAATATGTTTTCCGCCGGCGATTTGACGGCAGTCAAACTTCATTTCGGCGAACGCGGCAACGATGGCTACATCAATCCTGTTTTTGTCCGCGCGGTCACGGACTGCGTCAAAGAAGCAGGTGCGTCTCCCTTTGTGACGGACACGAATACGCTTTACATCGGTTACCGCAGAAATGCGGTCGACCATGTTGAAACGGCGCTCTTGCATGGTTTTAATTACGCGGCGCTCGGGGTTCCGGTCATTATCGCAGACGGCTTAAAGGGCGACAACGAAATTTCCGTTCCGGTCAACCTGAAAGAATTCAAAGAAGTCAAAATAGCGGCCGACATCGTAAACGCGGATGCGATGGTCGTTTTAACGCATTTCAAAGGCCACGTCATGTCGGGCTTCGGCGGCGCTGTCAAGAACTTGGCAATGGGATGCGCTTCCGTTCGCGGCAAATGGGAACAGCACGAAGCGGCGCAGCCGGAAGTCGATCTCGGGAAATGCACATCCTGCGGCGCGTGCATGGACGCGTGTCCTGCAAATTCCATTGAAATGACGGATGCCGGCGCGCACATCATCGGCGCGACTTGTCTCAGCTGCGGCCACTGCATGATTTGTCCGGAAGATGCGATTTTTCACGACTGGAGCCGTGTTCCGGCATTTATCGACCGCATGACGGAATACGCTTACGGCGCGGTCAAAGACAAAGCGAAAGCCGGAAAAGTGTGTTACATGACTTTTGTCATGAACGTGACGCCCGACTGCGACTGCGCTTCCTGGAGCGACGCGCCGATTGTACCCGACATCGGCATTTTAGCGTCAACCGATCCGATTGCCTTGGACCAGGCGTGTTTTGATTTGGTGAACAAAAGCCGCGGGTTTGAAAACAGTAAACTGAGACACAATCATAATTCCGGCGAAGACAAATTCAAAGGCATTTGGAAAGATGTTGACGGCCGCCGCCAAATCGAATACGGCGAAGAAATCGGTCTTGGGACGCATGAATATGAATTGATTGAAGTTTAAAAACTTCAATTTTTATTCATGCCGTTTTATGCTTTTTTCACAATGTTTAAATATAATTGCAGGCTTTGAGTATTTCACTTCAAGACCGTGAGCCGCCTTAACTCAGATGGTAGAGTGTCTGGCTGTTAACCAGAATGTCACAGGTTCGAGCCCTGTAGGCGGCGCTTGATTTTTGTCTGTTTCTTTAATTTTCAATTCTCTTTCTGATGGGCCTGTAACTTAGTTGGTTAGAGTGCTCGGCTCATAACCGAGTTGTCACTGGTTCAAATCCTGTCAGGCCCACTCAAAAACCTTATATATTTCATAACGGAATGTATGAATTATAACTGTTAGTAATATAATCAATTGCTGACAGTAAACAAAATGTGCCGCCTTAACTCAGATGGTAGAGTGTCTGGCTGTTAACCAGAATGTCACAGGTTCGAGCCCTGTAGGCGGCGCTGATTTTTATCAAATTGAAAATAAACGAAACCGATTTTTCATTTCGTTTTTGTCATAAAATTTATATACAATACAACATTCTTTCAAATCGGCTTATGCCGCCTTAACTCAGATGGTAGAGTGTCTGGCTGTTAACCAGAATGTCACAGGTTCGAGCCCTGTAGGCGGCGCTTTTCTTTTATTTTTTACTTCGTTTTCATTCTATTCTTTTATTTGCTTTCGTTTTTATTGTTTTTCATTTCTGCCGTTTTCATTTTTGAAACTTTAAAGCGCCGTTCCTTTGGAAGGCACGGTAAAACGCGACATGTCAACACCTTCATGTTCCAGCAACTCAATTTTCTTGGCGATACCGCCCGCGTATCCCGTCAAACTGCCGTTTGAGCCGACAACCCGATGACAGGGAATAATGATTGAAATCGGATTGTGTCCGACCGCGCCGCCGACCGCTTGTCCGGACATGCTCGGCTTGTTCATTTGAACGGCAACTTTTTTCGCGATGTCGCCGTACGTGATGCATTCGCCGTACGGAATTTCACACAAAATCTTCCAGACTGCTTGGCGGAATTCGCCGCCGATCGGCGCGAGCGGCAGATCGGATGCGGTCGGCTTTTCGCCTTCAAAATATCTGTCCAGCCAAGTTTTTGCCGCGGCAAAAACGGGCAAATCATCGTTTTGAACCAGTTCTCCGGCGGTGCCGCCGTAATATTTTTGTCCTTCCAGCCATAAACCGATGATGTTTTCACCGTCACTTGCAATTGTTATCATTCCGACCGGCGATGAATAATCTGTTGAGTAATGCATTTTCTGATCTCCATTTTCTTATTTCTTTCTTACTTTTATTTATTCTTTTAATGAATTCCATAAATTGATTGTCGCGTAACTGCGCCACGGTTTCCAATCCAAAGCCAATTCCGTCATTTCTTTTTCCGTGCGCGGCGCCAACGCTTTTTTAATGCCGGCATCGGTTTCAAGAAACGCATCCGGCCAGCCCATCGTCCGCATCGCGATATATTGCGCCGTCCAAGGGCCGATGCCCTGAATTTTCAATAACTTTTTCATTTCAATTTCCGGCTGAGCGCAAAAGTCAAAATTGACAGTGCCGTCGGCAAACGTTTGAGCCAGCGCCAAAATCGTTTTCGAACGCGCCGAAATAATTCCTAAAACGCCTAAATGTTCCGTGATTGAATCGCTTAAAGCCAAAATGTCTTCCGGGGCCGGAAATGTGTGCGTCAGCTCTTCAATTCCGGTTTGAATCGGTGTTCCGTACGTTTCCGCCAGTCGTCCGGCCAGCGTGCGCGCCGCTTTGACGGTGATTTGCTGTCCCAAAATCGCGCGAACCGCCGTTTCAAACGAATCAAAACATCCCGGAAGCCGCGTTCCCAAAACGCAAAGTCCTGGTTTAATATCATTCATTTCGGCAAGCGTTTCGTAAACGATCTCCGGATTACAATGCAAATCAAATAAATGCCGTATTCTGAAAAGAATATCCGGTAGCGCCGGAAGCAGGTTTTCGGAAATCGTGACCGTTAAGACATTTTTGTCCGGGCGGTTGCCGACGCGCACCCGGCCGTACAAGTGCTGCGCCTCTGCGGTCATATGCACGGTACGCAAATATTCGCCGTTTCGGACGATTTCAACACCGGGAGCCGCGCGCGCTTCCAAAAATTCAAGAATTTGCTGCCATTGATATGGCGGCCGGTAGCCTAATGCCAATGTGATTGTTTCCGATTGTTTTTTGTTGTCGGCGTTTTGGCGAAACATTGTCGGTGAAAGCCGGTATTGATCTTTAAACAATGCGTTAAAATGCCGCAAACTTCGAAAACCCGATGCTTTCGCGACTTTTTGAATCGGCAGATTTGTCTCCGTAAGCAGGTTTTTCGCAAGAAGCAGTCGACAAGTTTGTAAATATTGAATCGGAGAAACATTATATTCCGCCGTAAACACCCTGCGCAGATGGCGGCCGGTGCAGCCGAGACGCGCGGCAAGCTCCTCCACGCTTTGTTTGCTTCCGCATTCCTTTTCCAAAAGTTTTGCTGCGCGGCGGGCAAGATCTGCTGTCGCGTCGGTGGGGGCGGCAGAAACGCCGGGCGCAATCTCGGGGCGGCATAACAGACACGGCCGAAATCCTGCGTTCTCCGCTTCCGCCGCCGTTTTGAAATATGTGCAATTTTCGGCTTTGGGCATTTTCGCGCGGCAAACCGGGCGGCAGTAAATTCCGGTCGATGATACGCCGACAAAAAAACGGCCGTCGAATCGACTGTCCTTTGATTTAAAAGCCGTGTATAACTCTCGATTGTCTTCTTCTGTCATCTGTTTTTTCTCCGTTCTGCCTTCTGATTTATTTCTTCGCTTCTATTTAATGATATTCGGTTTTTTTCGGACATGGAATTTTTCAATTCATTTTTTCAAATTTCAAAATCTTTCATTCTTCTGAAATCGGGATTTTTCAGAGATGCCGTTTCTTTTTTCAACTAACAAAATGCTTTAATAATTCCCGTTCTATTACCAATATCTTATAATTTTTCAAATTGTTTTTGAAAATATTCATTGACTGTTATTGTTTTATTGAATTCGAGGTTTTGTTGATTATGTCTCTCATTTCAGAAAAAGATGTTTTAGTTCCTTTAGACGTGCTTGCCGATTTTCGTGACGATTATATCGCCAACTATCTTCGCGCGACGCAGAACAGCGGCCGCTTAATGCTTTTTGCAGGCGATCAGAAAATTGAGCACTTAAACGACGATTTTTACGGCGACGATATTCCCGAAGAAGACAACGATCCCGAACACTTGTTCAAAATCGCTCAAAACGCGGAAATCGGTGTTTTCGCAACGCAAATGGGACTTCTCGCGCGCTACGGCATGGATTATCCCGATTTGGCTTATCTTGTCAAAATGAATTCCAAAACGCACCTCGTCAAAACATCTCAAGACGATCCTTACAGCGGTCAGCTCTACAGCGTCGACCAGTTGATGGAATTTAAAGGAAACAGCAAGTTAAATATTGTCGGCATCGGCTACACGATTTATCTCGGCAGCGAATACGAATCCGACATGCTTGCCGAAGCCGCTCAATTGATTTACGAAGCGCACAGATTCGGTCTTCTTACCGTTTTGTGGATTTACCCCCGCGGCCAAGCCGTGATTGACGAAAAAGATTCTCACCTCATCGCCGGCGCAACCGGTGTTGCCGCGTGTTTGAATTCCGATTTCGTTAAAGTCAACGCGCCGCGTGCAAAAGACGGACAAGATTCCGCCGTTTTGCTCAAAGAAGCCGTTCAGTCGGCCGGCAGAACCAAAGTCGTTTGCGCCGGCGGATCCAACGCCGCGCCCGAAGATTTCTTAAAAGAATTATACAAACAATTAAACGTCAGCGGTGCCGCAGGCAACGCAACCGGCAGAAACATTCACCAAAAATCGCTGGAAGAAGCCGTTCGCATGTGCAATGCGATTAACGCGCTCACCGTCAAACGCGTGCCGATTGAAGAAGCCATTAAAATTTACAGAGGGGAATAATCTCCTCTCTTTTCTTTTTTTTATTTTATTCCAAAAAATCCTTTTTCAATGAAAAGCTCGATTTTTCAAATCTTCTTCTCCGATTCTTGAAGTCTCTTTGAATTGATTTTATCAAGTCAATATTTTTATAGGAGAAAAATGATTTTGCTGTATAGTTTAAGGGTAATAAGGTTTATTCAATCTGATTTATTTCATATTTTTAATTATTTTTATTAAGGTGTTATATTATGCAAGAAGAGAAAAGCAAGTGGGTTAAATACGGCTCACTGTTCGCGATTATTATTATGCTCGGCTCCGTTTTCGCTCTTGTTCTTTACGGCAGCTGGGACAGCTTGACCGGAAACGACAGCGCGACAACCGAATATCCTTTCGCGGATGTTCCGGGAACGCATACGAATTTTACGTTTAAAAACGCGAAAGACGCGGCAAAATACGTTCCCGAAGGTGTTTTAGGAATCAACATTCTCAAAATATATGAAAACGATTCGATTGATCAAAAGCTTCAGGAAAATTTCCCCGGCGCGGAAGCCTCTCGCGTGATGACCGCTTCTTATTCGACCGGCGGTCTTGAATACTATCTTTTGGACAGCGAAGAGAATGTCAGCATCGTTCTTAACAGCAGCAAACCGCAATATGAAAACTATGAAGGTCACAACATTATCTTCATCAGCCCCTATCAGCGTGTTGTTGTCGGAAATCCGTTTGTTATCGCGTCTTTCTTCAATTATGTTGACAACACCTTAGCCAAGAATGCTGTTGATGTTTTTGAAGGCAAAGCTTCCGGTTCCACAAACTTAAATGACATTTTGGCGTACGCGGAAGATACCGACAATTATGACGAAATCATTGTCTACAAAGCGAATGACGGCAGCAATTACACCAAATACTATCAGCGTTCCTCACAATATTTGAACATGACAACTTTCCAATTGTCTTTCCAGTTGGAATCCATCATTTTAAATCCCAGCGATGAAATGAAACAGGATGTCCGCGACCTCGCCGAAAACGCAAATGCCGGTGTTGAATTTACAATCACCGAAGAAGGCGACGTTATGAAAACGTATGTTGACGGTTCTGATTACACGTCTTTCATGACCGACACAAACGCACTTTACAAGCTCGTTTCCAGTCACACAAAACAGAGCAGCACAGTTTAATTTTAATTTCCGTTTCGAAAGAAACGGCTTCTTTTTTTATTTTATTTTTTTAAAGAGCGAATGCTTTCGATTATTTTTTTGAAAATGAGATTTCATTTTTGAATCTATTCTGAAATTGCAATTTCGGTTTTGATTTATTTTTTGAAACCCCAAGCGTTCGCGCGCGTCGTGGGCGCGGCACAGCAAACGGAAACCTGAAGGTTGCAGCAGAAACAGAAACCTGGAGGTAGCGGCACCACGTTCGCGAAGCGAATAGCTGTTAATAAAATGAGGGCAAATGAAGTCAAATATGTCTTTTGAGAATTTATTTCAGAAACCTTTATATGCAATATTTCCTTCTAAATCCTGTTTTAATCTGAGACTTGATTTCGATTTACATTTGATTTGCGCTTTATTCTTTTTACAATAAAGCGGTTATTCGATTACGATTCAAGATTTTAGTCAATAAAACAACTATGAATAATGAAAGTTGGGAGTTGTTTGATTTCTGTTTTCAGCCATCGTCGGCTTTGAAATCTTGAAAAAACATTATTTTCCCGTCTTGAAGGAGATTGATTTATATGGCAATTGCAAAATTCGAAGCCCCTGAAGAACTTCAAACGAGCGCATTAGAAGCTGTGGAAACAGCAAGAGACAGCGGTAAAATTAAAAAAGGCACCAACGAAGCAACCAAAACAATCGAAAGAGGAACTGCAAAACTCGTTGTCATCGCCGAAAACGTCGAACCCGTTGAAATCATTGCTCACCTCGGTCCGCTCTGCGAAGAAAAGGGTGCCGCATATATTTTCGTTAAAGAACAGAAAGACCTCGGAGCCGCATGCGGTCTCTCCGTCGGCTGCGCAGCAGTCGCAATCACAGACGCAGGCAAAGCATCCGAATTGGTTGATGATGTCGCACAGAAAGCTGCCGCTCTCAAAAACTGATTTAATCGCAGGAGAGATGAATTATGGCAGAAGAATTTAACAACGTCAACGGTTTTCCGGCCGAAGTGATTGAAATCATCGGAAACACAGGTATGCACGGTGAAGCCAGTCAGATCCAGTGCAAAATTTTGGAAGGACGCGACAAAGGCCGTGTCATTACCAGAAACTGTGTCGGACCTGTCCGTATCGGCGACATTTTGATGTTGATTGAAACATCACGTGAAGCCAAGAAATTGAGCATGAGGTAAACGGTGATTCAAAATGGAACAAAGAAAATGCAGTTTTTGCGGGGAAATGATTGAACCCGGTACCGGTAAACTTTACGTCAAGAAAGACGGCGCAACATTTTTCTTATGCTCTTCCAAATGCCAAAACAATTTGACAATGGGAAGACTCCCGAGAAAAACCATCTGGACCGAAAAGGGCCGCGCCGAACAAAAGAGAAAGTAAGTCTTTGGACTTCTTTTTCATTTTTTTATTTTTGACTTTTATTTATTCGGGATTAATTAACGGATTAACCAACGGGTTACTCAACGGATTAATTCATCTCGGATTCATTTAAGTCGTTTTGAAATTTATTTTGTTAATTTTTACTTAAATTCAATATCAATTAATGGTGATTTTTTATGGAACGCACATATGTTATGATTAAACCCGACGGCGTTGCACGCGGTTTGATGGGCGAAGTTCTCTCAAGAATTGAAAAGAAAGGCCTTAAAATCGTCGGCATGAAGTTTGCCGTCATGGAAGAAGCAAAAGCAAAAGAACACTACGCAGAACACGTCGAAAGACCGTTCTTCGGAGGTCTTGTGGAATTCATTACATCCGCTCCGTCTTTGTCTTTGGTTGTTGAAGGCGGCGACTCAATTAAGATTATGCGCGCAATCAACGGCGCAACCAAACCGGCAGAAGCAGCACCCGGC
Source organism: Methanimicrococcus stummii (assembly GCF_032594435.1). Classification (NCBI taxonomy): domain Archaea; kingdom Methanobacteriati; phylum Methanobacteriota; class Methanomicrobia; order Methanosarcinales; family Methanosarcinaceae; genus Methanimicrococcus; species Methanimicrococcus stummii. The sequence goes on along the minus strand of NZ_CP131062.1, from coordinate 1,032,091 downwards.
ACCATCCGCGGTGACTTCGCGGTCGACACAGGCAGAAACCTCGTTCACGCATCCGACTCACCTGAGGCGGCAGAACGCGAAATTAAAATCCACTTCGGCGACGCTGCGCTCGTCTCCTACCCGAGATGCGACGACGCGTGCTTGTACGAATAATTATTTTTTGATTTGAAAAGCTGAAGCTTTTCAATTTCTTTTTTGTTTTTCGTTTTTCAATTTTTCGTTTTTCAGCCTTTTGTTTCTCATTTTCCGATTTTTGTTTTTCAGTTTTTCGCTTCTTGGTTTTTCAGTTTTTTGTTTTCTTCTTATTAATTTTATTTTGTTTTCCTCTTATTAATTTTATTTTGTTGCCGTTAGCGTTTCAAATTCTTCTCAATTTTCCTTTCCTGCTCTTGCCACTCTTTTTATCTGTCATTTTGTTCTTTTGGAAATGCAAACGTATTTAATATACTGAATATTAATGACAATTCGGAGGTCTTAAATTATGAAAAACTATTTCGATCTGACAGGTAAAGTTGCAGTTGTCACCGGCGCTTCCAGCGGTTTAGGTGTTCAATTCGCGAATGCATTGGGAAACCAGGGCGCAAAACTCGCGTTGGTTGCAAGAAGAGCCGATAAATTGGAGGCCGTTAAAAAAGATTTGGAATCTAAAGGGTTTGAAGTTTTCACGCAGATTTGCGACGTGACTGATTCCGAATCCGTCAAAAACGCGGTTTCCGCAATCGCCGGCCATTACGGAACGATTGACATTTTGGTCAACAATGCGGGTCTCGGAATCGGTGAGCCGGCCGACACAATGTCGGATGAAGTTTGGAATCAAATGATGGAAACCAACATCAACGGCGTTTATTTCTTTGCCCGCGAAGTCGGAAAAATCATGCGGAAAAACCAATACGGCAGAATCATTAACTTAGGTTCAATTCATTCCAGAGTGGCGATGCCTTTCTCAAAAATGATGACGGCTTACGCGACAACCAAAGGCGCGGTTTTCATGATGACAAAAGCGCTTGCCAACGAATGGGCGCGCGAAGGCATCACGGTTAACGCGATCGGTCCTGCTTATTTCGAATCCGAAATGACAAGCGAAATCCTGAAAGCCGACGAATTTAATAAAATTCTTGACACCTATTGCCCGATGGGACGAGCCGGAAAAGCCGGAGAATTGGACGGTGCGATTATTTATTTCGCTTCGGACGCTTCGACATATACAACCGGGCAGCTGCTCAATGTTGACGGCGGCTGGACTGCGATTTAATTAATTTTTGCAAACAATTTTAATTTTTTTAGAAGGCGGCTGTTTCTATAATTTTAAATAAAATGCCGCCTTTTTTGAATTATGATTCAAAGTAAATATCGTTTGGAAAAAATTGAAAAAAACGGCAATGTCCGATACAATTTAGTTAAAGACATTCGCTTTAAAGACCAAAAAGCAAAGGTCAGAGTTCCGATTTCAGATCCTCAAAATGTCGACATTTTGAATATGGATTTGGAAAAAAAGGCTGTTTTAAAAAAAGTGGAACTTTCTTCTGATTATTATATTTCCGATTATTTGGAAAAATCGGATGTTTTGTCTTTGGAAGAAAAAAGATGGATTTATAAAGAATTTTTCAAACAAGTTTCGATTGACGAAGCTTCTTATTTTGAAAAAAAATTTGAAACCGATTATATTCACGGAACGACGGCGGTTGAAGGAAACACGCTCACTCTTGCCGAAGTGAATGATCTTTTGGAATACGGACTTTCGCCGAAAAAAGATTTGCGGGAAATTAATGAAGTTCAAAATTATGTCAAAACGCGTTCGTTTACAAGCAATTATAACGGAAAAATAACGGCTGCCTTTATCAAAAAAATTCATTCGTTGATTATGGATAATATTCTTGAAAATTCCGGTCAATTTCGAAACGCAAATGTCGGTATCGTCGGGTGCGATTTGCAGCATACGCCGCCCGAACTCATCGAAGATGAATTGAATGAACTGATTCAGATTTTTTATGAAAATATCCAAAATCAAAAATATCCTTTTGAACAAATTTTGATTTTCCATTATCGGTTTGAAACAATTCACCCGTTTTTAGACGGAAACGGAAGAGTCGGCCGCGAAGTTATGAATTATTTACTTCGAAAAGAAAAGTTTCCTCAGTTTTTAATCGGAAATGAAAACCGCTCGGAATATCTTTCAGCGTTGCGGTCAGGCGATGAAGAAAAACTAAAACAGATGATACAAACTTTTTATCAAATGTATCAAAATCAATTGACAAAAATTGAAGACGAATTTAACAGGCTTCAGTAATATTTTTGCTGCCACCATCCCAGGTTTGTATTTATCGCTTGGTGTCAGGTTTACGTTTACCGCGTGGTGTCAGGTTTACGTTTGCCGGTTGGTGTCCGGTTTACGCTTACCGGTTGGCATCAGGTTTGCGCTTGCCGCCGCCGACTGCCGACTGCCGGCAGCAGCCCGCCGCCGCGCGCGTATGGGCTCGTTTTTCATAAAATTTGCAAAATAACGCATTTCGTTTTTCAAAAAATTTGTAAAATGACGCATCTCGTTTTTCAAAAAAATTTCCGATTGAAGCGGATTTTTTAACATTTTTCTTTCTTAACAGTGACGTTTTTATAATGAAAAGCCGTTGCTGTACTTCTGTTCATCAACTTCGTAATTTATGCCGCTTCAAGTTTTTTATACTTCTTTGGCATATTTTACAGCATACAATTTTATGATTTATTTTCTCAATCCAAACGATATTTCGGTTGAGGGGTGATTTTTATGGCAGAGGAAAACCAAAATTTAAGAACGCCGATTGTCTGCGTGATGGGTCACGTCGATCACGGCAAAACAACGCTTTTAGATCAAATTCGAGGAACGGCTATCGTTAAAGGCGAAGCCGGCGCAATTACGCAGCACATCGGCGCAACAGAAGTGCCGATTGACGTGATTGTTGAGAAATGCGGCGACAAGCGCCTTGCCGACAAATTCATTGTTCCCGGCTTGCTTTTCATTGACACGCCCGGCCATCACGCTTTTACAACACTTCGCAGCCGCGGCGGATCGCTTGCCGATTTAGCGGTCGTCGTCGTCGATATTAACGAAGGTTTTAAGCCGCAAACGATTGAAAGTTTAAACATTCTCAAACGTTTCAAGACGCCGTTCATCGTCGTGACCAACAAAATCGACAGAATTTTGGGCTGGAAAGTCCACGAAGGCGAATCTTTCTTATCAACCTACAATAAACAAACGCCGGAAGTCCAAGGTCTTTTTGAACAAAAATTCTATGATGTCATCGGCCACCTTTACGAACAAGGATTCAGCGCCGACCGCTTCGACCGCGTCACGGATTTCCAGAAAACGCTCGGCGTCATCCCGATCAGCGGGTTGACCGGCGAAGGCATCCCTGATGTTTTAATGATTCTTCTCGGTTTGGCGCAGCGCTTTTTGGAATCTTCGCTTCAATATGACATCAACGGTCCCGGTGTCGGAACCGTTTTGGAAGTGAAAGATGAAAAAGGACTCGGAACCACAATTGATGTGATTTTGTACGACGGAACACTCAAAAAAGGTGATACGGTTGTCATCGGCCGCCTCGGTGAGCCGATTGTCACCAAAGTCCGCGCGCTCTTAAAACCGCGTGAACTCAGCGAAATCCGTTATGAAAGCAAGTTCCAGCCGATTCAAGAAGTCGCGGCAGCAGCCGGTGTTAAAATTTCCGCACCCGACATTGACGACGCGCTTGCCGGTGCCCCGATCATTTCGGCAACGCCGGAAACATTGGATGCCGTCATTGAAAAAGTTAAATCCGAAATTGACGATGTTCAAATCCAAACCGATACGGACGGTGTTATGATTAAAGCCGACACAATCGGCTCTCTTGAAGCGATGGTTCACGAATTTAAGAAAGCAAACATCCAGATTCAAAAAGCGGAAGTCGGCGACATAACAAAACGCGATATTATGGAAGCCTCCACAATCAACGATCCGAAGCATTCCGTTATTTTAGCGTTCAACATCAAAGTTAATCCCGACGCGCAGGAAATGCTGGATGAAACGCTTGATCTTCGCATGTTCAGAAATGTCCGCGTCTTTAAAAACGATGTCATTTACCGCATTTTAGACGAATATCAGGACTTTGTCAAAGAACAGGAAGAAGAGCTTGAAAAGCTTCGCTCCGATACGCTTATCAAACCCGGTCAATTCAAAATTCTTCCGGGCTGCGTTTTCAGACAAAGCAAACCGGCTGTCGTCGGCGTCCGCATTTTAGGCGGCGTTGTCAAAAACAACACCGATGTCATGCTTCCCGACGGAACCGTTGTCGGAACCGTCAAAGGGCTTGAACTTAACGGAAAAAAGGTTCCGAAAGCCACCGTCGGCATGGAAGTTGCAATGGCGCTTGACGGCGTTACCGTCGGCCGCCAGGTCAAAGAAGAAGACATTTTGTATGTTCACATTCCGGAAAGCGATTCCAAAGTTTTGGAATTTGAAATCTTTGACACGCTGACACCGGATGAGCAGGAAACGCTTGAAAAATATCTGGTCATCCGAAGAAAAGACAAACCGTTTTGGGGAAAATAATCGAATTATTTTCCTTTTTATTCGGCTTCCGATTCTTATTGACTTTTTGTTTTTTAATCATTTTCTTATTATTTTTTATTTTTCATTATTTCTATCATATTTCTTAAAATTCGGAAATGAAAAATGGCGCGAAGAACTTTCAGTCTTTCCAAAAAAAGCGGCAACCAAAGAATTGCCGTCACTTTTCAGAGAAATAAAACGAGAACCAATTGCGTTTTGAATCAAACGAAAATATGGATTTTCGAAGACGGCGGTCCTTTTGAACTGCTTCAGTTCTCTTCAAAATCAAAATTGGAATTGTTTAAACCGCTTCCTTTGATTGCTTTTTATGACGGCAGCATTTACACAATCGAAAACCGTCTCTTCGAAGTTTCTTCGTCTCACAAATCCTTTAAAAAAGCGTTAGAAGACATGGAACTTCAAATTGATGCTTTATGGAACGATTTTGTTTTGACGGATCAATTCGCCGCCGATGGTCTTTCTCTTCAGAAAAACATTCTGGCTTATGTTCGGGAAAAAAGGGCGGTGGGATTTTAAAAAACAGATTAAATCATGTTTTTGTTTGATATTTATTTGCTTGATGCTTATTTACTTGGTTTTATTTTCTTTATCCTATTTTTCTATTTTTATTTTTCTTTTATTTTTGAATTCCTAAAAATTTAAAAAGTTATAAATGATTCTCAGATATTGCAGGTGGTATGACTCAAATGGCTCGAAGTTTTTCAAAGAAAGGATTTGGCAACAATTTCTCTTTGTTGCCGCGTAACGGCCGTAATACACAAAAACACAACGCGTCGGTCATTTTTAACATATATGAAATATCCGATTTTTCGAATCCCGAAATTCCTTTAAAATTGCTTCAACCTTTAAAATTTGATATCATTTTGGATCATCAACTCTATATTGTTAAAAACGCGCTTTTTGATATCTTTTCTTTTAATGAAGATTTAGAAGAAGCCAAAAAAGATATCGAATTGCAAATCCTTGATTTGTGGGAAGATTTTGTTTCGGTTGATATTGAAATTCTTGCGCCGTCCGGAATTGCTTTTCGAAATCTTTTAAAAAACTATTTGGCGGATGAGTATGCGTTATAAATGTCGAGAGATTGAACACGCTCTTAAAAAGAAAGGCTTTGTCGAAATCCGCTCGCATAATCATAAAAAATTTTATTTTCAAAATCGTTCAGGACGTTTCCCGATCAAAACAATTACAAGCCACAGCAATCCCGAATACAGCGGCATTTTACTCTCTCAGCTGATTCATCAGCTTCACCTTTCTCCTGAACAATTTCATGATTTGATTCAGTGTCCGCTCAGCAAAGAAAAGCTTGAAGAAATTTATGTTTCGAAATTTTCGAAATGAATTTTAACATTTCTATTTTTTCGTTTTCTGTTTTTCAATTTCATTTCTTCGTTTTTTCACGAAAAACATTTATAAACTATGAAGCGTTTTTAGGTATCCACACGACGACGGAATTTATAATTCTTGGAAATTTTTTGTTCATTTCGAACAGCAATTGACCGGTTCTTTTGAATCTGATTTTTCGGCTCAGATCTCATTTTATGATATCGTCTACTGCATTCGTTTTTTGAGCATCTCAATTTTATTCTCATCTTTCATCTTTGAATATTTTTATTTTATTCAAAAAGGAAATTTACTTTACATTTAATAATTACTAACAATTCGGAGTTAATATAAATGGCAATGAAAATCGTTCTCGCAGACCCGAAAACGGGCAAATCTTACAAAATCGAACTCGACGCAGCACAAGAAAAAGAAATGTACGGCAAAACAATCGGCATGGAGCTTGACGCAGGCAATGTCGGTCTTTCAGGCTACACCATGAAAATCACAGGCGGCAGTGACAAGAGCGGCTTCGTGATGAAAGGCGACCTTCCCGGACCGGCAAAGAGAAAAATCCTCGGCGCAAGCGGTGTCGGTTTCTCCCCGAAGATCAGCGGTCAGAGAAGAAGAAAGTTCATCCGCGGCAACGAAATTTCCGTTGACACAGCTCAAATCAACGCAAAAATCATCGCCTACGGCGACAAAACCGTTGAAAAATTACTCGGCCTTGAACCCGAGGAAGAACCTGTTGCAGAAGAAGCAGCTGAAGAAGTTGCAGCAGAAGCAGCACCCGCAGAAGAGTAATTTTACTCTTCTTTTTTTACACTTTTTTGTTTTTCGTCTTTTATTTTTTTAATTACTACTCATTCGTTTTTTGCCAATTATTCGTCAAATCGTTTGATGATTCATTTGGATTGATTTTATTCATTTTTTCAATTGAATGAGTCGTTTTTCTGTTTTTCGGCTTTTAAAATTTTTATATTATTCCTAACATTACCGGTACAAGCACTATCAGGAAGATGATTGTGTCTAACAGGAGATGAATTGCGTAAGAGACAAGAATATTTTTTGTTTTTAAATACGCGTACATCGTGAAAATTGAACCGAGTCCCTGAAGGAACAAAACCGAGATGAGACTCTCATATGCCGGCAAATGAAGCAAAGCGAAAATCAAAAGCGATAATGTGGTTGCGATGACAATGCTCATTTTTCTGTTTTTTGTGAATTTATAAAACAGCATTAAAAATACGATAAACGGTATAATTTTGATAAGTTCTTCACCAAAAATCTGAAACGGGAATACCAACCATGTTGAAATTGATGTTAATTGGGAAATGACAGGATTATCTTGGGCAACAACGCCGAAATAAGTTAACGCGAAATTTAATACAGATGAAAACACAAATTCTGCAATTAACAGGATCACAATCAGTTTAAAATCGCCTTTTTTAAATTTTTTACAGATTAAACCGAATTTCCAATCCACGGCAAATCCGAATCCGAGAACCGGAATTATGAAATACAGAATTCTCTTGTATATTCCCAATTCGGATAAGAAATCCAAAGGAACCATAATTAAGAAAATCGTTAAGGCAGCCGATAATATCATGACAGCCCATTTGCCGGCGCTAATGTGCGGATTATCATTGTACAGCGGAAAATCCTGCGTTTCATTTTCAAATTTAAAATAATCATCTTTTTGCATTTTATCAGTCCGTCCTTGATTATGATATGTAATTGAATGCAAATATTAATTATATAATTTCTGATAAAATTAAATGTTGATTATTTGAAAAATAGGGTTATCGTTCAAAATCATGAGAAATTGAAAAAATTATCAATTATACAAAAAATAGTCAAAAGTTTGTACAAAATAAAATTTACAATTTTTGGATTTATATTTTGTAAATTGTTTATGTAAAAAAGAGACATAAAAAAACAAAACGGAAAAATGAGTTTTCCGTTTGTTGTTTTATTAGAACTTATTTCGTTTTATTCTTTATTAAATTCGATATCGCCTTTTTCAATCAAAGCGCCGAGGTCTTCTAAACTGAGACGGCCGTTGCTCTTCAATTTTTCTTTGGCGCTGTTGTGAATCTTGTCGACGCGCTTTTCATCTCTTTCATTTTGGAAGTCTTTCATTCTGTCCAAATAGATGTCAAGCTCTCTTCGGGTGATCGCGATGTTTTTCTTCAGCGGGTCGATTTTTGCCGTTGTCGGCTTAATCAGCGCGTATCTTTCCGTCAGGCGTCTGTGGTATCCGTCGGCTTCTTTTCTGAGCTCATCAACCTTTCTGAAAACTTCAATCATTTCAACATGATATTTTTGAGATTCTTCGGAAAGTTGTCTGATTTCGGCGGAAAGCTCGTCGCTTTTCGTGTACATGCCTTTGTTTTCATTGTAAATTTCCTGAATCTTGCCGTGAAGTTCGTTGGCTTCTTTCGTTGCTTTAACGCGTTCGGTCAAGTCTGTCAAGCGTTCAAAAAGGTTTTTCTCGTGATCCAAATTGATGTCGTCTTCGAGGAATTTTCTTAAATTCTCGCTGTAGTTTTTCATCAAAATGTCATATGTTCCTTTTGAAATCTTGTTGTATTCGTCTCTTTTTGTTTTGAGCTGGTTGATTTCGTCAGATTTGGATTTGGTTTTTCCCATCTCTTCGCTTCTTTCCGCTTTCAAAGCCGCGATTCTCTGATTCACTTCATCTCTTTTGGAACGGCTTTCCTGAGCCGTTTTTGAAATCTCTCTGACTTGAGCGTTCAATTCGTCTCTTTTGGTTTTTAAGTCGTCGCCGTCGGTTCTGTGATTCTTCAATTCGCGGAAAATCGCTTTCAAAGTTTTTTCATCGCGCTCAAGAACGTTTCTCAGCTGATTGGATTTGTTTTTCGCTTCCTGTTCTGTCATGTTGGCAACTTCAGCTTTTAATTCTTCCAAACGCTTTTCAACGGCTTCCGGATTCTCTTTTAAAATCTCTTCCTCCGCTTTTTCTTCGGCTGCAATTTCATCGACTTCGACCGGTTTTGTTTCGGCGGCCGTTTCGGTTACTGCGTCCTGTCCTTCAGCTGTTTCCGGCTCGGTTGCGGTTTCAACTGTGTTTTCAGTTTCTGCCGCAACTTCTGTATTTTCCGTTTCTTCCGGCTGTGCTGTTTCGGTCTCGGGCATCATTTCCGCTTCCAAAACATTTTCTGTTTCCGGATTTTCCGTGTAAGTTGTATTTTCTTCAGTCATTGTCAGCCCTCATTTCATTCCTTTCCAATATTCCAAGGACTCTTTATGGCTGTCAATTCTTTTAAAAAGCCAGTCCGCTCTTCTGTTTTCTGTAACTTCGCCTTGCTTTTGAGAAAGCAATTCCTTGTCGGCATCAGTTGTTTCTTTTAAAGTGTGCTCTTCCGTGTACGCTTGGTATGCCGCGTCAACTTTTGCCAAAAGAGCTGATTTGTCGCCGCCTTCCGCGCCGGAAATGTCCGTGCGCAATGCATCGTAAACAGTTTTTCTTTCTTCGGCGGAATCGGATATTTTTGAAGAGGTTAAAGCAGCAATGCCTGCTTTAATTTTATCGTTGTCCATCGGTTTTAAATTTAATTTTTCCAATTCGATTTCCGCGTCACGGCCGTAGTGGTGCTTTTTTTCATCATCCACTTCTGTTTTTTCTTCGTTTTCAGCAATACGCTTTTTCAAATCTTCAATTTCCGTATCCAAAGCAGTGGAAGTTGTTGTCAGCGCATCGTATTCCGCCTGATATTCCGCAATTAAGCGTTCGTGTTTTTCAACAACGGCAGAAATGAGTTCATTTCGTTCTAAGATTCTGATTTCTTCAGTTTGCACACTATCACCTGATAGGCAATACTTTGAAAAACGGTCGGCATATCGATTGTTTTACGATTTATGCAGCCGTTTCCGGTTGTATTTAAATTATTATTGTAAAGTTGAAATTGTATTTTGTAAAGTAGAAATTTATAAGTCGGAATTTGTAAATGTTGAAAGTAATAGAAATTGTATTTATTGAAAATATTAATTTTTGAAAAATAATATCATTTTGTTATTTTAATTCAAGTTCTATCGAACCGTTTTTCAATCAAAAAATGAGTTTTATTGTATTCTCGTCCGTTCTTTACTTTTTGTAAAAAACGGATATTCTCTTTCATTTTTTGGATTAAGATTCGATTCTGATTATTTAAATCCTTTGATTCCGCAAACGGTTTTGATTTTATAATGTAAAATACAGCGCATGGGGGGTGTCATCAAAATAAATCACCGAATCCGGATCAACGATCTCACATTTGACGGCGCAAGCAACCGCTTTTTTGCCGACTAAGTTTGCCGTTGTCGCTTGCATCAGTAAATCTTCCAACACTTCTTCCGTTGCTTCTTCGCCTTGGTAAAATGAAGCATTTATTTTCATTTCACATTTTTCATTTTTGAGGGTTTGGCCGATCAACTCTTTATCGCAAGCGGCGACCATGAAATGTTTTTCGGTTTTGTAGGTTTTAATGTACATATTTTCTCATTTTCTCTTTTGAATATTCAGCGGCGAACCAGTTTCAAGTGATCCAAATCGGGTTTAATGAGTTCTCCGCGCTTGCTCATCTGATCGACATAAACATCTAATTCATCGGCAACAATTCCTGATTTTTCGGCTTCGGCATACACTTCTTTGCGTGAAGCTTTATGTCCTTCGCTTCTCTCGGCAATCATTTTTATGATGTCGCGGACAATTTCGATTTTGTCGCGCTGAGATTTGCTGATTCCTGACGCAATGATGTCGGCATCAAGCATTCCGGTTGCCGGGTCAATGCCGACGTTTTTCAAACATTCCATCGTAATGTCTGTCGTTCGAATCGCGTCGTCCATCGTGACTCTGTTGCTTAAGCGAACGCGCGCGCTTGCTTCTGCCAGTCTGACCAGCGCTTCCAACTGACGCGCCGTCACGGGGACAGGCGTGTTTTTACCTTCGCCTTGTTTTCTGAGACTGGTGTAAAAGTCAACCAAATGCATTCTGGCATCTTCATCCATGATCGGGTAAACGTTTCTTCTGGAATATGCGACATATTTTCGAAGCAAATCCGGATCAATCTCGGGAACGATGTTTATCAATTGATCGTTGATAAATTCCTGCGAGATGTCGGAAGATGAAATATTGCTTTTGTGCTGAATCAGTTCGCCGGCGTAATGCGTTTGAAGCAGGTGGTTTGCGATTTGATTGTCCATTTTGCTTTCGGGAACGTCAAGCAGAATAAAAATCAAGTCAAAACGGGAGAGAAGGGCGGGCGGCATGTCAATTTGATCCGCCAAGCTTTCGTAGCGGTTGAAACGCCCATAAACGGGGTTTGCGGCGCCGAGCAGCGCACATCTGGATTTGAGCGTTGCGATAATTCCGGCTTTCGCGATACTGATTGTCTGCTGTTCCATGGCTTCGTGAAGCGAACTTTTGTCTTCGTCGCGCATTTTGTCCATCTCGTCAACGGCCGCAATACCCATGTCGGCCATGACAAGCGCGCCACCTTCAATCGTCCAGCGCCCATCACCGAGATCGTCGCGAACCGCTGCCGCCGTCAAACCGCTGGCAGAAGCGCTTTTGCCTGACGCGAAAACGCCGCGCGGTGAAAGTTTGACAATATACCGAAGCAGCTGACTTTTTGCGACACCGGGGTCACCGACTAAAATGACGTGAATGTCGCCTCTTGTTCGCGTTCCGTCCGGGAAATACTTTGTCACGCCCGAGAAAAGCTGGTACATAAGAGCACGTTTCACGTGCTCGTTGCCGTAAATCGTCGGCGCGATGGATGAAACGATTTTATCGTAAACGGCGGGATCGCGGCTGAGCTCTAAAATTTGTTCCTCTTCTTCGGCGGTAATGTCCAATTCGTCATATTCCTGGTCCAGCCGCTCAATGGAATTGGCATCTAAAACCAAATCGTAAAACGTGGATTTTCCTTCGCGAAGCGCGCGCGGAACGGAGCGGAGAATACCGTTGACAATGACACGGTCGCCCGGCGAAATTTGTCCCGTTAAATCGTCGTTAAAGTTTATTTCAATACTCTGCGGATTGGATCCGCCTTTGAGACTTTCCGGCGATTCCTGAATCTGTCCTTTCTGAGAATCGATAAATTCGGATTGCTCGACCACAAGCTTAAACGGTCCGCGCTTGCCGCAGTTTTCATTTTCACAGCCGGAATACGGCTCATCCAATTTATTTCCGGGCTGCTCAACATAAGTCACCGTGTCGCAGCGCATGCATTTAAACGCCGCTTTCGTAATGCGCGGTCGAACTTCCGTTGCTCTTCTAATCATGCCTTCGATGGCGATAAATTTGGAAAGGTGTTTGCTTCTTAAATCACGAATCGGAATCCGGTTCGGGATATTGACGACGCGAACGTGCGCGTTGTCTAATTTTTTCGACAGCGGCAAATCCATGTCTTTGAGCGCGAATTCCAAGGATAAAATCACGGATTCCGGATCTTCCACCAAATCGTGCGCGATATCACGGTCAAAAACTTCCAGCTTATCGTAATTCACGATCAAGCTGCGCTTATCGGGATAACTGTTCGCCAGTTCCAAGATGTCATCCTGATGATACCGTTTCAGGAAGTCTTTTAATTTTTTATTCCATTTTTCATCAACGACCATGTTGTCACCGAAAATCCAAGAAAATTATTGATAAATTTGAGCAAATTTTGGAATTGTGTAAATGTTTCAATCCTATGATAAACCTTTTTAAATTTTCTTTCAAACAATTCTATTTTTCAAATAAATATTGGGTATGTGCGGTGAAACTATTTCTAAGCTTAAAGCTAAATTTCTAAAACCTCAAATTTCAAAACTTAAAAGTATTTATATGAAAAACGGTATTAACAAGAAACGCTGAGACTTTTTGAGTTCTCCGTTTTTTAAAAATTTATATCATTTTCATGCCCGGTTAGTCTAGTGGTAAGGCGGTGGTCTCGAAAACCACTTCTTCTTCGAAGAGCGCAAGTTCAAATCCTGCATCGGGCGCTATTTTCATTTTTTTAAAATTTAATCTCTAATATTTTTTTTGTACTTCCTCTAATATGTGTTTGCCGTCTGTTTGTGTTTGCTGCCATCATCCTCTTCTTTTTAGAGCAGCCGTTCGCTTCGCGAACGGGGCGCTGTGCTGTTGCGCTTGCTCGCCGCCGTGCGCGTCTCGCACCAGTATCAATTCATTTTCATCAAAAATCGCGATTGATTTTTCATTCTTTCATCAAAAACGAGGTTGAATTTTTATTAATTTCCCGAAAAACCGCCATCCGATTTATCATTTATGAGTTTTTCGATTTGCGCTTTTTAAGAACTTTTATATAGACCCGCATTCATAATTCGGAATCAGAATGTCTCGAGATATCCTTGCCGACCAGACCATTGAAGTGCTTCGGCACGCAGGGTTTCTGGTCTCCGATAAATGCGACATCCGGCCGCGCAGTTTTGATATTGCCGCCCGCCGCGGTGAGACGCTTCTTTTATGCAAAATTTTACTCAATCTCGACGGCTTAACGGAAGAAACCGCGAACGAAATGCACGTTCTTTCTGAAATCCTCGGCGGAACGCCGCTTGTTATCGGCGAAAAAACACGCGACCAGCCGCTTGAAGACAATGTCATTTACACGCGCTACAAAATCACGGCCGTGAACATTCAAACCTTTTATGATTATTTCATCGAGAACATTCCGCCGATGGTCACCGCATCGCCCGGCGGTCTTTACGTTCCGATTGACGGCAGCGCGCTCAAAGAAGCGCGCATTGAAAACAACTTGTCGCTCGGATCGCTTGCCGGAATCGTCGGCGTGTCCCGCCGCACAATCAGCAAATACGAAGACGAAGGAATGCACGCGTCAATTGACACCGTTTTAATTTTGGAAGATTTGCTTCAAATCGAACTCGCACAGCCGATTGATATTCTCAATCCTGCCGCTCTTCAAACCGCGCAAAAAACAATTTCGGATTCTTCAAATCCGTCTAAAATCGGCGGCATTAGCAGCGTTGCGCCCGCCGCCGAGAACAAACCAACCGTCGAAACCGCCGCGGAAAATGAAATGCTGACTTACGTCTCAACACTCGGTTTCGATGTCAAAGAAACCGCGCACGCGCCTTTTCGCGCCGTCTCCAAAGACAAAAATTCCATTATTTTGACCGGTGTCAGCAAATACAACGCGTCAACGCTCAAGCGCGCGCATTTGATGAGCAGCATTTCAGACGTTTTGCAAACCGGTTCCGTTTTTTTAATCAACGGCAACTCCAAAGTCAAATCCGTCGAAAGCACCGCGTTCATTGAGAAAAAGGAGCTTGTTCGAATGAGCGGCCCCGAAGACTTAATTGAAACGATTGAAGAGCGAAAAGTGCCGGAAAAGAAGTAACGAAGAGTTCAATCAGCTTTTTTGAAAAACCGGGTGCGTTTTTCATTCATTTTTTGAAAAGCTGTGCGGCTCGCGCGCGGCGCAGGCGGCAGAAGCGGACAGGCGTAAGCGCAGCAATGCGGCAGACCGCCGCAGCGCCGCCCCGTTCGCGAAGCGAACGGCTGCTCAAAAAAGATGTAAATGCAAACGGTGTCGGCAGAAAACAGCATACACGCAGAATCTCAACAATCAAAAATGGGACACAGAAAATGAATTACGTTAATGATTAAAAAAAAGAGAGAAATGAAACAAATCCGTTTCATTTCTTTTTAATTTTCAATATTTTTGATTTTTCAAATCTCAGCAAACGTCCGATCCCGGTTCAAGTTCCTGATCCGGCATCAAAAGAGACACTTTTCCGCTGCCGTCGTCGGCCGCCAAAATCATGCCCTGTGACTGAACGCCGCACAATTTGGCAGGCTTTAAGTTGACAATGACACAAACGGTTTTGTCGACTAATTCTTCCGCTTCATAATATGCGCGGATTCCCGAAACGATTTGACGCGGTTCGGGTTCACCGACATCGACCATAATCTTGTAAAGCTTTGTTGATTTTTCAATAATCTCGGCGGAAATGATTTTTCCGACTTTGATTTGCGCTTTAAAGAAATCATCAATCGTAATTTCAGGCAATAATTCCGTTTCGCTCTCAACATTTTCGGTTTTGTTTTCTGCATCCATTTTTTCACCCGCGGCGCACGCGCATTTCGGTGCTTTGCCGCCTTTTTTATTCTTCTTATTTTCTTCAATCAATTTTTCTTCATCCGGAACCAAACCGGCTTCCTTCATTGCCAAATGAACGCGTTTCTTGGCGATTTCATCCATCTCGGAAATCTTATCGTCTTCCAATTTCGTAAACAAAATTTCAGGCGTTCCGAGTTTGGCGCCGGGCACAAGCGGCACAAGCGCCTCATCGTAAAGCACATCCGCGACATTTCCGGAAAGGCCGAGCTGAGCCCACGCTTCCTGCATTTTGCCGGGCGTCACCGGCTCGAAGAGAACGGTCAGCGCCTTGACAAGCTGAAGACAGTTGTAAACGACTTCGCCGCACTTTTCCTTGTCGGTTTTAATCAGCGCCCACGGCTCATGAGACTGGAAATAGCTGTTGGCGTAAGAAGCCAGCTCCATCACGGTGTCGGAATATTTCTTAAACTCATATTCTTTCAGCGCGTCAATCGCATCTGCCGTCGTTTGTTTAATCCTTTTCAAAATTTCCGGCTCAACCGTTCCGTTCGGGATTTCGCCGAAATTTTTGGATGCGAATAAAAGCGATCTGTAAAACAAGTTGCCGAGGACGGCGACGAGTTCTGAATTAATCTTTTCCTGAAGCATGTCCCAGCCGAAATTCAATTCTTTCGTGTGAGACGTGTAGCTCGATAAGTAATAACGGAGCAAATCGGGGTGGAATCCCTGGTCCAAATAATCCTCGCCGACCCAAACAACATAACCGCGGCTCTTTGAGAATTTTTTGTCTTCGATTTTCACCATTCCCGAAGCCACAACATCGGTCGGCAGGGAATAGCCGGAGCCTTTGAGCATCGCCGGCCAGAAAATGCAGTGGTGGTAGACGATGTCGCCGCCGATAAAGTGAACGATCTCGGAATTTTGAGAATCAATCGTTCCTTTCGATTCCGCTTTCCAGAATTTTTCCC
This sequence comes from Methanimicrococcus stummii, assembly GCF_032594435.1. Classification (NCBI taxonomy): domain Archaea; kingdom Methanobacteriati; phylum Methanobacteriota; class Methanomicrobia; order Methanosarcinales; family Methanosarcinaceae; genus Methanimicrococcus; species Methanimicrococcus stummii. Next base: position 1,016,129 of record NZ_CP131062.1, on the reverse strand, counting down.
ACGAATCGTTGTTGGCTTTTGCCCATTCTTCCGTAAATGCGATGTAGCCGATCGGCGCGTCCACCCAAACGTAAACGACAAGACCATCGGTGCCCGGGAACTTCACGCCCCAATCCATGTTTCGGGTAATGCACCAGTCTTCAAGACCCTGCGTCACCCAGCCTTTGGCGTAGTTGACGGCGTTATCCGTTCCGCGAAGCGTGTCTAAATATTCTTTTAAAAACCCGTCAAATTCGGAAAGTTTGAAGAAATGATGTTCCTGGCTTCTGTATTCCGCCGGATTTTTACAAACGGCGCATCTCGGGTCAATCAATTCGCCCGGGAAAAGCGGTTTTTTGCAGCCCTGGTCGCATTCGTCACCGCGCGCAATCACGCCGCAGTGCGGGCAGGTGCCTTCCACGTAGCGGTCCGGCAAGAAACGGTCACAGCTCGGGCAGTAAGCGATGTCGATATTTTTCGTATAAACATAACCGCCGTCAATTAATTTCTGAACAATGTCCGTTGTTCGGTTATGATTCTCTTCATCGTCCGTCGTTCCGTAAGCATCGAAATGAACGCCCATGCGTGCGAAAATTTCGGAAAAGTGTTTGTGGTAAATCGTGACGAGTTCTTTGGGTGTAATGCCTTCTTTTTCCGCGTTGACGACAACGGGTGTTCCGTGCGTGTCGGAGCCGCAAATGAAGACAACCTCACGTCCCTGTTTTCTTTGGGAGCGAACATAAATGTCCGCCGGCACGTAAGTGCGCATGTGACCGAGATGTGCCATTCCGTTCGCGTACGGAAGCCCACAGGTGACAATCATCGGTTTTGTGTCCTGATCCATTTTTATTCCTCGAAAAAATGTTAAATTTGAATTTTTAATAATTTTGATGTTAATATATGCTATGAGTTTGTTATGAAGTCCCCCCGAATTTATAAAATTTTGCGTGCTTCATCGTTTTTGCGGAACGGCGTTTTATTTATTTTAACAGAGAAATATTTAATTTAAGACAGCGTATTTCATTCCAAGGTTTTGGCTAATCATAGGAGGACTAAATTAATTGACTCAAAAAACTCCCTCGGACTCTGTTCCGTCCGGTTCCAGTTATCGGCCGTATTACAGCTACGCGCCTGAAATGAAACCGATTGAAAACGTTTCTCGGAATGCCGCGGCATCTGCGCCTGTTACGCCTGCCGCTCCGGCAGCGCCGAATGCGCAGGCAGCAAGGCCGGCACCGAGACCCGCCCCGCGCGCAGCACAGCAGCCGCCCGCGCCGCCCGCAAAAAAATCCAACAAAGGTTTTTGGACGGTTGCCGCTCTTGTTCTCATTCTGGTTGTTTTCGTCTCCGCCATTTACATTGCGGCAGACGGATCTTCCGGCAGCATCAGCTCCGGCAATAAAGTTGCCGTGATTCATATTTCCGGCCCGATGTACACAGGCGAATTGCCGTACGGTTCCGGTTACGCGGGTTCGGACTCCATTGCCGCTCACATTCGGGCAGCGGTCGATAACAGCAGCGTTAAAGCGATTGTTTTAAGAATTGACAGTCCGGGTGGTACCGGTTCCTGTTCGCAGGAAATTAACGCAGAAATTGAACGGGCTCAAAGTTCAGGCAAACCTGTCGTTACTTCTATGGGTGACCAGGCGACAAGCGCGGCTTATTATGTCGCTTCTCAAACGGATTATATCTATGCGACACCGTCAACGATTACCGGTTCCATCGGTGTTTACACCGTTCATTATGACAAATCCGCAGCTTATGACGAAGCCGGCATTGATGTCACGATGATTAAAAGCGGTGAAATGAAGGATACCGGTGCGGATTTCCGTCCGATGACCGCGGCTGAAGAGAAATATTTGCAAAGTGTTATTGACGATATGTTCAGAATTTTCGTTAAAGACGTTGCCGAAGGCCGAAATATGTCTTATGAAGAAGTTTTGTCATTGGCTGATGGCCGCTACTACACCGGAAACGCGGCAAAAGAAAATGGCTTGATTGACGATTTTGGAAACCTTTATGCTGCGACAGATAAGGCCGCGGAACTTGCGGGACTGAACAGCTACACGCTTTATTATCCCGACAATTTGACTTTGTCTTCTTTGCTGTTTTAAATTTGAAGGGTTGGACTTTTTCAATCCTTTTTTTTCATTTTCTTTTTTTGATTATCCTGTCTTTCATTTCCGTTTTTTAAAACCTAATGTGCTGTTTTAATACATTTTTTAAAGTTCCTGCAGCTCGCGCGCGGCGGCGGCCGCAGCTGCTGCCTGCAAACTGCGTGGCTGTGCGCGGCGGCGTTTGGCAGCAGTAATCAGAATCTAAAAATAATTTGCCGTTCTTTGACATTTTAATGCTGATCGGAATTGACGATACGGATTCAAACGAAGGAATGTGCACGACTTATTTGGCGGCGCTTCTTGCGGATGAGCTGAAAGCTTTCGGAACCGTTTCCGATTTTCCTTATTTGGTTCGGCTGAATCCGTCAATTCCTTACAAAACGCGAGGAAATGCGGCGCTCGGGATTGAAATCTCTCTCTTTGACGAGAGTTTGGAATCCAAAAAAGAATTGATTTCTTTTGCGACAAATAAAATTGAAGAGTACGCCGATTTGTCTTGTGAAAAAACAAATCCCGGCGCGGTTTTTATTTTTGATGAAGCATACGTTTCCTTGCGCCGGCCGCTCAATGATTTTTTTAAAAAAGCGGTGACCGATGTCGTTGAAATTGAAGAAGCGGCCGCGTTTTTAAAATCCGCCGAATCCGATTTTTCCAATTCCGTTTTTCATATCTCGATGAAAAACGGCCGCGGTTTAATCGGCGCGCTTGCGGTTTGCGGGGCTGTGCTCAATCCCGATTGGGACGCGACTTACGAATATTTGGCTTACCGCCTGCCGAAAAATTGGGGCAGCAACGGCGGTCCGAAACGTTTCGTTGAAACGGAAAGCTTGATTCTGGCTGATAAAACAACGGCGCCGGAAACCTGGGATACGATTGATTACGATAAAAAAAGCAAACCGTTTCCGGTTTGCGTTCCCGGCGGCAACGATCCGGTTTTGTTCGGCATCCGCGGTGATTCTTCCGATGCAGTTTTGAAAGCCGCGAAATGCGTTGTTTCCGAAGAAATCGAGCGAAGCCGCGTTTTTAAAACAAATCAAGGGACGGACGCGCATTTGATTCTTGCCGAATCGTTTTCAGACATGCTGCCGCTTCATTCTTATCTTTCAAAAGGGACCGTTTCTTCAAAATCCGAAACGATTGAAGGCGGCCATGATATCTTTCAAATTCAAGACGATTACGGCAATTTTTTAAAATGCGCCGCTTTTGAGCCGACCGGCGATTTCAGACACATCATTCGAGAACTCATTCCGGGCGATGAAATTCGCGTTTGCGGCAGTTTCAAAAACGAGACGCTGAATCTTGAAAAAATTAAAATTTTAAAGCTTGCCGAAGAATTTGAATCGGTCAATCCGAATTGCCCGATTTGCGGCAAAAAAACGGAATCCGCCGGTGTCGGTCAAGGATTCCGGTGCAAAAAATGTAAAACAAAAACGGAATCCAAAGCCGAAGTTTTAATTCCTCGAAAAATCAGCGTCGGTTGGTATGAAGTCTCGCCGTCGGCGAGACGGCATTTGTCAAAACCGTTAATCCGATATTCAAAGGATGAGTTAATTTCTTGAAGAAATATTTGTTCATCTTTAAATTACACATTTATTTTTGTTAACTTAGCTACAGCGTTTTTTTTAAAACGGCAACTGTTAAATATAATTTCAGAATTCGTATTGATGAAGTTATTCAATTCATTTTTTGGAAATGTTAACATGAAAAAAGAAACAAAACACGGAATTTTTGCTGTTTTTTTAATTGTCTTTTTGTATATCTGCGCATATCTTTTTTCTTATTTTACGAATTACAATACAGTTGATTCGATTATCTTTTTTGTGGCTTTTCCATTGATGGTCTTGGCAGCTTTGCTTTATAATATACCAAAAATCTGGAAAGTCGTAACTCTTGTATTAGCATTCGTTACATTGTGTTTTCCGCTTTTTGAGTCACCCAAATTTTCATCTGTTGAGTTCATATTTTTCTCATTTGTAATTGTATATTTGATCATTGTTTGTTATTGTAGTGAAAAAAATAAGAGAAAAAAAAATTGATAATCGAATTAGATTTGATTATTTTCTGTTTTTAAATGTGATTTCGATAAAACAAAAAAGAGGGTGAAAGAATGTTTATTCTTTTTGTCCCTGATACATCCGCTCAATCTTTTCAATCGTGTCGATTTCTTCAGCGGTTTTATCGTCTCTGACGCGAACCAAACGCGGGAATCTGAGCGCGTATCCGGCCGGATTGTTCGGGCTTTTTTGGATTTCTTCAAAAGCGATTTCAAAAACGACTTCGGGTTTTATTTTCAGCGTCACGCCGTTTTCGGCTTCAATCAAATCCGCGAATTGTTCCGTCAGCGCGTCCAAAAGCTCGTCACTGAGACCGGTTCCGACGCGCCCGATCTCCAAATAAACGTTTTTAATATTGTCATAACACGCCAAAACATATGAGCCGATTTTGTTTTTGCGTTTTCCCGAACCCCATTCGCCGCCGATGACAACCAAATCAAGCGTGTCCATCACCGGTTTTTTCTTCAGCCAATTTTTACCGCGCTTGCCCGGCGAGTACGGCGAACTCGGATTTTTAATCATAACGCCTTCATGACCGGCAGCAAGCGCCGCCTGATAAATTTGCGCGGCAACTTCGGGATCTTTTGTAATCGTTAAAGTGTCAACGCTGATTCCGATCGCATCGGGTTTGACGATTTCAGATAATTTTTGTCGTCTTTCCGTCAGCGGTTTTTCAATGCAGCTGACACCGTCGGCATAAAGCAAATCAAATAAATTCACGTGAATCGGGATGTCTCTTGACGTCGTTTCAACATCGTATTTGCGTCGGAAACGGCGCAAAATGTCCTGAAACGGCCGCGGATTTCCGTTTTCATCAATCGCGACAGCTTCGCCGTCTAAAACGGCATTTTCGGCAGTTACCGAATCCGTTACTGCTTTGACAACATCAGGGAGCGAGTTCGTCACATTTTCCAGCCGGCGCGTAAATAATTGAATATCATCGCCGTTTTTATGAATTTGAAGCCGCGCGCCGTCAAATTTCCATTCGACAGCCGCTTCGTCCAGCTCGGCAAACGCCGCCTCGATGCTGTTTGTCACCTGCGCGAGCATCATCTTGACGGGACGGTCCACTTGAATGTGCTGGTGAGAAAGCGCTTCCGCACCGCCTTTCTTGGAAACGGTCGCAACATCACCCAAATCATTGGTGACCATGAACGCGAATTCCACTTGCGCGACGGGAACATCAAACGCTTTGGCAATCGAATCTCTGACAATGCCTTCCCCGATTCCGATACGAAGTTCTTCAAGCGCAATTCTTGAAATATATTTTGCTTCTATCGGCGCTGATTCCGAAAAAAGATATTGAAGGCTTTTGATTTTTTGAGACTGCGCGCCTTTTCCGGAAGCATCGGCAATTTCTTTTAAACGGTCGTATACTTCGCGAATGGAAAGTTTTCCTTTGGCGCCGCAAGCGTTTTCATCGGTGTCTTCCGCTTCAAAAAAGCTTGAAAAAGTTGATTGGCTTTTCGTATCTTCACAAAGCGCGCGGTATGTTGTTTCGCCGACATCACCGGTTTCGCGAAGAAGCGCTTTGATTTTATCAAGTGATATTCCGGCTGCTTTTGAAAGTGCCGCATAAAGGAGATTCGGACCGAGACCGAGTTTTTTGCCGGTCCACGCCGGGAAAATCTCGCCCATCACCATGTAACAGGAAACGGCAAGTTCGTCGTCATCGACTTCTTTTAAAAATGAAGCGAAAACATCCGTCATTTCCAATGATCCCGGAATGTTTTCAATTTTTATGCAAAGGTCGGTGAATTCTGAAAATTGTGTCATATGTTTCCCGTTCTTATTTTGATTTTTGCGGATGATTTTTATTTTTATATTTTTAATTAATCCGCTTTGTAAATGGAAATAATGTCGCTTAAAATCGCGCTGGCGGTTTCAATGGAGCCCGCGCCTTTTCCGGTGACCGTAATCTCGCCGGCCAAATCCGTTTGAACCGACGCGACGTTTAAGGTGCCGCTGACGGAAAGCGGATGTCCGATCGGAACGAGTCTCGGCGACACCGTTAAGCTGCCGTCTTTTCGAACTTCGCCGATTAATTTAATCGTCTTGCCGTTTTTCGCGCTCATTTCGAGCGCTTCATATGTAATTTGCGTAATTCCGGTTCTGTCGACATCATTAATCGTTTTGTTCATTCCGAAAACGGCGTTTGCCAAAATGACGACTTTTCCGGCGGTGTCGATTCCTTCAACATCATAAGTCGGATCGGTCTCGGCAATTCCCAAATCTACCGCCTCGGTTAAAATTTCGGAATAGGACGATTTTTCCTCAAGCATCCGCGTTAAAATGTAATTGCAAGTGCCGTTGAAAATGCCTTTGATGCTTTCGATTTCATTGCCGGCCATCACTTCTTTTGTCAAATTGATAATCGGCATCGCGCCGCCGACGGTTGCTTCGTATCTGAAAGCGCATCCTTTTTTCTCGGCAAGTTCGTTCAATTCTTTAAATTTCAAAGTCAGAGGACCTTTGTTGGATGTCACGACATCCCGTCCGTTTTCAAACGCTGCCTGCATGTTTAAAAGACCCGCGCCGCCCGTAATCACATCAGTCGGCGTTGCTTCGATTACCAAATCATGGTCAATTTGATTAATCACATCAAGTCCCGTCATTTCTTTTTCGGCAACGGTTCCTTTGTCGGCTTTTATTGCCAAGCATTTTTCCAAATCCAAACCGTTTTCATCAATCGCGGCGCCTTTGGAATCCGTAATCGCAACGACTTTGATGTCGATGCCTTCCTTATTCAAATATTCTTTTTTCATTAAAAGGACGCGTGCGACGCCTTGTCCGATTGATCCGAATCCGATAATTGAAGCTTTCACTGTTTTCATCATTCTTCCTCCTCATTCCAGTTCAATCGGCAGCACCAAAAGCAAATCTTTCTCTTTCGTGATCTCTTTCAAAAGCGAAACCACTTTTTTCAATTCTTCTTTTCCGATCGCGTTAATCGTAATCGCGGCGGATGTGGGCTCATTAATTTCGGGCATGGAAAGCGACATGTCCGTCACTTCGGCGATGCCTGTTTCATCAATTCGGCTGATTGTGTCTCGAATATCGGTGTTCACGACGTGTCCGATCATGACAACGGAAATCGTTTCTCTGTATTTTTCTTCCCCGATTCGAAGGACGCGGATTCCGGTTTTTTCCATGTCTTCTTTAATTTTTTGAATCACGGGGCTTTTCGCGTCAAGAACGAGCTGAACCTGAACCTTGTCGCCGCCGGCTTTTGCCGCGCCGTTTGTTTTGTGATAATGAAAAACAGAAATTAAATTCGCTTTATTGCTTGAAATCGGTTCAAGCGCCAAAATGAGCTGTCCCGGCTCATCTCTCAGTTCAATGTCCATCGTGACTTTCATAATATTTCCTCTTGTAAATACGATTGTTATAATCCGCTCTTTATTTATTTTTGATGGTTTACGTTTTTAATTCAAAAAATGAGGACGATTTGAAATCAAATAAAAAACAGGGTTGGTTTTTCAATATTTTCTTAAAAAACGTGGCAGCGCGCGCGGCAAGCGCAGGCTGCGGCGGCAGCGGCGCAGGCAGCAGTGTAAACGGCAGGTAGCAGCGGCAACACAAACAGCAGGCAGCAGTACACACGTTCGCGAAGCGAACGGCTGTTCTAAGAAGAAGATGCTGATGGCAACACGCAGACAGATACACACGGCAGTAGACTTGGAAGCAGACTTGGAAGCAAACAGAACACACTTGACAGCAAAACAAAAAAAGTAAGAAATAAAAAAATGAAATACAAATTTTCATTTTCTCAATTTATTCATCAAATCCGTACATGTTTTCACTTCTTCTGTGAGAAGTGTCGCAAAACGGCATGTTTTTAGATTGACCGCAACGGCAAAGCGTCATTCTGTTTCTGATTTTATATTGCCGCCCGTCAGAGCCCTCGACAGGAATGCCGCCCTTAACCCAAAGCGGCCCACGGCAATTCGCAGCCGTATCCTGAACCAAACCGATTTCCTGATCTAATTTCGGCTCATAAACGTTTCCTTCTTTATCGACAACAGTCAAACGCCCGGCGGCGCAATCACAAGACTCTTCAATCGCCATTTGCTTCAAATAATCCTCATCCGAATGCAAAACAGCATTCCAGACACGCGGTCCGCGATCACAGAAACGCAGTGAAGCGCACAAACTTTCTTCATCAATCAAAGTCAGCTCCGGCCCTTCATAAATGCGCGTATTCAATTTATCGCTGTCATGCGTCGCAACTTCCGTTCCGTCAAATTTCTTCCTGTAAGCGCCGGTTTCTTTTTCATGAGACCCGTCGCAATACGGCTTGTTTTCAGAACGGCCGCAGCGGCAAAGGTGGTAAGGTTCGTTTTGTTTGGGATATTCCTTTCCGTTTTTCCAGCGCATAGAAGTTCCTTCCCCGTCGATTTCAATAATTGATTGAACCAGCGGAATATCGGGACTCACCTCATACGGCCCGTTTTTAATAATTTTGATCTTTTTTTCCATTTTTGATAACTCCTTTGAACAGTTTGAAACTGTATCTTCTATAATTATATCCGAATTATTATAAATAAATTCCATTGTCAAAAATGAAACTGAAAGTAAACAAAAAACAAACAAAAGCAAACAAAATAAAAAAGCAAAAAATAAGAAAAAAACAAAAATAAAAAATTAAAATGGAGAAATAAATAAATTCAATTTAAAATTAAAGTTCAAACGTATTCTTCCACAATCCGTGAAGATTACAATAAGAAACCGCGCCAAGCGCTTTGAATTGCTCCATTTCCAAAACCTTAAACGTCGCCGTCGGCTCGGTCACGGTCGGCGTAAATTCGGCGCGCCCGATAAAAATGACTTGATCGTTTTCTTTTTTAATACCGTAAAGTTCAACCCAAGAAATATGATGTTCAAGCGTGTTCGGGTGCGGCGTTTCCTTTCCGATCGTGACAATAACGACATTGTCGTGCGTGCCGCCGTGTCCGCTTCCGCGCTCAATCACAGGGACGTGTTTTTCCTTTCCTTCCGCTTCGGGGCTTTTCATTAATGTTGTAAAATCCATGTTTTTCCCTCTCCTTTTTGATATGATTGTTGATGTTATTGAATTTTAATGAAGATTTTTATAGATTTTAATAGATTTTAGATGAAAGTTTGATGAAACCAAAATAAAGATTAATAATGAATTGAAGAAAAACATCCGGATTTTGTTTCATTTTTCAGAGATTCGTTTTTATGAATTTTTTGGGGTTGAATTCATTGTTGATAGTTCTGTAAAATTTGTGGAGATTATCCGATTGATTGTTTTTGATTTCGTTTTAATCTGCGATTCAAGCAGTCCGTTTTTGAATTGTTGCTTTCATCAAACAGCGTTTTTGTTTTTCCGGATGTTTCATGGAATTCAAAGATGAGATTCCAAATTTTAAATAGAAATAATTATTATTTAAAATTAATGTCTATTATTGAAACTTTCATCAATTCAAATTAAACTGTCATTAAATTCTCATTAAACTGTCATTAAGCTTCGTAAATCATTCGACTTTATCTTTTTTCCAAGAGTCAGATATTTATATTTAATAATTATTACTATTAAGTATTCATTTCGGTTTACCTATCTCTTTAATTAAGGGATATTGCGCCGGAATTGAATTAAATATAAATATCGGTCTGCTAATAATATTATTGAAAATATATTTATCTTTGGTATATTTACCGCTGATAAAATATTTCGGTATTATTTCAGTGCCAACTGATTAAACTTAATCTTTAATGTTCATTCAGATTTGTTTTCGTTCAAATTTGAATCTTATAAATGTTAATGCTGTTCATGATTGAAACAGGTGGTCTTTATGATAGAAGATATCGTCTTATTAAGTCGGCTTCAATTCGCGATTACGATCTTCTTCCACTTTATTTTCGTTCCGCTGACGATTGGTCTCGGCGCGATGGTGGCAGGTTTTGAAGTCAAATATTGGAAAACACAACAAGAAAAATGGAAGAAGTCGGCTCAGTTTTGGGGCAACCTCTTTAAAATTAATTTCGCATTCGGTATCGTTACCGGTTTCGCAATGACTTTCCAGTTCGGAACGAATTGGGGGCAGTACGCCGAGTTCATGGGCGACGTTTTCGCGTCCCCGCTCGCGCTTGAAGCGCTCATCGCTTTCTTCTTGGAAGCGACATTCTTCGGCATTTGGCTTTTCACAAGCCACAAAAAGCCCGCGCTTAAAGCGATTTCAATGGTTTTGGTTTCTGTCGGAACCATGATTTCCGCGATTTGGATTATCACGGCAAACGCGTTCATGCAAAATCCGGTCGGTTATCAAATGGCCGCAGACGGCAGCAAAATCATTATGTCTGATTTCGGCGCCGTTTTAGCAAACCCGTACCTTTGGTACATGCTGATTCACACGTTACTTGCAGCATATCTCCTGTCCGCGCTCTTCATGGTCGCCGTCAGCGGATACTTCCTGCTTAAAAAATCCAATGTCGATATGTACCGCAGCTCCATGAAACTCGGCGTTTATGTCCTCGTCATCGCCGCGATTCTTTTGCCGACGCTCGGCATGTTTTACGGTCATTATGTCGGCGAAGTTCAGCCCGTCAAAGCCGCCGCAATGGAAGCGGTCTGGGAAAGCGGACCTGACAGGCCGATGTATCTGTTCCAGATTCCGTCCGACTCCCAAGAGCGCAACTTGGTCCAAATCATCGGCATTCCGTATGTCGGAAGCTTCTTGCTGACGGGTGATCCGCACGGCGAAGTCACCGGCTTGAACGATATTTCCGAAGAAGACCGGCCGCCGGTTGCGATGACATTTTACAGTTTCAGAATCATGGTGATTCTCGGTATTGTCTTTATCTTGGAAGCCTTGGCCGGCCTTTATCTTGTTCGAAAAGATCCGACAATGGAAAATTCCGCGTCACGCAAATACATGAAACTCATGCTTTACAGCATTCCGCTTCCGTATTTGGCGATTATGTTCGGCTGGGCCGTCGCCGAAGTCGGCCGCCAGCCGTGGATTGTTTACGGACTTTACAGAACATCCGAAGCGATCTCAGGCGTCCCTGCGATTCAAATCCTGTTTTCGATGGGACTTTTGGTTCTCTTCTATTTGCTTTTGTTCGTCCTGTTCCTTTACTTGATGAAAAATGCAATCGTCGCAGGCCCGGAGGTGAAAGAGCATGCTTGATTATGAACTTCTCATCAACATTTGGTTCGTCCTTTGGTGTGTCATTTGGGCGATTTACCTCGTCGTCGATTCGTTCCCGCTCGGTGCCGGAATGCTGGCCGCGTTCCTGCCGAAAAACATGGCGCAGACGCTCCAAGTCGCCAAATCCGTCGGCCCGTTTTGGGGCGGCAATCAGGTTTGGCTGATTTTGGCAGCCGGCGGCACATTCGCGGCATTTCCGCTCATCTTCTCCAAGATGTTCACTTGGCTTTACATTCCGATGATGCTCCTCTTGATCGCGATTATTTTGCGCGGCATTTGCATTGAATTGATTTATCAAGACTCAAATGCAACGCTTCAAAAAATATTCCGCTACGGCTGGGCACTCGGAAGTCTGCTGATTACGGTCGTCTTGGGCGTCGCGTTCACCAACTTCTTCAGAGGCATGGTCATCAACGCGAATTACGTGTACGAAGGAACGCTTCTCGGACTCTTCAATGTCCACGCTTTGCTTGGCGCATTGCTGTTCGTTTTGCTTTTCCTGACATCGGGCGCCTTTTGGGTCGCGCACAAAACATCCGGCGAAATTTCCGGAAAGTGCGCTGATTTCGGCAAAAAATCATCCGTCGCGGTCGCAATTGTCGCGCTGATTTACATCCTCGCACTTTTCAACACGGACGGATTCGCTGTCAACTACAACGCTTACCCGATTTTGTACGCGATTCCGCTGATTGCGGTTGTCTTCGCTTTGGCGTGCATCGCGCTTGCGTGGAAGAAATCCAATCGTCCGCTCTTTGCATTCCTTGCAAATCTCGGAACAATTTTCTTCGGCGCGGCGACCGGCGTTGTCACGCTTTACCCGTACATCTTGAAGTCAACCATCAATCCCGAATACGGTGTCAGCATTTTCGCGGGCGCGTCCAGTCAATTGACGCTTTCGCTGATGTTTTACGCCGCTTTGATTTTCGTTCCGATCGTCATCATTTACCAACTCTGGTCTTACACGAAATTTAAAGAGAAGATTCCGGAAAACGGTGGCGAAGTAATCGATTAAATCTGAAAAAGATTTGAAAAATATCTAACAAAAATCTGTAAAAAATTTATACAGAATTTAAAGAACTCATAAAAAATTCATAAAAATCCATAAAAAAAGCGGGCCGAAATTTCGGCCCGCTTTATTTTGTTTTTTGCTACTAATAGTGTTTTGATTTCAATTTTGTATTGCGAAATGCAATACCGTTTTTGCTTTAATTTATTTTTTTATTCCGCGCTTTTTAACTTGACGTTAATCGGCAACAGGATAAGCTTGAACGGAAAGTTCGGCGGCCATCAGCGGACCGGCGTCTTCCCCAAATTTGATATAATGCGGCTCTTTTGTATGTTTGTCCAGCATTTCCGGGTTTTCCCATTGTTCAATCATCATAAAAGAATTTTCTTCTTCACAGCTTTTGTAAAGCGCATAACCGAGACAGCCTTCATCTTTGCGGCTGGCTGTAATCAGCGGCTGAACTTTTTCTAAAAACTCTTTCTCCGTTCCGGGTTTAATTTTGATTACTGCATTGACAATAAGCATAGAGCTCACCGTTTGAATGTAAAATCTATGTGTTTATAAATCTTACCGTAATCTATCATTGTTAACGATGAAGAAAGTTAGGCGGTTCGAAAAATCACAACAGTAAAGTAAAAAAAATTCGAATAAATCAAAAATTAAAGATTGAAAAAATGAAAACAATATTGAAAAATAATTTAAATCATTTCTCCGATTCGTCTTCAAAGTCCGCGTCAACCGCGCTTGCTTTGGATTGAACGTGCTTGTTGTGTTCGCGCGCGTGCTGTTCCTGCGCTTCTTTAAAAGACATGTATTCGTTTCTTCTTTTCATCAAACGGTACACGTTTCTGATAATCATTATCAGGAAAATCGCAATTAGCAGAATTAAAATCCAGTCCGTCCAGCCGAAAGCTTCCCAAAATGCCATAAAATTCCTCTGATTTGTTTAATTTTCATTTTTCAATTGCACGTTTTTCTTTTTCAATTGCACGATTTTATTCGTTATGACCGTTAAGGCTATATTTAATTATTCTCTTTTAGGCAACGAAGATTCAAAACATTTATTACTTTTGAATTTCCTATTATGTTTCCTGTTCGCATTAACGAACAGAAATACCAGATAAAACAATTGAGGGGCTGTGGCCTAACCTGGTAGGGCGATGGGCTCCAGCGGATATTTAATGATGAACAACGGGTCAACCGAGCAATTCCCGACGGGGAAATGCGATGAGGAACCGTTGGAGCGCTGAAAGTGCTCGAAAGAGTGTTGATATAAATCGACAATTCGGAGAGACCCGTCGGTTGTGAGTTCAAATCTCACCGGCCCCACGTTTTATCTTTTTAATTTTGTTTTTTAATTCTCGTTTTTTTAGTTTTAAGTCAAAAGAATAGCGGTAACTTTGGATTTTTTTGTCTTATTTTGGTCCCTTTTTCAGATATATTTAATTGCTTTTAACTTCTATTGAATATGATTCATTCAAAGAAACAGGTGTGAAAAATGCAGGCGCTCAAACAAAAACTCAAAAAAGCGGAGGAAAATAACGATCAATTATTGTCGTTTCGACCGCTGCCTGAAGAAACTTTTAAATCTCTTAAAGATTACTACCGCGTCGGTTTAACCTATTCAAGCAACGCGCTTGAAGGGAACAGTTTGACAGAATCTGAAACCAAAATTGTTATCGAAGATGGTTTAACTATTGGCGGAAAACCGCTTCGCGAAATTTACGAAGCGATTGGTCATGCAAAAGCGTATGATTATTTATTTCCGCTTGCAGCTCAGAAGGAATTAGATGAAAATGATATCTTAGAGCTTCACAAACTTTTCTATGGAATGATTGATTCGAATCAGGCCGGAATTTATCGAAAAGTTCCGGTTTTTATCAGCGGCAGCCAATATCCTGTCACGCCTGCCGAAAATATTCACGAAGAAATGAAAACGTTCACGGAATGGTTTAATCAAAATGAACACCAATTGCATCCTGTTGAATTTGCGGCTTTGGTTCATAAAAAATTCGTATTTATTCATCCTTTCGTCGACGGTAACGGACGAGTGGCAAGATTGCTGATGAATTTGGTTTTGCTTCGAAATAACTATTCAATTGCTATTATTCCGGCAATTTTAAGGTCCGAATATATTCGTTTATTGGAATTAGCACATACAAACGATGAACCGCTTCAGGAATTTATTGCTGATAGAGTTATTGAAACACAAAACGATTTATTGAGGCTTTTTAAAAATTCGGGAATATCCAAAAATTAAATCTTCTCTAAAAAAGAACGAAAAGGATATTGCAAAAATATCCAATCGTTTTAAGTTTCCTATTTTTATTTGTTTTATTCGTTACCTGTTTTGTTTTCTTGCCGCCGTCGCGTTTGCCATTGCAATCATGTCGCCGGTGTCAGTTGTATTGGTGACGACAATCATATTCTTTTCACGTGCGATTTCCGAAAGCGTCTGCAATTCTCTGAGGCGGATTGCGACCGGAATTTCATCATAAAGGGCAGCTGCATCGCGCATTTTTGTCGCGGAAATGTGTTCGCCTTCCGCTAAAATAATTCTGGAACGCTTTTCTCTCTCGGCTTCAGCCTGTTTTGCGATTGCGCGAAGCATCGAGTCGGGGAGACTGACATCGCGGATTGTCACAGAGGTGACGCGAATGCCCCACGGGTCTGTGTCTTTGTCCAGCAGGCGCTGTAAATCCGTGTTCACTTTTTCACGTTGCGTCAGCACTTCGTCGAGTTCCATCTGGCCCAGAACATCACGCAAAGTCGTTTGCGCGAGCATGGATGTCGCATATTTGTAATCTTCAACTTCCGTGATTGCCATTTCCGGATCAACCACTTTGTAATAAACGATGGCATCAACTGTAATTGTCACATTATCTTTTGTAATAATGTCTTGTCTTGGAACGTCAATCGTTACCGTTCTCATATCAATCTTTTCGGTTCGGTCAATAAACGGCACCGTTAAAAACATTCCCGGTCCTTTGACACCGTTTAATCGTCCCAATCTGAAAATAACAACGCGCTCGTATTCTTTTATTATATGAATCATCGTTTACCTCTTTTTGTATTCATTATTTTAAATTAATACCTTGAACTCTTAAACTTTTTTTCTTTTATAATTTTCCTTCCACGCTTCAATCAGTTTTTCCGCTTCCGCTCGCGGGTTATCCGCCTCAGAGATTGCGGAAATGACAAAAAATCCGTCAACACCCGTTTCGGCAAGTTGCGGAATGTCAGCTAATTTGACGCCGCCGCCGACAACAATCGGAATTGAACTTGCTTTCGCCAGTTCGGCCAGCTCTTCAAAACTTCGTGTAATGACTTTTCCGTCCGCGCCCGTTCCGCAATCCGGCTTCGTTTCCGTCTCATGCAAGGGACCCGCGCCGAAATAATCAATCAAACTGACATCCGCCGTTTTGATATAATCAAACAAATCGTGCGTTCTCGCCGATAAACCGATAACTGCGTCTTCTCCCAAATACGCGCGGCAGATTTCAACGGGAATATCCGATTGCCCGACATGAATTCCGTCTATTTTTATGCCCATTTTCTTGGCGGCCAACACAACATCCAGGCGATCGTCAACGAGAAGCGTTACTTCGTCGGCGCGGCCGGCTTTTTCAATCACATCGGCGGCTTCTTTGGTCAATTCTATTAATTCAAGAGCGGATGCCGTTTTCGATCGAATTTGTATGCAGGTGTAACCGGCATCCACGACATCTTTAATTATCGGCGCGACCGGTCTGTTTTTTGTATTTTCGGGGCCGACGACAAAATACGCCGAAATGTCTAAATTACTCCGATTGCTCACGTTTGTCACCCAAGATGTTGTCCACTTTTTTGACTTTTTCGGAAATCATATTCGCATAACCCGGGCGAATGTCGGCTTTGAGAACAACCTCCGTCCGAATGCCTTTTTCCGCCAAATAAAATGTCGCTTCCTTGACGACGCGCATCACATCATCCCATTCGCCTTCGATTTCGGTGAACATCGATGTTGTTTTGTTCGGCAGGCCCGATTCCCGAATAATTCTGACAACTTCCGAAACTTCCGGCGCCAATTCATCACCGATGCCGAGCGGCGCAATCGCAACCGCAACAAGCGTATTCATAATTTAAACCTCCTCAATTTCGAACGGATTGTTCGCGACATCTTCTGCCGAAACATTATGTAATTCATCTAAAAATTGAACTTGGAAACTTCCCGGCCCTTTCGCTTTTTGCGCGGCGGCGCGTCCGGCAAAGTTGTAAATTGCCGTTGCGGTCAGCGCGGCGGTGAAAGGATCAGCTTCTGCCGCATAAACCGCAGCAACGCCGCCCAACGAGCAGCCCGATCCCGTAATCTTTTTCATCAAATCAGAGCCGCCGCGTGAATATGCAATCACCGCGCCGTCCGTCACCAAATCCGTCTCTCCGGAGACGGCAACCGCGCCGCCTGTCCATTTCGCAAGCGCGACAGCCGCCGCCTTTGCCGCAGCAACCGGGTCCGTCGAATCCACGCCGCGCACATTCGATTTGTTTTCGCCTTCCAATTCCCAAAGGCCGGCCAAAGCGATAATTTCGGAAGCGTTTCCTCTGATGATGCTTGGTTTAAATTCTTTGGATTGTAAAAGGAATTTTGTTCGAATCTCTCCGATTCCGATTGCAACCGGGTCCAAAACCCACGGAATTTGATTTTCATGAAGCACTTGCGCCGTCAACGGCAGCGTTTGTTCATAAATCGGCAGAATGCCGCCGACATTTATGTAAAACGCGCCGCCCGCTTTTGCCAAAAATTCCGCTTCGTCGGGAAGGTAAACCATCGCGGCAGATCCGCCGACGGCCAGCTGCGCGTTTGCCACAAAATTAATTGTAATCGTGTTTGTGATTGAGCCTGCCATCGGATTATTTTCCCGGACAGCATTAACGGCTTTTATGATGCCGTTTTGGATTTCGGTTTTGCTTTTCATCAATTGCGCTCCATCTTTGTTCTTCATCTTGTTTTTTATATTGTTCTTCATATTATTATCGCTTTAATTTTTTGAATTTATTAATTCTATTGCGGATTTTTATTCCAATGTTTTTTCAGAAGAACTTTTTCCTTAAATTTTTTCCTCTTTTATTTCTCAAAAATTATATACGCTTCCACTTCCTATTCGGCTTATGCTTATCAGACAAGAAACCGGGGCGGATTTTCCGCAAATTTATGAATTTGTCAAAACCGCTTTTCAAACCGCGTACGTTTCCGGCGGTACGGAACAGGATTTTGTCAATAAAATCAGAAGCGACGGTAATTACATTCCGGAATTGTCTCTTGTCATGATTGACGATTCAGATGATGCAAACAACAAAATTGCCGGACAGATTGTCGGGCACATCATGCTTTCCAAAATCGCAATCCACGGCGTTTCGTCCATGCCAAAAAATATGTTTGAAATTCTTCTCCTCGCGCCTGTCGCAATTGGCAGCGATTATCGAAACAAAGGACACGGTTCGGCTTTGGTTAATGAAAGTTTAAAGCGCGCCAAATCGGAAGGTTACGCGGCCGTTATTCTTGTCGGCGACCCGCATTATTACGAACGGTTCGGATTTGTTTCGGCAGCAAAATTCGGGATTAAAAATAAGCAAAACATTCCCGATGAAAACGTTATGATTTTGGAGCTCGCGCCGGGTATTTTAGACGGGATTTCGGGGACGGTTGATTTTGATTAATTTTTCAATTTGTTTCAATTAATTTTTTTCAAAAAAAGAACAAAATCACGGTTTTTGATAAACATGAACGATGCAAACCGAGAATGGAATGACCACTGCGCCAAACAGGCGAAAATGACCAACTTTCAAACAAGCGCTAAGCATTTTTCGGTTCAAAAAAACACGGATCATATGCTGAAAAATTTAATTTCGGGAAATGTCGAGCGCGTGAACGACCAATTGGCGCGTCTGCAGTTTCCGCCGGACTCAACCGTGCTGGACATCGGCGCAGGACCGGGGACGCTTGCCGTTCCGTTGGCCGCTGCCGGCTGCAAAGTCACAGTCGTTGAGCCTGCGCCGCCGATGCACGAAGCGCTTGCCGAATACCTAAAAATAAAAGGCGTTTCCGCCGATATTCCGATCATTTCAAAAATCTGGGAAGATGTCAACCCCGATGAAATCGGAAAATTCGATTACATCGTTTCATCTTTTGCAATGGGTGTTCCCGATTTGAACGAAGCGCTTCTCAAAATGAACACCGTCGCCGAAAAAGAAGCTCACATCTTTTGGTTTTTAACAGACCCACCGTGGGGCCGCATTAATGCAGCGCTTTGGACGAAACTTCACAACGAAGATTATTACGGCCGCCCGCTCTCAAATCTGATTTGGAATGCTTTGTATCAAGCCGGCATTTACGCGAATTTGGAAGTTTTGCCGCTGCGCGATTCTCATTCTTATGAAACATTTGAAGAAGTGTCGGAAGAATATCTCGGCAGATTGGGCGCAAAAGAAGATTGGCAAATTCAAATGGTTGAAGATTATTTGAAACAAGTCTTTTTGGAAATTCCCGGAAAAGGATTTATTTTACCGGAAGACGGGTTGTACGCGCATATTTGGTGGGAGAAGTAAACACGTTTTTCAATTTGTTTTGTTTTTCAAAAAATGGTTTGTTTTTCAAAAAGTAACTTTTATTTCTTTCAATTATATTTTTTGTTTTCAAATACAATCGGATTATTTTCAACAAAATCTTCCTCAACTTATTTATACAATTAGTTGAACATTGAATTGTCGGCAAATCGCCGAAATTCGAATATAAAGCTTGCGTTTTTTAAAAAATCAGAACGTATAAACTCGATTAAAATAATTCCATTTCATTAAGCAAAAGGAGGTTTAGAAAAATGGCTACATCGTCATATACTGACAGAATCATTATTACAGATAAAAAGGCAATTCAAACGCTGAAAAAAGTGATGTTTTCATCTGAACCTCACAATGATGTTGAGGTGGATGTTCTTGAGGAACTGCGCAAAGGAAGAGAACTTCTCTGATCCTTCTTTTCTTCACATCCATTTTTTTCATTTTTTCAAATAACAACTTTTCAGATAATTACTTAATCTTTGCCGTCGCTGATTAATTCTATGATTCCGTTTAAAGAAGATTTTAAGCCGTCGCCGCAGTACAAACCGTATTTGTTCATTACGACCTTTGTTTCAATATTGGTCGCTTCCGGTTTTACACTTGGCGCAATTGTTTTTCCGTTTTTGCTGACCGGACTGTTTCCCATCGCGATTGCCGGATTTGCTTTCATTCTTTTAATCATCGCCGTTTTCGTTTTCATTTGGATGCAGCGTTATTACAATTCTATTGTCTACCATTTAAACGACACTGAAATGACTTGGAAACGCGGTGTCTGGTTCAAGAAAACCGGTATTGTGCCGTACAACAGAATCACGAATATTGACATTTCTCAAGGGCCTGTCATGCGAATTTTTAAAATTTCCAACCTTCAGATTCAAACGGCCGGAAATTCGGGCGGTAAAGCCGGCTCCGAAATTTCAATTATCGGCATGGAAGATGCAGAACCGCTTCGTGCGTTTATTATGGATTTTGTTCGCGGAACGGCACCGGTAACGGCTGTTACGGGCGGTAATGAAACTGCTGGCGTATCTGTTGCATCTTCATCCGTTTCAGCTTCTGATATGGCTCAATTGATTTCCGAGGTCGCAGCAATACGAAAACTTTTGGAAGAGCAAAATAAATAATTGTTTTACCTTCCGTTCTATTTCTGTTTTTAATTCCATTTTTATTTTATTTTTTGTTCTTCTGATTTTGTTTTTATTCGTTTTTTATTTCTTCCAACGCATTCTGTATTCCGGCTCGCCAGTTTCATCATCCGTTTTTTCAGAATCAACCACGAAGCCGTTTTTCAAGTAAAAGTTCACCGCGCGGGTATTTTTGACGTAAACATCCAGTTCCAAATAATCATATTTCTTTTGGCAAAATTCAACCAACTGTTTTCCGATTCCTTTTCCTTGACTTTTCTGATCCGTAAACAGTCCGGCGACATACCTGTTTTCAACGATTCCAATAAAACCGTAAATCTTTGAGTTTTCTTTGAATACATAAATATCCGAATCGGGCAGCATTTTTTTCACGTCTTTTAATCGGTTTTTCCAGTATGTTTCTGGAATAAAAATCTGTCCTGTCAGATTGGTTTTCAGCCACAGCTCGGCGATTTCATTCATTTCATCCGGATTTGCTTTTTCAATCATTATCGGCAAGATGTTCCTCATTTTATTTTCCTTTTTCTTTCCCTCCTCTTTGCAATACTTTATATTCTAAAATCCGTTTTTTATTTCCAAGTGAAAAATTATGAGTGAAAAATGTCCTAACTGTTACGGCCAAGGTTTTAACATTACAGAAACCGGCCCGTGCCCGAAATGCAGCGGCGTTGTCAGCGCGGGAAAGCCGAAATCCATTAATTTGATGGATCTTTCCGATAAGAATCTTGACTCTTTTGTGAACGGTGTCTGCGATGTTTGCGGCGGCTCGGGAATTTACGAGAAAAAAGAAAAATGCGAAGAATGCCGCGGAAAAGGCGAGCTTTATCATTGCGCGCGCTGCGGAAAACAAATTCCGTACCTCAATGACAACGGCGAAGAAATCTGCAACGCTTGCCTTTCTTCCGGCTGCGTTCACAAACTTGACAATTCCTGCGATTACAACGATTTAGCAAGCGGCAAGCTTTATATCGGCATCGTCGACGGAATGGTTGAAAATCTCGGCGCGTTCGTCAAGCTCAACGACGGCATCAAAGGTCTTTTGCATGAGAAAAATTTCGATTCGGCTTGTCCGTCCATGACGAAAGGCGATGAAATTATTATTCAAATTAAAAATATCAATCGCTCCGGCCGCGACGTTAAATTGGATTTGGTTCCGAAGCGCCCTGGGAAATATGAATTGATCGAAGTGGAAAAAGAGTTTCCGCTGACTTCAATCGGCGACATGACGTCACGCGACAACGGAAAAGCTGTTAAATTCGCGGGCGAGGTTTTGCAAATTAAACAAACCGGCGGGCCGACGATTTTTACAATTTCAGATGAAACCGGACAAGTTCCGTGCGCCGGATTCTCGACAGCCGGCCAGCGTTCTTACCCGGAAATCGAAGCCGGAATGGCTGTGTCCGCCGTCGGCGAAATCAACATCCGCGACGGCGCGATTCAAATCGAATTGATGAGCTTGAAACCGCTTTCCGAGGACGAAGCCGCGATTTTGATTGAAAAAATCGAAGCAGCCGTTGACAAACGCGCCGAAGCCCACGACATTCCGTTTTTGGTGAAAAGCGATGTTTTGGAAAAGTTGAAGCCGGCAATGCTTCAGGCCGCCAAAGAAATCCGAAAAGCGATTTTGCGCTCGCGCCCGATTATTCTCAGACATCACGCCGATGCCGACGGCATCACTTCAGCGATTGCAATTGAGCGCGCGATTTTGCCGCTCATTCGCGAAGCCGGTGGTCCCGACGCCGAGCACCGCGCTTACAGAAGGTCGCCGTCCAAAGCGCCTTTTTATGAATTAATGGACGTTGTCAAAGACGTTTCCTATGCCGTTGAAGACGAAATCAGGTTCGGTCAGCCGATGCCGCTCATCGTAATGGTGGACAACGGCTCCACCGAAGAAGATGTTCCCGCGTACAAACACACGCAGGTGTACGGCATGGATGTCGTCGTCATCGACCACCACCACCCTGATGACATTGCGGACGATTATTTAATCGCGCACGTCAATCCCTACAAAGTCGGCGGCGACTTCGGTCTCACGGCCGGCATGCTTTGCGTTGAGACGGCGCGTATGATTCGCCCCGAAGTGAGCGACGAGATTGCCCACTTGGCAGCCGTTGCCGGTGTCGGCGACCGTTCCGAATCTCCGGAATGCGCGCAGTACATTGAAATGGCGGCCGACAAATATTCGCTTGATCATCTCAAGAAAATGGCGCTTTCTTTGGATTACGAACAATATTGGCTCAAGTTCGGAAGCGGCGCCGGAATCGTTGATGATATTTTGGATCTTCGCGACCGCGAAACCCACCTTCGCCTCGTCAATATGCTCACAGAACAGGCAAACGGCATGATTAAAGATCAGCTTGAAGTGTGTCTTCCGAATGTCAAAATGACGGAACTCAAGAGCGGCGCAATTCTCAACACAATCGACGTTGAAAAATTCGCCCACAAATTCACGTTCCCGCCGCCCGGAAAAACATCCGGCGAGATTCACGACATCATGTGCAATCAGAAATATATTGACAAGCCGGTCATCACACTGGGATTAGGCCCCGATTTCGCGGTCATCCGCTCCAAAAAAGTCTTAATGAATATTCCGCAGATTGTCAGAGAGCTGCGCGAAGAATTAATCGGCAGCGGCGTCAACGGCGGCGGCCACTTGGTTGTCGGCAGCATTAAGTTTGTCGAAGGCGCGGCCGATGTCGTAATTCCAAGATTGATTGAAAAATTAGCGGAAGCGGATGTTGAAAAATAATAACATCGCTTCAACTTTTTTTTTATTTTAAAAAAACGTTTATTTGTTTTTCTATTTCTCATTTTTAAAAAGCGTGATGCTTTTTTCTTTTTTTCAAATCCTCAATTCGTTTTTCGTTTCATTTTTTAAAAATTGCGGCAGCTCGCGCGCGGCGGCGGCTGTACCGGCGCAACGGTGAGATGCAAAGGTAGCGGCAGCAAACGGAAACAGTAAGGTAGCTGTGCCACGTTCGCAAAGCGAACGGATGTTATGAAAAGAAGCAAATGCGCATGGAAAACGGCAGGCGTGTGAAAATAAATTCATAGCTGTGGCGACAGAAAAAGTCTTGTTAAATCATTGGAGCGAATCCGCAAATAAACGAATTTTAAATAAACAAAAAAAAAGAAAGGCAAAAAATGAAACAAGATGTTGAATTTCAACATCTCATTTCCGGTTTATTTTAAATTTATTTGAAAATTTATTCGTATTTGTAACCGATTTTCATCGCTTTTTCAATTGAAGCGGACGCGTCATCGATTTCTTCTTTGGTCAAAACGATTTCTTCTTTGCCGGTCTGAATCTTTAAACCGCCACCTGCAACAGTCTTTCCGATAACCGTACACGGAATGCCGTTCATGATTTCGGCAATCTTGTTGGTTGATTTGACTGTGAGAATTGCTCTTGCCGGGGATTCGGAGAAGAGAAGTTCGTCTGCGCGGTCAATTGAAAGCGCTGTTAAGTCAATTTCTGCGCCGACATCGGTGAGCATTGAAGCCAAAGCTTTTGCAAGACCGCCTCTTGAAATGTCGTGAGCGCTCGTCACGTCGCCGGTTGCACAGGCTTTGGTGATTGCTTCAACAATCTTGTCATAGTTTTCGGGAACTGTCGGGACTGTTCCTGCATCTTCTAAATCCGAGACGCGGTAGTATTCGCTGCCGCCGAGTTCGGGTTTGGTTGTGCCGATGAGAAGGACGGTTTCGCCGGCTTCCTTGAAGAATGAAGACGGGACCGGTTTTTCAAAGCTCACGATGCCGAGCGCGCCGATTGCGGGCGTCGGAAGAATGGCGGTGTCAAATTCCGCGCTTTCGTTGTAAAGGGAAACATTTCCGCCGACGACGGGGATGTTTAATTTCTTGGCGGCATCGGAAAGGCCGAGGACGGACTGTTTCAAGTACCAGTATTGTTCGGGTTTGTTGGGGTTGCCGAAGTTGAGGTTGTCAACGAGGCAGAGGCCGAGCGCGCCTTTGACGGCGAGGTTCATCGCGTTTTCAACAACGGTCATCACGGACCCGGTGTACGGGTCCAAAAGACAGATGGCAGGCTCGCAGCCGCAGGTCATCGCAACGCCTTTTTGATCTGTCACTTTAATGATGCCGGCATCGCCGCCGCTTTCACCGCAGACAATCGGGAGTGTTGTTTTCGCATATTTTTCCCAAACGGATTTGCGGGACGCGAGGTTGTAAGAGGAAAGCATGTTGAGGATGCAGGCTTTCATGTCGGCCGGAAGCGCGGGTTTCTTTGAAAGGAGCGCTTCGGTTCTCGGCGCGGGCGCCTCGGACGGAAGTTCGCATTTCGGAACGCCGCTGACGATAAATTCAATCGGAAGTTCGGCTTCGACTTTTCCTTTATAGGTGACGCGGTAGATCGGATCTTCTGTTAAATAACCGACATCGGTTGCCAAAACGTTGTGCTTTTTCATGATTTCCATGACGGCTTCCATGTTTTCGGGCTTGACTTCGGCAAGCATACGTTCCTGCGTTTCGGAAAGCATAATTTCGTAAACGGTTAAATCGTCAAAGAAAAGCGGAACGTCGTCAACAATCATCGTAAACCCGAAGCCGCCTTTTTCGGCCATTTCGACGGTTGCACCGGTTAAACCGGAAGCGCCGAGGTCGCGGCAGCATTCGATGAGTTTCTTTTCGATAATTTCCATTGTCGCGTCAATCACGCGTTTTTCAAGTTCGGCATCGCCGCTGGGGATCGTTTCTCTGGCAGGTGTGTCGTCTTCTGACATGTCCGCTGACGCGAACGCTGCGCCGCCGAGTCCGTCTCTTCCGGTTTTGGAGCCGAAGAGAATGAATCTGTTGCCGGGCGTTTTAGAAATTGAAGTCATCAAATTGTCTTTCTTGCCGAGGCCGACGCAGACAACGTTGACGAGCGGATTGCCGTTGTATCTTTCATCAAAATAAGATTCGCCGCGGATGCCGGCGACTTTAATCGTTTCGGCGTAGTCGGCCGAGCCTTGAAGAATGTTGTCAAAAATCCATCTGTTTTTGTCGGAGTCCAAGGGGCCGAGGTAGAACGGCGCGAGGACGGCGACCGGGAGCGTTCCCATGGAAATGACATCGCGGACAATGCCGCCGACACCGGTTGCAGCACCGCTGTAAGGATCAATGTAGGACGGGTGGTTGTGGCTTTCCATCGCGATGGAAAGGATGTGTTCGTCATCAAACTTGACGACGGCAGCGTCATCGCCGGGGCCGATGATCACATTTTCGCCGGTCGTTTTGAAATTCTTCAAAAGCGGCCAGCTGGAACGGTAGGAGCAGTGTTCGCTCCAAAGGTTCAGGAAAATGCCCTGTTCCAATTCGTTCGGCTGACGGCCTATTTTTTCAACAACAAGTTTGAGATCTTCTGCGGGTAACATGTCTTATTGAGCCTCTTTTTGCGTTAGAATTATCAGTCTTTAAATTAAATTTAAAGATTTTTCCGATTTCATGTGATTTCGGAATTTTTTTTAAAATCAAATAAAAAAAATCTCAATAATTTAAAAGCCTTCCCATTGACTGAAAAAACGCCGCTATTTATCATAATTTATATTGACAATATCATTTCGAAATCACAGGGAGTTATTTTTTAATTTCAAAAATATTACTTGCATTTATCACGATTGTTACAATCTTTTTTGAAAAAAAATCCTTCAAGTTTGGGTTTGCAGTATAACGGTATCGTCGGCCATAGTATCTAGTATTTATACTTCGGATTCATAAAATGTCAAAAAATTCTCACTTTTTGTGACATCCGAGGCTCAAAAATGGATATTCAAAAAATATTGGAACAATACCGCCGCAGCGAAATTGATTTGGCGGAAGCGGAGGAGACAATTCGCTCGATGGGTTTTTTATCCGTCTCAGACATTGCGCGCGTCGATACTTTCCGCTGCCGACGGACAGGCGTTCCGGAAGCAGTGCTGGCCGAAGGCAAAACGGATGAAGATTTGTTGGCAATCGTCCGCGCGCACGTTGACGCTGCCGGCCGCGTTTTGGTAACGCGCCTCTCCCCTGCTCAAACGGCGCTGCTGGAATCGGCTTTTCCAAACGGCGTTCAAAAAAGCCGCGCTCAAACGATTTGCGTCGTTCATTCCGAAGGGCGGTCTGAGCCGCCGAAAGGCGGCGGTGTTGTCGCAATCATTTCGGCAGGAACGGTGGACATCAAAGTCGCCGAAGAAGCGAAAATGACCGCCGAAGAAATGGGCTGCAAAACGATTGAAATTTACGATGTCGGCGTTGCCGGCTATCACCGCTTAATTTTGGAAATGGAAAAGCTTCGCGAAGCCGGTCCTGACGCGATTGTTGTCGCCGCCGGCAGAGAGGGGACGCTTCCGACGGTTGTTGCCGGAATCATTGACGCGCCTGTTATCGGCCTTCCGGTTTCCTCCGGCTACGGCGCGGGCGCGAACGGCGAGGCGGCGCTTTTGTCCATGCTTCAATCCTGTTCCGTCATCAGCGTCGTTAATATCGATGCCGGATTTGTTGCAGGCGCGTACGCGGCGCGAATCGCCAACCGAATGCAGACGGCAAGAGCCGGCCGTGCGCACGGAAATCACGGGGGAAATCATTCATGAAAGCGATTTATTTTGAGCCGTTTTCGGGGGCTTCGGGCGATATGATTCTCGGAACGCTTATTGATTTGGGCGCGTCGGCATCTTTTATTCAAAAACATATCGAAGCGATTGCAAACGTTTCAATGACTGTTCGAAAAACGAATAAAGGCGGAATTGTCGCAACCGATGTGTCGATTTCCGAAAATTCGCCGAACAACGCGCGTCATTTTTCAGAAATTTGTGAAATCGTCGCAAGCACGGGGTTACCCCAAATCGTTGAAGAAAACGCGCTTGCCGTTTTTGAAATTATTGCAAAAGCCGAATCCGCCGTTCACGGAAAATCGCTGAATGAATTGCATTTTCATGAAACCGGTCAAGACGACGCGATTGCCGACGTTGTCGGCTGCTGTCTCGCTTTTTATGATCTTAAACAAAACCCGAAAACCGCGTATGATGAAATCGTTTGCGGCGATATTAATGTCGGCGGCGGTTTTGTCAATTGCTGTCACGGCAAGCTTCCCGTTCCGGCACCGGCAACGCTTGAAATTTTAAAATCCGGCGGACTTTCATTTTACGCTGACGGCGATCGCGAACTGCTGACGCCGACCGGCGCGGCATTGCTTTCTCATTTCGCAGCGCCCGCTCAAATGCAAACGCAATCAAACAAAATCGTTTGCATCGGATACGGCGCAGGCGATGCCGACACGGAAACGCCGAATGTGCTGCGCGCGTCACTGATTGAATATTCCGGCTGCTTACCGTTTCAAAAAGAACAAATCGAAGTTTTGGAAACGAATGTCGATGACGTCACCGGTGAAGTTCTCGGAAATTTGGTTGAAAATTTGATGGCGTCAGGCGCGCTCGATGTTTCCGTTTTTCCGATTTATATGAAAAAAGGACGGCCGGCACATATGATTAAAGTGATTTCAAAAGTTGAAAATTCGGAAATGCTGGCGCGGCAAATCATTCGCGAAACCGGCTCTTTAGGCGTTCGCGTCATGCCGACCAAACACAGATTATCCGTCAAGCGCGAAATCGTTTCGGCAGCGGTCACGTTCGGCGGCAAATCATATGAAATCCCGTTTAAAATCGCCCGATTCACCGACGGGGAATTGATTACAATTTCAGCCGAATATGAAAATTGCAAACAAATCGCCGCCGGCACAGGTTTGCCGCTGAGAGAAGTTCTGCGGCGCGCGGAAGATGAAGGGCGGCAATTTTTCTCTTAATTTTTCTTTTTTTTAAGCAGTTTTTCAAATTTAATTTGTTTTTGTTTTTAATGAACAATTGATTCCACATTCGTTTTTCCATTTTTGCAGAACCTCTTTTTTTCGTATTTTTACGCATGCCGTTTTTTTGATTTTTCAAAGACGGGGGTCGGTTCACGTAAACAGATAACTATATATACACCTGTAATAATTAGAAACAAATAGGGTTAGGTAAACATAAGTTGTTTTACACTTTTTTGTCTGACGACACCAACCTCCGTAAAACAATCCTTATCATAACCGTAAGCAAAATGTTGACCCCCAACAACATTTTGGTTCAAATTATACGCCGCCGGAAAATCCCCAAAATAATGCCCGGCGGCAAGTTTTAAACCTCACATTTTTACTCGAAAAGATTTTCCTTTTTTTAAAAATTCAACTAAATTTGAGTTTTATCGTTATTATTTCTGTTGAAATATTATTTTTTCAAAAAAAGAAATTAATAAATGAGATGATTCAAAAATGAAATCGTTAAAAAACGAAAATAGTAAAAGATTAAAAAAAGTAAAAGATCAAAAAACGCACATCAAAAGTGAAATTATTTTAAATTTAATTAAAAAAAGAAAAACGGATGTAAAAAATATGTCTTTTGATTAGAAAATCAAAGACATATCCGCTTCAAATCCGATAACGGCGTAGCCGAGTTCAAAGGACGTTAAAACGCCCGGATGGAATTCTCCGAAAACGCCGATCTTTTTATCGCCGACGTAAATGTCGGCGGCTCTTCCCGAAAGGAACGCCGGATCGTCGGATTCTTTTAATTCGTATTCCGTTTTCATTTCTCTCAAAAACGCGTCGACCGTTTCGGACATTTCCGTAAAGTTCGCGGCGTGATGAATGGAGACGGCGGCAATTTTTTGATTATTTTTGCCGTTTACAGCCACTTCGCCGACTTCAAAAATCTTTTGCGGCAATTCCCGATGACGGTTCAATACTAAAATTTCCAAAAGTCCCGGAAGCAGCGTCGTTCGAATCATAGTTTGATCTTCGCTGATCGGATGCACGACATACGTCACGTCTTTTGTAATCGGGCGGCGCATGTTTTCAAAATGAATTTTTTCGCTTGTCAACGTAAACGGCATGACTTGGCTGTAACCGAGGCCGATCATAGCTTCGCAGGCTGAAAGTCTCGCGATTGACAACGGGTGAGATTTGCCGGCCGTATATGTTTCCGGTAATTTTGCCGGAATGTTCGCATAACCGTAACCGATTGCAACGTCTTCAATAATGTCATATTTGTGTAAAATGTCCGCGCGGTAGGCCGGCACGGTCACATCAAACGTCATCGGACTTTTTGAAATCACGGACGCGTCAAAGCCCATTTTCGCAAGGGATTGAATGACTTCATCGTCGGATAATTTAAAGCCGAGGTGCGTTTCGATTTCTTCAAGCGTGATTGTGTAAGCGGTCGGCTCCAAATTCGGAAGAATTATTTCGGAATCTTCTTTGTCCGCGCTTTCATCAATGATTTTGACGGCTTCAATCGTGCCGCCGCGCTCCGCCAAAGCGGTTACGACAATGTTTAACGCTGTGTAAACTTCTTTGCTTGTGCCGGTCACGTCAATGAATAATTCTTTTGTGGATTCCGTGACGGTTGTCAGGGTTCCGTTGATAATCGGCGGGAATGACAAAACGTTGCCGTTCGCGTCTTTGATGATCGGGTATTTTTTCATATCCTTAACAAGATGCGCGAATTTGACGCCTTTGGCGTGTTTTTCCAAAATTTCCGTCATCGTCATCTTTTCGGTATGATCCAGCGGAACAAAAGCGTAATCCGGTGATTCGGTCGTGTAGGTAAACGGCGCGGTGATGCCGGCCATGTCGTGGACGCCGATGGAAACTTTTTTGCGGCCGCGGCCGAGTGCCCAGTGCAGGTCTTCCTGCAAATCCATGAGCGATTTGATGGACGCGGATGTAAAAGACAAGTTGTGGACGACAGCGCAGCCGAGAACGGGGCGCACGTCTTTAACGTCCTTTTTAATTGTGATTTCAATTTGCGGCGGATTGACTGTGTATTTTTGAAGTCCGGGCGTTATGCCAAAAAATGCTTTCATTGCGCGAGAAACGCCTTCCGTGCTGTAAAGGTCGGGGCGGTTTGGGAAAAACTCGATGTCGATGGTTTCTTCTTCTACGCGTTCCACTTCGGCGCCGATCATTGAAACGTTGTCAATGATTTTCTGCCGGTCGATGCCTGAAAGCGTTTCCAGGTCCTTTGAATCAACAGTAATAACGGGCATAATTAATCAGATTTGAATTTTGAATATAAATAGTAATATTTTGAATAAATCGAAATTATAATTATTGTAATTTTGAACGAATGGTTTTAATAAACGCTTCCTTTGATATATGAATTATTCCGTTTGTTTGTTGTTTTCTTTTCGTAATTATTTTGTTTTTTAATTTTCGTTTTGTAATCGTTTGGCTTTGCTTTTTTAGTCGGGCGGACTGATTCAAAAACGTTTTGTGTCTCCTTTGTTTTTCTGCTGCTGATTTGCTTTTAATACCGACGGTTTTTTATAGAACTTTTATCAGTTATTTGTTAGATTTCTATTCGAAATTTCATCTTTTTCAAGTTCTTTTTGTTTTTTAAAACATCGCGATGCATCTTGAAAATTTTGTCTTTAATCTTTACGTTTATTTTTATCATCTATTCAATTATTCAAAAATCAGGAGACATATGAATGGCAAAAACAGGTCCGATTATTGTCTTAGACCCGGGAAAAGAAAGAACAAAAGGAAATGAGGCGCTCTTTATGAACATTAACGCGGCAAAAGCGGTCGCAGGTCTTGTTCAGAGCACGCTCGGCCCCAAAGGCATGGATAAAATGCTGATTAATAAAGTGGGCGTCGTCAGCATGACAAACGACGGCGTGAACATCTTAAAAGATATCGGCATCGAGCATCCGGCCGCTAAAATGATTGTCGAAGTCGCTCGCTCCGTTGAATCCACAGCCGGCGACGGAACGACCAGCTCCGTTATTTTCTCCGCCGCGCTTTTGGACAAAGCCGAAAAATTGGTGAAAAAAGGAATCCATCCTTCCGCAATTGTTAAAGGTTACAGAATCGCCGAGACAAAAGCGCTTGAGCTTTTGGAAAACGGTGCGATTGATGTCGCAAAAGGCGACCGCGAAGATATTCTGAAGAAAGTCGCGATGACATCGATTACCGGAAAAGCACCGGACGCACATAAGGAACATTTGGCGGATCTTTGTGTTCAGGCCGCGGAAATCGTTGAAGAAAACGGTTTCGTGGATGTTCGAACCAAAATCATTCGCGTTGTCGAGCTTCAGAGAAGAATGGAAGAATCCGAAGTGATCGAAGGCATCGCGTTGAACACGGGCGCGCTCAGCAGAAAAGCGCCGAAAAGAATCGAAAACCCGAAAATCGTTCTTTTGGACACGGAAATCATTGCCAACAAAACCAAAACCGGTTCTAAAATGGTTGTCAGTTCCCCTGAAGAACGCCAAAAAATCATTGACAGCGAAAGAAATGATTTGACCGCGATTGCCAAAAAGATTGTCGACACCGGTGCAAACGCCGTTTTCTCAACAAAAGTTGTCCGCGGTCCTGTTTTGGAATATTTCGAAAAGCATGATGTTTTCGTTTCCCGCCCGATGGAAGAAAAGGACATTGAAAACGTTTCCTACGCGACCGGCGCGAAAATCATCCGAAATCCCAAAGAAATCACTGAAAGTGATTTGGGCGGCGCCGATTTACTCGAGCGCGACACAAGAAACGGCGGCGGCAAAACATTCATTCGCGGCGGCCACAACTCAAAGGTCGCAACGATTGTCGTTCGCGGCGAAACGCTTCAGCACGCTGACAGCGTTGACACAGCGCTTGACGATGCGCTTTGGGTGATCAAGTCCGTCATCGAAGACGGCAAAATTGTCGCAGGCGGCGGCGCAAGCGAGATGGAAGTCGCGCTCGGCCTCTCGGCCTTCGCGCCCAAAGCAGGCGGCTACGACCAGCTCGTTATCGCAGCGTACGCTGCTGCGTTGGAAGAGCTTCCGAAGACATTAATCCGCAACGGCGGTTTAGATGTCATCGATCTTTCATTGGCGCTCCGCGCCGAACATTCCAAAAACAAAAACGCCGGCGTGAATGTTTTCACCGGCAAGATCACGGACATGTTTAAAGACGGCGTTGTCGACCCGTTCAGAGTCAAAGCAAACACCATCAAAGCGGCGACTGAAGCCGCAGTCATGATTCTTCGCATTGACGATATGCTTCGCGCAACCGTCACACGCGAGATTCCGGACGCGCCCGCCTCTCAACTGGCAGCCACCTACAACGGAATGGCACCGCCGCAGATGAACGAGCGCAGATAAGCAAGCGCAAAAATAAACATTTTTTAAAGACTGCTTTTGCAGTCTTTTTTTCGTTTTTCATTTATTTTGTTTTATTCCGTTTTCGTTTTTTGATTTTTTTCTCTTTTCGATTTTGTTTATTTATTTCAAAACCGCAGGCGTTTTTCAAATTGAGAAAGCGCCGCTTTGAAAAAGTCGGGATTCGGCTGTAAAAAAAGAATGTCTTCTGTCCTGCAAATTTTCAATAAAAAAGAACGAGAAATCGGAAATTCCGATTTCAATTATTTTAATTTTAAAGTCTGTCGAGGTTGATGACGCTGACACTTTCCGCTTCGGGAATTGCGTTTAATGCGTCTTCGACGGGTTCAATGCCGCCTTCGTCGTCTTCGACAATGACGGTCACAATCAATGCTTTCAAACCGAATGCAATGGGTTGCTCTTCGATCTCGCCGTTGAGTTTTCCGCTTGCAGGCATAGCTGCTTTGATTGCTTCTTTGAGTGCGTTTAAGTCTGTGTCAGCATCTGCCGGCATAACTTTAATTGTTGCTGCAACACCGCTCATAATTTCACCTTTTATTTTTAGTTAATGTTTTAAATTGCTCGCTCAGGGTCCGACGAATCCGCATTTTGTGCATTCGTAGGTGTTTGCGAGGACACGGCAGCTTTGGCATCTTCCGATTCCTTCGCCGCATTTCGGGCAGGGGAATCTGACGTTTCCGTCTTCGACGAGATTTTTGCCGCATGTTGTACAGTTATCGACTTTTGTCATCTTCTCTCTCCTATTTGATTATTGAATAAAATTGAATTAGAATTCATAAGACTGCAAGCACGAAAGCCGTCAGCCTGAATGTCTGCAATAATGACTCTGAAAAGATATCTTATGATTTAAAGTTTATTGCAGGATTCTTTTTTTGAAATCGCCTTTTGTTTTGTTATTTTCATTTTTAGCCGTATCCGTCGGACTTTAGTGCTGTGTTTGTTTTGACGGCGCAAGATAATTTTTAATAGTTGTATTTCTATCCCTTTATTTACTTCATTTGCCGGCCGCCATATTTGCCGGTAACGCTTTAGTTTTTAATTCACACAATTTCATGTCAGGTGGTGTTGTTTATCGCGCCGAGAAAATATTCAAAGAATAACAAATCGAGTTTTTCAAAACTCCCGTCATTAGGTAATAACTATTTAAGAACGTTTTTAATTTCATTGGCGATGGCTCTCTTCCTCGTTTTTTCCTTCTACGGGATTTACGGGATGATTTCTGAGTGGAGCAATCCGATTCCGATCGCGCTCGTTGTTCTCATCTTCGCCGTTTTGTTTGTCGTCGGCTACGAATTTTTTAATTCGCGCTTCGTTCGAAAAACGACCGCGCTCGTCGTCGCGTTTTTGGTCTCATTTTGTTTGACCATTATCATTATGGCGCTTGTCAAATTCGTCAAAATGGTGATTGCCGGAACCGTCATTGAAATCGGCTGGGAAATCTTTGTGATTGCAACCGCATTTTGTTTAATCGGCTCCGTTATCGTTTTGAAATATTTGGAAAATCTCTGATTTTCCTTTTCTTTTTTTTCTTTTCTTTCGTTTAGTTTCGTTCCTTTTTCATTTCTTTCTCTCTTCTCTCTAATTTTTCTGTTTTTCATTTTCCTGTTTTTATTTTCATGATTCTATTTTCATTTCTTTATTATTCGATTTTCGATATGTTTTTAATTTCCGATTTGAATACTAACCAAAGGTTATTCTTTTCATTGCATTCGTTTATTTTTGTAAAACTTTCAAAATATTGGAAATGCTTATATACATTTAATTTCTTGTATAATTCTGTTCAATTTATTTCTCTTTAGGAATTTAGGATGGAATTACATGAATTATACAGAAGAAAATGATGAATTCGTTTACACCGATTCTCCCGAATCGGCGGAATATGACGATTCTTTCATGTCAGAATGCATCCCCGAAGAGGACGGCGGAACAAACGCTGCGGACGACTCTGTCGATACCGGCCAAAGCGAAGCCACATCTTCCGAAGCCTCGGAAGAAAACGCCGCCTTATTAAAACGGGTGGAAGATTTAACTTCCGCGTATCTTACGCTTGCGGCTGACTTTGAAAACT
The DNA here is from genome assembly GCF_032594435.1 of Methanimicrococcus stummii. Taxonomy (NCBI): domain Archaea; kingdom Methanobacteriati; phylum Methanobacteriota; class Methanomicrobia; order Methanosarcinales; family Methanosarcinaceae; genus Methanimicrococcus; species Methanimicrococcus stummii. The sequence goes on along the minus strand of NZ_CP131062.1, from coordinate 981,823 downwards.
ACAAAAAACGCAACCAAAAACACATCGAAGAAGTTAAGAAATTCGCGAGCGAGCCGCTCATGTTAGACATGATTGAAGTCGCCGACAATTTCGAACGCGCTCTCGCGTCCGCCGAAAAAGAAACGGCTGACAAGGAATCTTTAATGGAAGGCGTGAAAAACACGTATCGCCAATTTATGACTTTCCTTGAAAACAACGGCCTTTCTAAAATTCCTTCAAACCCCGGTACGGAATTTGATCCGCATCTTCACGAATCTGTCGCTCAGATTCCGACAGCGGAATATCCCGACGAAACCATTCTTGAAGTTTATAAACCCGGCTACATTTTAAACACCCGGGTGATTCGTCCGGCAACGGTGACTGTTTCAACGGAGCCCGAAGACTGAAATCTCACACATTTCAACATTCATTATCAATCAATTCACACATTTCATTCAATTATCATTTCAAAATAATAAATTCATAAATTTACAAAAAATTTGTAATTTCTACTATATAATAAAAACAAAAAAAATAATAGGTGAATCAATATGGCAAAAATCTTAGGTATTGACTTAGGTACAACCAATTCATGTATGGCAATTATGGAAGGCAGCGAACCCACCGTTCTCCCGAACGCAGAAGGCGGCAGAACAACGCCGTCCGTCGTCGGGTTTTCAAAGAAAGGTGAAAAGCTGGTCGGCCAAATCGCCAAAAGACAAGCTGTTTCTAACTCCAAGAACACTGTCCAGTCCATTAAAAGACATATGGGTGACGCAAATTACAGAGTCACTTTAAACGACAAAGACTACACGCCGCAGGAAATTTCCGCGATGATCCTTCAGAAATTGAAGTCCGACGCAGAAGCGTACCTTGGCGAAACCATCACACAGGCTGTCATTACAGTTCCTGCGTATTTCAACGACGCGCAGAGACAGGCAACAAAAGACGCCGGCACAATCGCAGGCCTCGAAGTTTTAAGAATCATCAACGAACCGACAGCTGCCGCATTGGCTTACGGTCTTGACAAAGAAGAAGGCACAAAAGACCAGAAAATCCTCGTTTACGACTTGGGCGGCGGAACATTCGATGTTTCCATTTTGGAAATCGGAGACGGTATCTTTGAAGTTTTGGCAACCAGCGGTGACACCCACCTCGGCGGCGACGACTTTGACAACAGAATCGTTGACTACCTCGTCACGGAATTCAAGAAATCCCACGGCGCCGACCTTTCTAAGGACATGGCAGCTCTTCAGCGTTTGAAGGACGCCGCGGAAAAAGCAAAAATCGAGCTTTCCGGCGTGACCACCACAAACATCAACTTACCGTTTATCGCGCTCGGTCCGGACGGAGACCAGCTCCACATGGACATTGACATCACACGCGCGCAGTTTGAAAAGATGACCGAAGATCTTCTTGAGAAAACGCTTGTTTCCATGCGCCAGGCACTCGAAGACTCCAAATTGGAAATCGGCCAGATTGACAAAGTCATTCTCGTCGGCGGTTCTACAAGAATGCCGTCAGTTGTTGATTTAATTGAAAAATTCACAACCAAAAAACCTTACAAGAACATCAATCCCGATGAAGCCGTCGCAGTCGGCGCAGCGATTCAGGGCGGTGTTTTGACAGGCGACATTAAAGACATCCTTCTCTTGGACGTTATTCCGCTCACACTCGGTATCGAGACTCTCGGCGGCGTTTCCACACCGTTGATTGAAAGAAACACAACGATTCCGACGAAGAAGAGCCAGATCTTCTCAACCGCGGCCAACAACCAAACTTCTGTTGAAATCCACGTTCTTCAGGGCGAGCGCAGTGTCGCTTCCGGCAACAAGACGCTCGGCAGATTTATCTTAGACGGCATTCCGCCGGCACCGCGCGGCATTCCGCAGGTTGAAGTGACGTTTGACATTGACGCAAACGGTATCCTTCATGTTGATGCCAAAGACCTTGGTACCGGCAAGAAGCAATCCATCACAATCCAAAAACCGGGCGGCCTTTCCGACGATGAAATCGACCGCATGGTCAAAGACGCGGAACTCCACGCCGAAGAAGACAAAAAGAGAAAAGAAGAAATCGAAATCCGCAACAACGCCGATTCTCTCTTAAACGCGGCCGAGAAAGCTGTCTCTCAAGCACCGGCAGACATCGGCGTGACCGAAGCTCAGAAGAAAGCTGTTGAAACCGCAATGGCCGATCTCAAAACAGCTCTTGAAGGATCCGACGTTGACGCGATTAAAGCAAAATCCGAAGCCTTGGAAACCGCTGTCTATCCGATTTCCGAAGCTTTGTACAGAAAAGCATCCGAAGCCTCTCAATCCGCAGGCGCTGACGCAAATGCAGGATACGATGCGCCGCAGGAAGACTATGCGCAGGCTGAATACACGGAAGCCAACGACGAAGTCGTTGACGCCGAATACGAAGAAGAGCCGGCTGAAGCATACAACGATGCCGACGCGTACGAAGAAGCCGCAGACGCAGCTGACGAAGACGCTGAAAATAAAGAATAAATAAAAATTTAAGCGAAATTAAAACTCGCGCAGCACTAATCGCAATTTGAATTCATCCGGATTCGATTTATCGAATCCGGTTTTTCGCGATTTAAAATTTATGTCCGCTCTTAAAATATCGAAATAATCATTTCGGTTGACTCGACGGATTTCACGAAAGCTTTGATTCGGCTGATTTTTCAGCCGGCGATGTCTTTCATCACGCTTATTCGGCGTGAGGCAATTTCAGATTCATTCGAATAAACATATGCATACCCCATGCAAACCAAATATCATGTAAACCACCCTGTAAAACCAAACCAAATTCGAATGATTCCGGATTGTTTTCTTTAATCGCCGGGTAATACCAAAAACGTGCCCAAAAGCACGATCACATCAAAAAAAGGTTAAAACCAACGAAACAACAAACCTTTCAAAAACGAAAAAAATGTCCCAAAACGAATAAAATAGACCGTGTATGAAGAGTATCCGCCGGTTGATTCAGCGGATACTTTCATTAGGTAGGTTATTTGACGGGATTTGATGTTCGTGTTTTTGGGTAAATCCTGTCGAATGCTTTTCGCATTCAGGCTTATAATAAATATTACACCTATTTCAATATTTCAGGTCAATATGACCGCCTTACCGAGACAAATGCCGATTTAACTCAATCTTTTATCGTCAATCATCGAATATATTTGAAAATCTTTAAAGTTTATTAAAAAGTTATGATTTATTAAAAAGGGATTTTAAATCTGAATTATTCTATAAATCAAATCTGAATTATTCTATAAATCTCATAAATTATTTGTCTTTCATCTTATCATCCATCTTATCACCCTCTCACTTCCACTTCACCACATTCATTACTACATCCATTACTACATCCATCTCACAATCCATCTCACTACCATCATCATTATATCAATGCAAATTGCTTGCGTTATTCATACTATCATTTATTTACATCATTTATTAATTTTAAAAAAGGGTTTCTTATGACATCGAAATCAGATTATTATGAAATTCTCGGCGTTTCAAAAGACGCATCCGACGACGAGATCAAAAAAACTTACCGCAAGCTTGCGATGAAATACCATCCCGACAAAAACGACTCTCCCGAAGCGGAAGAAAAATTCAAGGAAATTTCAGAAGCTTACGCGGTTTTATCCGATTCTGAAAAACGCGCTTCTTATGACAAATTCGGCCACGCCGGCTTTGACAGCCAGTATTCTCAGGAAGATATTTTCAGAGGCGCCGACTTCAGCGATTTCGGTGATATTTTCGGCGACATTTTCGGAAATATTTTCGGCGGCGGTTTTGGCAGCACTCGAACACGCGGTCCGCAGCGCGGTGCGGATTTACAATATGAACTCCGCTTAACGCTTGAAGAAGCGTACAAAGGAAAGACGGTTGAAATCGAAGTTCCGAAAATCATTACGTGCGATAAATGCTCGGGCACCGGCGCCAAATCCGGAACGGTTGCAAAAGCTTGCCCCGAATGCCGCGGCAGCGGAAATGTGCAGCGCACAATCCAAACGCCTTTTGGCAACATGATTTCTCAATCCACTTGTCCGACTTGCCACGGCAGCGGTCAAAAAATCGACACGCCTTGTCCGAAATGCTCCGGCAAAGGAAAAGTGCGCTCGACAAAGAAAATGTCTGTTGCGGTTCCGGCCGGCGCGCCAAACGGTATGCGTCTGCGCTACCCCGGTGACGGCAACGTCGGCGATCCGGGCGCTCCTGCCGGCGACTTGTATGTCGTTGTCCGCATCACGCAAGACGGGTATTTCGTTCGCGAGGGTGATGATGTTTATGTCAATGTCGATTTGAATTTTATTCAAGCCGCGCTCGGAACGGAAATTACAGTCCGAACGCTTGGCGGCGACGTCATGATGACGGTTCCCGAAGGCACTCAAAACGGCAGCACTTTCCGTTTGAAAGGCAAAGGTTTCCCGCGCGTTAACAGCAAATCCGTCGGCGACCAATATGTGACAATCAATTTGATTACGCCCGACAAGCTTTCTACCGATCAGCGCAAACTGCTCGAAGATTTCGCGAAAACATCCGGATTTGACACAACCACAAAAGCCGGTGTGAAAAAGAAAGAGAAAAAAGAGAAAGGCGGTTTTTTCAAAAAAGTGAAAGAAGCTTTTGAAGAATGATTCAATCGAATCATTCTCATTTTATTTTTTGTTTCTGTTTTTTATTTAACTTTTTTTTAATTATTTTTAATTATTTTTAATTCTTCTGTTTTTGATTTCTGATTTTTCAATCATTTTATTTTTTCATTTGTTTTGCCGCTGCCATTTCCGCGCGGTCAAAGTAAATACTTTTGCCGGACATTGAAAGCGGAATCGCGTACGCGCATTCGGCATCAATTAATCCGATTTTACAAGCCGCGGCGCCGGCCGAGTACATAATTCTGTTATCCAAACACATGTCTTTCGCTTTTGCGGCGGCCGAGCCGAGCGCGATTCCCAAATCAACGGATTTGACGGAACAAATCGGGCCGACAAACGGCGTGTCTTTGGTTTGTTCGTGTTTTTTAAAATCGGCGCACGTTTCAAATCCGCAAGTGCCGCAATTGAGTCCGATCGGGCGCGATTCTTTCAAACCAATCATCACAACGGCATCGGAATTTCTTAAATTTTCAGCGTCGCGGATTAAAAACGCGCCGAGTTTTTCGGCAAGATTTTCCATCGCGGCGGCAACGGTTTCAATCTCATCGCCTTCCAAAAGGTAAGTTACGATATTGTCAAAACCCTTCGCTTTCGGCGCGGTTCTGGCGGCCGCCAAAATTTCAAGCGCCATCTGTTCAATTCCGTCTTTTTCGCAGTTAACTCTCATAAACCGAAAATGATTCGTTTTCTTATGAGCTTTTCGTTTTCCGGTTTTTATTTGGCCGGCTATACAAAAAGTTTCTAAATCCGAACCGCTTATACTTCGTTCATGCTTGATGACACATTAAAAGTATTCAAAGAATTAACGCCGCGAGATTTTCGAATTTTAACGGGCATTGAAATCGAAATGAAAAATTTTGAATGGGTTCCCGTTCCCGAACTTCAGAAATATGTCGGGCTTCCGGCCGAAAAACTGGCTTTTCATTTAGAACGTCTGCGCCGCAAAAAAATGGTCGTCAGCACCATTGATCCTTACATCGGCTACAAAATTTATTTCGAAGCCTACGACGCGCTTGCGCTTCACACTTATGTTCAGCGCAAAACAATTGCTGCGGTCGGCAGTGAAATCGGCGTCGGCAAAGAATCGGTTGTCATCGAAGTGCTCAAGGAACCGGAGATTGAAATTGCCGAGCCGGAAGTTTTGATTCTCAAACTTCACCGCGAAGGCCGAACCAGTTTCAAGCAAGTCAAACGAACGCGCGAGCATTTGGTCGGCAAAGAGCATTTTTCATGGATTTACGCGGCAAGATTGGCGGCGAAACGCGAATTTACGATTATGAAAAGTCTGTATCCCGACATTTCAATTCCGAAGCCGATTGACCAAAACCGGCACACGATTGTGATGGAAGTCGCCAAAGGCAGCGAGCTTTCAAAGACAAAAGTGCTGGATCCGGAATGGTATTTAGATGAAATTCTCAAACAAATTCAGCTGATTTACGCGAAAGGAATTATTCATAACGACCTCAGCGAATACAATATTTTCGTCTCCGACGAAGGCGTTCAAATCATCGACTGGCCGCAGTATATCACAAAAGACCATCCTCACGCCGAAGAACTGCTTCGCCGCGACATTGAAAATGTTTTGAACCATTTCGCGAAAAAATATATGGTTGAGCGCGATGCCGATGAAGTTTTGAAAAACATTTTGGAAAACACGACATTTGAAGGCGACATCACAAGCGAGCCCGGAATCGAAGATCTGGTGACCGGCGATGATTTGGCAAACGCCGAAATGATGACGGAAGATGATTTTAAAGAAGGCGAGTTCGCCGAAGATTTCGATGATTTTACGATTCAAGAATAAAATGTAAAAAACAGAAACTCAAAAATCCAAGTCAAAAATGTTTCAGTCAGCCGCGCGTCAAAGGTCGCGCCGGCTGCAATATTTTTTAAAAACGAAAAAGGCCGGCGGATTTTAATCCACCAGCAAAAGTCCCCACCATTTGACTTTGTCGCTGACGGGAAATTCTAAATTCATATCGACATTTTGAAGCGTTCCGACAACGTCAACGCCGACGGCTTCCATTGACGGTCTTGCTTTGTAAGGCGTTTTGCACTCGCCGCCCGTTTTCACGCACCCGTCGCAATAATGGCAGCTGCCGCCCGTAAATCCGGCGGCGAATCGGTATCCTTTTTGAAGTGAAACGGCTTCCATTTTTAATAATATTTCAGACAAATCCGTTGATTTTTTGCGGATTTCGTTGGAAACGTCTTCGGAATCAATGAGTGACGCCGGTTTCGGCGGATTGTCATATTGCGTTGAAAGCAAAATCGCGAATCGGTAAAGCGATAAATATTTTCTGAATCCATCCGGTGTCGGCACATTCGGCGGGCAGACCAAGTCGCCGTAATGGCGGCAGAGCGGAACAAAGCATTTCAAACGAACGCGGTCGTCAACGATGATGTCTTCCGCGTCAATGTAAAGCGCTTCAACCGCGCCGGCACCTTTGGCGGCTTGAAGCAAAACGGCAACGTTTTCCTTATCCGTTTGGCTGAGCTTTCCTTTATTTTTGCTTTCCTTTGACATTCTGTCCCTCTCACATTCGTTTTTATTTCGCTTTTCCTTTTCCGGCCGGCTTGTCGATGATTTTTAAAATGTCTCTTGAATACAAACTGAGGCGGATGTAATCGTCATCTTCCAGCGGTGTATGATGCATAATCGCGTTTCTGATCGGGTCAAGTTCTTTTAAACGCTGAATAATCCAGCCGCGGTCAGGGAAATATTCTTCAAAAGCGTCCCAGGCAAACGGATTGTTGATGATTCTGCGGTAATCGCTGAAACTCGCGTAATTAATCAGCGGCTCGTTCGTGCTTCTTTTCTTGTCTGCGTTCGTTCGGTCATTCATGATTCGGCGTTCGTTCCAGCGGTCCGCCAAAAAGCTCATGTCGGTGCCTTTCCACCATTCTTTTCCGAAACGCGCTTCAACGCGATCGGAAACAAAAGAGCGCAATTTTTCTTCAAGCTCTTTGAGAATCAAATAACTGCTTTCGGAATCCGCGGCTTGTTTGGAAGATGTTCTTTTCGGCGCGGTCTCACCGAGCTTTTCGATTTTTTCCGTCACAGGCTTAATCGCTTCTTCTTCCATGTACAAATTTTTCAAATCATATTTGACGGTTAATTTGGAATTTGCGCCGCCCGGCGGCTTAATATCTGTAATTTCAACGTCATACAAACGGTCGATTCGGGTTTTCATCGCCGATGTCACGGTCGGCATTTCGGATTTCAAACCCATATCGGTATGAACATCGCCGGCAATCAATGTGATTTTGTTCTGCCCCTTTAATTTCGCCGGCTTAAAATAATTCTGATAAATATAAAGACGAACATTGTCCGCTTTTGTCATATTTTTTGAAAATTCGATCGGTGCTTTTGACGCGGGCGCGGCGGCCGAGACCGGAGCGGCAGTCGTCCGCTTGGCGGCGGCAGGAATCGCTTTTGCCGCGGGCTTGACCGCTGCTTTTGCTGCCGGCTTGGCTGCTGCTTTTGCTGTCGGCTTGGCTGCTGCTTTTGTTGCCGGCTTGGCTGCTGCTTTTGCCGCCGGCTTGGCTGCTGCTTTTGCCGCCGGCTTGGCCGCAGCTCTTGTCGTCGGCTTCGCTGGTGTTTTCGCTGCGCTTTCTTCCTCTTCATTCTTTTTAAGCGCGAACGCTTTTTTCAAAAAATTGCCGACTCCTTTTTTCTCTGCCATAATCTCTCTTCCAAAAATAATAATCTAAAATAAAAATGATTTAAAATATTTCTTTTGTTATTGAAAATCTGTTGTCGCCAACACTTTTCAATTGATTTCTTATCCATAAAATAGGTTATCTGATATATAAAAGGATAAGGGCTGAATACAAACAGCGAAATCAAAAAAGGGGGCGGCGTTAAGCCTTTAATTAAAAAAGAAAAATATGAAAATGATTGAAAATCAATCATTTCGGCGCGTAATAACATCTCTTAGGGGAGTCGACAAGTTCCAGTTTCTTTAAAGACGCAATGATTTTGCTGACTTCTTTGCTGTCAATGCCTGTCGCTTCGGCGACATCGCCGGGTCGAACGGGTTTTCCGATGTCTTTCATCGCTTTGAGAACTTTTTCTTCATCAGGGGTCATTTTATTTCCTCGCAAATTTTATCGAACAAAAATGTTCTATTCATTATCGTTTCTTTTGTTTTTATATTTATTCGTTTACAAGTTCATTCGGCATTGCTCTGTCAAGCGCGTTTAAAATCAGCGTAACGCACTGGCTTGAAAGCAATGAAATCGGCCCGACGGAAATCTTAGACGCGCCTGCGCCCTCAATTGTTTTCTCATCGTCTTCAAAAACGCCCTGATTGTCGCCCAAAATGTAAACGCCGTTTTCCAAAAGCGCGGCGGACTGCTGGTTTTGAATCATTTCAAAAACATCCGCGCCGTCTTCTTTTAAATAAAACAGCGGGCGCGATTTTTCAGAAATTTCTCCAAGCAGCTGCTCCAACTTTCCGTATCTGACAAAAACACCCGGAGTCGATTGTTTCTCAACATCCGCCGCGTCAATCAAAAGCGCCTTTTGAATCAGCGACCCCGAACTTCTTTCATCCGGATTGAGCATGCGCATGGTTTCTCCGTTAAACCGAACGATTTTATCCGGTCCCGGTTCGCCTTTTAAAATCAGCCAAACATTCACGTCGCGTCTCATTCCAAATGAAATGAAAAGCGCCGACGTGACGCAGCGGCACAAAACATCCATTCTTCCGGCCGAGCCCGGCAGATCATTTAAAGAAATCTTGCCGCCGTTCACGGCTTTGTTTCCGATAATCACAAAATCTTTCATGGCGATAATTCGACAGTCATCTATAAAGCCGTATCTCTCGAAACGGTTGAGATTAAAAAAAGAAACGAAAAAAGAAAAGAAATATGAAAATGTGAAATTATTCACATTTTTATTTCAATTTTTGGATTTACTTTGTTTATCTTCTGTCGCCGAAAATGCGAAGGAGATTGATAAACAGGTTGATGAAATCCAAATAAAGATTCAAAGCGCAAATGATTGCCAAGTTTTGAGAGTACGGCGCGCCGTATTCAATCGACTGCCCAATCTTTTTGATTTTTTGCGTGTCATACGCCGTCAATCCTGCAAAAATCAAAACGGCGGCGACGCTTAATATGAAATCCATAATCACAGCCGTTCCCGGCGCAATCATATATAATATAATGTTAACAAGCGACGCGAGAATCAAGCCGATTAACGCCATTAGGAAGAATCTTCCAAGGCTGCTCAAATCTTTTTTAATGAAATAGCCGATCAAACTCATGCCGACAAACATTCCGGCCGTAATCAAAAAGACAACGAAAACGGAGCTGAGCGTGTAATACATGATAATCGGCGTCAATGTAATGCCGCTGACAAGCGCGTAGAAAATAAATGCCGCCGTTGCCATTCCGGGCGACATGGATTTAATTTTCCAGCTCAAAAGAATAACAATTGCAAGCTCGACAATCACTAAAACAAACATCAGCATTGTCCCGAGAAACATTGCCTGAAGCGACGGGCTTGAGTAAATCGCGTAAGACGCGACAGCTGTAATGATCATTCCGACAAACATCCACAAATAGACTTTTGACAGAAACTGATTTCCGGAAACGTCCGGCGCGTAATTATTTAAGCTCATTATTTTTAACCTCCTAAAGGGGTATCGTTTTTTGTTTTGTTTTTATGTTTTTGCTTGTTTTTCTTTTCGATAATTCGATTAAAATGATAAATTCGGCGCGCGAAAAAAGCGCCCGTTCTCTGATAAATACGCGCTTCCTTTTATAAAATTTATTGCACGCCTTCAAACAAAAGCTTAAAACAAAGAACAACTTTCATTTTAACAACGAAAGAAAACGGGGAATTTTATGATTTTTGCAACGATTGATGTCGGGTCCAACGCGATTCGTTTGCTGCTGACGGATGTTCGTGCCGTCGAAGACGAAGTTATTTTCGAGCGCATGACAATGCTCCGCGTTCCCGTCCGCTTGGGCGAAGATGCTTTTTCGCGCGGCAAAATTTCGGATGACAAGGCGAAAATGCTGATTAAAACCATGTGCGGCTTTCGCGAAATCATTGACGGCTTTCAAGTGGCCGACACAATGGCGTGCGCCACGTCTGCTCTTCGAGAAGCGAAAAACGGTGACGCGATTGTTCAAAAAATCAAAAATAAAGCCGGCGTTGACTTAAAAATCATTGACGGCAAAAAGGAAGCTAAGCTGATTTACGCGAATCATATCGAACAAAACTTCGATCCGCGCTATTCTTATCTTTATATCGATGTCGGCGGCGGCAGCACGGAAGTGACTTTTGTCGGCGGCGGCAAGAAAAAATCCAAATCCTTTAACGTCGGCTGTATTCGTTTAAAAGAAGGATTTGTTTTAAAAGAAACTTGGAACGAAATGGACAAGTGGCTGAAAAAAACCGTTCGCGGCAAAAGTGTCGTCGGGATCGGCAGCGGCGGCAACATCCGCAGTTTGTATTTGCTCGCGGGAAAAGTCAACAATGAGCCGCTGAGGGTTTCCGATTTGAGCGGTGTCAGCAAAATGCTGCAAAATTATTCCCTTGAAGAGCGCGTCACCGAACTCGGGTTAAAACCCGATCGTGCCGATGTCATCGTTCCGGCCTGTTACATTTATCGGCACATTTTAAAAGTGTGCGGTATCAAAAAAATCTATGCGCCTGTCATCGGTTTGTCTGACGGCATGGTGCACGAGCTTTACTCAAAACACAAGAAAAAGTTTATGGAATAAATAATGTTGAGAATTTATTTCCTGAATGATCTGTTTTTCAGCGACAGTATTCTCTTTTCATTTTTATTTCTTTCATATCAATTTCATTTCCTTTTATTCATTTTCATCTTTGAACACTTTCACATCGGTCATTAAGAATTAATATAAGAGTGTACAATTTTTCAATTCAATTGAATTTTCAATTATAGTATTATCATTTAATTTCATTTATTACAAAAAAACGAAAGCTGTGGAATTTATGGACTCAAAAAAAGATTTGGAAATTAAAACGCGTAAGCGCGATTCGCCGCCGTTTAAACTTGTTTCTGAAATGTCTCCGAAAGGCTCTCAGCCGGAGGCGATTGCTCGATTAGCCGAAGGTGTCAATCGCGGCGACCGTTTTCAGACGCTTCTCGGCGTGACGGGTTCCGGAAAAACGTATACGATTGCAAACGTTATTGAAAAAGTTCAGCGGCCGACGCTTGTCATCGCGCACAATAAAACGCTTGCAGCGCAGCTTTACAACGAATTTAAAGAGTTTTTCCCTGAAAACCGCGTCGAATATTTCGTTTCTTATTATGATTATTATCAGCCGGAATCTTATATTCCTGCAAAGGATCAGTATATCGAAAAAGACGCGCAGATCAATCCGAAAATCGAACAAATGCGTCTTGAAGCGACCGCGTCTTTGGTTTCCAGGCGCGATGTTATTGTCGTTGCTTCCGTTTCCTGTATTTACGGTCTCGGCAACCCTGAACGGTTTGAGCAGATGGGCGTTGAAGTTTCTGTCGGCATGCAAATGAAGCGAAACGATTTGATCGGCCGGCTGGTTGACAGCCAGTTCGAGCGAAACGATTTGGATCTTGCGCCCGGCCGCTTCCGTGTCAAAGGCGACACGGTTGACGTCATGCCCGGTTATTACGAGAATATTATTCGAATCGAATTTTTCGGAAACGTTATTGATAAGATTTCGGAAATTGACGGCTTGAACGCGACGAAAAATTTTGACATGGATTCTTTTTTCATTTATCCGGCGCGTCACTACGTTGTTCCCGATAATGAAGTGGACCGCGCGGTTAAAGCGATTTTGGAAGAATTGGAAGAGCGTCTTCCCGATTTGGATATGTTAGAAGCGCACCGCTTAAAACAAAAAACGCTTTACGATATGGAAATGATTCGAGAAACCGGCAGCTGTAAAGGAATTGAAAATTATTCGATGCACTTTGACGGTCGAAAACCCGGCGAGCAGCCGTATTGTTTGATTGATTATTTCCCTGATGATTTTATGATTGTGATTGACGAGAGTCACCAGACGCTGCCGCAGGTTCACGGCATGTACAACGGCGACCGCGCTCGTAAAAAATCTTTGATTGATTACGGGTTCAGGCTTCCGAGTGCGTTTGATAATCGTCCGCTTCGGTTTGAGGAGTTCGAAAATTATATGAAAAATACAATTTTCGTTTCGGCAACGCCCGGCGATTATGAAATCGAACAATCGGTTCAAGTCGTTGAACAAGTGATTCGCCCGACAGGGCTTGTTGATCCGATTGTCACGGTCCGGCCGATTAAGGGTCAGGTCGATGACATTATTTCAGAAATTCACAAAGTTATTGCAAACGGCGACCGCGCGCTTGTGACGACGCTGACAAAACGGCTTGCGGAAGAGTTGACGGAATATTTGGCGGAAGCCGGCATTAAGACCCGATATTTGCATTCCGATATTAAAACGATTGAGCGGACGGAAATTATCCGCAATCTTCGCCTCGGCAATTTTGACGTTTTGGTCGGCATTAACTTGCTTCGTGAAGGATTGGACATTCCCGAAGTCGGTTTTATCGGTATTTTAGATGCCGACAAAGAAGGTTTCCTGCGAAATTCTCGAAGCCTGATTCAAATTATCGGCCGCGCCGCGCGTAATTCCAATTCAAAAGTCGTTTTGTACGCGGACAGGATGACCGGATCCATTCAAAACGCGATGGAAGAAACAGAAAGGCGCCGTAAAATCCAAATGGACTTTAACGAGGAACACGGCATTACGCCGCAAACAATTATTAAACCGATTCGTGAGCAAGTGGCCGAGATTTCGGATGTCAAATATGTTCCGAAAGCCGAAATTCCGAATTTAATCATTCAATACGAGGCGGAAATGAATCTGGCGGCGGAAATGCTGGACTTTGAGCGCGCCATTCAAATGCGCGATATCGTTCGGGATTTGGAACGGAAATTGCGCGGCGAGCCCGACGGCGGAAAAACAAAAGGCAAAGGCAAAAAGAATTCGGCCGAAGACGACGGTGCAGTCGGTATCGGTGCCGGTAACGCAAGCGCAGGCAGCAATTCAAAAAAACCAAGCGCTTCAAAATCTCGAAAAAAGAGAGCGGATGCAGAATTGAATGAATCTTAATTGATTGGATGATTGATTCATTAATTGATTTAATTGATTCATTTAATTAATTGATTTAATTGATTGATTTAAGATTCATTTAATTGATTCATTTAATTAATTATTAATTGATTGATCTGATTTTTTCTTCCAAATAATAATCTTTTTCATTTAATTTAGGCTTCAATGAAACGGTTGAAAAAACAAAGTTCAAATATATAGAAAACCATTCTAATTATAATATTACGATTATTAGAAAAAGGGTGGTTCAATACATGATAACTTTTTCTAATCGGGGGCCGAGCTTCAGCCGGCGTGAAAAACGTTAAAAACGGTTTTAAACAAATTTGAAACAAGTCTTATTCGGTATTATTCTTAATAAGTATAATCTTGTTTCATAAAATTTAAATATATATTATATTATAGGATATAGAGTAACAATTAATTTATTATTGAATACATTCTTATTCGATAAAAAAACTCAATTGGGGTTATTCCCATTAAACGGAGTATTTGGAATGCGGGTAGCTTTAAAAATGGTATGTTTCGTTGCGTTATTTCTTATTATGGCCGGGTTAGTGAGCCCTGCCGCCGCTATCAACGATATCAGATATTCTTCATACCACAATATGACGGCAGAAGAAATTCAGAGAATCGTGGATGAAACGACCGGAACACAAATCGACAGATTCGATTCCATGTTTGAAAATAATCCGGATGCTTTGGCTGCTTACGGGACAATTCCCGATAAAGCCAAAGGAATCGAAGCTTATGAATATTGGCTTCAAATGGGTAACATTTCAAGAGCGTTGGCTGACGATGAGGTCATGCAAAGTTTGCATTACGCAAACGGCGGTGTCATTATCGGTCAGGGAACGCAGTGTATCTGTTACACTTCTATTATGATTTTAGACGAGCGCGTTGATGAGTTTACGGAAAAAGATATGCTTGCCGTAAAGGCACGCGTTGATTATTACGCTTCTTTGGAAGGCCTTGAAGATGTGCCTTTGGCGTTCTTCAAAGGAAAAATGATTGATTCTTATTTGACCGAAGAGCAATTGCTGTATCTTTGGGAATCCGGATATGACGGTCTCAGAATTTATGACGGTCTTGAAAATTTGACAAGCCTTCGCGCTGAATACAGTCCGGTTACAGTTACAATGTCTTCTGACAATTACGCTTTTGACAACGAAGCGCTTTCAAATGAAACGTCTTTTATTGATCGCATTCTTGCGCTTTTCAAAGGCCCGTCCGATTCTGTCAGTTTGCCTGCTGCTTCATCCGGCAATCTTGAAGGACTTGCATCTGAAAAAGTGCGTCCGGTTGTCGGCGGCTTGATGATCGCGACTTCGACAAGCGGCGGAACTGTCGGTTACGCAGCCAAAGACGTCAGCAATACAAGTGAACGCGGAATTGTTACAGTCGCTCACGTTTTCCACTTTGAAAACACCACTTCTTATCAGCCGAGACAATCTTACGGATCCAATAACGAACTCGGCACATTCTCGAGAATGAGTAAAGTCGGCGATTCCGTTTTCATTCCGATGAATTCATCCGATGTAAAGGCTGTTATCTATACCGGCGACGGCGATGATCGGTTGTTGGACGTTATCGGTTATGAAGGTGCCATCAGCAGTGGTATGCGTCTCAGCAAGTCCGGTGTCGTTTCAGGATACACGGAAGGATCTTACTATGGTGTTCGCTACAACCAGACATTTACGGTTAAGAACGGCACAATCAATTATACCGTCAATCATGTCGGTGTCATCGAAGAAT
Organism: Methanimicrococcus stummii; assembly: GCF_032594435.1. NCBI lineage: Archaea > Methanobacteriati > Methanobacteriota > Methanomicrobia > Methanosarcinales > Methanosarcinaceae > Methanimicrococcus > Methanimicrococcus stummii. Next base: position 966,296 of record NZ_CP131062.1, on the reverse strand, counting down.
TGTCTGATGAATCCTACTCTGTTCCGGGAGACAGCGGCGGTCCGATTTACGTCAAAACTGTTGCGACGATAAACGGCGAACAGCGCGATGTTGCGGTTCTTCTCGGCATTCTTGAAGGCGGTGACGGAAACGGCACAGTTTACTATGTCCCGTGTACGGAAATCAAAGATCAGCTGGGCGTTGTTCCGTTGACAATCAATGATCGTTGAAGTAAAAAATAACAGTTATTATTTTTTATTTTGATCTTTTCATTTTTTTTCAATTTAATTGATTTCAATTTTTAATTTTAGCTTTTGATTTATTTTATTTTGGTTTTTTAGTTTAATCTCTTTTAATTTTCATTAATTTTTTAAGTTTTAATTTTTGATAGATGATTTGGTTTGAATTTTGTTATCCGGTTTAATTGTCATTACAATTGGAAATAATCCTATTTGACAATTTTTCCTATTTGGTTTATATTTCTAAGTCCTTCATGCGGATTATTCTTAAATTCTCTGTTTTTTTCTTTTTAATAATCTTTTTTAATAAGCCTCCCGATTTGTAATATTCTTACATTACAAATTTCCTTTTTGATTCACTTTTAAAGATAATCTTTTTATACTACTATGTCTTTATTTCGTGTTTAGAAGTGAATTTTATAATAATTCTTTTCAAATGTTAACATTTTATCATTGAATTTCGTGAATTGAAGGGATGAATCATGATTGCAGAAAAGTTATTGCGGAGCTGTTATTCTCGACGAGCGTCCGTCTTTTTTGTTCTGCTTTTGCTTGTTTCTCTTTTCGTTCCTTTAGTTTCAGCATCCGGTGACGAAGTAACTTCAAGTTATTTACCGGCGGAGTATGTCCGATCAGTTATCGACAATACGCCTGCGACAAACCCTGCATTAATTGAGCAGGCTTCTTTAAATTCTAAAACTGTCGCGGCTTTCGGAATAATTCCGGCGCTTCCCCAAGGCGAAGAATCATATCTCTGGGGACTCGTCCTTCAAGACATTTTAAAAGACATTCATAACGGCGATTTATTAGCGTCTTATCATTGGGAAAACGGCGGTTTTATTATCGGTTACGGGTATCGGAATGATCATATTTATGTTTCCGTTAACGCTGATTCTCAATTTGCAGATGAAGAAATTGAATCGGTGATTAAAATTATTCAAGATGCAGGCAAAAAAGCAGACATTAATGATTTACCGATTATTATTGAAGAAAGCGTTCACGCGCAAGCTTTTAAACCCTCCGGCGCATCTTCTGCCGAAACCAAAACAATTCCGGGCGTCGGTCTCGGAGTTTGTGTCTTCCTTCTCATTGCAGTCGTTTTATCGGTTCGCAAATTTAAAAAATAATTCTGTTTTTTCAAATGGGTTTCGGTATGCCGAATTCTCTTTCTTGCTGTTGTTTTTGAGACTGTTTGTTCTTCGTAATATTTATATATCCCTTTGACTTTGTAGTAAATATTACGATTTATATTCTCTTTGAAATATTAATCTATTGAAGGTATAACTATGGCTGAAATTACAAAAAACAAACCTGCAAAAACAATCAGCCGGCTGGTCATCTTCACAGCGCTGCTCATGTTACTTCTTTCTTCCGCGCTTCCTGCAGGAGCTTCGGAATCCGATACGAGCAGTTATTTCTCTGAAGAATATATCCAAGATATTATTAACAACACCCCTGCAACGGATGTTTCTTATTTTAAACAGGCTTCTTTAAACGCCGACACGATTGCCGTTTTCGGAACCCTTCCCGCTTTTTCGAAGGGCAGGGAGTCTTATGAATGGTTTGTCTTGCTTCAGGGCGTTACGTCAAAGCTGAATGAAGACGGAAAATTAGCGCCTTATCTTTGGGACAACGGCGGATTTATCATCGGTTACGGGTATCAAAATTCTGTCATTTTAATTTCCATTCATTCCGAATATTCGGACGAAGAAATGAATGCCGTTATTCAAATTATTGAAGAAGCAGGTCAATTTTACGGCATTAGCGACATTCCTATTATCATTGAACAGAATACACATGCACAAGCATATACTGACAATGCGGAACCTGAAAAAACAATTCCCGGCGTCGGATTGGCAGCATGCGCCTTATTATCTTTATTTGTCGTCCTTTTCATCCGCAAATCCAAGAATTGATTCAAAACGAATTAATCTTTTGATCTTTGAAAGTTTATGCAGCCAAGCTACTGATTTTATGAGTATTCTATCTTTTTGATTATTTTATCTTTTTTAAAGATTTTAAAAAAAGTCTGTCAATTGCATTTGATTGACATCTGTTTTTTTCAGATTTGAAACACCGATATTGATTTGCTTAATCTTTTTATTTCCATTATTCGCCGTCAATTCTTCAAGCATGTCCAAAGCATGGCGTTTTAGGAAATACACATCGGATGTGTGAACTGTATGGCTTTTGGATTTTGTAACGGTTGTGAAATCCGCATATCTGATTCCGATTGTTATCGTTTTGAAAAACATCTTTTTCTGAATTAAAATCGCGTGAACTTCTTCACAAATCGATTCCGCGCCCATTTTTATGATTGCCGAGTCATTCGTGTACGGATTCAGGGAATGGAATCGGCTGATTGATTTTGCATCGGCGGTTTCCATCACTTGAGATGTGTCAATGCCGTTTGCGATATCCTGAAACGCCATTCCGCTTCGGCCGAGTTTTTCATAAATTCGGCGTTTATCCGCCTTTGCCAAATCACCGACGGTTTGAATTCCCAAAAGATCAAACGTTTCCGCCGTTTTTTTGCCGACGCCCGGAATTTTTGTAACCGGTAGCGGCGATAAAAAGTCGGATACATTTTCGGGCAAGACAACCGTTAAACCGTCCGGTTTTTGAAATCCCGAAGCGATTTTCGCAACCGATTTGTTCGGCGCAATCCCGACAGAACACGTTATTCTTTCGGCGGCTGCGATTTCCGCTTTGATTTTTCGGGCACATTCGGCAGCGTCTTCGTAAGTTTGAATGTCTTCTCCCGGCAAAACATACGCCTCGTCGATGCTGACTTGCTGTACCGTTTTGACATGTTTTTGAATAATCTTAATCACGTTGTCTGAAACTTGTTTATACAATGTTTTGTTCATCGGCAGGCAAATCACATCAGGACAAAGTCTTTTTGCTTCCGAGAGCGGCATTGCCGAATGCAGGCCGAACTCGCGGGCCGGATAGGATGCCGCGCTGACAACGCCCCTGGACGTGTCTTTGTGCAAATGGTATGTCTTAGAGCAAACAACAACAGGTTTGTCCTTTAAATCGGGATTATCGCGGATTTCAACGGATGCAAAAAAGCTGTCCATGTCAATATGCATTACAATTTTATCGGCAGCCATTTTCATTCGTCTCTTTGATCTTTTTGCTCAAATTGTTTTTGAAATACGGCGGCTGCTTTTTCTTTAACGTCTCTGAACAAATCGTTGCCTTTGGTATCTGTTCCGACAATCAGGGGACCGAAATTTTCAACCTGAATTTCCCATACGGCCTCCGGCATTCCCAAATCTTCCCACGAAACATTTTGAACGTTTTGAATCATGTCAACGGCTAAAGCCGCGCAGCCGCCTGTGTATGATAAATAAATGCATTTCCGCTCTTTCATGGTTTCGGCAAGCCCGATCATACCGCCTTTTCCGATTAAAACATGAATGTCATGATTTTTCAAAACGGCCGGCGTCATTTTTGTCATCCGGTCACTCGTCGTCGGCCCTGCCGCAACCGCTTTCCATCCGTCTTCTTTCTTTTCCATGACCGGTCCGCAATGATAAATCACGGCGCCCGATAAATCAAAAGGAAGCGGTTTGTTTTCCGCGTCGTATTCCAAAATTCGAAGATGCGCTTCATCGCGCGCGGTGTAAATTGTTCCGGTGATGTAAACAACGTCGCCGGCGTTCACGGATGCGATATCTTGTTCAAAAAGCGGTGTTTTCAGGTTATGCGTTGCCATCAGTCGTCACCTTCAAAGATTGCTGTCGCATGCCTGTTGGCCCAACATTGAACGTTGACAGCGACGGGAAGCGACGCGGTGTGGCAGGACGCTTTCTTAATTCGAGCGGAAAGCGCGGTTGTATCACCGCCGAGTCCCATACATCCGATTCCGAGGCTGTTAATCGCCGTTAAAATTTCTTTTTCAAAATCATCGTACGCGTCCGAGCCTGTCGATTCCGGATCTCTTAATTCTTCCAAAAGCGCTTCTTTTGCAAGTTTCGCGGATTGGTTGAACGAACCGCCGATTCCGATTCCGAGTATGATTGGCGGACACGGTTTGCCGCCGGCATCCATAACGGTTTTGACAATGAATTCTTTGATTTTCGGAATTTCGGTCGGCGTAAACATTTTCAGCGCGCTCATATTTTCAGAGCCGGCGCCTTTCGGCGCAACGGTTATTTTCAAGTTTCTGCCGGGGACGAAGGAATAATTGATTTCGGGCAAACCGTCGCCGAGGTTATTTTTTGTGTTGTGCCGTGTCAGGGGGTCAACGACATTCGGGCGAAGCGGAATGCTTTCGGTCGCTTTCGCGCACCCGTCTCGGATTGCGCCTTCCAAATCGAAATCGAGGTGAATCTCGCGCCCGATTTCAACGAAGAAAATGAAAATGCCGGTGTCTTGACAAATCGGAACCTGTTTGGCGCCTGCGATTTCAATATTTTTTAAAATGGATTCCAATTGCGCTTTTGCAATCGGATTTGATTCTTTTTCGGCGGCGCGGGTTAAAGCAATCATTGTGTCTTTCGGAAGCGTTGTCTCCGAAATTTTTAATATTTCTGAAACGGCTTTTGATACCGTTTCAAATGACAGCTTTTCGATTTTTACGTCCACGTTGCGCCTCTTTTTAATTTCATGATGATTCAATCGTTTTTTTCAGTCTGTTCTGATTGTTTTTATGATTTCAAAATGTTTTCATGATTTATATTGATAACCCCGAAAAATTCATTTTTTCGGCTCATTGCTCTTTTTTTTGAATTTGTTCGTTCTCATCACTTATATATCTTAACCGTTATTTTGTATTATTTTATATTGAGGTTTTAAAAATGTCTGAAGAAAACAAATTAAACATGTTCATTCCGGCCGACGATGACGCATTTTCATGCCCGTACGCGGACGGCGGCGAAGAGGTGAGCGCGCAGAAATGGCACAAAATCGCCATGGATTTGGCAGCAGATGCCGCTGACGATGAGGCGCTTGACGCTGCGATTGAAGCGTTTGACAGCGGTCTTGAGCTGGAGCCTGAGAACACTGTTCTTTTACGCAGCAAAGCGGCTGTTTTGAGCCGATTCAACCGAAAAGAAGAAGCTTATCAAGTTTACTTAAAAGCGCTTTCTTTTTATCCCGACGATGCTGTTTTTTCAAACGGCGCGGGCTTTGTTTTAATGGAAAGCGGCAGAGCCGCCGAATCGCTTCAGTTTTTTGACCAAAGCATTGCTTCCAATCCGCAATTCCAAAACCCGTGGCTCGGCAAAGGAATCGCTTACGGCGAACTCGGCAATTTTGAAAAGGCAATTGAATCTTATGACAAAGCAATTGCGCTGCGCGCTGATTATAAAGAAGCGCATTTCGGAAAGGCGGTTGCGCTCGGCGCGCTTGGCGAATACGGTGCCGCGATTCCGGAATTTGACAAAGCTCTGGAGTCCGATCCGGAAAACGCGGATGTTTGGTATTACAAAGCGCTTGCTTTTGATTCCATGGGCGATGCAGACAACGCGCTTGCCGCATACAAAAAGACCGTTGAAATCCGCCCGGAATCCGACGACGCGTGGAACAATATGGGCATTCTCTTAAACGCGCTCGGCCGATTTGCAGAAGCGCTTGAATGCTTTATCAAAGCTTCCGAAATCGACGGCGAACAAGTTGATGTTTGGTTCAACCGCGGCTACACGCACGCTGTTTTGGGACAATTTGATGATGCCGCCGGCTCTTTCAGAGAAGCGATTGAAATCAATCCGAATTTTGTTCCGGCTTATATTGAAGCCGCATTCGTTTATGTTCAAACCGGATTCCCCGACGAAGCGGTTCGCTTGTATGATCAGGCAATTGCGATTGAACCTTCTGCCGAAGCTTATTTCGGAAAAGGCATTGCGCTTCAGGTCATCGGCGATAAAGAAAAGGCGGATGAAGCATTTGAAAAAGCGTTTGAAATGAACCCGGAATACCGGGAAATTTTTGAAGGGCAAAAAGAGAGTTAATTTTAATTGAAATGTGAAAAACACTCTTGAAGTGTTTTTCATTTTTTTTTTTTTTTTTTTTTTTACTTTTTTATTTTTACATTTTTGTTATTTCTTCGTCATATGCTTTTCAACATAATCTTTCAAAATCACGACGTGGTTGTACACCGGATCTTTGGCGGCGTAAACAAACGTTACGTTTCCTTTTTTGAGTTTATCGGAAACGGTTTGAATAAAATCGGAAACTTTCGGATTTGTTTTCAACTCGCCCGAATATTCTTCTTTAAAATGCGGAAACAAAGTCGGATCATGATGAAATTCTTCGCGGATATCGGTCGTCGGTGTTATGTCTTTTGCCCAAAGATCAATTTGCGCGCGTTCTTTGGAAACACCGCGCGGCCATAATCTGTCAACGAGAATGCGGTATCCGTCATCATCCGATACATCATCATAAGCACGTTTCAGCTGTATTTTATGAGTTGTCATTTTAAAACTCCGTTTTTATTTTTGCACAATTTTTATTTTTATATAATTGCTATGAATAATTACTGTTCTCAATTATATAAATATACACTTTCACTCCGCACGGCAATTTCGTTTATAATATCCTTTCTTTAAATTTCTCAAAAGATTGGAGTTTTAAAGAATGGAATATGAACTGATGATTTTAGTTGTGCTTATCGCCGCCGTTTTTCTTTTAATTTTAAACATTGTTTTGACATTATTCAAACGCGGCGGCGGATCCGGATCAGATTCCGGTTTGGATTTCGGCGCGTTTTCAAAAAAAACGGATGAGCAAACTGCATTTATTCGCAACGAATTTGACCGCGACATTTCTCGGCTGGATTTGAATTTGAGAAATGAAATCGCTCAAAATCGCGAAGAGCTCGGCCTTTCCTTAAATCAAAATCGAAAGGAAATGACAGCAGCGCTTTCCAATTTTCAAATGTCGCAGGAAAATAAATTTCAAACTTTTGAAAAGCGGCAGGCGGAGCTGAATCAAATAACGGAAGCGAAGCTTGAAAAAATTAGGGAAACAACGGAAATCCGAATGGTTCAAATGCAGGAGTCCAATGCCAAAAAATTGGATGAAATGAAAAATGTCGTTGATGAAAAACTTCAGGAAAGCGTTGAAAAACGTTTCAGTGAATCGTTTAAAGGAATCAGCCAGCGGCTGGATGACGTTTTCAAAGGCCTTGGCGAGATGCAGACGCTTGCAAACGGCGTCGGCGATCTCAAAAAAGTGCTGACGAATGTGAAAACGCGCGGAAATCTCGGAGAAATTCAGCTCGGCGCGATTTTGGAAGAAGTTTTGGCGCCGGATCAATTCGATAAAAATGCGGCTGTTCGCCCGAATACGGCGGAACGCGTGGAATACGCGGTCCGCCTCCCCGGAAAAGACGGCGACGGACCGATCTTTTTAGCGATTGATTCCAAATTTCCGATTGAAGATTATCAGCGGCTGCTTGACGCTTACGAAAACAATCCCGACGACATTGAAAATTGTTCTAAACAATTGGAAATCGCGGTTAAACGAAACGCGAAAACGATTCAGGAAAAATACATTTGTCTGCCGCATACGACAGATTTTGCAATCATGTTTATTCCGGCGGAAGGACTCTATGCCGAAATTCTGCGCCGGCCGGGCTTATTTGAATTTGTTCAGCGCGAATATCGTGTTGCGATTGTCGGGCCGACGACTTTGGTCGCGTTTTTAAACAGCCTGCGCATGGGTTTTCAAACGCTTGCCGTCGAAAAACGAACCGGGGAAATTCAAAAACTTCTCGGCGCGGTCAAAACCGAATTTATCAAATTCGGCGAACTGCTTGAAAAAACGCGCAAAAAGTTAGACGAAGCTGCAAGCGTTTTGGATTCGGTGGATTCAAAAACGAGAAACATCAACCGCAAACTCAAACAAGTTCACGAACTGCCGGAAGCAGATTCTTCAAGATTGCTCGGCGACGGTTTCGAAAACGATGATTTTGAATTATATGAATTGTAAAAAGAAAAAAGATTAAAATTGAAAAGTCAAACTTTTCAATTTTAAGAATTTAAAGCGCGCTCCATCACAATATCGACAATTCTGTCGTCTGCGCCGAGCGGTTTTTTGTAAACGATTTCAACATCCTCGGGGATGTCGACCGGGTCGCCGTGGTGGTGATGGTGGTGGCCGTGATGACCGTGGCCGTGTTCATGATCGTGGTGGTGCTCATGGTCGTGGCTGTGGTAGCTTTCCTCTTCTTTTAAAAGACCGAGAATTCTCGGAATATCTTTTTCCGTGTGTGTTCCGGGCGCCAAAAAGACCGGAACGACAATGATTCTTTTAGAGCCGCCTTCAATGATTTTCTTCAAAGCATCGGGAATGGAGGGTTCGTTGAATTCCATCAAACCGATTTCGACATTTTCAAATTCATTTCTTGCTTTCACTTTTTCAGCAATATCTAAAATCAATTGTTTCGAGTACGGAAGCTTGCTGCCGTGACCGACCAATAATAAGGTTTCTTTAACCATAATGATTCTCCCAATTTTCTTTTATTAAGCAAATACAATGATTCCAAGAGGGTTTTATGTTATATAAGAATTATGAATACACACAAAGTATGAAAATTTGAACGATTATTAACATTTATGTTGAAAAACGATATGTGTTTCATTTGAGCGAAAACCGTGAAAAACGTTTAAATATTTTAAAATAGGATATATGAAATAATTTTCTGTATTATGAATATTTTTCAGAGAACTTTAAAAATATTCACTTTAAAAGGATTTAAAACGAAATTAAAGAAAAAGAAGGTTTTTCATATGACAACCGAAAGAAAAGAAGATTATTTGAAAACAATTGATAAAATCGTCACTGAAAAAGGGTATGCTCAAGTCAAAGATATTTCTCGCGAACTCGATGTCGGCCCGTCAAGCGTTACGGGAATGCTGAAAAAATTAACGGACGAAGGTTACATCAATTATGAAAAATACGGCGGCGTCACGCTCACTCAAAAAGGTAAAGAAACCGCGAGCAGCACCAAGAAAAAATACACAACGATTAAAGATTTCTTAATCGCGCTCGGTGTTGCCGAAAATGTTGCGGAAGATGACGCCTGTAAAATGGAACACATCATTACGCCTGACACCTACGATATTTTCCTCCGGTTCTGTGAATTTTCAATCACGGAAAAAGGCACCAACCAAATGGAACATTTCAAAAAATACTGTGAAACCGGTGAAGTCGACAAATGCACTTGCGGCGCGCCGAAAGTTCATAAAATTGAATGAAACGATTCGTCGTTTCAATTCCCTTCTTTTTTATTTTTACTGGATATTTTTGATAAGTTTAAAATTCGGTTTGTTGTTTCTCTTTGATTAACTTGATTTGGTTTTTTGATTCATTTGATTTTTTTTTTTTTTTTTTTTTGATTACTTTGATTTGGTTTTTTCATTATTTTTAGTTTATTTTTTAATTATTTTGAGTTTATTTTTTAATTATTTTGAATTTCTTAATTCTAAAGAAACCGCTTGCTATCCGTTAATATTATATCCATTTACCTTAATAAGAAAAAAAGATGAGAGCAATCAAAACCGTTATTCCGTTCAAGCCGGACAATCCGAAATCGCGATTATCTCCCGTTTTAACGGAAGAAAAACGGAAAGCTTTCGTCGGTCTTTCTCTTCAAAACGTTTTGGCTGTTTTAAAAGAGTCGGGAATCAAACAAGTCGATATTTTATCCAAAAGCGCATTGGACAAATCCGATGAAAATCGTTTGGCGGCAATGTCCGGGTCGGATTTTGAAATCAAAATTTTGATTGACGAATCAGATTTAAACACGGCGGTAAACACGTATTTAAAATCCTCCGAAATTCCGGTTTTAATCGTGATGGCGGATTTAGCGCTTTTAAAAAAGGAAGATGTCGAAGCAATGACAAACCCGGCGGCCATGAATCGCGAATCTGCATTTGTATCTGCGAATTGCGAATCCGAATTTATAGCTGCATCCGTATCCGAAACCAAAGCGGCAGCCTGTCCGGATATTGTTCGAATCGCTCCCGGAAAAGACGGCGGCACAAATATGATGTATATCAGCACGCCGGCCGATTTCGAAGTCAATTATTACGGAGAAAGCTGTAAAAAACATCAAGAAGAGGCGTTGAGGCGGAGTTTTATCTGTGAAATTCATAAATCATTTTATGCAGCGGCTGACATGGATGAGCCAAGCGATTTAAATGACATTTTGAATCACGGTTCCGGAGAAATTTTTGAATTTATCTCAAAAGTACTCAAACCTTAATGATAATTAATGAAAATGAGTAATGGCGTGCTATATATTAGAGATAAAATTAAATAGGTTCCAAGTCTCATTTCAAAAAACGGCTGAAAGATTATGCTTATTGATTTCGGTGTAAATCCCGTTAAGGAAACGCATATATAAAATAATTTATTATCAGTCATTATCTGTTTCATATTTATTATATTTTTATTTTTAAAATCCCCATTACAGGTGACATAAGTGACAGTAATTGTTAATAGGAACAAGTGCGGCTATTGCGGTGCGTGTGTGGCAGTCTGCCCGACGATGGCCCTTGATTTAAAAGAGGTCTGGATTGATGTTGACGACAGTCTTTGCAACGGCTGCTCAACCTGCAAAAAAGTATGTCCGATCGGCGCAATCGAGGTGCAAAGATGAAAGATGCGTATGATGTGATTGTTGTCGGCGCAGGTCCTGCAGGATCGGTCGCCGCGAGATTTGCCGCAGAAGGCGGCGCGTCCGTTCTTTTGATTGAAAAGCGTCAGGAAATCGGAGACCCGATCCGCTGTGCGGAAGGTGTCGGAACCTACGAGCTGGACAGATATTTGGATTACGAGGACCGCTGGGTGGCAGCGCCCATTAAAGGCGCAACGATTTATGTTCCGAACGGCACGCCGATTAAAATGCGCGCAAATGATGAAAACCAGATTTACGGCTACATTTTGGAAAGAAAAATCTTTGACCGCGCGCTTGCCGAAAGAGCTGCGAAGGCCGGCGCCGATGTTTATACCAAAACAATGGCAACCGGTTTAATCATGAAAGACGGCAGAGTCGCCGGCGTTAAAGTTAAACGTTTCGGCGTTGAAAAAGAAATTTCCGCAAACATCGTCATCGGCGCAGACGGCGTTGAATCCAAAGTCGGCAGATGGGCCGGCATTAACACGACATTAAAACCGTCCGATATCGAAACCGGCGTTCAGTATTTGATGACCGGCATTGACATCGATCCTGATAATGTTGAATTCTTTATGGGCAATCAATTCGCACCCGGCGGCTATGTTTGGATTTTCCCGAAAGGACCGGGGCGCGCAAACGTCGGCATCGGCCTTCTCGGCAGCAAAATCAAAGACGGCGGAAGACCGATTGATTATTTGAACAAGTTTGTTGAAGAGCGTTTCCCGAACGGTAAAATCATTGAAATGGATTACGGCGGCGTTCCGGTTTCCGGCGGCATTGACAAGATTTACGGTCCGGGGATTATGCTTGTCGGCGATGCCGGACAATTGTCTGATCCGATTACGGGCGGCGGCATCAAACACGGCCTTTGGTCCGGGGAGATGGCAGGAACGATTGCGGCAGACGCTGTTAAAGCCGGTGATTTCACAGAAAAATTCCTCAAAAAGTATCAGAAAAACTGGGAAAGCAAATGTGGTAAAATCATGAGCCGCGATTTAATTTTGAAGAATTATTATATTGACATGACGGATGAAGAAGCAAACAATCTTGTCGAATCTTTGAAAGATGTTGATTTTACCGGCGTTTTAGATGTCGGCCATCTTGTTAAGATTCTCTCAAAAGTCGATAAAAAATTATTGCTCAAGTTGGGTGTGAATCAGCTCGGTTTATAAGCCGACTGATCTAATTTCTTTTTTATTTTGATTCTCAATTTGATTCTCAATTTGATTACGGTTTTTGATATATTTCGGCATTATCATGAAAAACGAATACGATGTCATCGTTATCGGCGCAGGTCCGGCCGGATCAATCGCCGCGAAAACGGCAGCAATTCGGGGCTGCAGCGTTCTTTTGATTGAAAAGCGTCCGGAGATTGGCGTTCCGGTTCGCTGCGCTGAGGGAACGTCAAAAACGGAATTGATGAAATTCGTTGACATTGATCCCGCTTTTATTTGTAATGAACTGCATGCGGCAGTTGTTCACGCGCCAAACGGCACGTCGTTTTCGGTGACAACAAATATGTCGGGAATCGACAGCGAAGCCGGCATTATTTTGGATCGAAAGATTTTTGACAGGCATTTGGCAAAACTTGCGGCGGATGCCGGCGCTGATGTTTATACAAAAACGGCGGCGACGGGTTTGATTATTGAAGAAATCAATAATGAAGAAAAAACCGTCGCCGGTGTTGTTCTCAATCATCTCGGCGAAGAGATAAGGATTCGTTCCAAAATCGTCATCGCCGCTGACGGAATTGAATCGAAAATCGCGCGCATGGCCGGTATTGACACAACTTTGAAATTAAACGACATCGAATCCGGTGTTCAGTTCTTGATTTACGATGAATCAATTCGCCCGGCCGAATGCGAAATATTCCTCGGAAACGAAATCGCGCCGGGCGGCTACATTTGGGTTTTTCCGAAAGGGAACAACACGGCGAATGTCGGCATCGGCATTTCGAAAAACCGCAACGGAAAGAAAGCAATTGATTATCTTGAAAGTTTTATGTCAGAGAAATTCCCAAACGCCAAAATTCTCGGAACATTTTTCGGCGGCGTTCCCGTCTCCGGCGGACTCGAAAAAATCACGGCTAACGGTTTGATGCTGGCAGGCGATGCCGCGCGCCAAACCGATCCGATTACGGGCGCAGGGATTCGGTACGCGACTTACGCCGGCGAGATGGCCGGACGAACGGCAGCAGAAGCGATTGCCGCCGGCGATTGCAGTGACAAATTTCTGAAAAAATATCAAACCGAATGGGATCAAACGCTCGGAAAAACAATTAAACGCAATTACAAAATTAAAAAAGCGTATGATTCATGGACGGATGAAGAAATGAATCACATCGCGAAAATGGCGGCCGCATTGCCGCTTGAAGATTTTGAATTGAAAGAAGCGATAGTTGCCGTTTTAAAATCGGATAAGAAATTAATGTGGAAGATGAAAGGCGTTTATTACGATTTGCTGAAGTCTTTGATTTAATCGGATTCATTTTGATTTGTTTTATTTTTTATTTTTTATTTTTTATTTTTCAATTGATTTTTCATTTTGACAGGATTCCGAACTTATTAATAAAATTGAATTTATTGGAAATCTAATGAATTGAAAAATTTAATGAATGAAAGTTGGAGACAAAATATGAAACAAATCAAAATAATCTCATTAATTTTTCTTTTGTTTTTAGTTTCGGCTGGCCCGGTTCAAGCGGACTCAATGATTGCGCCGATACCTTATGAAATTGATTTTGAAGATCAGGATCTTGTTTTTCGGATGGTTCCTTCAGATAATTACGATATGAATCAAAGCGTTCCTGAAGAATCCGGCTTGTATGTGAAATCGACCGGAGAGAAAATCTACACTGTCAACGAATATTTTTATCAAGAGCTTTACTTCTCAGCGGACAGGATGAGTTTTGCCGCAATGACCTGGCAGGAAACAAATGAAGACAGAGGTATTGTTTTTTGTAATAACGGGACAATGAATCCGGTTCGAGTAACAGATTTGATGAAAGATTTAGATGCCCGAAAACATACAGTGAGCCACTATACTTGGGAACAATATAATGAGCGTGTTTATGATGAAAAAAACAGCACGTTATCCGTATTAACAAACGACGGAATTCGCTACACATTTGATATTAATACGGGAGAAATCATTCAAACCACCGATAAAAGAGCAACATTTTTGCCGGGCAACATGTGGTTATCAATTTCAATTCTGGCAATTGTTTTAATCGGCAGCGTTTTCATTTTGTATTTTTATTGGAAAAGAATTGGAAAGAAATGATTCTTTTCATTTTCCTAATAAACAAACATCCATTTTTTTCCAAATTTTATCAAACCCGAACTCCCGAAAATCCAAAAAAATGTAAAAAAATTAATGAAAACCGGAGTTCGACTCTTTTTCAATTTTTGAAATAAAAACGATGTTTCGGTTTAACACAATAAATGAAAACCAAAACAACCGCCTCCAATCGTGAGTTTTGTGAGCGGAGCGAGCAAAAGGAACGATTGGAGATTCGCCACCATGAGTCAATGAAATTTCAAAAACTGATGTATTAATTTTAATTTCTATTTGCAATTGCGTTTGTGCTTTTTGTTCGTGTCTGCGTTTGCACATGCGGTTTGCGTTTGCGCGCGTATCTGCTCTTTTTTAGAAGCAGACAGTTAGAGTCCGAACCCAAAAATGGTAAAATGTTTATCTTGTTACTGTTTTTTCGAATCGTCGAAAACGTTGAATGTGTTTATTGCCGCAGGTAACCAACCGTTTACGATTTCGAATTTTTCTTTTGTGTCCGGAATGCGTAAAATCGGAATGTAGAGATTGTAGACCTTTTTTAATTCGCGGTAAGTGATTTGATAGTACCAATCTTGAATAGCGAAGAAGCTCCGTTTGTCGCCCCTCATTTCGGCAATATACGCAATCGGCATACCTAATTCCCTCATTGTTTTTGTAAAAAAGTGTCTGAATGTGTGAGCTGTTACCTTTTCGTAACTTTGCGCGTCGGGGCTTGGGTTGTGAAGTCCGCAGAGCGTGCCTATTTTTTGAATTTGTAATTGTAAGGTTTTGTCAGTCAGTCTTCCTGTTCCGAGCTCGTTTAAGAAAAGTGGTGAGTTTGACGTAAGAATTTCGCCGCGCTGTTCACGCAAGAAGAGATAAGCGTTTATCGCATCTACAATCTGCCTGCTGACTGGTATAATTGTGTTTGTTCGTTTACCTTGTATCTTGTTCGGTTCTCCGAGGTGGATAAAACCGTTTGTGTGGTCGTAATTGTAGAGGTTGAGGGGGATTAGTTCATTAATTCTAAGTCCTGTTAATGAAAATGTTAGAATTATTGAAATGTATTTTTCTATGTTTATTTCGTCTTTAAAATTCAGTTTTGGGACGGTTTTTATCAGCAGTTCGACATCTTCTACCCCGAGGTCTTGTTTTGGCGCACATGGGGGGTTTTTGAAGATTCTAATGTAACGTTTCCGAAATTGGGGAATTGGATTAAAAGAAATTATGCCGTTGTCGATTAAGTAAAGAAATGTATTGTTCAATGCGTTGAAATGTGTTTTAATTGTCGGAAAACTGAATCCGGAGTCTCGGCAGAAATTGAGATAATCAATAAGAGATGGTTTAAAATCAAGATATTTTGAGTCGTGGTTGAATAATGTGGGGTCTATGATATCGCAGTAGTATTTCGTCGTCGCTCTGTATTGTCGTGCCGTGTTCGGGGCAACGCCGCGGATTAGTCCGTCGTCGTAAACGGCGTTAGGTAAATTGTTGAAGTCAAACCTTAAATAATTAAATTGCGTTTGATTGTTTAAGTCAATCATTAGAATCACCAATTTCAAATGATTGACCTTTTTTTATAAATTCTTTTCTATCTCATTATGATTCGCTTGCTGTCGCTTTTACATAGTAAAAGCGAATAATCAAGTAAAATTGTTTTGGTCGTTTTTTTAGTCGATTTTTTGCCGATAGCGTTTTTGTTCGTTGCCGGCGCGACGATCCGGACGAATTTCTCCCGGTTTTTTGCGGATCGGAATTGTGGCCACATCGAACCGGGCAAAATGAAAAAAGAAACGGTCGGATTAGTCAGTAGATTTAATGAAAAAAATAAGGTGAAAATCAAGATTTCTTGATTTTCATTTTTTGTTTGTTTTGTCTGTTTTGTCGTCATTTTCCGAGCAGATACGCCGAATAAACAGTAATGTATCCGGCAGGAGCGCCAAGCCCACGAAAGAAGCCTGTCAGCATGCTGTAAAGCTCTTTGAGGGGGTCGGTGCTTTCGGGGAAAGTGACCGACAAAATCGCGACGAGGAAAAAAGCCGCTGCGAGAATGCCAATAATGGCGAGTTTTATCTTAGTCATGGTGTCCCCCAAAGCGGATTACAATCCCACCAGCGCGCTTGCACGGAAAAAGACGAGGTTGCAATAACGGAGATGTTGAGGTTTTCGAAAACGTCTTCAAGAGTGATGTCCGGATAGTTTGTCAGAACAGCAGGTAACAGCACGAAGCCGCGCAAATATGTTCCGCGTGGGATTATGTCAGTCCAACGCATGAGTTCTTTAACTTCCGTTGGCGAGGTCATGATTGAAACGGCGCGGATTTTTTCAGGTGTTAGGTCTGCCGGGAGAAGACTTGTTTGCGGTGATGCGGCAACGATTGTCACGTAGTTGGGGCGATTAGTCGCCGCCGCCCTTACTCCAGTTGCGTTGTTTGACAATACCGTTTGTGTTGTTGTTCCGAAGTTTTGACCGCCTTCACTGCTGTTGATTTTTGTGTACAGCGGTTTACCGTTAAAACGCATTAAGCCGTCTGCGTCGGGATAAAGTCCATCTTTCCAAACGCCTGTTTCGTAGCAAACGTATTGTTTTTCGGTATCGGTTGCAATATACACGTTGCCTTTTTGGGGGTGCGGAGGTTTCTCCGCGTCCAATCCGGCAGGTGTACTGAAACGTGTTCGGGTTGAGTAGCCTACGCCCATTATCTCAAACCTCCGCCGCCGCCGCCGATGCCGCCGCTGCCAAAACTGCCGCGGCTGAAACTTGACGGAAGTTTTAATCCGCTTGCTGCTTTTTTGCCTGCGTCGGAAACGATTTTTGCCCCACCGTAACCGCCGCTGCTGCTTTTGTTGCTGCTGCCGCTGCTGACTGTTGCTTTTCCTGTGTTTCCGCTGTTGCCGCCTCCGCCGCCACCGCCGCCGCCTGCGGCAGGGCTGTTGTCGTAGCCGCCTGCGTTGCTTCCGCCGCTGTTGCCTGTTTGGCTTAACAAGTGTCTTTGGTTTGCGAGCGCGCCTGTTCTCGTTGGCGCGAACGGAACATCGACTTGGAAGAAGTCGTTGCCGGGTGCGTTCAGCTGAGAGTCGAGAATTGCCAATTTCGTGAATGGGTCGTTGAAGTCGATGTTTTCGCCCGAAATGAACAGTTGCGGCGTTGGGGTGGTTGTGGGAACGTCTTCGGTGAGGGTTTGCAGATATTCTGCCAAGTCGAAGCCTTCGCCAATACCGCTGCCGCCGCCGACACCGCCGCCAAAGCCCCAACCGTCGTCAGAGCTGCCGCCGCCTGTTGCATATAAAGCGATTGCGGCGGCTGCAATGATGCTGCCGCCGATTAATAGGGTTTTCTTGTTGTTTTTAGTGCTTTTTTTGTTTTCGTTGCTCATTTTAAGACCTCCGGCAGAACGACGACCGCCACAACTGCCGCGACCGCGCCGAGAACGAGAACGGCAGGGTTAATCCCGGTGCCGCCGTCTTTGGCTTCCAATGCTGATGCGGTTTCCGTGGTGATTTTCGGGCTTGCAGTTGGGGAGCTGATGACGCCCGAACTGTTAAGCGCGAAAACGGGCGCGACAATGTGGTTGTTTGTCGTTTGGTTGCTGTATTGGTATGAATTTTGGTTTTGTGTTGTGTGGTCGTCGGTCGAAAAGTCAATAGCACTGATGCGGTCGAACGTGTAATTCATGTTAAGAATTTGTGATAAACTCTTTTGATTTTGGTTTGTGCTGCCGTTAAACAATGCCATTTACTGGTCGCCTCCGCCGACGGCAACGATTTTGCCGTATTTGGTTTCTTTTTCTTTTAGGTCGTAATAGTCGCGCAGGAGGTCGTGGCTGCTGAAAATCGTGATGTGAATGTCAGAGCCTGCGATTGGTTCTTCGCCTTTGTTGATGAGGTTAATATCGTTCATCACGAAGCCGGAGAAAATCTGTTCGTGTCCTGCGTCGATAACGTCGCCCCTGTCCTCGTTTCCGTTGAAAAAAACCTGTAACGCTGAACTGTCGCTTGCGTTGTAGATTTTGCAGCCGAGAAACGGCAGTGTGCCTGCTTTAATCGAACGACTAAGCTTGACACCGCCGTATTTCAATTCTTTATTTTCGCCCGGCGCGAGGTTTTCGGGTTGGTTTACGCCTTGAAAGGTCGTCCACGATTCTTTAATCGTTGTCATGGGGAATCACCCCGTTTAAGGTGCGTAAGGCACGATTAAGACACGGTCGTTGTTTTTGTCGAGACCGTTAGCGGTCAAGTGTCCGAGTTTGACTGCTGTTTTCGGTTTTGCGATGTATTCGCCGAGAGAAGTCCAAGTCTGCGGATAGCAAGTGACGTTTCCTGCGTTGATTTTGTCGAAATCGGCGGCAGTCATGACAAGGTTCGAGGATTTTTTAGTGCTCATGTTTTTCTTTCTGTAAGGAATGAAAATCTTTGTGAGCGTGCCGCTGACGATTTGGTTTGTTGCAAGGGGGTTGTACATTTCAAGTCTGAGTTTGTCATACGGTTTTAAAGATGCGCCGAGTGCTTCTGCTTCGAGCCATTCCCTTTCCGTTGGGGTTGCTTCCGCAGCGGTGGACATCTGAACGTCAACGTCCCATTCTTTGACAACGCTTGTGTCGTCGCCTTCGCTGTCAGTTCTGACGAGGCGAATTTTTGTGTTTGCGATTCTTGCCATCAGAAAGCCTCCTCGCTGTTTGCGCCGCCGCCGCCGGACATGAACGCTTTACTGCCAATGCCGAGCGCGCCGAGGTAGTCTTCGACTGCGTCCATGCCAAAAGCGATGCCGACTGCGTTACCCAAGAAAGGTGATGTGTCGCCGATTAATTCCGCGCCGACAACTGCGCCGACGGCTTTAACTGTACCAGATACAAGATTGCCGTCGCCGACAATGCCTGCCAAAAGAGATTCTTCGAACGGTTTAATGAGTGCAGCCGCAGCGATTGTGCCGAGCCCCACTTTGCCCGTTGTTACATCAGTAGAGAGTTTCATTTTGATATCTTCCTGCGGTGTTTTGTTTCCGCAGGAGGACATACATTTTCGAGAGCAATATACACGGCTAAGTTTAAGATATACTGCATTTTTGTTTTTTAGTGTTGTTTGAATGCGTTTTTGTATGTTGGTATCTTGTAAGGTTCGTTTTCGTTTTCGTGAACGAATAAAAAAGTACGTTCGGGGAGTTCTCTTAATATTGTTTCCGTGTGTCGGCGGTCTTCGGAGTTTGTGATTTTAACAATTTCTTCAATTGTTCTGTTGCCGTTTTGACCGCTCAGCAGGTAGCCGTCGCAGAGTTCGAGCACGCTTTTATCAACGCCTTGCGGACGTTGTGATGCCATGATGACGAAAATACCGTAGTTTCTGCCGTTTTTGACAAGGAAGTGGAAGTTGTCACTGATTTTGCCGCGTTCCGGGGCAATGTCTGCAACTTCGTCAACGAGAACGTACAGTTTGCCTGTTGTCTTTTTTGCGTGGTTTAAAATAAATTCACAGATTTTGTCCGCTTCGGCGATCAGTTCAGACGGTTTGACCGCTGAAAAGTTGATGACGTGTTTTTTCAGTTTGCTGTTGTCGAATTTATTAATAAAAGCGGTTGGGTTTTCGTAGTAGCGGCTTTTCGGGATAACTGCCGTTTTGTACTGCGCTTCGGGGTTGTAAACGCCGAGCATGTCGAAAACGATAACTTCGGGGAGGGCATCGGCGCAGGAGGCAATAACAACACTTTTGCCGCTGCCTTTTTTGCCGAGAATGCCGAGCGTTTTATACGTTGTCATTATTTGCCGAATTTGAGCGGCTGTTAATGTTTTCATTTCGGTCATGCGACCACCCGGACAAATATACCGCCACAGTGCAGACATGAGCCAACCGCGTACCGCGGAGTGTTTGCGTAAACAAAAAGAATTGAAGATTTACAATCCGGGCATGTCGACATTTCGCCCCTTCGTGCGTTTGCGTTTATTTCCAAAATTGCCACCACCTTTTATTCGCATTCGTCGGGGATTTCTTCGGGGGTTGGTTGCACATTGTTGACCGCCTGTATTCTTTTTTTGTCTTGGTCGTGCACGATTTGGATAAACCCGTTGCGCAGTTCCAGATAGTCCGCGTCGTTCAAGTTGTCGATGTTTTCAGAAACGAGAACGAGAGGGTCAAACTCCATGCCGAAAAATTTTAATTTCATGCTTTGACCGCCTTTTGTTTCTTTTTGTTCCAACGTTTGAATTTCGCGTCGCGGTTTTCGACGACGGAACAGCAAAATTCAATTCCGTTGTACAGTCCGACTGAGTAGTCGTCCCAGATGTTGTCTTTTTGGATTTTTCGGTATTCGTTCAGTTCTTTTGCTATCTTTTTTTGTGTTTTATTCATTTTTATTCCTCCAAAGCAAGTAAACGATGACGGCAGCAATGACCGCCAATATAAGTAAAAGTAAAAACGACATTAGAAGTCCTCGTATTCGTCGATTTCTTGGTTTTTGTTCTTTCCTTTGCTGAATCCGTTGCCGACGGCTTCGCCGAGTTTGTGCATAAATCCGGCGGCAGCTCCGAGCAGTTGCTGACCTTCGGGCATGCCGAGAGCTTTCTCGGCGACAGGTGCCCATGCGTCAAAGTTTCGCGCTTGTGTTGCGGCCGGGGCGGCAGCTTCGCGTACAATTTCAATTGTGTTGCCAAAATCGGTTTGCATTGTTTCAACCTCATTTTTTTGTTCTGTTTGTTCCGGCTGCGGCAGTTGTGCCGTTGCAGGGGGTTGGTTAATTTTGGGTATTTGTGGTAGTAAGGGGGGTAGTGGTAAAAGTTGGGGGGTTTCGTTGTTTTGTTCGTCTGTCGGTTCGTTGGGTTCTTCGTGTGGTTGGTCGTTCGTCGGTTCGTGGGGTTGTTCTGTTTCTTCTTTACGGTTTTTGCATGTTGCTTCGTGCACCGGCAAGCCCCTTGCGGTGAACTCGTTGCCGCAGTGGCGGCAAGGTGTACGTTTCACGGCAGGGTTACCGTCGCAGTAACGTTCGTGCATGGCGATACCGCGCTGTTGCAGCGTTTTGCCACAGTGTTTGCAAGTTCTCATCAGTTCGTCCAGTGTGGGCGTAATAATCACCTCATACGGGTATTGCTGTTTGGGGCTGTCAATGTTTGTTTTTGTTTGGGGGTACTGTGGCAATCCCAAAAAGCTTAAACCTGTTTGCTTCTTACAGCCGACCGCGCGCGAGGGTGGGCTCGCCCCCACCCGAGCGAGAAAGCGGGCGGCGTCGAAACGGCGGCGGCAGCTTCGCTGCCTATGCCGCCGCCGTTTCGCCGTAATTTTTGTGTAGAGAGGTGTACCTTTTTATACAAGGTACGCATACAGATACATGTAGAGAGGTGTACCTTTCTTTTTTTTTCAAAAAAAGCAGGTGCAGGCGATTTATTCAATTCGTTTTTATAATAATTATAGGGGGCGCAAAAATCGAAAATATTTAAACCCTCACATATCTTCGCAGAAATTAGTACCTCGGGTACAAGTGAAATTAAAATGATGTCGCTTGCTTATTGATTTTCGTTTTTTGGCAAAAAGTAGAAACGGGTGCGGACGGTGCTTATACCTCAGGTACAAGTTGAGTTGAAACTTGTACCTCAGGTACAAGCTGAGCCAAAAAAAGAAGAACGATACTAAAACGGAGGTTTTTTAGTATCGTCAAATGTCGTTTTAGAATTGTTTTTTTATGATGTGCAAGTGTGCCGAATGCGTTTTTTTAAGTCCTGTTTGGTATTTGAACGTGCCCGGGTATGCCCGGCACAATTTCAGCGCGAATTTGCGTGCGTTTTTGTTTTGCGTGAATCCGAGCATGTTTTTTAAATCAGTCATGCTGAACCAATCGTGTCCTTTGTTGATTTCTTCAACGAGAATATCAATTCGCTGCCGCTCCGTCGTTCTGATTGTCGGCGGCATTCGTGGATTCCTCTTTGAAAGTTAATGTTGCATTTTCAGATTTTTTGTTATTTCCTGCGTTGTAATCGAAGGTTTCGGGTCGTTTTGTGGCAATGCTGCGCATTGCTGCACAAGCTCCCTGTTTCGTTGTGTAACCTGCGATTTTCATAACTTCTTCCGATGAGACCGTGCCGTATTTCATCGCTGCACGTTCAATCAGATAGTGACTCAGTTGCGTGCTCATTGTGTCGCCTCGTCGTCTTTTTCTTTGGCGAGAAGTCCGCGTTTCAGAATGTCGCATTTGACAACCGATAGGGCGTGAGAGATTTTTATCAAAAAGTCCGCGGTTGCCGTTCCGTCATAGACGGCGTCAATTGTCCCGTTTGCGTTTTCAGTCAGCGTGATAACGATTTTGTTTTCATCGGTCATTCGTCTTCCTCCATCGCATTTCTAAATTCGAAACGGAGAGGGATATAAGAAACGTTGAGTTCCAAAGAACACGCGACTTTTTCCCAATAGTGCAGTTCGTTGAGGTTGTCAGCTAAAATGCGTTGTTGATTGTCCACGATTTCGCGATATTCTGCAATATTTACCAGTGCGGCGTTGTATTGGTCTTTAAAATGCTTTTCTGCGAACTCTTCGAGTTCGTCGATTTTATAGCCTGCGCTATATGATTCTTGATTTGTCATTTAAGTTAATCCTTTAATTGGTTGCGGTTTTTGGTTAGAAAACCGTGATGTAAAAAACGATTAGATAGATATAAATAGTTTTCTTGCGTCTTATAATATAAGACCGAGCCCGAGCGGCTGGTTACCGTTAATATAATTCCTTATGATGCCGTTTTCTGTTAATCCTGCGGCGATTGTATGCGTTTATACGGGTTCGGACTCTTCAATTTACTATCTGCTCTTTTTTATCACATCCGTTCGCTTCGCGAACGTGGGCACGGCTACCTTTCCGTTTCTGTTTCCGCTGCTACCTCTCCGTTTCCGTTGCCGCCATGGCCGGCAGCAGCTGCCGCCGCCGCGCGCGAGCCGCTCCGCTTTTCAAAAAATTATGAAATCCTATCCCGGCTTTTCAAAAAAAATCTGAAACCGGTTCTCGTTTTTCAAAAAATAAAATGAAAAACGGTTTTACCGTTTCCAAAATTCTCTCGTGAACAGCAAAATAACGGTGTAAATTTCAAGTCTGCCGATCCACATGTTGGCGACCATGATGACGCGAGCGAGGACGGGGAAGTCGGCGAAGCTGTCAAACGGACTGTTCATGCCGAAAATCGGGCCGATGTTTCCGAGCGTTCCGATAGATGTCGTTGCCGCCGTAATCAGATCAAGTTCCAAAATTCCGAGGAGGACAGTGCTGATGACGAATGCCAGGAAATACAAAATCATGAAGGAGATTGTTGAGTTGACAACTTCTTCGTTCAGACTTCTGCCGTTGAATTTGATCGGTTTGACGGCGTTCGGGTGCAGGAATTTAAAAATATCGCGGCGCGCGTGGCGCAAAAGAATAATCCAGCGAACGAACGTCGGGCCGCCGGCTGTTGAGCCCGAGCAGCCGCCCGTAAACATCGCAAGGAGAAGCAGGATTTTGGCCGCGTCGCTCCAAACATTATAATCCACAATCACAAAACCCGTTGTTGTGATAATGCTGCTGATTTGGAAAAACGCGTATCGCGCGGCCAGCGTTAAACTGTAGCCCATGTCGCGGACTAAAATGATTGTCAAAAGCGCCGAGACAATCAGGAAGAAGAAAATGTATGTCCGGAACTCTTCGTCCTTTGTCAGGTGACGAATGCCTTTCGTTGCCGCCTTGTAAATCAGCGCGAAATTCGTTCCGGCAATCAGCATGAAAATGATAATGACGATTTCCGTTTTAAAATTCATAAACGGCAGAATGCTTGCGTCATAAGGCGCAAAACCGCCGCTTGACATCGTTGTCAAAGCAAAAATGACCGCGTCGTAAACCGGAAATTCCAAAACGAACAAAATGATTGCCAAGAGAATCGTTGCGCCGATGTAAAAATTCCACAAAATCTTTGCCGTGCTGCTGATTTTCGGACGGATTTTGTCTTCGGTCGGTCCTGAAAATTCCATTTTATAAAGCTGGCGCCCTCTCATATTGACCTTCGGAATCACCGCTAGGAAAAGCGCGACAACACCGAGACCGCCGAGCCATTGCGTTAAACTTCTCCAAAACAGGAGACTTTTCGGCCAAGCATCAATTTCCGTTAAAATCGTCGCGCCGGTCGTCGTCACACCCGACATCGCTTCAAAAAACGCGTCAAACGGAGACAAACCGGACAGCAGAAACGGAATCGCGCAGAAAACAGCGGAAAACAGCCAGCTGAGAGCAACAATCGCGTAACTTTCGCGAACCGTCCACTCGCTTTCGTTATCTTTTGTATAATAACCGAAAATCAAACCGAAGAAAACGGAAATCAGAATCGAAATCAAAAACGGCCAAATGGATTCATTGTAATAAAAAGCGATTCCGAGAGGAACGATTTGAACAAGCGCGAGCAAAAGTAAAATCCTGCCGACAATTGAAAAAATATTTTTAAAACTGATTCCTCGCGCCATTTTTCGACCTGCCGGTTTATTTAAACAATTTATTCAGCTTGGAATAAGCTTCAGGCTTTGAAAAAACAATCACGCGGTCATTCGGAAGAATTTCCAAATCGCCGGTCGGAATAATCGGATCGCCGTCTCTGACAATCATGCTTATTATCGCATCCGAGGGGAAATGAAGCTCTTTGACCGGCTTTCCGACAATTTTGGATTGTTCCGTCACCAAATACTCCAAAATTTCAGACTGCGCCTGCGGAAGCGCGCGCAGCGTCTCAATACTGGTTCCGAGCGTCAGGCGCAGCACTTCATTAATCGTTGCGTTTCGCGTGCTGAGCGCGATGTCGATTCCGACCATTTCAAAAACCGGAATGTAATCGGGATGCGTTGTTCGGCCGATAATCTTTTTCGCGCCGAAATGTTTGGCCATCAAACCGCACAAAAGATTTTTTTCATCGCTGTCGGTCACGGAAACAACAATGTCGGAGTTGCCGGCGCCTTCTTCTTTCAAAAGATCGATGTCGGTTGCATCGCCTTTTAAAATCAAGGAATGCGGGAGCAAATCAACGACCTCCAGGCAGCGGTCTTCGTTTTGCTCGATAATTTTTAAATCAATCCAAGGATCTTTGTCAATCATATTCGCCAAATAAAAACCGACATCGCCACAGCCGATCAGCAAAATGCGTTTCTTTCTCTTTTTTGAAGATTCGGCTTCGGGCGAAAACAACGCTTCCACCTTTTCAACGTCGTCGGTTTTAACGATGACGATTATGTGATCATCCGGCATCAGATAACTGTCGCCGTTTGGAATTATAACATCGCTTTCGCGCAAAATCGCGCCGACTGTACACACTTGGTTGAGGCGCAGTTCCTTAAATGATTTGCCGATGAGCTGATTGGATTCGGAAATGATAAATTCAATCATTTCGACTTTTCCTTCCGCGAAAACTTCGACGTCAACCGCGCCGCGAATGTAGAGCAACTCGGCGATTTCGGACGCCAACGAGAGTTCCGGACAAACCATCACATCGACGCCGACTTCTGGTTTTTGAGAAACCGGCTTTTTGATGTAATCCGGATTGCTGACACGCGCAATCGTTTTTGCTTTATTTTGAGAAATTGTTTTTGCCGCAAGGCAGGAAAGAATATTGATTTCGTCGTTGCTTGACACCGCGACAAAAAGATCAAAAGCCGGCAATTCTTTTAAAAGATCAACATTCGCGCCGTTTCCGACCATCACCTGGACGTCTAATTCGTTGGCGCGCGCCGCACGCTCAGAATCTTTGTCGATGACAATGACATCGTTTTTATCCGACATGACTTTGGCGATATTGTAACCCACTTCGCCTGCGCCGATAACAACCACTTTCATGGAAATCTTTCCCGTATTTGATTAATATAAAAAGAACTGAGTCCCGATTCAATATGCTGATTGTGTTATGTTCGATTTCAAATCGAAGAACGAAATCGGGATAAATGCTGACAAACCAATGTGAAATAAAGAATGTGTTAATATATATAATTTAAACCCTTTGTTCTGACATAAACCGAAACGAAGAAACAGATTGAAAAAAAGTTGAATTCAAAAATTGAAAAAAGAGAGGGAAAGATTTGAAAGAAAACGATTCGCTTATCGTCGCTGATTTGGTTCAAGGCGGTTTTCCGTATTTGGAGCAAAAAATACAGGAATGTCAAAAATGCGCGCTTCACGAAACCGTCACAAATAAAGTGATTTCAAAAGGATCACAACATCCGAAAGTTGTTTTCATCGGCGAAGCACCCGGCAAAAATGAAGACGAAACCGGCGTCCCGTTCTGCGGCCGCGCCGGAAAATTGCTGGACAAATTCATCGAATACATGGCATTAAAAGACGGTGAGTGGGCGGTCATCAACACGCTGAAATGCCGCCCGCCGGCAAACCGGACACCGACAAAAAAGGAAATTGAAATCTGCCGCCCGTTTATGGAAGCGCAGCTTGAACTGATGAAGCCGAAAATCATCATTCTTCTCGGAAACACCGCCGAAAAAGCGTACGGCGAAACGCTTGAATGGGGCGAATCAAAAATTGATGAAAACGGAACGTATATTGTCAAAATATTCCACCCGGCGGCACTGATTTATCAAAGATCGAGAGAAGCCGAACAATACGGATATTTGGATAAATATCGGTATTTGTGGGAAGAGTAAGAGTTTTTACGTTTGCTGCCGCGCCACCGCGCGTGAGCCGCTCCGATTTTAAAATATTT
This sequence comes from Methanimicrococcus stummii, assembly GCF_032594435.1. Lineage (NCBI taxonomy): Archaea > Methanobacteriati > Methanobacteriota > Methanomicrobia > Methanosarcinales > Methanosarcinaceae > Methanimicrococcus > Methanimicrococcus stummii. The sequence continues at coordinate 939,491 of NZ_CP131062.1, read as the reverse complement.
CTGAAAAACAAGATGCTGTTTTAAGATAATATGAATAATAAAAAAGTGAAATGAATATGTTCAATTTTGCATATTCATCTCCAAAACCTTCATCAATCGGAATCGCCAACAATCATATGAAGCCCGATAACTGTTTTTTCAACGTCTTGCGCCGGAATCGAATACAAAAGTTCGCTCGGCATAATTTTAGTGTAAGCGCGGCTGCCGCTGCAGCCGACGGTGACGTTGGGTTTTCCGGTTTTAATGACTTGAGCGACGGCATCGGAACAAACGCTTTGTTTTCCCGAAAACGCGGCTTCGATGCGACCGCCGTCTTTGTATTCCCACCCTTGCGTCAGGAGCATGGCTTGCTCGGGGTTGCAGATGAAAATGATAATATCGGGCTCAAACGCTGCTTTTTCAAGCGGCGCGTAAAGCACAACGGAATTGGAGTTCGGCGCTAAAAACGTAATCATGTCAACCGTTTTTTTAGCGGCTTCAACCGTTTCAAAATGATGGAGGCCGTCGCAGTAAAATTCGCCGCTTTTGACTTTGTCGGAAAGCTGCGTCAGGCCAAGTGCCGCCGCGCCGCCTTTGCATTGCTGCTCGCTCAGCGTCGTGTAAAACATTTCGCCGGTGCGGCGAACGTGATCCGTGATTTGGCAATGGCGCATTTGACGGTCAAGCTTTTCAAATCGTCCTGTCACTTCATCTTCGTTGCCGGCCGGAATTAACTTAACGGCGACCGGTGATCCTTCCAATTGAAGAAGCATTTTGAGGTCGGCACCGTAAGCATTCATTTGCTCCAAATTCATTAATAGTACCCTCTTGTTTTTGAATTGCTTAGAATTTTAAAATTGTTTTTGATAATTCTTGTGATCGCGCGGTAAAAATTTACGCAAACGCAATGTTAATTCATTATTCAGCTAAATATATAATGATTTGTAATGAATTGCCGGCGTATTGCATAAACAATCCGAAATTTTAAAAACCGATTCAATTGCCTTTGAATTGAACGCTTTTTTCAAAAAAACGTAAATAGAAGAATAACCGCTTGATTTCGGTTTTATTATAATTCGCGGACAACCTTCACCACAAGGCTTTTAAAGAGAGATGAAATTGTAAAAAATACTGAATCAGGTGATTTTTTTAAAATTTAGAATTACAGCGCAAAATTAACCATAACATTTATCACGATAAATCGTTTTGAAAAAGCTGAAAATCCGGATTCAGAGAGGATTACAATCAAAAACGAAAGAGAGGTTTATCCCGCGAATACCGGCGATAAAATAGGTGATTGAATGAGTAAAACAGTAGAAATTAAACCGACAACCCGACATGAAGGCCATACGAATTTGGTCCTGACGGTCGATGATGAAGGTATCGTCGAGTCAGGCGCCTATCACAGCGTGACGCCGGTCAGAGGTTTTGAAAAATTCTTATACGGAAAAGTTGCGGAGTTCGCGCCGATTGCAGTTTCACGTTTCTGTGGCATTTGCCCGACAGCGCACTCGACTTCTTCCGTTGAAGCGCTCGAACGCGCCTGCAACATGGAACCGTCCAAAGACGGATTGATTTTAAGAGAGTTAACGGCAATCGGAAACAAGATGCATTCCCATCCGCTCCACCAGTTCTTAATCGCGCCGGACTATGTTCCGAAAGACGATTACGCTGAAGTCGTTAAAAGAATTCAGGAAATGAGAAAAATCGGTCAGTATTTCGTCGACACAATCGGCGGCGAAGCGATTCACCCCCCGAACATCAAGATCGGCGGCATGGCCAAAAACATCACGCCTGAAGCAAAAGGAAAACTCATTGACCGCGCGAAAAACTACTTGGAACTCGCGGCTGTTCAATGCGATTACATGATGAATATTTTTAACGAAGGCAAGCTCAACGACGGAACGGAACTCCCCGATACATTCGGCTACCACGATTTCCCGCTGCTTGCAACCAGTTTAACCTACGGCGACATTTCTAAATTCGATTATTCTCAAGCGGTTGAATATTCACCCTTTGAAGAATATCCCAAAGAAGTCGCGCTCCAAGCCTGCACAAACATTCCGAAATACAAAGGAAGTTTAGTCGAAGTCGGCCCGCGCGCCCGTATGGTCACATTTAAAGATTTCAAAGAAACAAAAGGCGCGCTCGGCATTCACAAAGCAAGAGCTTTGGAAATGGCATGCTACGCCGAAAGAGCACTTGAACTTTTGGACGAATTAAACACCAGCGGCGCCCCGTATTGTACGGATCCGATCGTCGGCGACGGCGAAACAATCGGTGTCGGCGCAATCGAAGCGGCTCGCGGCCACAACGTCCACGCCGCAGTCGTCGGAAAAGACGGAAGAATCGTTGAGTACAGCGCAATTGTCGCAACCACCTGGAATATCCCGGTCATCGGACGCGCAACCGTCGGCAACCACTACAAGTTCGCCGAACACGTTGTCCGCGCATACGACCCGTGTGTCTCCTGCGCAACGCACATGATTGCAAAAGACTATGACGGAAACACCGTCGGTGAAAAGATCTTTAAATAAAAGTCCCGCAAAGTATTTTTCCAATGATTTCCATATTATACAATCCATATAAATAAAATTTCGATTTATACATAGATAAAAACCAGGTGACTTTATGCCGGAATACCTTGAAAAAGAAACATTAATTCTGGGTTGCGGAAATATCCTCTTAGCAGATGACGGATTTGGATTCGCAGTCGTTCAGCGTTTAAATGAGCTGAAAGAATCAAACCCGAAACTGAAGTCAGAAGATGTCGGAATCATTGATGCAGGAACAGGCGCTTCACACTTCATTCTTTCTTTGATTGATGAAGAATCGAGAGTCAAAAAAGTAATCATTGCTGATATTATTGATTATGGTTTATCGCCGGGCGAGCTGACAAGGCTTTATCCGGAAGATTTGCCGAATATCCCGAAATATCACATTGATGCGCACGATATGCCTCTTGCCGGAATGCTGAATGACATCCATGACAAATACGGAATCGAAGTTGTCGTCATCGGATGCCAGTACAAGTATTTGTCCGCGCCGGATGTCTGCGTTGAACTTTCCGACGAAGTGACCGCCGCTGTTGACAAAGCCGCCGAAATGGTTTTGGAAGAATTGGAGAAATAACGGGACAGAGTAAAAGCACATTCGCTGAAATTGCGCGAATGGATTTGAAATGTAAAATCGGGTGATTATATTGGTAAAAATCTCACATGTCCACATGAGCGGATGTACGGGCTGCTTAATTTCATTTGCCGACACGTACGAAAAGCTCCTTGACATTTTAGGTGCCGTCGATCTCGTTTACGCGATCACGCTGGCCGATGAAATGACAAAAGTAACGGAAACGGAAGACAAAATCGTCATTGAACGCGTTTATCCGGATGAAGTTGATATCGCATTGGTGGAAGGAAGTATTTGTTTGGACGACCACCATGCTGTTGAATTAATTAAAGAAGTGCGCGAGAAATCAAAAGTCGTCGTTTCGCTCGGCGCCTGCGCTGTCACCGGCGGTGTCACGCGTTTCGGACGCGGCGGTCAAAACCCGCAGCCGACGCACGTCTCTTTTGTTCCGGTCGCGGAAGTCGTTAAAGTCGATTTCGCGATTCCCGGATGCCCGCCCTCGACGGACTCCATCGTTAAATTCATAATGGCGGCGCTTGAAGGCGACACGGATTATTTGGAAATGTATGCCGAATTTGTCAAATATCAGGACGCCAGCGGCGAAAACTTGGTCAAACAGGTTATCAGCCAGGGTCTTTGCATGGGCTGCGGCACTTGCGCGGCAGCGTGCCAGATGCGCGCGGTTGCGATGTATGACGGCAAGCCTGACATTCGCATGGAAATGTGCATCAACTGCGGTTCCTGCGTTTTGCAGTGCCCGAGAATCAGAATGCCTAAGCTGAAAGGACTTTTGGAGGTGTGAAAATGATCGGAGAATATATTGAAATTATTTCCGCGCGCTCCACCGACCAGGAAATCTTAAAGAGATCTCAGGACGGCGGAATTGTAACGGCGGCCTACGTTTACGGTCTTGAAAACGGTCTTTTGGACGGCGTGATTGTCGCCGACACAACCGAAGGATTCAAGCCGATGCCGAAAATCGCAAGAACCAGAGATGAAATTTTGTCCGCGCGCGGCACAAAATATTCGCTCAGCCCGAATATGTCTCTTGTCAAAAGCGCCGTTAAGGAATACGCTCTTGAAAAGCTCGGATTTGTCGGAACGCCCTGTCAGGTCATTGCGATGAAGAAAATGATGCAGTATCCGGCGGCTTTCCGCGGCACGGTTGAAAACATCGGTCTTGTCATCGGCATTTTCTGCATGGAAAACTTCCCGTACAACGGCATGAAAACGTTAATCGAAGAATACGCCGGCGTTAAAATGGACGACGTTTTGAAGACGGATATCGGTAAAGGAAAGCTTTTCGTTTACCCGAAAGACGGCAGTGAAGCCATCGCAATCCCGATTAAAGAAACGCATCCGTTTGAGCAGAAATCCTGTCACGTTTGTATGGATTACACATCCGAATACGCAGACTTTGCAACCGGATCGGTCGGCTCGCCCGACGGCTGGAGCACGGTCATCATCAGAAACAAACGCGGAAAAGATTTCATCGACAAAATGATTGCGGCAGGAAAATTGGAAACAAAGCCGATCGACATGGAAGACAAAGTCGGATTCCCGATGCTTGAAAAATTGTCCGACGCTAAGAAAACCAAAAACGCCCAAGAAATCGAACACCGCATTGAAATGGGACTTCCGGTTCCGTATTAAGATAAATTACGAGTTGAACTCATTAATGAATCGAAGTATTAATCAATAATATTAATCGAAACATTATCGAAAGTATTAATCAATAATATTATCGAAACATTAATCGAAAGTATTAATCAATAATATTTATCGAAACATTAATCGAGTCAATTCAAAGGAAAGGCTTTGCCTTTCCTCGTTTTTATTATTTTTAAAATTCGATGAGATACTTTGATTTTTTTATTTTGAAATCATTCATATTGAGTTTAATTTCGATTTCATTTTTGATTTGTCTGTTTTTCATTTCGTTTTTGATTTCAATTCTTTCTTTCATTTTGATTTATTCGTTCTTCGTTTCGTTTTGATTTGATATTCGGTGCAACCAATTTTATAAAATAAATAATTTTAAAAAACAAAATATGAAATAAAGTATATAAACATCGAAACAATACACTACAAATATTATTTTACACGTTGAAATAACGCCTAAAAACAGATAATCGGTGATAAAAACTATGGCAAATTTCTCAAAATATTTAGGAAAAGAAGAGCGTGTCCTCAATTCAATTGACATGAAGGACGAAACGGTGTGGTCTCATAACAACATGGCCGCATCGGAATACAAAAGCTGGACAACGCTTGTGCTGACGAATAAACGTCTTTTCTCGTTGAATAAAAGAAAATTGAACATGAGAGAATTCCGTTTGGAAGATGTCGTTTCAACGGGCTGGTCTTATCGCCCGCAATGGGGAAAAATCCTTTGGGGATTTGTGCTTTTGGTTGCGGCGGCTTTAATTTACATTAACGCCGGAACAATCGGTTATTATTTGGCGCAATACGGCGCGATTTATTTCGGCACGCACACGGATGCTGAAGTTGTTGCCATGCTGACGCAATGGTCGGTGTATTTGGCAATTATCATCGGTATTTTGGCAATTATCAGTTTATTTTCTTATTTCCTGTTGAAAAGAACAACTTTTTCAATGACGACAAAAGACGGACGCGAATATAAGTTCCTTCTTCGCGGCAGACGCGGTCACATTGACGAATTCCGCATGGCGGTTCAGGACGCCAAAGACTTGTATCTCGAAGAAACCGAAAACCGTTATTTCGACAAGATGAGAACGGTTTTGTTCGATCAGTCCAATTACGAATACGCTTTAAACAACGCCCAAAACACGCAGCAATCAGGCATTCCGATGGATGAGGGCGACATGGCGGAAAGACTGAAAAGAGAAGAATATATGCTTTGGGAGCGCAAAAACGCAAAGCTTGGCGGCGCGCCCGAGAGAGACCAGATTGGCGGCGGCGGACAGAACATGCTGCCCGGCGCGACCATGCAATTGAACGCGGACGGATCTCTTCAGCTTGAAGCCGGCGGCGCGTATCAGCTCACCGCAGACGGTCATTACCTTTTAGATGACAGCGGCAATTATTTGCTTGACTCAAAGGAAAATTATTTGTTGAATCCGGACGGCTCTTATCAGCTCAATCCCGACGGCACGCGCCGTTTGAATCCGAGTTCCATCAAAGCGCTTTCAAGCGGAGGCGCGCACCAATTGAAATCTTCATCGAATTTGGTTGAAGCGCCGCTGGCTGTCAAAGCCGCCGATTTGTTTGAGCAGATGGGCTTTGAAGTGTCTAAATTATCAACGGACGACGCAGATTTGCTTTTGTACAAAGACAATCTCCGCTACATCGTCGTCGTTGACAATGACGAATTCGGCACAATTACAAACAGAAAAATCGAAAAAGCGATTGACGCGAAAAACCATTACAAAACGGATTTCGGTCTTTTCATTTCAGCCGGCGACATGACGGATGAAATCCAGGACTACGCGAATAACAACAACGTCAAAATCGTTTACATCAGAAAAGCGGAGTAATCCGTTTTTCCGTTTCTTTTTTTATTTTGATTTCATTTTTTGATCTGTTTTAATTTCGTTTTTTAATTCGGTTTAATTTTTTTTGATTCCGTTTTAATTTCGTTTTTAATTCTGTTTAAATTTTATTTTCATTTGATTCATTTAATTTCATTTTGACTTTCTCTGTCGATTGATTTTTATTCTGTTTCGGTTGTTTTGAAGAAATTTTATAAATCAGCCGAACCTTACTTTTATTATGTCAATTTACAATCAATTACAATCTCTTCAATATGAATTTGAAAAATACCGCGATGCCGACACGGACAAACCTTCTTTTTATTATTTTGTCGAGCATTGCGGAAAAGTCAAAGCGGTCATTGACAAGCTTTTTGAAGATATTTCCGAAATCGGTTCTGAGCCACCGACTATCGGAAATAATTCAAGAACCGTTCGTTTGATTCGAAAAGTTGCCGGAAAAGCGATGGCTGAGCAAAAGCTGGTCGCGAAAGCGACGGAATTGCCGATTACCAAAGCATGGACGGCAAACGGAATCACGGAAACGATTGCCCGAATTAAAAAGCTGGAACAAAAAGCTGCGCCCAAAATTGAAAATTTGACGAAAATCGAAACCATGGTGACAACGACGCTGACAGTCGGAAATTACAAATCCGTTCAAAAAATGGTTGTCGATGGTTTGAAAATGAAAAAAGAAAAACCGGGCGCATCTGTTGAAACAATGATTCCGATGAAATATCGGGTTTTCATCAGCAAAGAAGATATTCAAACCGTTGACTCGCTTTTGAATTTCGTCGCATCAGACATCACGGATGAAGACATCAATGAAATCGCGAACATGAATTACATCAGTTTCAAATATTCCGTTTTGATGATGATTACGGCGCTTCGATTGACTTATGAATTCCCGCCGAATTATGAAATTTACAGATTCTGTTCCATGCTTCCGAAAAATCCGAATGAAAATTCCGAATTGATTCAAAAGCTGGAAGACATGATTACGTTTACCGATTCCAAAATGTCAAACATTATGAAGCTGGCAAAAACGTATGACAAATACGAACAATATGAATCCAAAGTTCTCGGCGGAAAAGAATAAGCGCCGCCACTCGAAAATAAAATGAAAAATGTTCGATTCGGGTTGCGAAAAGATTAAAATAGAATGCTAATGAAGTGTGACTTATGAATAACAGGGTTTTAATTTTATTATTGACAATAATTTTGCTGTCTTGCGGTTTGTTCGCTTCCGGCTGTCTCAGCGGTGAAAAACAACAGGTGCCGGACAATCACATCATCAGCGGCGCAACTTTTTACATTGATGATTTTGACATGGAAAAAGCATCGGATGAAGAAGTTGTTGCAACGCTTGCAAAAATCATCCGCAATTTCGATGTCATCGGTCTTCAGGGAATTAAAGATGAAAACGGCGAGGCGATGCAAATTTTGATTGATGAAATCAACAATGGTTTTGATGAAAACGGGGACCCGTACAATTATCAGTTCAATTTAAGTGAAATTGTCGGGCGCACAACCTGCTGCGAGGAACAATACGCGTACATTTACAACAGAACCGTACTGTATCCGTCTTCCGTTCCGCGCACTTATGCCGATGACGATGACGTTTTTAACAGAGACCCGTATTTAGTCGCGTTTCGCGCCTACGAAGGCCAGGGACAGGTTTTGTTTGTCTTGCTGACAACCGACAAAAACAATGTCAAAGAAGAGATTGACGCGCTTCCGGCCCTCATCGAAAAAATCAAGACGGAATATGCCGGACACGATACAATTACCGTTGTCGGAAATTTGTATTCCGACGCGCCGTATTATGATGAAAAATCCGATTCGCCGCTCAGATCAAGCGAATATGTTTGGATTATAACAGACGACATGGTGACGTCAACAGAAGGCGATTATACATATGACAGAATCATCGCGACCGCGAATTTGAAAAATTATTACGGCGGAAACGCAGGCGTTTTCAATTTCAGCGAAGAATATGGTTTGAATAAAACGGAAACGGAAAAGATTTCAACACACTATCCGGTGTTTGTGCAATATTACATGTATCCGCCGGGACAATAATTACAAAATATCGTTAAAGAAGCGCACTTGCGCTTCTTTTCTTCTTAATTTTATTTTTGTTTTAATTTTATTTTTGTTTTAATTTTATTTTTGTTTTTAATTTTAATTTTATTTTTACTGAGTTCCGTTTTTGAATTTGCAAAATATTTTTAACAACAATTTTTATTAAATTGTATAATTGTTTTTTTGAAAATGATAATTACAAACAAAATAAATAAATTCCATAAAAACAATACATAAAGCATGGGATTTAAAAACAGAGCATATTTGGGTTTGTTTTTATTGATACTGTTGGTATCCGCATTTTCCGGCTGTTTGAATCAGTCCGGTAATGAATCGTCCGATTTGAAAGATGACACCGGCGAAGGTGTCGTTGTCGTTGCGACTTATTACATTGAGGATTTCAATGACGCAAAAGTATCCGATTCGGAAACTTTAAGCATTCTTGTCAAAACAATCCGCAATTTTGATATTATCGCGGTTCAGGGAATTGGCGACCCGAACGGAACGGCAATGGAAACGCTTGTCAAGGAGTTAAACAACGGAACCGATGAAAGCGGTAACGCTTACTTCTATCAGTACAATTTAAGCGGTCAAATCGGTCCGTCCGGTGACAAAGAACAGTACGCGTTCATCTACAACAGAAATCTTGTTTATCCGGCAAGCATTCCGCGCGTTTATTCGGAGCCGAACGGCGACGTTTTCAAATGGGAGCCGTACATGCTTGCGTTCCGCGCGCACAATGGGACAGGCGACATTTTGTTCATCAACACCCATGTTAATGAAAACAATGCAGCCGATGAGATTGATCAGCTTGCAGCTCTTGTCGATTATGTTAAAACGATTTACGCCGGGCAGATGAATATGACGGTTTTAGGAAACCTTTATGCCGACGAGCCTTACTACAATAATCAAAGCACGGACTCGCCGCTGAAATCCGACGAATATGTTTGGGCGACAACCGACAGATGCCGATCAACGCTTGACGGCAAAGCTTACGATAAAATTATCGTCACGGAAGAAATCAGCCATTTCCTGATCGGCTCAAAAGGCGTTTTTAACATCACAAAAGAATACAATTTGACGCAGGAACAGGCAGAAGCCGTTTCCTCTCACTATCCGGTTTACGCCGAATATTGGAGATACGCGCCGAGAACATAAAATCAAATTTTAAAAATTTGATTTTATCTTTTTTGTTTTTTTCGTTTCACTTTTTCGTTTTTTCGTTTCACTTTTTTCGTTATTTCATTTTTTGTTTCGTTTTTTATTTTTTCATTTCTTCTATTTCATTTTTTCAGTTCATTTTTATTTCATTTAAAAACCAAACACCGACGAAAATAAATAAATGCGGTAACGTGTTTTTAGAATTATGAAATCGAAATCTGCGATTTTAAGCGTTCTTTTGACTGTATTGCTTTTGACTTCTCTTTTTGCCGGCTGCATCGGCGCGGACACGGAAATTCCGATTCCTTCGACTTCGAATGAATGTCCGCCGGGCGATGTAATTCCGCCTGAGCTGAGTGAAATCAATGAAACGAATAAAACAAACGATTCTCAAACCCCGGCCGCCGCCAAAGATCAAATTTCGATTGCGGCGTTTAATATTCAAATCTTCGGGCAGTCCAAAGCCGCCAAAGACGACGTGATGGATGTTTTGGCAAAAACAATCCGCCGCTATGATGTTGTCGGCATTCAGGAAATTCGTGACGCGAGCGGCACGTCTTTGCCGAAATTGGTTGAATTGATTAACGAAGGAACAGATGAAAACGGCAATCCTTACAATTACGATTACGTTGTCAGTGACCGCCTCGGCCGATCATCCAGCAAGGAACAATACGCTTACATCTATAATGCGAGCAGCATGCTGGTTGCAAGCGAGCCGCTGGTTTACCCCGAACCTGACGGAACAGACCCGTTTGAGCGCGAGCCTTACATGGTGACTTTCAGAGCGCAGGCCGGCGATTTTGACGCGCTTTTCATTTTGATTCACACCAAACCCGATGACGCGAAAAACGAGGTCAACGAGCTTGACAGCGTCGTTCAATACGCCAAATCCATTTACAAAGGTCAGGAAAATTATGTCGTGATGGGCGACTTTAACGCCGACGGCAGCTATTTCAATGAAAGCGGCGCTTCCGCCTTTAAATCCGACGAATACATTTGGCTCATCGGAAACGAAGAAGTGACGACAACAAAAACCAAGAACACATATGACAGAATCGTCATTACGGCAGCGCTTGCGCCTTACTTTACAAACACATCCGGCGTTTTCAATTACAGCGCGGAATACGGTTTAACGGAAGACGAAACGTATGCGGTTTCCGATCATTATCCGGTTTACGCAGAGTTTTGGACGGTTGTCGGCAATTGGTTCAGAGTGATGTTCGCGCATATGAATTATGAATAAACTAAATCAGACAAATCCGAATCAAATTCGGATTTGATTTTCTTTTTTTTGAAAAACAATTCTCGATTTTCAACGATTTTGAAAAAACGGTGCGGCTCGCGCGCGTCGGCGCAGCAGCAAAATAGCCTTAATATTTCCGATACCCGTCAGCATCGCTCAATTTCTCAATCAAAAATTCAGTTTCCTTTCCGAACCAACCGCTTTTCACAAATTTTGGATGAACCGGAAGCCGTTCTTTAAATTCATATCCTTTTGAACTCAAAAGTGTTTTCAATTCTTCGATTTTCGGCCATGCGGCTTCCGGATTTATATAATCAATCGTCACCGGCGAAATGCCGCCCAAATCCGTTACGCCGTATTGAATCAATTCAAGCGGCGACATCAAATTCGGCGCGACCTGTATTGAAATGTCAGGCGTCAGCGTATTTTTTGTTAAAAGAATCAAATCAATCATGTCTTCTTTCGTCGGCGGTTTCAAGTCTTTGATCGGATTTTCCTGACCGCTGTTGGGTGTGTAATTCTGCAAAATAATTTCTTGAATGTGACCGTACTTTTGATGCAATTTTTGAATTTCGGCAAGCGATTCCGCCCAATCTTGACGCGTTTCGCCGATGCCGATTAAAAGTCCCGTCGTAAATGGCATTTTCAATTTGCCGGCATTTTCAATCATTTCAAGACGCGCGGCCGGAATTTTTCCGGGACAATCCGCGTGCGCCGAAACAATTGCCGTCGTCTCAAGCATGAGTCCCATGCTCGCGTTCAGCGGCGCAAGCAATTGAAGTTCGTCAAAAGAAAGAACGCCGCCGTTCACATGCGGCAGCAATCCGTAATCCAAAGCTAAGCGGCAAAGATGCGCCGTGTATTCGATGACGGTTTTAAAACCCATCTCATTCAATTGCTTTCCGAAACGCGCGTTAAACGCCGCGTTTTCTTCGGGGGATTCGCCGAACGCGAACATCGCTTCCGTGCAGCCGGTTTCAGCTCCTTGTTTTAAAATCGCGGCGACTTCGGCTTCCGTCATTAAAAAAGCGTCCTTATGTTCTGCCGGGCGCCGAAAACCGCAATAGACGCATTTGTTTCGGCAGACATTCGTGACGGGAATAAAAACGTTTTTGGAATAAGTAATCGGGCGGTTTTTCATGTTTCTTCTCCGATTCTTACCTCTTATTGATTTTTAATAATTTTCAAAGCGTCGCGGACACCAAATGTAATTCCTTCGATTTCAATGCCGCCTTCGCCTTTCGCGCCGTCGCCGACAACAATCAAATTCGGAATCGGTGTTTTGTTTCCGAAATCCGTTCCCGAAAACGCGCGGTTGACCGGCCATCTGCCGTGATGAACCTGAACCATTAAAATTTCAACATTTTTGTCGGGGAACAAATCCTTGACATCTTCAAGACCGAGCTCGATTTCTTCATCAATTTCATCCAGTTTGTCAAGCGCCGTTCTCTGGTGGCACATAATCAAATGCTTTCCGGGCGGCGCAAGATTGGGATCCGCAATCGTCACTTCATTTAAACCGTTAATCCGGCGCGTGTAAGGCGTCAGCATTAAGCTGCAGCCGTCGGGCAGAATCTGCTCATCCGACGCAAAACAAATCTTCAAGCCGGCAGACGGTTTCATTTCGGCAAGCTTGTCTTCGTATTCTTTAAACACGGGAGACGAAAGCGCGAGAACGTGAGATGCCGATTCACCTTCGACACCGTCAATTTCGCAAATTTCCCAAGCTTCTTTGTGACCGATGTCGCTAATCACCAAATCCGCCGAAATTTCTTTTCCGCCGACGACAACGCCGGTTGCTTTTCCGTCTTTGACAACAATCTTCGTCACTTCGGATTTTGTGTGAATCGTTCCGCCGTATGAGGAAAGGATTCGAACAAGTTCGTCAATTACGGTTTGACAGCCGCCTTTCAAAATTCCGGGACCACCATATGTATAAACGTTGTTAAAGATTTTAAAAACTTCACGCGTCGTGACCTCATCGGCGGTCGTGCTGAGCGCCCAGCCGGTAAAAGAGTCGGCGCAGCGATCGATTCTGTCATCGTGAATGTATTTGGAGTACCACGTTTTGAAACCGACTTTGGTCGGGCGAATGATACCGGCTTTAAAGCCGAGCGTTAAAAGAACCATCATCAGTTTGTTTTTAGACGTCAGATGCTTCTTAAAATCCAAGTAAGAAATGTCTTCGTAACCGTTCTTATAATCCGTCTCTTCCGCATTTTTCGGCATTCGGACGGTTGCCATCGGTGTCGATTGAACGATTTCAAAATCCGCGCCGAGAGCTCTGAGCATTCTTGCAAGCGGGCCGTCGGTGCCGTGCGGAACCATGTGAAGTGCGCCGGTTGAAAGCTGGTAGCCGTTGTATTCGATATTCGCGAAACGGCCGCCGATTAAAGCGAGCCTTTCATAAACGTCGACATTCCAGCCGTCTTTGGCAAGCTGTGCCGCCGTCAATAAACCGCCGAGGCCTGAGCCGATCACAATCGCTTTTTTGTTTTCCGTTGTCATTTACAGGCCTCCCGTTCCCGGCTGAATCGCTTTCATCGGACAATACGACGTACAGAAGTTGCATTCTTTACAGTTTTCCGTAATCGTTGCCCGTCCTTTGGCAACAATCGCGTCATGTTTACAAAACGCGACGCACTGACTGCAGCCGACACAATTGCTATTGACATACATTTTATAATACACCGATTAATTTTTCCGCCTGCAAACGCAGGAATTATTTTCAAAAATGTGAGATGAAGCCTTATTTATTTTGACTTCATATAAAAACTTATCATTTTTTAAATCCGTTTTGAGCGGTTTGACTCAAATTAATTGTTCGGATCCAAAGCTTCCATTTCCGTTTTCGGGCCGAACGCGTTAATGCCGTATTTTCGAATCACTTTAATGCAAGCCAAAGCGCCCGCGGCAATATTGACGTAATACGTAATCGCGCGCCAGGCAATCACCGTCACGCCGACAAGCGAGGCCGGAATAAACAAAGAATACAGCGTGTAAGCCGCAAGTTCCGTGATACCGCTTGCGCCGGGCGTTGCCGGAATCACCATGATGATGGAGAGCACGATTTGCGTTGCGAACATCAGCGGCAGATTTGGATGAACGTTTAAGCCGAGCAGGACCAGCCACAAAACGGAGAAGTGAACCGCCCAGTAAATAATTGTATAGAAAACGGCGACAATCAGATTCACTTTTCCGACTGAAAGGAACCGTCTGAAACTGGATTGGAAAAGATCAATTTCATTTTCCGACGTGATCATCATCTTATTGATTCGCGCTTTGTATTTCTCAGGCGCTTTCTTTTCCGCAAATATCAGAATTTTGCGGCTCAATTTCTTCGCGAATTTCGGGCGAATGATCGCGTAAATCAAAACCGCCAGGAGCGCGAACAAAATCACGATTCCGATGATGAGAAGCGTGTCAATGCCCCAAATGCCTCGCCCCTCTTCACTTCCCAAGAAGGAACGAAGAACAAACAAAGACGGAATCAGGCAAATGAATATGATAAACGCATCTAAAAAGCGTTCCATAAAGATGACGGCGGTCGCTTTTCCGACCGGCACTTTCGCGTTTTTGCGGAGCAGAAGAATCCGAACCGGCTCGCCGCCGACAGAAGACGGTGTCAGCGAGGCCAGCAAAATACCCGTTAAAACGTTTTCAAGCGCCTGGGATGTTTTAATTTGGTAGCCGAGAGAGCGCAGCAAAAACTTCGTCTTCCGCGCCGTCAAAACATAAGAAAAAAGCTGCAGCAAAAGTGCGGCGACAATAAATTCTAAGCGAATCTGTTTCAACGATTCAAGCGTTTCGGCATCTGTCGTCAGGAAAATGATGGCAATCGCTGAAATTAAACTGATTGCCAAACTGATTATGAAAAATTTCTTGTAATCAACCATTTTTTAAAACCCCTGTACAGAACCCGCTTTTTTCCGATTTTGTTTTTATTGTTTGTTTTTTGTTTTGCTTTTCTGTTTTTTGTTTTACAGTTTCCGATTTTGTTTTCGCTGTCTTGTTCAGGAGCCGCTGACATCCGTTCCGTATTTTTCATTCAGCCGGTCGTCTTTAACGTTTTCGCCTTTTGAAATCACGGTTTCCGGCCAAAGTTTCACGCCGGAGTGAATTGTTACATTTTCTTCGAGCTTGGCGTTCGGGCCGACAATCGTTCCGTTTTCAAGGCTGCTGTTTGCGCCGACAGAGGAGTCGCCGTCAACAATCGCGCCTGAAAGCGTTGTTCCTTTACCGATTTTTGTGCCGTCGAAAACGTAAGAAGAAAGAATTTTGACATCGTCTTCAATGACGCAGTTTGAGCCGATGACCGAATACGGGCCGATAAGAACGCGCTCGCCGATCACGGTGTTTTCGCCGATGACAAGCGGTCCGACCAGCGACGAATTCCCGCCGATTGCAACGCCGGAGCCGACATGAAGCGGTCCCTGGATTTTGCCGTTTGAAATGAAATTGCCTTCTAAAACCGTTTCGGTCATGTCGTCCAGCATCCATTTTTGAGCGTCGCGGTACGCGCCTGCGCTTCCGACATCCGTCCATTTGCCGCGGACTAAAACGCCGTTGATGCGCTCGTTGTTATTAAGCATCGTCGGAAACAGGTCTTTCGCGAAATCGAATTTCTCGCCTGTCGGAATTTTATCAAAAATCGACGGATTGCAAACGTAAATGCCGGTGCTGGCAAGATTACTGAAAATTTCGCCGGCTTTGGGTTTTTCAAAGAATCGTAAAATGCGGTTGTTGATATCCATGTCGGCGATACCGAATTCTCTCGGATCGTCAATCGAAAGCAATCCGATTGTGACATCCGCCTCATTATTTTGATGGAAGCGGAACATTTCCCGAAGGTTCAGCGTCATCACATGGTCGCCGCCGACAACGATAAACGGTTCGTTGCCGAGAAACTCCTGCGCGTTCTTAACGCTGCCGGCCGTTCCGAGCTTTTCCTTTTCATAAACGTAATCAATGTGCACACCGTAAACGCTGCCGTCACCGAGTTCTTCTTCGACATCTTCGCCTTTATAACCGAGCGTGATGACGATGTCGTTGAATCCTTCTTTTGACAAATGTTCAATCAAATGAAGCACCGACGGTTTGTTGGAAATCGGAATCATCGGTTTGGGCCGTTTAAATGTCAACGGGCGAAGCCGTGTTCCGGTTCCGCCGCACATGATGCACGCTTTCATGATTTTTAATACCCCTTTTCGTTTATATAAATTCGCCCATGAACATTTCCATTTTTAAATCCGTTTCATCAAAGCCATTTTTAAAATTATATAATACTTTACGTTTCCTTTCATTTTTAATTTCTTTTATTTATTTTCTTCAACTTTGTTTTCTTTTTTCTAAAAAGGTTTAATTGGTTTATCTCCCTATTTATTCTGTTTTTAATTTTAATTCAAAAAACGGCAAACGCTCTTTTCGGGGGAATTGAGCGATTCACTTTTGCCGATATTGAATCATAACACATCACACATCAGGAGGTTGATGGTTTGTCAGACAATATCTCACTCGGAATCGATGCGGGCGGCACATATACGGATGCTGCGCTCGTCGATATGGATGGCCGCGTCATTTTGGAATCCAAAAAAGCGCTCACGACTTACCCGAATCCGCTCGGCGGCATTCAAAATGTTTTGGATCTGCTGGATTCCGAAACTTTAAAACGGGTCAAACTGCTCTCGGTTTCAACGACGTTTGCAACCAACACAATTTTGGAGAAAAACGGCGCGCCGGTCGCTTTAATTTTAATCGGCTCTCAAAAAATTCCCGAACATCTCAAAGACAATTGCGCGGTCGTCAAAGGCGGTCACAATTACCGCGGCGCAGAAAACGAAGAATTGGATTTAGACGCCATTCGGGAATACGTTTTATCGGTCAAAGATAAAGTGTCGGCTTTTGCCGTTTCATCTTTTTACAGCATTTTAAATCCCGATCACGAAAAAGCAGCTCGTAATTTGATTCATGAACTGACGGGTTATCCCGTTGTCTGCGGCTACGAACTTGCGCACGCGCTCGGCGCTTACGAGCGCGGTGTCACGGCTTACTTAAACGCCTCACTCCTTCCGGTTGCGCGCACATTCCTTGAAGCCGTCGCCGAAGAGACAGAGCGCCGCGGCATGAGCGTCAAAACCACTATGCTCAAATGCAACGGCGCAGTCGCGATGTTTTCCGAAGTCATGGAACGCCCGGTTGAAACGATTTTCTCGGGGCCTGCGGCCAGTGTTCTCGGCGCGTCTTTTTTGTCGGGCAAAGAAACTTGTCTCGCGATTGATGTCGGCGGCACCAGCACGGATGTTTCGATGATTGAAGACGGCATTCCGCAGATTTCCGACCTCGGCGCGACCGTCGGCGGCTGGAAAACCAAAGTCCGCGCAATCAAAATGGAAACGATTGCCGCCGGCGGCGACAGTCACATTTGGGTGAACGCCGCAAACGTTTTGGAAGCGCGCCTGCCGTCCGTTACGATCGGCCCGCGCCGCGTCATTCCGCTTTGCCGCGCCGCCGTCATGTATCCGAAAATTGCCGAAACAATTACAAATCATTGGGCGGCGCACAATATGTCTTTGAACGAATTCATGCAAAAGACAACGCTTGTTTTAAAAAGCGGCTACGAAGCGACGAATTTGTCTCCCGATGAGATGAAAGTTTATCAAAAAATGAGCGAAGAGCCGGCTTTTATTGATGATTTGAACTGGAAAGATTTTCCCGAAGGCGAAATTCCGTTTGACATCGTTGAAACGTTGGTCAACAAGCGGTTGATTCAGCTCATCGGATTTACGCCGACCGACGTTCTTCACGTGACAGGTGAATTTTCCGAATGGGACGTTGAAATCGCGCAGCTTGGCGCAAGAAAGCTTGCCGAAATTTTCAATATGGCCAAAGAAGATTTCTGCCGGTTCGTTAAGCGCAAATTTGCGAAAATCATGGCGATTGAAACCGTTCTGTTCTTAAACGATACGTTTTCGCGCGATGAATTGAATTTATTCGCCGACAAATTCGGCGGCATCGGCGACAGCTCTTATTTGCGGTTTAAAGTAGATATTCCGATTATTTTAATCGGTGCGCCTGTTCGCTGTTTCATTCCCGAACTCGGCGAGTTTTTGGACGCTGAAATCATTGCGCCCGATCATTACGCCGTCGGAAACGCTGTCGGCTGTCTTGCCGGAAAACTTGCGAAACGCGTTGAAATCCGCATTGAAGTGGAATCCAAAGAAGAAGAAAACGGTGACTGGACGCTTCGCTACAACACGTTTACTTCCGAAGGCCAGCGCGCATTTTCAAACAAAGATGCCGCCGTTCATTACGCCGAATCATTTGCGCGAAAAGACATTTTCAAATACATGAATGAAAACGGCATCGCCGATGCGGATGTTGAAATTCGCGTCAAAGCCAAAGAAATGATTTATAACCCGCAAAAACCGCCGGTTCAAATTGATCTTTCCGTTGAGGGATTCGCCGAAAATAAAGTTTGATTTCGGCTTTCCTTTCCTTTTTTTTGTTTATTTTTTGATTTCACGGCTGCCGCCGCGCGCGAGCCGCTGCGCTTTTGAAGAAAATTTAATTCAAAATCAAATCGTACGTTTTTAAAAATAGAGTTTGAAAATCGGTTGATTCCGATTTTCATTATTTGTTTTCGTTTTCAATGCTCGCCTGCGCCGCCACCAAGCGCGCAATCGGCACGCGGTAGGGGGAACAGCTGACATAGTTTAAGCCGAGTGAATAAGCGAAGCGGATGGAACTCGGCTCGCCGCCGTGTTCGCCACAAATGCCCATTTTCAAATCGGGTTTCGTGGATTTTCCTTTCTCAACACCGATTTTCATCAACGCGCCGACGCCTTCCTGATCGATTGCAACGAACGGATCTTCCGGCAAAATGCCTTTTTCAATGTAGAGCGGAATGAATTTTGCGACATCGTCTCTGGAAAAGCCGAATGTCGTTTGCGTCAAATCGTTTGTTCCGAAGGAAAAGAACTCAGCTTCCTTTGCGATTTGGTCGGCGGTCATTGTCGCGCGCGGCAATTCAATCATTGTTCCGACAGTGTATTCAATCGTAACACCGCATTCTTCCATCACTTTTTGGGCGGTTTCGTTGACGTCCTTCTTGGTGATTTCCAATTCGCGGACGTGGCCGACGAGCGGAATCATGATTTCAGGCTTCACGATGATGCCTTCTTTGTGAAGGTTGCAGGCCGCTTCAAAAATGGCGCGCGTCTGCATGTTGTAAATCTCAGGATAAGTAATGCCGAGGCGGCATCCTCTGTGGCCGAGCATCGGATTGAGTTCGTGAAGATTGATGACACGATCAATCATCTTTTCAATCGCGTCGATTTCGTCTTTGGACGCGCCTTCTTTTTTAAGATGTTCCAAGTCTTCTTTTAATTCGAATACTTTGGGGAGGAATTCGTGAAGCGGCGGGTCTAAGTAGCGAATCGTCACAGGTTTTCCCTGCATGACGCGGAGAATTTCCGTAAAGTCTTTTCTTTGCATCGGCAAGAGTTTCGCCAACTGAATCTCGCGCTCTTCTTTGGATTCTGCAAGAATCATGTTGCGAACGACCGGAATTCTTTCTTCTTCAAAGAACATGTGTTCCGTTCTGCAAAGACCGATGCCTTCTGCGCCGAGTTCCAGTGCTTTTTGCGCGTCTTCAGGCGTGTCAGCGTTTGTGCGGACGCCGAGCGTGCGGATTCCGTCCGCCCAGCCGAGCAAAACTTCGATATCTTCGCTGATTTCCGGCGGAATCAAAGGCATTTCGCCTAAAATGACGCTTCCGGTGCTGCCGTCAATCGTAATGTAATCCAATTCGTTAATGGTTAAATCGCCGACATAGAATTTTTTGTCTTCTGATTCCGTAATTGTGATGTCGCCGCAGCCGACAACACAGGGCTTGCCCATGCCTCTGCCGACAACAGCCGCGTGAGATGTCATACCGCCTCTGACCGTCAAAACACCTTCCGCGACATACATGCCGCCGATGTCTTCGGGTGAGGTTTCGGTTCTGACCAAAATGACTTTTTCGCCTTTTTCAACCATGTATTCAGCATCTTCGGGTGTGAATACGACTTTTCCGACGGCGGCTCCCGGGGATGCCGGAAGACCTTTGGCAATCACGTTCTGTTTGCAGGACGGATCAATCATCGGGTGGAGGAGCTGGTCAATCTGCGCCGGCGTGACGCGTGTCACAGCCGTCTTTTTGTCGATTAAGCCTTCTTCGACCATGTCAACGGCAATCTTTGTCGCGGATTTCGCGGTTCTCTTGCCGCTTCTGGTCTGAAGCATGTAAAGCTTTCCTTCTTCAATCGTGAATTCGATGTCCTGCATGTCCTTGAAATGCTTTTCAAGGGTTTGGCAGATGTCGATTAATTGTTTGTACGCGTCGGGAATTTTCTTCTCAAGCGTTGAAATTTCGGACGGCGTTCGAATGCCGGCGACGACGTCTTCGCCCTGGGCGTTAATCAAATATTCACCGAAGAATTTGTTTTCGCCGGTGGACGGGTTTCTCGTAAAAGCGACACCGGTTCCGGACATGTCGCCCATGTTGCCGTAAACCATCGACTGCACGTTTACCGCTGTTCCCCAGTCTCCCGGGATGCCGTTAATTTTGCGGTAGGTAATCGCGCGCTGAGAATTCCATGAATCAAAAACAGCGTTAATCGCCATGAATAATTGCTTTTCGGGTTCCTGCGGGAAGTCAAAGCCTTTTTCGTCTTTGACGATTTGTTTGGATGCCGCGATAATTTCTTTTAAATCATCAACGGACAAATCGGTGTCTGATTCGACGCCGGATTTTTTCTTTTGTGCTTCGAGCGCTTTTTCAAATTTATTGAATTCAATGCCGAGAACGACATCGGAAAACATTGAAATAAAGCGGCGGTAGCAGTCATAAGCAAAACGAGGATTTTCGGTCTTGGAGGAAAGACCTTCGACAGAAATATCATTTAATCCGAGATTTAAAACAGTGTCCATCATGCCGGGCATTGAAATCCTAGCGCCGGAACGAACGGAAACTAAAAGCGGATCGGCATTGTCGCCGAGTTTTTTCCCGGTGACGTTTTCAAGTTTGTCAACGGCCGCTAAAATCTGTTTATGCATTTCGTCCGTTAACCCTTTGTTTGCCAAATAATGGATACATGCTTCCGTTGTAATCGTAAAGCCCGGCGGGACAGGGATGTTTAAATTCGCCATTTCAGCCAAATTCGCGCCTTTTCCGCCAAGAAGGTTTCTCATATCGCTTTTTCCTTCTGTCAGGCCTGCGCCAAAAATGTAGGTATATTTCTCCAAAAGTTTTCCTCCGATTACTCTTTTCACCCTTGCGTAAAAGTGTTTGACGGTTTTTTCAAACGAAGTCTTTCACTCGCAACACGGATAATAAAATGAGTCATATCTGAAACACAACCGTTGTAAATTCGCCACAAATCAATAACGGTCGGTTAAATCTAAATTAGATCTATGTTTGAAAATGATAAATATTCTATAAATCCTTTGTCCTTCAACATTCATTCTTCATTTTTTATTTTATTAGTGATATGCTCAATCTCGTTTTTTTTCATTTTATTCGAAATATCTTTCAAATAAACATTTAAACCGCAAACAATTATAAATATAATAAAAAAACGGCGTTTTATTTCCGTTTTTTCATTCTTTTTTACGGATGCGGCAGCGTTCATTCGGGTGTTCGGTTGCGGCTCACTCCGCCGCAGCGAGAACCGTTTTACTCCCCAATAACGCTCATTTCCGAAATTCGAATCGACGGCGTGATAATGCCGCCGACGGAACGCACATCTTTTCCGGCGCCGTCAATATTTTTAAGCATTTCAAAAATGTTTCCGGAAATCATCACTGATTTAATCGGTTTTGAAATTTCGCCGTTTTCAATTAAAAACGCGTTGCGTCCTTCAATTGAGAAATCGCCGGAAATTTCATTCGCGGTATGTGCGCCGATGACGGTATTGACGTAAATGCCGCGCTTCGTTTCGCGAATGACATCGCTTTGCGGAAACTGAATGATGAAATTGCTGAAATCCACACTCGGCGCGGACGAATACGAATATCGGTATCCGTTTCCGGTGCTTTTCACGCCGTCTTTTCCGGCGGTGTAGCTGTCATACAAATAAGAGTTCAGCACACCGTTTTCAATGACATTTGTCTTTTGCGTCGGCGTGCCTTCGTCATCAAAAGCGCCGCTTGAAATGCCGCCGGCAAGCGTTCCGTCATCAACGATTGACAATTCGGTGTTTGCGATTTCATCGCCGAGGCGACCGACAAGGCCCGACCTTTCTTTTTGAATATTGTCCGCGTCAACAGACGGCGCAAGCGTATTTTCCAAAATGTCGGAGAATGAAAACGGGTGGAAAATGACAGGCATTTTCTCCGCGCCACACGTCACGCCGTTGAGTGATTTTTTCGCCAAATCTGCGGCATTTTCGCCGATTTTCGCGAAGTCCACGTTTTTCTCGCGCGACACCGCGTAATCGTAAGCCGTTGAAACTTCGCCGGACATTGTCGTCACATCCGCGAAACCCGAGATCGCCGTTCCTTTTCTTTGAGCGAACAAATCATTCGTGTTCATAATCATCAAATAAGAAACCGATCTCGAAAATCCGCCGGATGTCGGAATCATGTTTTCAATGCTTTTCACGCCTGAAATCATGTCGGTCGCGCATTCGATACATTCGTCCAAACGCATTTCAACGATTTTGTCATCAAACAAACCGTCTACCGTTTTGTATTCCGATTTTGCCGGAAAACTTTTGAAAAGCGGATCCGCTTCCATCACTTTCGCCGATGCGACCGCCGTCCGGACGGTATTTTCCAAATCAGAGATTAAATTTGTTCCGGCGAACCCGACAGCGCCGTTGACCGCCGCGCGCACGCCGTAGCCGGCATTCGTGCTTTGTTTTGCCGTCTCAATCACGTCTTTTTTGAATTGAATGCTTGTCGATTCCCCGATTGAAAAAACAATTTCCGCATCCGATGCGCCGAGCTGTTCGGAAAGCTTCAGCGCTTTTTCAATGCCGGATCGGATTTCTTCAATTGATATTTTGTTTTCCGGAAACAATTTTTCCGCGTTTTCTGTTTTATTTGCCGTCATCTCAGGCACCTCCGACCGTTGCTTTTGAAATTGAAATGTGCGGCGCGCCGTCGGTGACCGGAACAGTCTGCCCGGACTTGCCGCAGTGGCCTGCATGCAGCTTGACATCTTTTCCGACCATTTTTATGTGATTTAAAATGTCCAGTGTTTGTCCCGACAATGAAACATCGCGAACCAAATCCGAAATTTCGCCGTTTTTAATCAAATATCCTTTTTCGGCGTTGAATTGGAAAACGCCTTCGCCGGTGTTGACCTGGCCGCCGCGCGAGCCGATTAAATAAATGCCGTCTTTGATGTCTTCAAGCATTTCTTCAAAAGTCGCGTTTCCCTTGTCGATATAAGTATTGCTCATGCGAACGACCGGCATCGAATACCCTTGGGCGCGCGCGTTTCCCGAAACGCCTTCAAACGCGCCGGCGGTTTCTCTGGAATGCATGTATGAATTCATGATCCCGTCTTTGATGAGAACGGTTTTTTCAGACGGCACGCCTTCGGCGTCAAACGGATAAAAGCCGTATTCCTGAATCGTCGGATCATCAATCACCGTAATTTCGGGAACCGCGATTTGTTTTCCCAATTTTCCCGAAAGAACGGAATCATTCTGAAGCACCAAATCCGCTTCCGACGCGTGTCCGACGGCCTCGTGCGTAAAAACGCCGGCAAGTTCGGGATCCAAAATCACGGGAAGCGCGCCGCCTTTGGGCGTTTTTGCGGTCAGCAAAGATTTTGCGGTTTTCGCGGCTTGTTTTGCCAATTCGTACGGATCGTTTTTTTCAAAAATTTCATAACCGGAAATGTTAAAGCGGCTTTCTCGGCCGGCTTGATAATTGCTGCCTTCGGCGGCGACGGCAGACACCGCAAACCCACTTCTGACTGTCTGATATTCCTTTTCATCGCCTTCGGAATTCATGAAGCGCGTTGTCAATATTGATTCGGAATACGAAACGCGCGTGCTTTTAATGCCTTCTTCTTTCGCGTATTTTTCAATTTCTCGGAGCAATTCGACTTTGTCTTCGATGCTGATGTCTTCCGGGTTGATTTTGATTTGCGGCATGCTGCCGACTTTTCTTTTCGGAACGCTTCCGAGAATCACTTTTTCTTTGGGCGTTCTTCTGTTCATGGAAACTGCCAATTCTGACGCGTTTTGAATGCCGGTTTTTAAATCCGTTTCGCCGTCAATCGACGTGTAGCCCCAAGAGCCGTGGCAAAGCGCGCGGATGCCGGCGCCTTTTGAATTGTTTTTGGAAACCGTTTCTAATTTTCCGTTGTCTAAAACGATTGTCATGGAACGCCCTTCGATTTGATTGGCGTCATAATATTGAATCTGATCCATTTTTTCCCTCCGTTTTTAAAATTAATTTAATTGATGATACAATAATAATTAAAACAATAAATACTTCAATAATATTTGGAATTTATTTATATTCTGTTATATGAATTTAATTCAGTCCGCCGCATAATTTCATTTTCCAAATCAAAAAGGGTAAACTATATAAATTTAAAAACTATTTTCAAACTTAGGTGATTTTGAAATGATTGGCATGAAAGAAATTGCATACGTTACAGCGGCATCCGTTGCGCTCACACTCGTTCTTTTCGCGTGGTACGCATTCGGCGCGCCGATGACAGCCCTTGATTTGACATCCGACGTGAACCAGTTCGCGCTTGTCGGCATCGGCATTGTTATCTGTTTCGTCGCATACGCATTATCCAAGCCGGAATTCTAATTCGGCTTTTTATTTCTTTTTATTTTTTATTTATCTCCTATTTTAATTTCATTTTTTGCCGCGCCGATTCGCGCGCGTGCCGCACGTTTTTAAAAATTTCAAAATTGCGTGTTCCTTTTTCAATTTTCAATTTACAAACTTTTGCCCTTTTTGAATTATTCTAATCCGATTCCGTTTTTCAAACCTTTCTTTTAAATATTTGTTATTCTTATTTATCATCAAAATTTGAATTACATTTTGGGTTTATGGAGAAATAAAATGGCGACTTTGACTTTTAATGACATTTTTGAATCGCATCTCATCAACAACATCGTTGATTTTTCATTGACGGATATTTTCATTGCCATGGTTTTGGCGTTCATCCTCGGATTGTTTATCTTTTTCGTTTACAAAAAAACATTCTCCGGCGTGATGTATTCTTCGGGATTCGGGGTTTCTCTGATTGCCATGACGCTTGTCACGACCATGATTATTATCGCAATCAGCTCCAACTTAATTTTATCACTCGGTATGGTCGGCGCACTTTCCATCGTCCGTTTCCGTTCCGCCGTTAAAGAGCCGATGGACATCGCGTACCTCTTTTGGGCAATTTCAGCAGGTATCGTCATCGGCGCGGGACTCATTCCGCTCGCCGTTCTCGGCTCCGCTTTCATCGGTGTCATTCTCATTATTTTCGCGAGCAAAAAACCGCTGGATAAGCCGTACATTTTAGTCGTTGACATCACCGGCGAAGATGCCGAAAAAGAAGTCAAGGAAATCATTCAAAACGGCGTTAAAAAGCAAGTGCTTCGCTCCAAAACGCTTTCCGAAGGAAACATCGAACTGACCGTTGAAGTCCGCCTCGTCAACAGCGAAAGTGAGTTCTTAAACAAAATTTCAAACGTTGAAGGCGTGACAAGCGCGGTTTTGGTCAGCTACAACGGAGAATATGTGACATGAGCGCCGATTCCGGCTCCGGTCTCATCAACAGCAAATACATGAACGCGCTGGCAGTCGTACTGATCGCCGCCGCGCTTATTTTTGTCGGGATTCTGCTTTTTGCGCCCGGCTTAATTCCAATCCCGTCGGCATCGGAAACCGTCAATTACGACGAAATGATGTTTGACCGCAACACCGTCATGACGATTGAAATTGAAATGGGGGAGGCGGATTGGGATCATTTGCTTTCCAACCCGCATGACGAGAGTTATCTCCCGTGCAACGTCACGATTAACGGTCAAAAATTCAGCGCCGTCGGCATTCGCGTCAAAGGCCAGTCCAGTTTGGTTTCGGTTGCCGCCAGCAACTCCGACCGTTTCAGCTTCAAGTTCAAAGCCGACGAATACGTTTACGGCCAAACCTTTTTCGGATTAAAAGAATTCGTCGTCAACAACAATTACCGCGACCCGACTTACATGAAAGAGTATCTGGCTTACGATATGATGGATTACGCCGGCGCGCCGGTTCCGCTTTTCGCGTACGCCGATATTGACATTAACGGCCGGGACTGGGGACTTTATCTCGCGGTCGAATCGGTTGAGGATGATTTCGCGCGGCGCGTTTTCGGAAACGATTTCGGAAAACTGTACAAACCGGAATTAATCAACGAAAGCAATGTTCCGAAGTTAGGCGGATTTTCGCCGCTGTACGGAACCGATGTCAATCAAGGCGCCGCTTTGATTTACACAACTGACAGCATTTGGGATTATTATCAAATTTTCGGAAATGCCGTGTTCAAAAACACGACGATTTCCGACTGCAAGCGCGCGTTAAAAGCGATTGAGCAGATCAACAAAGGCGAAGATTTGGATCAATATGTTTTTATCGACGAATCTTTGGCTTATTTCGCCGTCACCGGAATCGTTGTCAGCATGGACAGCTACGCCGGCCCGTCGCTTCAAAACTTTTACATTTATGAAAAAGACGGCAAGCTCATGATTTTCCCGTGGGATCAGAATTTCGCGTTTGACGGCTACAAAGACAACAGTACGCCGTCAGTCGTTGATTATCCGATTGACACGCCGGTTTATTCAAACGTTTCCATATATCATCGACCGTTCGTTAACATGCTCTTGAAAAATGAAACTTATAAAGAACAATATTATGACATTCTTCAAGACATTCTTGACGGCTATTTCAAAAGCGGCCGCTACGAAGAAACAATTAACCGCGTTGATTTGCTGATCGGCGAATCCGTTCGCGACGATCCGACGGCGTTTGTTTCATACGAGGATTACGCGGCAGGCGTTGAAGCGCTGCGTGTTTTCGGGGAATATCGCGCGCGCAGCATCGAAGGTCAGCTCAACGGAACGATTCCAAAAAACCATTTCGATCAACGTGTTGAGCGAGAAAATTTATCTGTTGACGCACCGGTTGACGCAATGTTTATGGAACGTACTTACCGCTATTACATTAAACCCGAAAATCCGAGATATACGCCGGAATCTAACAATTTCATGGTTTCTGTTTCGGATTTGCCGGATGTGATTAACGAGCCTGATCCGTCGGAAGCGCCGGATGACAATTTGCCGGAACTTGACGATGATTCGGAAATTTCGAACAAAAATTTAAATGAAAATTCGAATGAAAATTTAAATAAAATTTCGGAGGCTCAATGATGGATTCGATGTATTCGGAAATGAAATTCCGGCACGAGTTGAAGTATTACATTAACACGGCGGATTATTTGACGATTAAAAACCGTCTGTCGGCTTTCGCTGATATTGATAAAAACGTGAATGAAAACGGTACCTACAAAATCCGCAGTCTTTATTTTGAAACCCCGACAGACCGTGTTTTGTCGGAAAAAATAAACGGTGTCAACAACCGCGAAAAATTCCGCATTCGAATGTATAACGACGACGCGTCTTTCATTCGGTTGGAAAAGAAAACGAAAGTGAATGGTTTTGCCAACAAAATTGAAGCGCCTGTGACGCAGGAAGAATGTGAAAAGCTTTTGAGCGGCGACACGGCTTGGATGAAAAATTCCGAGCGCGCGCTTTTGACGGAATTGTACGCCAAAATGAAATACGAACATCTCCGCCCGAAAACGGTTGTCGATTACATTCGCGAGCCGTTTATTTACAAACCGGGAAATGTTCGAGTGACATTGGATTCGCAAATTAAAACAGGAATTCACGCGAAAGACATGTTTAATCCGAAACTGCCGACTGTCAAAACGAACGGCGGAGACGTCATTATTTTGGAAGTCAAATACGATCATTTCCTTCCGGCAATCGTTCAAACCGCCGTTCAGGTTCAAAATCGAAAAAGCACCGCGTTTTCGAAATATGCGATTTCAAGAATGTTCGGCTGATCTTATTTTTATCTTTTACATTTTTGTTTTTTTCTTTTCTGTTTTTCCGCTTTCTACTTTTCCGCTTTCTACTTTTCCGCTTTCTACTTTTCCATTTTTCTTTTTTCCGTTTTTTATTTTATTTTATTTTTTCTTTCCTTCGTTTTGCCAAATCTCTTTCCTGCTTCGATTCCGTTTTTATCTCGTTGACTCGACAATTTTATATACGATGTCTAATTTCAGTATTGTAAACCTTAATTCAAATTTAGGTTTACATTAACTCAAGCAAATCGGAGAAAACGGTTTATGGAGACTTTAAAATTCAGACATGAACTCAAATATTACATCAATATGGCGGATTATCTGACGATTAAAAATCGTCTGTCTGCATTTGCCGATAAGGATTTGCATGTCAGTGAAAACGGGACGTATAAAATTCGGAGTTTGTATTTCGAAACGCCGAACGATCGCGTTCTTCGCGAAAAGGTTGACGGCGTCAACAATCGCGAAAAATTCAGAATCCGCATGTACAATGACGATCCGTCTTTCATTCGGCTGGAAAAGAAAACAAAAATCAACGGCTATTGCAACAAAATTGACGCGCCCGTGACGCAGGACGAGTGCGAGCGGATGATTGTCGGCGACACGGCTTGGATGAAAGAATCCGAGCACGCGCTTTTGGTCGAGCTTTACGCGAAAATGAAATTTGAACTGCTGCGGCCGAAAACGGTTGTCGATTACATTCGCGAGCCGTTTATTTACAAGCCGGGAAACACGCGCATTACGCTGGATTCTCAAATCACGACCGGAATTCATGCCAAAGACATGTTTAATCCGGAACTGCCGACGGTTCGAACGCATGGGACGAACATCATCATTTTGGAAGTCAAATATGATGAATTCCTGCCGGAAATTATTCAAAATTCCGTTCGCGTTCAAAATCGTAAAAATACGGCTTTTTCAAAATACGCCGTCGCTCGAATGTTCGGCTGACTGAAAAACAATGCAATTAATCTGAAACGGATTTGAAAACATGTTGTCGTATCTCAATAACGAACTCGCTGTTTTGACAGGCGGAATCGCGTTAAAAACAATTGCAGTTTTGTTTTTTTTAATCGCGCTGAAATATCTCGTTGAAAAATTGGCGCAAGCGAATCCGGCTTTTACCGACGCTGATCAATTTTTTGATAAAAATTATCTGCCGATCGGGTTTGCTGTCATCGCAATTTCATTTGTTCATTGGATGTGTTCCGCCGGAAGCGTTGAAACACTCGGCTTTATGCCGTTTTTCATCGGTTTTATCGGCATCGCGGTCTGTTTGATTGCGGCCGGCAGTTATTATTCCGGCAAGACGACGCCGTTTCAAATAATCGGACGAAAACTCAAAACGAAAATTGCTTTCAAAAATGAAAAACGAAAATCAAAAACAAAAACAAAAACCCCAAGAAGAAACAGAATACAAAAAATGAAAAAAACGTTCTTGTGATTATTGAAAAATAAAATTAATTCAAACAAATGTTTAAAAATTGATTTAAAAATCAATTCTAAAAAATTTTAAAAATTAATTCAAAAATTGATTTAATTAAACTCAGAAAATTTAAAAAAATGTGATATGAATTTAAATTCGGCACTTCGTGCTGTTTTAGGAGTATAACTATGGCTACTTTAACGTTTAATGATATTTTGTCTTCAAATTTGATTGACAATATTACCAATTTTTCATTGCTGGATATGGCGATTGCCATGATTTTGTCTTTTATTATCGGTCTTTTCATTTATTACATTTACAAAAAAACGTTTTCCGGCGTCATGTATTCGTCGGGATTCGGCGTGTCGCTCATCGCAATGGCTGTTGTGACGACGATGATTATCATCGCAATCAGTTCCAACATCATCCTCTCACTCGGTATGGTCGGCGCGCTGTCGATTGTGCGTTTCCGCTCCGCCGTTAAGGAGCCGATGGACATCGCTTATCTCTTCTGGGCAATTTCAGCCGGTATCGTCACCGGCGCGGGTCTCATTCCGCTCGCGATTTTCGGATCGCTTTTCATCGGCGCAATTTTGTTGGTTTTTGCAAGCCGCAAGCCGACAGACCAGCCGTACATTCTGGTTGTTGATTTCGGCGGCGAAGAAACCGAAAAAGCCGTGATGGATGTCATTAAGTCTTCCGTTAAGAAGTATGTTCTTCGTTCAAAGACGCTTTCCGGTGCCGGAACCGAATTAACGATTGAAGTTCGCCTGCCGGATTCCGAAAGTGTTTTCTTAAACCGCATTTCAGAAACATCCGACGTTAAGAGCGCCGTTTTGGTCAGCTACAACGGAGAATACGTCACATGAGCTCGACTGATGAGAAAAACGGTTTTATCAACAGCAAATATCTGAACGCTGCAACAGCGGTTCTTGTCGTTTTCGCCGTTCTTCTTGTCTGCGTTCTGATGTACAATCCCGGCCTTCTCGGCATCCAATCCGCGAGCGCGCATCCCGATTACGAAGATGAAATTTTCGACCAAAGCATGATCACGTCAATCAGCATCGATATTTCCGACGAAGATTGGGTTGACATTTTGGCGAATCCGACGGCGGAAGAATTTCATCGCTGCAACGTTACCATCAACGGTCAAACGTTTTATTCCGTCGGGATTCGAACAAAAGGCATGACCAGTTTGTCCCAAGTCGCGAGCAGCGATTCCGACAGATACAGTTTCAAAATCAAAGCCGACAAATATGTTGACGGTCAGACTTTCTTCGGCTTAGAAGAGTTTGTTGTCAATAATATGTATCAGGATCCGACATACATGAAGGAATATCTTTCTTACGACATGATGTCTTACATCGGCGTTCCGACGCCGCTTTACAATTTCGCCGAAATTTCAATCAACGGCGAATATTGGGGTCTTTATTTGGCGATTGAAGCGGTGGAAGAAGACTTCGCGATGCGCGTTTACGGCAGCAGTTTCGGCCAGCTCTATAAACCCGAAAGTATGGGCAACATGGGCGGTGGCGGCGGAAATGCAGGCGGCGAGCGTCCGGATTTCACCGGCGGCGAGATGCAGATGTTTGAAGGAATGCCTGATCGAACGCAAAATATGCAGAATTTCGGCGGCTTCGAAGATTTCGACGAATCCGTTTTTGAGGCGGCGGCAGCAACGGCCGGCGTCGGCGGCGCAGGCGGCGAAAACGCGCGTCAAAATCCGTTTGGTGACGGCGCAGATAATGCTGTTTTTGACGGCACAGCCGTCGAAGCAGGCAATACCCGTCCCGACTTTGTCGGCGGAAACGGCGGTGGTCCGGGCGGCTTCGGCGGCACGGGCGGCGGCGCGGATTTGGTTTACACTGATGATGAAATTTCGAGTTACAGTCAAATCTTTGACAACGCGGTTTTCGGCAATGCCAAAAATTCCGATTTCAGGCGCGTGATTACGGCGCTGAAATATCTGAATGCCGGCGAGGAGCTTGAAACCTATGTTGATGTTGACAATACGCTCCGTTATTTCGCGGCGAATACGATGCTTGTGAATTTGGACAGCTACGTCAGTAATTTGAAACACAATTACTATTTGTACGAAAAGAACGGGCAGATTACGATTTTGCCGTGGGATTTCAATTTGGCGTTCGGCGCTTTCCAAGGCGGAAGCGCGTCGACAACCGTTAATTTCCCGATTGACACGCCGGTTTCCGGTGTCAGCTTGGAAGATCGCCCGCTCATCGGCGTTTTGCTGGCAGAAGATGAATACATGGAACTGTATCATTCTTATTTGCAGGAAATCGTTGACGGGTATTTCAACAGCGGCCATTATGACGCGAAAATTACGGAATTGGATCTTTTGATTAATCAATCGATTCAAAATGATCCGACGGCTTTCTACGAATACGAAGAATATTTAAAAGCGGTCGAAGCGCTTCGATTGCTCGGCGAACTTCGCGCAGAAAGCGTTCAAGGGCAGCTGAGCGGCACAATTCCGTCAACGGACAGCGCGCAATCTGCTGATCCGGATGCATTGCTTGACTCTTCCGCGCTGAATATAAACGATTTAGGCGGCATGGGTAACATGGGACGCGCCGACGGCGACAACAGTCGCCGCGGCCCGACTCAAAATGCGGTGACAGCGGTTTCGGTCAACACAACCGTTCCGATACAAATCGACAGGGGATCTTCTGATTCGGAAAGTAATCCGGCAGAACCGATTCCGGCATAAATCTAAAATTGAAACGGAAATTTTCCGTTTCATTTTTCTTTTTTAAAAATCATAGTCGATTTAATTCATTTATTATTTTTTTAAACCGGGATTGGGTTTAATTCATTTTTTAAAAATTGGTGCGGCTCGCGCGCGGCGACGGCAGCCGACGGCAACGAAAAGATGCGGAGGTAGCAGCGGCAAACGGAAACCAAAAGGTAATCTGTGCCACGCTCGCGCAGCGAGCGGATGTGATAAGAAAGAGCAAATACGCGCCAAACGCAAACTATAGGCATAAGCGCAGACACGGCCGGGAAGCACAAACGCAAATGGAAATAAAAAGAAAGAAAATTGAAAATTAAGAAAAATGTAAATTAAGAAAAAAAATGAAAAATAAATTATTCTCTAAAATCAGAGAATAATTTCAATGTCTAATTCTTCCGCGAGTTCCTTGTAACGGTTTCGAATCGTCACTTCGGTCACGCCGGCAACATCGGCCACTTCTCTTTGTGTTCTGCGTTCGCCGCAGAGGATGGAGGCGATGTAAATTGCCGCTGCGGCAACACCGGTCGGACCGCGGCCGCTTGTGAGTTCCTTTTCAGAAGCCTGTCTCAAAATTTCAACACTCTTGGACTGAACTTCGCCTTTGAGGTTGAGGCCGGAGCAGAATCTCGGGACGTAATCAATCGGAGAGGTCGGCATAAGTTTGAGAGAAAGTTCTCTTGAAATGAAACGGTATGTTCTGCCGATTTCTTTTCTGCTGACTCTTGACACTTCTTCAACTTCGTCGAGCGTTCTCGGGACACCGCACTGGCGGCAGGCTGCGTAAAGCGCTGCTGCTGCGACACCTTCAATGCTGCGTCCGCGAATGAGGTTTTTGTCAACCGCTTTTCTGTAAACGACGGACGCCGTTTCACGAACGGTTCTCGGAAGACCGAGGGCGGATGCCATACGGTCCAATTCGGAAAGCGCGAACGCAAGGTTTCTTTCCGTCGCGTTGCTCACACGAATACGTCTCTGCCATTTTCTGAGACGGTACAATTGCGCCCTGTTTTTGGACGAAATGGATTTGCCGTAAGAGTCACGGTTTCTCCAGTCAATCATCGTGGACAAACCTTTATCGTGAATTGTGTACGTCATCGGCGCACCGACACGTGAGCGTTTCATGCGCTGGTCGTGGTCAAACGCGCGCCATTCCGGACCTTCGTCAACGAAGTCCGCGTCAACAACAAGACCGCAGTCGCCGCAGACAAGCTCGGCGCGTTCATAATCGTGAACGAGATTTTGGCTGCCGCATTCCGGACAGGAGTAGACTTCCGTTTCTTTGGGCGTCTCCTTTTCCTTCTTGGCGCGGATCATCTCTTTAATTTTGTCTCTGTTGACGGTTTCAGAATATCGAACCCTTTCTAATTCTACCATTGTCATCACCTTTAATTTTCTTCGTTTTTGGACGAATTGCACGTATTGCTCACGTTTTTTACGGTTTAATATAAATTTGAATTATTTCACGTAGACTTTTTCTTTAACCAATTTTTTGGCCTGCGCGGCATCCAGTTCCCTGAAAATGCGCACCAAGAAGTACGGCTGCTTTTCAGATCCAAAGACAGTCACGACTTTTCCGACCGGGCGAACGCTTTTATCAATAACTTGCAAATTCATCATTCTGTTCAGCGGAGTTCCGTCAGGCGTGTCGTATTTGACAACAAAACAGGATTTTCCGTGCAAGTGCGATACAGTTCCGAGTCGTTTCATGAAATCCTCAAAATACGTCATCATTTCAGATGTTTATTTAAATTCGTACAGATTGTATTTCGGTAATCCGAATACAATAACCTTTAAATCCTTAAATCGCTTATGAATTTATCACTGAGATTTAAAAATCGAAGCGGCAATAATCAATTGCAATCCGCAAATGAACTATAAACTCTATAAGTCAGTTCATACTATTTAAACTTGCCGCAACAGTTATAAGTGAAAATCATTTCTTCTTTTTTGAAAAAGACAGCCGCATGTCAAAATAAAATTCATTTTAATATTCATAAGCGGATAGTGTCGAAACATTTGTAAAAAATAAGTGCAATCAAGGTCATAAAAATAAATATTGCAAAAAAATAAGTTAAAGCCGGAATTGTTTCCGACTTTTTATTTTTTTCTTATTCTTTATTCCGCGGGGGTTAAAGCCGCTTCCAATTTTTTAAGAAATTCTTCTTTTCTCGGACCATCAACAAGCGCGTGTTCGGCAACTTCTGTGATGCTTGAGACCGGAATGATTTCGATGATGTCCTTATAGGAATCTTCAATCATGACATCGGGCTCGTTTGCTTTCGGAATGATGACTTTTTTGATGCCTGCCTGCGCGGCTGCTTCAATCTTGTAGGTGACACCGCCGACCGGGAGCACATCGCCGCGGACGGACAAAGAGCCTGTCATGGCAACGGACTGGTTGACCGGAATCTTTTCATAAGCCGAGAGAACCGCGGTTGCAATTGAAATGGACGCGCTGTCGCCTTCAACACCTTCGTAGGTGCCGACAAACTGAATGTGAATGTCGATGGCTTCGATATTTTTGCCGGTCACTTTCTTAATCACGGCGGAAACGTTTTTCACAGCTTCACGCGCGATTGTTTTCAATTGACCTGTCGCAATAATATTGCCTTGCGCGCCGGACATGGAGGGCGTGACTTCCGATAAAATCGGGAGAACAATGCCTGAATCGCCGCCGATCACAGCCAAACCGTTGACACGGCCGATTTCGCCGCCGTCTTTAAAGAAGGATTCGTAATCTTTCTTGTTTTCCAAATAGCGGTCAGCCAATTGCTGTTCAATGGAACGTGAGATCTTTTTCGCGCGCAAAACGTGTTCAGCCGTTGTAAACGGCGCGTTGTCGGCGCGGGCTAAGTCACCGGCCACACGGACCAAACCGCCCAAATCTCTGAGTTTCAATGTCAACTGGCCTTTGCGCCCGGAACGGCGCTTGGCTTCGCGAATAATTTCTTTCACGGCATCTTCGTCAAATTGAGGAATGTTGCCGTCGCGCATGACTTCCTGCGCGACGAATCGAATAAACTTGTCGCGGTTTTCAGGTGTATCCGGAATGGATTCGCGCATATAAACTTCGTAACCGTAGCCTTTAATTCTGGAACGAAGCGCCGGATGCATTTTTTCAAGCGCGTCAATGTTTCCTGCGGCAACCATAATAAAGTCGCACGGAACAGGTTCGGTTTTGACAAGCGCGCCCGAACTTCTTTCTGATTGGCCGGTAATTGCGTATTCTTTTTCCTGAAGCGCGGTGAGCAAGCTCTGCTGAGATTCGATGCTCAAGATATTGATTTCATCCATAAACAAAACCCCTTTGTGGGATTTGTGAATGTCACCGGCTTCGACACGGTCGTGCGCGGGCGTTTCAAGGCCGCCGGACTGGAACGGATCGTGTCTGACATCGCCGAGGAGCGCGCCTGCGTGTGCGGCGGTTGCGTCAACGTAAGGAGCCTGCTGCTTGTTGTAATTTGAGACCAGCAGTTTCGGAATGAGCGCTTCATCGCGGCCGATAAACTGTCTTCCGACCGTCAACAATAAGAGACAAATGAAAATGCCGAGTAAAATCGCTCCTGTAAATACTGAATAAATCACAATACCCAACATCAAAAACATCAAAATCATTGTTTTTGACTGCGCTTTTTTCTGTGCTTCGGCGCGGTGGGCGGCGACGATTTCGCGGCCTTTTCCTGCCGGGACGCGGCGGATGCGCGGATTGTTGGAGTCTTCCGCATTCGGATACACAAGAATGTCTTCCAGTTCTTCTTTCGGGAGAAGTTCGGCCATTGCTTTTGCAAGCAATGATTTGCCTGTTCCGGGCGTTCCGATCATCATCACGTGGCGCCTTTGGCGCGCGGCTTTCTTGACAATCTCGACAGCCTGTTCCTGACCTAAAATTTGATCAATCAAAAGCGGCGGAACGTCAATTTCTCCCGTATTGGTGAAACTGTATCCGAGTTCGATGTCCTCATTGTCATTCGGAATCTCTTTAATCTCCGGCTGCTGTCCGGTTTCCGCGGTTTCAGTAACGGATTCCGTGACATTTTCAGTTTCATTCTCCGTTTTTGAAACCATCGGAGTAGTATTTTCCTCAGAGAACATCCCCTCTTCAGGATTTTGTTCCGTGAGTTCGTTGAATGTTTCCATTTTTATCACACTAAATTTAAAATTTTAAAAATCGATACGCTGATCTTAAAAACCAATTAAAAAACGAAACCTTAAAAGCTTGCGGAATAAATAAACAAGCTGTTTTTCTTATTTATTTTCGGTATTCCTACATATAAAGTGATATTACCATATATGAACTTAATTCTTGAAATAATTAAATAACTTTAATTAAAAAATGAGCGGCTGATGATTTTCACCGATTTTTCTAAAAATTCAAAAATAAATTATAATATTCTTATTTATCACAGCCGAATTATGAAAATGAGTTCTGAAGTTGTTTTCAACAACTTCTTCATTCAAATTTTTGCTTCTTAATTTTGCTTCTTAATTATCCATCGCCAAAACATCCGTTCGAATCGCGTGAATCAACGCGGCCGCCAAAAGCGCGGTTCCGATGCAGATAAAAACGCCGACTAAAATCTGCCAAGTAATAATTGAATAAAAAATGACGGCAACAATGACGCCGAGCGCGACATATTGAATTTTTTCAATTAAACCGTACGGCTCAATCGTCTCACCTTTCTTTATTTTGTAATATTGATAGGCTAGCAATACGATTATGGCGCAAACCAATACGATAAAAGCAATTCCGCCGGCAAGTCCCATGACAATTCCGACAGCCATT
This sequence comes from Methanimicrococcus stummii, assembly GCF_032594435.1. Classification (NCBI taxonomy): domain Archaea; kingdom Methanobacteriati; phylum Methanobacteriota; class Methanomicrobia; order Methanosarcinales; family Methanosarcinaceae; genus Methanimicrococcus; species Methanimicrococcus stummii. The sequence continues at coordinate 902,284 of NZ_CP131062.1, read as the reverse complement.
CCGGCAACGCCCGCAATCGCGGCTTTTCTCGCCGTTTCCTTTTCAATCTTCAACTTAAATCCCTCTAACCCCTGATTTCGATATTTTCCGATTTTATCTTTTTGATACGGATTGTCATTCTTTCATTAAAACAGTTTTCTTCAAGTTTTAATTTTTTCCAAAACCTTAAGTTTTTCAAAACTTCAAAATGTTTTTCAAAACCTCAGAGTTTTTCAAAATCCTTTTCAAAACTTCAATTTTTCAAAACTTCATTTTTTTACAACTTCAATTTTTTTACAACTTCATTTTTTTACAACTTCAATTTTTTTCAAAATAATTCAAACAATTCAAAACATGGAAGCAATATTATATATTCAAAAAAAGCAATTCAATTGATACTGTCTTCAGTTCAGGTTTATGTTTTAATTCGAGGTCAATTATGAAAGCGTCTCATCTCTTAATTTTGTTCGCCGCCGTTACGGTTATATTAGTAGCGTCAGCAACGCTTCATTATTCGATTGCGCCTCAAAAATCCGTTCAGTTTACGAAAATGGAAATTCATTTCCAAAATGAAAACGCAACCGCCGACATCGAATATGAAGTCGGTCTTTTGACGCAGCTTTATGTTTTCTTTTTCGGAAGCCGCAATCTGGATCCTTATTTGGACGAGCTGCTTTACGATTTTGAAGAATACAGAATCACTTCCGTTTTGGGCGCGACGGCAACCGTTGAGCTGATCAACGCGTCCCGTTACGAAGGCTCTTATTATCTTCATGAAAAGCACACCCTCGGAACTGATGTCAATCGACTTATTTTGTATTTCCCCGACGGCAAAACAATGACATTTGACAACGCGACCGAAACGCAGAATGTCTTCTATTAATCTTCGTTAAATTCGGCTTTTTCAAAGGCCGTATATAAATGACCGCTACTGCAACTCAAAACCTTTATATACGATTATCATATTTATGAGAAGTGCACAGCCGTGAGGAATAAGGCAGGCAAGTTCCCTGTCTGTTTCGGGTTTTTCCGAAATATTCTCACAATTTGTTACGTATGGGCTCGTGGTCTAGATGGTTATGACGTCGCCTTGACATGGCGGAGGTCCTGAGTTCGAATCTCAGCGGGCCCATCAAATTTCGATTGCTGTATGCCGAAAATTAAAACGACGGCACTTTTGTGCCCAAATAGCTCAGTTGGGAGAGCGCTGCCCTGAAGAGGCAGTTGTCGCTGGTTCAAGTCCGGCTTTGGGCATTTTCAGTATCGAAATTCTTTAATAACTTGAAGCAATTTTAGGATTGTTTCTAAAACATTAATCGAAGGACACTGGTAGTGTAGTGGTTATCACCGGGCGTTGCCAACGCTCGAACCCGGGTTCGAGTCCCGGCCAGTGTACTTATCTTTCTTTTCTTTTAATTCAACAACAACAGAATACTTTCTTTGTTTTTTCTATTAACATTGATACCGCTTTTTTTTTGCAGCATCTATAATATTGTCTTGTGCGCTTCTGCTTGCAATGCGTGCGTCTCTGTCTGCAATGTGTGGTCTCTGTCGCAGTGTCGAATGCGTTGCCGCCTGTACCATCTCATTTTTAGTACATCCGCTCGCTACGCGAGCGTGGGTGCAGATTACCTGCCGATTCCGTTTGCTGCCGGCATCAGGTTTCCGTAAATACAGTTGCCGACTTGCCTGCCTGCCCGCTGCCGCCGCCCGCGCGCGAACCGCACAAATTTTAAAAAATAAACAAAATCCAATCCCGCTTTTTTGAAAATAACAACTTGATGCAGATTTTTGTTCATTGAAAACTGTTAAATCATTTCGATTCGTTTTTCACGCCACATGGAATTAAAATCTTGTAAAAAATTATACTTAAAAGAAACGCATCGGGTCAAATCGCCCGAAGAAACGTTTGAAATCGTTGAACCGCTGACGGAAGTTGCCGGCATTACGCGTGTCGCCGACATCACAAAGCTTGACCGTCTCAACATTCCCGTTTTTTCATGCATCCGACCGGGCGCAGCCGACGGCGCGATTTCCGTTTACAACGGCAAAGGCGCAACGCCGATTGCAGCGCGCGTTTCCGCGATTATGGAAGGGCTTGAGCGCTATTCCGCAGAACTTCAGCAAACGGATCAGGATCAGCTTGTGACCGGCAAATATCCCGTCTTAGCGGAAGAATTTGAAGTTTTGGATCCCGTCGAATTGATTTTACCCGAAGCAATTGATCCGGATGCCGTTATTCCTTGGACAACCTGCTCCGAATTTTTGTTTTCCGAGGACGGCGAACTTCAATCCGAAGATCTTCTCGTTCCCGCCGCAGCCGTTTATCATCCGCTTCCGCCTCATTATTATTCTATTTTCCGAACCGGAACAAACGGCATCGCTTCCGGAAACACGCTTGAAGAAGCGACTTTTCACGCGATGTGCGAAGTGATTGAGCGTGACGCTTGGTCGCTCGCCGAAGCCGGAAAAACCGGCGGCAAATTAATCGTTGACATTGATGACCCGGATATTTCGAATTTAATCGACGCTTTCAAAAATGCCGGCGTCGATGTTTTTCTTCGTGACATCACAAGCGACATCGGGGTTCCGACGATTGCCGCCGTTTCCGATGATGTCGAATTGAAAGACCCGACGCTGCTTTGCCTCGGCATGGGAACGCATTCGTCGCCGAAAATCGCGGCGCTTCGCGCGCTCACGGAAGTCGCCCAGAGTCGCGCCACGCAGATTCACGGCGCGCGCGAGGACGCGACAATCGCGGATGTCCGCAAACAAATCGGGTACGAACGCACCAAACGCTTGAATGCGAAATGGTTTGACGACACCGTTACGATTTCCTGGAATGATTTGAAAGACATTTCAACCGACGACTTTTTAGACGAAATTAAAAATACGATTCGCGCTTTAAACGATGTCGGGCTCCAAACCGTGATTTTAAAGGATTTGACGCGCCCCGAACTCGGCATTCCCGTCGTTCATGTGATTATTCCGGGAATTGAGTCTTTCGCGATTGATTCGGATCGCATGGGCGTCCGCTCAAAAGCGGCGCGCGCAAAGGCCTCAAAAACCGGAAGCCGTGTTCGTAAATATGTTCGTGAAACCTGAACTGAGAAAAAATGTCTGAAAAATCGGTGATTGTTTTTCTCGGCCCGAGTCTGGATTTGGATTCGGCCCGCTCAATTTTGCCGAGCGCAGACTTTCGTCCGCCGGCGTCCCGCGGCGATTTGGAAAAAGCCGCCGCCGAAAACCCCGACATCATTTGTCTCATCGACGGCGTTTTTTTCGAGCAGTGTTCCGTCGGCCACCGTGAAATCCTCGCCGCGCTTAAAAAAGGTATTTGCGTTGTCGGCGCATCCAGCATGGGCGCGCTTCGCGCTTCTGAAACCGAGATTTTCGGAATGGTCGGCATCGGAAAAGTTTTTGAACTTTACAAAAACAAAATCATTGAATCCGATGACGAAGTCGCCGTCATTTGCGATCCGTTTACCAACGAAGCCGTGTCAGATGCTTTGGTTAACATTCGCGCGACATTGGAAAAAGCGGAATCCGAAAAGATTCTGACAGCTGATGAAAGCGCCGCTCTGTTTCAAATCGCGGCGGAAATTTATTATCCCGACAGGCTTTACGATTTTTTAATTGAAAACGCGAGCGCGTCAGGCGTTTTAAATCCCGAATCGCTTCATTCATTTGAAAAATGGATTCGCGACGGAAACGCCGCCGATATTAAAAAAGAAGATGCGATTGCCGCTTTAAAATTCGTTTCCGAAAAAATATCAGAATCGGATTAATTCGTTTCGAATTTACCCTCTGATTTTCATTTTCAATGTTTGATTTTTGTTTTTCAATTTATCCGCCCGAAACCGACGGGTAAACAACGACTTCGTCGCCGTCTTTTAAGATCAAATCCGCTGCCTTTCCGGTCAAAACTCTTTTTTTATTGACTTGAATAATCAAATGTTTTTTCAAATTTCCGTCTTTATCTGCGATTAAATCCGGATCGGTGAGAGTCTGCGCAAATTCCAAAATCAAATCTTTCGCGCTGGATTGTTCCGAAATATTCATCTCGGCAGCTTTTTTCCCGTTGTCTGCGCGTATTCCTAATATCGAAATTGACACTTTCATCTCATTTTCTCCTTATTTTGATTCTTTCCGGTATCGTTTTTAATTCTTGCAGCAAACGGCGCATTCCGCGTCTTTTTCAATTTCAATCACATCAAAGCTGTTTGAAAGACCGTCCCAAATAAACAATCTCCCGACTTGTTTTTTCCCGGCATTTGTTATGTACTTGATGATCTCGTTCGCCTGCATGGACCCGATAATGCCGGCAGTCGCCCCGACAATCGGAAAAACAGGCTGTTCGGATTCATTTGATTCATTTTCATCTTCCGCTTCCGGAAACGCACAGAAATAACACGGTCCGTCTTTCGGATAAAAAGACGCGAACTGTCCTCTGAATCCGGAAACGGCGGCGTGGAAATAAGGCCGTCCGGTTCTGACTGCAAAAGCGGCGAGCAATCGCCGTGTTTTATCATTATCAAGCGCGTCAACAATAATTTGACAGCCGCCGATTAAGTTTTCAACATTTTCTGCCGTCAACAAATCGCAAACCGAATTAACTTGAATTTCGGGATTCATCGCCTTTAATTTCTCCGCGCCCGACTCCGCCTTTTGCCGGCCGACATCCGCATCCCGATGCAAAAACTGGCGGTTCAGATTGGTTTTTTCAACCGTATCGCAATCCAGCAAAACAATTTTTCCAACCCCTGCCGCCGCTAAATAAGTCGCAACCGGCGATCCGAGACCACCCGCACCTGCGATGAAAACGGAGGCGTTTGCCAGCTTTTCCTGTCCTTCCCTTCCGAAAAGCGGAAGCTGACGGTCATATCTTCCGGCAGTCGGGGTTTGGCAGCTGCATTTTGATTCCGGTTGATTCATATTTTATTCCTTTCTGTTCTTTCTCATTCGGTTTTATTGTCGTTTACGCAAAAATCCGATCCTTCCATCGAAAATTGTTTGTAGACGGCGCATTTTTCGCACAAGCAAATCGTATTTTCTTCTTTTTCAGCATCAACAATCGTTCCGACTTCGCCGTTTTCATCGCCCGATCCGTAAGTCGGACAGCTTCCTTTCGCGCAATACATGATGTTTCCGAAATCGGGTCGAAGCGCGCACGTCGGACAAAGGCAGGCTTTGGAATGGTGAAACGAAGCGCAGACGCCGAAATATTTTCCGAATTTCTGTTCCCGCTCGTCTGCCATTTTGCCGCTTCCATTTGATTATTCTGTCAAAAGTTCGCAGATTTTCTTTAAATATTCGGGGTCGGCGGATTTCGCGGAATCGACGATTGAATGCGTTGTTCCGCCGCCGTCGCCTTCATAGCGCGGAAAAATGTGGACGTGCGTGTGCATAACAGTTTGGCCGGCGGAAGGGTACGTGTTCATTCCGATTGTCAGGCCGGTGATGCTTTCCATTTTATTCATAATCTGATTGGAAACTTTATTGACGGCTTCAAAAAGCGCGCCGGATTCTTCAGGTGTCATTTCAACGAAAGCGTCGGCGTGCTTTTTCGGAATCACCATGGTGTGACCGTCAGCGCAGGGCGCGACATCCAAAAACGCAAGCGTTTTTTCGTCTTCATAAACTTTAAAGCACGGAATTTCGCCGGCGATAATTTTGCAGAAAATGCAGTCCATTTTTAAAAACCTCTCTGATTATTTGATTTCAATGATTTCGATTATTTTGATTTTGACGATTTTACATTTTTAATTTTAAATTTATTGATGAATGCATTCAAAATCATATTAATTTTGCCGCCAATTCATTTTATTCGATAATTCAGTTTATGAGTTCTGTTATTATTGTTTTTTATTCGTTGCGGTTTGTGTTTTTGTTTGCGTTGCGGGTGGCGTGTTGCCGCCTGCGCTGCTGTCAGCGTTGCAGTTTGCACCTGCTCTTTATCATCACATCCGTTCGCTTCGCGAACGGGCGCACGGCTATCAGCCGTTCGCGCCACTGTCGGTGCCGCCGCGCGTGAGCCGCATCATTTTTCCAGAAAATAAATCAAAATACAATTTCGTTTTTCAAAAAAATAAATTAAATCCGAGTCGAATTTAAAAAATCAAATTTCAATCACGTTTCTAAAAATAATCTGTCAAAATTCTGTTTTAAAAACATTTTGAAAATGAAAGAAGGACTAGTTTTAAATATTGAAATCCATTATGAATTTTGTTTAATTTATTTTGACGGAAAAAGGCGAAAGCGGATATCGAAAAACTTCTGTTCTTAAATATCTGTTTCAAAACTGTCCCCATACCGTTTTTGTTTTTTGTTGAAATAAATCAGAGGTTATAACTGTAGATGGACCAAAATGCTACCCCGATTATCGATGCATTACGTGAATTCGATTCCAAGAAAATCACGTCGTATGATGTCCCCGGCCACAAAAGAGGAATCCGTGAAGACGATTTCCAAAAGTTGGTCGGCAAAGAAGTTTTTTTAATGGATGTAAATTCTCCGATCGGCACAGATCATTTTTCGCATCCGAAAGGCGTGATTAAAGAGTCGCTGGAGCTTGCGGCAGAAGCCTACAAAGCCGACAACGCGTTTTATCTGGTCAACGGCAGCAGCAGCGGCGTTCAGATCATGATCATGACGGTTTGTTATGACGGCGAAAAAATTCTGATTCCGCGAAACGCGCACAAATCCGTGACGAACGCGCTGATTTTGTCAGGCGCTGTTCCGGTTTTCATGGAGCCTGAAATCAATCAGCATTTCGGAATTGCCAGCGGCATGACGTTAAAAACAATCCAAAAACACGTCGAAGAAAATCCCGATGCGAAAGCGCTTTTTTTGGTTTATCCGACTTATTACGGCGCGTGCGCCGATTTGGAACAAATCATTGAATACGCGCACAGCAAAGACATTGTCGTGATGGTCGACCAAGCCCACGGCGCGCATTTCTCATTTTCGTCCGCGCTTCCGAAGTCTGCCGCCGAACTCGGCGCCGATTTGGTGGTCGCAAGCACGCACAAAACAGGCGGTTCACTCACGCAAAGCGCGATGCTTTTGCACAATGAAGGTTTGGTCAAATATCATTCCATCAAAAAGCGTGTTTTGATGTTTCACACGACAAGCCCGAGCTATCTGCTGATGGCGTCTTTGGAATCTTCCCGCAAGCTTTTGGCAACACAAGGCGAAGAGATTTTCGGCGAACTCGTTCACGAATGTCGAAAATTGAAAAAGGAAATCTCAAAAATTCCGGGACTTTCGGTTTTGGACGAACACGAAGGCGTGACGACAATGACGTACGACCCGACGAAAATCGTCATCAACGTGACGAAACTCGGTTTGGATGGTTTTGACGTTTACGATATTATGTTTGAAAAATACGGCATTCAAATGGAACTCGCCGAGCCGACAATTGTTTTGGCTGTCATCGGAATCGGTGATACGAAAGAAACGATTTGGAAGCTGGCCGACGCATTCAAAGATTTGTCGGAAACGTATTACGGCAAATATGAAATGCTTGACATTCCCGAAGAAATCGTGTACGTCCCGCCGCAAATCATGTCGCCGAGACAGGCGTTTTACGCCGACAAAATTTCAATCCCAATCGGCGAAGCCGTCGGCCATGTCGCCGCCGAAGCCGTGATGATTTATCCCCCCGGCATTCCGATTTGCATTCCCGGCGAATTAATCACCGCCGAAACCATTGATGAAATTCTTTATTGTCAGGAAAACAGCAACTGCGTTCAAAAAGACAGCAAAGAAGCCGATAAAATTCTCGTCGTCGATGACGGCGAGGAATGATTTTTTTATTTTTCGCTTTTCTCGTTTTTGTTTTTTGACATTTTCCTCAATTTGGGTCTTTTTCGTTTTTCTTATTTTGTTTCTTTTCTGCTTCTTCTTTTTGTTTCTTTCAACTTTTCTTTTTTTGTTTCTTCTTTCTCCTTTTTGTTAATTCGTTAAACCCTAAACAACCACACGCTAATTTTTGTTTTTGAACGGAGCGAAGCGAAGTGAGAAAACGGAAATTTGCGGATTCGCACCCATTCGAGTCAAAAAAACATTTGCTCATTGCTGTTACAGTTCGTTGTCACCACCGCAGTTAGTCGTCACCGCTAAAAACAGTCCATCGTCGCCACAGCAGTTTGTTGCCACCTCCAAGCAGTTCATTGCTGCCGCGTCCGTAGCTCATCGCCGCCACAACAGGTTTGCGTTTCCACTCGCATTTTCTTCTTAGAGCAGCCGTTCGCTTCGCGAACGTGGCACAGCTACCTGCCGTTTCCGGTCGCGGTTATTTCATTTTCAATAAAATTATCAAAAAATTATCCCTTCTTTTTCAATAATTTTTATTCAAAAACAACTCTCGTTTTTCAAAAATTTCTTCAAATCGGACCCGTTCGCGCGCGCCGCCGCGGCCCGATTCGTTGCTGTTGTTATTTGCTCAAATTTCAAAAAACGCTTCCACTTTTTTCATGCGCCGCTCTTCATTTTTCCGGCGCTCTTCTTCTAAACGCTGATAAATCCGGAGCGTGTAAAACAAGTCTTTGAACGTGAATTCCGGCCAGAATTTGTTGTAATAACAGACGACAGCATTGTTGCCGTTCGCTTGCCACGGCAGAAAATTAGATGTTCGGTGTTCGTCGCCGGTTCGAATGAGAAAATCAACGCTCGGGACGATTTCATCGGAAAACGGGAATAAGTATTTTGAAATTTCGTCGTCTGATAAGGCGGCTGCATTTGTATTTTCAGAACTCGCCGCGATCTTTTCAAATGCTTGCGTCATGTCGTTGCGGCCGCCGTAGGCGAGCGCGACATTCAAATACATTTTATCATTCGCGGCCGTCTTTTCTTCCAAATCTTTAAACGCGCGGAGTGTTTTTTCCGGAAGATTGTCCGTCTCGCCAATCATTCTGATCTTGATTTTTTTGCTCAGAATTTTTTCATCGGTTGAAAGTTTATGAAGCATTTTTTCAAGGAGCTCAAAAATGCTTTCCACTTCCGACGGATCGCGCTTGAAATTTTCCGTTGAAAAAGCGTAAATCGTGATGTGTTTGATTTTTGCAAGATACGTCCAATGAAGCAGTTTTTCAACGGCTGAGACGCCGGCGGTGTGCCCCCAAGTTGTTTCTTTTCCCTTTTTTTGAGCGTACCTGCGGTTACCGTCCATGATAAAAGCGATATGTTCCGGAACGTGTTTCGCCGAATGAAGAAATGCTCTCGAATTTTTACTTTTATTTATTTGAGGCATAATCGCGGCAACCGTTTCTTTTTAAGTGTGGTTGTTCAAAAAACAAACCGATAAAAACAAATCCGAAAATAAAAATAAAAACAAAAGAATGCCGATTGACATTCTTTTTATTTACTTTTACGAAATACGAAACAACAAAAATAACATGCTCAAATTACTGAGCGGCATGAGTGAGAATTGCTTGGACAACCGGTTTGTAGTCATCCTTCAATGAATAAATATTGTGATCCCCGGTCACATTAATGCTTAAAATTCCGAGTCTCGTATTCATTAAACCGACCATGGCAGAAACGCCTCTGTAACTGACATCACAGCATTCTTGTTCCAAATGCTTGTAAACGTCACCGGTCGTAAACTTGTCACCCGTAATAAACAAATTTAAAACAATTTTTCGTATTCCGTTTTCATCTCTTGAAAGATACTTTTCTAATCTTTCTCTGACTCTGTCTTCTGATGATTGCAGCCCTGACACCCTCTTGTATCCCTAATTTTTTATTTTGTGGGAACGGCAGCGAAAATTCGCGCCTTTTTGGATTGCTTTATTTTTCTTACGGCTGTTTTTGTTTTTGAAAGAAATCGTTTTTATTAACCGCCGGATTTGAAATTATAACTCCCTTTTATAATCCAATCCGTTTTTTATAATTGTTAATGCAATCCGTTTTTGTTTTTCTCCGCAAAATTCGGCGGCCGATTCGAAAATCGTCAGCTTCAAGCGGATTCATACCCCTAATATAGATTAATCCTTTATAAATTTTTACGCGTAACCTTTAAATATCAGAAAATACGCTCGCTGCCAACGACGAAGCCGCCGACAAACGGATACTGTTCGATAATCCAAAGCTGCACCTTTTCAAAACCGTCTTCGTCTTCTTCAAAAATCGCTTTTAATTCTTCGACAATTCCGGCCGCCGTTTCAATTACATTTCCGGAAATCGCATACGCTTCTTCCGGCAATTCATTTTCCTGCAAAATTCGAATCAATTCGCTGAGCGAATCCGAGTCCGGCGCTTTCACGCGTCCAAAATAAATCGTCCCGTCTTCCGTGATTTCATCAAACGGCCGCGCGAACTGCCGCGCCGTTCGAAGAAGCCGAAGCCGAAGCTGAATCGCATCTTTGTAGCGCGACGAACAGAAGTTCATTTTGGCGCCGCTTGCTGTGTCACCTGCGCTGCCGTCGTTGACACAGGCGCAGTCACCTGAGTTGTCGCCCGCACCGCCGCAGTGAGCCGCGCACCCGGCATCAAACGCGTGTTTCGCGATTTCGGCAGATCCCAAAACCGTGTTTGATTCATCATTAATCAAGCTGTAACCGCGGTTTTTCAATTCTTCCGCGTTCGTATCGGAAAATTCGAGTTCATTCATGTTTAAGAAACAGCCGGCTTTTGCCGAAAATTCGGCAACAAACGCCGCGCCGTCAATTGCCGGAATTTCAAATCCGGCGCAAATGCCGTTTTCCTACGCCGCCGTCAACGATTTTTCGTAAGCGGAACCCGAAAGTTTGTCCCACATTTCAATCGGCGGGTGGAATCTTATTTCATCTAAGCCGGCGCCGGCAAGTTCTTTTAATTCTTCATCACGCGGCGCGGTCGAAGTATAAAGGTGAACATGATGTTCTTTTCCGAATTCATTTTTCAAAAGCCGAATGTAATGCGCCACTTTTTCAAGTTCCAAAAGCGGTTCCCCGCCCGTAATTCCCGTTCCTTTCGCGTCCATCGAACGCGCTTCTTCTAAAACGTCGGCATCCGTTAAAACAAGGCGTTCGTTTGCAAAAATGACATCTTTGTTTTTTCGTTCATCCGAGAGCGGACAGAAAAAACAATCGCGGTGACAAATTCCGGTCACAAACAAAACCATTTTCGCGCCTTCGCGGCAGCAAAGACAGCCGTCCGTTAAAAAATTGCTGTAAGAACCGCTTTCATCCGCCTGCATTTAAATCACCTGAATATTGAAGAAAAAATTGAAAAGAAATTAAAAAAGAAAAGGAAATTTTGAGTTTTTCTCAAAATTTCAAGACATTTTATTGTTTTACTGCCTGTTGATTCTGTTTTACAAAATCCTGAACGTTTCCAAATTCACAAGCGGTTTACATTCAATTCTGTTCTTCTTGCGAAGCGATTCCGCAAGTTCGATACAGGATTTTTCATCGCCGTGAACCGTGAAAATGCGTTCAGGCTTGGGCTGCATTTTTCTGATGTATTCATGAAGCTGCCTGACATCGGAGTGACCGGAAAAACCGTCAATCGTCTCAACGCTCATGTTGACTTTCACGGTGTTGTTGTTGCCGACAGCAATCTCGGACCAGCCTTTTTGAAGACGGCGGCCGATGGTTCCGTCAGCCTGATAACCGACGAAAACAAGCGTGTTGCGCTCATCCGGCGCGAGTTTGTAGAAATAACTCATCACAGGACCACCCGTCATCATGCCTGATGTCGCGATAATAACACACGGGTGCGGCTCTTCCAATATTTTCTCACGCATGTCTTTCGAATCAACCTGCTTGAAAGATTCCGACAAGAACGGATTTTGACCTTTCTGGAAAATCTGTTTTTTGAGTTCACTGTTCAAATATTCGGGGTGGGTCGCGTGAATTGCAGTCGCTTCCCAAATCATACCGTCCAAATAAACGGGGACATTCGGAATAAAACCCTTTCGAATGGCCTCTTCCAAAACAATCATAACTTCCTGACTTCTGCCGACCGCAAACGCCGGAATTAAAACCGCGCCGCCGCGATTGACTGTGTCGCGAATAATTTTCTGCAAATTCTTCTCGGCATCTCGAAGCGGCGTCTGATATCCATTGTTGTTGCCATATGTCGCTTCCGTAATGACGGTTTCGACACGCGGGAAACGGTTGACGGCCGGGTCAAAGAGGCGCGTTCTTTCATACTTGTAGTCGCCCGTAAAGACGATGTTGTGGAGACCGTCACCGATGTGGAAGTGCGCAATCGCGGATCCGATAATGTGGCCGGCGTTGTGGAACGTCAGCTTCATGTCCGGCGCGATATCCGTCACTTCTTCGTAATCGAGCGGAATCATATGAAGCAATTCTTTTTGAATCGTTGAAGAATCGTAAGGCACTTTCTTGCCTTCTTTTGATGCGATATCGACGTAGTCCAGCTGAAGGAGAACAGTCATGTCGCGCGTCGGCGGCGTGCAGTAAACAGGACCGTCGTAGCCGTATTTGTAAAGCAGCGGGATGAGACCCTGGTGGTCCATGTGCGCGTGCGTTAAAACAACGGCGTCGAGTTCGTTGAAGTGGTTGACTTCGGGAACGTAAAGGTAAGGCGTTTTGTCTTCTGCGCCAAGGTTGACGCCGCAGTCAATCATGATTTTAGATTCGGGCGTTGAGAGGAGGTAGCAGCTTCTGCCGACTTCCAAACTGCCGCCGAGACCGGTCACACGAATCCATTGGTCGGTGTTCGTGGTTTCGCGGTGGATTTTGCGGCCGATGTCGCGCAGGATTTCTTTTCTTTCTTTGAGATTGTTTCTCATGAAATCGCGGACATTCTTCACGGTTTTGGATTTGATCGGCGGTGTTCGCGCGACTTTCGGAATCCAGCCGATTTCTTTTGTAATTTCACGAAGCGTGTCGCCGTGCTTTCCGATGACAAGTCCCGGTTTTTCGGCTTCGATAATCACTTCGCCGGCATCCGGATCAAAATAACAATTTGAAATAACGGAGTCCGCCGGAACAATCTTGTGAATAATTTCAACGGATTTTTCGGGTTCTGCCAAAACTTTCGGGTCCGGGCGCACCGCGATTCTGATACGAAGTGCCTTTGCCAAGTTTCTGATGATATTTCCGTCATCGGCAAACTTCTTCGGCTCTTCCGTGTAAAGTACTAATTGGGGACCTTCAAAGCTCACGCCTGATATGGTTACGCCGTCAGGCAGATTTTTTTCGATTTTATTTCGAAGGTCAGCTAAAACGTCATCTATTGCCATTCTTTTCTTCCTTTTTTTAAAATGAATAAATGTAATAATTTTCTTTGATTTTTGAATCTGTTGAATTTGAGTTTGTTAAATATTTGAAAAATGATTTAATGACGTTTTTCTAAAAGCAACATGAAAACAGCGGCCGATATCGGAGCTTGCTTTTGATAAACTCAAAAAATCAACAATGGCGGCGCAACGCGCCGTTTCGTTAAAATATTTAATTAAATTAAAAATTTAATAAAATCTAATATTGAATAAAATTTGATATTGAATTAAATTTAATAATTGAATAAAAATGAAAAATGAAATACAGAATCAGTTTAATGTTTTTCTGTATTCATTGATTTCTTCGTCTTCCATTCTGGCAAACTGATTGCCGGTGATTTTAACAACACTGATCGCATCGCCGGATGCGGAGTCTCTTTTCATTGCGTTGTGAAGCGCGCGAATTGCAAGTTCTGCACCTTCGTCAACAGTCATGTCTTCTTTGTAATGGTCTTCCAAAACACCGTAAGCAATCGGTGAGCCGGATCCGGTGGAAACCGCTCTCGTTTCTTCGATGATGCCGCCCATGGCGTCCAAAGAATAAAGCGACGGGCCGTTTTTGTCAACGCCGCCGATCAAAAGCTGAACGGAGTACGGATAATATCTGTTGGAGTTGAGCGTGTTTGAAAGCATTGTCGTCAGCCCTTTAATGGTGACGGATTCCTTTCGTCTCATTTTGTAGAGTTTGGATTCAACGGTCATGGCGCGGACAATCTGCTGCGCGTCGCCGACGGATCCGGCAAGCGTGAGGCCGATTGTGTCTCCAAGCTGATACACTTTTTTAGCTTCACGGCTGGCGATAAAGTGTCCCATTGTTGCGCGCCGTTCGCTTGCAAGAACGATTCCGTCTGAGCAAATCACACCGACTGTCGTTGTTCCTTTGTATACTTCTTGTTCCATGATAATTTACCTTTTGTTTTTGTTTTTGATTAAAAAATTAAGTTTCATAAATTGTAAAGTTATAAATTTAAATTTAAATGTTTATTCTGAAATGTTTGAAAATTCTTTGTTTTATGATTTTTGAAATCAAGCGTTGTTTTTAAAACTTAAGCTTTTTCAAATAAATTTTAAAAACATAAAATGAATGCGCCGTTAAGCTTTGCAGCCGACCTCTCTTATTTTTCAGCCGCAGTTTTATTTTCAGAAATAAACAGCCGATTTCTAAGATTTCAAAAAAGCTATCTGATTCGGCTATATAATTTATTTATGACATAATCGTTTTCGATGTATATAAATTTTCCTTTAATTTATTTCTCAAATATTTCCTATCAGGCGCGCTCTTCAAATCCTTAAAAATAATCGGGATCAATCTCGCGCGCCAAATCGTTAATCCGCTTGATAATATCTTCATCCGCGCCGTTTTCTTCCAACAATTCGTTTCTTTTTTCAAGCGTGATAACCTTCGTTCCTTTCACCAAATTATCCGCATGCGCGACGATTTTCTCTTCCAATGTCCGCGGTATGTAATCATCGTCGGGAAGCCCGAGCGCCGCCGCTTCTTCTTTTGTGACGCCTGCGCCGATATGTCTTTTGATGATTTCTAAAACCGACTCTTCAACGTCGTGTTTTTTCGCGAGTTTGACACCGACAATCGCGTGCGTCATGTCATGCGTTTTCGCGCGCCCCAAATCGTGAAGTAAACCGCCGATTTCAACGAGACTGATGTCAACGTCGCGGCCGATTTCAATATTTTTCTTCGCAACCTCAACGGCTTTATCCGAAACCGTTATACAGTGCCGAATCACTTTCTCATCGCAGCCTTCGTCTTTTAAAATTTGAAGCGCTTCTTCTCTTGAAATCATGAATTATCCCTCAAAATTCCGTCGTTTTTAAAAAATCAGATTGCCCACGCGCAACGGCGCAGGCTTGTAAATTTATGCGGTTTCTTCAAACTCTTCGATTCTCTGATCCAAGAGTTCTTTAAACTGCTCGTTGTCCTGGAAAACCAAATCTTCGCCGCAAAGCGGACATAAGAATTCCGTTTCCGTCGCTTCGTCAAAGACGAGGCGCAGGCAATTCTGCGGACAAACGTAGAAAATATTATTGTCTTCGTATTCCTTGCGCTTGACTAAGTTTCTGTACAGCTTTTTCTTTTCACGCTCAATCTGGTGATAAATGCCGTCCATGTTTAACATCCAGCGAAACGTCAGCCAGCCGCTGTTCGCGTCTCTTTCTCGGTGGCAGATTGTAAATTTGTTTTCATACAAAATGAAAAGAATTTTTCGAACCGTGTTTAACGTAATTTCTTTTTCGTCACCCAAGTTCGCTTTCGCGGTTTCGGCTTCCTTTTCGGCGGCTTTGACATCCTTTTCTAACTTTTTCGTCTCTTCGCCTTTTTCTTTCGCCGCTTTAATTTCAATGTTTAATTTTTTAACCTTGTCATCGGCCGCTTTTGAAATTGTTCGAAGCGGATTGAGCGTGTTGCAGATTTCCTCATCTGTCACTTCGCCTTCCGGCATATTTCGAATCAATGTGATACCGTCTTCACCGATTAAGCGAAGCAGATAGCCGTGAATCAGGGGATCGTCTAAATTAATCAAATCGTTTACCTCGTTTCTGATTTATAAATGCGGACTATTTTCCGCGTTCGTTTTTTTAAAATCGTATCTCATGAAATAAAAATGAAATAATTTTGGTAATTTGTGCTGTTTTAGCTTTTATATCTTTGCTTTAACCTTATGGAAATGAATTTTAAATACTTTATTCAACTTGTAAAATCATTCGCAAATTTTTTATTCACTTAATCGAATTGATTCCAATGAAAAAAGAAAACCAAATCTTCATCTTTTGTCTCGTTTTAGCATTATTCGGCGTTTTTTATTGCAGTTTTACGGAGTTTTCAACATTTTCTTTATTCTGTGTAAGTGCGCCGCCTCTGCTTCTTTTTGTGTCGCTGGTCTCTTCTAAAAAGATTCCCGAATCGGATCATTTGCCCGTTTACAATTTCATCGGCATTCTTTTTGTCATTCTGTCGTATCTTATCAATTTCGCGCATTATCTCAATATTTGGCAAAATGAATCGGCAGAACTCATATTCATAGCAGTATTCTTTATTTATTCTCTCTTTTTGGCATGGCAAAAAGGAAGATCATAAACGAAAAAATATTGAAAAATCCGAATCGGATTTTCATTCCTTTTTGAAAAACGTTGCCATTCACGCGCGAGCCACCGCCTCAAAGCGCGAAAATTCCGTATTCCGTCTTAAAAACTTTAATTTCGCTTCCGGGAAGCGCGTTAAAACTCATCGGCTTTTGAATCGTCACCGTTTCAAACGTTTCCGGATCCAGAATCTGAATGCCGTGCTCTTCAACGGAAACCAAAACGGTTTCCTTTGCGTCAGCCGTGTTTCCAAGAAGTTTCGCGCCTTTGAAGTGTTCACCGTCGATGAAAAAGTTGGACGAATTCATCAAATTAATGCCGGTCACGCGTTTGCCGCAATTTTTGATTTCAATCACTTTGTCTTCGAAATAAACGACATCGCCTTTCTTAAATTCGGGCAGTTTCATCGCGAAAGTCGTTCGATAAATGTCTTTGCCGTCCTTCATGCCGGCAAGCGTGTAAGATTCTGCGACCGTTCCGCCCATCACTTCAATAATGTGTTTGCAGACGTGTTTTCCGGCTTTGGAAGATCCAATGTAAACGTCGGCGCCGTCTTTAAACGTCATCGTATCCGTGACAAACGCGAGTTTATCGCCCTTTTTCAGCTGCGCCGTCATCGACTCTTCAACCAGCTTTAAGCATTCCGTCACTTCTTCTTTCGTCGGTATCCGATTGTTCGCGCGAATTTGAATGATCCCTTCAAAATATCCGCCGGCGCGGCGGCTGCACATTTCGCACGCTTCTCTTTTGATTCGAACTTCTGTTTTGGCATCTTTGTAATATTTAACGCCGTCCACTTCGCCTTCCACATCGACCAAAACGTCAAAAATGTAAGGGGAGCGCGCGTACGGATGCATGCCGACCGTTATGTTTTCAATGCCGTCCGGAATTGCAAGGTGGCTTTCTGCCGTCAGCATCGCGACTTCTTCGGGCGTTCCCATGTCTTCCCATTTGCTTTTGTAATAGTGAGCGCCGCAGCGCTGGCAAATGCGCGCGTGAAGCACTTCCGGCAAGTCAAATAAGTTCAATCTTTTTCCGAAACAATCGGGACAAACGTTTTTAACGGTTTTGTCCGTCTCCTTGCCGCATTCGGGACAAACAATCATCGCCGCGGCAGACGCCGTCTTTGTTTCAGGTTGGTTACTTTTTTGAGTCATTTCTTTCATTCCATTCGTTTTTATTCCTTTTTCGGCGGCCAATTTTCTTCCAGCCATTTCGCAAGCCTTCCCGAATCCATCGGGCCGACAAGCGCCGCCACGTTCATTGATTTTTCAATATCGCTTTGCAGGCGCGCGGCCAAGCCCGGCAGCACCAGCGTTTGATGCGCCGTCTGCTCCTCAAAGTTGAATTGCGCCTCTTCAAAATCCTTCTTCACAACGTCTGCCGTCAGCTGTCCGCCGGCAACCGCCGCTTCCACGCCGAGTCCGCCCGTGTTGACCGCCAAAACGTAACCGTTAAAGCCGGCCGATTCCAAATCGCTTTCCACCGTGTAGTAGGTCAGCGCGAAATTCGTCGTAAACAAAACCGGCGACGTTGAATCGGGATTTCCGATCTCATAGAGTTTCGGCTCAACCGACGACGGTGTTCGCGGGTCGGTGTAAATCATGTCGGTGACATGAACAATCGGAAGCAGCTCATGACCTTCCAAGCCGTGAATAATCATAATGTCCGCATATCGAACTGTCAGCGCTGATGCCGCAATCGTTTCATGATAATCTGCGACAATTTCGGGCGGCAAAGTTTCGCCGACTTTCGGAAGCGCTGCGCTTTTTCTTGCGGCAATCGGCAGCGCAATCAACGGGTACGCTAAATCTTTGTCGCCGTCAAGACCCGCTTTTCGAAGTTTGATGAAATTCTGAAACGTCTTTTTAAATTCCGGGCCGTAAGACGCGGTTCCCGGATCAATCACGATTTTTGAAACGCCGTCGGCGCGAAGCGTTGCCGAAAGCGATTTTAAATCGTCCAAATTTCCGCCGGCAGAAATCACAACAGGCGCATCAAATTCAAGCGCGAGCCGTGTCATTTCCTTGCGGTTTTTTAAATCGCAGGCATACATCAGCGGATTTTTGTCGTCCGCCGCGATGAGTCCGGCGCGCATAATTTCCGGATTTTTCGTACACAAAATCAACGGCAAATCCGAATGTTTTATAATCTTTTCAACGATTTTTCCGAATGTTTCGGGACTGCCCGATGTCGAACGAATCGCAATCATATCCAAATACAAAAAGTCGCCGACATAGAATTTCTTGAAATTTTGGATCTTTTCGATTCTTTCAAACAATTCCGCGTCAATCATCGTGTCCCAAACATCGACGGCAACCGGCGGTTTGTTATAAAACGAAAGCGTATGGCGGAACATCACGTCATCGCCGCCGATTGTAACTTTTTTGTCCCCCGCGCCGATTTCAATTTCCCGAATCGTCGGACTTAACAAATCGGCGAGTTTTTCGTATTTTTCGATAAATTCCGGCGGCAGGGTTTCGTAAATTTCCCGAACGTCTTTCACTTTTAATTTCTTTCCGGCAAGCTGCGTTGCAACCGCCATCTTTGACGTTCCGAAAAGCGATTCGCAGTTGTCCGGCAGAAGCGGATAAATGTCAAGCGGACTGACTTGTTTTGCCATTCAATAAACCTCCGTCAGCCAATCGTCATTGATTTCGGCGTTTTCAATATTTGCCGAGTTTCCTAAAATGCCCGTAAATTCCTTCAAAAATTGAACGGCTTTCGGGTGCATCATCATGAAAAGATCATTTCCGGCAAGCGAAAGCGTCATTCCCGTTATAATTTCCCAAATCGGGCCGCGATATTCGCGGTCACCCCAGTCGGAATCCTGTCCCTGCGGCGATGCGATCATCCACGCTTCGCGCGCGCCCCAGGCATTGGTCGTGCCGGACGAGAGCGGATAAGCCAGCTCGGAATCGCCCGAAAGTCCCGCCATTCGAATGCGTTCCATGTTGGAGTACGCGTAATCCAAACCGTAGCCGAGCGCAGCCGTCGTCGGATCCATGATCAGGCCGTCAGGCGCGATGCCGCATTGGCGAAACAGTTTGCGGTTGAGTTCTTTTTGCGCGTTGATGTCCATTTGCGTCCAGGACAAAACGACATGTCCGTGCTTTTTTGCCGCGTCTCCGATGCGTTTGTAATCCATATTCAGGTTCGCGGATGCGATGAGCGCGCGCTCGCCTTCCGCCGCCTCCGCGGCTTTTTCCAAGACTTCCGGATCTTTTTGCGGATTGCCGCTGCCGCCGATGACGATTGGGACATCAACGGCTTGCAATATTTCTTCAACCGTTTTCGCCGCGTCTTTTGCCGACGTGTCTTTAATGGCGGGATCGGTTGACACCAAATGAATCGTAATCATGTCCGCGCCGAATTCGTTCACCGCTTTTTTCGCCCACGCGGCCGGGTCGTCTAAAACGTCTTCGTAATTGGAGCGAACGGATTTCGCAAGGCCGACCGGCATGTCAAAAACGTCCATCGTTACGCGGTTGATGTTGGGCATTGCCGCGTCAAAAAAGTAAGGCATCGTTTTCTCACCGCCGAGAGTGAGCGTTTTCTTTCGGCTGCCGCCTTCGCTTTTGCCGGCACCGAGAACGACTTCCTGAATCGGTTGTTTGAATTGATTAAATCCTGAGACATTGAATTTGGCGGCGGTAAGCGTGTCCGAGATCGGGTACGCGCGGCTCAGCAGCGTTTCGAGCTCGCTGTCCGTTTCGCAGCCGAAAAGCGCCGTAATTTGAGAAATGCGCGCGAGAAGTTCTTTTTCATCGCTTTTCGCACCGGATAAATCCGAAAGCTGCAGCTCGCCTGCCTTGCCTTCGGTTTTGAGAAGCAGAAACATTTTTTCCAAATCGGAATATTTCATTTTGCGCGTCATAATCGGTTCACCAATGTTTTTTACGCTTATTTAATTTTTCATACGGTTTCGTTAATTCTTGTGCTCCGCCCGATATTTCAAAAGCGCGTCCAAATTCGCGGCATCCTTTTCCGTCGGAATTTCCAAAAGTCGGCCGAGTCGTTTTTCAAATCTTTTTGAATCCGATGATTTGATTTTTTGAATCAATTTATTTTTAAGCGATTCCGACATCCAAACGACATTTTCAAAGCTGCCTTCCATTTGCATAAATTTGTCCGACAGCAAATACATTTCGCCGACGCCCGAAAATCCGGAAATTTGCTGACCGTATCCCGTAAAAATCATCATTTCTTCAAACGTTAAACAATTCACGCTCGGCGTTTTTGTGTCGCGGTCAATTAAACCGATGCCGGAAAGTTCCGGGATGTAAAACGCGATAATGTCAAACGAAGAGCCGGTCGTATGCGGATTCTCAATCAATGAATAAAGCCGGACTTTTTCCGTCTCACCGCCGCTTTCCGAAAAAACGGCGTCGTTGACGCCGGAATATTCGCCGCCGGCTTCATCAATCAGCTCGCCCTTTTCAATCTCGAAAATCGGGCCGTCGGGGTTTGCCAATGTCGATGCCCCCGCTTCAAACCAGTGAATCGTTCCGCAAACCGACGGCCGATCCGGTGTAATCACGCAAACATGCGCCGGACTGCTGATTTGACAAATTTTGCAGCCGTAAAATTTCCCGACATCCTCATCGTGAAGTGCCAGCGACCGCTCGTCCCGCCGTTTGTAAATTTCTCGCGCGATTTCAAGGCCTGCTTTCACCGATTCCAAATCCGTGTAAATGCGAACGAAAACCGCGTCGACAAACGGAAATTCCTTTAATATTTCCTCCTCGACAAACACTTCGATTTTTTCAAATGTTATTCCGTTTTTCACGGCGTCAATGCTGATTTTTATCTCAATCTGGTCGCGCGTATGCTCATGAGAAACACCCGAAATCAAATTTAAAATGTCGCCGAGTTTCTTTTCGACAACGGCTTCCAAATCTTCAGCCGTAATCGAAGCGTCGGCGGAAATCTTCTTTTCAATCTCGTCTTTAATTTGAATTCTGACAACCAATCCGAACGGCGCGGTTTTTCCGAGCCGGTCCAGCTCCGGTCCGACCAAATATTCGTCAAATGATTTTGATTCTGCTCGGCCGGCGGCTGTTGTCGCTTGCTCGCTGACAGCCGTTACCAGCTGGTATCCGCTCTCAGCGCCGCCGAGCGTGACAAATGTGTCGGCATCCCGAATGTGTTCGCCCGATGTTTCGGGCGCGGCAATTATTTTTTCATCAAAATCCATTTTATGACGACCGTTTTCAATTTTTAATTCCGATTCGTTTCGAAATTCAAATCTTAATATTTTCCGCGCTGATATTCTTCAAGCCCCTTTTGCCGCAATCCGCAGGCAGGACATTCGCCGCAGCCTCTTCCGACAATGCCGTTGTAGCAGGTCACCGTTTCTTTTTCAATCAAATCAAAAATGCCGAGGTCTTCCGCCATTTTCCAGGTTTCCGCCTTTGTTTTATTCATCAGCGGCGTATGAATTTTAATTTCATAATCCATCGCAAGCGAAATTGTTTTTTCGGCGGATCTGATGAATTCTTCGCGGCAGTCGGGATAACCGCTGAAATCGGATTCGGAAACGCCGGTCACGACATTGTGAAATCCGTTGTTTCGGGCGATAACGCCGGCAATTGATAAGAAAAATAAATTTCTTCCGGGAACAAACGTATTCGGATAGTCCTCTCCTTCCGGAATTTCCTTGTCAATTTCAATTTCATCTTCCGTCAGCGCGCACGCCGAAATTGATTTTAGAAAATCCAGCGACAAATTCGTATGGGAAAATCCGTTTTCTCTTGCGATTTTCTCGGCCGCTTCCAATTCCTTTTCGTGTTTCTGGCCGTAAAAAAACGAAACCGGAATGATGTTTTTTTTTCCGTAAATCTTTTCCGCCCAAAACAAACAGGTCGTGCTGTCCTGTCCGCCTGAGAAGATGATGACTGCGCCGTCTTGTTCTTGATTTTTTTCCGACATTTGTTTCGTTTCCGTCATTTTGTTTTCCGTTCGTGTTTTTATTTCTTCTTTTCCTGATTCTTGACCAATTCCTCTTGGAATTTTAAGTAACCGCAGGAAGCAGGCGCAACCGGAATGATTTGAATTTCCGTAATCTTCTTTTCGTTTTCATCAATTGTCATTTCAACAACCGCCGGCTCGGACATTCGGGCTTTTGTCGGCGATCCCGGGCAAATCAAAAACTTTCCGTCATATTCGTCAACGGACGGCGTGTGAATATGGCCGTAAATCAAAACATCCGCGCCCATTTCTTTTAAAATATACCAGCGCGCGGTGTTATCGTTTAAAGAAAGGCCGGCTTCGTGAACGACGCCGAATTTGATGCCGCATTCTTCAAAAATCAATTTCTCCGGCAGTTCTTTTCGAATATTTTCCGTATCGCAATTCCCGAAAACCGCTTTCAACTTTCCCGTATTTTTAAAAAGCAGGTACGCATTGTCTGATTCAAAATCGCCGGCATGAACAATCAAATCCGCTTCGCGGATTTTTTGCCGCAGCGTTTCCGGAAAAAACGGAAAATCATTCATCTCGGGATTGTTTTTATTTTCGGCGCTGAATTCCGGAAGATGCGTATCGGAAAGAATTAAAATATTCATGAAATCCACCTGTTTTTATTCTTAAAGAAAAAAGTGCGTTGAAGGATTATATATCTTATCGAAAAATCCGAGTCAGGGTTTTATTTGTTTGTTAAAATTCGTGTTGGTTTTTTGTTCGTTTTTTAAAATTTTTGTTGGTTTTTATTCGTTTTTTAAAATCCGCGTTGGCTTTTTGTTCGCTTTTTAAAATCGGAGCGGTTCGCGCGCGCGGCGGCGGCAGCAGAGGCGGCAAAACGGAAACCTGAAGGTAAACAGTACCAAACGGAATCGGAAAGGTAATCTGTGCCACGCTCGCGCAGCGAGCGGATGTGATAAGAAAGAGAAGATGCACGCAGCAACACACTCCGCATTGCAAGCTGTAATCCACACAGAAGTAGAAACAGAAGCTGAAACATAACAATATCTCTAAAAACGGTTTTTTGTTTTTATGAAATTCTTGGGGCGAATCTCCAATCCTCATTTTGCTCGCTTCGCTCACAAAACTCGGATTGGAGGCGGTTATTTTGGTTTTCTATTATTATTTACAAACCGAAACATCGTTTTCTTTAAAATTAAGAAAAACGAACCCCTTTCTTCTTTTTATTTTTTGGAAAAGGCGGGGTTCGGGTTTTTAAAATTATGAAAAACGATGTTTCAATTTATGAAAAAACTAAAAAAATACAGAACTCAAAAAATAAAAACAGAATTAAAAATGAAAAACAGAAATAAAAAAATGAATCGATAAAAAAATGAATCGAAATGGAAAAATCAAAAAAGGAAAAATTAAATTTTTCCGGTTTTGCTTAAATCCATAATCTCATACGGAATGCTTTCGTTTTCAAGGCGCGCCATCAAATAAGAAACTTCATCTTCGACGATGACGATGACGGATGCTAATCCGTGATAAGCCGCCTGAATGACAGATTCGGGCGCGCCGAACATAACGTCGGGCGTGATGCCGATTCTTTTCAGCGCCATCAAAGCTTCCGTTCCGACCGCGCCGATGTAAGGCTTGGATTCAACAATTGGTCTAAGGCGTTCCAAATTCGTAAAAGACGATCCGCCGCGTTTAATTCTCGGAATCTTGCAAATTGTAATGGATTCGGTGTCGACATGCATGTAACCTTTCAAATCGGTTACACCAATATCAAAACCCTTCTCGCCGCTCATGATTGCGGTTCCGTAAATGCCGGTATCTTTGCTGCGGTTCGCGTACAATAATCCCTTGCGCATTTCGATATAAACCTTATCTTCCTTTTGAATCGCTTCATCGCAAATGGCCGTCCATGTCGAAACATGACTGATGATGTCTTCCATGACCAGCTGAGAATAACGCTTTAATTCCGACGCGTTATCCAAAACCCACTCGACACCGTCCTTGGTAATCTTGTAGCGGACACGCCCATCCGAATGAATCAATCCTTCCGCCGTCAATTCCTTAATGTATTCGGAAACGGCCTGAGGTGTAATTCCGATTTTGACTGCGATTTCCTTTTGGCGGACATTCGGCTGGTGCGCCGCAATTTCCGTCAATACTTGGAATTTGGTCATCTCACTTTTGCTTTGAAGGATTTTTGCATTCAAGGTTATATCTCCTCATCTTTTTCAGCTAATTTAAGACGCTGTCCCATGACGGAAAGTCTGTCGGAACGGCGCGCGATGGCGCAGATGTGGCTGGCATTCATGTTCAGCTCACGCGTGAGCTTGCTCATGGAATTGTTTCCCTCGGCAACCATTCTTTCAAGACTTTCGATTGTGTCTTTCACTTCTTCATACGGCTTGAAAGCCAGCATGATAATGTCGCTTAAATCTTCAAACGAGCTTTGGAAATTCACCTGAACATTGGAATAAGAAGTATGATATTCCTTGACCGGAGATTTTCCGGGTTCGGGAACACGCCATTTGCTTTCCAAAAGGCCCGCTTTTTTAAGGTTGATCAAACTGCTCAACGATTCGGCTTCAATCTCTTCATCCAGTTCTTCCTGTGTCATCCAATTTGATAAAAGTAAATCGAAGACTTTTTTGTGCGTCCTCGAACCAAAAGTTCTCAAAAGAGGAACCAGGTATGAAGGATCGTTAATAATTCGCGTTCTTTCTCTTTCTCCCATTTCAAAGCCTCAAATTTTGCCTTGCAGCAAATATTGTTTTTGTTTCGTTTTTAATTATGCCGGCCAATCCTTTCTTGTTTGTTTTTCTCTGAATCATAAACAAGGGGTTTGTATCCGAACATGGTAAAAGTTATATTCATCTATTGTGTTTGTTCATTAAATCATGTGATTTAAAAAAGACAGGTTCTCAATAGGTGTGCAAAGTATTTTAAACTTATCAGAAATACGCAATTTAATCAAGACAAATTGTGCATTTTTTATTGAGCAAACTCTGATTTCGTAATTCGTCCTCGAAATTCGGAACGGTTGAAATCAAGTTTAGTTCACTGTCAATCATGTTAATTTGCTTTTGCCGTACCGTTGTCATTGATTTTGGTGTATTTATGCAGGAACATTCGGATTTATCAGTTGAAATTTACGATTTATTAAAAGACGGCCGCCAGCTTTCAATCAGCGGAATCACACGCGAGCTGAAAGCGCGCGATTTCAACGAGCATCGCCTTATCGTAACCGGTTACCTTCGCGCGCTCAAAGATATGGATTGCTTAAACGAATTTGATTTGTCGCCGTCTAAAATTTACACGCTGAAAGCGGACGATAAAAACGCGAACGGCTTTTCAAAGTCAAAAACAAATGCGAACGTCGATGCAAACGCCGCGGACATTTACGGTTTGGTCGGCGAGAAGCTTTCTAAAACAATGTCTTCTGTTATCAAAATTGAAACCGCCGTTTATATTTTCATGACTCTTTTTGACCGCCCGTGCTTTGAATCCGAATTAAACGCGGCCGGCATTGATTCCGTTCAGCTTTCAAAATATTTCAGCGCGCAAACGGATTCCAATACCGATTCCAATCTTGTTTTCAAATCCAAAGATTTCAAAAAATATTACGACGAACTGCCGCAAATGAAAAATTCGCAGGCATATGAAATTCACACCGATAAACTGGATCCCGATTTCCTGATGCGCGCCGTCAATCTCTTGACCGCGCTTTTAAAAGATGAAGTTGATGTTTCTGATTTGGTTTCAAAAACGGCGAATACGAGTTTGCTGAATTTCTGATTCGATTTTCAGAAAAATCATTTTTCATTATTTTTAGTACATTTTAATAATCTCAATTTTAAAAACAACCGGTAAAGATCCTTTTTGCCATTCTGCCGCGTAATTTTCTAAAATGCCGGTGACCTCTTTAAACTCTGCCAAATCTTCTTCCGTTAAATTTTCTCGGTATTGTTCTCCCACTAAAACAATGACTGCAATTTTTTTGCTGCTGCTGTCCGGGTATAAACTGTATCCGTATCCCTTAACGAAACCGCCATTCTTATACAAATATTTGTCAAGCGCGCCATCAGCTGTAAGTTTATCAATATCGCAAGTTGACGAACTGAATGATCCGTCCGGATTTATTCCAAAAGTCGCAATAATTTTTTCATATTCTGTTTTATTCAAATTCGTTTGATCATCTGTCGAATCAATATTATCCAAACAGCCTGAAATCATACTTGCCATCAAAATTAAAATAAATATAATTGCAGTATGGTATTGCATTTTTATCATTGATTATTGCTTTTGTTTTAATCTTTTTAATAATTTGTTAATTAAAAAGATCTGTCTTTTTTTGTCTTTAAAAAAGGGTGCGGCTCGCGCGCACAATGGCGGCGCAAGCCAAAAATAATTTCACTCAATATAAATCGCCGGTCTTCCCGGTTCCGCGAATCTAGATTTCTTTTCCGGATCATAAGCGTTTCCGGCGTCAATTTCTTCCGCGTTGAAGATTTCAACCGCGCAGCCGAGTTCTTTTTCAAGGAACTGTTTGGCTTCTTCCAAAACGGCTTTCTCGTCCAAATCTGCGTTCAAATATCTCAAAACGGTGTCAATGGATGAGCCGCGAATATCGCCGGCAACTTTTTGGATATATTTCTGAGCGTCTTTGCCGCGAGAGCGAATAATCGGCTCTTCCATGCTTTTTTGCATGAGCTCTTTCATCTCGACAACGCTTTGGTTTTTGATGGCTTGGAGCATGTCATCCGCCCTGTCTTTGATATCTTCTTTGACATAATGGCGCATCGTTTCAATACTCGTTGTCACGATTTCCTTGTCTTTTGAAATTTCTTCCTGAATCTTTTCCGTCGGAACAAATTCGGAATTTGCCAGCGCGATTTCCGCCGCTTTCTTTAAAATCATCACGCGCCATTCGTGCGTCGTGTAAAGGTAGACTTTTTTCGGCTCAATCTTTGCCACGCGAATGATTTCTTCGACATCTTCAAGTGTTTTGATGATGATGTTTTCGGCAACTTCCGCCGCTTCGTCAACCAATTCCGGGTCTTCTTCCGGATACGGCGCGAACGCGATGGATTCCGTGTGTCCGAGCGCATCCCAAACTTCTTCGCAAATGTGCGGCGTAAACGGCGCCATCAATTTGGTCCAAGTTTCGACGACTTCGGTTAAACACTGTTCGCCGCCTCTTTTGTGATACCATTTGATATCATTGTAAATCAAAAAGAAAGCGTTTTGAATCGCGTGCCGCGTGTGAATCGTATCCAGCGCCGTGTTAACTTCGCGGATGTATTGCTGAAGACGGCTTTCAATCCAGCGGTCGATATGCGTTTTCTCGGCGGTTTCCGAGATTTGGCAGCCGCTTTCAATAATTTGCCGGACAAAATTGTAGAATCTGCCGATTTGCGCGCGAGCCGACTCGATGCCTTCGCGGCGCCAGTCCGCGTCCTGCGCCTGCTCGGCAGCGGAGAGGATATACATGCGCGTCACGTCCGCGCCGTATGTGTCCACCGCTTCTTTTAACGTCAGAATCGGGCCTTTGGATTTGCTCATCTTCTGTCCTTCAAGTGATACGAAACCGTTCACAGCCAAAGCTTTCGGCCATTTGGATTCGTCAAACAGCGCGACGTGGTGGAACAGGAAGAAAAGCAGGTGGTTCGGAACCAAATCTTTTCCCGAAGAGCGGATGTCAACCGGATACCAGTAGTTGAATTCCGATTTCATCTTGTCGATTAATGCCGCGTCCAGACTGCTTGCGTCGGCCGCGTCTTTGACTGT
Organism: Methanimicrococcus stummii; assembly: GCF_032594435.1. Taxonomy (NCBI): domain Archaea; kingdom Methanobacteriati; phylum Methanobacteriota; class Methanomicrobia; order Methanosarcinales; family Methanosarcinaceae; genus Methanimicrococcus; species Methanimicrococcus stummii. The sequence continues at coordinate 874,266 of NZ_CP131062.1, read as the reverse complement.
TCCGATGTCCAAAAACAGATAGTCTAAGAACGGGCGTGTCATCATCTCAGGCGTAATCGTGCCGTCGTTGATGTAATTGGCAATGGTATAATAAGACATGTAAATGGTGGAATCGCCGAGTGATTCAATCAGCCAGCGCGGGTCGCACGGCAGTTTTGTGCCGAGTCCTTTTGTCCGGGCGCAGGCTTTGTCTTTGAGCCAGTCGATTTTGTTTTCAAATTCCACGCGGAATTCGGGGGGAATGACTTCCATCATGCCGAGGCATTTGTAAACTTTATCTTTCCATTCGGGGTTGGAATAATTGAGGAACCATTGTCCTTTGACCATGTTGACAACGCACATCGTTCCGCAGCGGCACTGAACGGGTTCGCTGAATTCGTAGAAAACGCTTCCGATGCCCTGCGCGATGAAATCCTGCGTCAGGCGGTCCTTAATTTTTGAAACCGGCATGCCTTTGTATTTGCCGGTGATTTCTTTGAGCGTTCCGCCGTGGAATTCCCGCCGATAGACGATTTTTGTCGCTTCTTCGGCTTTCGGATCTTTTTGGTCGGTGACACCGAGTTCGACAACAACTTCAGCCGCCGGCGCTTCGCCGTAATCGGGGACATCAATAACCTGAATCGGTTTGATGTTTTGAATATCGTCGGCAGTGATGCCGTAGTTTGTCAAATCCTGAGTTGCCAAGTCTTTGAGCGCGAGATAATCATAAGGCGCGTGCGCCGGAACACTCATGACAACGCCGCTTCCGTTGTTTCCGCGGACAAACGGTGCCGGCAGAATCTGAATGATGTTGTCGGTTGCCGGGTTTTTGAGTTTTAAGCCGATGAGGTCGTTCGCGTTGAGTTCTTCGACCAATTCAACGTTCCAGTCGGTGTAAAGCAGTTTTTCGTACGCAACTTTACTGACAACCCAATATTCTTCAAGCTCGTCTTTTTCCATTTTCAATTTCACGTACTCAACTTCGGGGTTGAGCCAAAGATTGGTCACGCCGTAAACCGTTTCGGGGCGCAGCGTCGCGCAGGGGAAAATTGTGTCTTTGTGTCTGAATTTAATCAGCGTGTATTCGACAAGCGTTGCTTCTTCACCGCGCAGAATGTCGTGGTCTTCGACGGGATTGTTGTCATGCGGACACCATTTCACGGGGTGGGATCCTTTGACGATGAGTCCTTTGTCATAGAGATTTTCATACTGCCATTCGATAAATTTCTGAAAAGCCGGGTCCATGGTTGTGAATTTTCGGCGCCAGTCGATGGAATAGCCGATGATGTTCATTGCATTTTCGGCTTCGACTTTGAAATAATCGACAATTTTTTCAGGCTCGTCCAATGTCGGCAGAATGTCTTTCGGAATGCCGTGCAGTTCGGTGTAAACTTTCATCGTTGTCGGATCTTTTTCGCGAATCAAATCTGCGAGGCCGACAATCGGTGTTCCTGTGACGTGAAAGCTCATCGGGTAGAGGACGTTGTATCCCTGCATGCGTTTGTAGCGTGCAATAACGTCTCCGATCGTAAACGTGCGCGTGTGACCGGCGTGCAGGTTTCCGTTTAAGTACGGGAACGGAATTGTGATAAAGAATTTTTCTTTATCCGTCACAGGATCGGCTTCAAAGATCTTTCCGCTTCTCCATTTTTCCTGCCACTTGGATTCGGTCTCTTGTATGTTATAATCCTCTTGCATTTGTTTCACCGGATTTCCGACTTGTTTTCCTGTTATTCTTTCTGTTCGAACCAATAATCTTAATCCTTATTCGAAAACGGCTTTTCTCAATGCTTCCAGATTTGCTTCAACGGTCACGGGTTCGGTGCAGACGCTGATGACTTCTTCGGGGTCTTTGAGGAGGTGGCCGGTGGTCACACAGACAACGGTTTCGTCTTTGGAAATGAGTCCTGCGTCAACCAGCTTTTTGAGGCCGGCTACGGATGTTGCGCTGGCAGGCTCAACGCCGATGCCTTCAAGCTGCGCCAAGTCCTTTTGCGCTTGGACGAGTTCGGCGTCGGTGACGGATTCGGCCATGCCGCCGGATTCTTTGATGGCGATGAGTGCTTTTCTTGCGTTGACAGGGTCGCCGATTCGAATGGCGGTTGCGATGGTTTCCGGATTCTTCTCCGGTGTGATGTCATCGGCATCGGCTTTGTAAGCTTTGACAATCGGGCACGCGCCTTCGGTTTGAATGCCTGTCATTTTCGGGCGTTTGTCGGTGATTCCGAGCGTTACGAATTCTTTGAAACCTTTGTTGATTGCGGTGATGTTTCCCGCGTTTCCGACGGGCAAAACAACGCGGTCGGGCACTTTAAATCCGAGCTGGTCAACGATTTCAAAAGCAATGGTTTTCTGTCCTTCCAAACGGTAGGGGTTGACGGAATTAAGCAGGTAAATCGGTTCCTGCTCGCAGAGTTCGCGAACGAGCGCAAGCGCGTCATCGAAGTTTCCTTTAATCATGATGACTTTGGCGCCGTGCATGAGCGCCTGTCCGATTTTGCCGAGCGCAACTTTTCCGGCCGGAAGCAAAACAACGGACGGAATACCGGCTTTCGCGCCGTAAATGGCAAGCGCGGCAGACGTGTTTCCTGTGGATGCGCAGGCAACTGTTTTCATGCCAAGCTCAATTGCTTTTGAAACGCCGACGGTCATGCCGCGATCTTTAAACGACCCGGTCGGATTCATGCCTTCATGTTTGACGTAAAGTTCCTTAACGCCGATTTTCTTGGCGAGGCGGTCGCATTTGTAAAGCGGCGTTCCGCCTTCTCGGATGCTGACCGGCTCGATTGCAATCGGAAGCAAGTCCTTATACTTCCAAACCGACGGCGGCGCGGTTTTTAATTTTTCCATGTCCATGTTCTTTTTGATTTCATCGTAATCATAGATGACATCCAAAAGCCCGTCACATTTTCGGCAGGTGTAAATGATTTCTGTTTTGTCAAAGTCTGCGCCGCATTCGATGCATTTCAGGTAATAATCCATTGCTTGATGCTCCTGTTTCAGAGTTATTGATTAAAAATTGAATAATTATGAATGAAAAATGAATATTGATTTTATTTATTATCTTATCGATTGATTTGGTTTTTCAGAACTCATTAATTCATTATTAAGTTTGTGTCATTTTTCTTCTTTTGTTGAAGTTTCAACTGAAATAAAAATAACAATTGGTTTTGGTAATGTATGATAAATGATTTTGTTACATAAATTAAAGCTGCAAGGGAAATTTGAAAAAAGACTGACTGTAAGTATAAGTGCAGCTTTGTTGTAAGTTGTAACTTTTAATTTATGAGTTTAGTTTTTTTTCTTTGTCTCAATATCATTTATTATTTCTTTGATTAATTCTACTAAATCTTCTTTTGTAAACACATTCATTTCTTCATCTGGTTTTAAACGCTGTTCGATATTTATATAATATTCAAAAAAATCTTTCAGCGCAAGGCGAACAATATATGATTTGTTCTTTTGGGTGATGGCAACTAAATTTTCAAGTTCTTCATCTAAAAATTCGCTATATGTGACGGATATGCTTTGTTTGGGTGATTTGTCATCTTCTTTTAATTCTACCTTTTTTGAAAAATCAAAATTAAGATTATTTTCATATATTGCCATTTTTCCCAAATACATGGAAACTGCAACGTTTACAACATCCGATATTGATGAAAATTTGCCGGCTTTTATTAACTGATTCATTTTGTTAAGATATGGTTGACTTACCGTAAGGGAGATTGAGGTTTTTCTACGGTTTGTCGATTTCATGAATGCTTCATATTTTTAAAATAATATTATCATTCGCGGTGTAATTACACCATGTTTCTTATTTATGGTGTACGTGTCTTATATTTTGCATAATTTATTTATATTTGTAGTGGTATGGTGCTATTTAATAATGAGTTTGGTTTCGTTTATCGGGTTATTTTTCTCATAGCTAATTTCGGGCTATCAATGATGAATTGTGAATGAAGATCCATGACGAATTTCATAACGGATTCCGCGAACTCATTGAATAATTTTTAGCAAAATCAAATGGAGGTTTGTTTAATATGAGGATAATAACAGTAGATACAAAAAGAGCGTTGGAAAGGCGGGTTGAAGAATATGTCCTGCAAGGTTATTCGGTAAAAACACAATCTGATACAACCGCAACAGTTGAACTCCGAAAATTTGGAAGTATATTTTGGCATATTATTTTCTTTTTGATTTCGTTTGGTCTGTTGAATATTCTTTATCTCTTATATTCATATTTTGTGAAATGTGATGAAGTTTTGATTAAAGTGGAAGAGACTGATTAATTTATAGTGAGAATATTGGAAATTTCTTTCTTCATGGTGTTTTTACTATGGCAATTGATAAAAATCAGAAAAAATTATTGTTTTGGCTTGTAATTTTTGCAGTTCTTGCATTTTTTATGCTTTCTACTTATGTGAATAATTTCACTGACAGTAGTAAGCCAAATGATAATATGACAACAAGCAATGCATCAAACAACTTCTCGAATAACACATCAACTACAAATTCTTCTCAAATTCCTAAAAGTACAGGTCCGGCCGGTATAAATGAAAGTGAATTAAAAAAAGCTACACAAGCGACTAAATCTGCATTTCGGGAGTCTGGGGTGTATGAATTCGATGATATGAGTGTTTCATATAACCAATCAAATAATGAAATAACCGTTATAATCAGTGTTTTGGATACAACAAAGGGACTTTATGCAAAAAAAATGGCAGAAACCACCCTTAAGCGATTGAATGAAGAAGTTCGTGTTTACAATTCCAGCATTAAGCCACATAGTACTACTTATTACGGGGGCTTATATGATGAATGTAATTTGACAATCATGGTTGTTCCCAAAAACAACATGTATGATTCAAAATATTGGTATATTTCTCAATACATGACAAAGGGAACTCATCGGAATATAACTCTTAAAAAAATGTACGCGAGTGGTTCTATGTATATTTAAATATTTAGAGATTGGGCCATTTATTACTAAAATGAATCATTATTGAATAATTTGAAAATTTATTTTTATGGCCCATGCTATTAATTTATTATAAATTCTTTGGATGACACATCCTAATTTTTAAGTTTTGGCAATTAATTTATTTATGAATGTTGGAGGTTTAAATTGTGGTATCTCAAATTAAAGAAAATCGTTTAAATTATTGGGGAATGCTTCTCCAAAATCCTTTTTTTGAAGATGGGTATTTCAAACGTGGATATATGAAAAAGTATTCCAACGATAATTATTTGGCCTTATCTCGAAAAGAATGTGAAGGTATCTTTTTTAATTTCAAATTTGATGCACGAGATATTGGTGACAACCGGTCACCCGATGGACCATATGTAGCCGTTGAATTAACACTCCATTCTAAAAATGATGATAAACTCCCGATTTATACTCATTTAGAACAAAGACGGATCTCTATTAAAAACCAATTAGATTCCTTAGAACGGGAATTCGATGCTGTTTTGTATTATAATCCTAAGTTTCAAATTAAATCTCATCTTGCAACTGGATCTCAAAAAGAATATACAACGTGTGTTTCAGGAATTCAATTATGTAAATTTGATTTGGATTTCAAAGATGAATCTCATTTCGAAGAAGCATGTGAATTCCATCTTAAATGCATGCCCAAATTTAAATCTGTATTGGAATCAGAACTTAAATTGATTATGGGGGAATTAATCTGAATGTAATAAATAGGATTGCTGGATAATTTATTTCTTATATACGAAAATTCTGGCAAAACCCTTAAATACTTAACACCACTCTTTGGATTCCTCTCAAATCGCTCAGATTTGAGGCGTAAAATTCAAAATGAAAAGTTTTGACGAGAATCTTTATATATCTCAAAGCTATTCTGAGAATCTCTCGTTTGACGTGCTTTGAAACGTCTTGTGAGAACAATTTTACATTCATCTAATAATGAAGTCCGGAGTTTTTTCCGCGACTGATATGTGACCTGATGTTTCGGTAAACTTCGGCGGTGATTTTCAAAATTTCAGTTTGTTTTAACAAATTGAATCAAATTGTAAATCATCGTTACGAGATTTACAGGAATATCAAACTGTGTACAAAGGAAAGCAACTCAAAAATCTAAGAACTAAGTGTGAATAGCGCTTTATTCGTGGTTGACAAGTTTTTTCCGACAATTCTGATTATTCAGCAATGTTTGCAGTATTTCCAAAACCAGCTATTAAAAGCAACATCAAAGTGTGTACAGGATTACATTGAAAATGCTCACAGCGTTTTAAATGTTAAATTCAAATATAATTCCGGTTGATCCTGCCGGAGGTTACTGCTATCGGTGTTTGACTAAGCCATGCGAGTCAAATGTTCTTCGTGAACATGGCGTAATGCTCAGTAACACGTGGATAACCTGCCCTTAGGTCCGGCATAACCTCGGGAAACTGAGGATAATTCCGGATATCTCTTCTCTGCCGGAATCGCTTGAAGAGACAAAGAATTTCGCCTAAGGATGGGTCTGCGGCCTATCAGGTTGTAGGGGGTGTAATGTACCCTCTAGCCGACAACGGGTACGGGTTGTGAGAGCAAGAGCCCGGAGATGGATTCTGAGACATGAATCCAGGCCCTACGGGGCGCAGCAGGCGCGAAAACTTTACAATGCAGGAAACTGTGATAAGGAGACACCGAGTGCTCGCATCAAATGCGGGCTGTCCACATACCTAAATCGTATGTGTTAGCAAGGGCCGGGCAAGACCGGTGCCAGCCGCCGCGGTAATACCGGTGGCCCGAGTGGTAGCCGCTTTTATTGGGTCTAAAGGGTCCGTAGCCGGTTCGGTCAGTCCATTGGGAAATCCGGATGCTCAACATCCGGGCTTCCAGTGGATACTGCCGAACTTGGGATCGGGGGAGGTAAGAGGTACTACAGGGGTAGGAGTGAAATCTTGTAATCCTTGTGGGACCACCTGTGGCGAAGGCGTCTTACCAAAACGAGTCCGACGGTGAGGGACGAAAGCTGGGGGCACGAACCGGATTAGATACCCGGGTAGTCCCAGCCGTAAACGATGCTCGCTAGGTGTCAGGCATGGCGTGACTGTGTCTGGTGCCGAAGGGAAGCCGTGAAGCGAGCCACCTGGGAAGTACGGCCGCAAGGCTGAAACTTAAAGGAATTGGCGGGGGAGCACAACAACGGGTGGAGCCTGCGGTTTAATTGGACTCAACGCCGGAAAACTCACCAGGGGAGACAGCAATATGTAGGTCAAGCTGAAGACTTTACCTGAATCGCTGAGAGGAGGTGCATGGTCGTCGCCAGTTCGTACTGTGAAGCATCCTGTTAAGTCAGGCAACGAGCGAGACCCGTGCCCACAGTTACCAGCGGCATCTCCGGATGGCCGGGTACTCTGTGGGGACCGCCGGTGTTAAATCGGAGGAAGGTGCGGGCTACGGTAGATCAGTATGCCCCGAATCTCTTGGGCTACACGCGGGCTACAATGGACGGGACAATGGGTAACTACCCCGAAAGGGGATGTTAATCTCATAAACCCGTTCGAAGTTCGGATCGAGGATTGAAACCCATCCTCGTGAAGCTGGAATCCGTAGTAATCGCGTTTCAACATAGCGCGGTGAATACGTCCCTGCTCCTTGCACACACCGCCCGTCAAACCACCCGAGTGGGGTATGGGTGAGGGTATGGACATCGTGCCGTATTCAAACCTGAATTCCGCAAGGGGGGTTAAGTCGTAACAAGGTAGCCGTAGGGGAATCTGCGGCTGGATCACCTCCTAAGAATAAAACACCGCCGAATGCCGAAAAAACATCAGGTCACAACAAAAAACCAATAAAAGATCAATTCAAATAAAATTTGAAAATAAATCAAACTAAATTGAAACCAAAAGATCATCGGGCAAGACCCAAAAACAAATCGGGCAACGCCCGAATTTACGTATTGGGCTTGTAGATCAGCTGGAAGATCGCCGCCTTTGCAAGGCGGAGGCCTGGGGTTCAAATCCCCACAAGTCCATTTATTGGAAACAATAACAATCGGAATCATTCTATAACCGGAATTATCCGATGACAACAACAAGAAGCGCGTTTAAAAACGCGCCGGGGTGCAATTCCTCTCACAAATTTATAATGCACTCCGCGATTTCTCGCGGGGGAAGGACGGATAAATCGTGTGCCAGCACGGAATTTAAGTGATGTCATGTAAAGGTTGAAGAAGATAAACAACAACAAATCAACAAGTTGGACAGATATATCAGACGCTAACTGAAAAATCGGTTAAGCGAATGGTGTTACGCCAACAGGTGGATGGCTCGGCTCAAGAGCTGATGAAGGACGTGCCAAGCTGCGATAAGCTCAGGGTAGACGCAAGGAATCTATGAACCTGAGATCTCCTAATGGGAATCCCGTTGTCCGCGAGGGCAGCGATCAGTCATGATCGGGAACGCCCCGAATTGAAACATCTTAGTAGGGGCAGGAAAAGAAATCAATAAGAGATGCCGTTAGTAAAGGCGATTGAAACCGGCAGAGTTCAAACTGAATCCTTTGCAGTAATGTAAAGGAGATGTGGTTTACGGCTGACATTATTTTCCTATTTCATTGAATCAAACTTGCCTGAAACGGCAGACCATAGAGTGTGATAGTCACGTCGATAAAGATGCAAGGAAAATCGTCATGTCCTGAGTAGTGTGGGTCGGAAATCTCGCACGAATATGGGGGTCACCAATCTCCAAAACTAAATACTCCTTGAGTCCGATAGCGAATTAGTAGGGTGACCGAACGCTGAAAAGTACCCCGAGAAGGGAGGTAAAAAGTGCCTGAAACCTGTTGGTTATAGAACGATGGGGCGTGAAAGGATCTTTCTTATGAAGGAAGAAGCTGCGAGGCTTTTGTACGAATAAGATTGCCGATGTTCCATCTTAAGTTTTGAAGAACTGGCCAGGGAGTTTATCTTGGTGGCGAAGGCTAACTGTTCTTACAGGCAGCCAAAGCGAAAGCAACATGTGCGCAACTCTTCGAGTGAGGCACGGCGTATACAAGTGCGCGGAGTCACCGGGATAAGACCCGAAGCCGGGCGATCTAGGCGTGGGCAGGTTGAAGCGTGGCGAAAGCTGCGTGGAGGACCGCAAGTGGTATTGATCTGCAAATCATTCACGTGACCCACGTCTCGGAGTGAAATGCTAATCTAGCCCGGCATCCGCTGGTTCCCTCCGAAACATGTCGTAGCATGACCTGACCCGAGGTCGTTGGTGGAGTAGAGCACTGATTGGGGAATCCGGGGAAGAAATTCTTCGCTCTTCTGTCAAACTCCAAACCCACCCACACCGTAGACGGTCGGAGTCCGCACTGCTGGGGTAAGCTTGTAGTGCGTAAGGGAGACAACCCTGCCCGTGGTTAAGGTCCCCAAGTGTCGGCTAAGTGTAAACACTAAAGGGCGTCCCAAGCCCAAAACAGCTGGAAGGTTAGCTTAGAAGCAGCTATCCTTTAAAGAGTTCGTAACAGACCACCAGTCGAGGTTTGGGGCCCCGAAAATTGACGGGGCTCAAGCCGACCACCGATACCACGGAGTACCGTATAGGTAATCTCGTAGGAGGGCGTTGTGTTCGGGCAGAAGCAGGGCTGTGAAGTCCTGTGGACCGTTCACAAACGAAAATCCTGGTAATAGTAGCAGCATAGTCAAGTGAAAATCTTGACCGCCGAAGGGGCCAGGTTTCCTCGGCAATGATCATCAGCCGAGGGTTAGTCGGTCCTAAGACGTACCGTAATCCGAGTACGCCGAATCAGGGAAACAGGTTAATATTCCTGTACCGTTCGACAATAATCCTGACGCTTCAGGGCAGGCCGAGCGGCGTTGTCGCGCCGTTTAAGCATCGAAGTTCGTGGAGAGCCGTAATGGCGAGAAGCGAATGAATATGTTATGACGAAAGTCGGCTGCACCCCGGAGCCCGTGAAAAGGGGTCGAAACGTCCGTACCAAGATCTGACACAGGTGCCCCTAGCTGAAAAGGCTAAGGCGTGACGGAGTAATTCAGTTTAGGGAATTCGGCAAATTAGCTCCGTAACTTCGGGAGAAGGAGTGCCTGCTGTGAAGACAGCAGGTCGCAGTGACCAGGGGGCTCCAACTGTCTAATACCAACATAGGAGATCGCAAATCCGTAAGGATGAGTACGATCTCTGAATCCTGCTCAGTGCAGGTACCTCAAACCCCGGTTCAACGGGACGAAGGGCCTGTAAACAGCGGGGGTAACTATGACCCTCTTAAGGTAGCGTAGTACCTTGTCGCTTAATTGGCGACTTGCATGAATGGATCAATGAGAGCCCTACTGTCCCAAACTGGAATCCGGTGAAGCTTACATTCTAGTGCACAGTCTAGAGACCTCTAGGGGGAAGTGAAGACCCCATAGAGCTTTACTGCAGCCTGTCGTTGAGTTGTGATTTCGAATGTACAGTGTAGGTAGGAGACGTCGAAGCGGGCGCGCCAGCGTTCGTGGAGTCAAAAGTGGGACACTACCCTTTTGGAATTACGATTCTCACTCTCTTCTGAGAGGACCCCGATAGGTGGGCAGTTTGCCTGGGGCGGGACGCCCTTGAAAAGATATCAAGGGTGCGCAATGGTTGACTCAAGTGGGTCGGAAACTCACTGAAGAGTGCAAGAGCATAAGTCAGCCTGACGTTATTTCGCACAACAAGGAATGACGAGACGAAAGTCGGTTCTAGCGAACTTTTGAGCCCGCTTGGTGCGGGCCAAAAACTACAGAAAAGTTACCTTGGGGATAATTGTGTCGTTGCCGGCAAGAGTACATATCGACCCGGCAGCTTGCTACTTCGATGTCGGTTCTTTCCATCCTGGCCGTGCAGCAGCGGCCAAGGGTGAGGTTGTTCGCCTATTAAAGGAGATCGTGAGCTGGGTTTAGACCGTCGTGAGACAGGTTGGTTACTATCTACTAGAGGTGTTTGATGTCTGAGGGTAAGTTGCTTTTAGTACGAGAGGAACAAAGCAACGGTGCCTCTGGTCTACCTGTTGTCTGACAAGGCATCGCAGGGCAGCTACGCACCAAAGAATAAGAGCTGAATGCATCTAAGCTCGAAATCCCACCTAAATAAGAGACATCGTCAAGGACACTCGTAAAAGACGAGGTTGATCGAAACGGGATGTACGCACCAAGGCAACGAGGTGTTGAGTCCGCGTTCACGAATAGTCCGTGCCGCCGCGAGACTGATTTTTCAGGCGATATCTGATTATGTCTGAGTCATCCGTTTGTTGAAATTATTAAAATGTTGTTTATCAAAAATTGAGCAAATGCAATTTATGAATTGTTTGAATTCATTTGATTTGCATTGTTTGTTTTTCAATCATTACATGGCAGTCATGTTTTTCTTTTCAGGAAAAACATTAAATATCAATTATCCGTTTCATATCTCACGCTATAGAGAAAGTCTTTTGGCGGCCATAGCGGCGGGGCGACTCCTGTACCCATACCGAACACAGAAGATAAGCCCGCCAGCGTTCCCTGTTGTACTGAAGTGTGCGAGCCTTCGGGAAGCTTGGATCGCTGCCATGAGTCTTTCTTTATCATTCTTATTTTGTAATTGTTTTTTGAAGTGAAAAGCGGAAGCTTTGGTTTTTATTATTTTATGATTTCTTTTAATTTTGTTTTATTTTTGTTTGCCGTTGGCATCAGGTTTGCGTTTTGTACTTGGCGTCAGGTTTGCGTTTTGCCGTTGGCGTCAGGTTTGCGTTTTGCCGTTGGTGTCAGGTTTGCGTTTTGCGCCGGCTGCCGCCGCCGCGCGCGAGCCACATCATTTTTTCAAAAAGGTTGGAAAAATGGGGGATGGTTTTTTTAAAAAGTTGAAAAAATGAGCCACGATGATTTTTTCAAAAAAATGTTGGAAAAATGAACGATCATTTTTCAATTTTTGCATAACATTTTATTTTTTGAATCCATTAATTATATTACAATATCACGGGAATGATAAAATGGAAACAATGACAATGCTTGAACGCTTTACAAAATCCTTGCAGCTCAAAGAAGTTGACAAGATCCCGGTTTGTTCGGTAACGCAAACCGGAACAATGGAATTAATGGAACTGACTGGAACATCTTGGCCGAAAGCCTTTACGGATCCGAAAGAAATGGCTGCGCTGGCAATGGCCGGCTATGAAATTGCAGGGCTCGAAGGCGTTCGTTATCCGTTCAGTTCTCCCGATATTCCGCAGGCATTCGGATGCGCTTATTCAAGTGGCACATTTAATTCGCCGCCGCATCAGCTGGATTTTCCGTGTCAAACGCCTGAAGAAGTTTTAGATTTAACGATTCCCGAGGATTTGTATGAAAGCCCGGGAATTAAATCAATGATTGAAACGACAGATATTTTGCGCCGGCAAATTGATGAAAAAGGATATGAATTGCCTTTAATTGCAGGAATCTTAGGGCCGGCGTCTTTTGCTTCATGTATCGCAGGCGTTAACAATTATCTAATGTGGTCGGTGAAAGAACAAGATGCTCTTCAACAACTGATTAATCTCGGCGGCGAGGTTTGCGCCGAATACGCCAATGTTCTTTATGATCACGGCGCTGATTCCGTTGTTATTATTGATTCCGAATCCGGGCCCGACTTATTTCCGCCGCCGCTCTTTGAGCCGATGTTTTTATCCGTTTACCAAAAAATGGCGAAAACCATGAAAGGATTAAACATTCTTCACATGTGCGGCGATGCAACCGTTATTTTAGATCCGCTTGCAAAATCCGGATTTCACGGACTCAGCATCGAAGAAAAAACAAGTATGAAATATGCGTCTCAAACAATCGGAGATCAAATTTGTCTCATCGGCAACATTTCACCGTCCGATGAATTGCTTCTTCAATCACTGGAAGTTGTTAAAAAAGCGGCGAAGCAGTGCATCGAAGACGGCGTTCGAATTTTGGCGCCCGGCTGCGGCATTGCGCCGTACACGCCTCTTGCGAATTTAAAAGCGTTTGTTGCCGCAAGAGATGAATATTATGCAGAAAAAGAATCGGTTTGATTCTTTTTCGATTTTATATTTTCTTTTTCTGAATTATTCGTCAAAAACGCTGACTTTTACAGTTTTACAAGTTTCCGTCGGATATTTGTAATATTCGAGAACCTTGAAGAAAAGCATAAACGCGTACCAGTTATCAGTGTCGTCAAAACCGCAGCAGTTTCGTATGTCAAGCTTATTGTTCTTGTAAGTGATTTCGGCGTGAATGGAAACGTCATTTTTCTCGGACGCCAAAACTGTTCCCGTAAAATCTTCTTTCAAAAACGTTCCGGTGCCTTCCAATATGTAAATATCGTTTGTCTCATCTTCCGTTTTTTCTTTTTTCTTCAAAGTGAGTTCTTTGAACGTGTAATCCCTTTGCTTGTACCAGTCATTGGAATGACCCATGTAATCGACGCGGAAGAAAACATCGTTGACGACGAAATTTTCGCTGCTGTCCAGTTTGCCGAAGATTTCCCGAATGGTTTGATCAGACGGAATAATATATTCGGTGCTGGCGATATAATCCTGTTTGGTATACTCGTTGTCATCGATTTCCCAATCCAGTCTTTTGTAGCTTTTTGTTTTCAAATGACCTTGAGGGTCAGTCGCATCATGTTTATTAGAACCGAAAAGTCTTCCGAATAATCCCATATTTATTCACCTCTTCTCAAATAGGCTTTTTAAGCTTTTATATTTTTACTGAAAAAATCTGTTATTTATTGTCGTTTTTTCATTTTTTCAACTAATTCTTCCGAATTTTTAAAAGCCCGATCCGCGTGTTCTTTGGAAAGCCCCGCGCCCATTAAAACATCATACGCCGTTTCTTTTGTAATCATATCTCCCGGGCGATGCGTGTCGGTGTTGCAAACCAATTTCGCGCTTACTTCCGTTGCCAGTTTCGCGACGTGTCCGTTTGTTCGGTTGTGACCGCCGCGTGCCGTAATTTCCAGGCAGGTGTTTGTCGCTTTCGCAAGTTCTGTTTCTTCAAGCGTGATGAATCCGGGGTGGGCTAAAATATCAACGTATTCGGATTCGATTGCGGCGCGGTTTGTTCCGGCAGCAACGGGCTCGACCGGCGTTTCACCGTGAACGACGACAACGTCCGCGCCGATTTCTTTGGCGCGTTTGGCAAGCTTATCAATTTGTCCGGGGGGGACGTGTGTGATTTCAATGCCCGCGAAAATGTCGATTTCCCATTCTTCTTCGATGATTTTGGCTTTTTGAAGAGAAGTGAGGATGTATTCGAAATTCGTAAAATCGGCATGGTCGGTCATGGCAATTGCGCGGCAGCCGTGCATGACGGCGCGGCGGATGTGTTCGGCCGGAATTAATTCGCCGTCGCTGAAAAGTGTATGGGTGTGAAGATCTATCATTGAAAAACCCTGGATTTTTAATAATTCATTTGAATGAATTTTCGGTTTTGTGTTATTTATATATTGCTGATTGATTTTGATTTTTATTCGATTTTCTCAATAATTCAAAATTTAAACGAATGATTTTAAAGCATGAAGCGGTTTTACCAAGCAAATAAATTTAAGGGAAAAATTATGACTGAAATTCCGAAAAACCATCCTCGTTACGAATCGCTGATGACGCGCGAACAAATTGTCGCAGGCGTTGAAAATGGCATGACAAGCCGCCAAGGCTTAATTGCTCAAGGCCGTGGCGAAGCTTTTGATTATTTGATCGGCGAAAAAACAATCGAAAGCGCGGATTACGCCGAAGCGGTTGCGGTTTGTTTGCTGCTTTTGGCTGAGAATCCTGTTATTTCCGTTAACGGCAACGCCGCCGCTTTGGCGCCGGCTGAACTTGTCGCGCTTTCGCAGCTGACAGGCGCGAAACTGGAAGTCAATCTGTTTCACAGAACGGAAGAGCGCATTCAAAAAATCATCAGCGCGCTGAAAGAAAACGGTGCTGATGTCGTTCTCGGCGAAAACGCCGAGCCTTTGCTGCCGCTCGAACATGAGCGCGCGAAAGTCGAGCGCGACGGCATTTTTGATGCTGACGTGATTTTCGTACCGCTGGAAGACGGCGATCGCTGCAAGGTTTTGGCAGACATGAAAAAATTAGTGATTGCGGTTGACCTCAATCCGCTTTCAAGAACGGCGCAGACGGCGCATGTCAGTATTATTGACAATTTGAAGCGCGCACTTCCGAAAATGATTGATATGATTCCTGAATTCAAAAACATGAATGAAGAAGATTTGTGGGAAATCGTTGACGCGTATGACAACAATGTCGTTTTGGTCGATGCGATTGAAACGATGAAAGAAAATTTAACCGCCAAACAAAATGAGATTCTCGGTATTGAAAACGACGATGCCGGCAGCAAAAAAGAAAAGCCGGAAGATCCGAGAAAAGCCGGCAGAATCCAAAGAAATGCTGAAATCGCGCGTAAAGTTTTGATGCGCGGCGGCGATTTAATGATGGAATAAATCAAATCCGAAATCGGGTTTGATTCTTTTTCTTTTTTTTAATTTTATTTCTTTTAGAACTGACACTTAATTGAAAATATTGCGCCGCGCTGATTTTGATTTTTGCTGCGTTGGGTGTTGTGTTTATTTCTGCGTTGGGCGTGGTTTGCGTTGCCGCTGACATCTGTTTCTCAGAGCAGCCGTTCGCTTCGCGAACGTGATGCTGCTGCCTTCCCGTTTCCGCTTGCCGCCTCGTCGCGCGCGAGCCGCACAAACTTTTCAAAATTTAATCAAAATTTGTCCCCTCGTTTTTCAAAAATAAAAAAAGAATTCCTTACAATTTTTTCGTCATGTAAGTGCCGTCAAAAACGTATCCGTATTTTCGATAATATTCGCGAACGCCGATTCCGCTGATGACTGAAATCTTGTCATAGCCGCCGTCTGCCGCAATTTCCTCCGCTTTTTGAATCAATTCCTTGCCGTAGCCGCGGTGCTGCCAGGAACGGTTGTTGTCGGCAAGCGGCGCGGTCAGCGTGTCGGCGGTCTCGCCGAGCGGTGTGAGCGACCCGTAAACGTGAAGCTCGCGGATGAGCGCGGTGTTTGAAAGTTCCGGGCGGTGCGGCGCGTTCGGGAAACGGAGGCGGACAAATCCGATGAGAACGTCGGCTTTCAAATCTTCAAACGAAATGAAATGCTCGGTGCCGCCGCAGCAATCGTAGCTTTCGACGAGCAGCTGAATATTTTCAGGGCTCGGCGGATTGTTTTTCAAAATATTGTGACCGACTTCGCGGCAGCGGATGCATTTGCATTTTTCGCCGCGTTCGTGAAGCAATTTCTCGGCAAGCTGCCGCACATTGCTTTTTTGAATGCCTGCCAAAATCTGATCCGCCGGAATATCGCGCTGAATCCGCTGAAGCCGCGTCCATTTCGGCAAAATCGCTTTGATTCCGGAAACCAATTCCGGACCGTTGGAATCATCAAGCGGCGCGTATTCGCCGTTTTGCCACATTTCGCAAAGTTTTGTACCTTCCGTTACCAGCGTCGGATAAATTTTCAAATAATCCGGTTTGAAATCCGGATTTTCAAAAAGCGCCTTAAAACCTTCGATGTCGCGGTCAAAATCCGTATCGAACAGACCGGGCATCATATGAAATCCGACTTTAAACGCGCTGTCGCGCAGGCGGCGGTTCGCGTCAGCCGTTTCCGTAACCGTATGCCCGCGATTCATTTTGAGAAGGACATCTTCAAAAACGCTTTGAACACCAAGCTCCACCTTCGTTCCGCCGATTTTCAAAAACGTATCAATATGCTCTTCCTTCGTCCAATCCGGCCGCGTCTCAAGCGTCATGCCGACATTTCGAACATAAGCCGTCTCATTCGATTTCTGAACATCGGCAAGCGTGACAAACGGATAAGCCGAATCCGGCGACTCGTAATTCGGAACATCAAGCCGCCATTTCGGAATTCCCTGCGCGGTCTCTGCATTGCTTTCCGCGTCGTAATCGTTCATCGCCTCCAAACAGCGTTTCACGAACCATTCCTGATAATCAATCGTGCGCGCCGAAAACGTGCCGCCCATCACAATCAATTCCGCTTTGGAAACGTCGTGCCCGATCGTGTTCAGCTGTTTCAGCCTTGAGCTGACCTGCGCGTACGGGTCAAAGCGGAACTCAAATGCGCGCATCGCTGCCGGCTCGCGTCCCATGTAGCTTTGCGGCGACTCAAACGCCGAGTCGGGGCCGCCGGGGCAGGGCAGGCACTTGCCGTGAGGACAGGGTGCAGGCGACGTCATCGCGGCGATGACGGCAACGCCTGAAATCGTTCGAACCGGTTTTCTTTGAAGCACATCGCGAACCGCTTTCTGCTCCGCCGGATTTCCGCGAAGAATGATGTCGCCGTTGCTTGGAAGCGTTGATAAGCCGTATTTTTTACAAACTTTTTTCTTCATTTTGGCGAGATCTTTTTCGGATTCAAAATCGCCGCGGGCGGCAGAGAGAAGAATCTCGCGGCAGGCGGCATCGAATTTTTCATCGGATTTATCAAATTCCCGGTAGCTCATCATTTCACCAAAATCAACAAAAAGCCGGCAATGGATGCCGGACAACAACTTTTAATAATTCATATTTCTGAAAAAGTATGTGTCATTCATGTAATAAGTATATAAGTTCTGTTACTGTAACCATAATAAATTCTATTCATCAAATATATTCAAATTAATTCAAATTTAAGTGATAAAATGAAATTCGGCATTGAATTCGTTCCGAACGAACCCGTATTTAAAATCGCCGCCTACACGAAAATGGCGGAAGATCGGGGTTTTGAATACGCTTGGATTACCGACCATTACAACAACCGCGAGGTTTATTCCACCATTTCCGTCTTGGCGCTCTCAACCAACAAAATCAAACTCGGCGCAGGCGTTACCAATCCGTACACGCGAAGCCCTGTCGTCACCGCCGCAAGCATCGCGTCCGTCAATGAAATTGCAGGCGGCCGCGCGATTCTTGGAATCGGTCCCGGCGATAAAATGACATTTGAAGCGCTCGGCCTCTCCGGTGAAAAACCGCTTTCCGCCGTCAAAGAAACAGCCGAAGCCGTCCGCGAACTTTTAACCGGCAAAAAAATCACGTACGACGGCAACACAATTCAATTGAAAAACGCGAAACTGGATTTCGCCGACCCGAAAAAAACGGGTGTGAATATGAATCTTCCGATTTACATCGGCGCCCAAGGTCCGAAAATGCTTGAAATGGCCGGCGCCGTCGGTGACGGAATTTTAATCAACGGCTCACACCCCGACGATTTCAAAGCCGCCGCGATTCAAATCCAAAAAGGTGCGGCCGCCGCGAACAGAGATGTCAAAGACATCGACATTGCCGCATACACTTGCTTTTCAATTGACGCAGACGCGGAAAAAGCGTACGCCTCGGCAAAACCGGTCACGGCGTTTATCATCGCCGGCGCGTCAGGCGCACTTTTAGAACGCCACGGCATTTCCGAAGAAAACAAAACAGAAATTGCCGGCGCGATTTCCAAAGGCGATTTCAAAGGATTGAATACGATTATTACCGACGATATGGCGGATCGTTTCGCCGTTATCGGCGATTTCGATAAATGCATGAAAAAGGCAAAAGAATTGGAACGCGCAGGCGTTACGCAATTGGTTGCCGGATCACCGCTCGGCCCGAACAAAGAAAAATCAATTCAACTGATCGGACAAATCATTTCGGAGTTTTAAAATGAAAAGAGCATTCTACGTCGGCCGTTTTCAGCCGTTTCATTACGGTCATGAGAAAATTTTAAACACGATTGCCGAAGAAGTCGACGAAGTTGTCATCGGCATCGGCAGCGCTCAAAAAAGTCATTCGACGCGCGATCCGTTCACGGCCGGCGAGCGCGTTGAAATGGTTCTCAAATCTCTTGAAAACTTTCCGATCCGCCATTACATTATTCCGCTTCAAGATGTCGAATACAACGCGCTTTGGGTGCCGCATGTCAAATCCATGTCCCCGAAATTTGATGTTGCCTATTCCAACAATCCGCTGGTCATTCAGCTTTTTACGGAGGCAGGCATCGAAGTCCGCCGCCCCGCAATGCATGAGCGCAGCATTTATTCCGGAACCGCGATTCGCAAATCCATGATTGAAAGCAAAAACAGAGAATGGACAGAATATGTTCCGCCGACCGTTGCCGAAGTTATTGATGAAGTCGGCGGCATCTGCCGCATCAAAAGAGTTTCGGGAAACGACGAATGATTTTGGAGTGCCTATGTCCTATTCTAAAATTCTCTCTCCCGGTCAAATCGAATCTTTGACAGTTTACATTTTTTTCGTTGTCGTTATAGTAGGTTTGCAGTTATATGCAGATCACATAAACGCGACAACAAGCGCTCTTTCGCTCGTTACGACAATTCCTTTATTATTGGCGTTTACATTGCCGTCTCGCGTTTTATCGGTTTATTGGAAAATTATCAGCGTTTTTTTGGCAATGGTTATCACGGCTCTTTATTTTGGTGTTTCATGGCCGCAAAGATATGTTTTGGGCGATGACGGTTATTACACAATTGTCAATGATTCCGTCGGTCTTTCTTCATATACAAGTTTTGTTTGCATCATTGCGCTTTTGTTTTTGTTTGTTGTCCTGTTCTATAAAGTGAAAGTCAAAAAAACGGCGGCATTTGATTAAAATCATTTTTTAAATGATATGAAAAAACAAGAACAAATGAATTAATAAACGAAAGTGCAAAAATGAAAAATACAAAAGCAAAAAATGAAATTACAAAAATAAAATTTTAAAAAACGAATCCGAATTACTCGGTCAATTCGCTCCAATCGTTTTGACCGGGAACGTATTTCA
Source organism: Methanimicrococcus stummii (assembly GCF_032594435.1). Classification (NCBI taxonomy): domain Archaea; kingdom Methanobacteriati; phylum Methanobacteriota; class Methanomicrobia; order Methanosarcinales; family Methanosarcinaceae; genus Methanimicrococcus; species Methanimicrococcus stummii. The sequence continues at coordinate 854,547 of NZ_CP131062.1, read as the reverse complement.
TTAAAATCGGATTTTGTTCTTCGATGTAATCTCCGACATCATCGTCGCCGTCTTCATAAACGACGGCACCGTCGTCTTCGAACGCGCCGAGAACGTCTGAAATCGGGAAACAGCCCGACTGCGACTGTGCAGCAATATTTTCGGCGGTCACGTTCATCTTTTCCATCAATGAATTGTAAATGTCAAATTCGTCGTCGTAAAGCGCGTGAATCAATTCTTTTAAGCAGTCGGCGGTCTCATCAATCGTCAAATTCGTCGTCTCAATTTCGTAGACGCGGCGGCAGTAATCAAAACAGTCGCACAAAACAACGTCGATGGATTCCGCCAAAACGTTTTCCATGACTTTTTTATCGGAGTAGCCGCGTTCGTTCAAACGGTCTTTAAGCGTGTACGGATGCGTTCGCAAAACGACGGACAAATCACATAAATAATGCGCCAAGTGGCTTTCAATAATTAAAACAGGCAAATGCGCGGGAGATTTATGAAAATCTTGGCGCGTCAATTCTTCCGAAAAACATCTTTGATTGTATTCTTTTCGAATCTGCTGCTGATAGTCAAAAACGGCTTCTTCCAAAGCGTCCATGTCAATCACATCGCAATCTCTTTCTTCATCACGTTCGGACGGAATGTTATTCTTTTTAATAAATTCCGTAACATGAAGAATGCGATATCCTTCGGATTCCAGCTTTTTAGAAACTTCAGTTTTGCCCGTTCCGGGCGTACCCGTCAAGGCGATTGTCAGAAAGGGCGGAAATAAGATATCAGTCATAAATGGCACCTGCAACATCTGCGAATAAACCGTTTTTTCGTTTTAGCAAACACATTCGTTTTTGAACAAATTAAATGATTAAACATTTTAATTTGAATAATTTAGAATAATGAAATTAACATTCTTACTTAATACTTTTTTGTTAATTGTCAACCTTTCAGGGTTTATATTCTAAATTCATTCAAAATCATTTCGTCATTTTTCAATGACGGGCGAATTAAATCTTCGTCCTTTTTTCATTTTGCGTTCAAACCGTATTCATTTGTTGAAGAAAAGGAATTTCCTTCACTTCTTTTTCATACAATTTAACAGCTTTCGGCGCGCCGATGAGCAATTTTATGATTCTGTTGTAAACGCTCGGTGATTTTTCGATGTCAACGGATTCGGCAATCGTCACCAAAGCATCCGCCAGCGGCACATAATATTTCGGATTCATGAAATCAATGATTGAAAATGCATTCAAAAGTCCGACCGTGCTGTATTCGTTGATTCCGGCCAAACGAATAATCGTTTGCTTCAAAAATTCCAAACCTTCCGGTGTTTGAAGCGAATACTTTCTGTTGCGCGCAAAAGCGCCGTAGAGCGCGCGCTGATCGTTCGCCTGCTCGATGCGGAATGTCGGGTCGCTTTCGACCATCTTGACAAGCTCCAGGCAGTCGGGCGCGTCCGTGCTTGCAACGGCCGACAAAAACGCCTCCCACGCGACCAAATCCTTTTTGCACTCTTCCATGTAAATCTGCGTCAGCTCACGCTTTTCCGGCGCCGAGCTGTTCAGCCACGCGGCAAACGCGACAGCGCGGTCGGTTGCGTTGACCGCCGTTAAGAACTGGCGTTTGATGAGCGCGTGAATTTCAGGTGTGTCCAGCGTAGCCAGCAGCCGAAGCGCGTTGTTTTTGACTTGGCGGCGTTTAATCTGCCCCGCTTTCAGGCGCAGAGAACCGCGCATCGAGAAGAGTTTTTCTTCTTCGGGGTCCTGCATTTCGGAATATTCATCATAAATGATTTTCAGCGAATTTTCATGCGTTTTCGCAATCGCGGTTTGAAGTCTTAAACGAACACCGTAGAGCTCTTTGTAATGGTGCGCGTATTCTTCGTCGTCAACCGATTCAAAAAGCGTTAAGAAAAGGCCGCCCGTCATTTCCAAAAGGGAATGGTCGCAAAGCAATTCGTGATACAAATCAACATATTCGGGCGTTGCTTCCGCATTTCTATGAAGCAGCAAATATTTCTTTTCCATATCCGTCAGCGTGTAAAAAGCCAGCCAGCGGCCGATAATGTCTTTATCCTTTTTCGCCTGAATCAATAATTCACGCGTGTCTGCATCCGTTTCGATTTTGCCGTAGAAAGAGCCGTTTCGGTTGAGTGAAACGAAAGCCGGTTGATCGACATCGGTGAGAATTATTTCTTCTTCACGGCGCTGAACGAAAAACGTGTCTTCGTGAATGATTTTTCCTTTTCTGTCGCAAAGCGCGTAGGAGAACGGGAATTGCCACGGCTGTTTGGTGTACGGAATATTTTGAACCAATTTCATGGAAAACGTTCCGGTCGCCGCGTCGTAGGTCTTGGAAACGGAAAGAATCGGGTAACCTGTTTGGTGCAGCCAGCTGTTTGACATGCGCATCAGCTGCATTCCGGAAATCACTTCCATTTCGTGAATCCAATCGAAGGTGCGCGCGTTTTTGTGGCTGTATTTGCGGTGGTACGCGTCAAGGCCGCGCGAGAACGCGCCTTTTCCGATCAGCGTTTCAATCATTTGAACGAATTCGGGTGCCTTGACGTAGGTCACCGATGTAATCAAATCGTTCGGATCGTTGAAGCCGTCGGGCAGAATCGGCATGGAAGAAGCGCTTGCGTCAAGCGCGAATGTTCCCGAAATCGGTGCGTAAAGGTTTAAAATCGTTTGAAGGCGCGTGTATTCGTCGCCGAAGAAATACGCGTGGCATTCGTTCTCGATAAGAACGGTCACGGCTTCGTTGAGCCAGATTTCAAACGGGCTGTTACCGGTGACTTCCGAGCCGTTAATGTTGTGATAATATTCATGAACCTTGACATCCGCCATGTATTCAAATGCGCCGTCGAGCATGTTTTTAGACGGCATGATGCGGTTTGTCGTAATGGTCGTGTTGCCGACGTTTTCCATGCCGCCGAAGTCGGAATTTTGCATGCCGATTTCGCGGTAAACGGTTCCGGTGTATTTGTAGCCGAAAGTGAGTCCTTTGGAAAGCGTTGCGATTTTATCGCGAACGGCGGAAAGGTTGTCCATCGTCTTGTTCAAATTTTCGGGATTGATGGACGCGGAATTGAGATTGTGTTTGAGGTGGTCGCGCAGTTTTGTCAAATCGAAAATCTGTTTTTTAATGTCAACATCTTTGTGACTTTCGGGGCCGGTAAAGAGATATACCCACATGACGGCATCTTGTAAAATGTCCAAAGATTGCTCGGCGTAATTTTTATCGGAACCGGGCGGAATGAGAAGTTCCAAATCAAAGCAATAATCGTCGGGATATTCAAATTCGCGCGTGTAAGTGTCGTAAGTGCCGACACCGAGGAAGAAAAGGTAGGTTGCCATCGGCGTTTTCATGTTTTCATAAACAATTTCGTCGCGAGACAAACCTGTCGCGGGATCGGTCAAAACGGTTTTTCGGGGAACTGCGATGTCACCGTTTGTGATGATGTTTGTATAGCGCGAATCGGCGCGGACTGTGGTTTTGTAAGTGCATTTGGCGGCCATATCGTCAATGCAGGGAACGATTCTTTGGAATCCCCATTGCTGGCACTGGGTGATTTGCTGCGGCGGCGCGCCTGCCGGTGTTTCGTCGTAATAAAGCCCTTCGAGTAAATTTTTAGTCGGGCGGCAAATTGTTTTTGTAACGATTTCAATCTTTTCGTTTCTTTGAACGGGCGGATTGAAATAAATATCAAGATACGCGTCTTTTTGGCGGTAATCGAATTTTTCCATATTCGGTGCTTTGACATCTAAAATTTCCAAGTCGCGGCAGTTCAATGAAATTTTATCCGCAGGCGCGTCCATGTTTTTTAAAAACAAATGAGAGGTGACAACCGTCCGGTCGTCAAAGACATCAAAATCCAAATCCATATGAAGGACGCGGAAATTGAGCCGGCCGAAATCTTCGGGGTAATATCTGTAAAGTCTTTCTTTCATGAAAGTGATGAAGGTTTTCGGGGTATTAATATTTCACTTTTCTAAAATAAAAATAAAAGGTGGAAGTAAACAAACAGATTTTTGTTGTTGTTTGTTTCAGGCTTTGCCGGTGTCTGTTTCGTTTAATTTGTTATCGTCTTTTCTGTTTTTTGCTGCGTTGGCTGTGGTTTGCACTGCATTGGTTGCGGTTTGCACTGCGTCGGGTGTGGTTTGCACTGCGCCGGTTGCGGTTTGCACTGCGCCGGTTGCGGTTTGCACTGCGCGGTTGCGGTTTGCACTGCATCGGGTTTGCGTTGCCACTTGCATCTGTTTTTAAGAGCAGCCGTTCGCTTCGCGAACGGAGCGCTGCCTGCTGCCGCCGCCGCGCGCGAGCCGCACCATTTTTCACAAAAATAATCGAAAACAATCTTCGATTTTTTCAAAAAATAATCAAAAATAGAAAATCATGTTTTTTAAAAATAAAAATGAAATGGAATTTGAAGAGAACTGAATCATTCTTCTTCGTGTTCATTTTCCTTCGGCGGTCTGTAATTGTCTCTCGCCGTGTTTCCTTTTGGTCGTGTTTCTTCGTCTTTTTCGAAATCGGCGGAAAGCGGGGTTTGGGTTCTTTGCTGAACCGGATTTTCGTATCTCGGATTTTCGGGGAGCGCGTCAAGTTTTTCAACGACTGCGGCAAATCCGAAATTGGGTTTGACATCTTTGATTTTGATGTTGACAATGTCGCCGACTTCAACTTCTTTGACGAAAATGACGAAATCGTCAATGTGGGCGATACCGTCGCCGGAGGCGCCGAGTTCTTTGATTTCGGCGGCGTAAATCTGTCCTTTTCGAATCGGGGCGGTCAGGAATTTCTTCGCGATAATATAAATTTCGGCGCTTGTGGAACGCGACGCTTGGGGCGTGTAAGCCTTGACGTGTACAAATTCGCTTTTGACATCGTCAAAAAATTCCTTGAACATATCGCCTTGGAAAACCTTGACGACAAACGTTCCTTTCGGTTTGAGAATCTTTTTCGCGCATTCAAAAGCGGCGCGGTTGAGCTCGATTCCGCGCGCGTGATCCAACGCCCAGTTTCCGGTTAAGTTCGGCGCGGCGTCACACAGAACAACATCAACGCCGCCTTTTCCGGCAAACTCCAATATCTTTTCAATCGTTGAATCGGCGGTGATGTCGCCTTTAAAAGTCGTCACGCCGGGGATTTCACTAATCTTTTGAAGATCAACACCCATGACGCGCCCGCCGGAAAGCTCTTTTGCGACTTGAAGCCAGCCGCCCGGCGCCGCGCCCAAATCGACAATCGTGTCGCCGCGTTTAATTATGTTTGAGTGCTGCTGAATTTGTTTCAGCTTATAAGATGCTCGTGAGCGATAGCCTTCTTTTTGAGCTAAATCGTAAAAATAATCCTTTTGGTTCCGCGCCATAATCCCTGCCTTCTTCAATTGTTTTTAATGTTTTATGATAATTGCTTTTCCCTTGAATACTTTCGCTTTGAACGGGCTAAACGTATTTATGATTAATGTTATTAATCAAAAAAACGTAAATCCATCAAGAATTTTAATTTATCCGACAGGTTAAAAAATGGAACAAAATCAAAAAACAATTTCATCTCTCGATTCCGAAACGGTCGGTTCGGCTGATTCGGTTCATCCGACGCTTTGGATTCGCGGCGCCAAAGGAACTGCGCTGTTCGGAAAAACAATCGTCATCGGCGTTACGGGAAGTATTGCCGCCGTTGAAACAATCAAGCTGGCGCGCGAACTGATCCGCCACGGTGCCGCCGTTCACGCCGTCATGACGGATGCCGCGCACCAAATCGTTCACGAAAACGCTTTGCATTACGCGACCGGAAATCCCGTCATCACAAAACTTTCGGGTCGCGTCGAGCACGTTGAGTTTTTCGGATCAAACGGGTCCGCCGATTTATTTTTGATTGCGCCGGCAACCGCCAACACGATTTCAAAAATCGCCGCGGGAATCGATGACACGCCGGTCACAACTTTTGCGACCACCGCCATCGGCGAAGGGAAAAAAGTCATGATCGTTCCGGCGATGCACGAATCCATGTACCGCCATCCGAAAGTTTTGGAAAATCTCAAAACGCTGAAATCCTGGAATATTGACGTCGTCGGCCCCAAAATCGAAGAAGGCATCGCAAAAATCGCGAGCAATGATGAAATCGTCCTCCGCGTTCTTCGCGCGCTCGGCGACAATTCGCTTGCGGGAAAAACCGTTTTCATCACATCCGGCTCAACCGCCGAATCCGTTGACCCGATTCGTTTGTTGACCAACCGCGCGTCGGGCAAAACAGGCGAGGCGCTTGCCAAGGAAGCGTACGCGAGGGGTGCTGAAGTTTATTTGTTCCACCGGTCGAAATCGCCGATGGCCGGCTTGCCGCATTTCCATGATATTCATGTTGAAAGCGTTTCCGATATGATTCAAGCCGTCACCGAAAAAATCGCGCTGGCTGACATTCCGGCCGCCGGCAAAAATATTTTAATCAGCGCGGCCGCGATTTCCGATTACACGATTGATGCGGCCGATTCAAAAATTAAATCCGGCGGCCGTGATTTGACAATCACATTGAAGCCGACCAAAAAACTGATTGAAGAAGCCTGCTACACCGACCCGAATCTTTTCATCGTCGGTTACAAAGCGGAAACGGACGTCACGCATCAACAGCTGATCGATTCGGCCGCGGAGAAAATTGATGCCGGAATCGCCGACTTCGTCGTTGCCAACGACGTGAAAGAAAAAGGAATGGGCACCGATGAAAATGATGTTTATGTCGTCACGAAAGAGTATGTCGTGAATCGTGACATGAAAACCGTTGTTCCGATTTCCGGCAGCAAAAGTGAAATTGCGACGGCTTTGTTTGATCTGATCGGCAGCCGCATGGGCGAAGAGGGCCCTTCCGTTTTTATTGATCTGGAAATTGCCGGTTCTGATTCCGACGATTCTGAAAATCTCGAAACGAAACATGATGGCGAAAACGAAGAAAGTCTCAACTTGCTTGAAGAAACGATTGATGACAATTATCTGAATGAAACCGAAAACAGTAATGAGATGAATGATGCTGAAAATTCAAATGTTTCGGAATCCAAAAAATCGGTTCTTCGGAAAAAACCGGCTCAGGTGAAGGGCCGCACTTTTAAAAGGAAATAATTATGGCATTTGAAACGCGAACGGCTTTTTCCCCCGGTCATATCACGGGTTTTTTTCAAATTTACAATCATCCCGGCTTGTCCCAAAAAGGGTCAATTGGTGGCGGAATTGTATTGAATAAAGGAATTTATACAACGGTTACGCCTTTTGAAGGAGAAGGCGAAACCGTCGTTTATTTAAACGGTGAAAAAAAAGCCGCCGCCTTGTCTTCGGAACTTCAAATCAAAGACCTTTCTGATTTTTCAATCGCGCCGCCAAATGTCATTTTAGCTGTTATTTCCGAACTTTCGTTTTCTTATGAACAAAAATACGGCTCATCATTCCATTTTAAAATCGAAGAGCGCAGCGCTTTGCCCGTCGGCAGCGGATTCGGCTTGTCGGCGGCAGGCGCGCTCGGCACGGCTTACGCGCTCAACAGCGCGCTCAACCTTGGCCTGTCCAACAAAGTGCTGGCAGAAACTGCGCATCGGGCGGAAGTTCTGACCGGCAGCGGCCTTGGCGACGCGGCCGGCGAATTCGCAGGCGGCTTGGCGGTTCGGGAAAAGCCGGGCTTACTCTACGGAAAATCTTACAGTCTGCCGCTTTCAAAAGCCGAGCTTCAAAAGACAATTTACTGTTTGCCGCTCGGCGAACTGTCGACAAAATCTGTCATCAGCGACGAGTCGCTGACTCAAAAAATAAATCAATTCGGACACAACGCACTTTGCGGTTTCTTAAACGAGCCGAATCTTAAAAATTTCATGAAAGAATCTTTGTATTTCACGAAAAATGTCGGTTTAATGAGCCCCGATGCTGAAAGCATCATTGATCAAATCAATGAATCCTGCGGCATGGCGGCGCAGGCGATGCTCGGAAACACGGTTTTCGCGATTTCATCAGACGAAGACAATGCCGATGAACGCCTCCTTGATTTGATGCAGGAGTTCGGTGACGTTTACGAATGCAAAATTGAAACAAACGGGCCGCATGTTTGTTTATCGGCTTTTTAATATGAATCTAACACTTTTTTTCGGCGATTCAAATGAAAACGGAAATGAAAAAACAAGCGCGGTATTTGCCGATTCAATGTAAAACCGCGCTTCATTCCGTGAACGGCGGCTTTCCTTACAAAAAAGACTTAAACATTTACCGCGGCTGTGAAAACGGCTGCAAATACTGTTTTGCAATTTACTCTCACAAATATATGAAATCGGACGGCGAAATTGAAAACGCCGCCGGGTCAAATAATTCCGACGGCTACTACGACCAAATTTATGTCAAAACAAACATCGCCGAGCAGCTGGATAAAGAACTCGGCCGCCCGAACCGAAAGAAAGAAGTCATTAATCTCGGCGGCGTCTGCGACAGCTATCAGCGCGCGGAAGCCGAATACGAACTCATGCCCGATATTTTAAGAGTCGTGCTCAAACACAAAAATCCGATTATTATTTCAACCAAATCCGACCTCATTCTTCGCGACTTTGATCTTATCGACGAGCTTTCCAAACACACTTTTGTCAACATCGCCGCAACAATCACAACAACCGATGAAAATCTGGCCTCAAAAATCGAGCCCGGCGCCGTCAGCACGAAATGCCGTTTCAATATGCTTGAAAAATTCAAAAAAACGGACGCGACAATCGGCGTTCACACAATGCCCGTTCTGCCGTTTTTGACGGATTCACCGGAGAATTTAAGCGCGATTTTTGGAAAAACAAAGGAAATCGGCGCCGAATACATTATCGTTCAAACTTTGTATCTTCGAAGTCAAACGAAAAAAACGTATTTGGATTTCATTCAAAACGAATTTCCCGAGATTTTTGAGCCGACGAAATTGCTTTATAAAACCGGAAGTTTGGATAAGGAATATAAGCGGAAATTTTATTCGATGCTGAATCCTTTGCTGAAAAAATATGAGCTTTCAACGGATTATATGAAACCGGTGAGAGTTGCGATGGAAAAAGAAAACGGGAGCTTAAATGAAAAAGAAATGAAGCAAAAAACATTGTTTGATTTTTAATTCACTCTTGTTCTGTTTTGTTTGTGCTGTTGCTGCCTGCCATGCAGGGTGCGTTTTCGTATGCATCATCTTATTTTTATCACATCCGCTCGCTTCGCGAACGTGGTACGGCTACCTTACCGTTTCCGTTTTCCGCTGCTACCTTACTGCTTCTGTTTACCGTTGCTACCGCCACATCTCACCGTTTCTGCCGCCGGTTGGCAGCAGCTGCCGCCCGCTGCCGCCCGCCGCCGCGCGCGAGCCGCTCCGCTTTTCTTCAAATTCGGCAAAAACGAACCGAAGTTCAAAAAAATTCAGCAAAAACGAATCTGAAGTTCAAAAAATTCAACAAAAACAAAATCTGAAATTCAAAAAACTCAGCAAAACAAAGGATTTTAAAAAATTCAAAAAAAAAGATAAAGTGATTTTTAATTAAATCACTTCATACCCATACTCTTTCGCAAGCTCCAAACTCATGTCTCTCAATTTAAATTTCTGAATCTTGCCGCTTCCCGTCATCGGAAACTCATCAAGGAAAAACACATATTTCGGAACTTTGTAGCGCGCGATTTGACCGCGGCAGAAATCTCTGACATCTTCGGGGTGCATTTTCACGCCGTCCTGCAAAATGATGAACGCGCCGACTTCTTCGCCGTATTTTTCGGAAGGGACGCCGGCGACTTGAACATCTTTCACGCCTTCCAGTTTGTACAGGAATTCTTCGATTTCGCGCGGGTAAATGTTTTCGCCGCCGCGGATAATCATATCCTTGATGCGGCCGGTAATCGTGTAATTGCCGTTTTCATCCATCACGCCGAGATCGCCCGAATGAAGGTAACCGTCGCCGTCAATCGCTTCTGCGGTTGCTTTCGGGTTGTTATAATAGCCTTTCATCACATTGTAGCCGCGGCAGCACATTTCGCCGGCAACGCCGGGCGGACATTCTTCGTACGTTTCTGGATCCAAAACTTTGACATCCGTAAATTCAAACGGGCGGCCGACAGTCAAATAACGAACATCGGGCGCGTCGTCGATGCGCGACTGACTCATTCCGGGAGACGTTTCCGTGAGACCGTAAACGCTCGTGATGTCGATAAACATCTCTTCATTCACGCGCTTCATCAAATCCGACGGACAGACGGAGCCGGCCATGATGCCGGTTCGAAGACACGTGAGGTCAAACATGTCAAACATCGGGTGATTCAATTCCGCGATAAACATTGTCGGGACGCCGTAAAGCGCCGTGCATCTTTCCTTGTGAATCGAAGCAAGCGTCAAAAGCGGATCGAATTTCTCAATCATCACCTGCGTGCTGCCGTGCGTGAGGCAGTTCATGGTTGCCAAAACAACGCCGAAACAATGGAAAAGCGGAACGCAGATGCAAAGCTTGTCATCCGGCGTAAATTTCATGTGCTCGCCCGTTAAAAGGCCGTTGTTTGCGATATTGTGGTGCGAAAGCATAACGCCTTTCGGAAAACCGGTTGTGCCGGACGTGTACTGCATGTTAACGATGTCGTGGCAGTTGACAAGCGTTTTCGCGTTTTCCAAAACGTCATCGGCGATGTTGCTTCCGAGAAGCAGAACTTCCGCCGTGTTGTACATGCCGCGGTGCTTTTCCTGACCGATGTAAATCACATTTTTCATGCGCGGATATTTCTCGCTCTTTAAGTGGCCGCGCTGGCAGGTTTTAAGTTCCGGCAGCATGTCGTATGTCATTTGAACATAATCGCTTTCGAAAGTGCCGTCAATAATACAAAGTGTGTGCATGTCCGAGTCTTTGACCAAATATTCAAGCTCGTGCTGCTTGTAGCTGGTGTTGACCGTCACGCAGACCGCACCGATTTTCGCGCAGGCGTACAAAAACGTCAGCCAGTCGGGGACGTTTGTCGCCCATAAGCCGACATGGTAGCCCTTCTGAACGCCGATTGCCAAAAGGCCTTTTGCCATATTGTCAACGCGTCTGTTAAAATCATTCCAGGTAAATCTCAAATCACGGTCGGAATAAACGATGTATTCCTTGTCGGGCGTTTCTTTCGCCCAATATTCGAGCCAGTCGCCCAAAGTTCTGTCGGAAAGTTCGATTGCCATGTTTTTCTCCTTTTCACTTTTTTGCTTCTTTTATCCTTTTGCCTTTTTCTTTCTCTTGACATCAAGACAAATTAAGCCGGAGCGTAAACGGTCGCAATGATTTTCGCGCCTTTTTCGTCGGCGGCGCAGACAAGGTGGCTGACAATCGAATCGTAATAAATGCTGTCGCCTTCGTTTAAGATGTACGTTTCTTTGCCGTAAATCACTTTCAGCGTGCCTTCCAAAACGTAAATGAATTCTTCGCCTTCGTGCGCGGACATTTCAAGCGTTCCGTCATCAATCGCGTTGATTTCAATAAAGAACGGTTCCATGGAACGGCCCGATTTTTGAGGGGCGAGCGTGAAGAAATTGTTGTGCTTCACGGTTTTTTCTTCGGCGTTAGACGTGTGAATCGTCTCAACCGCTTCATTTTTGCGGCTGACGGCGGGACCGAGATTTTCATCGTCATCTAAAAATGTTCCGAGACGAACGCCCAGCGCGCGCGCGATTTTAATCAGCGGCGCTAAAGACGGCACATTCATATCATTTTCAATGTTGTTGATTTGTTCTGTGCTCAGCTGGCTTCTTTCCGCCAATTCTTCGACCGTGATCTGTTTTGATTCACGAATGGATTTGATTTTTGTTCCGATGTTCTTATCGTCTGCCATAATTTCCCTCCTGTTTTTGATAAACTGAATTATGTAAAGCTTTCTTATTTATGTGCCTTCTTCCCAGTCGTCCATGTAATTCCGCTGCTTTTCGGTCAACGTGTCAATCTTAATGTCCATGGATTTTAATTTCAGAAGCGCGACGTAATTGTCGATTTCTTCGGGCACTTTGTGAACGCCGTAAGACAATTTGTTTTCGGCGATGTATTTGACGCCGAGCGCCTGATTGGCAAAGCTCATATCCATGACTTCCGCCGGGTGACCGTCGCCGGCTGCCAAATTGACAAGTCTGCCGTCTGCCAAAACATTGATTTTTTTGCCGTCAACAACATATTCTTTGATATTTCGGCGGACAGTTTTTTCGGACACTGCCATCTTTTTCAAAGATTCCAAATCAATTTCCACGTTGAAGTGGCCGGCGTTTGCCAAAATCGCGCCGTCTTTCATTCTTTTGAAATGATTTTCCGTCAAAATGTCGCGGTTGCCGGTTGTTGTGACAAACAAATCGCCGATTTCGGCAGCCTGCTCCATCGGCATCACGCGGTAGCCGTCCATGCGCGCTTCGAGCGCTCTGACGGGATCAATTTCGGTCACGACGACTTCTGCGCCGAGACCGTCTGCGCGCATCGCAACGCCGCGCCCGCACCAGCCGTAGCCACCGACAACAACGGTTTTTCCGGCAACGAGCAAGTTTGTCGTTCTCATGATGCCGTCCCAGGCGGATTGTCCGGTTCCGTAGCGGTTGTCGAATAAGAATTTGGTTTTCGCGTCATTGACCGCAAGCACCGCCATTTCAAGCGCGCCGTCTTTTTCCATGCCGATTAAACGGTGGATGCCGGTTGTGGTTTCTTCGCAGCCGCCGATGATTTTCGGAATCAAATCGCGTCTTTCTTTGTGAATTTTAAAAATCAAATCGGCACCGTCGTCAATCGTAATGTCGGGGTCGATGTCTAAAACTTTGTCAATCGCTTCGTAATATTCTTCATTCGTGCAGTCGTATTTCGCGTAGCAGGAAATGTTCTCAACCGTGTCGAGCGCCGCTGCGACGTCGTCCTGCGTGCTGAGCGGATTGCAGCCGGTAATCGCGACAACCGCGCCGCCGGCAGCAAGCGTTTCAACGAGGACCGCCGTTTTGGCTTCCACGTGAAGCGCCATTGCGATTTTGTGCCCGGCAAGCGGCTTTTCCTTCTCGAAATCCGCCCGGATTTGTTTTAACACGGGCATGTGACTGCGCGCCCATTCGATCTTTAAGCGACCGGATTCCTGCATTTCTTTTAAATCAGACAATGTAGACACCTGTAATTGATTATATGATTATGATAAGTAAATCTGAAAATTATTTAAATAAAAAAGTTCTGTTCAAGCGAAATGAAAGCCGTCATGAAATATAAAATAAATGCCTTTTTTTTAACACCTGAAATTATTTTAATTTCATTTTTTCCGATTCGTCTAACCACTCGAATCTGTTTTTCGTTTTTCTGAAATAATGAAATTTAATTTCGTCTTCTTTTGCGATTGCGACAGCCGCTTTTACTTGTAGTCCGTCGAGGTGAATTCCGGAATAAAGAGAAACCAATTTGCCGTCAAACCAATATTTCACGCCTTCCGTGTGCGATGTGTGGCCGCGAATGATGAGTTTTAAATCGTTTCGTTTGAGATAATCCGAAATCAAATTCGGACCGACGCGGTGAATGCTGTTGCCGCGCGGAGAGGGTGTCAATCCGTCTTCTGCGCCGGGGTCGTTCCAAATATAGCATTTCGGCTCGGCTTTGGAAATGTCTGTCGGCGTTTCGTCTTCGCTGCCGGCAATGCAGCCGTGAATGCAGAAAATCTGATTGTTTAAAACCGCAGCAATCGGCATCTTTTCAAAAAACTCATTTGCCGCGTCGAGTAATTCGGGATGATAAACCAAATCTTCGCCGAATTCAAGCCAAGCGCTTAAGCCGCGCGTTTCATGGTTGCCGCGAAGCAAAATCGTTTTCTTCGGGTCTTTGAGTTTTAATTCCAAAAGCGTGTTTAAAACGGCAACCGATTCCGATCCTTTGTCGATGTAATCGCCGAGAAAAATGTATGAATCAACTTCTTTTTCTTCCGCGAATTTCAAAATAAATTCAAGCGCATTCAAATCGCCGTGAATGTCGGTTGCGATCAACGTTTTTTTGAAATCCGAATGAACGACGGCGCTTTCTTTTTCAAAAAGAGGAATGGAGCGCTCTAAATTCAGTTTCAGTATTTCTTTTTCTTCCGGAGTTGACATAGTCGATGCCTTTTCATTCGATTTTGGTAAAATAAATGTCGCGCTGATGATATATAGCGTTTTTTGATTTATTCTGTAATCATTATAAAGTATGAAACCATTTCGAAGAGATAAAAATAATGTTTAAAATTATTCAAATTTGGTTGAAATGATTCAAATTTGATTGAATTCCAAAAGTGATTCTCATGTCAATTCTCATCAAAAATGCTTACATCGCGACAATGGACAAAGACGGAACGGGAGAAATCCAAAACGGCTTTCTTTTAATTGAAAACAATTTAATCTCTCAAATCGGAGACAATTCAAACGGCACCGCCGACAAGATTGCCGCCGATAAAGGGATTGATAAAATTATTGATGCGAAAGGTGCAATCCTGATGCCGGGCCTCTCCAACACGCACACGCATCTCGGAATGACGCTTCTGCGCGGCTACGCGGACGACATGGCGCTCAAAGACTGGCTTGAAGCGCAAATCTGGCCGGCGGAAGCGAACCTGACGGCGGAAGACGTGTATTGGGGCTCGCTGCTCGGCTGCCTTGAAATGATCCGGTCGGGAACGACGGCGTTTTGCGACATGTATTTCTTCATGGATGAAACCGCGAAAGCGGTTGAAAAAGCCGGCATTCGCGGCTGTCTTTCTTACGGCATGATTGAATTCGGCGATGTTGAGAAAGGAAACAAAGAAATCGCGGTCAATGAAAAATTGGTTTCGGATTGGCAGGGAAAAGCAAACGGCAGAATCACGACAATGTTCGGTCCGCACGCGCCGAACACTTGCAGCCAGGCATTTATCGCGCGCGCAAAAGCGGCGGCGGAAAAGGCCGGCGTCGGGGTTCAAATTCATGTTTTGGAAACCGAAGCCGAGCTCAATTATATGAAAGAAAACTTCGATATGTGTTCGGTTCATCATTTAGACGCCGTCGATTTTTGGAACACGTCAAAAGTTCCGGTGATTGCGGCGCACTGTGTTTGGATGTCGGACGGCGATATTCGTCTTTTCGCTGAAAAAGGCGTGACGGTTTCTCACAATCCGATTAGTAACATGAAATTGGCTTCGGGAATCGCGCCGATTCAAAAAATGCTTGACGCCGGCGTTTCCGTGACACTCGGAACGGACGGCTGCGCGTCAAACAACACGCTGAATATGTTTGAGGAAATGAAAACGGCCGCGCTTTTGCAAAAAGTCGGAACAATGTCGCCGACGGCGCTGCCGGCCAAAGCGGTTGTTGAAATGGCGACGATTAACGGCGGCCGGGTGATTGACAAACAAACCGGCGCGCTGAAAGTCGGCAACAAAGCCGATATGATTTTGGTCGACACAAACAAAGCCAACGCTGCGCCGATTTTCGACGTTTATTCTCATTTGGTTTACGCGGCGGCCGGAAGCGACGTGAAAACGATGATTGTTGACGGTAAAATTCTGATGGAAGATTATAAAATTTTGGTTTTGGATGAAAAAGAAGTGATTGAAAAAGCCAATGAACGCGCGCATTCTTTGGCGGCGCGGGCACAAAAATGCTGAAATCCAATTTCATCATTTTAATTCTATTTTTTGATTCATCATTTTAATCATCATCTCCGTTATACGGTTGCTGAACTATTTCCTGTCAATGATCTATTCTGTTATATTTCAAACCGTTGAAATTATATCGCTCGTGTAGTTTTTTGTATTGAATCACTTATATATTCTTTAAAAATTTATATATGTCATGTCGGTTCAAAAAAAATTTGAATTGACATTGAATCAAACAAATCGTAAATAAGGTGGTCGATTTGCCGGGGTATGCAAATGAACCGAAAATATTTGCGGCCGGCAATTTTCTCCCAAGAATTGTTCGGATTCAAAACAACATAAGCCAACCAATGGGTATCCGAAAGGCATTTTCACTAAAAACGAAAGCAAAAATAACCAAACACCCAAAACACCAAAATATGACTCAAAGCAACCGTGAGCCATAAACACCCTGTTAATGCCTGGCAATACCTGCTAAAAACGAATCGAAAAACAACAAGATCGAAAAACATCGATTTTGCCTCTATCCTAAAATCCGAACGCCGCTTTATCACTAACTTAAAATAAATGAAAAAGGGCGTTCGGTTTTTTTAATTCTTCAAATAAACGATGTTTTGGATTTTTGATTCAAAATAAAAAAGAAAGGAAAAAAGATTGAAAATAAAAAGAATAAAAGGAAATTCAATTCATTAAAAATCCGAATTATTCTTCGTCGACAATCATTAATTTTAAAAGAACCGCTTTTTGCGCGTGCAGTCTGTTTTCCGCCTGATCGAACACAACGGAATGAGGCCCGTCGATTGCGCCGGCCGAGATCTCAAGACTGCGGTGCGCCGGCAGGCAGTGCATGACAATTACGTCGGGCTTTGAGACGGCGATTAATTCTTCGTTAATCTGATAGCCTTCAAAGTCTTTGAGGCGTTTAGCTTCTTCTTCTTCATCGCCCATGGAAACCCAGACATCGGTGTACAAAACGTCCGCGTCTTTTGCGGCTTCCAGCGGATTGTCCGTAATCGTTAAAACGCCGCCGAGTTCGCGAGTTTTCTGAATGTATTTTTCTGCCGGTTCGTAGCCTTTCGGACAAGCGACAACGATTTCCATGCCGACGATTGCGCAAGCAAGCATCAAAGAGTTGCAGACGTTGTTGCCGTCGCCGACCCAAACGAATTTCATGTCCGAAATTCTATTTTTGTATTCTTTAATCGTTAAAAGATCGGCCAAAACCTGGCACGGGTGCTCTTCGTCGGAAAGCGCGTTAATCACAGGGATTGACGCGTTTTCGGCGAGTTTTACCAATGTGTCGTGAGAGTAAACGCGCGCGATAATGCCGTTTAAATAGCGAGACAAAACTTTCGCCGTATCTTCGACGGTTTCGCCGCGCCCGATTTGAATATCATTTGAATTTAAATAAATCGCGTGACCGCCTAAATCGTTCATGCCGACTTCAAAAGAAACGCGCGTGCGCGTCGATGATTTTTCAAAAATCATGCCCAAGCTTTTGTTTCTTAAATGATCCGTGATTTTACCCTGGCTTCTCTTTTCTTTAATTTCGGCCGCCAAATCCAAAATGCCGTAAATGTCCTCCAAAGACAAATCCGTCATCGAAAGCAAACTTTTCATGATCTCACCCTTTTCCTTAAAAACACAAATTAAAGTTTATTTAATTTTATTTATTCAAATTAATTTTGATTTAATTCGTTCATGTGATCGATTCTTTTTTGAACCAAATCAGCTGTTCCGATATCTCTTCTGAAAAACAAATCGCCTTTGACCTGATTGTCAAGCGCGTCCTGGGAAATCTTTTCGGCATCGGCAATGGAGTCCGCAAGGCCGACAACGCCGATTGAGCGCGAACCGGTCGTGTAAATTTTCCCGTCTTTTTCATAAACGCTGGAATAATAAATGATTAAATCCGAGTTCGGTCCGGTTGCCGCATCTGCAATCGCGCCGCTTGCCAAAACCGTCACTTCCGAATCCTTTTTCGGATCGTCGGGATAGCCAGCCGGAACCGCGTATTTGCAAACCGTCGCCTTCTTTGAAAACTCAACGCTGAGTTTGTCCAATGTTCCTTCGGTAACCGCTTTCATAATTTCAACCATGTCGGTTTCAAGTAAAGAAAGCACGTTCATCGCTTCGGGATCGCCGAAACGCGCGTTGTATTCAATCAATTTCGGGCCGCGCTTTGTTAAAATGAATTGGCCGTAAAGGATTCCTTTAAATTCTTCGCCGGTTTCTTTCGGGAAAGCCGCAACGGTTTCCTTCATGATTCTTTTGGCGGTTTCGTATTCTTCGGGTTTGAGGAACGGTAAAAGCGCGCCTGCGTTGGTGTACGCGCCCATGCCGCCCGTGTTGGGACCGACGTCGCCTTCGTAAGCGCGTTTGTGATCCTGCGCGGTCGGGCAAAACGCCAAATTCTTGCCGTCGACAAACGCCTGAAGCGTGAATTCTTCGCCGATGAAACGCTCTTCGATGACGACGCTGTCGCCTTTTAAAACTTCTTTTGTGTATTCTTTTGCGGCGGCGATGTCGGGGAGCTGGTCGCCCATCACTTTTACGCCTTTGCCGCCGGTTAAGCCGGCCGGTTTGACAGCCACGTCTTTGAGCTTGTCAATAAATTCGGCAGCGGCTTCATAATCCGTAAAAACGGCGTATTCGGGATTTCCGTCAATGCCGTGTTTTTCAATGAATTTGCGCGCCCACGCTTTATCGGTTTCGATTCGGGCGCAGTCTTTTTTCGGGCCGACAGCCGGAATTCCGGCATTCCAAAGCGCGTCGGAAACACCCGCTGAAAGCGGCGCTTCGGGGCCGATGAAAGCCATGTCAATGCCGTTTTCCTTGGCGAAAGCCGCGATTGCGGCAGCGTCTTTTTCATCGCCGATTAAAACATCTTCACAGAGCGTTGCGATTCCCGGATTCTTTTTAGACATTACCGTGTAAAGAAGCGGTTTTTGAGGGCTTCTTTTAACGGCTGACGCGATTGCGTGTTCACGGCCGCCGCCGCCGACTAATAAAATTTTCATTCGAGTTCCTCGTAAATTTAAAAAAATGTCATGAATCAATAAATTTCAATCAAAACAGACATAGAATAAACATTAAAATTTAAATGAAATTTAAACAAGAATTTTCAATAAATTCAATTCATAAATAAATTCATAGATGGTGTGATTTAAAATAAACGGCGGACAAAGTGTCCGATAAATTGAGAATTGAATAAATCTTTTTTATCTATTTAAGATTACCGACTCAATCTGATATTTGAAAAAAACAGCGTGTGGAGATTGATAATTCGGTCAGGTTTTCTTTTCTTTGCTGAAATTCATTTCCGCCGCTTTTTCGCGAATAATGCTTCGAATCACTTCGATTTCATCTTCCGTAAAAACGCCGGATTCAAATTTCGGCAAACTGTCGTCGTATTTTTTCAATAAATCCGAAACCGCCTGATTAATAAAATCTGAAACGCTGGCAAATTCACCCGCTTCGACAAGCTGATCAATTCTCTTCTTATAAGTCGGACTGACCGTGCCGCTGATAATAGGTTTCTTGCGCGTGTACTCTTTTGCCATTATTTATGAAATCATTGATGGGATAATTAAATCTGATTAAAACAGTTGTTCTACAATTGTATAATCAACAAACTTATGGAATTGAATTTAATAAAAGTAAATTCTATCGAAATCATTGAATCGAATCAGCCGACGTTTTAAACAATCGCTTTATAAAGAATAACTTAATAACAATCGGAACATATTGAAGATTAAAATTTAATTCAAAAAACAAAATTTAAAGGAGGCGGAAAATGAAGATTTCAAGCAGATTCAGCATTGCGGTTCATATTGTTTTGACAATCGCGATTCTTGAAAACAAACAAAAGATGACATCCGATTTCTTGGCTTCCTGCATTTCCGTCAATCCCGTCGTTATTCGCCGCATTTTGGGACAGCTTAAAAAAGCGAATTTGGTTGATGTCAAAGCCGGCGAAGGCGGCGCGTTTCTGATTAAAGATCCGGCGGAATTAACGCTTTTCGATATTTTTCAGGCGGTTGAAGTGATTGAAGATATTTCTTTATTCAATTCTCACAAACAGCCGGAAACCTGCTGTCCGGTGGACTGCGCGGGCTGTCCGAGAACGGCGGGCTGCGAATCCGAGCCGTCGGACTGCTTGGCGGCATCCGGCCCCGGCGCGGTGTGCGCTCTTCCGTCCGGCGACAGCGCAACATGCTGCTATATTCATCATAAAATTGAAAACCATTTGCTGTCGGCACAGGCGGCAATGGAAAATTCTCTTAAAGAGACGACGATTCAACAAATCATTTCGGAATTGTCTTCTTAATTCTTTTTTAAAAATCTTGAATCAACAGGATTCGAATGCTTTTTTAATTTCGATAAATACAAAGGATTAAATAATAAAACCGATTTAATTACAGTGTTGTAACTAAAACAGTTACAACGAAAAACGGCTTAAAAACGGTCTTTCAAGTTTGAATATAACATTTAATGTCAATTTTGTAAAAAAACATTTTATGTAAAAATAAATCACATTGGTGTGGATTATGAAAATTATCGGAATTACAGCAAGCCCTCACGAGAAAGGAAATACAGCAACTCTTGTTCAGAAAGCCCTTGAAGATGCCGCCGCCAAAGGCGCGGAAACCGAACACATTGATTTGGCGAAATTAACCATCAATCCCTGCAAAGGATGCAATTATTGTAAAGCGCACGACACATGCGTTCAAAAAGATGATTTTGCCGGCGTCATGGAAAAATTTGTCGCAGCAGACGGCATTTTAATGGGAAGTCCCGTTTATTTCTTTGACATCACCGCGCAGGAAAAAGTTTTCATCGACAGACTTTACGCTTGCGTCGACGGTCAATACAATTCCAGAATTCCGGCCGGAAAGAAAATGGGATTCGTTTATTCTCAAAATACGCCTGACAGAGACGCTTTCGCGGTCAATTTGGATAAATACAACCAGGTTGCCGGAATGCTCGGCATTGAGCCGGTCGGAAAATTCGTATCCGTCGGCAGCGTTTCTGAAAATCCGTCCGAAATCGACGGCGCGATTGCAATCGCGGAGAAATTATTGTAATTTTTCATTTTCATTTTTTTTAATTTTTCATTTTCAATTGAAAAACCCGTTTCCGATTTTTTTCGGAAACCATTCTTTTTTTCCGACTTCCTTTATAACCCTTTTTCTTAGAATTTTCAAATGTTTTTAATGAAAATTCATGAAAGATTCGCCCGTTTTTTAAAATTTAAAAAATTTTCAAGTAACGCAATCGGATTCTTAGTTGTTTTTGGAGATTTTTGTAAAACGTATTCGGGAGGTTTGTCGGGTTGTGTCGTATATTCAAAATCAAATAATGTTCGCAAGATAACTGTTTAGTTTGAATATATCATATTTGTTCATGAACAATCCGAAAAATATAAATAACACCGAATATTCGTCGAAAACGCAGGTCTGGAAAATCTGCGAGAGAATTAAGTGAATTAAATTTAAAGGAGAGTGTTAAATTTGAGAGGATTTGCCATGCTTGGCATCGGAAAAGTCGGTTGGATTGAGAAGGACGCCCCCGTCGCAGGCCCGTATGATGCGATTGTCAAGCCGCTGGCTGTCGCGCCGTGCACTTCTGACATTCACACGGTCTGGGAAGGCGCGCTCGGTGACCGCAAAGATTTGATTTTGGGTCATGAAGCCGTCGGTGAAGTTGTCGAAGTCGGCACCGAAGTCAAAGATTTCAAACCCGGCGACAGGGTCATTGTTCCGGCAATTACGCCTGACTGGAGATCCGAAGCCGTTCAGCAAGGATTCCAGCAGCATTCCGGCGGTATGCTTGCCGGCTGGAAGTTTTCAAACTTTAAAGACGGTGTTTTCGCTGAAGAATTCCACGTCAACGACGCCGATATGAATCTGGCGCATATGCCCAAAGGCATGTCTTTGGAGCAGGCCGTTATGCTTCCCGACATGGCGCCGACAGGCATTCAGGGCGCGGAACTCGCACGCATTAAGCCCGGAGAAACCGTTGCCGTCATCGGAATCGGTCCGGTCGGATTGATGTCCGTTGCGGGCGCCGCCATTTTGGGTGCCGGCAGATTGTTTGCCGTCGGCAACCGTCAGGTTTGCGCCGACTTGGCAACAGAATACGGCGCAACCGATATCATTGATTACAAGAAAGGCGACATCGTCGAGCAAATTTTAAAAGCCACGAACGGCAGAGGCGTTGATGCGGCAATCGTTGCCGGCGGCTCTTCCGATTCGCTCGGTCAGGCGATTGAAATTACACGCCCCGGCGGAACGATTTCAAATGTCAATTATTTCGGATCCGGCGACACGATTCCGATTCCGCGTTTGGCGTGGGGCAACGGAATGTCTCACAAAGACATCCGTGGGGGATTGGTTGCCGGCGGCCGTCTGAAAATGGAACAGATGGTCGACCTTGCTGTTTACAACCGCATTCAGCCTGAAAAGATGGTCACTCACGTCTTTGACGGTTTTGAAAACATGGAGAAGGCGCTTCTTTTGATGAAAGAAAAGCCCAAGGACCTGATTAAGCCGGTTGTATTGCTCGAATGAGTGAAAAACCGTAAAACATTTTAAAAACGAAATTCCCCAAAGTTAAACCCCGTAAAAGAAGAAAATAATGCCGTCTGTTTACCATTTCAGGCGGCGTTGTTTTTGATTATTTTTAAAAAGAAACGGTTTTGACCCATTCGATAAATTTATCCAGCGCGCGTCTTCTGTGCGAAATCGTGTTTTTGAATTCGATGCCGAGTTCGCCAAACGTTTTGCCATTGTAATCGAAAATCGGATCAAACCCGAATCCGCCGTCGCCGCGCTCTTCATGCGCGATTTTGCCGTCAACCGTTCCGGCAAACGTAATCGGTTCTTTTCCGGGCTCGCAGAACGCGATTACGGTTTTGAAATACGCGTCGCGGTTTGTTTCATTTTCCATGAGTTTTAAAACACGCGGATTGCCGAGATGATCTTCAACAAAACGGGAATAGGGTCCCGGAAATCCGTTTAAGGCTTTGATGAAAATGCCGGAATCGTCAACCAAAACGGGAATCTGCAAATCTTCCGCGGCCGCTTTTGCGGATGCCGCGGCAATCGGCTCCAAATCATCGGCTTGAATTTCGGGATAATCGCCTTTGTTTTGAATTGCGGTAATTCCGACCGATGCCAATATTTCTTCAATTTCCGCGAATTTGCCGGCGTTTCCCGTCACAAACACGATTTTTTCATAAGCCGATTTCGATTTTTCCATTTTCTGCTTCTCCGTTCTTGTTATTTTTGTATTTCTTCGCTTTTTATTCTTCGTTTTTTTCATTTTTATTTTATTTTTTATTTTCCTTCAATATATCGGCCGCGCATTTTGATTTCTTCGGCGCGTTTTAAAATGCTGTCGGCTTCTTTGTAACTTTTCCGATAACCGGCGGCGAATAAGTCTTTTAATTTTTCGGGATTTTTATGAGAACTGTCAAAAGTTTGGAATAAAACGTGAATGTCAACGCCTTTTGCCTCGACGCTGTTTTCCGAAAACGATAAGCCGAAGTCGATGAGATATAACTTTGCATCCGAATCGGGCGTCTGTTTGTAAATCATGTTTGACGTCGTCAAATCGCCGTGAATGATGTTGTTCGCGTGAAGTTTCCCGATTGTTTTTCCGACTTCTTCCGCGATTGTTTCATTTTCATCAATCACGAATTTGAGCGGCAGACCTTGAATTTGTTCCATTTTAATCGCGTAATCGGAAACGCCGTAAATGACGGGGACAGTTATGCCGCAGCGGCGCGCTTCGGTCAGCATTCTAACTTCCGTTCGCGTTCTTTCTTTTCTCAGCTTGGAATCAATTTGAGGCAGGCGGTAATTCTTTTGAATGCGTTCTTTGACAACCATTTCCGGTTGGTTTTGGTCGTTTGCCGCAACTCCGAATTCTTTTTCAAATCCGTAAGATTTGAGCTCGGCGTGAACGACAGCTTCCGCGCCGTTTTGCATTTTCTTGATTTCTTCTGCGCGGTTTTTTTGTTTTTCTTCTTTCCACGAAACTTTCACTTCGTCGGGACGGAATCCGGCGTCAACATACGATTCTTCAACGCTGAGCGTGTCGCCCGCTTTAAACATCAAAAGACCGGTGTACGCAATCATCGCGCCATTGTCGCCCATAAATTTCTTTTCGGGAACGAAAAACTTCGCGCCGCGGTCGGCGCACATTTGTTCCAGCATTTCGCGAATGCGGCTGTTTGCGCCGACGCCGCCTGCCAGCAAAACCTCATTCTTGCCGGTATGGGCAAGCGCGCGCTCGGTGACTTCAACCGCCATCGCAAATGCGGTTTCCTGATAGGAATAACAAACGTTTGCCAAAGTTTCGTCAATATTGTTCTTGTTCGGATTCGATTTTTCTTTCAGCGCGCGCGTCGCGGCGGTCGAAAGTCCGGAGAAGAAAAAGTCCATGCCTTTGACGGTGTAGGGCAATTCAATATATTCGGTCGCCTCTTTTGCATATTTTTCAACGAGCGGGCCGCCGGGATGCGGCAGTCCGGCGGATCTTGCGAATTTGTCAAGCGAATTGCCGAGCCCGATGTCCAGCGTTTCGCCGAAAACGCGATACGCGCCGATTCCGGGCTCGTTTTCTTCGTACGCCAAAACTTGAGAGTTCGCGCCGCTCACGTAAAGCGTAATCGGATCGGTCGCATCCGTTTTCCAAAGACCGACTTCGATGTGCGCGACGCAATGATTCACGCCGACGAGCGGTTTTTCGAGCATCAACGAAACCATGCGTGCCGCCGTTCCGACGATTCGAAGACACGGGCCGAGCCCGGGACCCTTTGAAAAAGCGACGGCATCAATATCGGATCTGGAATACCCTTTTTCTTCAAAGGCACGGAAAAGCTCGTCAATCACTTCGCCGACATGCGCCGCGTGGTGCTGCGCCGCCTCGCGCGGATGGATGCCGCCGGCTGCGGGCTTGTAAGTGCGCGTCGATTCGGCGATGACATCGTCTTCGTTGACGATTGCCGCGCTTAAATTCCAGGCGGTTCCTTCGATTCCGAGAATGATTGTCACAGAAATTAACTCCGGTTTACAGGATTTTACAAATACAAAGGTTGATAAATGAATAATTTTCAATCATTGAAAATGGGCAATATTTTAAATTATTGCCAAAACAATTCATTTTTCCAATCTGTTGGAAATCCCATTAATTTGAAATTAACAGAGGGATGCAAATTTAATAAGTTTTTCAAATCCTTTTTAAAATTATTTTGCGGTTCGATTTCATTTAATAAATACAGAATACAGCAAATTGATGAATAAATATTGTCATTCGAAATATCGATATTTTGAATATATGCTGAAGGTAATTTCTTTGGCAATATTATCTTTTTGAGTTCTCTGTTCCATAAACGACCATGATGTGCGCAAATGTTTCGGATTAGACTTATTCGATGCATCCAGTTTTCCAATATGCGGGTTGATTGTGCTCCGTAATGATTTACAATATTCATTTTGCATTCATCCGCTTTTAAGTTTTCAAACATCTTAGAAAGTTCCCCAAAACTGATTATTTCAAGAGAAACCCAACAATCAATATTCAAATTCGGATTTTTTGTTCGGTGGTGAATTATAAATTCTTCCCGACTTCGATTGACTTCTAAATTCAACTTTTTTATAAATTCAGCATGAACAATCTTATTTTTAAAATAAATGTCATTCAAATGCCATTGTTCTCCATATTTGTTGGCATATTGGTAAATTATTTGGTTCCTGAATGAAATTTCGATTTTTTCAACAGCATTAAAAATTAAAGATCTTAAATCACTATCAAAATTATAAATTTCCAACAAATCTTCAAAATAAACTTTGCCGCAAAAAGGTTTATTCAACAATTTTGTGTTTTGAAACGGAATCATATAACCTTTTAATCTGTAATAATTATTGTTCAGCAAAAAGTGTCTTGATGTTTTTTCATTTTTAAAAACAAGTCCTTTCTCTTTCAAATTATTTATTTGATCATAAATTGAGAAAGGTTCAGCCATCATATCACCTAAATAATATTAGGAAAATAAAAAGACCTGCCAAGTGTGCATCAACTTGTCTAAACATCTTTTAAATCAATGAGTCGACAATAATTGCTGATTAAGCATGGCAGGGATGATTAAGCTTACTTCTTTTCAAAAGTATAAATATGTTTTTAAATATTTTCGCATTCAATAGAATGTGTCTGAAATAAAATTCAAATAATGAAAAAACACGAAATAATATTATATTACCGGTTTTATCATGATTCAATATCGAAATCAAAAACCTTAGTTCTTGGTTTTATAATCCCATCTGATTTCGGAAATATTCGGATCTTCGCTTTCGAATCTTTCCGTGTGCCATTTGTTTTCTCTTGATGAAATCTTCAATGTGCGGACTTCTCCCGTGCCGTCTTTGAATGAAATTTCAACTTCTTCGAATTCTTCGGGGCAATGGCCGTAGACGAGGAAAACGTAGTCGCGGACAATTCCTTCATCTCTTTGGAGGTGAATGTGGCGGATGCCGGGAATGGTAAATTCAAGCGTCGTGTCTTCGTTGATGGTGACGGCGGATTCGTTGTCGCGGTCTTTGTCCACAGATAACATTCCTGTAATTCTGCTTTCGGCGAGTTCTTTTTTAAACGGACATTCTTTGTTGAAATATCTGTCTTCATTTTTCTTATCAAGCATAGTTCTCTCTCCTGTTTTTGTTTTTAATTTGTTTTTAGTTTGTTTTTAATTTGTTTTTCGCATTAGGTTTTTGAAAAATCAATGCTTATTTTAAAATATATTCGTTTAATTATATATTGTTTTTCAAATATATATTTTGCAGAGTTTATTGGGATTGAAATTAAAAAATGAGATATAAAAAATCAACAAAAATAATAATTCTGAATGAAAATAAAAGAGTCGAAAAACAAATCTTTGTTTTTCCGATTTCATTCCACAATTTCATTTCTGTTTCCGAATGCCGTCGCAAATCATCAAAACTTTATTCGCAACGTCAATCGCATCCGTTCCGAAAACAAAAACGGCGCCTTCTCTGTCTTCTCCGCCGGTTTCATAAATGATGTCGGGGACGATTTCGCCGTTTTCAAAAATCGCGGAAATGATTCCGAAATCTTTCGTTTCATCGCATTTCGGCGGTTCGGCGGCGCGGTTATTCGCGCAAGCCGAAAATCCGGATTGGTCGCAGTGGGAAACTGTTTTTTCCGCGTATTTCAAACGGATGCAGGCGCGAACCGTTTCATCAAAATCTTGCGCGGATTTGAGGATTTTCGCCAAAGGATCCGCGCCGAAAATCGGATTGCCGAGAAAAGCGGCGGAGAAGGACACGCCGGTTTTGTCCTTGACTTTATGAATCCCGCCGGAAAAGGCGGCCGCCGCTGAATTAAACGAACCGAAACCGTCGGCGCCGATGATTTTATCCGTTTTGTCGGCGGCCGGATTTTGCAGGTGCGGCAAAATTCCGGAAGCGTAATATTCCGGATAAATCGAATCCTTGAAAATGTCTGAAAGCGTCATCGAAATATTTGTTCCCGATTCCGGAATCAATTGCGGAAAAACGTCGTCGTTTTTGAGCAATTCTCGCGCCGCCGATATATTCTCAATGACTGCGGCGCGCTGTGAGAAAACAGCGCGCGCGCCGCCCGGATTCACCGGCGCAACGCCCGATCCGATATTTTCCGAAAACAAAATCGCGTCAACGACAAATTTCTTCGCGAACTCGCAGGCCTGCGCGAACTCAAAGCCGCGCGCCAAATAAGAGACGAGCGCCGATGAATAAGTGCATCCCGTCCCATGCGTTCCGCCTTTGACAAACGTTCCGGAAAGCGTTGTAAATTCCCGATTTATCGAATCATAAACAATATCTTTCGCATCCAAATGGCCGCCCGTGACAATCACGTATTTGACCCCGGTTTCCGCGATTTTGACAGCCGCAGCCTTCGCATCCTCTTTATTTTTAATTTTCATGCCGGACAAAACCTCCGCCTCAAAAATGTTAGGCGTGACCGCGTAAGAGACAGGCAGCAGCGCGCTTGCCATCATCTCGACGGCATCTTTTCTGAGAAGCTCGCCGCCGGCCTCGGCCGCCATCACAGGATCGACAACCAAAGACAAATTGTATTCCCGAACCTTTTCGGCAACAAACGCAACAATTTCCGGCGACGAAAGCATTCCGGATTTCGCGAAAACAATCTCCAAATCCGAGCAAACGGAATCCATTTGTTTTCCGATATGCTCCGTCGGAATATCAAAAACCGCCTGAACGCCGGTCGTATTTTGAGACGTGACAGACGCGATGACACAGGCGCCGTGAACCCCGAGCGCGGAAAACGTTTTCAAGTCCGCTTCAATTCCCGCGCCGCCGCCCGAATCACTCCCGGCAATCGTCATCACGCATTTCTTTTTCGTTTGATTTGTTTTTTTCAAAAAATTCACTTCCGGAAAAATTATTCACTTATTTAATGTTTTTCTATAAATTCAACCGTTTTATAAATAAATCATTTGAATTTATTACAATCCACCGTCAAATTCGCCGAGATTTTTATAATTCCTTTATCAGTCGAATTTTAATCGTTTCAAAACAGATATGTTTAAATATCATAATTCAGTTCTTAAACAAATTACAGTCTCCGTTCTCTTCGGACACGGCCTGACTGATAAAAAAGGTGGCAATCCCCTGATTTACACGGGATTATTAATTTATGAAGCGCGAATTTCGCGCGACAATGCAACAAAACAGGTAATACTTATGACGAACAGACCTCTTGACATTTTAAATGAGGCTTTAAACAAGCCGGTTATTGCGCGCCTGAAAGGCGGTCGTGAATTCAGAGGAGAATTGAAAGGCTACGACATTCACATGAATCTCGTCCTCGACAATGCGGAAGAATTAAAAGATGGCGTCAGCGTCAGAAAATATTCCAGTCTTGTTGTCAGAGGGGACAACATTGTTTACGTCTCCCCCTGATTATTCCGATTGATTTAAAGTATCGGCTCAGCCGATCTTTTTTATTCAATTTTACTGAAACAATAATATTCTTATTGACGGCATTTTTGATTATTATTAATCATCAAACCGCCGTTTTTCAGCCGATGATTTTATATCATTCATTTCGTTTATCAATTTCAAATCATACATTATTTAATTGACATATTTAAAAAGGTGAAGAAGCAATGGTTAAAGGCACGCCCTCAATGGGTCAGAGACAAAAACGCACACATATGAAATGCAGAAGATGCGGCAGCACATCTTTTAACATCCACACAAAACAGTGTGTCGCATGCGGTTTCGGAAAATCCGCAAAAATCAGAGACTACAAATGGGTCAGAAAATCCAAATTAAACGGTGACTAAGTTCATCGTTTTTTCTTTTCTATTTTAAAAAAATCGAAACATATATTTACGTTCATTTCCTATTTTTCTGTAAGTAGAGATTTAATCTCTATTCAGCGGTGTACTCTACCAATGGAATCTTTCCAAAAAGTGAGAATGGAAAAAGTGGTGTACTCTACCAAGGGATTTTCCCGAAAGTGAGAATGGAAAAAGTGGTGTACTCTACCAAGGGATTTTCCCGAAAGTGAGAATTAAAAACGGAGGTGAATTTTTCACCTCCTTATTATTTTTATTAACTGTTTTTAGGGATTTTATGCAGAATAACGGCTTATCATTTTTTACGGTTGATTCGGATTATCGTAATTATTTAAGTTCACATGATTTTCGTGTTCCTCAAAAATCTTCCCGTCCGTTTACAGGCATCGTTTTTACAGTAAACGGTTATTGTTATTATGCAAGTTTAGCTTCTCCGAAACCAAAACACGTTTCAATGAATAATTCTGTTGATTTTATCAAAATTGACGAAGGAAACCTCGGTGTTATTAATCTGAATACGATGATTCCTGTTCCTCCGTCTTTATTGTATGATTTAAACCCGGTCGCTATGTCGACGAGCACGCCGGAAGATCTTCAATACAAAAATTTGATTCAGGATCAATTGTCATGGATTAATCAGTCGCATAATAAATCCGTCATTTTGAAAAATGCAACACGCCTTTATTATTTAATTATCAAAAATAAAGCAAAACCAAAATTAAAGTCGAGATGCTGTGATTTCGTAAAACTTGAACAAAAATGTTTGGATTATTGCGGTCAAAAAAAGATTGACTTTTATTGAATTATTCCAATTTGTCATTTTATTCTTATTTTATTTTCAATCTTTACGGTTTTCGTTTTTTGAATTTTTCTGTTTTTATTTTTGAATGGTTTTTGAAACTCATGACAATTTCCGCTTCAATTGTCCGTTTTTTAATATGAACATTAATGAAAATTAACTTAAAATATAACTACGAATTATTCTTTTTTGTTAACATTATTCATCTGTGTTCATTCAGCATTGATCTGCCGTTTTTCTCTGAAAAAATTGTAAAATCGGCAGAGCTGTTTGACATATTATTCCAATCTTTTGTCCCGTGATTTTTCACTGAAATTTGGAAAAAGCTATTGTTTTTAACCGCTAATTATTTCATAATCGTTGAGTTAAAATAATTTAATCATAAACAGTATTAAAATTCAAACTTAAAAATCGGGTGATTCATTTTGAAAGAAGAATGTGGTGTTGCCGGTGTCATCATTCATGACCCTGCGCCGCCGACAAATATTGTTGCTTTTAAACTTTATTACGCGCTTTACGCGCTGCAGCATCGCGGTCAGGATTCAACCGGCATTGTTGTTTTTGACGGAACAAAACCGAGATCTATTAAACGCATGGGCTTGGTTTCCGAAGCGTATTCTCGCGACACGCTTCAAGATATTGTCGGCTATGTCGGCGTCGGCCATGTCCGAAACGCAACTTACGGCACCCAATCCATTGAAAACTGCCAGCCTTTCGTTTTAAATTTCAAGGGCGGTGTCATCGCGATTTCTCATAACGGTAATTTAGTCAACAGCGCAGAACTCAAAGACGAGCTTGAGTCCGAAGGACGCATTTTTACAACTGCTCTCGATGCCGAAATCATCGGCCTTCTTTTGGTGAAAGAACTCTTGAAATTAGAACCTGTTGACGCGATTCGCGCGGTCATGCGGCGCATCATCGGCTCTTATGCGCTCACGATTATGATTAACGGCGATCTTTACGCCGTCCGCGACCCGATTGGCAACAAACCGATTTGTTACGGCGAAATCGAAGGCGGTTACGCCGCGGTTTCCGAAAGTGTTGCGCTTGACACGATTAAAGGAAAACTCATCCGCGACCTCAAGCCCGGCGAAATTATGATTTTCAAGAAAACCGGCGAAGTCGAAAGCATCATGACAACCGATGACAATTTCGCGGCCCATTGCGTTTTTGAATATATTTATCTCGCGCGCCCGGATTCAATCATCGACGGCCAGCTCGTTTACGCCGCGCGTGAAAGAATCGGAAACGAACTCGCACGCGAACACCCGGCAGACGCCGACATCGTCTCTCCCGTCCCCGACTCCGGAATCGCAGCCGCCATCGGCTACTCCCGCGAATCCGAAATCAAATATTTAGAAGGCCTGATGAAAAACAGATACATCGGCCGAACTTTCATTCTCCCGCATCAGGAAATGCGTGAAATGGCCGTCCGCTTGAAAATGAATACAATCGGCGAAAATCTCAAAGACAGAAGCGTTGTTCTCGTTGATGACAGCGTTGTCCGCGGCACGACGTCACGCAGAATCGTTGACATGATTAAAGATGCCGGCGCCAAAGAAGTGCACCTGCGCGTTGCAAGCCCGCCGATTATCGCGCCCTGCTACCTCGGCATTGACATGCCGACTCGCGCCGAGCTGATTGCAACGCACAAGACGATTGACGGCATCTGCGCCGCTGTCAACGCCGATACAATCGGCTACCTCAGCGCAGACGGCCTCGTCAAAGCAATCGGCATCGACAAAAGCAGACTCTGCCTCGGCTGTATCAACGAACTCTATCCCGTCCCGATTCCGGGCGAAAAATGCTATTGCGACAAGCAAAGCAAAATGGATGATTTCGTACCGGTTGAGGAAGAAAAAAAAGTTGAATGATTTAATTTATTTGTCCTTTCATTATGAAAGGGCTTCTTTTATTTTTTCAAAAACGACTCATAAATCTTATTTAATTTTGAAAAATGGTGCGGCTCGCGCGCGAGAGGCGGCGCGCAAACGGCAAAACAAGTTTCATGATTGATTAAATCAAATCTAATTTTTTTGCTCTTTCATGAACGAGCGCTTTGTATTTTTCTTTCATTTCATCGGGCAGGAAGCTTTTGTCGATGAAATCGAACCAAAGAGGAACTGTTTTTTTAAAATTTTTGAAAATGGATTGAAGCCGTGTTTGGTCCATTTTCATAGTGTCAACCATTTTTTCAAAATCTGTTTTTTCAATTTTTCGCTTCTTTCCGTTGAGCATAAGCGCCGTTTCTTCAAGATCTTCGGGAATAGCCAATTTTGTTGCCAGCATATCGTATGCCGGAGAAAGTCTGTATTCTTTCGTTTCGGTTTTAATCAACGAAAAGTTTTTCAAATGCATATCGGCATTTCCGGTCAGCCAGCAAAAAATAAGCTGTTCGCAAAAGCTGATGGTGTCTAAATTCGGTTTTTGAGAATGCTGCTGAATGACTTTTTGAATCTGTTCGTAAGAGCCTTTGTATTTGTGTTCCGTCATTCTTTCGGTCAGCTGGCACATGTCTTCCATGTAATATTTATTTCCTTGACTGTCACGGTCAATTCTTTTCGTAATGTAGCATAATTCACCGTCTGAAAACCGAATGAGGGAATGCGGAACAACTTTAATGTGTGAAAGTTCGGCCAAATGCATTGTTAAATCTTCAAGCTCCGGTAAATTTGGGTAATGGTCTGATTGCGGTTTTAAAATATATCTTCCCCACAAACCGACAATCGTGAATCTGGATGCTTTTTTTGAAGCGAGGCTGAAACTTCCGGTCTTTTCATTTTTTACATTCTTTTCTTTTAAAAGGTCTAATGAAAGCTTCGGCTGAACGCCTGTTACCGCCGTTTGAGAGCGAATGACATCCAACGCCAATTCATCAATCCGGTTGCGCGTGTATGGCAAAATCGGCGGAACAGCGGTTCCGAATATTTTTTTAGAACACGCGGTATGGTAATCCGAATTTTCATCGGCATCGCTCAGTTCTTTATAGCAGTATAAGCATTTCCGCGCTTCTTGCATTTGGTTCATCTCCTCTCTTTTATTTCATTTTTTAATTTTCATTTTCTTCATTATTCGTTTCTTCACTTTCAATCGGAATAACGCTGACAGCACCGATACAATCTCGGCAACAAGCCAAAAGCAATGACATGCGATCACGACCTGATATTTTCCAATTGTTTTCGGCGACATCTAAGAGCCAGCCTTCCGGAATCAAACCATCAAAAAATGAGAATAATCGATCACTTTTATACGATATTTCTTGAAGCGGCAATGTTAAGCTGACGGGTTCGGCATTTTCGTTTTGAAGATATTTTTCATAATATTGGAAGAAAAAACCTTCCTCATTTTCTGTCAGAATTCCGGCCGGGAATTCAAACATTAAAATTTCGGCTTGTTTCATTCTCATTCCTCATTCAACGGGATAACGCCGAGTTCGCTGCTGAACAAAAACAAGACTTGATTGACTTTGTCCATCCGAAGCGTTTCTTTTCCTTGTTCCAGTTCCCGAATAAAACGAAGACCAACGCCTGCTTTTTTTGATAATTCGACTTGTGTTAAATCCGCTTTTTTGCGTTCGATTTTTACGTATTCGGAAAGTGTTAAATGTTTTTCTTTATTCATGATTATACCCTATCAGGTTTCAAATATTTATATTTATACCCCTTTGGGTTTAATTTGTATGGTTTTATACCTTTTCGGGGTTAATTCGTTTTAAAAATGACTTTTTGAAACTAATTTCTTTAAAATTATACCTTTTAGGGGATATTTTCTCAAAATGTTTGTTCATTATACCTCTTTGGGGTCATTTTTGAATTTTAACACTCAATTTCAAAGAAAAATCTAAATTTTATACCATATCGGGATTAATTTCGGTGAATTGTAGTTTAAAATAGTAGGAATGAAAGTGAAAAAAAAGTAAAATGAAAAGAAAGTTGAAATAAAAAATAAAGCTGAAAAGAAAAATGAAAATTAAGACTTTTAAAATCTCAATTTTCAGCCCCTGCCATAATCAACATTTCAACAATTTCGGTAAATCCTGACTCACTTGCGTAAGACAAAGCGCTCTGCTGCGCGTTATCAATCGCGTTGACATCCGCTTCGTTTTCAATCAGCAAGGCAACGAAATCGTTGTTGCCGCGCGATGCTGCGATAATCAAAGGTGTTTCCGAATCTTCGTTCTTGAAATTGACATTGGCGCCGGCTTTTATCAAAGCGTTTCCGATAAACCTGTTCCCCATTGCCGCCGAATAATGAAGCGGGGAACTACCGTCAAGAAGTTTTAAATTCGCGTCGGCGCCGTTTTCAAGAAGCAATTCAACCAAATGGATGTTGGAATTCATCGCGGCGAGAATAAGCGGTGATTCGCCGCTGTCGTTTAATTCATTGACGCTGTCCTT
This sequence comes from Methanimicrococcus stummii, assembly GCF_032594435.1. Taxonomy (NCBI): domain Archaea; kingdom Methanobacteriati; phylum Methanobacteriota; class Methanomicrobia; order Methanosarcinales; family Methanosarcinaceae; genus Methanimicrococcus; species Methanimicrococcus stummii. The sequence continues at coordinate 820,383 of NZ_CP131062.1, read as the reverse complement.
GCTTTTGCTCAAAAGCGCGATCACGACTTCGCTTTGCCCGGCGGCGACAGCCTGATGGAGCGGGGTGTTTCCGTAATTGTCTTTTTGAGACATTCCGGCTTCGCCGTCGGCAAGAAGTGCGATAATGTCGCGAAGGCCGGCGGATGTCGCGTAATCCAAAGCGTTGTGATTGCTGTTGTCTTTGATCGTTTTGTCTGCGCCGAGCGAAAGCAATTGGCGCGTAATTTCTGATTTGCCGGCGGCAACCGCGTAAATGAGCGGCGTTTTTCCGCCTTTGTCAGTCGCGTTAATGTCCGCGCCGTTTTCCGTTAAAATTGTAATAATCTCTTTGTTTCCGGTTTTTGAAGCGGCATGAAGCGGTGTTGCGCTGACATTATTGGCAAGCCCCGCGTCCGCGCCGTTTTCAATCAAAAGTTTCACGATGTCGCGCGCGCCTTTTTGCGCCGCGTAATAAAGCGGCGTGTTGCCGCTTGCATCACGTTTGTCATAATTGATGCCGCCTTTTTTGACGAATGTTTCAACAACGCCTTTCTGCCCGTTTTTACAGGCGTTTAAAAAAATGTTGTCCATGTTTGCTCCCATTATTTCACCTTTTATTTTTTGATTTATTTTTTATTTGTAAGTGTGATTTTGTAATTAATTCTACTGTTATTTTTGTGCTGCTTGGGTGATGCTTGTGTCTGCGTGGCGGTTTGTGTTTCTGCGTGGCGGTTTGCGTTTCTGCGTGGGGTGTGGTTTGCGTTGCGCGTGTACCCTGTCGTGCATTTCCGCGTGCATCTGCTCTTTTTCATGGCAGCCGTTCGCTTCGCGAACGTGGTGCCGTTTGCCGTTTGCGCCGCCGCGCGCGGACCGCTCCGACTTTCCAAAATCGATTGAAACCCACCTCGAATTTTATTTCAAATATTGAATCCGGTCGGGATTTTACATTTTCGATAACAAAAACTTCACAAGCGGCTCATTATTCTTTTCTGTCGCGTAATCCAATGCCGTTTTTCCGTCGTTGTCAACGTGGTCGGCTTTCGGGTTTCCGACATCAAAAAGGTATTCTGCCATTTGTTTTGCGCCGGTTGTGCTGCGGTTGTTTGCCGCGTAAATGAGCGCCGTCTTTCCGAATTTGTCGATTGCTTCGACATCCGCGCCGGCTTCCAAAAGCGCAATCTGCTGATTTTCAATCACATCAAAATCCGACGCGCAAATGTTCATCAGCGGCGTTGTTCCGTCCAAATTCGGCAAATCAATGTTGGGGTTGTATTCCATAACAATGTCAATCACGTGGCTTTTTAAACGGAACCCGTTGTAGCCGGTTCCGACCGCCGCGCGGCACGCCAAATTCAAAAGCGTTTCCCCTTTGTTTGTCACAATTTCGTTGATGTCAAAACCGCAGTCTGTCAAGCTTTTTAAAATCCTTGCCGGCCGTTTTTCTTCAAAAACTTTCAGATTCGTTCGAATGCTCGCATCCGTCGTAAAGAAATAAGCGACGGCCGCTCTTTCGTCGCTGTCTTTGAAACTCGGATCCGCGCCGTTTTCAAGAAGCAGCGAAACCGCGTCCGCGTCAAAATTTTCAACCGCAACCGCAAGCGCGGTTTTTCCTTTCGTCCGATGATCTTCGTCGCCGGCGATTTCATTCGGATCCGCGCCGAGTTTCAAAATCGCGCGGACTGCTTCATAATCCTTCTTCTCAACCGCTTTATGAAGCGTCATCGAACCCGACTGAATAATCAGCTCCTGCATCTCCGAGTCTTCGCTTTCCGAATACGTTCCCGAAAGAAGCGCCGCCATTTTTTTATCCTCACTCTCAATCGCAAAATCAAGCGCCGTTTTCCCGTATTCATTCTTTTCCGTCGGGTCAACGCCCGCATCCAAAAACGCTTTCGCCGTCAAAAAATAACTCTCAACAACCTGCTTTTGCTTCAAATAATCCGCTTCATATTCCGAAAGCTGTTTTTCATGCGGCGACGAAGGCATTTCCTTCTCCTTCTCAGCCTTTCGGTCATAATCGCGCTTCGCGTAACCGAGCGACGAAATTTCGTGGCGAACATGCTCGGCCGCGAAATGAATGCCGGTGTAGCCGTTCTTTCCGAGACCGTTTAACTTCGCGCCTTTATCTGCAAGCGCTCTTACGAATTCATAATTACCCGAATCTCCGGCGACATGATAACAAGCGTTTCCGTCATCGTCTTTTCGAAGAACGCTGACCTTCCCGTCCAAAAGCAAAATCGCTGTTTTGTAAATCGCCTCCGGCGCCGGCTGAAATTCCCGGCGGTCGCCCTTTGCCAAAAGATGCAGCGGCGTTTCATTGTATTTGTTAAAAACCGCAGCTTTCGCGCCCGCATTCAATAAATATTCAACCGCTTCAAAATCCGCGTACTTCGCGGCGATATGAAGCAGCGAATTGCCGCTGTAATCGTCGGCAAAATCAACATCTTCCGCCGATTTGTAAAGCGCCATGATCTCTTCACGCGGCGTTTCTTTTTTCGAATAAAGCTTGGTTATGTCATACATTTGCATTTTAAACACCTTAAATCTTGGAAAGCAAAAGCTTCACCAGCATTTCATTATCATTCTTCGTCGCGTAATCCAACGCCGTTTTTCCGTCATTGTTGACCGCGTTTGGAAGCGTGTCGCCGAAATCAAACAGCAAATCCGCAATCTGTTTCGCATCCAATTTGTTCGAATTCCGCGCCGCGCAAATCAGCGGCGTGTTTCCCGATCCATCCGAAACATCTGTCCGCGCGCCGTTTTCAAGAAGTGTCAAGAGAACGGATTCAATTTCTTTAAATTCCAAAAGGCACGCGCCCATTAAAGCCGTTTGCCCGAAACGGTTCGCTGCGTTCACATCAACACCGAACCGAATCATTTCATCAATCAAAATATTTCTTAAAATTAAATTGTTATACCCCGGCGACCGATTCGGAGACCAACAAGCGCACGTTAAAACTGTGTTGAAATCGTCATCCACCGTATCGTTGATGTCAAGTCCCGCGTCAATCAGCATTTGAATCGCTTTTTGCGCTTTCTTTTCGGTAAACACATCGGTGTTGACATTCAGCGCGGTAATGTGTGAAAACATATATGCGGCAGCCGTTCTTCCGTTTCCGTCCTTGAAATTCGGATCCGCGCCGGCCGCAAGCAAAATTTCCATGCATTCCGTATTAATCACGCGCGCGGCAACGGCAAGCGGTGTCATTCCCTTAAACCGTTCTTCATCGCTGATTTCATTGACATCTGCGCCGAGCGTAATCACGGCGGAAACGGCTTCCAAATCACAATTGATAACCGCTTCGTGAAGCGACATGCCGCCGGCTTTTGCCGCAAGGTCCGCGTTTTCGCCATCTTCCGTGTACGATCCGTCCAAAAGCGCCGCGATTTTGTTCGCGCCGCTGCCTTTTGCGATATCAATCGGCTTTTGATGATTATTGTTGGTATCGTCCGGATCCACGCCGCCGTCCAAAAAGGCCTTGGCCGTTTTAAAAAACTCTTCCAAATAATCCTGCGCGATTTCCAGTTCCCGCTCCAATTCCTCCATGCTGCGCCAGCTTTTGGAAGGAACATTCGGATTTTCCGCTTTCTTTTGATCGAGAAACTTCTGCGCCAAATCGACTTTTTCAATCGCGCGGCGCGCGTTGTACGCGGCGATATGAAGACCGTTTTCGCCCTCGTCTGTCACGCCTTTTAAACGCGTCCCCTTGTCGCAGAACGCCTGCACGATTTCCCAGTTGCCGTCGCGGGCGGCGTGCAGGTAGCAGGTCTTTCCCGACTCGTCCTTCTTGTGCGGATTGGCTTTGGCATCCAAGAGGAGCATCGTTGCCGTGTACATGTTTCCGGCAGGCGGCCGATCGGAAATGTGATCGTTTTTCGCTAAAATGTCCAAAGACGTGTTGCCGTATGTATCCGCCGCATTCGGATCCGCGCCGTTTTTCAAAAAAATCTCCATCAATTCAACATCCGCGAATTTCGCCGCGACATGAAGCGGCGTGTAGCCGTTTGAATCCGTTTCGGAAACATCGGCGGATTTGCATAAATCGACCAATTCGGCGCGAGATAAATTCGCCGTCTTAAAATAAAATCTGAAAATTTCACTGCACGCCATTAAACCACGCCTTTGTTTTTCTGCGCTTCCGCAACGGCGGCTTGAACGTTTTTGTAATTCTTTTCAAGCGGCTGCAACGCGGCCGCGTAAGTCAAAACCGCGTCCCAATTTTCGGCGGCGGTGGAAAGGTCGATTAAAAGGCGCAAAATGTTTCTCTTTGCGGCATCCGGAAGCAAACCCGGAAGTTTTTCCGGCATCGGTTTCAAATAATCTGTTTGTCCGCTTTCGGATTGTGCCAAATTTGTAAACGTGCTTTGCGCCGTCAACGGATTTTTCATAACCGGCGCTTTTTTCTTAATCGCCGATAAAGCTTTTTCAAGTTTTTCAATCGCCGGTTGGGTTTCGCCGGCAAAATAATGACAAAGCCCTAAATTATATTGAACGGCGACTTGATTCTCATCCGCCGCCAATTTTGAAAATAATAAAAACGCGTCGGCATAAGCGCCGTTTTGCATCAGCAAAACGCCGTTTTCAATTAATTCCGCCGGATTTCCCGCGTTTCCGATACTTGGTTTGTTTTCTCCGAGCATTTGAATTCTCCGTTATTTTTTCCGATTTATTTTCCGATTTGTTTTTTTTAGTTTTCGATTTACTTTTCGTTTTTTCAATCGTTTTTGAAAATTAATAATCAATTTTCATCGTGAATCCGTCAAGCGCGATACCTTTCGATCTTGTAATCTTTAATTTCTGATATTCCGTAAAACCGATGGTTTCGCCGTCTTGAAGCGTAATGTCACCCGATAAAATATAATAAACAATATCAATTAAAAAATCGTGAATGGTTTCAGGCATTGCCGTGCTTTCCAAAATTTCAATCTCTTCTTTTCCGAACATCCGAAGGCCGTAAGTGTATCCGCTTGTTCCCTTTTCGTTTGCATAAACGCCGAAATAAATCCAATTCAAAATCGGCAAATCGCCGTCATTCATCATTTCTGACACGTCAATGTAAAATTCCGGCTGAAAAACCGTTCCCGATGTGTATAAACCAATCGCGTTCTCCAATTTCAGACAGCTTGACGCGATTTTCGTAAACAGCTTTCCGGCTTCAAGCGCGGGCTGCCCGCGGTCCATGACGGCGAGCAAAATCTGCGCCTTGTGCGTCTTCACGGTTTCAACAGCGTCCGGCCATATGTAATTCGTTTCCGCGTAGTGTTCGGCCTCTCCATTCGGAATCGGTCCTTCAATCAGGCTGATTGCAACCATCATGCCGTCCGATTCAAAAACCAAAGCGTTTTCATCGACCGCATCCGGATCTTCCGCCTCTTCAATGATGGGGATGTCCCAATCGTTTTTCAAATTCGCTTTAATTTGTTCCGGATCAAAATCGTAAGAATTCAGCAAAACGAATCCGGCAAACGGTCCCGTTCTTGGCCCGTCTTCAAAAGGATCGTCTGGATTCAGGCCGCGCGCTTTCATTTCCTTTCTCATTTCATCTATCCAGGCTTCCCGAAGCATTTCAACAAGCGCAATCGCTTTTTCTTCGGCGGTGTCGGGGTCGTATTCTTCCATCTCGCTGAAAACGTGACCGCAATGATCCAAATCACGCCGGCCGTAGCCGCCGCAAACGCCGATCAGCCACGGCTCTTCTGCCGTTTTCTTGTATTTGTAAATGTAATAATGATAGCCGTGTAAATCAAATTCGCCGGCGCATTCTATTTTTTCCGGAACACAGCCGAGTTCGTTTTCATGCGACAGCCATTCCGTCATCTGCGCGAGCGCCGCCTCTTCCTGCTTCGGTTTAATTTCCGCGCCTTCTTTGATTTCTTCACGAATCCATTCCAAAAATTCCTGCGCGTCGCCGTCGCCCGGGTCGGATTTCAAAACACGCTCAAACGCTTTTTCGGCAAGCTCCAGCAAGTCCATGTAATAATACGCGTAACCGATTCGAAAATGCCACATCAGGTCATGTTTTCCTTCCTCTTCAACCGACAAAAGCAACTCCAGCGCTTTTTCATAATCTTCCATGTTATTGTAAGCGCGCGCCAGAAGCCCGATTAATTCATAATCTCTTTCATTTTCGGGAATTTTCGAAATCGTTTCAATAATCTGCGCGTGTTCGTCTTCGTCATGCCACGCGGCAATTTGATCCAAAAAGTCGGTTTGAGATGTCATATGAATTTCCCTTCAAAATAGTCTGTTCTTGAGTATTAACAGATGTCAAAATGTTTACATAACTTTATCCGTCGGTCTTAAAATTGAAGAAATGATGAAAAATTCTGGTTTTAAAAACGGAGTCCGTTTATAAAATACAAATAAAAATAAATGAAATTTTAAAAACCGGAATATAAAATCAAAATAAACAATAATTCAAAAACAAAAAAATTTAAAACAAACAATTCAAAGCAAAAAAATAAAAAGAAAATGATGAAAAATGGATTTCATTTTTTCATCAAATATTTGTCGATTTCTTCGGCCGCCTTTTTACCGGCGCCCATCGCTGAAATGACGGTTGCAGCGCCGGTGACGACATCGCCGCCTGCGAAAATATTTTCTTTCGTGGATCTTAAATTTTCGTCAACGACAATCGTTCCGCGTTTTGTTTTTTCAACGCCGGTCGCGCCGACGTAAATCAGCGGATTCGGGGACGTGCCGATTGCGATAATCACAACATCCGCATCAATCGTAAATTCCGATCCGGAAACTTCCTTCGGGCTTCTTCTGCCGGATTCGTCGGGCTCGCCGAGTTCCATTTTGATGCATTCGACGGCTTTGACATCGAATTTCCGTCCCTGCGGCGTTCCGTCGCCGTATTCGCCGATAATTTTCGTCGGATTCGCAAGCAAACAGAATTGAATGCCTTCATGTTTGGCGTGTTCGATTTCTTCGCGGCGCGCCGGAAGTTCTGCATCACTTCTGCGGTAGACGACGGTGACGTTTTCCGCGCCGAGGCGCAGCGCCGAGCGAGCCGCGTCCATCGCGACATTGCCGCCGCCGACAACGACGACGTTTTTGCCTTTTCGAATCATTGTGTTCGAATCAGACGCGTACGCTTTCATTAAATTCACGCGCGTTAAAAATTCGTTCGCGGAATAAACGCCGTTTAAATTTTCGCCCTCGATTCCCATGAAATTGGGAAGACCGGCGCCGGTTCCCAAGAAGACCGCGTCGTATTCTTCGGCGATTTCATCCAGCGTTTTAATTCTTCCGATCACGTAATCCGTTTTCAGTTCGACACCGAGTGCGAGAACATCGTCAATTTCGGCTTGAACGATGTCTTTTGGCAGTCTGAACGACGGAATGCCGTACGTTAAAACGCCGCCCGGAAGGTGCAGCGATTCAAAAATCGTGACTTTGTGTCCGGCTTTCGCCAAGTCCGCGGCGGCGGTGAGGCCGGCAGGGCCAGATCCTATGACAGCAACCGTTTTTCCGGTCGGCGCGCTGAGGCAGCCTGAATCAGGCGTTCCGTCTTTGATTTCCGTTCCGTCTCCAATCTTGCAGCTTCGGCCGCCGACGGATCTGAGCGTGTCAGCCGCGTATCTTTCCAATCGGCCGATGGCAATCGGTTCACCCTTCTTTCCGAGGATGCACAATTCTTCACATTGCGTTTCCTGCGGGCAGACGCGACCGCAAATCGCGGGAAGCATGTTTGTCTCAAAGAGTTTTTCTGCGGCTTCTTCGGGGTTTCCTTCCGCGATAAGTTTGATAAATTTGGGAATGTTGACATTCACCGGGCAGCCTTCCACGCAGCGCGGCACGCGGCACTGGATACAGCGCGAGGCTTCCGCGATGGCTTCTGCTGCCGTGTAGCCGAGCGCGACTTCATCAAAATTGTGCCGGCGAACTTTGGCCGGCTGTTCAGGCATCGCAATGCGGCCGGTTCTTTCTTTTTTCGTTGCAGTCATAAATTTCAAATCCTTATTCAATCATTTCAATCGGCTCAGTCAAGCTGCGCGCAGATGCCGGCGCATTCTTCGTCATATTTTTGAGACGCGTCCGCTTCATCTTTTCTGTAAATCATCAAGCGGTTCATGACGGTGTCAAAATCCACCAATCTGCCGTCAAATTCCGGACCGTCAACGCAGGCGAATTTCACTTCGCCGTCGACAACGACACGACAGCCGCCGCACATTCCGGTTCCGTCCACCATCATCGCGTTGATGCTGACGATGATTTCAACATCGGGGTAGTCTTTCATCATGTCGGTGGCGACTTTCATTAAAATCGGGGGGCCGATGACAACAACGCGGCCGATTCTTTCGCCTTCGTATTCGCCGGCGTTTTGTTTGTCCAAAAGCTCCTTGACGACTTCCGTTACAAAACCGTGGCGGCCTTTCGATCCGTCGTCAGTCGTAACATAATGCTCGTCGCTTGCGGCTTCGAATTCTTTTTCCATCATCAGCAAACTTTCGTTTCGGGCGCCGATGACGGTCACAACGCGGTTTCCGGCATCTTTGTAAGCTTGAATCTGCGGATAAATCGGCGCGATTCCGACGCCGCCGCCGACTAAAATGACCGTTCCGATTTTCTTGACATCCGCCGGTGTTCCGAGCGGTCCGACAAAGTCTGCCAAGCTTTCGCCGACTTCCATTTTGGTAATCTGCTTCGTTCCTTTTCCGAGCGCTTGCACCGACATCATAATCGTTCCTTTCTCTCTATCGATGTCGGCGATTGTCAGCGGAATTCTTTCACTGTCATCATACGCGCGGACGATGACGAATTGACCGGCTTTTGCAGCCTTGGCGACATCGGACGCGTCAATCACCATTTTCCAGACACCCGCGGCCATCTCTTCTTTTTCTAATATTTTAAAAGACATTTTCAATCACAAAAATTAATTTTCTGTTACGGTTTAATTAGTTTTCCGTAAATAAATAACGAAAAATTTGAAGAAATCATCATGATTCTTTTTATTTTTAAATATTTACATTCACTTTTAAGCAAAATCTTAAAATCTGATTCTTTATTATATACATTCCTCTTCCGAATCTTGCCAAACGACAAATCAGACTCGCAAGGCAAAACATATAAATATAACAAATATGTTGTTAGGTCTGCTTCAGATACGACAACAATTCATTCGAGGGGGCCCATAGCTCAGTCAGGCAGAGCGACTGGCTTTTAACCAGTCGGCCTAGGGTTCAAATCCCTATGGGCCCGCCATTTTTTTCATATTTGACAATTGATGATGGTAATCGTTTGTCATTTTGTTTTAAATTGATGTTTGACGGTATCGTTTCGCACTGAAATTCAAAATAAGATGAAATATATAAAAACAAACGCAATTCCAAATTTGTCGTCCGCAAACCACGTTTGCGCTGCAGCACAAATATGAATATTTATCTTTCTCACGGAGGAAAAGATTTGACATTTAAACTTCTTGATCATGAATCGGTCCCGCATCATGAAATTATCGGAGAAGAGGAAGTGGCCGTATTACTCGAAAAATACGCCATTGACAAGGAACAATTTCCGAAAATCAGATTCGATGACCCGATCGTCCTTGAAATCGGCGCCAAAATCGGCGAGGTTATAAAAATCGCGCGCAAAAGCCAGACTGCCGATGAATCTTTCTATTACAGGCTTGTCATCGACGCCGTTGTTTAAACGCGCGTTGATTTCTTTTGATATTGTTTGAAAACATTTGGGAAATTATTACTCTATTCATAATCGCCAGCATTCCCGTTACCAACGTCCGCCAAAAAACCGCATTATTCTCAACCGATCCGCAAAATGCCGCTGAAGCACGGCATCGTTTAATCGTCAGGTTCCGCACTTTTTTCTTTTGTCGTTATGCCGACCTGCCGAATGTTTGCGGTTTTTGAGAACTTGCACGGTTTATGAGTGTGATTGAGGTTTTTGATGCGAATTCGCTTTTATCGAAAAAATTCAATTCCCGTTTTTCAAACAAATTCGACGCTATCATATTTATTAACATTTCAAAAATTAAATCGAACAGACAGACGAATAAAAATTACTCAATAAGAGGGTGCTAACTATTACATTAGATACACGCGTCCTGACGAAATATTATTTCACACAAGATAAAATTGTACAGCATCATATCGATTCTTTCAATAAATTCTTGGACACAGGACTTCAGAAAATTATAGATGAACAGCAAATCATCGAAACGGATATCGAAGGAACCTATTTGAAGCTCGGAAAAATCCGCGTCGAAAATCCGGTCGTGAAAGAAGCAGACGGAGCGATTGAAAAGCTCTATCCGAACGAAGCGCGTCTTCGAAACCTTTCCTATTCCGCGCCGCTGTTCCTCCAAATGTCAGTCGTCAAAGGCGACCAGGAAACGCAGGACGAACCGATTGAAGCCAACATCGGACAGCTTCCGATTATGCTCAAATCCAAAGTCTGCAACTTAATCGGCATGATGGATGACGAAAAGATTTCAAACGGCGAAGATCCCCTCGACTGCGGCGGTTATTTCATTGTCGGCGGCACCGAACGTGTCGTTATGACTTTAGAAGACCTCGCGCCGAACAAAATTCTCACCGAATACGGCGAACGCTACGGCGACAAAATCGAAGTCGCGAAAGTTTTCTCTCAAAAGAAAGGCTACCGCGCGCTCGTTGTCGTTGAGCGCGGACGCAAGTCTTTGCTTGAAGTTTCTTTCCCGTCCATTACCGGAAGACTCAATTTTATCACGCTTATCCGCGCGCTCGGCATTGTCACTGACCAGGATGTCGTGACAGCCGTTTCAAGCGACCCCGAAATCGTGAAATTCATGCTTGAAAACTTAGACGAAGCCGAGGTTGACACGATGCAGGATGCGATTTCAAAGATCGGTCAGCGTGTCGCGGCAGGCCAGGCGCACGAATATCAGATTAAGCGCGCCAACTACGTTTTGGACAGATATTTATTGCCGCATCTCGGCGACAAACCCGAAGACCGCATTTCAAAAGCAAACTTCCTCGCCAGAATGGCCGAATCTTGCTTTGAACTCGCGCTCGGAAAACGCAATGAAGATGACAAAGACCACTATTCCAACAAACGCCTGAAACTTGCAGGCGACTTAATGGAAGACCTCTTCCGCGTCTCTTTCAACAAACTTTCTCGTGATATTAAATATCAGTTGGAACGCGCCAGCATGAGAAACAGAGAACTCAACGTCGCGACCATCGTTCGCGCCGACGTTTTGACCGACCGTTTGCAGCATCCGCTTGCAACCGGCAACTGGGTCGGCGGCCGAACCGGCGTTTCTCAGCTTTTGGACAGAAACGACCACATCTCCACGCTTTCTCACCTCCGCCGTGTGATTTCACCGCTTTCCCGCGCGCAGCCGCACTTCGAAGCCCGTGACTTGCATCCGACACAGTGGGGACGCCTCTGCCCGTCAGAAACCCCTGAAGGTCCGAACTGCGGTCTTGTGAAGAACTTTGCCGAAATGGTGGAGCTTTCAACAGGCGTTGACGACACAGATCCCATCAAACAGGCGCTTTACAATTTAGGCGTTGAGAAATTCCAGTTTATCCATCCCGAAATTATTGAAGTCGAATACGACAGCGCTGAAAAAGAAGAATTTGAAAGCGAATTCGAAGAAAAGGCAATCGGTATCAAGAAAACCGAAGGCGAATTCAGTGAAGACGAAGACGCGCTTCCCGAAACCGCAGCCGCGCCTGCCGAAAAGGAAGACGACATGGACGATGACTTCTTAGGCGGCATCGACTACGACGGGGGAATTGAAGAATGATGAACAGATCTAAAATTTTCTTGGACGGCGAACTCATCGGAACGCACGACGACCCGATGACGCTTGTTTCCAACATTCGTGAAATGAGACGAAAAGGCTACTTCTCCAAACAAGTCAACGTCGCTTTCTTGGAGCACACCGGCGAAGTTATCATTTCAGCCGACATCGGCCGCGCCAGAAGACCGCTTTTAATCGTTGAAAACGGTCAGATTCTCGTCACCGAAGAACACCTTGAAAAACTCAAAACCGGCGAACTGAATTTCGAAGATTTGATCGATCTCGGTCTCATCGAATATTTGGACGCAGAAGAAGAAGAAAACGCGTATGTCGCGCTTCGTGAAAGAGAATTAAACGAGCGCCACACGCACATGGAACTCTCACCCGATTTGATTTTGGGTATCTGCTCCGGTATGATTCCGTATCCGGAACACAATGCGGCCCCGCGTTGTACGATGGGCGCAGCCATGATTAAGCAGTGTATCGGCGTCTCAACGGCAAACCACAAGCTCAGACCCGACACGCGCGCAAACATTTTGCATTATCCGCAGCGCGCGATGACTTACACGCAGACTTGCGAATCCATCGGTTTCGATGACAGGCCGGCCGGTCAGAATTTCGTTGTCGCCATTCTTTCTTACGAAGGCTACAACATTGAGGACGCGCTCGTTTTCAACAGAGGCTCCATCGAAAGAGGTCTCGGCCGCAGTCACTTCGTTCGTACGTTCGAAGGCGAAGAACGCCGCTACCCCGGCGGTCAGGAAGACAAATTCGAAATTCCCGACTCCGAATACCGCGGCGCAAGAAGCGCCGAGTCTTACGCCGAGCTTGATGAAGACGGTTTGGTCAACCCCGAAACATATGCCGCGCCGAATGCGGTTTTGATCGGTAAAACCAGTCCGCCGCGTTTTCTTGAAGAAAATTCGGGCGGCCTTGATTCCGGTTTCAGTCAGCAAAGACGTGAAAGTTCCGTCACCATGCGTTCCAACGAAAAAGGTATCGTTGACAACGTTATTTTAACGGAATCCATTAACGGCACAAGACTCGCAAAAGTCAAAGTCAGAGACGAGCGTATCCCCGATATCGGTGACAAGTTCGCTTCCAGACACGGTCAGAAAGGCGTTATCGGCCTCAAAGTCAACATCGCCGACATGCCGTTCTCCGAATCCGGTTTATCACCCGACTTGATGATTAATCCGCACGCGATTCCTTCCCGTATGACGGTGGGACACGTTCTCGAAATGATCGGCGGAAAAGTCGGTTCCATGGAAGGACGCCGCATTAACGCGACAGCCTTCTCCGCCGCCGAAGAAAACGGCGACGATGAAGACAAGCTCAGAAGCACGTTGATGCAATACGGCTTTGCCCACACAGGCAAAGAAGTGTTCTATGACGGCGTGACCGGAAAAATGATCCCGGCAGACGTTTTCGTCGGTGTCATTCTTTACCAGAAACTCCACCACATGGTCACATCAAAAATGCACGCCAGATCCCGCGGTCCCGTTCAGGTGCTTACCAGACAGCCGACGGAAGGTCGTGCTCGTGAAGGCGGTCTTCGTTTCGGTGAAATGGAGCGTGACGTTTTAGTCGGCCACGGCGCTGCGATGTGTCTCAAAGAAAGATTATTGGAAGAGTCCGACAAGGATGAAGAGTATGTCTGCAGCAGCTGCGGTATGATTGCCACATTTGACAGACAGCGCAACATGGCCGTCTGCCCCAACTGCGGTGCCGACACCGACATTTACCTTGTTGAAATGAGTTATTCCTTCAAGCTCCTGCTTGATGAAATTAAATCCCTCGGCGTTGCGCCGAGAATGGAACTTGAGGATGCGGTGTAATCATGATATCAAGAAGAGTTCAGCAGATCCCGAAAAGAATTTCGGCCATTAAATTCGGTTTACTTTCTCCGAAAGAAATCAGAAACATGAGCGCAACCAACGTCATCACCGCAGACACTTACGACGAAGACGGTTTTCCGATTGAGATGGGTCTCATGGACACCCGTCTCGGTGTGATTGACCCGGGATTGAAATGTAAAACTTGCCACTCCAAGGCAGGCGAATGTCCCGGCCACTTCGGTCACATCGAATTGGTCGTTCCGGTCATTCACGTCGGTTTTAACAAAACCATCCGCAAATTGCTTCGTTCCATCTGCTGCAACTGCAGCCGTTTGCTTTTAAACGACGCGCAGAAAGAAGATTATTTGGCGCAGCTTGCCGCGGTCATTGATATCGGTCACATGCCCGATGATTTGATCAACGAAGTTTACAAGGAAGCCGCCAAAGTCAAAAAATGTCCGTACTGTGACATGGAACAAAATGACATTAAATTCGAAAAGCCGACCGAATACATCGAAAACGGCGAGCGTTTAACGCCGACCGAAATCCGCGACCGCTTTGAGAATGTTCCGGACGAAGATATCCGCGTCATCGGCATGGACCCCGAAAACGCGCGCCCCGAATGGATGATTTTAACCGTTCTTCCGGTACCGCCGGTAACGGTTCGACCGTCCATCACACTCGAATCCGGTCAGCGCAGTGAAGACGACTTGACGCACAAGCTTGTCGATATTATCAGAATCAACCAAAGATTCCAGGAAAACAGAGACGCAGGCGCTCCTCAGCTCATTATCGAGGACTTGTGGGAACTCTTGCAGTACCACGTGACCACGTTCTTTGACAACTCCGTCTCAGGCATTCCGCCGGCCAGACACAGATCAGGCCGTCCGCTCAAGACGCTTTCCCAGCGTTTGAAAGGAAAGGAAGGCCGTTTCAGAGGCAGTTTGTCCGGTAAGCGTGTCAACTTCTCCGCTCGTACCGTTATCTCTCCGGATCCTGATTTGAGCATCAACGAAGTCGGCGTGCCGCTTCCGATTGCGCTCATTTTAACCATTCCGGAACACGTGACCGAACGCAACATCGACTTCCTCAAAGAACACATCCGCCGCGGTCCGGTCAACTATCCGGGCGCGAATTACGTCATTCGTTCCGACGGCGGCCGTATCAAAATTACGGACATCAATGTGGAAGATTTGTGCGAGAAACTCGAATACGGCTGGATTGTCGAAAGACACCTCCGCGACGGCGATGTCGTTCTCTTCAACCGTCAGCCATCTTTGCACAAGATGAGTATTATGGCGCACAGCGTCAAGGTTCTCGACGGCAAAACTTTCCGTATGAATCCGGCGGTATGTCCGCCTTATAACGCTGACTTCGACGGTGACGAAATGAATATGCACGTTTTGCAGACCGAAGAAGCGCGCGCGGAAGCGAAAATTCTGCTTCAGGTTCAGGAAAACATCCTGTCTCCGCGTTTCGGCGGTCCGATTGTCGGTGGTATTCACGACCACATTTCAGGCATGTTCCTTTTGACAAGAAAAGACAACCCGGTGACGGGCCGCATCAACAAAGACGATGCGCTTGACTTGCTCAGAAAGACGGACATCCGTGAATTGCCGGCGCCGGCAGGCGTTGATGAAAACGGCGAAGAGTTCTGGACCGGAAAGCAGATTTTCAGTCAGATTCTCCCTGAAGGCCTCAACATTTCATTCTCTTCCAACGTCGGTACAAAAGTCATGGAAGAAGACTTGAAGAACGACGCTTATGTCGTCATCGAAGACGGCGAGCTGATTGCCGGAACAATCGATGAAACGGCAATGGGCGCGTTTAAGGCTCAGATTTTGGACACAATCATTAAAGAATACGGCACAACCCGCGGCGCGCAGTTTGTTGACGATGTCACAAAACTTGCGATTCGCGCGGTCATGAGGACGGGTCTTTCATTCGGTATTGCCGATGAAGACATCCCCGAAGAAGCCAAGATTCAAATTGACATGGTTTTAACAACCGCCGAAGATGAAGTTCAGAAGCTCATTCAGGCTTACAAAGACGAAGAGCTCGAACCTTTGCCCGGAAGAACGCTTGATGAAACCATTGAAATGCGTATCATGCAGGAACTCGGTCGCGCGCGTGACAAGTCCGGTAAGATTGCCGACGCGCACATGGGTCTCGAAAACCCTGCCGCGATGATGGCACGCTCCGGTGCGAGAGGTTCTATTTTGAACATCACGCAGATGGCGGCTTGTGTCGGTCAGCAGGCAGTTCGTGGCGCTCGTATCAACAGAGGCTACCGCGGAAGAACGTTGCCGCACTTTGAGCGCGGCGACTTAGGCGCTGACGCGCACGGTTTCGTGAAGTCCAGCTACAAGAGCGGTTTGAACCCGACGGAATACTTCTTCCACTCCATCGGTGGTCGTGAAGGTTTGGTCGACACTGCGGTTCGTACGTCTCAATCCGGTTATCTCCAACGCCGTTTGGTCAGTGCGCTGCAGGACTTGGAAGTTCAGACGGACTACACGGTTCGCGACACACGCGGTGTGATTGTGCAGTTCCTTTACGGTGAAGACGGTATTGACCCGACGAAGAGTGACTTCGCCAAGCCGGAAGCCATTCATCGTATTTTCAGAAATGTTACCGGAAAGGAGGTCTGATTATGGCAAAATTAAAAGACGCTGAAATTCAGTCAATGATTCAGGATTTACCGCTTCCGAAAAACATCTTAAAGACAATTCGCGAGGATGCGAATGAAGTCGGTGTCACGGAAAAGGAAATGCAGGAAATCATTGATCGTGTGATGGTCGGCTACAAACTCTCTCAAATCGAAGCGTGCGACGCGGCCGGTGTGGTTGCGGCGCAGTCGATTGGTGAGCCGGGTACGCAGATGACCATGAGAACTTTCCACTACGCCGGTGTGGCTGAAATTAACGTTACGCTCGGTTTGCCGCGTTTGATTGAAATCGTGGACGCGCGTAAGATTCCGAGTACGCCGACGATGTCGATTTATTTGAGGAACAACAAGGATTTGGTTGATGAAGACGGTAAAGCCGATTATGCTTTTGATCGTGACAAAGCTCAGGCGGTTGCCTGGGAAATTGAAGCGACCAAGATTGATCATATCGCGTCTGTCACAACCGACTTGGCGCAGATGAAAATCGTCATCAACATCAATGAAAAAGCGATGAACAAAAGGCATATGGCTTTCATGGAAATCGCCGAGAAATTCAAAGAGAAAATTCCGGACGCGACGGTTGAAGTCAGCGAGGAGAATTTCCAGATTGACTTGACGCCCAAAGATCAGCGTTACCGCGATTTGCTTCAATTGACGAAGAAGATCAATGACATCACGTTAAAAGGCATTGAAGATATCAAGCGTGTCGTTCTCAGAAAAGGCAGCGACATGGATGAATACGTTTTGTACACGGAAGGTTCCGCTTTAAAAGACGTCATTCCGATTCCCGGCGTTGATATGTCGCGCACGACGACAAATAACATCAGTGAAATTTTCTCTGTTTTCGGTATTGAAGCGGCGAGAAACGCGATTATCACGGAAGCAACAAACACGCTGCGTGAGCAGGGTTTGAACGTCGATATCCGTCACATTATGCTTGTGGCTGATTTGATGACGAGCGACGGTGAAGTGAAACAGATCGGCCGTCACGGTATTTCAGGCGAGAAGGCCAGTGTTTTCGCGAGAGCGGCTTTCGAAGTGACTGTCAATCACTTGCTTGACGCGGGTATGCGCGGCAATGTTGACGACCTTCAGGGTGTTACCGAAAACGTCATTGTCGGCCAGCCGATTAAAATGGGTACCGGTGACATTCGTTTGATTGCGAAAAAGATTGACCCGGACGACCCGAAACTTGCAAAACCGCCGGAAAAGAAAGCGGCAAGAACAAGATCCCAAAAGAACGCCGCCGACAAGGCGGAACTTGCAGGCGTTAAAGTGTCGGCCGACGTTTTGGCGGCAGCCGAAACCGCGTCAACCGACGACTATGAAGAAGTCGGCAGTGATTTCGACGAAAACGGCATTGCCGATTCCGAAGAAATTGTGACGGAAGAAGTTGTCGAAGAACCCAAGAAAAGAAGAGGAAGACCGCCGAAAGTTAAGGCGGAAGATGAAGAGTAATTCTCTTCACTTTTTCTTTCTTTTTTTTATTTTTCATTTTTCATTTTTCATTTTCATTTTCTTTTTCTTTTTTATATCTTGGATCGTTCGTTTTTTTGAATCTTTTAAATTTGGGATTCGTTTTTGCCGAATTTTTGGGAAAGCGGAGCGGCTCGCGCGCGGCGGCGCAACAGCTGCGCCGGCTGACAGCGACAGGGACGGTGAGATGTAAAGGTGGCGGCGGAAAACAGAAACGGTGAGGTGGCAGCGGAAAACGGAAACGGTGAGGTAGCAGCGGAAAACGGAAACGGTGGGTAGCCGTACCACGTTCGCGAAGCGAACGGCAGTTCTAAAAAGAAGATGCTTATGGGAACGGTAAGATGCGCGCCAAATGCGACTCGCGCCAAATGCAACCAGCTCCAAAACTGCACTCGGCACCAATACTGCCAACACACCAATGCAGTCAGAATCAATGTAAACAACACAAATGTAATTGTAAAATAAAATAAACACGGATTATCATTTTTCATTGAAGGATGGGGGCGAATCCGCAAATTTCCATTTTTTCGCTTCGCTCAAAAATGAAAATTAGCGTGCGGTTGTTCCGGGTTTCAAAAAAGTTAAAAGCGAATGTGGTTTTGTTTCATAAAAACTATTATATAATTTGTAATTTATTTTTATATTGCGTTTTATTATAAAATGCAATTCTAATTTAAAAACAATAACATAAAAATAAAGGATGAATCAGTATGGGAATCGATCTTGACAGAACTTTTGACAAAGAATGTGTTTTTACAAAAAACGAATCTGAAAACAAAATTACCGGTGTTTTAAGCGTTTCTTCGGATGTCGACAACGAATCCGCCGTTTCCATGAACGGCGCACGCGTCGTTTCGCCGTTTGTTCCGGGTATTCAGTATATTCATTTGGAACGAAATAAAGGAATTATTTACAACTACAGGATTCATGTTTACGGTGCTTGTCCGTCCGAATATAAAACGATGGAACTTTTTTTCAAAGACGGCGAAGATAAAATTCACAAAATTACCATCCGGTCCGAATCCGATAAATGGCACACCGAAAGATACAACAGCGACAAATCCGAAATTTCCGAGATTTCCTGGGAATTTACAAAAAAAGATTGAATTTATTCAAAAATCATAAAAATTAAACAAATGATCATTTTGACTCATTTGTTTAATCGTTTTACGTTTTACCTTTTCGTTTTTTACCTTTTATTTTACCTTTTTTTACGTTTCTCACCATTTGTTGTATCTGATTCTTTCCGGTTTAAATCTCTCGGCCGGTTCCGCTTCCTTTTCCGGCCAGCCAATAATTGTAAACGAATAAGGAATCACATTTTCCGGCAAACCAAACATTTTAACAAACCCGGCCATCCGATCTTCGCGCGGATAAACGCCTGTCCAAACGGCACCGAGTCCTGCCGCGTGCAGCGCAAGAAGCAAATTCTCTGTCGCCGCACCCAAATCCTGCGGGAAAAATCCTTCTGCGACATCGTAATCTTTGTTGTAACAAATCAAAACTCCGGCCGGCGCGCCTTTTGCCATTCCCGCGTGCGGACTGAACGACGGAATTTCATCCAAAAGTTCCCGTTTGTCGACAATGATAAATTCCCACGGCTGCTGATTTCGCGCAGACGGCGCGAACATTGCGGCTTTCACGGCTTCTTCAATCAATTCCGCCGGAACCGGTTTGTTTTGATATTTTCGAACACTTCGGCGTGTTAAAAGTGCTTCTATTGTATCCATTTCTATTTCTCCTTCTTTTGAAAAACAATTATAAATCATTCTTTAATTTGAAAGAAAGATTATATTTCTTTTTATTAAAATTGCAAAAACGAGGTTGGATTTTCGTTTCGTTTTGTTAAAGTTTGTGCGGCTCGCGCGCGAGCAGGCAGGGCGACGGTGGCAGCGCAGACGGAAACCTGAAGGTAATCTGTGCCCACGTTCGCGAAAGCGAGCGGATGTGATAAGAATCAGATGATACATGCAGCAGCACAGGCTGCAATAAAGTCGCTGATGACGACGATCTGTAAAATTAAATTTTAATTTTAATTTCAGAAAGGGAATTTCATTTTTCAACAATAAAGTTTAAAAAGAATCCGTCTCTTTATGAGATGCTGTTTTTCAAAAAAGAAAAATAATATTTTTCACTTTTCAGAATGCGAAGGTTGCCAAGTGGTCAAAGGCGGCAGGTTCAGGGCCTGTTCGTGTAGACGTTCGCGGGTTCGACTCCCACCCTTCGCACTTTTCTTTATTTTTTCATTTTTTCGATTCATTTGTTTTCATTTTATGTTTTTATTTTTGTATATTTCATCGAATTTTATTTTAATAAAAACATTTTTATTTAAAAACGAAGATTTTTAATTGCAGTTCTGTAAAGAACTTTTGTTAATGTTCATAATTATTCAAAAACTAAAACGAAGGTGTATTATAATGAGTACAAACTCAAAATTTGACTGGCTTTCATTCCTGATTGGTATTCTCTTAATCCTTGCCGCGCTCATCGCTTTTTCGGATACTGCAGGAAGTTTAGCCGGGCTTGCAATCTTTATCGGTCTTTTGGCGGTCATTGGCGGTATTATTGAAGTTTATTCCGGCTGGAAATTGCACAAATTAGAACTCGGCGGCACATGGACGATGGTTCTCGGAACCATTAACATTTTAATCGGTTTATTCATCTTGTTCAATATCAAATCCAGTGTCATCGCTTTGCCTTATGTTTTCGCTGTCTGGTTCATTCTTGATTCCGTTTTAAGCCTGTTGAATCTTGATTTAGCCAAAGCCATCAGCAAATCCTATTATTGGCTGAAAATCATCATCAGCGTTTTCGGAATCGCAATCGGTACCATTCTTCTCTTCAATCCGGTTGTTTCGGCATTTACGCTTGCCTTTTTGGTCGGATTCTATTTCCTGATCTTCGGCATTTTGTATATTGTCAAAGCTTTTTGAAATGAGTAATGCAGAAAAGATTTAAAACGTAACGAAATTTTCTTCAAAAAAACGAAAATGCAATTTCATGACTTGCGCATGAAATTTGCATTTTTTAATATTTTTTTTTTTTTTTTTTTAATAATCAAAATTAATCAAAAACGGAATTATCTAATTTCGATAATATTTTATCTTTCATTTGATTTTCCAAACCGATTTTTGAAAGCACGTGCAATACTTTTTGCTTGGTTGAAACCGAAAGCGCCGCCGAATCTTTGGCAAATTCCAAATCATAAGCATATACGGCCGCGCCGGCAATGCCGATTAAAATATTTTCACAATCAATATTTGCCGCATCGCACAATGCTGCCGCGCCAATCAGTCTGCCGTCCGGCTGCAGTTTTCTGTAAGGCTCTCTCGCGACTCTTGAAATCGGATCGCACAGCAATTGATCGGAAAAACGTTCGATTTCTTTTGCCGCGTACCATTCTAAAAACGCGGAATCAATTTTATTTTCATTTTTTAAAGCGCCGAGCATTTCATTCATTGAACCGACGACGACTTCGCGTAATTTCGGCTGCTCCATCACTTCATGCAAATATTTCAGCCCGCGCATAGCGCCCAAATAAGCCGCGATGCAGTGCGGCGTGTTGTGTACAAATAATTTTGCTTTCCATTCTTTATTCAGCAGCTCGCCGGCACCAATGTATTCAATGTCTCCGTCAAGCTTCTCGGCGCGTTCGTCAACGAATAAAACTCCGTCTTCGGTGTGAATTGCAAGCGGATCACGCAATAAATTCTCATCGGAAGCCGTGTTTGAAGCAATCACATCCGGAATCGCAAAATAAATTTTATCGCTGCCGATTTCGCGTTTTAATATTTCAACCGTTTCAGGATCGTTTTCGCACAATACGATTGAGCAGGACGCGTCTTTTACGGCATCGGCAATACTTTTCACATTGTTCGGGCCGACGGCGACAAAAATCGTTGAAAGATTGTCATAATCCGCGGCTTTGAATTCTGAAATTAAATACGCGCGGCTTGAGCGTACAAATTTTTCTTCCAATTTGCCGCCATGCGATTTAAAAGTTAAAAAGCCGCCGTTTTTATTCATGACGTCAACAATGTTCGGATTACTGTCAATAAAAATAAAATCATATTTTTCGGCGTTTATCTTCCACGGTAAAAATCCGCGTCCGATTGCGCCGGCACCAATGACTGCGATTATTTCTTTATTGCTCATATTTGTATCCTCCTTTTACGGGTATTCAAATACAAACTGTTGTCTCTTTTATATTTATTGGATTATCGGCTCATAAGTATATTTCTTTGAAAATCCGGATAATTTGCTGATTGTTTCAATCAATTCGTCGCAATATGTTTCATAATCCTGTTTTTCAGACGCGTTCGGGTTCATCGAATAGCCGCGAACCGCCCCGTTAATTAAAATTGCCAAAGACGTGACATCCATTCCCGGGAAACCGTCTTTTCTCTGAACGGCTTCCAATATCTTTTCAAGAAGATCCGTCTCGTCGCCGCCGAATTTTTTGTAATACGGTGTTCCGTTTTCATCGCGCGCGTTGTAAATGATTTCCATCAGCGCGTCGTTTTCACGACGGAATTCTTCCGAATAGGCCAAATGCGCGCGAATGTAAATATAAAGCATTTCCAAAGGCGTTTGCGCTTTGGCAACTTTTTCATGAACATACTTTTCTTGTTTTTGAAGAAGGGATTGAAGCAGTTTTTCAATCAATTCTGTTTTTGTCGGGAAATAATATGAAATCAAAGCCGCGCTGATATCTGCTTGTTTTGCGATTTTGGCCAAACTTGCATTTGTATAGCCTGTATTAATCAGCGTCAAAGCGGCGGCATCTAAAATCTGTTCTTTTCGAAGATCTGCGATAATCGAGTTTTGAGATGCTCTCCTTTCATTAATTTTGTCTGTTATGCCGGTTAAGCTCATTTCTTCATAATTTTCCTGATTTTCGCTGTTCATTTTATCATCTCTTCTTCAATGCCTTCTGTCCTTGATTTTTATTTTTTGAGTGATTGTTCAATATTTTGATTTTTCGGTAAATTTATTAAATGATTGTTTAATTATTTAAATATACGTTTAATTTTTTTAAAAAATCGGATTTACTTCAAAAAATAATATAAACAAAAAGACCTTTTACGGATACGGATTATTTAAATTCAAACATTTTATCTGTTTGAAAAATTCTTTGATATCAATTCAACCGGTCGTGAAAATATGAAACATCATTTCCGTCAATTTCTCCGCGCGCGCCGTGACAGCCTAACACAAACAGAAGCGGCGGAAAAAAGCAAAGCGATCACTGATTCGCTTATTCATTCCGAACTGTTTCAAAAAAGCAGTTCTCTGTTTGCGTATTTGGATGTAAGGGGCGAAGTTCAAACCCGGCCGCTGATCGAATATTGTTTCAAAATCGGTAAGCCTGTTTATGTTCCTGTCACGCGCGATCGCGAAATGTTTTTTGCAGAACTGTGTGATTTTTCCGTTTTGACGGAAGCCGGGTATGGTATTTTGGAACCGGCGCATCCGGTTGAAGCGATTCCGGATGAAAATTCTCTTTTTATTATTCCGGGTGTTGGATTTGATAAATGTGGCAACCGCATCGGATATGGCGCAGGCTTTTACGACAAATACTTAAATTGCCGCAGCTGCCTGCATTTAATCGGAATCTGTTTTGAAATTCAATTGGCGGATGAACTTCCAACGGAAGACGCGGATGTTCAAATGGATTCGGTTTTGACGGAAAAAAGATGGCTGATTGTCGAAAAAGAGTGACGGTAATCAGGCTTTTATGTTTTTAAAAATCGGTTGCATGTAATACATTATATCAAGTTTATAGTTTTATTTTTCTTTCTTTTTTTGTGTGAAATTTCTTTTCCGAAAACCTATATTTCCTGTAGAATATCTATCAAAAATATCGGGCTGTTCGTTCTCACTTTTTTACAACAACTTTATATACTAGTACGGATTTATATAGCTTTACACATGGTAACGTTTAGCATATCATAGATGTCTCAAAATCATGTATATCAATTGATGCTTTGACATTTTTCATATGCTAGGTTTTGCTTAATTTCGGTTGCCGTTCATGTTTTTGAACTGCGGTCAAAAACGCCACACAATATCTTACATTTATCAACGCCACACCTGCAAATGTTGTCTTTCGAAAGTCTGACTTTTGAATTGATTGACATTTAATGGTACAAGTAATCTAAAAACGAATATAATTCACACAAAATCGTTTCAATTCAAAGAGGTTTTCGTATATGCAGTCCATCATTCAAGAAGCATTAAAGTACACAGAACAGGAAAAATCCCTTGCCGGCGCAGACAACGACGGCGGTTTTGATGAATTCGGCCAGCCCCGTATCGTTATCATCGGTTGCGGCGGTGCCGGAAACAACACAATCAAGCGTCTTTACAACATGGGTGTTGAAAACGCTGAAACCATTTGTATTAATACTGACAAGCAGGATCTTGACAGAACCCGCGCTGACAAAAAAATCTTGATCGGTAAGACTCTCACAAGAGGTCTCGGAGCAGGCGGTTACCCCGAAATCGGCAGAAAAGCAGCCGAACTTGCTCGCGGAACCCTCGAATCTGTTTTAAAAGATGCTGACCTCGTTTTCGTCACAGCCGGTATGGGCGGCGGAACAGGTACAGGTGTCGCGCCTGTTGTTGCGGAAGTCGCAAAAGAACAGGGCGCAATCGTTATCGGTATGGTCTCAAGCCCCTTCAAAGTTGAAGGTTCCCGTTCCCAAAAAGCACAGGACGGTATCGAAGCTTTGAGAAAAGCCGCCGACACAGTCGTTATTTTGGACAACCAGAGACTTTTGTCCCACGTCCCCAACCTTCCGATTGACCAGGCCCTTTCCGTTATGGACCAAATCATCGCTGAAACCGTCAAAGGTCTCACCGAAACAATCACGGAATACTCACTTATCAACCTTGACTACGCCGACGTTCGCGCCACAATGGGCTGCGGCGGCATCGCTGTCATGATGGTCGGCGAATCCAAGAACCAAAACAAGAGTCAGGAAGTCGTCAAAGCGGCGCTCAACCACCCGCTCCTCGATGTCGACTACCGCGGTGCAACCGGATGTCTCATTCACATCACAGGCGGTCCCGACATGAGCCTCCAAGAAGCCATGGAAATCGGCGAACAGTTAACTTATGAAATTTCCGACGAAGCAAAAGTGACAATCGGCGCACGTGTTCTTGAAGAATACGAAGGTCGTGTCAGAGTTATGGCAATTATGACAGGCGTTCAGCAGAAAGCCGGCGGATTCTCCGCAACTTCTACGATGAACACCGCCTCAGTCAGAAGCAAAGATGTCAATCTGTCTGCTTCCAGAGACAACATCATTGACTTCATTTAAAAACAAAAACAAGATGTGTAAGTGATATTCACTTACATCTCTCCTTCTATCTCTGTGTTTTATTTTTTTCATTCTTTTATTTTTTTACTTTTTTTCAATTCTTTTTTATTCGTCAGATGTTTTTGAAATTTTCTTCATTTTTCTTGAAAGGTTTATCTATTTCTTTTTCATTTATGAATCATTATGAAAATACTCGTTGTGACCGGGCTTTTAGCGTCTGACGCCGTTTTAAAAGCTGTCGGCGATCTTGCCGACGTTTTGGTTTTGCCGACTCCTGTAGCAGCGCTGATTACACCGCAAAAACTTCTCACCGGATGGCGAAATTCTGATTTTTTCAAAAATCAATACGATGCCGTTTTGGTTTCCGGTTTTTCAAAATTTAATTTTTCAAAAGCGGAAGCTGAAATCAAATGTCCGATTTATTTGGGCCCGAAACACGCGGTTGATTTAAAACAAGTTTTAAAGTCCTTCGACTTTCAAACATTTTCAAAAACTGTTCCGGCTTGCGAATTAATTCAAAATCAAAAAAAGGCGCAAAGCTTAGAACTTTTAAAAGAATACGCGCAAAATGAAGCCGGCACTTTTCAAATCGGAAACGTTCCGGTCGGCGGCAACGCCCGAATGAAAATTTTAGCCGAAATCGTTTCCGCCGAATCTTTGTCTTTTAATGAAATCCGATCTCAAATCAACTATTTGATTTCTGAAGGCGCCGACATGATTGATCTCGGTTTTTCTCCCGACGCGGACGAGCAAACGGTTTCCTCAATCGTTTCCGATGTCAAATCTTATTGCCCGATTCCGGTCAGCATTGATTCCGGCAGTTTTTCTCAAATCCGCGCAGGCATTGAAAGCGGCGTTGATTTGGTTTTGAGCGTTGACAGTCAGATTTTGGCGGAATTTGAACTTTCTTCCGATGTATTTCCCGATTCGGTTTTAAATCGAATTTCTTTCGTTGTGATTCCCGATCTCTTTTCAAATTCAAACGAATCACATTTGGAATCGCTTGAGAAAAACCTGTCCGCCGCCCGGCAATTCGGTTCGAAAAATCTAATCGCCGATCCGATTTTATCGCCGCCCGGCCGCGATCTTTTTTTGTCTTTAAAAGATTATTACGATTTTCATCAGCGACAACCCGATGTTCCGATTTTGTTCGGCGCGGGTAATGTTACCGAATTGTTTGACGCCGATTCCGTCGGAATGAACGCGCTTCTTGCGGAAATTGCAGACGAATGCGGCGCGTCAATTTTGTTTACGCCAAATGCCGGCGATAAGGGAAAAGGATCCGTCAGCGAGCTTAAAACGGCTTCCGAAATGATGCTGCTTGCAAAAATTCGAAATTCTTCGCCCAAAGATTTGGGAATTGATCTTTTAATCCTGAAAGAGAAAAGAAAACGCCCCGACTTTAATTTAAACTTAATTTCAAAAAGCGGCGCTTTTGAAATGCTTCATCTGCCCGACGATGAAATTGAAAATAAACAACCTGAAACGAATCAAAACGATTCTTCTTTCGAAACGGCAGAGTCCGATTCAGTTTCCGGTTCTGCGCACGAGTCCGAATTTGTCCGTCCGTTGCTTTTGTCAGGCGCGCTCAATCCGAATTTCACCGCCGGAACCAAATGGGGCTGGAAATCCGATCCGTCCGGAAATTTTCTCATCGGCGTTCTTCCCGTTTTCGATTTAATTCCGTATCTGATTCAATCTTCCGGCTTGAATGAAAATTCCGCCGAAATTCAAAAACTTAAATCCGTTCAAACGCCCGGAAAAAGAGTGATTGCCGCTGTTCATCAAAAAATGATTCTTGTCGGAATCGATTCGGCTTTCATGATGGAATCCGTTTTAAATGAAGGACTCATTTCGGAGCTCAGCCATGCCGGATATTTGGGGCGCGAACTTCAAAAAGCGGAAATCGCGGTTTTTTTGGGGCGCAGCTATTCGCAAGATGACAAATTTTAATTATGATTCTTATTTTTATGCCTTTTGGTGCTGTTTTTCTATTTTTGTTTTCACTGTTTCTATTTTTTTTAAAAAACAATTATATAATTGATTATATTGTTGGAATATTTTTTCATAACCTCTCTATTTCTTGTTTTGAAGGAACTTTTATATATCTCTGTTTCCTTGTAGTTAGCACGAAGTTAATTTAATAGGTAGTCATTCCTATTAAGTTGAGGATGTTGTTTGAAATTACGTCTTTAATGTGGTAATCCGTGTGCAATAGATCGTTTGAAAATGTTTGATTTTATCTGAAACAAAGTGTGTTTTTCAGGCTTGTAAAAACGTTTGCTTTCATTTCTGTCTTTACAGGCATGCGGCTGAATCAATGTTATCCCTTAATCCGATTTCAAAAACAATATTTTCATATTCGGTAATGACTCTTAACTTTAGACGGTTTGGTTTTTTATCTTAATTTATTATTGAAATCTAAAAAAATGGGTTGAATCCAATGAAATCACGTATGGAATCTTCTGTAGTATTGCTCATCTCAATACTCGTTTTACTTCTGCTGATTGCCCCCGCGGCAGCGGCAGACGACGACTATCAAATCTCTTATAAATGGTCTTCCGGAAAAAGCAGCGAAACGCAAGTCGAATCTTTTCAGCCGACGAATACCAGCACTTTGACTTACACAGTCATCGCGAAAGAATCAATTTCTTCAATCTATTTCATCGCTGAAGTTGAAGAAGACGGTACTGAAACCAAGCCCGGTTTTAAAATTTCCGGCTACCCGAAAACCGACCTTGTTTCCGGCACCACCACCATTGCCAAAATTTCAAATACGAATTACAACCGAAGCAACGGCACTTTAATCATTCCGCTGACAAATGCAGCGCAGCGCTTTTCAATCGACTTAACCATTGAATCCGATGCCGCAACCGTTTATCATGATGAAACAAACACAATCAAAGCCGGTCTTTACGTCAAAGAAGGCGACACTTATGTCCCCGTCTCAAACAGCGTAACGGCAACAGCAAACAACAAATACCCGCAACTTTCCTCTCGCGGCACATTCCAGCTTTTGAATCCGTCTTTGATGCCCTCCGGCGAATCCGAAGTTGATCTTCAATATGTTTTTTACACAACAAGCGGTATCAACAGCAACTGGAATACTTTAAGCACAAAAGGCCTGCGCGTGAATTTTACGTCCTTTACACTTGATTTCTCAGATGTCGATATTAAGGCAGACGGTGTCAACAAAACTTACAGTCAATGGATTGCTGACGGTAATTCTCCTGTTGAATTTTCAACAGCGGCAACCACCGGATATACTTCAAAATTGTCGGATGACAAAATGAAGATTACTTTTACGCCGACCATTGCCACTCGATACTTCTCTTGGAATCAGACATTCAATTTTTCATTTAATACAACAGACGATTTCAAATTCAACGGTGCTGTCGCTCCTTATATCAATTTCACGAATCTGTCGGACTCTGCCGAGATGAAAATCAACAGCCGCGGAGATCCGGTTCAATTTACAAATATCGAAAAAGCTGCAAACAACAATGCAGCTTATTTGCTCCCTCATTATACCGAAGGCACATTGACAGGCGCAGCCTCCGATAAAGTGACGGCAACGCTTTATTCAAGTTCCGGCGCCAATCGTATTATTTCAAATTCTGTCAGTTACGATCCGTCCTCCCCCTTCTACTATCAAGAATTATTCAAAGCAACATTCAGAAACACGATTCGAGACGGTTCGGATGAATCATTCACTTTTGACATCCCTGCCGGGGTTGCCGTAACGCATCTTCGTGTCCCGAAATCCGGATCTGATGTGGCTCAATATGATTCAATTACCATCCTCAAAGACGGTAAAAATTATACAATAGACAACGCGTCCAGCCGAGTCGTCGAGTTGACAACGCTTACGGCAGACGAAGACGATTCTCCGATGGCTTCTTATTCGCCCGGAGAATATGTCGCTTTCAAAATTAACGGATTGGTTTTAATTGAAAGAAGTACGGGCGGCGCACAGAGCTATTCGGCCGCTCATACGCTTACCGTTATCGGGACCACTGATATAGCAACTCCGGGTCAGTATGAATTTAAAATCTTAACCCTCGGTCCGACAACGCTTAGCACGCTGAAGCCGACATTCGCGACAGATTATGTTGTTTCACCCTATTTGGCAAACACTGTCAGATATTTGTCTGATTCAAGTACCGGTTACACCGCCAATCCGTCCCTTGTCAGCCGTGGCGAGACGTTCTATATGTACAACACTTTCTATGCGTCCGGTTATCCGTACGGTTCCGCGATTCGTGTCAGTCCGACAAACACGGCCGGTATTTATTCCAACCCTGTGATTTATTTCAGCGTTCCAAAAGACCTTGATCCGGGGACTGTTCAAATTACGACATCCAACGGCGTTGATGTTATCGCCAATGGAGCGTTTACGGATATCGACGGAAATGCTTTGGCAATCACTCAAAACGTTTACGATAATGCGGGATTGTATCCCGGCGGAAAGCTTGTCGAAGCTAAAATTCATTTAGCCGAATCCGGAAAAGAAGGCGATACTTTCTGGATTAATTCGACACAGCGTTATGCTCGATTACCCGTCACGGTTTCACAAGAATTTTTGGGCACCTCATTTGATTTTAAAACAAACAGTGTTTTAATTTCCTCTTGGGATTCGGCGGCTCTCAGTTCTCAAACAGGCGGATCCGGCGGTACAAATTATAATATTGCAGCAGATTCCGGATTCAGTCAGGCAATTGCGCGCAGTAACACACATGGTTCGTATCCCAGTTATTTGATCGGCGCGAAAGTTTTCGTCCAAGATGACGCGTCCGTCGTTTCATCAACAGGTGTCCGCATCGGTTCGGATTATATTTACTACAACCCGGCCAGTACGGACTCTTATCCGTCTTTGAAAGCCGGCAGTTCCAATGAAATGTTTAAAATTTATTTCTACAACGGAATCGGCGAGACAATCGGTGACAACAACGATCCTGCAACGATTTATTTCATTTTGCCGGCGCACGCAACCTGGAGGCCGACATTAAAGGACGTGACTTCTTTAGATATTACCGAAGCCGGTGACATTGATCAGTATATGATTTATTACACCTATGACACCGACATTGATTCTTCGGACATCGGTGATTATTCATTAACGGACGCCGCAGGATTTGACTGGGTTGCAATTGCCGATGTCAATAATGTCGGCGGTATCGACTGGGACAGAGTTACGGCGATTAAATGTGAATTCTATGAAGCGGAAGACAAGAGCCGTTTTGAGCTTTTGCTGCCGTTTGAATTGCCGGCTGTAGACGGCACAACTGTCGTCTTCGACCAAACCGCAATCGGTCAAACTTTGTTTGATGTCAGAATTGCCGGATCAACCGTCATGTCCAGTCCGAGCAGTTATACCGCTGCTGTTCTGTTGTCTCCGTCCGATGCTCCTGAAATCTATTCCGGAGGCGGTACCGCGTTCCTTCCGAATTATGAAGTTGCTTACCAAACAGGCACACTTCCGGGTTGGAACAACATCATCACATACGACGACTTTACTGCAAATATCGGTCTTACAAGTGTGAATGTGACTTTCAAAGATATCACCGGCACGGAAACGATTAATGATTCCTTGTCAATCGGCACATTCTTTAATCGAACCGCATATCCTGCCGCAGTCGATCACGCAGCCGGATACGAATACACGCTGAACACAACTTCCGGAATTACCAACCCGGTTTCAACATCCGAAGTCGGTAATTACACGATTGAGTACAAAACCGCGCCTGATGGGGAAGGCAATATCAGTACGGTGACAACGCATATTGAAATCAAAAAAGCCGCGTCTACGGTTACTTTGACCAACCCGGCAAGTTCCCAGGAAATTTACATGAACGCCGATGTTCCAAACGGTTACGCCGACTGGGAAACCTATTTCCGTCAATTCGTTTCCGGAACAGATATGAATGTGCCGATCAGCAATGATAAATTTGTTTATGACAGCGCAAACAGCACTTTCAATTCGGCTGTTCCCGGAAATCAGGTTGCGAAATACACTTACACGGATGTTGCGTTAAACACTCAAACAGCAACCGTTAATGTTATCGTTAAATATACGGATGAATTGATTGTCAACGCGGTCGCGTCAGGAACACCGGAATCGCCGGTTATGGATCTTTCCGTCACTATTTTGAGTACGGGCGTTCCGAGCTCGAGCTCTTCTCCTGTGTATAATATTGACAAAAACGGTTACAATGCTTCCGTTTATGCGAAACCAGCAACGCCGACAACAATTGATTATGATATTTCATACAGCAATGTTCCGGCCGGTCTCATTGATGCGAATTCGGGAAGCGTTTTAGGATCCATTGTCTATTCCGTTGACACGTCTGTGTATAAATTGGTGTTTACGCCGGCAAAAGTCATCGTGAATTTGGACAACGCATCGTTTGTCGAAAGCATCAGCATGTATCAGAAAGACGTTTCCGGCGATTTGTGTATTGAAACAATTCCGATTTTAGGTACAGAAAGCACCGTTTCGTTTGAAACGGAAACCGGCTGGTTCGATGACGAAGATTATTATCTTGTCGCGGAACTCTATCCCGGATACACTTTGACAAGTTCGGATTTCTCTGCCGCCGGCAGTTTAATTTATTTGAAAACCGCCGATTTCAATTTCGCAAACGCGGATGCTGAATTTGATTTGTTTGTTTCCGAATCTGAATTAATTACGGGCCGTGTTTGGAATGATGCCAACCGCAACAGTTTGATTGATGAGGATACGTTCGTTTCAGGTGCGATTGTTCGTTTGCTGGATTCGACCGGTACGACAGTTCTGGACACCGCCATGACAGCTGACGATGGTTCCTACTATTTCATCGGCATGGGCGCTGACACGGATTTCATTGTTCAGGTGACTGTCCCGAGCGGATACACGCACGCTTCCGCATTCATTAACGATCAGAAGATTAACGGCAGCAACAATTATTCCTCGGAAATTGTTCGCCCCGAATCTTTGGGACAAATTCATATCACAGACATCGATGCCGGTTTCTACCGCCAGTCCGGCGGCTCGGGCGGCAACGGCGGCCAGGCAACCGTTAACAACGGCACCTCTTCGACCGGTTCCGAAGCAGAAGACGGCGGCGGCGCAGGCGGCGATCTTACCGAAGAAAGCCCCGGTTCAGCCTTTACGGATCCTGTGACGACACCCGATTTGCCGGAAGAGAAAAAGTTCCCGCTGTGGATTGTCGGTCTGCTTCTTGTGCTTGCAATCCTCGTTTTCGCAGGCTGGCAAATCTGGAATAAAAAGAAAAATTAAAAGAAAAATTAATGAATGAGAGATGTTTCATCTCTCTTCCTTCTATTTTTTGATTTGTTTTTATTTTTTTGATTTTTTGGTTTTTTGACTTTCATTTTCTCATTTTTTATATTTTTTAAATTCGTTTTTTATTTTCATATTTTTAAACAAAGGGCAGTTTATTAATATTTTAAAAAATATTAGTTACTACTTTAACAGATTAATTTTTCAGGTAAATTGTATCAGGTGAATCATAAAATGAGAATTAACAACGATGACAAAATGAGAATTTTCGGTGTTCTTGCGGAGAGGTATTTTGCGGATAATCAATGGAAATTTTATTCCGTTTCAAAAGACGCCGAACGCATTCAAAAAATTGCCGAGGACATTAACGAGCAGCACAATGCGTACCCGAGCATCACGCGCGACTGGTACGTTCAAAACGGCGGCGCTCGCGACATTCACTTGGCCGACTCTTGGGACGAACTTAAAACCGTCGCCGGATTCTTGAAAACAAATCCCGGTTACTTTGATTATTTTGTCGATACCGGCGAAATTAAAGCGTTTTGCATTTTAAGCGCGACAAAAGAACTTGAACCCGAAAGAATTGAAGTGATTTTAAAAGCGCAGGAAGCCGGCATCCGAACGCTTGTCTTTTTGGCAAACGTGCCGAGCGACATTGAAGCAAGCATTCTTCAGATTCGAAAGAGTGAATGCTGATTCCTTTTTTATTTTAATTTTTCACTTTTGTTTTATTTTCATTTTTATTTTAATTTTTCATTTTTGTTTTATTTTCATTTTTATTTTTCCTTCTTTCATTTTTCTCTTTTTTCGCCCTTTTATCTTTTTTTCACCGTCTCTTCAATCTGTTTTTTGCTTCTTTTTTCTTATTCGTTCAGTTTATATATTAGAAAACTCTTCCTCTTCCTATTACCGCTTCAGTATTCTTTCATTCAGAATCGGCAAACGGTTTTGTAAAATTCAGCGGCGACTGTCCGGACGCGGAAAACAGGTCGTTGAATGTTATTATTATCATTTTTGTAAATTGTTAAATTATTTTCACACAATATTTAACATTTGAAATTAAAATTTTGAATTTTAAATTTCAATTTTAAATTCGAATTTAAAATAAATTTAAAAATTTAAAATAATCATTTAATTGGTTAAGAAAGAGGTATAAAATGGATTTAGGATATTTGATTTATTTGGCTCCTATTTCCGGTTTGGTCAGCCTTCTTTTTGCAGCGCTTTTAGCCCGTAAAGTCCTTTCCGAGGACAAAGGCTCAAAAGAGATGCAGGAGATCGCGGCGGCCATTCAGGAAGGCGCCATGGCGTATCTGAACCGCCAATACAAAACCATCGCGGTCGTCGCGATTATTCTTACGGTTTTGATTGCCGTTCTTTTGCCCAAAGACGATTTGTACAGTGTTAAAGTCGCAATCGGTTTCGTTTTCGGTGCGCTTTCATCTGCAGCGGCAGGTTACATCGGCATGAACGTTTCCGTTCGCGCAAATGTCAGAACCGCAGCAGCCGCCAAAAACGGCTTGGAAAGCGCATTAAACGTCGCTTTCCGCGGCGGTGCCGTCACAGGTCTTGCTGTCGTCGGTCTTTCAATTCTCGGTGTCAGCGTTTTCTATTTGATTTACGGTGATGTCGATTTGGTTATCGGATTCGGTTTCGGTGCCAGTTTAATCAGTCTGTTCGCCAGAGTCGGCGGCGGCATTTACACAAAAGCGGCTGATGTCGGCGCGGATATTGTCGGCAAAGTTGAAGCCGGAATTCCTGAGGACGACCCGAGAAACCCGGCGGTCATTGCCGATAACGTCGGCGACAACGTCGGTGACTGTGCCGGAATGGGCGCAGACTTGTTCGAAACTTATGCTGTTACGCTTCTTGCGGCAATGCTTCTCGGCTCACTCGTTTTGGGATCCATCCCGAATGCGATTCTCTACCCGCTGATGCTCGGCGCGGCAGCGATTTTTGTGACAATCATCGCATTGTTCTTCGTCCGTCTCGGAAAAAGCAACAACATCATGAACGCGCTTTACAAAGGCGTTGCAGCAGCGACAATTATCAGCGCAGTTGTTTTCTTCTTCATTACCGATTTCCTTCTTGATGATTACAGATTCTTCATCGCAGCGCTTGTCGGTATGGTCATTACCGTTTTGATGGTCGTCTTTACCGAATATTATACATCCACCAAATACCGCCCGGTTAAGGAAATCGCGGCCGCATCTCAAACCGGTGCCGGTACCAACGTTATTTCCGGTCTTTCTTTCGGTTTTGAAAGCACGGCGCTTCCGGTGATTACAATCGTTATCGGTATTTTGGTTTCATTCCTTGTCGTCGGCGGCGCAGCTGACGCGACAATTGGTCTTTACGGCATTTCCGTTGCGGCGATTGCAATGCTTTCCACAACCGGTATGATTGTGGCGCTTGACTGCTACGGCCCGATTACGGACAACGCCGGCGGTATTGCCGAGATGTCCCAGCAGCCCGAATCTGTCAGAGAAGTGACAGATGAACTCGACGCTGTCGGAAATACAACAAAAGCGGTGACAAAAGGTTATGCGATCGGCTCGGCAGCGCTCGGCGCGCTTGCGCTTTTCGCTGACTACAAGCTCCGCGTTGACTTGGGCGCAGGCTCGCTTTCCATTGACAACCCGCTCGTTTTGGTCGGTCTTTTAATCGGCGGTCTCTTGCCGTTTATCTTCTCGTCCGTGACAATGCGTGCTGTCAGTAAAGCAGCGATGAAAGTCGTTGACGAAGTCCGCCGCCAGTTTAGAGAAATTCCGGGCATCATGGAAGGCACTGCAAAACCCGAATACGGCAAATGTGTCGACATCGTGACATCCGCGGCTCTTCGTGAAATGGTTGTTCCGGGCGCGCTTGCAATCGTTGTTCCGATTGCTGTCGGTATCATTTTCGGTTCCGAAGCGCTTGCAGGTCTTTTGATCGGTATTATCGTCGTCGGTCTCATGCTCGCCATGACTTTGAACAACGCCGGCGGTGCTTGGGATAACGCGAAGAAATTGATCGAATCCGGTCTTTACGGCGGCAAGGGCTCTGAAGCTCACAAAGCAGCCGTTGTCGGCGACACGGTCGGCGACCCCGCAAAAGACACATCAGGCCCCGGCTTGAACGCATTAATTAAAGTCGTGAACATGGTTGCCATTCTTTTCGCAACGCTTTTCGTAAGCGGCGGATTGCTCGGCGGCTTGTTCTGATTTGTAAGAAAAGAATCTTTCTTTTCTTCTTTTTTTATTTTTTATAAAACCGATCATTTTTAAATCTCGAAAATTCGGGGTTCTGTTTTTTGTTTTTTTGAAACGCGAATGGCGTTTTTCGATTTGCTTTTTGAAAAGCGGAGCGGCTCGCGCGAGCGGCGGCGTCGGACAAAAACCTGACGGTAACAGTGCAAACGAAAACGGTAAGGTAATCTGTGCCACGTTCGCGAAGCGAACGGCTGTTAAAAGAAGCAGGTGCGAATGGAAACGCAAACCGTAAGGTAGCCGGCAGCAAACACAAACCTGTAGGTAACAGCAGCAAATACAAAACTGTAGGTGGCGGCAGCAAACAGAAACAGCAAGGTAGCAGCAGTAAACCGAAACCGCAAAGTAGCAGCAAAGAAATAACGCCGAAGCGACAATAATCAAAAAAATTTGAAAACGCCAACATCAAATTTAACAAACAATTTCACTATCTTTTTATCTGACTTCTTCATTTATTGAACAAAAATTGTATTTCAGGTGATTTTTTGAAAATAAAGTCAAGAGTCAGTCTCAGAAAAAATGATAAAAACAAAATGGTGGAATCGCTTCGCGACATTTACGGCGACGGCGTTTCCGTTTTTTCGGATTCCAAATTTGAAGTCATCACGACGGATGAATTTAAAGTGATTTTCGCCGACGGCAAACAGATGTTTATCGAATACGACGGCCAGCTTTTCCCGACCGTGCGCGGCGCGCTCGAATTGTTGCCGCCGAATCGATTGGTGACAGTGGATATGGGCGCGGTTAAATTCGTTGTCAACGGCGCCGATGTCATGAGCCCCGGGATCACAGCCGCCGATTCTTCGATTCAAAAAGATGATTTGGTTGTTATTGTTGAAGAAACGCATAAAAAACCGCTGGCAATCGGCCGCGCTTTAATTTCAGGCGACGAAATGACGGCTTCAAGTTCGGGCAAAGCGATTAAATCGCTTTCCTATGTCGGCGACGCGCTTTGGGGACTCGAAATCTGACGGGCGGCAGTTTTTCCGTTTTGATATTGTATCTTGCATTTACATTTTCATATTTTCATTTTTGCATTTTGTTTTTGTATTTTCAATTCTAATTTTTTAATTTATTAAAAAAACGTTTTAACTGTTTGAATCCGCGCGGTTTTTACGCACAAGTTTATAAATATGTATAGCATTAATGCTTTATATTATTCCAATAATTTACATTCAAATATCAACTTCGGAGAAAATTCATCGTCTTTCCGATTAATTTTTTCCGCTTTACACACATTTTAATTAACAGACAAAGGTGTTTCAATTGAGTTTTTTGAAAAAGATCATGGGCGGTTCCGAGCCCAAACAGAACGATGATTATTCAGCATACATTGACCTTGACAAATTTGAAAAGGACATTGACAGCAACGCAGGCGATGAGCCGGCAGAAACCTATGTCAAGATTGCGATTTTCACTCACTTTGATCAGATTACGTCATTGAAGAAGGAAATCTACGACGGAAACATTTTGATTGTTGACATCACCAACATCAAATCCGACGAACGCCTCAGAAACCACCTCTTCAACGAACTCAAAGACGTTGTTTTAGACGTTCACGGTGACATTGTCGGCATGAAAGACAACAACATTCTTGTCACGCCGACCGGCATTAAAGTCGACAGAAAGAAAATCGGCGGCAATTATTAATTCCGCTTTTTTTTTTCTTTTTTTTGTTTTTCGCGATTTGTCCGCGTTTTTTATTGTTTCTGAGTTTTTTAATTGTTTAAATTCTAAATTCATTTACAGACTTATTTATTTCAATTCATTAAAACGGTGTTCTCCTTGATTGACGATTTTGAAACACAGTCCAGTTGCCCGCTTTGTCAGGCAGATATGGCGATTAAATGGCAGAAAGACACGATTCCGTATTTCGGCGACATCATGTACACGACGGCGCAATGCGATCAATGTTCTTTTAAATTTGCCGATACGATTATTTTATCCGGCAAAGATCCGGTTTGCTGCACGCTGCCGGTCCGAACGGAAGCGGATTTGGACGCGCGCGTCATTCGCTCGACATCGGGAACAATTATTGTCGAAGAAATCGGCGTTATGGTTGAGCCCGGGCCGATTTCCGAATCTTACATTACAAATGTCGAAGGCGTTCTTCAGCGCATCCGCGGCGTTATCGAAAGCACGGTTCGCTGGTCGGAAATGGACAACGATTTCGAAAAAGTCGACATCGCGCTTGATTTGCTCAACAAAATCGATGCCGTCATTGACAATCCCGAAACCGCGCCCGTTTCTCTGACGCTTCAAATTAAAGATCCGCTCGGCAACAGCGCGATTATTTCCGCGAACGCCGAATCCCGAAAACTGACGGAAGACGAACTTGAAACGCTTAAAACAGGAATGATTATTTTAGACGCGGAAAAAGATGAAATCATTTATGACATTTCCGACGAAGCCGGCCCGATCGGTAAAAATGATTAATTTTTTCTTTCTTTTTTTCTTATTTTTATTTGAAAAACGAAACATCATTTTTCCTATTTTTTTCAAACCCGAACCCCGCTTTTCATAAAATAATATAAAAGAAAGAGAGGGTTCGTTTTCATAAAATTAAATAAACCGATGTTTCGGTTTTGAAAATATAATTGAAAACCCAAAACAACAACCTCCAACGGCGAGTTTCGCGAAAGCCAGCGAGTGAAAGGAGACGTTGGAGATTCGCTCCACGACTATACAAAACAACACAAGCTGTTCTTTTTAATTTTATACATTTTGATTTTCTTCTTTGTCAACGTTTGCTGTCGCTGTGCCGGGATGGGTTTGCTACCGTTACTTACAGTTTGCATTTCCGCATGTATCTGCTTTTTCTTATCACATCCGTTCGCTTCGCGAACGTGGCACGGCTACCGTTAGGTTTCCGTTTGCACAGATTACCTTACTGTTTCCGCTTTCCACCGCTACCTTTCTGTTTGCATTCGCCGCCTGCCGCGCTGCCGCCGGCACGCGCGCGAGCCGCACAAACTTTCAAAAAACAAATCGAAAAACGCCCTTCATTTTTCAAAAAAACAAATCGAAACCCCCCACCATTTTTCAAAAAATAAATCGAAAAACATCACTTGCCTTTCAAAAACATATCTCGAAACCTTATTTTATCTTTCAAAAATATTTATTTGTAATTCACTTTCACCTCAATCAGAATATTTATATTACCTTTTGTAATTGCATAAATTATGTTTACAGTCATTACAGGCGCGCAATTCGGCGACGAAGGGAAAGGAAAAATCGTTGACCTTCTCGCGGAAGACTATGACATTGTTGCTCGTTTTCAAGGCGGAGACAACGCGGGACACACCGTCGTTGCCGATTCCGAAACGTACAAACTTCATCAAATTCCGTCCGGCATTTTGGTCGGCGCAACCGCGCTCATCGGCCCGGGCGTTGTTTTAAATCCGTTTACATTGACGGACGAGCTGAACGCGCTCATCGAGCGCGGCATTTCCGTAACGCCTGAAAATTTCGGAATTGATCCCAAAGCCAGCATCATCATGCCGTATCATATCGCGGCGGACACGCTCGGCGAGTTTTCCGAAAAAGACAAAATCGGGACGACAAAAAAAGGAATCGCTTACGCTTATTCCGATCGAATTTTAAGAAACGAAATCCGTTTCGGCGATTTGCTCGACGAAAATCGATTTTATGAAAAATTAAATGATTTGCTGCCGGCAAAAAAAGAAATGATTGCCAATCTCGGCGGAAATCCGCACGATCTTTTTCCCGATGAAGAGGCAAAACGCCTTCTCAAAATCGGCCGTGATTTAGAAGACTACGCGATTGACGTTTCCTATGAAATCAACAATTCGCTTCGCGCCGGCAAAAAAGTTCTCGCCGAAGGCGCCCAAGGAACATTTTTAGATGTTATTCACGGCACGCAAAAATATGTGACATCTTCGTCAACAATCGCCGGCTCCGCCTGCACCGGCTTAGGCGTCGGCCCGTCTCAGGTAACAAAAACAATCGGCTTGGTCAAAGCCTACATCACGCGCGTCGGCAACGGCCCGCTTCCGACAGAACTGAACGACGAAGTCGGACAGCATTTGGCGGAAGTCGGTCATGAATACGGCACAACGACCGGGCGCAAAAGACGCTGCGGCTGGATTGATATTCCCCTTCTGAAAAAAGCCGTCAACTTAAACGGTTACACGGAATTGGTTTTAACCAAATTAGATGTTTTAACAGGACTTGAAACGATTCATATGTGCGTCGCTTACGAATTAGACGGCGAACGCATTGATTATCCGCCCTTGCTGACCGAAGACTTAGAACGCTGCGTTCCGGTTTACGGCGACGGAAACGGATGGGACGAACCGCTCGGCGACATCCGAAATTTCCACGATTTGCCTTACAGCGCTCGCGAATTTGTCGAATATGTTGAAAAAATCAGCCGCGTTCCGATTAGTTATGTGTCAGTCGGGCCCGACCGAGATCAGATTATAAAAGTCGATGTCAATCGACAGAAAGATACGCGGTGCAATCCGATTAACAGAAAGTTGTTTTAAAAACAGCTTTCTTTTCATTTTCCTTCTCATTTTCTTTTTCTTTCCTTTCTCTTCTCCAATCCTCTTTTTCAACAAAATCTTTTTATACCATCACCCTGTTGATAGATTCATTTGAGTCCTTATTATTCAAGCATCCGGTTTCGGCCACCGCGGAGTTTGAAATAAAAGTTCAAAAAACCATTGAATGCTTCAGCCAGCGTCGCATTGAATGTCACAATATAATCCGAACGAACCTGTCAAATCATCTGACCGTACCGGCAGATTGAAAAAGAGCGGGGCGTTACATGTTTCGCATGCGGAGATACCGCATCGAATACTGCTGAGCACAGCTTTTTTCTGAATTTATCGGTAAGGCAGCACAAATGCTTTTTGACAGATTTGGCATTTGAATGCGTAGCATATTGTTACTGTTTTCAAAAGCACGAGATTATCAATTTAATAAGGAGATATGAATGACAACAGCATACGATGTTCCCGCAAGCGATCTCATTATGAGAGTTGCGGACAAATTTAAAGAAAACGACAAAATCAACCCGCCGGAATGGGCTGAATTTGTCAAGACAGGCGTTCACAAAGAATTCCCGCCCGTTCAAGAAGACTGGTGGTATATCAGATGCGCGGCAGTTCTTCGCTCAATCTACATGAACGGCCCGATCGGTGTCGAAAGACTTTGCTCCGTTTACGGCGGCAAACAGGACCGCGGATCCCAGCCCTACAGAAAGGCAAAAGGCAGCGGCTCTGTCATCAGAAAAGCTGTTCAGCAGCTCGAAGCCGCAGGCTACCTCCAGACTGCCAAAACAGGCAGAACTGTCGCAGGTCCCGGCAGAGCATTGCTCGACAACACAGCTCACGAATTGAAAGGAGAACTTCTCGAAAAGTATCCGGGATTGAAAAACTACTGAGTTTTTTGATTTCAATTCGCATCGAAATGGTTTCTGATTCAAAATCATTCAAGGAGTGTTTAAAAAATGGATAACGAGCTTGAAGAAATTCGTCGCCGAAGAATGGCGCAAATGCAGGAGCAGCAAGCTTCCGCACAAGCGAATCCTGAGGCCGCCTACCAGCAGGAACAGGCACAGGCCGAAATGGAAGCTCGCAAGCAGGAACTTCTCCGAAAAATCTTAACGCCTGAAGCGCGCGAACGTTTAACGACGCTTCGCATGTCTCGCCCGGCATTGGTGGAACAGTTGGAAGTTCAGCTGTTTTCTCTCGCCCAAAGCGGACGCATTCAGAATATGATTGACGACGAGCAGTTAAAACAGCTTTTGGCGCAAATTCAGCCGCCGAAGCGTGAAACCTCCATTAAAAGAGTGTAAAATTCAAACATTATCGTAATTTCCAAATTTCGCAAACAGTTGAGTTATCATGAAAGCGCATGTATTGTTCAGCGGCGGTAAAGACAGTTCTTTGTCCGCTATGATTTTGGAACCTTATTTTGAGGTTCGGCTCGTCACCTGCAATTTCGGCATTCTGCCCACAGGTGAAGTTGCTAAACAAATCGCTGACGAATTGGGCTTTTCACATATGGTCATTCAGCCGCCGATGGAAATTTTGGAAAACGCCGCCGAAATCGTTCAAAAAGACGGTTTCCCGAACGGCGCGATTAACTACATCCACCGCCAAGTTCTTGAAATTTTGGCAAAGACGGATGGCGTCGAGCTTATCGCCGACGGTCTCCGAAGAGATGATCGCGTTCCGCATTTGGAGCAATCCGAAATTCAAAGTTTCGAAGACAGACATAAAGTTCTGTATTGCAGCCCTTTGATGGGATTCGGACGGTTTACGATTAACAAAATGATTGAATCCAACCTTGTCATCACCGAAGAAGAAAGCGCCGTGATTTTGAAATGTGATTATGAAGCCGAACTCCGCGAATACTTGTATCGTGAACTCGGCGAAGATGAAACCCATAAGCATTTTCCGAAATCTCATAAGCAATCGCGCGTGATTTCAAGACTCAGAAAACAGGAATCAGAAAATTAAGTGAACTCCACGGGATTTACGAATTTCATTTCGATAAGATTTCAATTTATAATATCATACAAAAGGTGTATTGAAATGAGTAAGAACTTAAAAGGACAGAAGAAAAGACTCGCAAAGGC
Organism: Methanimicrococcus stummii; assembly: GCF_032594435.1. Classification (NCBI taxonomy): domain Archaea; kingdom Methanobacteriati; phylum Methanobacteriota; class Methanomicrobia; order Methanosarcinales; family Methanosarcinaceae; genus Methanimicrococcus; species Methanimicrococcus stummii. The sequence goes on along the minus strand of NZ_CP131062.1, from coordinate 778,204 downwards.
GCATGTGCAGAACGCACGTGTTCCGGTCTGGGTCATCATCAAGACCAAAAGAAACGTCACATCTCACCCCAAGAGACGCCACTGGAGAAGATCCAGCATGCGCTTGAAGTAATCGGGATGGTAATTTTTAAAGAAATTATGGTGATTTATAATGGCAGAAGACATTGTTAAAGAACAAATTTATACAATCCCGCTTCGCGGCGTGAAAGTGGCTCCCAGATGGAAAAGAGCCAACAAGGCGATGGCTATCATCAGAGCCTACCTCGAGAGACATATGAAAGCAAACCCCGAAATGATTAAGATTGACAAATCAATCAACGAGCGCGTTTGGGAAAGAGGCTGCGAGAAGCCCCCGTCCTTTATCCGCGTGAGAGCTGCAAAATACGCAGACGGTGAAGTTCAAGCTGAACTTGCCGCCTGATTTTGTCTGCAAGCTGTTGGTTTGATCTCTTCGGCGCAGTCATTGGCTGCGCCGAGTTCTTAATCATTCAAATTTTGAGTGAAGAAGATTATGCAAACAATAAACATCATGGACACCTCGGTCATCGGGGTTTTTTCCACATGTACCGAAGACGTCTGCTTGGTTCCTCAAGGAACACGGCAAGAAATTGCCGAAAAGATTGAGAAGCGCTTGGACGTATCCGTTTACAAATGTCTTGTCAATGACAGCATTTTGGTCGGCTCAATGTGCCGCGGCAATTCCAACGGTTTTTTGGTTCCCGAGAACACAAAAACCGACGTTCTTTCAAAACAGATTGGAAAGCCGGTTACGGTCATGCCGGGTAAATTAAACGCTGTCGGCAACATTTTGCTTGCCAACGATACGGCAGGTTTGGTTCACCCCGAAATGCCGGACAACATTATCAAAATCATCGGCGACGCTTTGAAAATTGATGTCCGTAAAGGAACAATCGCGGGCATTAACACGGTCGGCATGGCCGGCTGCGTCACGAACAAAGGCCTTTTGGTCAGTCCCGGTGTCACGGAAGCAGAAACGGCGCTTTTAGAAGACTTGTTCGGTTTTGAACCGGTTGTCGGAAGCGTTAATTTCGGTTCCCGAATGGTCGGCTCAGGCATTTTGGCAAATTCGAAAGGATGTTTGGCAGGATCGGAAACAAGCGGTTACGAACTCGGCCGTATTTTGACGGCGCTCGGGCTTGAGTGAATCAAGGTTTTGAATAATTATATCAACCGTCAGCATGTATTGATACTTAATAATTAAAAGGTGAGACAAAATGGCAAACTATTTCATTACAGGAAAATTTAAACCCGGTTTTTTCTGGGAAAAATTTACCAAAACAATTGAAAGCGAAAATGAAAAGAACGCGCTTGAGAAAGTCTATTCTATTATGGGCAGCAAGCACGGCTTGAAGAGACGCTGCATTGTTGTTGAATCTGTTAAAGAGGTCTGATTATGGCAATCAGTGAACAGGAAGCCCGACAATTGGTCGCGGAGTATCAGGAATATCAGAGAAGCGTCGAGGCGCTTCAGAGTCAAATGGAAATGGTCCGGACCACGCTGGCCGGCTGTGACAGTTCGATCAATACGATTGAAGCGTTGAAAGCCGCCGCTGCCGCGGGCAATTCCGAGTCCGTTATTCCTGTCGGTTCCGGCTGTTTTGTTCACGCCGAAATCCGTGACTTTTCAAAAGTTATCGTCAACATCGGCTCCGGCGCAAACGTCGAGAAAAATGTTGATGACGCGCTTGCTTTCCTCAGTGAAAGAAAAGAAAAGCTTGAGAAAATGATCCAGGATTTAAACGAATCTCTCGCTCAGATTTTACAAAATATGAGAGAAATTGAGTCTAAGCTCAATTGAATAAAGGGTTGATTGATTTTGATTTTTCAAAATTAATCTCTTTTCTTTTTTATTTTTAATATTGTTCGATTATTCTGTTTTTTGTAAAAACGCGTTTGAATTTTTGATTCTTTTTTTGTAAAAAATCTGATTGATTTTTTCGATTCATTTTTTTGAAAAGCTGTGCGGCTCGCGCGTGCAGGCGCTGCTGCGCCAGGATACCGGCAGCGGCAGAGGGCGAACAGCAAGACAACTGACGACAAACGTAAGGTGCCGGCAGCTAAACGATAATGAGTTGTGAAAAAAAGAAGAGGTTTCAAAAAGGTAAAAATGCTCCGACCGGGATTTGAACCCGAGTCATAGGAGTGAGAGTCCTAGATGATTGGCCGCTACACTATCGGAGCATTCCGATATATTTTTCCGATAAATAAGTAAAGTAAAACAGTTGCCGCAAGTTTCAGAAAATCTCAAACTGCAAGCAAAAGAGAGATTTAAGGTATAAAAAGATTATTGTAACTATTTTTGGATTTTCAAAATCAAATTAAATAACGCCGCCGGCTGTAAATGCAATCCAAACGATAATCAGCATCAAAAACGAATATTTTAACCCGGCGGCGGCTTTTCCTTTTTGAAGTTTGCCGATCATAAGGCCCGCAAAAAACGCCTGAATCAAAAGCATATGATAAATCAGAGTTGAAGATTCGGCGGCAGTCGCGAAAGAATCAGGCTGCGCCGCCAAAAGATTCATCGAATTAAATTGCCGGATTAAAAGAACGGCAATTCCGATGAACAGCAAAAACGAAATGAGAAGGACAATTCCGTAAACCGATTGTTTCGAATCTCTTTCTTTTTTCAAATTGACATTTTCCTGAATATCAAAAACGGCGGCATCAATTGATAAATGCATTAAACCGCCCGATTTTTCAGCGGCGGAAATAACCGATGCCGCCCTTTCAATGAGTTTTGAATCATATCGTTTTCCGAAATCTTCAAGACAAGAATCAAACGCAATTCCGGATCTCATTTTTAATCCGATTAAATGAATCTCATCTTCAAAAAATGAAACTTTCATGCCGCGGTTCGGATTTTTTGCCGGATTTTTATGGTTGTTTACATCCTTCGAAATTTCGGTCAGCGCTTCTTGAAGTGTCAAGCCGCCCGCAATTAAATTGGAGAGCCCGTGTAAAAATCCCGGCAGCTTTTCTTCGGCCGCTTCAATTCTTTTTTGATGTTTTTCTTCAAAATAAATGTAAGGCAAAAAGAATGCGAGGCCGAGAATTAATAAAATTGTTTCAGCCGATTGAAAATGTGATTTAAAATAAAAGCCGGCCTCGATTTCAAATTGATTGAAAGCAATGACAATCAGTAAGGCCGAAAAAGCGCAAAAAATGCCGAACAGAAACGAAAATTGTGGTTTTTGTTCGAAATAATAAAACGGATTTTTTAAAAAATCAAAATAAAAACCGTAATCTTCCCGCTGTTTGATTTTCTTTAAAATTGACAGCTCGTCATCCGTTTTGATTTCTTGATTCATAAGACCACTTTTAATCAAATTAAACTGCCTGCTGATAAACATTTTGATTTTTTCAAAATCGGCAGCTTTATTATTTTGAACACCCGGTTAGGGTTTATGAACACAATCCTTCAATCTTACAAATTAATTCAACCGCACGTTTCGGTTTCAATCATTCAAACCGGTGATAAAAATATTCGGTATGAGCTTTCCAAACCTGAAATCAGTCCCGCAAATCAAATCTTATTTCAAAAAATTCTGTCGCTGTTAAATGATTCTTTCAATCCGGAACTGTTTGAATCAAATCCGGCCGGTTCTGATTCGAAAGCCGAACCAAATTCAAAAGAAGAGGTGCTTGTCGAAAAAATATCCGAAATTTTAAAACTTTATTCGATTCGCCTTTCCGATGAAGATCTTGATGTTTTGCATTATTATATTCGCCGCGATTTTTACGGATTCGGAATCCTTCAACCGCTTTTGGAAGATACGAACATCGAAGACATTTCATGCAGCGGCGGAAATCTTCCGATTTATATTTTTCACAAAGATTACGGTTCTGTGCCGACAAATCTTATTTTATCGGAGTCGGAAGCCGACGGTTTGGTTCGGAAAATGGCGCAGTGCTCGGGAAAGCAAATTTCGGTTGCCGAGCCGATGACGGATGCGACGCTTCCGGACGGATCGCGCGCAATGCTGACGCTCGGGAGCGAAATCACAACCAAGGGCAGCACGTTTACGATTCGCAGATTTAACGAAAAACCGTTTTTACCCGAAGAATTGGTTTTGAACGAAACGTTTACGGCGGAGATGATGGCGTATCTTTGGCTGTGCGCGGAATCAAACATGAATCTCATGTTTGCCGGCGGAACCGCCAGCGGAAAAACCACGTCTTTGAATGCGGTTTGCCGGTTTATTCCGGCTGATAAAAAAATCGTTTCCATTGAAGATACACGCGAAATCAATTTGCCGCATTTGAATTGGATTTCAGGCGTTTCAAGAGAAAAACAAAAATCTTCAAATGACGAAAAAGCCGTCGGTGACGTGACCTTATATGATTTGCTGAAAGCGTCTCTTCGGCAGCGGCCGGAATACATTTTAGTCGGCGAAATCCGAGGGTCGGAAGCTTATGTTCTTTTTCAGGCGATGTCCACCGGTCATACAACCGTTTCAACGATGCACGCCGAATCGGTTGACACTTTAATTCACCGCCTTGAAAATCCGCCGATGAACGTTCCGCGCGTTATGATTCAAACGCTTGACGTTTTGGTCGTTTTGGCGCAAACGGAAGACGAGGGTCGTTTTTCAAAAAAATGCCTTTCCATTTATGAAATTTTAGAAACCGACCCTCAGACTTCCGAAATTTTAACGCAGGAAATTTTTAACCGAAATCAGTCAGATGCGGTGAATTTGAAAAAATCGGCGGTTTTGGATAAAACAAGAATTCGCAGGGGCTGGACGTTTGAGAAATTGGAAAATGAATTTAATGAAAGAGTCGGCATTTTAAAATCTCATGAAAACGTCTCCCGTTTTGAAATCCGCGGGGACGAGTAAATATGATCGCGAACCCCGTTTTTAATTTATTTGCCATTGTGTCTTATCGTCTTTTCGGAAGCGTTGCCGAAAAAATAAAAACGCCGTCATTAGAATTAAATTTGAAAAAAAGCAGAATGTATATTTCGTCGCTTCTTTACAAATCAATGCTTTTCTTCCTTTTGTTTTTAGTTGTTATGATCGGAATTTTGGCGGAGATTTGTGTTTATTTAATGATGTCAACGGAATTCATCGAAGAGCTCGCCGCTCAAACAGCGGCCATTCTCGTTTTTCTTTTCCTTTTTGTTGTTTTCTTTTTGACGTTTTTGACATTCTCTTTCCTGCCGTCTTTAAAAGCATACGACCGGAAAATAAAAATTGAGCAGCAATTGCCGTTTGCCGTTAATTACATGGCAGCAATGGCAATTGCAGGCGTTTCTGTTGAAAATATTTTTCATTCCATGTCTCAAAAGCGCATCCGTTCCGTTTATCAGGAACTTTCCGATGAAATGAAAACGATTGAAATTCAAACAAAGTATTTCGGATTCGATTATCCGTCTGCGCTTTTAACACTCTCCAAGGAAACGGCATCGCCGATGTTTTCCGATTTTATCAACAGTTCTAAAAATACGATTATTTCCGGCGGCAGTTTTCAAAAATTTATAATCGCCAAAAAACACGAATATCGAAGCCTTGCCGCCGCTCGAAAAGAAAAATATTTTCAAACGCTTGAAATGCTTTCCGAAATTTACATCACCATTTTTCTGGCGATGCCGATTTTCTTCATGATTTTGTTTTACACGCTCGCGCCGCTTTCAGGGTCGCAAACCGAACAGATGAAAATGCTGACATATCAGCTCGTTCCTTTTTTGGGATTTTTCTTCTTGTTGATTTTGGAAATTGTTAATGAGAAGGAGGATTTGTGATCTTATTGAAACAGAATCTGAAATCTTTTCAAATTTCAATATGATTACAAATCATAAACCGGCGCGCTTTCGCAATCAGCCGCGAATTTTTGCTCGAAGCTCTTTCGCTTCCTTAGCCAACCCGTCTTTTTTCATCGTCTTCGCAATCAATTCAACCGCTTCCAAATTACGAACCGCGTCTTCCAAATATGAAAAAACATCGCCGACATAAGCCGTGATGCCGTATTCGCTTTCCAGCTCGCGGATAATTGCAATCGGCTCCAATCCTTTCATACGAAGCAGCAAAATCTTTTCGGAGAACTTTCGCTCGGCGCAGCCGCAATACGGCGATTCTTTGCAGGAGCAGACAAACATGTCGCCGGCAAAATTGAGCAGCATTTTCTGGTATTTGGGGCTGACTTCTTTTAAAACCGCGCCGTCAAAAATGATATCCAAGAACGCGCCTTGGAAAACGCGCGACGGCAGATTCATTCGCAGATCTTTTGAAATCTGCTCGGTATATTTGAACGTCGCGCCCGTGAAAAATTCCAAATTCGTGATGATGCGAAGCGCCGAAATATTCGCTTTAATCGAATCCACGATCATATACGTTTTCGAAACCGAAAGGAAATGCGCCGACGCGATTTGTCCGAGTTCCGTCTGGGTGACCGCTTGTCCGCGAAGTTCAATAAATTTGTATTTTTGAAGCTTGAGCAGCATCGTGTTTTCATTAATCGATCCAAACATCGTTGATAAAATCTTCAATAAATCCGATTTCAAAGACGTCACCGAAACCGATGCCAGCAGCTCTTCTAACTGACTTTCTTCGCCGTAATCGAAATCATCTTCCGAAAGAGTCCCCTTCAACAGGCCGACCGCGACGTCTTCTTCCGTTTCTTTCGTTCCCGACGAATAACTTTTTCCGGGAACCGGCATTAAAACAACAACGCCGCGGTCATGGAAATCCGGGCGCCCGGCGCGGCCGCTCATCTGCAAAAAATCCTGAACCGTCAGCCAGTCAATGCCCATCGCCAGCGATTCAAAAATGACCTGCGATGCCGGGAAATCAACGCCTGCCGCAAGCGCCGCCGTTGTGACAACTGCCGGAATTTCGCCTTTGCCGAATTTTGTTTCCACAATTTTGCGTTCGCGCTGATTCAAACCCGCGTGATAATAAGCCGACGGCATCGGAAGCGCGTTTGAAATGCTTTGGCAGTTCGCGCGTGAATTGGTAAAAATAATTGTTTGCCCGCGATGACCTTTCGAAGATTTCATATTCCATTCGTCTTGAATCAGCTGCGTCATCAGCCTGTTCTTTTCATGATCCTGGACGAAAAGCAAATGCCGGTCAATCGGGACCGGCCGATGCTCATAAATGACAAGATTCGCTCCGAGTTTCTCGGCGAAATAATTCGGATTGCCGACTGTTGCCGACAAATAAATGAATTGCGCATCCGGGACCGTGTAACGCAGCCGTGCAATCAGACCGTCCAGCCTGTGCCCGCGTTCGGCATCGGTGAGCATATGCACTTCGTCAATCACAACCGTTCCGACCTGCCCGAGCGCGTCCGCATTTCCGAGGCGCAGCAGATGGTCGATTCCTTCGTAAGTGCCGACAATAATGTCCGAGTCCAGTGTTTTTTTCATAAACGTCGTCTCTTTCGTTTTAATCATCTCGGCGCCGATTCGAATGGATGTTTTGAGGCCGATTTCATTGTAGCGCGTTGTGAATTGATCGTATTTCTGATTGGCCAGCGCAACGAGCGGCACGAGGTAAAGCATTTTTCCTTTTTTGGAAAGCACGTTCTCAACGCCCGCGATTTCGCCGATTAATGTTTTTCCGGTCGCGGTGGCAGAGACAATCATTAAATTTTTGTGTTTCAAAAGACCTGATTCGACGGCCAGCGACTGAACCGGCATGAGGTCTTTTGATTTTTTGAGAAGAAGATCTTTCAGCCGTTTATGAATCGGAAGCGCCTTAATCGGCATTCGCTTTTCGTCTTTCGATGAAACGACCGTATCGTATTTTGTCGTCGATTCGTCCAACCGGTCGGCGTTGAGCATGGAAAGCGTTTTGTCAAAATCCTTGGTCCGATCCAAAATGCGGTCAAAAAAGTCCATCGTGGAATCGCCCATATGCTGTTTGGAATTGCGGAGTGCCTTTTTCAGTTCGTCTTTCGCGCAGTCGGGGCAAATAAGTTCCTTGCCGTATTTGACGGACGATTTGTTCAAAAAATTAAAACGCTTTTGAAGCAGACAATGGCGGCAGATGTCAACCGTATCGAATTTGAGCTGATACGCGCCGAGCATGTTCTCAAGCTCCTGCCGGTTTTTCGGTGACGTTTCTTTTGAAACCATGACACGATTTGCTTTTTTCAAAATTTCGATAAAATCCTTTGTCGGGACATATTCTTCATCGGCGAGCGTTTTTCCGTTTTTCTTCAAAACACGGATTTTATGCGGGCGAAAGCCGGCTGTGTTTTGTTTCAGCTCAAGCTCTCCAACCCACGAAGGCTCTCGTTTTTTGTCTTCGATGACCATGACCGTGAAAGTTTTTCCCTTTCCGGCAAAAAGGATCCATAACATTTGATATCTCAAAAGAAAAAGGGGTTTAAATATTTATCATATGCCAAAACGGAATGGATTTATTGAGTTTTTAAAAAACAACGATTTGGCTTGTTGAAATTTTTGAAAATCCGGGGTGTGTTTTGCGCAAATTTTTGAAAAATCGAGCAGCTCGCGCGCGGCGACGGCGACAGCAAGCAGAAACGGTGAGGCAGCGCCCACGTTCGCGGAGCGAACGGCTGCCATAAGAAAGAGGAAAGGCAAACGCAAACGGTGAGGTGACAGCGGCAAGTGCAAACTGTAAGGTAGCAGCAGCAAACGCAAACGGTGAGGTGACAGCAGCAAACGTAAACCTGAAGGTAGCAGCAGCAAACGTAAACCTGAAAGTAGCAGCAGCAAACGTAAACCTGAAGGTAATCTGCGTCCACGCTCGCGAAAGCGAGCGGCTGCTAAAAAAGATGCAGATGCAAACGGCAAAACACCAACAGCACAAATCATCTTGAATAAAACTGCATCAGTCAAAACAATTGCTGTTAAAAAAAAGATGGAATTAAAAGATGAAAATTAAAACCGAAAGGAAGAAATCAAACCTTCCCCGCTTTTAAAATTTCACACACATTTTCCACTTCTTCTCTGAATTCGACATCCGAAAAGCCCATCAAATTGGCAAGATACATGGAACCGCCGGCGCCGGCACCTTCTTTAATTGTTCCCGTATCATATCTTTGAATTCCGGGAAGTCTGGATTTGCCGAAACCGGGGTCGGAAATGTAAGCCTTAAAGCCGAGTTCTTTGGAAAGGTCGCCGAAGTTGGCGGTTTCATCTTCCATCACGTATCTCGTGGTTGCTAAATCGACATTTGAAAGGTTAACGCCCATGTGTTTGGCAACGGCATAAACGGCAGCCATTTGCGTTCCGCCGGCCATGATGATGTTCATCTCGGGGTCGTACTCTTTAAATCCGGCAATCAGGCCCGCAACGGCCGGCATCATGGGATCGCCGAGGAGTTCGACGGCTCTGAGCGGATCGTCTCTGAGACTTCCGACAATGATGTTGTTCTTTTTCATCGCGTCGCTGACGACTTGACATTTCAGCTCGACGGGATTGATGTCGGCGCTGCTGCTGACGCGGGCGTTGTAGCCGAGCGCAATCAAAACGCCCATCGCCGTCGTTGTGCCGCCGGGTGTGCTTTCGCCGATGATCGGGTGGTCGGTGGTCGGCGCGAGTTCGCGGCCGATTTTCCTGGCGTTTTCAAAAATCATTTTCGGGTCATGAACTGCAATGCCTGTTGTGATGTCTTCGCCGACGGCCGCTTCCGTCTGATACATCGGAATAGATTCGTCAGGCAAAATCATAAGACCGGCGTTGACAAAAACGCAGGGGACTTTGGTTAAGTTGAGCGCCGAGCGCGTGATAACGGCAGGCGTCGGCGTGTCCAAGGGCGGCGTCATCGGCATGACAGGAACGCTGATGATGTTTCCCGTTTGCATCAGTTCGCTGTCGCCGGCCGGCGTGTAAACGGTCAATTCCGCTGTCTTTCCTGCAGCTGAAAGTCCCGGAATCTGCGATGTTTTCGTATTCGATAAAACGCAGATGTAAAGCGGCTTCTCAGCATTTAATTCAGGTTTTGGTGTCGTCCAACTCATTTTATGTACCCCGTTTAAAAATGATTTTTAAAAGTTTTAGAATTTAAATTAACAAAAATTAACAAGTGAGGTGTAATAATGAGATTTTTGAATATTAAGTCTCTGTTCGGCAAAATTGAGGGGAAGGAAAGTGGGGTTGATTTATCTGATCTAATTGCGATGGATGTGAAATTAAATCATATCCATTAATGGGTAATTAATAGATTTTTTTCAAATTTCAATAATTTTGAAATTTATATGACAATTTAAAAAATAGTTGTAAAAAAGAACAATTGAGTGAGTGTTGTTAATATTGCTCCTTTTTATTAAATTCCGCCAATGCGGAGTCCTCGAAGAGGACGGTTTCGGCAAAGCCTTATTTGAACTCGTGTTGTTACTTGTTTAATTATACAAATACATATTTATAATTTGTCATTTTAAACAATTTTAAATTTTATTTGGGAGTTATTGAAATGGGTAAAAAGAAATTTGATGATTATTATCTTGGTTTGGATATCGGAACAAATTCAGTCGGATGGGCTGTTACCGATAAAAATTACAAAATTCCGAATTTTAACGGGAAAGCCATGTGGGGTGTTCATCTTTTCGATCCGGGGAATACAGCAGAAGATCGAAGAATTCAAAGAATCGCTCGCCGCAGATTAGAACGCAGAAAACAGAGAATCAAACTCCTTCAGAAAATCTTTGCAGATGAAATGAATTCCACAGATTCCGATTTTTTTAAACGATTGAATGAAAGCCGTTTTGTTATTGAAGATCGAACACACAAAAATCATGACACTCTCTTCAATGATCCGTCATTCAAAGACCGTGATTTATTCCAAAAATATCCGACGATTTACCATCTTCGAAACAATTTAATGGAAAAACAAAATGAAAAACCGGATATTCGACTCTTGTATCTGGCATGCCATCACATAATCAAATACCGCGGCCATTTCCTTTTTGAAGGGCTTTCCGATGAAGCCGTTCCGGAATTTGAAATTGTTTTTGCTGAATTATTGGAAGATTTAAATCAAGATTATGATATTGAGATTAAAGCAGAATCGATAAGTGGTGATGTTAAAAATATTTTGTCCGATAAAAATCTCGGTATTCAAGAGAAAAAGAAAAAACTTCAAACTATTTTATTTGATGATGATTTTCCGGATTTATTAAAGGAATTATGTACTTTAATTTCAGGCGGTACCGCAAATTTAGACAAAATGTTTGGTGAAAATGATGAAAACTTGGGACTGGGCAAACTGACATTCAAAAACACAGACTTTGATGAAGAAAAAGCAAAATGGGAAGATATCATTCCGAATGAGTCTGAAATTTTGGCCCGCGCTAAAACAATTTATGATTGGACACTTCTTTTCAATTTGTTAAATGAATACCGCAGCATTTCAAAATCGAAAATTGCCGGATATGGACAGCATGCGGCTGATTTAAAACTTTTAAAATCAATTTTGAAAAACGAATCTGAAAAATACAAAGAAGTGTTTAAATCTGAAAGTAAAACGCTTAATAATTATCCGGCTTATGCAGGTGTTCATCACAGAAATGCATCTGAAACGAATAGTTGCACTCAATCTGATTTTTGCGCATATTTGAAGAAACTATTCAAAGAGGAATTCAATGATCCAGAATTCCAATCCAATTACGCAGACATGATCAAAAGGATTAACGACGAAACTTTCATGCCCAAACAAACTACGACAGATAACAGTTTATTCCCGAATGCATTACATAAACAGGAACTCCGTGAAATTTTAAACAACATGGAAATTTATTACCCGTTTTTAAATGAGGTTGATGAAACCGGTTTTTCTGCCAAAGATAAAATATTGATGTTATGTACATTCAGAATTCCTTATTATGTCGGTCCTTTAAATCAAAAATCCGAACGCTCTTGGGTTTCCAGAGAAGAGGGGGAAATAACTCCGTGGAATTTTGAGAATAAGGTCAATTTAGATGAAAGTGCACACAATTTTATGGAACGGTTAATCGGAACGTGTACATACATCCCATCGGAGAAAGTTCTTCCAAAAAATTCCTTGATTTATCAAAGATACATGCTTTATAATGAGTTGAATCCTTTGAAAATCAACGGAGAACGTCTTTTTGCATTAAACCCCAAACTCAAAAATGAGCTTGTTAGAGATTTGTTTGAAAATCCAAAATCGAAAAAAGTAACGAAGAAAAAAATTGAAGAATATTTAAAACAAAAGAATTTACTCCATGCCGACGATGAAGTTGAAATGAGCGGAACAGATGATGAGATTAAATCATCGTTAAAATCAGAAGCTCAATTAAAAGCAATTTTAGGTCCGGATATGGATTACAATATGGCAGAAAATGTTATTCGTTCTCTGACTGTTTTCGGTGATGATAAATCCAGAATCATAGAAAAATTTCAAAAAGAATATTCGGAAAAATTGACGGACGATCAAATTAAAAAACTTTCAAATCTTCGGTTTAAGGACTGGGGGCGTCTTTCCGGAAAATTCTTAACAAATGTATATTCATCGGTTAACGGTGAGGAAACGAACATACTAAAAGCCCTTGAAACAACCGATAAAAATTTAATGGAGCTTCTTTCAGGTGATTATGGTTTCAAAAAGCAGATTGATGAATTGAACGAAACGAATTTGCCGGCCGGCCAAATCACTTATGATTTAGTGAAAGACCTTTATGTATCTCCGGCTGTTCGAAGAGGAATTTGGCGTTCTCTTCGCATTGTTGAGGATATTTTAAAAATAACCGGACATGCACCGGCAAAAGTTTTTATTGAAACGACACGCGAAAATCAAGAAAGCAAAAGAACAATTTCCCGAAAAGACGGACTTGTTAGGTTATACGAAGCTTGTAAAAAAGAAAACAGTGATTTGGTTAATTTGCTGAATGATTTGAAAAATGAAGATGAAGGCAGATTGCGCGGAAAAGATCTTTACGCCTATTATACACAGCAAGGCAAGTGTATGTATTGCGGTAAACCGATTGATTTAAACGATCTTGGAAATAATGCCCTTTATGATTTAGATCATATTCACCCGCGTTCAAAGAAGACGGATGACAGTATTCACAATAATTTAGTTCTTGTCTGCAAAGAGCACAACCAGATAAAAAGCGACAAATATCCGTTGCCGGAACCCTGGCAAAAAAATATGGGATCATTTTGGAGCGGTTTAAGAAAAACCGGATTTATTAATGAAGAAAAATATTCTCGCCTTACTCGAAAACACGAGTTTACGCCTGATGAACTCAGCGGTTTCATTAATCGTCAGTTGGTTGAAACAAGTCAGTCCGTTAAAGCCGTCGCAGAAACGTTGAAAAAAGTATTTGACGATAATACGGATATTGTTTATGTTAAAGCAAATGCGGTCAGTGATTTCCGTAACGGAAACAATGGATTCCGTGGTCCTGAAAATGAACGCCTTAAATTCATAAAATGCCGGTCTGTTAATGATTTCCATCATGCAAAGGATGCTTATCTGAATATTGTTGTCGGAAATGTTTATGATACAAAATTCACGAAGGATTACAAAAATTTCATTCAAAGCGGGGAAGGATACAATCTTTCAAGAATGTTTGACCGTGATGTTGAACGGAACGGAGTTTGCGCCTGGAATGCACAAAAAGACGGGAAAGGCGGAACAATTCAAACCGTTCAGAAATACATGAGGCGGAACAATATTTTGTTTACGCGTTTTGCTTATGAGGTGAGCGGTTCGCTTTTCGATTTAAACCCTGTCAAAAAGGGAGACGGGCAATTGCCTTTAAAGAAAGGACTTTCAATTGACAAATATGGTGGATATAATAACTTAACAGGGTCCTATTATTCATTAGTAGAACATACAAAAAACAAAAAGAGAATCAAAACGATTCAACCGGTTCTTTTACATTTTTCAAAAGAAAATGCAGATAATTCAGAACTTGTTAAATATATGGAAAATAAAGGTTTAGAAAATCCACGTATTTTAATTGGTAAAATATTAAAATTCAGTATGTTTGAGATTGATGGTTTTAAAGCACACATCTCAGGCAGAACTGGTGATAGTTATGTATATTATGGAGCTGAACAGCTTATTCTGTCCGAAACTGATTATACATATTGCAAAAAAATTGATAATTATGTCATTAAATCAAGGGAAACTAAAAATCCACTTTCTGCATTAAATTATGGCTTGTCTGCGGAAGAAAATATTTCTCTTTATGACATTTTTATTGAAAAATACGGAGGGCAAAAGTATCATATTATTTTTGAAACCGTTTCCAAAACTTTACATGAAAAACGTGATAATTTTATAAAATTATCAACGGATGATCAAACTAAAGTGTTAAATGAAATCTTACATGGTTTCCAGTGCAACGCTGTATATCTAAACTTGGAAAAAATCGGTGGCCCGAAATTGACAGGTCGAATTACAAAAAGCAATAATATTTCCAATTTCGATTCCATCAAATTAATCCATCAATCTCCCACCGGCTTATTCGAAAAAGAAATCAATCTCAAAGAATTATGACTTGGCGAATTGTTGTCATCAGCAGTATATGCAAGATTGATTTAAAATTGAATCATCTTGTTATTCGGGGCGCAGAACTTCGAAGAATTCATTTGTCGGAAATAGCCGTGCTGATTCTTGAAAATACTGCAATTTCTTTGACAGCTGCACTTCTATCTGAATTATCTAAACGAAAAATTAAAGTTGTGTTTTGTGATGAAAAGCGGAATCCGTATGGGGAGTTGTTGCCTTATTACGGTTCCCACGATACAACTGATAAACTAAGAACGCAGATGGGATGGAGTCTTGAAACGGCCGGGGAAGTCTGGGCTGAAATCGTCAAGGAAAAAATACGAAAACAGGCTGCACTTCTTCATGATTGCAGGCAAACAAAACAAGCAATGATGTTGGAATCATATATTCCGGAAGTTCAACCGCATGACAAAACGAATCGCGAAGGTCATGCTGCAAAAGTTTATTTTAACGCTTTGTATGGATTGGATTTTTCCAGAAGAGGCGAATCGGCAGCAAATGCATGTATGAATTACGGATATGCAATTTTGCTGTCTGCTTTCAATCGTGAAATTACAGCTGCAGGATATTTCACTCAACTCGGAATATTTCATGACAATACTTTCAATCCTTTTAATTTGGGAAGCGATTTGATGGAACCATTTCGCCCGTTAATTGATAAGCGTGTTCTTGACATGGATCCGGTAAATCTCGGTCCGGATGAAAAAAGGGAATTAGTCGATATTCTCAATCTGGAAGTTACAATTGACGGCAAAAATAATTACCTGTTGAATGCCATTCGGATTTATTCCAGAGGTTTCTTTGAAGCGATGAATACAAAAGATCTCACAAAATTGAGGTTCTATGAATGAGGTTTAGGTTTATGCGTGTTGTTATTTTTTTTGATTTACCGATGCTGACAAAAAAAGATACTCGGCAATATACAAAATTTCGTAAATATCTCATTTCTCAAGGATTTATTATGATCCAAAAATCTGTTTATTCAAAAATTGCGCTCAACGGAACCGCATCGAATGCAGTTATTGACAATTTAAAGAAAAATCTTCCGGAAACAGGATTGGTTCAAATTTTAGTGATTACAGAAAAACAATATCAAAGTATGGAATTTTTAGTTGGCGAAGGGCAAAAAGAAACAATTGATACACAGCAACGTCTTGTTATATTATAATGCAAAAAGAGGGATTACGATGCTTTTGTCATACTATGAATTTGATGAACCGATTTCATTTCAAGATGGGGTTATTAATATTTTAGTCATTGAAAATCCGGCCTATATGACCAAAATAATAAAAGAACTCTTGCCATCCTCTGATGAAATCAGTCGTTTTGAGCTTTATGAAAATGATGCGGCCTTTTCAATCTCAGATTATGTTGATGTTATTGTAAATCCTTTTTCTATAAATCTAAACGAAAGAGATATTTTGAATAAACTGTATGCTGCAATGAAAAAAGATGCGTTGGATGAAGAACTGTTCTTAAGTACAAACTCTTTTCTTTCTGAAATCGAAACAAACATTCATAAAATCATTGAAAGACAACAAAGTTTATTGGAACTGGACACTCCGGATCTTATCGGTTTATTTAAAGTGCTGAATGTTCGTTTTTCGGTTTCGGGCTCATTAGTTGAAAACATTTGTGATTATATGGATATTTGTTCCGAATATCGAAAAACAAAATTATTTATTTTTACCAATTTAAAATCTTTTTTAACAGAACTTGAAATTATTCAATTATACACCCATATAAACTACCATAAAAGAAATGTTTTGTTTATTGAAAATCAACAAAGATCAATGTTAGAATTTGAAATAACACGTATAATTGATGAAAATCTTTGTGAAATACCCATTTTAGGACACAATGATAACGATATTTATTAAATACTATAACAACATTTGAGGTTTGAGAGTGTTGTTAAATCAGAGGTCTCCAAATCTTACGAAAAGCAACGAAAAACGAGGGATAAGTTTGAGAGTGTTGTTAAATCAGAGGTCTCCAAATCTTTTAACGCCGCGTTCAGATACGGGCTGACGTTTGAGAGTGTTGTTAAATCAGAGGTCTCCAAATCAAACTGACCGTCCACGGAAATAAACGCGCTGTTTGAGAGTGTTGTTAAATCAGAGGTCTCCAAATCCGACTTTAAGCCCAAGCTGGACGGATTGGAGTTTGAGAGTGTTGTTAAATCAGAGGTCTCCAAATCAAAAGCCTGCTGGCCTGTTTCATACCGCGCGTTTGAGAGTGTTGTTAAATCAGAGGTCTCCAAATCGCTTTATTCTCTTTAAGATTCTTCAATTATGTTTGAGAGTGTTGTTAAATCAGAGGTCTCCAAATCTACTTTGCTAATAATTACGCCCGAATCTATGTTTGAGAGTGTTGTTAAATCAGAGGTCTCCAAATCTAAAATATGTATCATTGTAAATGCAATATTGTTTGAGAGTGTTGTTAAATCAGAGGTCTCCAAATCTCTCCAAACACCAAAATTTTCATTTTTCCGTTTGAGAGTGTTGTTAAATCAGAGGTCTCCAAATCCAACGTGGGGCGACAACATGACAGAATACGGTTTGAGAGTGTTGTTAAATCAGAGGTCTCCAAATCACAGATGTCATTCAATGTCCGGAAAACGGTGTTTGAGAGTGTTGTTAAATCAGAGGTCTCCAAATCGCCATGATTTTCTTTTTGCCGGTTTATCCGGTTTGAGAGTGTTGTTAAATCAGAGGTCTCCAAATCACAAATTGAACCTTGACGGATCCGGAGAAGGTTTGAGAGTGTTGTTAAATCAGAGGTCTCCAAATCATGTTTATATTGTAGTAGACGGTTTTCACCGTTTGAGAGTGTTGTTAAATCAGAGGTCTCCAAATCTAGTAGCTTCTTCCAATACATTAGTATCAAGTTTGAGAGTGTTGTTAAATCAGAGGTCTCCAAATCCGTGGTCGTGTAAACGTCCTGTGACGGTGTGTTTGAGAGTGTTGTTAAATCAGAGGTCTCCAAATCAATATATCAGATTTAATTCGTGTTCTTTGGGTTTGAGAGTGTTGTTAAATCAGAGGTCTCCAAATCCGGAAGCGTTCGGCTTCGCTGAGGACGCCCGTTTGAGAGTGTTGTTAAATCAGAGGTCTCCAAATCCCGACTTGACGGAATACACGACTTATGAAAGTTTGAGAGTGTTGTTAAATCAGAGGTCTCCAAATCGAATGACCAATTGCGGCGCAAACACAGCGCGTTTGAGAGTGTTGTTAAATCAGAGGTCTCCAAATCTGCGCCTTGTAAAAGGGCGTCGAGCCATGAGTTTGAGAGTGTTGTTAAATCAGAGGTCTCCAAATCATAGCGGTTATCATTACTTTACTTTTGTCAGTTTGAGAGTGTTGTTAAATCAGAGGTCTCCAAATCCAAAAACCGTTATCAAGACGGCAAACTACAGTTTGAGAGTGTTGTTAAATCAGAGGTCTCCAAATCACACAGCGGCCGAAATCACAAATTACAGAAGTTTGAGAGTGTTGTTAAATCAGAGGTCTCCAAATCAAGTTGAGGAAACCACAGTTGCCCGAGTGAGTTTGAGAGTGTTGTTAAATCAGAGGTCTCCAAATCCATCAAAAACGACCACGTCAAGGGCTTCTTGTTTGAGAGTGTTGTTAAATCAGAGGTCTCCAAATCATTGGATTCTTTTTTACTGCCGCCAAAAAGGTTTGAGAGTGTTGTTAAATCAGAGGTCTCCAAATCGCACCCGTCGCAACTGCCAACGGCGGCACCGTTTGAGAGTGTTGTTAAATCAGAGGTCTCCAAATCGGGCTGTAATTCCTTTTTTGTAGTTAAATGGTTTGAGAGTGTTGTTAAATCAGAGGTCTCCAAATCTTCGGAAAATGAGTCGTGGCGAGGACTTCGGTTTGAGAGTGTTGTTAAATCAGAGGTCTCCAAATCAATCTTCTTCTCGAATAGGTTTATCTCTATGTTTGAGAGTGTTGTTAAATCAGAGGTCTCCAAATCTTTAGAGAATGGTGATAATGTATTCTGTTGGTTTGAGAGTGTTGTTAAATCAGAGGTCTCCAAATCAGTATGCAATTCCTATCGGAATGAAGTTTTGTTTGAGAGTGTTGTTAAATCAGAGGTCTCCAAATCGGTCGAACTGGCGTGTTGTCGTGCTGGGGTGTTTGAGAGTGTTGTTAAATCAGAGGTCTCCAAATCGTTTGTAAATAATTTCATGTCAAATTCTTGGTTTGAGAGTGTTGTTAAATCAGAGGTCTCCAAATCCGGTTAACCCGGTTCCGCAATATCGCGCCCGTTTGAGAGTGTTGTTAAATCAGAGGTCTCCAAATCTACCGCAACACGAATCTTCGTTTTCTTCTTGTTTGAGAGTGTTGTTAAATCAGAGGTCTCCAAATCAAAATGACAAGATTTTGCGTTACTTGCGGTGTTTGAGAGTGTTGTTAAATCAGAGGTCTCCAAATCTCCATTTTAGCGGACTGAATGCCTTTTTTGGTTTGAGAGTGTTGTTAAATCAGAGGTCTCCAAATCGCAATCGGAGACGAAACAAGCACCGAGTTTGTTTGAGAGTGTTGTTAAATCAGAGGTCTCCAAATCGTAATTGAATACATTAAAATGGAAGTTACTGTTTGAGAGTGTTGTTAAATCAGAGGTCTCCAAATCCCATCACGTCTTCATTTTCGTGCGTGATATTGTTTGAGAGTGTTGTTAAATCAGAGGTCTCCAAATCGGTTAAAATTTCAGTTTCTTTTTTCTTCATGTTTGAGAGTGTTGTTAAATCAGAGGTCTCCAAATCTAATTGGTCTCAAACTGTTGATCAAAGATTCGTTTGAGAGTGTTGTTAAATCAGAGGTCTCCAAATCGCATCAAGTGTGGTAAAATCGCTATCTGTTGTTTGAGAGTGTTGTTAAATCAGAGGTCTCCAAATCAATTGTAAACATTGTTTGAACCTTGTTTACGTTTGAGAGTGTTGTTAAATCAGAGGTCTCCAAATCAATTGAATTTGAATTAACTAATTCAACATCGTTTGAGAGTGTTGTTAAATCAGAGGTCTCCAAATCCTGTAAAATCGTTATCTCGCTGGCTCATAAGTTTGAGAGTGTTGTTAAATCAGAGGTCTCCAAATCTTGCAGAAAGCACTGCATCCCTTTTCTTTTGTTTGAGAGTGTTGTTAAATCAGAGGTCTCCAAATCTGTGTAAAAAGTCAATTATTCTCACGACTTGTTTGAGAGTGTTGTTAAATCAGAGGTCTCCAAATCTATGAAGAACTTGAAACCGAACGCGAAAAAGTTTGAGAGTGTTGTTAAATCAGAGGTCTCCAAATCAAAAACTCTTTACGCTAGCGGAAATGAACGGTTTGAGAGTGTTGTTAAATCAGAGGTCTCCAAATCGAGTCCAAGAAGAATAACATTTTTTACACAGTTTGAGAGTGTTGTTAAATCAGAGGTCTCCAAATCTTATCGTTTTTCTTTGATTTTGTAATTTAGGTTTGAGAGTGTTGTTAAATCAGAGGTCTCCAAATCTAAAAACCTGCAACAGCATAGCTTTATTCAGTTTGAGAGTGTTGTTAAATCAGAGGTCTCCAAATCTCATGTCTGTTTTAGAGGTCTGCGCCGCTTCGTTTGAGAGTGTTGTTAAATCAGAGGTCTCCAAATCTGTTTCTGTTCCGTTCGCGGCGAGTTTATAGTTTGAGAGTGTTGTTAAATCAGAGGTCTCCAAATCGATATATATTCATCATAAACGTTTGTAGTTGTTTGAGAGTGTTGTTAAATCAGAGGTATGTCACATTTAGAAAACGTGAGGTGCCGAATCAGTTCGGTTTAAGAATATTGTTTAATCAGAAAATCTCTTCATCTCTAAACTCCCAACAATCCGTCAATTTCAATCAAAACATTTTTGAAACACCTGCTAAAATTGTATAATGTCTTGGTGATTAAATGGCAAAATTTGAATTGAATAGTATCTTAAAAAATTGGTCAATTTTTGAAATATCGTGGCTTGTTGTATTTTTCATAATCGGGATTATCTTAAACATTGTTTGGGAAAGCGATTTTGTATCAACTCTTGCATTCATTACAGGCATTTTTTGCGTCGTTTTGGCTGCAAAAGGAAGTATATGGAATTACGCATTTGGTTTAATCAATTGCATTACATACGCTTATGTCGCTTTTCATTCCTTATTGTATGGAGAAGTCATACTCAATTTATTGTATTATCTTCCGATGCAATTTATCGGCATTCATTTGTGGATGCGAAATACAACAACCGATAAACGCATTCAAATGAAAGAATTAACACTTTCAAAACAAATCGGATTATTTGCAATAACAATTATTTGCGTTATATTATTTCAGCAATTTTTAATTATGCTGGGAAGCACATATACCGGACTTGACAGCATAACGACGGTCGTTTCGGTTGTTGCTCAAATTTTAATGGCGCTTCGTTATAAAGAACAATGGTTATTATGGATCATCGTTAACATAATATCCATTATTATGTGGACACTTGCAGGAAATCCGATTATGGTTTTAATGTGGACCGCATATCTTATTAACGCAGTATACGGATATTATAACTGGAATAAAGGAGCAAAATTAAATGTATGATGTCGGACTGTTTGCGGGGAAATTTTCGCCGCCGCATATTGGGCACATAAATGCGATTTTGAACGCGGGAACATTATGCAAAAAATTGTATGTCGTTGTTTCCCATCATGAAAAGCTTGAATTTGAAATGTATGAAAAGACAGGATTTTCTGCGCCGACACTTCAGCAAAAAATGAAATGGCTGAGCAAAGAATTAAATGAGCTTCAGCATATTTCTGTAATCGGGCTTGATGAAAGCAACATTCCGGAATATCCGAACGGTTGGAAAGAATGGAGCTCTTTATTAAACGATGCCGTTCCTGAAAAATTTGACGTTATTTTCGGCGGTGAGCCGCAATATGCAGCAGAAGGATATACAAAATATTTCCCGGATGTTAAATATGAACTCTATGACACGGAAAGGAAAACTTATCCGGTCAGCGCAACGAAAATTCGTAATGATCCGTACCAAAATTGGGATTTTATTATTCCGTCGGCAAGAGAGTATTTTGTAAAGCGTATTTTATTAACCGGAACCGAAAGCTGCGGTAAATCGACAATGACAAAAATGTTGTCTTTGTTGTATAATACGAATTATGTTCAAGAAGAAGGCCGATATTATTCTCAGCGGTATTTCGGCGGAAATGATGCGGCATACGAATCGTCAGATTTTATCAACATTGGAATGGAACAAATTCTTGCGGAAAAGAAAGGAATTGAAACGGCAAATAAATTATTATTTATTGATACCGACTCTATTGTCACAGAGTTTTACAGTAAAATGTATACCGGCGAAATAAAACCGGAATTAATTCATTTTCGCCATTTGTCCGATTATGATTTAATTTTGTATTTTGAACCCGATGTTGAATGGGTTGCGGACGGATACAGATTTAATGATTGCGATGATACACGAATGCAATTGAATACGGAATTGAAAAAATAGTATGAAACGGACATAAATTTCAATAAAGACAAATTCATAATTATCTCCGGAAATTATAACGAAAGACTTCAAAAATGTATTTCTTCAATTAATAAATTAAAACAAAAAATAAATTATCTTTAATTATAAATTTTAAGGACCAAATCCCATGAAAACAGACCGTTTTGTTATTACAGTCATCGGTGTTGACACAGTCGGCATTGTCGCAGGCGTGACGCGCATCATGTCCGATTTCGGCGTGAACATTATCGACATTCGTCAAACGCTTATGGAAGACATTTTTACAATGCTTATGATCGGCGAAGTCAAAAGTGAAAATTTCGTTTTGAAAGATTTTCAGGAAAAGATGAACGAAGCCGGACAAGAGCTGAAAGTTGAAATCCGCGTTCAGCATGAAGATGTTTTCAGATACATGCACCGCATTTAATTGGCGTTCGGAAGTGAATTTATGTATTTGACGTCTGAAGAAATATTGGAAACCATTGAAATGGTCCGGATGGAAAATTTGGATATCCGAACCGTGACGATGGGAATCAGTTTGAGAGATTGTTCCAATCCCGATATTGATGTTTTTAATCAAAATATTTATGAAAAAATTGTCGGAAAAGCCGAGAATTTGGTCGGCACGGCCGAGGCTGTTGAAGACCTTTACGGCATTCCGATTATTAATAAGCGCATTTCCGTAACGCCGATTGCAATTGCGGCGGAAGCTTGTGTGAGTCCCGATTTTGTGTCCGTTGCCAAAACTTTGGATCGGGCGGCCAAAGAAGTCGGCGTCAATTTCATCGGCGGCTTCAGCGCTTTGGTTCAGAAGGGAATGACAAACGGTGACCGCCGTTTGATTGAATCGATTCCGAGAGCGCTTGCCGAAACCGAACGTGTCTGCTCTTCCATTAATTTGGCAAGTTCGAAAGCCGGCATCAATATGGATGCGGTTGCTTTGATGGGCAATGTGATTAAGGACGCGGCAAAGCTGACGGCGGACGCTGACAGCATCGGCTGCGCCAAGTTGGTCGTCTTTGCCAACGCGCCTGATGATAATCCGTTCATGGCCGGCGCATTTCACGGTGTCGGCGAGGCGGAATGCGTAATTAACGCGGGTGTCAGCGGCCCCGGTGTCGTCAATGCGGCGCTTCGAAAACTCAAAAATCCGTCTTTTGGGGAGATTTCTGAAGAAATTAAGAAAACCGCTTTTAAAATCACCCGCATGGGCGAAATGGCGGCGCGTGAGGTTTCTCAAAGACTTAACGTTGAGTTCGGTGTTGTTGATATTTCTTTGGCGCCGACACCGGCTGTTGGCGACAGCGTGGCGGAGATCCTGGAAGCGATGGGACTTGAACGCTGCGGAACGCACGGAACGACGGCGGCTCTGGCGCTTTTAAACGACGCGGTTAAGAAAGGCGGCGCAATGGCGTCTTCCTCTGTCGGCGGTCTCAGCGGCGCTTTCATTCCGGTCAGCGAGGATGCGGGCATGATCCGCGCCGTCAACGACGGCGCTTTATCGCTTGAAAAGTTAGAAGCGATGACCTGCGTCTGCTCCGTCGGCTTGGACATGATTGCGGTTCCGGGAAATACGTCCGCGTCAACGATTTCGGCAATTATCGCCGATGAAATGGCCATCGGCGTCATTAACAAAAAAACGACGGCCGTTCGCATTATTCCTGCCGTCGGTAAAAAAGTCGGTGATTCCGTTGAATTCGGCGGCCTTTTGGGCGCGGCGCCTGTCATGAATGTTTCGGATTTCAGTTCCGAAGAATTTATAAAACGCGGCGGCAGAATCCCTGCACCGATTCAATCTTTAACAAATTGATTTACGAATTGAATTGATTTTTAATCAATTCTTTTCCTGTTTTTGATAAAAGTAAGTTTTTGATAAAAGTAAAAAAATCATCTATTTTTTTAATTCAATATTTTCAAGCGAAGTTTTGACAACGTTTTCGGATATTGAATTATAAAAATAAACCGTTGAATTTAAAAAATAAATTGCGGTTTTTTGAAAAAACAAAGAAAAGAAACTGTTTTTCAAAAAATTTAATTTTTTATTGTTTTGAATTGGAAAAGAAAAAACAAAAGAATTAAGAAAAATTAAGAAATTTTCTTTAATTCTTCAATGTTTCTCAAAATCATTTTTCTTTCTTCAAGGATGTTTTCCTCAATCTTTTCAATGATTTTGTCCATCGGAACAGTCAGCTTGTAAAATTTCACAGGTCTGCCTTTACCGTTGTCTCTTTTTTCTTCTCTGATCTCAATCCAATTATTATTTTTAAGATAACGCATGGCGATGCTGACTTCAGGCTGTCTGAGGCCGGATGACATTTCAATGGAATGGGATGTCAATTCTTTTCCGTCAGATAAGCAGGCCAATGTTTTTGCAACAGGTCTGCTGATGTCTAATTTTCTCAGCAGGTCTACCATTTCGGAATCTTTGCTAATATATTGTTCACTCATTATAGTTCCTCATTTAAGCTCGTTTCGTTTTTTTTCGTTTTTAGACGTTTTTACAGCGAAGCTGTTTTTGATAATTAAAGAATGTCAGGAATTTTGATTCAAAAAATAAACATATCAATTTTCTTTGACAAATATAATTATCAGGTTATAATATTTATTCTTATTTATTAGAATTAAATCCTAATAACGAAATTATAATATCTCTTTGAATTGCCTGAAATTAATATATGATTGCGCCGGCATCTGATTATTTATTTTATGTCAGCCGGACACATATATATTATATATTTTTTATAATTCCAAACAGTTCTCTAAAACGAATTGATTATATTTTAAATTTATCGATTAATATTTAAAACATATTTTATAGTTCATTTATTATTTCGAGATATTTTGAAATAATTTATTGAATGTTAAACGGTCAAAAACAGTCAATTTAATTCTTAAGTTTTATTTATTTAAATATTTTTTTATTTAAGAATTTTAACAATTAAAAAATAAACCTTGAATTTAAGTAAATTTTCAAGACACAGAATAAGCATCAATAGAAGAATAAAATATTCATTACTCGATTCAAATTATTCAAAAAAGACGTTAATGATTTATGGTGGGCCCGCTGCGATTCGAACGCAGGACCTTACGGTTATCAGCCGTACGCTCCACCAGGCTAAGCTACGGGCCCTAATTGTTTTGTTGCTGCTCGTGAGACAACAATCCTCTAATATGTATTGTGATATTTAAAGGTTTTGCCATATGCCGTTTCTTTGATTTTTCGATTGACCGAAAGTCTTCTTCCAAATCGACAATTATTTATAGAAATTATTCCTTGTGTTACATCCGCAAGCAGTCTGCACAATTCGTTTTGAATCGGGCGGCTGTGACAGCGTTAATTTTGTTTGATTTTATCATCATATTTGTATTTTCATTGGGCTGGTAGATCAGCGGAAGATCGCTACCTTGGCATGGTAGAGGCCTCGGGTTCAATTCCCGATCAGTCCATCGCTATTGTTTTTATTTTTTAATGGCTGAGCTTAACGTTTAATCATTTTTTCGATTTAATTTTCTATTTCTTGGTTTTTGTTTTATTGTTGTTTTTTTTATTTTTGATTGAATTTTATTAGTTTTGTCTTAATTTTTGAGTTTAATTTTAAACGGTTTATTTTTCAAAATAATTCTCTATCCCCTCAACGAAGTTATTTTATATTTGAGCGCATTTTTTAATGCAATTCAATGAATTTCAAATTCAGCGAATAGTTTATAATCTATTCTATGATAGGTATCATATAATCTCATTTGGTAAAGATGGGACTAAAAACATGGTCGGTTCCTATGTTTTAGTTTAGTGTATGATTCAGTTTGGTTATTTATGAGAGTGATTTATTATGCAAAAAAAAGTACTGGTTGTCGATGATGAGGATTTGCTTCGTGACCTTCTTGTTCAAACGATTCAAAACTCCGGATATGCTGTCGAACAGGCAAAAGACGGCGAAAGCGCAGTTGAGCTTTATAAAAAATTCAGCCCCGACATTGTCATTATGGATATTGTCATGCCAAACATAGACGGCATTCAGGCAACCGAAAAGATTTTACAATACGATTCGGATGCCGTTATTGTCGCTTTAACCTCATTCTCTTCGGCAAAAGGCGACGACATTTTGAAAGCCGGCGTCAAAGAAGTCATCGGAAAGCCCATTAAAAGCGCCGATTTGGTTGAAATTATTAAAAAACACCTCGGATAATTTTTCCGACGCGCATTTTTTAAATTATTAAAAACGCTGTGAATTAAACGATTATTTTTAAAATAATCTTTAATCACTTTCACAGGTTTTACGGTTTTTCTGTTTTTCAGGGTTGTTTGTTTTTCAAGGTTGGTTGGTTTTTTCAATTTTTGTTGTTTTTACATTTTTTATTCAATCACCTGTTTTTTTGGTGATCGTTGTCTTTTCTTGTATTTTTTTAATTTATTTTATATGAAAAGTAGTTTCAAAAAAATATAAATAACAAAGTTTTCCATTCTAACCATTCAAAATGAAATAATGCTGTAAGTGTCTGATCCGGGCATTTGTTTGAAATTCCCGGAAATTAATTTTCATTCATCGGAGTTCTAAATGTATCTGATTATTACGGAAAAGGATACGGCTGCCAAGCGTATTGCCGCAATCCTTTCGGAGAATAAAGTTAAAAAAGTTCGCTACCCCAAATTGGGTATTGAGACGTATGAGTTTACTTATAATGATGATCACACGGTCGTCATGGGTTTGAGCGGACACGTTGTCGGAATTGATTTTCCGAGCGAATACAACAACTGGCAAAAGAATTTGGCCAGAGATTTAATTGACGCTGAAATCATACCGATTTCAACGAATAAAAAAATCGTAACGGCGCTGAAAGTCATCGGCAAGAAAGCCGATCTTGTCACAATCGCAACTGACTACGATCGTGAAGGAGAATTGATCGGCGTTGAAGCGTTGACGCTGGTTCAGTCCGTCAATCCTGACATTAAGTTCAACCGCGCGCTTTACAGTGCGATTACACCGAAAGACATCACGCATGCGTTTGAAAATTTAACAACCGTGAATTTTGATTTGGCGGATGCCGGTCACGCGCGCGAAGTGATTGACTTGGTTTGGGGCGCAGCACTCACGCGCTACATCTCGCTTTGCGCCGGCCGTCTCGGAAAACTCTTTTTGTCTGTCGGGCGCGTTCAGTCGCCGACGCTCGCCTTGATTGTCGAACGCGAAAAAGAGCGTGAAGCGTTCATTCCGGTTCAATATTGGGAAATCGAAACAACGCTTGAAACAAAATCCAATGAATCGTTTATCGCGGAATACCACACGAACCGCATTTTTGAAAAAGAAATCGCCGAGCGCGTTTATTCAAATGTCGTTGTCGGCAATGACGCGAAAATCAAAAGCATTGAAGCAAAAAAGCGCAAAGAAAAACCGCCGATTCCTTTCAATACGACCGAATTTTATGTCGCGGCCAACGCTGTCGGCATTTCCGTTAACAACGCGAAACGCATGTACCAAACGCTTTACGAAGCCGGTTATTTGTCTTATCCGAGAACGGACAGCACGATTTATCCGGAAAGCTTGGAATTGCGTTCGCTCATTGAAATGTTCGTCGGCACCGAATTTGACACGTACGCGAAAGCATTGCTTAAAATCGCTGACAAAGACGGTTTAAAGCCGACGCAGGGCAAAAAGGAAGACCCGGCTCACCCGCCGATTCACCCTGTCGCGCCGGCGAAGCGCACTGACATGAAAGAGGACGAATGGAAGATTTACGAATTGGTTGTCCGCCGCTTCTTCGCGACATTTGCCGGCGAAGCCGAGTGGGACACCATGAAAGTTGAAATCGATATCAACAGCGAAGAATTCAAGAGCAACGGCTCGCGCTTAACGGAGGAAGGCTGGCGCTGGTATTATCCGTACAATAAGCCCGAAGACCGCGTTTTGCCGCATTTGGAAGAAGGCGGCTTGCTTAAAATTACGCACAAAGAATTATTTGATAAAGAAACGCAGCCGCCGAGCCGTTACGGTCAGGGCCGTTTGATTCGTATCATGGATGATATGGGCATCGGAACAAAAGCGACGCGCGCCGACATTATTAATAAGCTTGTTTCTCGTTATTATGTTCACGGCAATCCGCTTCAGCCGACGAATATGGCTTATTCCGTTATTGATACGCTTGAGCAGTACGCGCCGACAATCGTGAAGCCGGATATGACCAAACAGCTGGAAGCTGACATGGATAAAATTTCAGAAGGTCAGATTTCGGAAGCAATCGTTTTAAAAGAATCTCGTGAAATGCTGAACAACATTTTCGACGAGCTTGAAAAGAATCACGAAGATATCGGCCGTTCTTTACAGTCCGGTCTTCGCGAGGATAAAATCGTCGGCAAATGCCAGCGCTGCGGCTCGGATTTGATTATTCGAAAATCGAAGAAGGGATCTCGCTTTATCGGCTGCAGCGGCTACCCTGACTGTGACTTTTCGCTTCCGGTTCCGCGAACGGGACAGGTCGTTGTGACGGATAAAATGTGTGACGATCACCAAATGTATAAAATTAAAATCATCACGGAAGGCAAACGCCCGTGGGAACTCGGCTGCCCGCATTGCAATTTTATCGAATGGCAGAAAAAGGTTGAGGAGGATGAGAAAAACGGCATTGTCGCCGAGACATCCGCCGAACGCGCCAAACGAATCCGAAAAGAAAAGGCGGCGGCAAAAGCAGAAAGAGAGGCGAAAGCCGCGAATCCGACGGAACTTTCAGATATTAAAGGACTCGGAACGGCTTCACTTGAAAAATTAAACGATGCCGGCGTTATGACTTTATCAGATTTGGCATCGGCCGATTCCGGAAAATTGGCGAAAGAAACCGGCATCAGTTTGAAGAATATTGAAAAATGGAAAGAAGTTTTGTGATTTTTTGAAAACTTTTTTTTGTTTTTCTTTTTCTTGTTTTTTATATTTTTCTTGTTTCGTTTTCATTTTTGTTTAATTTGAGACTTGTGTTTTTTCATTACATTTCTTGTGTCTGTGTGCATTTGCATTGGTGTTTGCGCTTGCTGCTGCTACCTTACTGTTTGCGTTTGCTGTTGCTACCTTACTGTTTGCGTTTGCTGCTGCTACCTTGTTGTTTGCGCGCTTGCCTCTCCTTTCTCTTATGGCAGCCGTTCGCTTCGCGAACGGGGCGCCGCACCTTGCCGTTTCCACCTGCTGTCGCCGTCGCCGCGCGCGAACTGCCGCATTTTTGATTATTTTTCAAAAACCAATGACCATTTTGATTATTTTTCAAAAATCCATGACCATTTTTGATTATTTTTCAAAAATCCATGCCTATTTTTGATTTTTTTCAAAAGGGTGAATGAACTTTTAAATAAGTTTAAAGCATATTTCGGGCTGCTTAAAAATAAATCAGGAAATTGTGATTTTTTATGAAACCGTCCTCACTCACATTTGTTAAAACATATTCCGGCGAAAACATTGATTCTTTGTACAAGAGAATTACGGAGGATATTGTTCTTGACGGGAAAGATATCACATTCGGCCACGCCGGCGAGCCGAAACGCGCGCGCGAAATTTACGCGATAATTCAAATTTACGGCCAGGCGATTGATGATGTTTTGGCCGGCGTCACGCCTGAAAATTTCAGATGGGCGGGCGACAAAATCACCGATTATCAGGACAGTTTCCTTGTGCCGCTCTGCGATGTCGGAAAACGCCAGGGCGATGATACCGATTTTGAATACACTTACATTGAACTGATGCGCAAATTCCAAACGATTGAAGGCGAAATCGATCAAATGGAAGTGTCCAAAGAAAAATTAGCGGAAAATCTGAAAACCGAAATTCAGTCCAATCAAAACGTTGGAACGATTTATCACCCGATGTATTGGAACTCTCACAATCCGCCGTGCTTTAATTGGTATCAGGTTCGCCTGCTCGACGACAATCAAGTATCTCTTCGCCTGCTGTTCCGGTCCAACGATTACGGCGACGCGGTTTGGGCAAACCTTTGCGGCATCGCAAAAGCCTTTGACGAACTCGTCATCAAACCGGCCGGCTGCGAATTGGTTGAAATTATTTTAACGTCCACTTCCGCGCACATTTACGCGAACGAAGCCGATTTGGCGAAAAAAGTTTCCGGATTTGACTGGGACCGCGAAAAGAATGAAAAGAAGTCGCCGATTTTAAGACTTCTCGGACACAAATGATAACTACGAATTACTATTGATGTTTACTGATGATTAAATTGGGGAATATAAAAATGTCTGAAAAATACGGTAAAGTTTATTTGGCAGGATCCGGTCCGGGCAATCCCGATCTGCTGACGGTGAAAGCGCGCCGCCTCATTGATGAAGCGGATGTCGTCATTTATGACCAGCTTCCGGGAGAAGCGATTTTAAGCTTAATTCCCGAAAAAACCGAAAAAATTGACGCCGGAAAATATGCCGGAAATCACACGCTGACGCAGGATAAAATCAATGAAGTCATTATTGAAAAAGCCAAAGAAGGCAAAACCGTTTTACGCTTAAAAGGCGGCGACCCGTACGTTTTCGGTCGCGGCGGCGAAGAAGCTGAAGAGCTGGTCAAAGAAGGAATCAAATTTGAAGTTGTTCCCGGAATTACGTCTGCCGTTGCCGCTCCGGCTTACGCGGGCATTCCGATTACACACCGCAACAGCAACTCAATGGTAACGTTTATCACCGGACATGAAGATCCGACCAAAGATGAAACCGGTCTTGATTGGGAACTTTTAGCGAAATTTGACGGCACGCTTGTCATTTTCATGGGCGTTAAAATGCTTGAGCGCAATTGCGGCGAGCTTCTCAAATTCGGAAAAGACCCGAAAACACCGGTTGCGCTGATTGAAAAAGGCACTCGCCCGGATCAGCGCGTCACAATCGGAACGCTTGAAAACATCGCCGCTCTGGCAGAAGAGCGAAATGTCAAAGCGCCGGCAATAACGGTCATCGGCGACGTTGTCAATTTGCATGACATTTTAGGCGAACAAATTTAAAAATGGGGAGACGAATATGGAAAAAAGACCCGTTCTTGCGATTATGCGCCCGGAAACTTACACGGACGCGTCAGAAGACACGGCGGTTGCCGCCGGATTCCAGCCGTTTTCCGTCCCGGTCGTCACGCTGAAAGGAATGAAAGACGACGCTTTTGACGGTTTTGTAAAACGTGTTCTCTCTTCGAAAACGGATCTTGTGATTTTTACAAGTGCGAACGGAATTGATTACACATTGAAAAATTTAGACGGTGTCGGCGAAAAAGATTTTTTAGACGCGCTGAAAAAAATCAAAATTGTTGCCATCGGTCCGACGACGCGCAAAAAACTTGAAAGCTACGGCTTGGAAAGTTCGATGATGCCGGGCGAATACAGTTCTGTCGGTCTCGTCAACGACCTCGGAAAAGATGTTTCCGGAAAAATCATTGATATTCCGAGAAGCTTTTACGGCTCCGCCGTTTTGGTTCAGGGATTAATCGATGCCGGCGCGACGGTTCATCAAACGCATGTTTATACGCTTGACATTCCCGAAGGCGCGCTCCAAGATGAATTGATTGAAAAAACGATCGCCGGCGAAATTGAAGCGTTCGCGTTTACGAGCACGATGATGGTGAAAAATTTCATGGCGCTTGCCGATAAAATCGGTGACCGCGACGAAGTCATCAGCCAGCTGAATGAAGCTGTTGTCGGTGCAATCGGCGACCCGACGGCGCAAACCGTTGAGAGTTTCGGCGTTACGGTGGATGTCGTTCCCGATGAATTTACGTTTGAAGCGCTGGTTTCGGCGATGAAAGAGAAAATGAATCAAAAATAAAAATTAAAACAATAAAAAAAAGTTGTAATAAATGGTTCAATTTAATTTACGAAAAGATCAAAAACAATTCATCGTGTCATGAAAGATTTCAAGATTGTTCCGTTATTGTGAAATTGAAAAAACGTTAAACGAATCTTCCAAAAAAGCATTTTCAAATCATCCTCATGAAGATTTGATATATGAAGAAAGGAATTGACTTTGAAACAATTTAAACATTAACGTTTTTTTATTTTTATTTTTCAACTCTCCCTGCGTTATCTATATAACAAATCGAATAGTTTTATTTTTATCCGGTCGATTCAAAATCGACAGACGTAAAGTTAAAAACAAATTTCAATAATTTTTCATAAATCCAACAGAGGAAAAAAACATGGTTATCGGAGTTACAATGTTAAATGTATTGCCGGGTTCTGAAAAGAACGCTTACAACGATTTGAAGTCTTTTGCCGGCGTCAAAGACGTTTACCACGTTTTCGGAGAATTCGATTTCGTTGTCATCGTCGAACTTGAAACCCTGCGCGAACTCAACGATATCGTTGACAAAATCCGCGAAAGCCCGAACGTGACGGCAACGCAGACGATTGTCGGCGCCGAACTTTAAAATTTGTTT
The DNA here is from genome assembly GCF_032594435.1 of Methanimicrococcus stummii. Lineage (NCBI taxonomy): Archaea > Methanobacteriati > Methanobacteriota > Methanomicrobia > Methanosarcinales > Methanosarcinaceae > Methanimicrococcus > Methanimicrococcus stummii. Next base: position 745,821 of record NZ_CP131062.1, on the reverse strand, counting down.
GAATGATTCATTCAAATATTTCTTTTTTAATTTAATTAAAAATAAGTTTGAATGAAAATTTCATTCAAACCAAACTCGTTTTTTGAATATTTTAACCGTTAAGGTGAAGCCATAAAAAATCGCGAAGCGATTTTTTTGTAAACACCTGTCCTAATCGACGGCGAAACCATAAAAATTGTGAGGCGCAGCCGAACAATTTTCTGCAAACGCCTCTCTCCCCCCGCTCTGAAATTTTGTGAGCGAAGCGAACAAAATTTTTTTAAATAATCCCTAAATCTTTCAGCCGATCCGGTAAATACGTCTCCGTCACGAAATCCAAACCTTTGCCGGCAAAAGCTTGCTGTTCAGCCTTCTTTCCGATTTCAAGCTGGAGATTGATTTGCTCTTTCCAGTAGCCTGAGGCGAAACGCGGATCGGAAAGCTCGCTTCTGAGCGCTGCGATGTCCTGTTCCGACAGCTTGTCAGTCGCCAGCTCGTATTCAACGATGTCGGACGGCTGAACGCCGATGAATTTGGCTTCGGGTGTTGCCATGTATTCGGAGAGGTGCGCGCTTTTGATGGCGCCGTACGCAATGGAAGAGAAAATACGGTACGACCACGGGTCACCGTCCGTGAAAACGGTTGCCGGGATTCCGAGTTCCGTATTCAGGCGGCGAATGATGCGGCGCGTCGATCGCGCCGGCTGACCTTTGAGGTGAACCAGAATCGCATTGTATTTTTCATCAAAACCGTTCTCAATCAAACGCGCGTACATACCGCCTGTTTCTACCGCGATAATCATCGTTGCGTCGTGGCTTAAAAATTCAATGTTTTCAACGTTGAACGGAATTTGATAACCGCCTTCGCCGATGTCTTTTTGGCAGTGAATGTCGCGTGAGCCGCGTTTCGTTTCTTCGCGAAGAAGGAGCGGACCGTACATCGTTGCGCCGTCTTCTTCCGGACGAACGTGGAAAAACTCACGCTGCGCGCCCGTTATGATTTCTAAATCCTCAATCAAACGGTCACTTTCGGACTGCGCGTGGAACTTCGCCGCGCCCCAGCCTTCCGAAATGTAATACAATTCTCTTAATGTTGAACTGCGGTTGTTTTTCAAGTGTTCCGACACAACGAAGTCCGAAACCGAAACCGTTCGAAGCAATTGGTGTGCGCCTTTGACGGTTTTGGCGGAACGCTCGCTTTCAATGTCACCGTAAACCCAAACCTCGCTTTCGTCACTGTAAGCGAGATTTTTCTTTGTTCTCGACGGCATTAAAACGTGCGGCACCTGTCCGCTGTCAAACTGGTCGTAAAACGTTTCGGCAAGCCCGATGAGTTTTCGCGTCGTCCACGCGTCATTTTCAAGCTTTTTGTCGGCGACTTTCTTTTTATATTCCTCCGAATTTTTATCGGCGTATTCCGTCTCAGCTGCCAGCTTTTTAAGCGGCGCCGTGTCGTCTTCGATTCTTGATTTCAGCTTGCCGGAATCATCAAACAAATCCGGCTCGGGCTCGAAAAACTCTTCGTCTTCGTCGCTGCCGAATTCATCAAATTCGCCGTCGCTTGAATAACTTTCGGCTTTCGCGGTTTTGTATTCGTCATCACCGATATTGTCGCCGGCATCGTCTTCATAGTCGTCGAACGCCTCGAATTCGGCTTCATAATCATCAATGTCTGAAACATATTCGCCGGCGTTGTTTTCGACAGTGTTTTCTGAATTTTCTTCTGCCGGCTCTTCTTTTTTACTTTTGCGGACCATTTTTTAACCTCAAAACAGTTCATTGAGGGCCTTTGCGCCCGTTACGTCTTCTTCGTCCATTCCTTCGACGATCACTTCGTCCATGTTTGCTAATTCGTTGGCATCGGCACCGTCCAGTGTAAAACGGAACACTTTTGACGCGCCGGCCGCGACATTGACTTCCCAAATGTAATCGTAATTGTCGCCGACGCTGACAATCGTTGACGGCGGCGGACTCGGGGATTTGATTTCACACGGCAGAATCTGGTGAATCTTGAATTTTCGCTGCGCAGATCCGTAATTGCGGACGGCGAGCGAGACAAAATGCAGATTGGACTGGCTGTCTTCTCCGACATCTACCGTTCTGTTGACCAAAAGATTGCCCATGATATTGGCAACGGCCGGCTGAATGTCCGGAACCGGTTTTTCAACCATCGCCGCGACTTTTTCGGCCATTTGCGGCAAAAGCTTTGTAATAATCACTTCCTTCTCGCGGCGTTTTGCCAAATCGCCCTGCTTTCCGAGATATGTTTTTAACTTGCGGGCGACTTCTTTGACGGCAAGTTCGGTTTCTTCTCGAATAATGTCAATTTCGGCGATCGCGTCTTTGGATTCGGATGTGAACGGCACGTTTGTTGACGCGATGTGAATCAAAATGACGAACGGGCCAAACGGAACGCCGCCGCCGGGTTGGCTGATGTTGTATTGCTTCCATTTAACGCTTTCAATCGCGTGCGTTGTCACACAAGCGCCCTGCTGATACAGAAGCGGAACACGGTTTGCAAAACGCATAATCTGCGCTTTTTCGTCTTTCGGGAAATTGCCGCCGTAGGCGACACCGACTTCAATCACGAACGGATTGCCGGAATAAATCGCAGGTTTTCGGGAGGCGGTTGCGATAAAGTCAACGCTGAACTCCTTTTTTAAACCCTGATAAATTAAATCTTCCGTAATCGGCGACAAACAAGTGGTTGACGGCGCAACGATTTTTGCTTTTTTAAACGCGTTTAAAAGCTTCACGGCATCGTTTCTGTCAAGCGCGTGCGGATCTGCTTCGCGGTCCAATCCGGCCGCATCGCAAATTTCTTCCGCCGTCTGAAGGCCGATTTTTGAAAACGAGTAGCGCAAAAACGGTGCCAGCTTCTGGCGGTCCGTGTTTTGAAGCATTTTCATCAACGTTCCGAGTTCAATGCCGTGCGGATGCGGCAGAACTTCTTCCGCTTGCTTCGGGATTTGATCGGTCGCGCGCTCGAACAGGATTTCGTTTCCGTCGGGCTCGACCAAGCGGATGCGGGCGTGCGGATTGATAATCGCGGTGGATTTCAAATATTCGAAAACGGATTGCTTTCTGCCTTTGACGTATGAGGCGGCCATTTCGATTTCGATTCGCGTTCCGTGCGCGTTGGGCCAGTCCACAATCCTGTCTTCCAAAATCGACGGCTCGTTCGTGCTTGTGTCAATCATCAGCTCGTAATAATGCGCCGGTGATCTGTGATCGACTTTTGAGATGATTTTCGTTGATTTTCCTGTTGTGATTTGAGAGTACAAAACGGCGGCGGAAATACCGATACCCTGCTGGCCGCGGCTTTGTTTGAGCGCGTGAAAACGAGAGCCGTAAAGTAATTTTGCGAAAACTTTCGGAATTTGTTCTTTGATGATGCCGGGACCGTTATCCTCAATCGTAATCTGAAGATAATCACCGTCGCCGCGGTTGACTTCAACCAAAAGATCCGGCAGAATGCCGGCTTCTTCACAAGCATCAAGCGCGTTGTCAACGGCTTCTTTAATTGTTGTAATCAATGCGCGCGGCGCCGAATCAAAACCAAGAATGTGGCGATTTTTTTCGAAGAACTCGGCGACACTGATTGATTTTTGTCTCTTTGCCAGTTCTTCGGCAATCGGGGTTTTGTCTGTTTCTTCCATAAAAAACTCCTTGAAAAAGTGAATGTATAATTTAGTAATTGAAAAATCAAATAATAGATGAATTGTAGAATGCATTATTGTTTTTAAATTAATGCTTTCAAAAATCAACTGAATCGTGTTTCATGTCGATTGTCATAAAAATCTTTCCAAATGATGATAAGTATATTAATTAATGCTTTGTATTAAAGGTGAAAGTATTCAAATAAATAAAACCGTAAATAATAAAATTATTTCAAAAAGTTTTTTTTTTAAATTTTAAAAACAATTTCAATATCGGCATGATAAAATGATTTCAATTCGCTCTTTCTTCCCGTCTCTTCCCGAAAACAGCAGTTCTGCCGCCGACAGCGGCCAAATAATTTCTCTTAACAATCGCCCGCCAGATGACGTTTACGATAAAATCAAAAAAGAAACGGGCGCCGATAAAATCTATCGCTTATCCGTTTTTTTAACGGACAAAGAACAGCTTCTTTTTGCAGCGCCTGCCGGTCCTGATATAATTTCAGGTTTGGAAGATTTGGAATTTTGCGCGAAAGCCGGTTTTTCATTGATTCAAAAACTCGGAATCAAACCCGAAATCGGCATTATTTCGGGCGGCCGCGCCGGCGATCTCGGCCGCGACAAAACAGTCGATCAAACGATTTTAACCGCCGAGGCGCTTGAAGCGAAACTCAATTCGGAAGGCATTTCCGCAAAACACTATACGATATTGATTGAAGACGCGATCAAAGAAACGAACTTTTTAATTCTGCCCGATTCGCTTTCCGGCGAAATGATTTTGAAAACGGTTGCCGGGGTTGGCGAAGGCGTTGAAATCGGAAATATTCTTCTTTTAAAACCGCCGGTCGGAGAAACGATGTCGGATTCTCGAATTTATATCGAGCAGTTGACGAAAAAAGCGGATTTGAAAAATTTGGATATTTTAAAAGAAGTTTTGGCTATTCTTCATTTATAATTCTCAGTTAATTTCAAAAGTTTTTTCAACTTTTAATCTTATTTGTTCGTATCTGAATTAATTTATGAAGTGGTGCGAATGAATAAAACAGCAGTTTTTATTTCTTTATTTTTAATCGGGATACTTCTGTCAGCATCGGTTTTTATTTTTGCCGGAAATGATTTTTTAAATTCAAATCCCGAAAACGCGTTTTCCAATAATCAAAAAGATTTATTGTCCCTCAGAAACGTTACCCCCGAAAACATTGATGACAAAGTTTATGCCAATGAAATTATTGTAAACGTGTCTCCTGAATACATTGAATACAGTAAACTCGCGGCCAATTCTGATCTTGTGATAAAAGGAAAAGTTGTCGAAATATTGCCGGCGTGGTGGACGATTGAGCCTGAAAAACAAGCCGAATCCGATGAAATTCCTCGCATTTATCATGATGTTGCGATTGAAGTTGAAGAAATTTATAAAGGTAATTTAAAAGACAAAAATAATTTGATATATGTCAGAACACTTGGCGGCGTGGTGGGTGATACGATTATGATTACAAATCTTCCGGAATATTATAAAGGAGAAGAAATCATGTTGTACTTGGTCGAAGACGAGAACTCGGAAACTAAAAACGTCGGACCTGAACATTATTTTGTATTAAACAAATTCGGACAGTTTTTTATAATTCAGGAGAATACAGCAGTAAACGCATTTGGCGAGTTTGTAAATATACAAAAAGAGCTTTTACCATATTTATAAAAACTTTGTAAAATATATTAAAAATATATTTAAAATGATAAGATGAAAATCTTATCATTTTTTCAAAATCAAAGAACGGTTTAATATATTTTAAAAAATAAATAAAAATGAACTTAAGAATTTAATAATTATTTTTGTAAAAAATCATTATCCTAAAAAATTCTCGGTGAATCTCATGCAAACAATCAATCAAAATCGGTGGAATGACTCCGATTTTAAAACGGTTCTTTCGATTTTTGAAGAAATTTCAAGCATTCCGAGATGTTCCAAAAATGAAGAACAAATCGCGGCGTGGCTTGAAAAATTCGGCAAAGAGCGCGGTTTTGAAACCAAACGCGATCATTGCAATAACATTCTTATTCAAGTTCCCGCGTCACCCGGGATGGAAAATTTGCCGGCGGTTATTTTGCAGGCGCATACCGATATGGTTTGCGAAAAAGAAACAGGCTCGCCGCACAGTTTCGTAACAGACGGGATTTCACTTCGCTATTTCGAAGAAAACAATATTTCATATTTGACGGCCGACCAAACCACGCTCGGCGCCGACAACGGCATCGGAATGGCGTACATGCTGGCAATCGCCGCATCGGCTGACATTTCCCATCCGCCGCTTGAACTTTTATTTACGACGGATGAAGAAATCGGTCTGACAGGCGCGCAAGGTATGGATCCCGATTTTATTTCCGGCAATTATTTAATCAATTTGGATTCCGAAGAGGAAGGCGTTGTTATCGTCGGCTGTGCAGGCGGTACGCAAATCGGTTTTAAGCGTTTGATTGATGTTGAAAACGCGTGCGCAGGCGATAATCTCGAAGAGACGGACTGTGATGCCACGCTGATGCCTTACAACATCGTCGTCTCGGGCCTGCTCGGCGGCCATTCCGGAACGGACATACACATCGGACGCGGAAACGCGAATCTTATTCTGATTCAGTTCTTTAAACGGCTGGCGGAGAGATATACGCAGAATACGATTAAACTGATTAAAATCAAAGGCGGAACCGCGGCAAACACAATTCCGAGACGCGCGGAACTTTCGTTTGTGACGGATATTCCTGCCGAAAATTTGAAAACGGAAGCGGCAGATTATGCCGCGCTGATCTCATCCGTTCCGAGTTTTAATGATCCGAATATGGCAGTTGAAGTGGCCGTCGCTGATTTTTCAAACGTTCAGAAATCCAATCTCAAATCGTTTTCCGCGAAAAACACAGAGCGGATCTTGAATTTTTTAATCGCGATTCCAAACGGTGTTTTCGAAATGTCGGCCTCCATTCCGGATTTGGTTTTAACGTCGGGAAATTTGGCAATTATTAAAACTCGTTCGAATGAGGAATATTTCAAAGGCGCGGAAAAAGAGACTGAAAGTTCCGATTTGGATATTTATACCGAAAAATCAAAGCGCGAATTGGAAATCATTTACAGCCTTCGTTCCGGAAACGATTTAAGGCTCAAAGAAAAAATCAAAGAAATGATGGCGCTTTCCGAAAAGTATCATTATAATTTTGAAATCACGCATACTTATTCGCCGTGGGAGCCCGATTTCAACTCGGTGTTTTTGAAAAACTGCGCTGAAATTTATCAAAAAACATTCGGAAAAGAAATTCAAATTCAAGCGATTCATGCCGGGTTGGAATGCGGTGTTTTTCACAGGACTTTTTCCGGAATTAAAATGGTTTCAATCGGCCCCGATATAACAGGCGCGCACACGCCGGATGAAACGTTAAATTTAGATGCTGCTGAAAAGGTTTGGATTTATTTAAAAGAAATTTTGAAATCCTTTCCGAACGCGGAAGGCTGAGAAAATCGTTTTTTCAGCTGAATGAAAACAATTAAATGAAAAGCGTGTCGTTAAACCGTATCAGAGGAAGAATTATGGGTGAATATAAACAAGTCATCGTCATGCGAACGGATTTGAAGCTCTCGCCGGGAAAGCTTGCGGTTCAGGTCGCGCACGCTGCCGTATCCGCCGCCGATTGGGCGGACAAAAGAGAGTTGGACGCCTGGAAAGCGGGCGGCCAGAAAAAAGTCGTGTTAAAAGCCGCGAGTCTTCAAGAATTGTTTGAGCTCAAGGAAAAAGCAAGACGTGAAGGACTTTCAACTGCGCTGATTACGGATGCGGGCCGGACAGAAATCGCGCCCGGAACAATTACGGTGCTCGGAATCGGGCCCGCGCAGGAAGAAAAAATCGATAAAATTACAGGGCATTTGAAAATGCTTTAACCGTTATTCAAATTGCCATAACAAAGAATGAGAGACATGACAGAAGAACAGACAAACATTTCCGAAACAATGGACACAAAAATGTCCGAAACAACAGGTATAAATGTGCCTGCTCTGGAAAACGAAATCGGAATTAATCTTTATTCGACGACAACCGCCGGCGTCAGCGGCGTTCTCAGATATCAGCCGACCGATTTCATTGTTCGGGAAATTTCAAATTATCCTTATGAAGAGAATGACGTGATTGATAAAAATCGGAAATATTTGATGGTTGAGGTCACGAAAGAGAATTGGGATACCAACCATTTTTTAAAAGCGTATTCCAGCGCGCTCGGAATCAGTCATAAAAGAATCACTTACGCGGGAACGAAAGACAAACGCGCCGTCACGGTTCAGAAAATGAGTCTTTATGACGTGACGAAAGAACAAGTTGAAAATGTTCATCTCAAAGACGTTTCCGTTCGCGTTCTCGGCCGTTCTCAGCAGCCGATCGGGCTCGGCGATTTGGAAGGCAATCAATTCCAAATCGTGATTCGAAACATCGATTTGCCGGAAGCGGAAGCAAAAGCCGCCGCCGAAAAAACAACCGCTGATATTTTAAAAGCCGGCGGCGTTCCGAATTTCTTTGGGATTCAAAGATTCGGATCCCGGCGGCCGGTAACGCATCACGTCGGTGAAGATTTGCTCAAAGGCGATTTGGAAAAAGCGATTTTAAGATATGTCTCGGAAGTTTATCCCGACGAACCGGAAGAAACCAAAAACGTCCGCCGCTACATCGCAGAAACCAATGATTTCAAAGGCGGCGTTTTGCAGTTCCCGGATTATTTGGGACATGAAAAAGCGCTTCTCAATCATTTAATCGCGCGTCCCGGCGACTTTAAAGGTGCGTTTATGGTTTTGCCGAAAAACCTTTACACGATGTTTATTCACGCTTACCAGTCCTGGCTTTTCAACCGCATTATTTGCGAACGCCTGAAAAACGGCCTTTCCTTAAATCAAGCGGTTGTCGGCGACATCGTTTGCTATCGCGCAAAAGACAAAACGCCCGACCCGTCACGCCTTGAAAAAGTCGATGAAGACAATATTGACGGCATTAATGGTCTTTTAAAACGAGGCCGCGCTTTCATCACGGCGCCGCTTTTCGGATCGGTAACACCGTTTGCCGACGGCATTCCGGGCGAAATCGAATGCCGGTTGATTGAAGAAACAGGATTTACGCCCGAAGATTTCAAAATGCCGGCGTTTCCCGAAGTTGCTTCAAAGGGTCTTCGAAAAGAGATTTTACTCGAAGTCGAGCCGAATGTTTTGGTTGCAGCGGATGATTTGAATGAAGGCAAAACAAAATTGACGCTTGAATTCAAATTGCCGAAAGGAAGTTACGCGACAACCGTTCTTCGAGAATATATGAAAACAAATCCGCTCAATATGAGCTGATTTTTAATTTTTGAAAAAAATCGCTGAATCCGTTTATTTCGGATTCACTTTCTGTTTTTATTTCTCATAAATCCGAAGCGACATGTCCGTTTCATCAACGTAAACGGTCAAGGTATGCTTTGTAACGGTTGTGCCGTTGTAATCATAAGAAAAAGTCACGGTCGCGTTTCTGCCCGGCTGCGCGCCATGGAAAACCCATTTGTGATATCCCTGCTCGTTGAAAATGTAATCGTCGGGGACATAGGCATTGTCGGTCATCAATAAAACACCGGACGGCTCAACGCCGACAGACCAGCGCTGTTCGGGAATTTCGCGAAGCCGGATTTGAACGTTCGTGTGTTCGCGATTGTATAATTTTTGCATCGGCGCGACATTGTACGGGTCGTTTTTGTCCCCCGTCAAGCCGGAATCTTCGATAACGGAAAGACATCCGGAAAAGGGAACGGAAATAAAAATGAATATCAGAATGATAAAAAGAACAGCCGATTTTTTCATTAAAACGCCTTTTAAACCCGATTTATGTTTCTCAACAATTTGATTCATTTCAAAAACGGAAATAGAAATGAAATCAAAATTTAAAATGATATTATTTGAATATAATATATATTTTGAATATAAACTTATTTCTCAAAAATCTTGATGAAATAATTCAAATCTGAATTAAAAAAGATTAAAGAGAAAATACAGGAATCGTATTTCTCTTTAAATAAACATCGCTGAAACGCGCTGTTTCATTTCGATGTTGTATTTATGTTGTATTTTAAATCGTATTTTGTTGTGCTGATTGTTGAATTTCCGCGTTTATTGCGTATCCAAGCTGATGCCGCGGATTTCAATCGTTCCGTCCGAATTTGCTTTCAGCGAAAAGACGGCGGTTTCTGTGGTGCTTGCATTTTCAAACGATCTGTTGTGATCAAATAAAACGGAAACGTTTCCGGCTTTTAACGTGTCAAATTCCCAGGTGTGCACGCCGGCAGCGCCGACCGCATCGGTCACAGGTGTGTCGATGTAATCCTTTGACATATGCAAAACGTCAGTCGGTGTCATTGTGATATTCCAGGTGTAGCCCGTTGTCGGATTTTCGGCAAACATGATTTTCATCACGGTGCCGTTCTTTTCAAGTCCCGCCTCTTTGTAAAGCGGCAGCAAGTTTCCGGCTGCTGATGAAACCGATACGATTTCAGCGGTGTTGTTTTGGTAAACCTGAATCACGTAAGTTAAATCTTCGACGGTTGTGCCTTCTTCAAAGGATCTTTCGTATTTGAAATTCAAAGCGACCGTTCCGGGTGCTTGGGCTTTGTAATAAAATTGCTGAACAATCGGCGCGCCGACAAGATCGGAATCGTCTGCCGTGGCTTCAATCAGAATTTCATCTAAAATGCCTGTTTTGTTCACGGTCACAGCCCAGCCGTAGCCGGTTGTCGGGTTTGACGTGAAGTCGAATTTGACAACGGTGTCATTTTCCGCCAGCGTCACATTTTTGTAGAAATGAGATACGCTAACGTTTGTGTTGTTGTCGGTTTCCGCGCCGCCGTCATCGCTGCCGAGGCATCCCGAAAGCGCAACCGCCAAAATAAGGCCGGTTAAAATCAATAATTTTGTTAAATTTTTCAAAGTATCCCCTCGATTCATAATCATAGAACTAAACCAAAATTTGATTCAAAATGATTTGATTAATTTGATTTAATCAAATTCATTTGAATAAAATTCAAAAAATAATTATGTCATTTTTGTATTTAAATCCGATTCATGAACGAGATTGATTCGGATTTTTTGAAACAAAAATGAAATTTAAAACGAAAAGCGAAATCTAAACGAAAAGATGAAAACGAAATGATGAAAATGAAATCAAAATAAAAAAGTTAAAATTGCAAGCTGCAAAGCAGCTTTCTTTTTTTAAAAATTAAAGGCGCTCGTGAAGCAAACTCTTAATGCTGATTTCGCCGGCATTGTTCACTTCAATGATGTAAATGATGTGGTTGATGGATTTGTCTTCCTTTTGCACAACATAGTTAAAATCAAGAATTGTTTTTTCGGCTTTGCCGGATTCAAAAACCCAAACATGAATGCCGCTGTCAGTTTCTTCCGGTTTTTCGGGCGGAATGTATAAATCTTCCTGAAGAATCAAAACGCCTTGCGGTTCCATAATTAACGCCCATTTGTCTTCGTCCGTTTCATCAAAAACAAACGTAATGGTTTTTTTATCGTCGGAAATCCGCACTTGTTTAATTAAATACGCCGTCGAATTTTTGTATTCGGAAGCGTTTGCACCTGAAGAGTTGTTTGCGGCAGATACGTTTGCATTTACCGAATCATTTGTAATGTTTGTATAATTTGAAGTATTTGCAGATTCATTGCCGTCATTTGACAAACAGCCCGCGGCCGCAACCGCGAAAACCAAACAAACCAAAATACATAATTGTGCCAATCTTTTCATGTCACCGTTCTCCTTTTTAGAATGAATCCCCCATAATGAAGTTCATGAATAAATATCTTATGTTTTTATAAAAAATTTCTGTCATCGAAAAACAAGTTTCCGTTTCCGAAAATTATGAAAAATAAAAGTAAAAGCAAAAGTAAAAGCAAAAATAAAAACGATTTTTAAAAGATTATACAAAATCAAAAAAATGTGATGTAAAAACAGATTACGAACATCACATTTTATTTTTGATTTCTTTTTTTATTTCAATTTAATACATTTTGGCAATATACACAATCTGATCGGCTTCTTTGCCGCAGGCCGGGCATTTGCCTTTTTTGATTTCCGTTTCAACATTCGGCGTTCCGAGGATGCTGCCGTTTGTCTCTTCTTCAATTTTCATGCCGCACTCTTCACAGCCGCACCACGGAAGTGTCGCGACACCCTTTCCGATTTGCGCAACCACTTCTTCCGTTGTTTCGCACGGCGCAATCATCGCGTTCATCTTTTCTTCAGCGGCGGTGTAAAGGTCTTCAGCCATTTGCTTTAATTCGGCGTCAACGGTTTCGACAATGCCGTCCAAAGACGCGAACTGTTTTTCGCCTTTGTCTCTTCGAACCAAAACCGCGGAATTTTTCTCTAAATCGCGCGGACCTATTTCAATGCGCAAGCAGCTTCCTTTAAGCTCCCACTTGTAGTATTTCGCGCCCGGGCGCGCATCGCTTGCATCCATTTCAACGCGGAATCCCGCGTTTTTGAGATCCGAAACAACTTTGTTGCACGCGTTCATGACGGCTTCCGTCGTGTCTTTGAACAAAACCGGAATGACAACCACTTGCGTCGGCGCGACAGCCGGCGGTAAAACCAAGCCTTTATCGTCGCCGTGAACGGAAATCAGCGCGGCAATCGAGCGCTCGGAAATGCCGTAGCATGTCTGGTTCACGTATTCCTGCTCACCTTCCGCGTTTTCGTACATGATGTCATACGTTTTCGCGAAATTGGTTCCCAAATGGTGAACCGTTCCAATCTGAAGCGTTTTGCCGTCAGGCATAATCGTGTCAAGAGCGATTGTGTAGTCGCCGCCCGGGAATTTGTCCCAGTCGGGGCGCTTTGAAATCAAAACCGGGACGGAGAGCTTTTTGTAAATGTCGGTGTAAAGGCCGACCGCTTCATCCACTTGGTTTTTCGCGTCTTCCCAAGTCGCGTGAACGGTGTGCGCTTCTTTAAACGACGTGATTTCACGCAATCGAATAAGCGGTCGCGTGTGTTTCGTTTCATGGCGGAATGTGTTGACCACCTGGTACAATTTCAGCGGCAAATCCGCATGAGAGCGCACCCAAAGCTTGTACATCGGGTAAATCGCGGTCTCGCTGGTCGGGCGAAGCGCCAGGCGCACGTCCAAAGGCGTGACACCGCCGTGCGTGACCCAGAAAACCTCGTCTTCAAAGCCTTTGATGTGATCGGCTTCCTTCATGAATTCCGTTTCCGGAATCAAAAGCGGGAAAAGTGTTTCATCGTGGCCGGAATTGTCCATGATATCGCGGATAATGTTGTAAACGCGTTTTCTGATGCCGAAGCCGAACGGATACCAAACGTAAAGGCCTTTGACGGGATAGCGGACATCCATAATCTGTCCGATGTCGATAATTGAATTAAACCATTCACTGAAATCGGATTTGGGCGGCAAAACCGCTTCTTTGCCGGAATCATTTTTACCGGCATCGTTCTTGCCGGTTTTTTTGTTTTCTGTTTTATTTTCTGCCATAAATTCACCAATCATAAATTAAATTTCAAAAATTAAATCTCAAAATCAATTGCCGCTCTCGTTTCAACAACCTTTTTCACGAAAACCGCGACTTCTTCGTGAAGCGGATTTTTCTGATACGCGTACATCGCGTCAGCTGTTTCAAATTCTGCAATCAGCGCGAGGTCATAATTTCCGGCGATGTTCAGCGTGTTTGCCTGAACCCGAATGCTTTTAATTTCCGGGATTTTGCCGAAGAGGCTTTCCAATTTTTCTTTGATAATCGCGGCGTTTTCCTGCGCGAATTTCCCTTCCGCTTCGGTTTTTAACGTCCACAAAACAATATGCTTTATCATTGTTCCAAGAAAACGGGTTTTTGATATATTAAAGTATCAAATTTCAAAAGAATTTAATTTCAAATTCATAATCATCAATTTTCAAATTTCACAAACTTCCTCTTCCCGAACAGACGGTCCTCTCAAATAGGACAAAACCGCGCCGGCTAAACAAAATACAATTCCAATGTAAAATGTTGTTCGCATGGCGGCAAGGAAAAGCGGAATCGTATCCGTTCGAATCATTTCGGTGTTGCCGAGGAAAACGGAAACAACGCACATCGCAATCGCCATTGACAAAACCATTCCGGATTGGCGCATTACGGAAAGAGAAGCGCTTGCGCTGCTGTAATCTTTTCGGCTGACGCAGCCCATAATTGAAGCTGTGTTGGGGGACGCGAAAAACGCGAAACCGATGCCGACGATTATTTCGTAAATTATCAAATGAAGAATTTGTGATTCCGAATTCAATGTTGAGAGGCAAAAGAGACCGACAGCGAGCAGAAGCATTCCAAAAGTCGTGAGGTATCTGCTGTCAAAACGATCGGAAAGTTTGCCGACGAAGGGCGAAAAGATTGCTTGAAGCAGCGGCTGCGCGAGCAAAATGAATCCCGCCGTTCCTGCCGGCAGCATCAAAACGCGCTGAAGATACAGGCTGAGGAAGAAAATAATCGCATACGTTCCGGCATAATTGAGAAACGCGGCGATGTTTGAGCGTGAAAAGTGTTTGTTTGTAAAAAACAGATTCACTTGCATAATCGGATATTTTTGTTTTCGGCTGTACATGATAAATACGGGAAGCGCAATTAAGCCGATGGCGGTCGCCGCAAATGCCCACAATTCCGGAAGATTGCTGAGACCGAATAAGACAAAGAAAACGGTAATCATGTACAGGATTGCGCCTGTTTTATCGAACGGCTCGCCTTTTCCTTCGATAAATTCGATTTTAAGCGCGCGGTAAATTAAAATCGTGCTGATTGCGGCAAGCGGAATAATCAGCAAAAAAAGGCTGCGCCAGCCGAAATATTGCGTAATGATGCCGCCGATAACGGGGCCAAGCGATGATCCGATATAAACGACGCCGATGTTTATTCCAAAAACCGCGCCGCGGCTGGAAGCCGGATAAATGGAGCTGAGAATCGGAAGGGATGTTGCAAAAACGCAAGCCATTGAAAGTCCGTCTAAAGTTCTGAGTAAAATGAAAAATAAAAAGCTCGGTGAAAACGGCTGCATGCAAGCGGAGGCGGTTGCAAGAATCATGCCGGCTAAAAATATTTTTTTGCGGCCGACCAAATCTGAAATGCGCGCCATCGGCACCAAAAAGAGGACGGATGAGAGCAGGTATGCGGTTGCCACCCAACCGAGCGCGTGCGTGCTGACACCGAAGTCCGCGCCGATTTCAGGCAGGGACAGGTTCAGCATGGAAACGCCAAACGGTGTCATGAAAGAGGCGAGAGAAATGCCGATTAAAACCAAGCGCCTTTGTTCGGACGTAAGCGACGGCATTTTGCCGGATTCGGAATTTTGAGCCGTCGAAGACATAGTTTGAACCTGAAAGTGAATTTGAAATAAAAAGGAGTTTAAAGATTTTGAAAAATTTAAAGATATTTTTTATTTTAAAGAATTTTTAAAAATAAAAAATCCAAGGAACAAACTAAAAAGGTTTGTGTCCTCAGTTGAAATTCGTTCTTTTCAGGAACATGGATAAGAGCAGAATGATTGCGACAACGAAGCCGCCTGTGATTAGCGCTAAAATCACCGTTTGATCGAAATTGAAAATCGAATCAATGTCCGTGATTTGAATGTAAACGAACATGGCGACTAAAATCGCGATTAACAAAACCGATATGGAAAATGAAATCTTTTCGGCGGCTGAAAGCGGTTCTATCGGTTTGTTTGGCTTGTATTTATCGGCGTTTGAAGAAACACGCGAAGACCGTCCGTCTTTTTTGTTTTTGCCTTCGCTCCAATCCTTTTTCACGGCAAAAGACGGCTGCGGCTTTTTCGGCGCGGTGTCGTCTTCGTCGTCCTCATCTCTGACCAGCTGCACGCGTTCCGGAACGGGGCTGATCATCGGGCCTTCGGGGCGGTAAATGTCGCCGGCGGGATTGCTTGAGAGGCGCTCGCCTGACAAGTCGCCCGATTCGGAAAGGACGGAGGCGCGGGTTTTGTCCGAGCCGACGGATAACTTAAATCCTTTTTTCTGCGCGCCGTAGCCGGTCACGACATAAAACATGCCTTCGGCAGTCGGGTTCGCGTTATAAGGAATACGAATGACGATTCGGGCGTATTCGTTATTTTGAATATGGTGCTTGCTCGGCACTAAAATCAAGTAATCGCGAATGGAATCGTCGGGTAAAAAATTGATGTAAGTCGGTGCGGCGAAGTTTTTGATGAAAATTTGAAACTCGCGGTCCTCACCTCGGTAAAGCGGAACTTCAATTTCATTGTATTTGAATTCAATCGAGTCTAAAGATTGGCGCCCGATGTATATGTCTTGAAGTACTTCTTTCATTAAATCTCTCCGAATTGAAAATGTGTCAAATTGATAAAATTTATTGATAAATTGAATGATTGAACAGAATATACTTTTATCTGTTAATAAAATTATTCATGGACGCTTTGTAAAATTTTTCCGAATTGAAATACAATTTTAAAATTTCATCTTTTTTAAAAATCGCCTTTGATTTTAAAATTCGTCTCTTAATTCCGGCGGCAGCATGTTCGCGATTTTATTTTCAATCGGATAATAAATACCGCATTCGGCGCAATACAAATTACCCGAAATGATTTCCGTTTCATTTTCTTCTTCGGGCTTCGCCGTCAATTTATTGCGGCATGCCGGGCAAACCAATATGGAAAGCGTTTCTTTTTTCATAATAATCCTTTAATTGAATCGTGTTTGTGTTTGAGGCGACGAAGCAGTGTTCGCCGCTGCGTTTACGCGGTCGTTTTACTGCTGCCGTGCGGGCTGTGTTTGCTGTGCGCTTACACGGGTGGGTTTGCTGCGTCGGCTGCGGTGCCGGTTGCCGTGTCTGCGGCGCCGGCAAGCGCTGCCGGATCCGCCGCTGCCGTTCCGTTCAGCGGTTCAATGAATTCGGCGAGCAGATTTCTCAGCAAATCCGTGATGTAATTTTGAAGGCCGGTCATAATCATGCCGACGGCGAGCGCGGACAAAAGCAGGCCGAGGGGACGCGTAATCACAAGCATTCCGGTGTAGCTGATGCGCTTGCTGATGGCTTCGGATGAGCGGAACATAAGGTAAGCGATTGAATAAACGGCGACGATTGCGATTAAGACGATTAAAACGCCCCAAATGTCCTGACCGCCGGTTAAAATAATCACGGTTGAAATCGTTCCCGGTCCGCAAAGGAGCGGAATTGCGATCGGAAAAACCCAGAAATCCTTGTCGGTTGATTCGGCAATTCCCGTTGATGAGACGATCGGATTGACTTTTGCCGTCATCATGTTAAAGCCGACGGAAATCAAAATGATACCGCCCGCGATTCTGAGCGCGTCAATGTTAATGTTGAACAGGTTTAAAACAAACGAACCGGCAACGGCAAAGAAAAGCGCCATTCCCATCGCAAGCAATATGGATTTCTTCGCGTATTGATTTTTGGATTTTTGCTGGTAACCGCTGGTCATCGACATAAAAGTAAACAAACCGCTGAGCGGATTAACAATGACGAAAACGGCGGTAAAAGCAAAAATAAAAGAAGCGATGACGTTATCCATTTTTTTGACACCTGATTTTCATAATCTTAAATCATTTCATTCTCGTTTGATTTATTATTACACGAATTTATATAAAATAAATACGGTGTCCGATTTACCGGACAAGCCGTGTTTTGCAAGGCAGTTTTTTACATTTTTTTACAAAATTATACATTCACCGGACAAGAACACATTTCATTCAACGCTTCTTCGCCCGAGCGCGATCCGCGCGCGATTAAGACATCATTTTCCTGAATCGTGATTTTTCCGCTGATGGAATAAAGCCAGCGGTTTTCTCTTTTAATCGCGAGAACATGGATTCCGGTTTCGGTTTCAAGTCTCAGTTCTTTAAGCGTTTTTCCGATAATCGGCGAGCAGTCGGCGACTTCGACTTTGATAATCACTTCATCGGATTCGCGAACCGCCATCGCGATAATCGGATGAAGACCGATTTCACGAATCACAGGATCGGCGATGTCGGACGCCGCATTTGAAATCTTCTCAGATGCGCTTGAGAAGATTAAAAGACCTTTATAATCCGTCAAATCTTCGTCTTCGCCGGCAGAGGCGGCCGCTTCTAAAACCAAATCCTGAACTTCGTATTTCATTTCGTCCAAATGCTGTTCAATCGCCTGAACCTCGTGCGCGATATCTTTGTTGTTGAGCAAAAGCGCGGAATACGCGAGGCCGACAGAGAGTTCGCACATGTTTTTCATCTCAACGATGATGTCGATGGAGCGGTCAAATTCGGCCGGATCGTTGTAATCGATGACTTTTCGCGGCGTGTAAATCTTGTTTGTCGCTTTCTTAAAGAAAATCGGAACGCCTTCGTCATGGCCGCGCGCGATTAAGACATCGTCTTGGCGCAGACGCGTTTCGCTGTTGGGCGCGTAAATCCAT
The DNA here is from genome assembly GCF_032594435.1 of Methanimicrococcus stummii. NCBI lineage: Archaea > Methanobacteriati > Methanobacteriota > Methanomicrobia > Methanosarcinales > Methanosarcinaceae > Methanimicrococcus > Methanimicrococcus stummii. The sequence goes on along the minus strand of NZ_CP131062.1, from coordinate 727,719 downwards.
TCGGAATTGCGGCGCATCGCGATAATCCACATGCCGGTTTCAATGTCGAGTTCCAAATCGCCGAGCGTTTGTCCGACCATTTCGGATTCTTCATTCAGGCGAACTTTGACAATGGTTTCGTTCGCGTTTCTGAGTGCAACTTTCAGGCGGTCGGGAATGGAAATGTCCATCAAAACGCATTTTGAGATTTCCATCGCGGCGTTTGCGATGTATTCTGAGGCGGCGGCAACTTCCAGCACGCCGAGGAGCTGTTCGGCTTCTTCGATGCGGCGCGTGCTTAAAATTGCGCCCATCTTGATTTGGTAGTCAAGCATGTCCATGTTTTCTTCCAAATGCATGACTTCTTCGGCGATGTCTTCGTCGTCGTAAATCATCGCCGAGTATGCCAAATCCACCATCAGTTCAGACGTGTCTTTCATTTCAACCAGCAATTCCTTCAAATTGCGCGGCTTATATTGATATCGATTTTTAGCCATACAGCACAAACCATCCTTTTTTAAATTTTCTTAAATTTGCCGTTTCGAGACGGCGGTTAATGTCCTAAAGTCCGATTCTGAATCGTATTTTTAATATTTTTTAGTTTTAAATTGATAATTTACATTGATAATTTTGAATTAAATCACAACCAACCCGAAAGCAATAATCGCAATCATTATGCCGATAACGCCAACCAAGTCGCCCATACTGGCGACAATCGGAATCACAACATCATCGGGATCAATTCCGATTTTATGAGACAGCGCCGAAAAAGCGACGGCTGTTGTGTAAACGATTAAAATATCCAATATCACAACGATGAAACTGACGCCGAAAATCAGCATGACGGATGTTCCGTAGCCGAGCGCGAGATTGATCAGATAAACGATGACGCTGACGAAAACGGATGAAATGACGGCGACAATAATTGCGGCAATCACGCTGTTTTTGACAACGGGGTTATTGAGAATTCCGCGGCTCAAACCGAGATGAAACGCCGATGAAAGGCGTGAGCCGAGCATGCTTCCCGTATCGCCGCCGATTTTTAGCAAAACCGGCATCAGGATGAGAAGTGTCGGATATTCGATGAGAATGTCTTCTTGATAACCGAGAAGCAAACCGACGATGATTGCCATGAAGCAAGTAATAATTAAAATCGGCAAACCGCCTTTGACAAGGCCGGAAACGGTGTAATAACTCATATCATCAACACCAGCCTTGCGAATATGAAAATCATCATGACAGAGATGATGTCGCCGATTGTCGCAATCGACGGCGTGACAACGTTGTCGGGATCAAACCCGAAGCGGAACGCGCCGATTGATAAATAAACGGAAATAAATGAAAGAATTAATCCGGAAAACATGCCGGACAATAATGAAATCAAAACCAATTTTATGAGCCCTGCGCTGCCGAATCCCAAAAGAACGGAAACGTAATGGCCGAGGATGCCCAGGAAAACGGAAATGATGATTGTCAAAAGCATCGAGCCGATGATGTTGTTCGTCAGCTCGCGGTTTTTAAAATCAATTTTTGTAATCAGACCCATGTGAATCGCGCTTCCCAAACGAGATCCGAGGGTTGATGAAATGTTTCCGCGAAGTCCCATGACGCCGGGAATAATCACAATCAAGCCGGGAATTAATTCCAACTCATTCGTCATGCCGGATAAAATAACGCCTGAAATAACGCCGCCGACAACCGCAATGAGTTCAAAAGGCAGCGCCTCTTTGACAATTGAGGTAACGCTGGCATATTCTCCCAAGTATTGCTCAACGTATTCGGCTTCCGCGTCTTCGCGTTCACGGTGAGGCATAAATACGTATTAAGAGAACAAATAGATATAAATGCTGTTGTACCGGAATCGGTTTTGAAAGAAACTTATTTATAGGAAGTTTCCGTTTTTTTCGAAGTTGGGCTCGTGGTCTAGATGGTCATGACACCGCCTTTACACGGCGGAGGTCCTGAGTTCGAATCTCAGCGGGCCCATGAAACATTTTGATTTTGTTTTCATGGCGGAAACGTATAAAAGCAAAAACAACCAATACAACTTACTTTACTGGGCTCGTGGTCTAGATGGTTATGACGTCGCCTTCACACGGCGGAGGTCCTGAGTTCGAATCTCAGCGGGCCCATCTTATTTTTTGTTTTGTTCTAATCATTTGATTATTTTCAATTTTCAATTGCTTTTACTTCTTCTCATTTATTTTATTCGATTTTTATGTTTTCATTTTTTATTTTTTTGTTTTTGATTTCTTTTCGTTTACGGAAGAGAATTGTTTTATATCAGCAAAACCTCTTTTTTTGCTATGGAACTCTCAGATATTCCCATTTATGTTTATCCGATTCTGTTTATTTTGCTTGTCATTATCGTTGCCGTCGTCAGTTTATTGATCGGCAAGCGCAAATACAACAAGGATAACGGTATCGTTAAGGAAAAGAAAGTTAAAGAGCCGAAGCAAAAGAAGGCGAAAGAGGGCAAAAAACTCAAACGCGCCGAAGAATCCGCGCCGGCAAAGTTTACAGACGAATTTGATTCCGATGAAGACTACGACAACGCCGTCGAGTCTTTAAAATCCGAATCCGGAAAACCGAAACAAAAAGTCGACGGCCCGGTTATCGTTGTTGATGAAAACAAAGTCAACGAAGAAGAAGTCATTGAATGGAAACCGCCGTCGGATGACAAAGCTGTCGTCGATGCCGCGCCCGAATCCGACGCTTCCGTGACGGACACTGCCGCGCAAAATTCTGCCGTTGCTGCCACTGCCGCCGCCGCTCCCCTCGCCGCGCCGTCCGAAGAAAATTGGGACGACGATGATTTGGAACTTTTCGAAGCCCGCGCTTATTCTTTTGATGAAGAAACGCAGTCCGGCTATGTTTCCGGAAAACCGTCCGATGCGGATGCCGAACCTGTGATTGAAGCGCCGGTTGAAACGCCTTATGCTTTCCGCGAACGAAAAGAATCGTCCCGCGACCCGGCCGATGACGAAGGTGTTCAGGTTTTTGAAAATACAGACGAAAAACCCGAACCCGCCGCGCCGAAAGCAAAAGACGAAAAAGCCAACAACACCAAATACGCTTATTTCGATGCCGTTATGGAAAAGGAAAAATCCGAAGTCAAAGAAACGGAATGGCAGCCGCCGCAGGCGCGCTCCAAGCCGGAATCATCACTGGCAGAAACGTCAAACAAACCGAAAAAATCAATGCAGTATATTGAATTGGATTTGGACGACAAAGAATAATTTTTTATTTAACAAGGCGGACAATCTTTCGATTGTCCGCTTTTTTTTGGTTTTTGTTCGTTTTTTGTTTTTTAAATTTCTTGAAAAAACGAGGGCAGTGTTTCATTCTTTTTCGAAAAGCGGAGCAGCTCGCGCGCGCCGACGGCGGCAGCAGCGACGGACAGCAGGCGCAGGCAGCAACGCAAACCCGGGACAGTACCCACGTTCGCGAAGCGAACGGCTGCTCTAAAAAGCAGATACATGTGGCAACGGAAACGGCGAGATACCGGCAGCAAGCGCAAACAGCAAGGTAGCAGCAGCAAGCGCAAACAGAAAGGCAGCGGCAGCAAATGTAAACCCATCGGTAATCATTAAAAAGGGCATTTTTAATTTATTTCAAAAATTTTATTTAATTTTTCCTTTAACTGCAATTTCGGTTGCAGTTTTATAAATATATAAATAGAATCTGACCCTTGTTTTCCATATCTGTTTAATGCTGCCGCATTTATTTGAAGTGACGAAGATAAGCGGCATTAAATTGTTTCAGAAGGACTTTTTATGAAATACAAAATGCATATTCTCTTGGTTTTGTGTCTTGTCATTGCCGGCGCGGTTGTTGCCGGCGGCTGTTTATCAGCCGACAAAGACAAAGATTTGGATAACGTCGGCATGACGTCGTTTAAATCTGAAAAAGAATTGAAAAACTATCTCGAAAACAGCGGATCCTTAAACACAAGATCCGTGTCAGGCGGAAGCATCGCAAAGACAACCGCCCCGTCTCCCGCGCCCGAAGCAGCCGTTTCGGAAGCTTCGATGGACAGCGGCGCCAATTATAATTCGGCCGGCGGCGCGGATTATTCCCAGACAAATGTTCAAATCGCAGGCGTTGACGAAGCCGATATTGTTAAAACGGACGGCAAAGTCATCTATTACACGCCGAATCTGTATTATACCAAAAATGTAACGCTTCACAACGATTCAAAATATCCTTATTACACTTACGATACCTATCAAATGACGCTTGTCATTAACGCGATGCCTGCCGAAACCGCATCCATTATTTCCAAAATTACGGAAACCGGCGGCAATCTTTACTTAGCGGACGATCTTTTAATTACGATTTCAACCGACTACAAAATTCACAAAATCATCGCTTATGACATTTCCGACCCGACAGCGCCGAAAGTTATGTGGGAACAGGAATATGAAGGCTATTACGTTGATTCCCGCTTAATTGACGACAAATTGTATTTCGTCGCGAACGAATACGGTTTCGGCGTTTTCCCGTTAATGTACATGGGCAGAGAATTGGCTTACTCCGACTGTTACTACCCGTTCGGCCCCGACATTATCCGCCCGAACGCCGACATCACTTATTATGTGACCAAATTGGATGTCAAAACCGGCGACGCCGACAAAACAATTGCGCTCATCGGCTCTTACAACACAATTTTGTTCGCATCCGGCGACAATTTGTATATGACAAATTATTATTATCCCGACACGCAGCTCATGTATTTGGATTTCATCGAGTCCAACGGCTCGGATTATTTGCCGTCCGATGTCATGAAATACATCAAAAAAGTCATGGGCTACGACCTCAGCACGCGCATCAAATACATGGCGGTTTCTGAGACAATCGGCAACTACACCGCCGAATTAACGGAAGATGAAAACAACGATTTCTACGACTCTTTCTACAAAGATTACAACGCTTACTCCTCCGCTTTAATCATTGAAGCCGAGAAGACAACAATCACGAAAATCAATTTGGAAACCTTCGATTTGGTTTCAGGCGTTGTTCCCGGAAGAATCAACGATAAATTCGCGATGGACGAAAAAGACGGTTATTTGCGCGTCATTTCAACTGTCGGCGATGATTACAGAACCGAAGAAAGCACGCTTCGTTCCATGGTCAGCATTTTGAATGCCGATATGGAAACCGCCGGAACACTTGACAATGTCGCAGCCGGTGAATATATCCAAACAACGCGCTATGTCGGAAACACGCTTTATTTGATGACATACACCGATAACGATCCGTTCCTTTTGATTGATTTGAGCACGCCTGAAAAACCGGCCGTTCTCGGCGAAATGCAGCTTCAGGGAACTTACAGCTATATTTATCCGATCAGCGACACGCTGCTTGTCGGCTTCGGTTACACCGGCGACTGGAGAGACTGGCGCACAAAACTTTCTCTCTACGACGTTTCCAGCCCCGAAAATCCGGTCGAATTAGATGTTTTCTATTTCAACGATGACGAATATGTCAGCGTTTACGACTACCACGGCTTTACCTGGAACGCGGCGAAAAACCTCATGGTTGTCCCGGGATCTGACACGGCTTATGTCTTTGAAATTAAAGACGGAAAAATCACTTTGATGAAAGAAGATGTTCACAAAGACAGTTACGTCGTCCGCTCCGCTTACATCGGCGATTACCTCTACACGTTCTCCTCTAAGGAAATTCATGTCTACAACATGACAAATTGGCAGCGTGTTCAGGTGATTCCAATCGACCAGCCGGTTTACCCTGACTACGGATCCATTTATCCGACACACGAAGACCCGATTTATCCGACGCACGATGAACCGGTTTACGCGTAAAATGAAAACTGTAAAATGAATTTATTTTAAGAAGGCCGATTTATTTCGGCTTCTTTTTTATTTTTTGATTTTGTTTGTTTTTGATTTTGTTTGTTTTTGATTTTGTTTGTTTTAAATTACGTTTTTGAATTTTATTTTTTTTGATTTTGTTTGTTTTTTATTGAAATTAAAAATAAATCTCCAATTCCTGTTTCCCATCTTATGCAATTTTTTTATATGATAACTGCTTCGTTTATTTTACATTCTGTGTATTAATGTAATCTTTTATCGATTTCAGTTCCGGTGAAAATATGAGAAAAATAAAATTAATTTCATTTGTTTTCCTAAGTGTTGGTTTAATGCTTTTTGCAAGCGGCTGTTTATTTGATTTTGATTCATCAAAAGATTATACTGTCACAGAAATGAAGACTTTTCAATCAGAAGAAGAACTTGCATCTTATCTTAAAACGCTTCGAGAATCATTTGAATATGAGCTGAATTCGAATTATTATAATTTATATTACGGCGTTAATGCAGATTGGGCAGATGAAAATTCGATTTCTGCAAGATCTTTAAATTTTGAAAATGGACGGCTTCCTCAAAGAATAAACAGTACCGATATACAACTCAAAAATTCAAATGAAGCGGATATTGTTCGTATTTCCGGAAATGTCATCTATTACACACCTGATAATGTTTATTTGTCAAATGAAAGACCGTTTACAAAATATCATGCGGAAAAAGAAATGATTTATGATTTAAATCTTAATACTTATGAAATAGATATCGAAATGCCGCAATCCGCTTCTGTTTTTTCGGAAATTGCACCATCGGGAGATATTTTTATTGACGGAAATATACTGGTTGCAACGGATTCGGTTTCTGTGATGGCTTATGATATTAAAAATCCGGCTGAGCCGAAGTTGATGTGGGAAAAAAATGTTGAAGGAAATTATTCTTTTTCATCTCTTTATGACGGAAAATTCTATACTGTTGTACGTCAGAAAACATATGATTATCCGCTTGTCTATATGAATACAACCGTTCCGTTTTCAGATGTTTATTATTCGGAAGTTTCCAATGATTTTTATACCCATCTTGAAACCGTTTATTATATTTCACAATTGAATCTGTCAACAGGGGATTTAGAAGAATGTATTGCCGTGATCGGTCAAGATTCTTCGTATAATCGAAAAGGTTCATTTATTTATTCTGCTGAAGATGATGTTTATTTAGTTAATTCTTATTTCCCGCGAGAAGACCGTTATGCTGAATTTTTAGTTTCACACGGGTCTGATTATTTTCCTAAATCTTTTATCAAAGAAATCAAACAAATTTTGAAAACACCCGATTTTACAGAATATGCCAAAGAGGATGCTGTATCCAATAAAATCGAGAATTACACCGCCGATATGACAGACAGAGAACGCCAATCGTTTATGGAAGAAATTGACAAAGGATACAATCAATATCTGATTGACGAAGGCAAAGGTGCTGAGCAAAGCGTTGTCATTCAAATTCATCTTCCCGATTTATCCGTCGATTCAGGCGTTATTCCGGGAAGCCTGGTGGACGGCAGATCCATGGATAAAAAGGACGGATATTTAAGAGTTGCAACAACGGCAGGCAATGAAAACAGATATATGCCTGCTAACCGAAACAATGGGGTATACATTTTTAATTCGAAGATGGATTTAGTCGGTTCCTTGAATTATTTGCTTTTGGATGATTATGTGACAAGTGCTTGCTTCATTGAAGATTCGCTGCATTTAATACGCCCGAATGAAAGCAGTCCCCGGCTTGTTATTGATCTCAGCAATCCTAATAATCCAGAGCTTGCCGGCGATCTTTTTATTTTCGGTTATTCGGTTTATTTGCAGCCGATTAAAGACAATATTGTTCTCGGTATCAATCAAACGAAGAAAGGGCAGTTGCAATTGACATTGTTTAACATTTCAAACAAAACGGTGCCGAAAGAATTAGATTCTTATGTTTCGGGAGATATTTTAACTTCTTGGACTTATCATACATTCAGCGGTTACATGTTTGATGAAAAAAGAAACATTCTGCTTGTTCCTTCAAGCAGCGGTGTCAGTATTTTTGAAATTAAAAATAATACATTTAATTTACTTAAAGAAGATACGCATCGAAACGGAACAGTCATTCGCGCTGTTTTTGTTGATAATATGCTTTACACTTTTTCCGAAAAAGAAGTCCATGTTATTGAGACTGAAAGTTGGAATACTCTGAAGGTTATTTCTATTCCGCAACCTAATGCGGTTTATTATGAGCGTGACTATGCTGTCGGATATGTTTGACTAGGCAAGTTATTGCCGGTTAAATATCTTTTCTTTTTCTTGTGAATTTGATTTGACACGCAATTTTTTTGTCAACTATAAACTAAATATACTCCTGTTTCCTTTTTCTTTTCAATGACTTTTTTATCGGGTATTTCAGCCGTTCTCAAATCCGCTTCCGACAATTTTGTGAGCGCCGTCTGCGGTGTTCCCGGATCTCCGATGACGGATGTCGTTTCCGCTTTTGAATCTTCCGACGTTGAAACCGATTGGTTCGTGAATGAAAAAATCGCTTTTGAGTGGGCGCTTGGGTATTCTTTTTCAGGCATTCGGTCTTTGGTTGCCGTCAAACACGTCGGCATGAATGTTTTGGCCGATCCGCTCATGACTTCCATGATTCATACAATCGGGGCGGGACTTGTGATTTTGGTCGGCGACGACCCCGAAGTTTCCGGCTCTCAAAATTCTCAGGATTCGCGGTATTACGGAAGTCTTTCTCGTTCTCCCGTTTTTGATCCGGCATCACCGCAGGAAATTTATGATTATTTGGCGGCCGCTTTTCAATTATCCGAAGAAATCAAAGCGCCCGTTATTATTCGCGTCACGGCGGCGGTTTTGAATGAAGAATCGGAAGTCATTGAAACCGATTTTTCAAAACCGGAACCCTCAAACATTGCCGCTGATGAATCTCTTTGGCAATATCGAATGCGCGGCCGCCACTTGCGTTCGCATTTTGAAAATGATGAAATTTTGTCACAGGCGGCAGCAGATTTTTGTTTTGTTGAAAATGCCGGCAAATCAAACAAAAAAAGGCTCGGAATCATCACGTCCGGATACTGTTTTTCTCGGGTTCAATCCGTTTTAGAATCCGTTTCAAAAAACAATATTGGATTGGCCGATTTCGATTTTTCCGTTTTGAAACTCGGTGTTGTTTCACCGCTCTCGATTTCTAAAATCCGACATTTTTTGGAAAATCATGAAACGGTCTTGGTCGCTGAAGAATCCGAACCGTTCATCGAAGACCAAATCCGCGTTTTCGGAAATGTCATCGGAAAACGTTCCGGACATTTGCCGTTTGGCAGCGTGACAACCGCACACATTTTATCGGCGATTGAAAATGCCGGCGTTTCGACTCTTCCTGTTTCAAAAGATCTTGAAATGTTTAAACGGCCGGCCGGGAAATCTTATTTCTGTGACGGCTGCCTTTATCCGTCATTTTATGAAATGCTCGGGCGGCTGAAAGCCGAAACCGGCGTTTATGTTTCAGGCGATATCGGCTGTTCCATGTACGGCATTGTTCCGCCTTATTCCGTTTTGGATTCTGCTGTTTCTCTCGGCGCGGCAATCGGTATCGGCTCGGGTGCCGCGCGCGTGCAAAATCGGAAATCCGTTGCCGTCATCGGCGACTTCGGCTTTTTCCATTCGGGGCTTCTCAGCTTGATTGAAGCGGCTGAAAAAAATGTTCCGTCTTTGATTTACGTTATGCAGAATTCGGCGGCGGCGATGACGGGCGGAAAATTTGCTTACGATCCCGAAAAATTGATTCGGGCGGGGCTTGATTCCGGGGCGAATCCTTTGAATTCCGTTCAGTCTTTTGACTTTGTTTCGGCTGTTGAAGAAGATTTAAATAGTGATATGCAGCTTCTCTTAAAAGCGAGTTTTGAAGAAATCGAAAAGGCAGGTGTTTCCGTTATCATTATCCGTTGGAAATGCCGAAAGTGCCAACCCTGATTGTCTGCGTCGGCAATGAACCGGTTCAAAAGTGAACAGCAGCACACACATTTTAATTCATTTAATAATCGGAGGCAATTGCTATGGAAAATTATACAATTTTATCAAAAGTCGAAGAAGCCGCTGTTTTTTATAACGGCGCAGAATTGGTTCACAAAGCCAAAGCCGCTCTTTCCAAGGGCAGCAGCGAAATTTTTATCGAAGGATTCAGTCCCGGAACGGATCAAAACAGCATTAAAGTCAAGACAACGAACGGCGTTGTCGTCTCCTCTTTTGAATTTTCCGTCAACTATTTGAGAGACGAAACTTTGGGCGAAGAAGCTCAAAAATTAAAAGAAGAAATCAAAATTCAGCAGAAAACGCTTGAAAAAGTTGACGCGGATATTCGGATTCATGAAGAAATGCTTTCGCTGCTTCAGGAAAGTATTGAAAAGAAAACGTCCGGTCCGAAAAAAGGTCCCGACATTGACGATTTAATGAAAGCGCTTGAATTTTTCAAAACAAAATCGGTTGAATTGGACGGCGCGATTCGCGAAGATCGTGAGAAAGCGGAACAAATCCGTGAAAAAATTTACGATTTGTCAAATCAATTCAATCAGGAATCCGTGAAAAATACGAAAACGTCAGGCATTTTAAAATTGAATCTTTCCGCGCCTGCGGACTGCGATTGCGATTTCGAAATTCGCTGCTACACGGAAAATGCCGGCTGGTACCCGTATTATGACATCAATGTGCCCGCCGCCGACAGCCCGATTCAAATTTTATCAAAAGCGAAAGTCCGCCAAACGACCGGCATTGATTGGGACAAAGTCAAAATAACGCTTTCAACCGCCGTTCCGAGCATGGGAAAAGTGGCGCCTCTTTTCAGCACTTGGGTTTTGGATTTTGTCAAACCGATTCCCGTTCCGGCATCAATGCCGTTGGGTCAAATGAAACAAAAACGCATGGCTCAGAACGCTTATTCTTATGACAATATTGAAAAAATGGCGGAAGTTTCATGCTGCATGGAATCGGTTGAAGAATATTGCGACGAGAAAATATACAGCGAACCGATTTACGTCATTGACGGCGTTATCTCCGATTCCGGATATTTCAATTCGATTGACGCGTCCATGATTAAAGAAAACAAATATATGAGTCCGTCCGAAGCGGTCGGAACTTTCGGCTCTTTCGCATCCGGCGGCGCTTATGTTATGACTTTGAAAGGCATGAGCGATTTCGTTTCTGTTTCTGAGAATCAGCTCAACGTCATGTTTGAAATCGAACTTCCGTATTCGATTCCGGGAAACGGCAAAGAACAAAGCATTGACCTCAAAAGCGATGAAGTGAAAGCCGATTTCATGTATTACTGCGCGCCGAAATTGGATTCTGAAACGTATTTGATTGCCGAAATTCCGAATTGGGAGAAGCTCGGGCTTCTCAGCGGAAACGCGAACATCACCTATGACGGAACGTTTATCGGTGAAACTTATATTGACGCAGATTCGACGCGCGACAAACTGTCGCTCACGCTCGGAACCGACAAGCGCGTTGCCGTCAAGCGCGAAAAGCTTAAAGATTTAAGCAGCAAGAGTTTGTTCGGAAACGACATCAAACAGGAATTCGCTTATCAACTGACGGTTCGAAACAATCAGAATAAAGCGGCGCGTATGGTTTTAAAAGATCAATATCCGATTTCTGCCGATAAGGAAATCACGGTTGAAGTCTCCAAAGAATCTGCACCGTTTACTTACAACAAAGAAGACATCGGCGTTGTGACTTGGGAATATGAAATGCAACCGGGAGAATCCAAAACATTCAAACTGGTTTACAGCGTGAAATATCCCAAAGGAAAAGAAGTGAATTTGTAATCGAAAAATCAAAGATTATTAAAAAACCGTTCAAAATAAATCAAAAAATATTCAAGAAATCATTAATGAACAGAATTTTTCTGTTCATTACATTTTATTTATTTTTTAAATTTTAATTGTTTGTCGTCCAAACTGTCATCCATCCATTTTTTAAATCCCGGATTATAGTCCCGAATTCTCAATTTTAAAATGACAGGCGTTTCGTACGGATGTTTCTTTAAAATAAGAGCTTTGGTTTTTTTCCATTTGTCTTCCCGCGTTTTGAAAAAGACGCCGTATTCCTTTTCTTCGTACACGCGCTTGTTCCAAGAATAAATGGCATCATGCTCGCGGATATTCGCGCAGACAACCAGCTTCTTTTCAATCAGTTTTTCTGTCACGGACAAAACCGTCTTTTTGGACGGAAATGTCGCGTAGATGAAAATGTATTGATTTTTCTTTGACATTTATTCTTTCTCCGTTTCTTTAATTTTCGGTTTTGCCGTCAGCAAACGCGAGGAATCGGATCGCCGGTCGGAACGTCAACATAACGCGTGCTTCCGAGCGCCGACACCAAAATAACTTTTCCCGGCTTCTCTTCCGTGACTTCGCCGATGATTGCCGCGTCTTTGCCGTACGGGTGACTTTTTAAAAGTTCCAGAACCGCTTCCGCGCATTCCGGGCGAACGCCGATAACCGTTTTTCCTTCGTTTGCGATTTCAAGCGGGTCTAAGCCGAGCATTTCGCAAGATGTCAAAACAGCTTCCCGAATCGGAAGATTGTCTTCATAAACGCGGACACCGACATTGCTTTTTTGAGCCATTTCATTGAGCGAGTCGGCAACGCCGCCGCGCGTCGGATCTTTCATCGCGGTCACCGCTCTTTTACCGTCGGCGGTTTGAATCGCTAAAATCGGTTCAATCATTTTCCAAAGCGGCGCCGTGTCGGATTCCAAATCCGAATTGAATTCAAAACCTTCGCGTTTTGTAAGAAGCGCCATGCCGTGGTCGGCAATGAAGCCCGAAACAATGATTTTATCGCCGAGCTGAAGGCCGCAGTCGCGAACGGGCGCGTCGCAAATGCCGACGGCTGCAATGTTTATAATAATCGAATCCAAAGCCGTTCCTTCAACGGTTTTTGTATCGCCGGTAATCAAAGGAACGCCGATTTCCAAAAGTGCGGCGTTCATGGACTGAACTACCTTTTCCAAATCCGTAATGCTGAAGCCTTCCGGAATGATCATGCCGCTGCTGACGGCAAGCGGTTGCGCGCCCATGACGGCCAAGTCGTTAATTGCACCGCAGACGGCAACTTTTCCGATGTCGCCGCCCGGAAAGAAAATCGGTTTGACAACATGGCTGTCGGTTGTCATCACAAGTTCGGCGCTTTTGTGATTGTTTAAAAAATCCCGGTCGAGCTCAATTGTCGCGCCGTCATCGAGCGCTTCCAGTCCGACAGATCCGGCTTTCGTGTTCGTGAAATTCTTTAAAATAATGTCGCCGATTAAAGACTGCATTTGCTGGCCGCCCGCACCGTGTTCCATTGAAATTTTATTTTCTCTCGCCATTTTATCCCCGAAATTTCCGATTTTGTATTTGATTGTTTATTGTTATTATTGATTCGCGCCTTTCTTTTCAAGCATCGCGTTTTCAATCGTTTTGACCCATTCCGCAACGGTTTCTTCCTGTTTTTTAGATGTCAGCAAAATCGGAATATTTTCATTCAGCGACTTGGCATCTCTGACCATCGTTGCCGGATCAACGCCGACAGCTTCGGCAATGTCGATTTTGTTGATGATTGCTAAATCCGACGTTTTGAAAATGACGGGGTGTTTTAAAACGATGTCATCGCCTTCGCTCACGCTGACAACGACGATTTTCATATCTTCGCCGAGATCGAAATCCGTCGGGCAGATCAAATTGCCGACATTTTCAATAAACAAAATATCGTAGCCGTTCAAATCATTCTTTTTGAGCAAATCGCTGACGATGTGCGCGTCCAAATGGCATTCCTTTCCTGTGTTTGCCGGAATCGTTTTCACGCCGAGCTTTTCAAAGCGCGCCGCATCCATGTCCGCAATCACGTCGCCTGCGATTGCCGCAACTTTATATTTTTCGCCGAGCGCTTTAATCGCTTCTTCAATCAGCGTCGTTTTGCCCGAGCCGATGGCGCCCATAATGTTGACGGAAAATACGCCCGACTTTTTGAGGCTTTCGCGGTTTTTGTCCGCAAGCTTTCTGTTTTCCTTAAAAACGTCATGACCGATGTTAATTATATGTCCCGTTGCTAAAAAAGAATTCCACATTTTTATCCCTCTGCTTTTATTTTCCTTTGCTTTTCTGTTTTTTATTTTAATCTTCTGTTTTTATTTTTTGATTTTGTTGTGATAACTTTAATCAATATCAATCGAATCAACGGAAAGTTCCGTTCCGCCGATGACTTCCACATTCTTGCCACAAATCGGACAAACCAGCGACACCAAATATTCCAGCATATCCGAATTGTCTTTCACTTCGCCGGGTTTTCCGAAATAACCGCACGAACATCGAATTTCAGGGTCGACATATTCAAACGAATATGCCGCGTTTTCCGCGATTGTTCCTTCGCCGATGGATTTTAAACAAAATTCCAATTGCGTCGGATTCACGTGCGCGATTCGGCCGACTTTCACGCTGATTTGATTGACAATTTTTGCGTCATTGTCCGCAGCGGCTTCCAAAATGCTTTCCATTAAACCGATTGCCAAAGAATATTCATGCATTTTGATTTTCCGCCTGTTCGTTCAATATTTCCTGCTGCGCTTTCTTGCTGAGCGATGCCAGCATTACTTTATGAGACGCGCATACCATGTCGGCAATCACTTCCCGCGGCACTTCGCCGTCTAAATAAACGGTGCTCCAATGCATTTTATTCATGTAATAGCCCGGAACAATGTCATTAAAATCGCGGCGAAGCATATCGCTGAACATCGGTTCTAATTTCAAAGTGATGATGGGGCGCCCGTTTTGATCGTTGATGCCGACGTAAGCGTACATTTTGCCCCGCAGCAAATATTTATACGCTTGCCACGCCGGCTGAAACTCCTTTTCAGTTGCCGGTTGTTTCAGCAACAATTTGTCCAGCCAATCGTAAGTTTCCATGATGTCTGCCGGCCATGGTGTTATACCGTTTGCTGCTGTTACCATTCGTGTTCCTCTTTTTTTAAGCTTAATCACGGCAGTATTTGTACCAGCTGTGACACATGCCCTCGTCGCTGACCATGCACGGGCCGATCGGATTTGTCGGCTTGCATGCTTTCTCAAACATCGGACAGTCGGCAGGCGTTGCCTTTCCGGTCAGAATCGTTGCGCAAATGCAGTTTTTCTTTTTCTTTTTGCGGATTTCGCGCAATTCATTTAAGCTGTCTTCGTAAACTGATTTGTATTTGACGGCGGCATCGTATTCTTTGTATTTGTCTTTTAAACGGTAGCCTGATTCGGGAATGATTCCGAGGCCGCGCCATTCGGCATCGACGATGTCAAACGCTTCGTCCATCATTTTAATCGCAATCGGATTGCCTTCCGTTTTGACGGCGCGGAGATATGCGTTTTCAACATTTGACGTGCCGGCTGCCATTTGATCTAAAAGCATTTTGATGCCGAGGAGAATGTCGTAAGATTCAAAACCTGCGACCGCAATCGGATAGCCGAGTTTCGCGAATTTTTCGTAAGGGACGGTTCCGGTAATGACGGCAACGTGACCGGGCGCGATAAACGCATCGACGTTGATGTCCTGAACAAGCAGATTGATTGCGGGCGGCGTCAATTTTAAGGATGTGTAAATTGAAAAGTTAGACGGCAAACCGCGGCGAACGACGGCAGCGGTTGTCGGAATCGTTGTTTCAAAGCCGATTGAAAAGAAAACGATTTCCTTGTCGGGATTTTCTTCGGCAAGTTTGACAGCATCATCGATTGAATAAACCATTCGAACATCGGCGCCTTCGGCGCGCGCGTCAAACAAGCTTTCTTCCGTTCCGGGAACGCGGAGCATATCGCCGAATGTCACGACGGTTAATCCTTTTTTTGCCAAAAGAATCGCGGTGTCAATGTCGTCGTCCGGCGTCACGCAAACCGGGCAGCCGGGGCCGCTGAGAACTTCGATTCTGTCCGGAAGCAAACTGCGAATGCCGTATTTGGCAATCGTTCGCTCGTGTGTTCCGCAAATGTGCATAATTCGAGCTGATTTCGGATAAGCGGCGATGTTTTCAACCAGTTTTTTCTGAACTTCCACCGGATTTTTAACAAACGGATCCTGCTTTGTCATAAATTCCCTCGTTAAGCGCCGACTTCACGGCTTTCCGTTTTCAAATCTTCGATTTCGCGGTCAAATTCTTCGTTGGCGGCCAGCAATTCTTCAAATGCTTCGGCCGTCAAACGCGCTTCTTCTTCCGTAATCACTGAAATCGCGTAACCGACGTGAACCAAAACGTGGTCGCCGACATTAATTTCAGAAGCGCCGCCAAGCAAATCTAAGTTTACGTCTCTGAAAACGCCGCCGAAATCCACTTCCGCCTTGTTTTCATCAATAATTTTTGAAATTTTTCCCGGAATTGCAATACACATAGTTTTTCCTTCCTCTCTTCTCTTTCCGTTTTGTTGTCTATATTATATGTGAGTTAATGTGATTGTTGAATCAATATTAACAGTCTGTGAGAATCACAATTTATAATTTTAATGATTAATTGAGTCGTTTCTTTCATCCTATAATAAATCTGTGTTTCAAAACCACGAAAATGATTGTTTCATTTTTTTTTGAAATTTTTAATATTTTGATGCTTTCATTCAAATTTTAAAATATTTTGAAATAATTTTCAAATTATTTTGATAATATTCAAAGTTTAAAAAAATCATTTTGAAATTATTTCGAAAATTATTTTCAAATCATCTTCAAATTATTCTCAAAATCATTTGAAATCGTTTTCAAATTATTCTCAAAATTGAAATTGTTTTCAAATAATTTTCAATAAATCATCTTCAAATTTCTAAAATAAATTCCAAAAATCATGCGTTTATTATTCATCATTTATCATTACGGTTCTCAGTATTATTTTCTTTTTTTATTTAAATAGAACGTTTCATCCGATTTTGAATTATATTTTCGGTATGTCAAATTTGTTTCAGATTCTTTTGATTTTTCTAAGTTTTTTAAAAAACAATGTTTGAGCTGTCGAAAAATGTTTTTCGGATTTGTCATTTTTCGCTTCAATCCTGCATGTTTTTTAATGAAAAATGTGGGCAACGTTTATATAGACCATAGCGAATATAGTCTGATGCTACTACTTTATAGTGTTTACAGTAGAGGGTTTTCAAATGGCTAGTGAAAAATTGAATATGATTGAACAATTCAAGAACCTTGATATTCTCAAGGTCGACCGCCGTACTTTCTTAAAGGCGGTAGCTGCCCTCGGTGCTACTTCTTTTGTTTCGCTTTACGGAAATCAGTTAGCCGATGCGTTAGCTGCGTTCCCCGAAACCAAAGTCGTTTGGCTCCACGGTGCAGAATGTACAGGCTGTTCAGAATCCGCATTAAACGGCAGCAGCCCGGAATTTGCGGACGCACTCAGCGAATTAAACATCACTTTGGCTTACCATGAGACGCTTTTGGCGCAGCAGGGTATCTTTGTTGATGACAAGTTGGTCGGCACTTCCGATTTAAACGGCGAAATCTTATTGGAAGAACTCGTCAAAGAAGGCGGCTACATCCTTGTCGTTGAAGGTTCCATCGGAAACGGTCCGGACGGAACAGGCAAAATCAACATGATCGGTAAGCACACTTTCAAAGACATTTACGCAAAAGCTGCGAAAAACGCAGCGGCTGTCATTGCTCTCGGTACATGCGCAACATACGGCGGTATTACGGTTACAGATTGTGACACAAAGAAATACTGCGACTTTATGGGCGTTAACCAAACCGAAAACAAGAAAGGCGGTATGAACAAGGTTCTCGGAATCGACAAACCTGTCATCAACCTCCCCGGATGTCCGGCACACCCCGACTGGTTCTTCTTAACCGTCGCGGCTGTTCTCCTCGGCAAGATTGACTTAAACAACTTAAAAGGCATCTTGGACGACGACGGCAGACCCATGGTCTTCTACCCGCCGAACAGCACACTCCACGACAACTGCCCGAGACGCGGATTCTATGACCGCGGCGTTCTTGACGAAAGATTCGCAGAAGGCGGCTGCCTCTGGAAAGTCGGTTGTAAAGCACCGTACGTCCACGCAGATTGCGCACTCAGAAAATGGAACAACGGAACAAGCGTTTGTATGCAGGCCGGCGGCCCGTGTATCGCTTGCGTCGAACCGATTTTCCCCAACGGCTCAATGCCCTATTATGTTGAAAGAGAAAGCGCAGGCGTCCTGTTCGGCGTCAACATCGGAACCGTTGCAGCTCTTGCAATCGGCGCTGCTGTTACAGCCGCAGCCGTGCACGCTGTCCGCAGAGTTAACAAGGAGAAGTGATGATAAATGGTTAAAGTTACAGTTGATCCCTTAACAAGAATTGAAGGTCACATGAGAGTGTCCGCTGAAGTCGACAGCAACGGTATCATCACCTCCGCGCAGAGCGGCGGTATGCTTTTCCGCGGTTTTGAACGCATGCTCCAGGGCAAAGACCCGAGAGACGCGTCCCTTCACGTTGCAAGAATCTGCGGCGTTTGCCCGATTTCTCACTCCATGACCGCAACAAACGCGCTTGATGATTTGTATCAGGTCGCAGAAAGCGTTCCGAAGAACGGTCTTGCCGTCAGAAACTTTATTCAGGCCGCAAACACCGTTGCAAGTCACGCAACACACATCTACATTTTATTCGGTCCCGACTTGGCAAACCCGAGATACAGAGACGTTTTAACCGGCTCAACTCTCGGCCTTGGCGCAACCGGCGAAGCTGTTTGGAAAGAACTCCTCGGCAGATTCGCGCCGCTCACCTACAAGATTGACGGTAAACCGGTTCCGGTCGGTACAAGCTACTTAAACGCAATTCCCGAGAAAAAGAGACTCCAGGAAGCAATCGCCCTTTTCGGCGGTAAAATGCCCCACCAGGCTGTTACCGTTGCCGGCGGTGTCACCTGTACGCCCGACCTCGGCGAAATTTCAAAAGCAGCTGCAATCTACTTAAAAGTCATGGAATTCGTCCAGAACTACACGCTCGGTGTCGATCTTGACACATGGGTCGAAAACACCCACTACGCAAAATCACCCGACGCAGCCGTTAAATTCGTCATTGACCACCTTTCCGGTTTAATTGACAAATCCGGCAGCGATTTCTCCAGAGAAAAAGGCTGGAAAGACGTTGAATTCTATGCAGCATTCGGTTCCGAACTTGTCGGTGAAAAACTTCTCGGTCTTCCGGCCAGCTTAAGACACGACAAACTCGGCGGCTACAGCGACGCAAGCAAGATGTGCTTCATGTCTTACGGTGAGTTTTATGACAGCACCAAAGACGGTTACACGCCTTCAAGCCCGACAGGCGAGCGTTTCTTGACATCCGGTATCGTTCGCGCAAGCAACTTGAAATTCGAAGACTTGGACACAACCAAGATTTCCGAAAGCATTGAATGCGCCTTCTATGAAGACGACACCCCGTCCAGACACCCGTATGACGGAACCACTGTCCCGATTTCCGATGCAAGCAAGATTAACCTTGAAGCAGGACCCAAAGACAAATACAGCTGGTTAAAAGCACCGCGTTACGACGGCATTGCCGCAGAAGTCGGTCCGCTTGCCAGAATGATTGTCGCACAGGACCCGTTGGTCACCGGTCTCGCGAAAGCATTCGCAGACAACGGCATGTCCCCGGCAAACGTTTACACCAGAATGCTTGCCCGCATGCAGGAAACCGCAGTCATTGCGCACAAGATTGTTGACTTCCTCAATGATATCGACCCCGGACAGCCTTTTGCAACACCGCTCGACATGAGAGCCGCAAAAGACAACAGAGGTATGGGTATCTGGGAAGCACCCAGAGGCGCGCTCGGTCACTGGATCTCCGCTGACAAATCCGGTAAAACCAAGAACTATCAGGCAATCGTTCCGAGTACCTGGAACTTAGGACCCCGCGACGAAAACGGAATTCCGAGCCCGATCGAACAAGCTCTTGTCGGCAACGCGATTTCAGGCGTTGACAACATCGGCGGCGCAGATTACACAAACCCTGTCGCCATTCTCCACGTCGGCCGTTCCTACGACCCGTGTATTGCTTGTGCCGTTCACACAATTGACGCAACAGGAAAGAATGCACCGAGAGACTACGAATTATTCTGAGGAGGTTTTCTAAATGTCAAACGCACAGAAAACCAAATCCGTAGAACGATACAACTGGGTTGAGCGCTGGACGCACACGTTTCACGCCATCGCCATGCTGACCTTAATCTTTACGGGCCTTGCCATTTACTTCGGCTGGGGAGAGATTATCTCGTTCCATAATGCGCGCATTTTGCACATGATTATGGTTCCTGTCTTGATTTTGACCAACTGGTGTTTAGTTCCGTACGGAATTCTTTCCCACGGCTGGCAGGAAGGCGGCGTCAAAGGCATTATCAAGCACTTCTACTACAGTTACATCTTCAACAAAGAAGACTACTATCGTTTGAAGGGCATGGTTCTCAATTTCTTCGGAAAACAAGAGAAGTATCCTGAATTTACGGTCTACAACGAAGCCACCGGCCACTACAAGACAAAACTTCACCCGATGTTTAAAATTTTCATCGTCGTTGAAGGTATGTGTATCTTCTTGATCTTCATTACCGGAATCGTCCTTTACAAGGTCGACTGGAACATTGTCGGAATTCCGATCGCTCACTGGCTGACGATCATTTTCGGCTGGATTTCACCGATTCTGAACATGAACGGTCTTGAATTCGCTCGCTGGCTCCACTTGGCGCTCACGTACTTCTTTATCT
Source organism: Methanimicrococcus stummii (assembly GCF_032594435.1). Classification (NCBI taxonomy): domain Archaea; kingdom Methanobacteriati; phylum Methanobacteriota; class Methanomicrobia; order Methanosarcinales; family Methanosarcinaceae; genus Methanimicrococcus; species Methanimicrococcus stummii. Next base: position 707,141 of record NZ_CP131062.1, on the reverse strand, counting down.
TTGAATTGATTTGCCACGCGTTCATTTTGGAATTTGATACCAAAGTGTTCAAGTACTGGAGATCGATTTTCATCGACGGTAAAGAATATTTGGACAGCCCGGTTGTTCAGGTCATCGACGAAGAAGAACATCATTAAAAATCTAAATGAAAAGGAAAATCTAAGGAAACCCTCTGTTTCCTTTTCTTTTTACTTTTTTTTGTTTTATTTCATTTTTCTTTATTTCATTTTAATTTCTTTTGTTGTTTTATTTTGTTTTATTTTATTAATTCTCAATAAAACGGGGAGCATTTTTCGTATATTTTAAAACGGGAGACGCTTTTTTCATATATTTTTTAAAAACGGAGCAGCTCGCGCGCGGCAGACGCGCCGGCATCGGCAAGACAGCAGCGGCAAATAGAAACGGTAAGGTAGCAGCGGCAAACTCAAACAGAGACAGCGCAGTAAACCAAATCCAAACAAAATATTATTTCACTTTTTCGATTTTTCAGATTTAGAAGACCTTTTATAGAATATTGTTAATCTCATTTCAAATTGAAATTTTAATACAAAAATTAAATCGGCAGGTAATTTTATGGCGCTTACAAAAACAATTCGGATTATGGGCTGCGGCAATTTATGGATGGGCGATGACGGTGTCGGCATTCATGCCGTTGAAAAAATGACCGAGATGAAAGATAAACTGGAAGGCGGCGTGGCTTTGTCCGATCCGTTCTTTTCCGGAATGCCTGTCGATGCGCTTCCTTATCTTGCCGACGTTGATATTATGGATGCCGGCGTTTCGGGTTTGGATATGCTTTGTTTTTTGGAAGGCTTTGATAAAATTATCATTATCGACGCGCTGAAAAGTGATCAAAATCTCGGCGCGATTTTAAGAATTAAAGGCGAAGATCTTCTCGACGGCGAAGGTGTCGGTAAAATGATGTCGTCACACGATGTTTCTGTTCCGACGGTTCTCGGAATCGCGCGTGAAGTTCAAGGATTGCCGGAAATCATTGTTTACGGCGTTGAAATTCAAAAACATCCGGATGAAGTGAATTTAACAACCGAAATGAGCCCGGAAGTCACGGCGGCGATTGATCGTTTAATTCCTTTGGTTCTCAAGGAAATTCAAAAAGATGCGGCTTAAAATTCAAATTATTAGTTTTTAAAATCGTTTATTTGTTTTTCAGGAGTTTCTATGCAGCCGGCGGTTTACAACAGAATTTTGATAAAAGGCGTCGTTCAAGGTGTCGGTTTTCGTCCTTTTGTTTACCGAACGGCGGTTTTAAATCATATTTCGGGATCTGTTATCAATTTGGGAAATATGGTTCAAATTTTGGCAGCGGGCAGTGCCGAAAATATGAATTCTTTTTTATCGGATTTGAAATCAAAAAATCCGCCGCTTTCTGAAATTGATGAAACGGATATTTTCAATTTGTCGGTTTCGGAAATTAATCCAGCCGATTTTGACGGTTTTTCCATTTTAGAAAGCGCCGAAGGCGCATCCGGAAATTCGATTATTCCGCCGGATACCGCCGTTTGTTCGGACTGTTTGTCCGATATTTTTTCAACCGAAAACCGCAGACACATGTATCCGTTTACGGTGTGTACCAATTGCGGTCCGCGGTATACGACAGTTAAAAAACTGCCTTACGACCGCAAAAACACGGTGATGGACGATTTTCCGCTTTGCAGTGAGTGTTTGAAAGAATATGCCGATGTCAATGACCGCCGCTACCATGCGCAGCCGGTTTGCTGCCCGAAATGCGGCCCGATTCATACGTTTGAAAAATCCGTTTCCGGCCCGTCCGCCGTGTTTCGTTCTTTTGATGAAATTGATAATTCTGCTCAAAGAGAAACAATTGTTCTTGCAAGCGGAAATGAAGCTTTAAAAAACGCGGCGAAAGCAATCGATGACGGTTTTATTGTCGCGCTCAAAGGGGACGGCGGGTTTCATCTCGTTTGCGATGCTTTTAATGAAAACGCCGTCCGTCTTTTGCGCGAGCGTTTGAACAGACCGGCGCAGCCGTTTGCCGTCATGGCTCGAAATGCGGATTTCGCGTCCGATCATGTTCAAATTCAAAAAGATGGCGGCGAACTTTCACTTCTTGAAAACATACGCCGCCCGATTGTTGTCTTTAATAAATCAAATTCCTACGCGCTTGCGCCGTCGGTTTCGCCGAAACTTCATAATCTCGGTGTTATGATTCCGTATTCGGCGGCGCACTATGTTTTATTTAATTATTTGAAAACAAACATTCTTGTCATGACTTCCGCCAATCTTCCGGGTTTGCCGATGGTGATTGACAATGACGACGCGTTTTTCAAACTGGCGCACGTCGCGGATTATTTCTTATTCCATAACCGCGTGATTCAAAACAGAACCGATGACACCGTCATTCGTTTTGTCAACAGCGCGCCGATTTTTCTGCGCCGCTCACGCGGCTTCGTTCCCGAAAAAATTCGCCTGCCTTTTTCAAATTCAAAAGAAATCGCAGGCGTCGGTGCTGAAATGAATAACACGCTTTCATTCGCAAAAGACGGCAACGTATTTTTATCGCAATATATCGGAAACACAAAACATATTCAAACGGCGGCGTATCACGCCGAGGCTTTTGAAACGCTTCAAAAATTGACGGGCATTCGGCCCGAAATTGTCGCTTGCGACATGCATCCCGATTTTAATACGACGCATTTTGCAAAAGAATACGTTGCTCGCGAAAACACCGCTTTGCTTCCGATTCAGCATCATCACGCGCATATTTGTTCCGTGATGGCGGACAACGGTCTTTCGATCGATTCCGAAGTGATCGGAATCGCGCTTGACGGCGTCGGCTACGGCGACGATCAAACAGTTTGGGGCGGTGAGATTTTGAAATGCGGTTACGCGGATTATGAACGCCTTTCCTCGCTGATGCCGCAGCCGATGGCAGGCGGCGACTTGGCAACCAAATATCCGGCGCGGTTGGTTTTCGGCATGCTTTATCCTTATCTTTCAGATGGAACGCTTTCGGAAGAGGACTTACTGTCGCTGAATCTTTTCCTTCCGCGCGGCGCGGAAGAAGCGAAAGTTGTTTTGTCGCAATTGAAAAACAATTTCAATGTCGCGCTTTCGAGCAGTTCCGGCCGTGTTTTGGACGCCGCTTCCGCGCTGCTCGGTTTTTGCAATGAGCGGACTTTTGACGGCGAACCGGCAATGATTTTGGAATCCGCCGCTTATTACGGTTTATTTGAAAAACCCGATTTGGATTTCTTTAAATTAAATTCAAAAACCGTTGAAATCGGCGGTTTCAATCGAGCCGTTTTGGATACAAGCGCGCTTCTTTTCGATCTTTATTCCGAAATCGCCGCAGAATCGAAATTTTCAAAAAATGAATTGGCGGCAATGTTTATTCACGCTTTTGCCGAAGGAATCGGCCGTTTGGTTTTGAAACATGTTTCTAAAACCGGAATTCGTATTGTTTGCGTTTCAGGCGGCGTTGCCAACAATGATTACATTGTTTCTGTTTTGGCGAATACATTGAAAACAAACGGCGTTGATTTATTGGTTCATCAAAACCTGCCGCCGGGTGACGGCTGTATTTCCCACGGCCAAGTTGCATCGGCTGCGGCGCGATTATTGATGAATAAAAATGAACTTCGGGAATAAGCTTTAAATATAATTGTTATGATTATACGGTTGCTTTATTGTATTTTCTGCTTATGAAAAATAAAATCCTGTCACTCTCTTTAAACTCATTTTGCGAGGGTTGTCGAGTGGTCAAAGGCGCCGGACTTAAGATCCGGTTCCGAAGGGATTCGTGGGTTCAACTCCCACCCCTCGCATTTTTGTTATTTTCGGACACCCTTGCAGAAATATTTCAAAATTGTTGTTAGGAATGACAATTTTATAAAACTGCAAAATAAAACAAACAACCATTTTCGTGATGTCACGAAAATGGTCGAACTGGAATTATTTTATGTTTATTTGTAACCGTTTCACACTATTGATTTATTTTTCACTTTTTCAATAATCTTTTCAATCAAAATTTCCAATTCATCCGCGCATTCCAGATATTCTTCAACAGATTTCCCGTATGGGTCGCTGATATCTTCATTACTGCCGTCGGCAAATTCACAAATTGTGTACAATCTTTTTTCTGTATTTGGAATAATTGCTTCCAGCGCGGTTTTATGCTCTTTTGTCATTGTTAAAATCAAATCCGCATCCCATAATATTTCAGAATCGGCGCGCCGGGATTTGTGATTTGATAAATCTGCGCCTTTTTCAGCCGCGGCTAAGATTGCTTTTTTAGAGGCCGTATCGCCTTCATACGCCCACGTTCCGCAGCTGGAAACATCCAAATTCGGCTCTTTTTTTCTCATAATTGCTTCAGCCATCGCGCTTCTGCATATGTTTCCCGTACATACGAATACGATTTTCATTTTTAACCTCGGTTTTTTATCATTTTATCATTTTGCTTTTCATTTTTATTATTTCATATTTCATAACATTTCGGATTATTTAAAAACATTTATCCGATTCCGTTTCTTTTTTGATTCGGTGTTTTAATGAGTTCAAAATCTAAATTCAAATCATTCAATTTTCTCTCCGACAACCGCGGTATTTCTCCTGTTGTCGGTGTTTTGCTTCTCTTGGCAATTACCGTTGTCATGGCCGGCTACTTGGCAACCGAAGTGCTCAGCTACGAATTTCAAACGCCGTCTCAGCCGGTCAGCTTAAGCGCGCGCGTTGAAACGGTCACTGTCGGCAGTACCGATTACGCTGTCATTCGGCTGGAACATACGGGAGGCGCGCCGCTTCAAATGTCAAATATTCGCGTTTTATTCAATCAATCGGAAGTCGATTTGTCCTATTATTCGAACGAAAACTTTTGGATCGGTACTTCCATCGCGGTTTGCGGCATCGGAAACAATAATATGGCGGTTTTGTCTTATCCGGTTTCAGGAAGCACGAAAAAACCGTCTCAAAATGTTTTGAAATCCGGCGAGTCTGCTGAATTAATTGTCATTGACGTGTCCAACAATCAAATCCTTTACAAAAAAGTGGTTTATGGATGATGATTTTAATTTTCATCCTTTTGTTTTTATTTTTTGAAAAACAATGTTTGTTTTTTAATATTTGTTAAAAATGGTGCGATTCGCGCGCGCGGCAGTGGTGCAGCAGCAGCACGGTGACACAGCGGCTCAAATCCGCACAAAAATCGCGGCTTTTCGGCAGTCTTAAAATTATTCATTTTATTCAAAATCTTTGACAAAAATCAAAATCATTCTGTTCGTTTTTTAAATACTACAACGGCGTTTTATTAAATAAGGCGTTTTGATATTTTTGGTATTTTTACCGTTTATGAAAGCGTGGGGGTTATTATTTTGACAGAAACGGAAAATCAAAAAGCTGTGTCTCAAAACCCGTTTCAAACGGCAGCAGACAAATCAAAGGCAGGTGTCCGCGTAACGGTTATCGGAATGCTTGTCAACATTTTGCTAACGATTATTAAAATCGGCGCAGGTATTCTCGGCGGCAGCGCAGCGTTGGTTGCCGACGGTGTTCATTCTCTTTCCGATTTGCTGAGCGATTTCGTTGTTATTTTCAGCATCCGCGTTTCTGCAAAACCCGAAGACGAATCTCATAATTTCGGACATAAAAAAATTGAAAGCTTAGCCTCCGTTACTGTCGGTTTTATGCTTCTTCTCGCAGGCGCGATGATTTTGTACGAAGGCGCCGGCTCAATTTACGAGTTCATACAAGGCATTCCGATTGAAAAGCCGGCGATGATTGCTTTTTATGTGGCGATAATTTCTATTCTTTGTAAAGAATTGCTTTATCAATACACCCACCGCATCGCAAAAAAATTGGACAGCGACATGATTGAAGTCAACGCCTGGCACCACCGAACAGATGCGTTTTCATCGGTCGGCGTTGCAGCCGGTATCGGCGTCGCGATTTTGCTCGGCGACCAATGGGCGATTATTGATCCGATTATGGCTGTCATTTTGGCGTTTTATATTCTTTACATTGCCGTCAAAATCATTTACAACAGCACGAATGATTTAATGGACGCATCGCTCAGTCCCGAAATTAATGATGAAATCAAAACGATTATCGTTGATTGCGCCGGCGTTTTGAACATGCATTCTTTGAAAACGCGAAAACTCGGCAGCTCCAAAGCAATTGACATGCATATTATGGTCGACCCGGATTTGACGGTGAATGAAGCGGCCGCAATTCAAAAGGAAGTCGAAAAATGTTTGAAAGACAGGTTCGGTGCCGACACATATGTGATTATTAAAATTGAGCCGTTTTTGGATCGAAAAGCGGATCGTGAAAAGCATATTTCAGAAGGGCTTTGATTTTTTTTGGTGGCTGCCGCGACGACTGCCGCGCGCAAGCCGCTTGATTTTTTTGAAATACAAAAAATCCGACCCGATTTTATTGCAAATTCAATAAAACCGGAAAATACATGAAAAATAAGCTCTGTCTCGTCTTTTCCAATACTATTTTATATTTAAAGTCAATTGACTTATCCAAAACAGAGATATTTTCATTCGGGAGCTTTTCTGCCTTCCGTTTTCTTTTTATCTGTTATTCTTTTTGAAATGTGATTGATTATGGCACAAAAACCGCAAACTTTAGCTGAAAAAATAATCAGCGGCCGTGCCGGCAAAGATGTTTATGCCGGCGACATCACACTTGTGGATGTGGATGTGACCGCTGTTCAGGACGGAACGGGACCGCTCGCGGTTCAGCAGCTTGAAAAGATGAATTTGGTTCAGGCGGCAAACCCTGACAGAACCGTTTTGTTCATCGACCACGCCGCGCCCAGTCCGCAGAAGGACCTGTCCAACGCGCACGTGATTCTCAGAACGTTTTCCAAAAAAACAGGCGCGCACCTCTCCGAAGCCGGCGAAGGCGTCTGCCACCAGCGTTTGGTTGAAACATACGTGAATCCGGGAGACGTTCTCATCGGCGCCGATTCCCACACCTGCACCTCCGGCGCGCTCGGCGCCTTCTCAACCGGCATGGGTTCAACCGACGTCGCCGTCGGAATCGCGCTCGGCAAAACCTGGTTCCGCGTTCCCGAAACTTTCCTCGTCAACGTGACCGGCGAATTCCAAAAAGGCGTTTACGCCAAAGACTTGATTCTTCATCTCATCGGCCTCATCGGCGCCGACGGCGCAACGTACAAAGCGCTTGAATTCCGCGGCGAAACCGTTGAAAAAATGACCATGTCTCAGAGATTTACGCTTGCCAACATGGCTGTCGAAGCCGGCGCGAAAGCAGGTCTTTTTGAAACCGACGCAACCACCAAAGCGTATCTCGAAGAACGCGGCCGCGGCGATAAATTCAAAGAAATCAAAGTCGACGAAGGCGCGGAATACGAACGCGTGATTGACATTGACGTTTCCAAGCTTGAGCCGACGATTTCAAAACCGCACACTGTTGACAACACGGCAACTGTCGGCGAAGTCGCGGGAACCAAAATCGATCAAGTCTTTATCGGCACCTGTACAAACGGCAGAATCGATGACCTCGAAATTGCCGCGAAGATTTTAGACGGCAAAGTCAGACACCCTGACACGCGCTTGATTATCGTTCCGGCATCCAAGGAAATCTATTTGGAAGCCGTTCAGAAGGGCTACATTGAAACATTTATCAAAGCCGGCGCAATCATCATGGCGCCGGGCTGCGGTCCGTGTGTCGGTGTTCACGAAGGCGCGCTTGCCGACGGTGAAGCATGTCTTGCAACGCAGAACCGAAATTTCCAGGGCAGAATGGGCAACACGGAAGGCTTCATTTATTTGGGATCTCCGGCCGTTGCCGCAGCAACTGCGATTGCCGGTGTCATTGCAGACCCGCGCGAGGTGATTTAAATGGCAGAAACAGTTTACAACGGCAAAGCTTTCAAATTCGGTGATGACATCAGCACCGACCACATTGCGCCCGGCCGTTTGTTCCATCTGAGAACAAACCTCCCCGAACTCGCCAAACACGTTTTGGAAGACGCGGACCCCGAGTTCGCTCAAAAAGTTCAGAAAGGCGACTTCGTTGTTGCCGGAAACAATTTCGGTCTCGGCTCTTCTCGTGAACACGCGCCGACGATCATTAAAATGGCAGGCGTGAGCGCGGTTCTCGCGAAATCCTTCGCTCGCATTTTCTACAGAAACGCGATCAACGTCGGTTTACCGGTTTTGATTTGCGACACCGATCAGATTGACGAAGGCGATCAATTGGAAGTTGACCTTGCCGGCGGCATCATTAAAGACGTCACAAAAGGCATTGAATTGACTTTCTCACCGCTTCCCGACGCGATGATCACAATTCTCAACGACGGCGGCCTTGTCGCGCACATTGAGAAAAATAAAGGATTTAAATTTGATTAATTTTGGAAAAGCCCGATTCGGGTTTTTCATTTTCTTTTTTTAACGGCATATCCGGATCGATTTGTTTTTTTGAAAAAATTGTGTTCATTTTTCGTTTGATTATTTGAAAAACGAAGTGTTTGATTTTCATTTGATTATGAAAAATGAAATCGTTGGTTTATCATTTGATTATTTGAAAAACGAAATGATTGGTTTATCATTTGATTATTTGAAAAATCGGGCGTGTCGCGCGCGGCGGCAGCTGCTGCCGGCTGCGAGCTGCAGGGCAGCACGGCAAACCGAAACCTGTCGGTAGCAGCGGCAAACAGAAACCTGGCGGTAGCAGCGGCAAACGGAAACCTGATTGAAACGGCGGCCACGTTCGCGAAGCGAACGGATGTGATAAGAAAGAGCAAATGCAAACAGCAGTACAAGCGGCGCAGAATTGGACACAAATAAAAACAACAAAAAAAAGAAAAATTAAAGAAAAATTGAGAAAATTAAAAAAATTGAGAAATTAAAGAAAAATCGAGAATTAAACAAAAATAAAATTGAATAATTAAAGCCAAAAAGCAGCTTTAATCATTCTTTTCACCTTTTAAATTTCAGACTTTAATTTGCTTCAAATCGGTCACATTCAGATTCTTTTCAACCAAATGCCATTCGATTCCCATCGCATCGGCAACGCCTTTACCGTAATCCGGATTGGCGCGGTAACAATTAACCGCGTGGCGAACTTTTGTTTGAAGCGTTGCGCCATCAATGTTTCGAGCCGTGTTTTCAAAGAGCAGTTTTTGCTTATCCGGCGTCATCAAACGGAACAATTTTCCGGGCTGCGTGTAGTAATCGCTGTCGTCCTCACGGAAATTCCAATTGTCGGCAGCGCCTGTCAGTTCAAGTGCAGGTGCTTTAAATTCCGGCTGCTCTTCCCACTCGCCGTAGCTGTTGGGTTCGTAGCCGAGCGTGCTTCCGTAATTGCCGTCAACGCGCATCTGTCCGTCACGGTGGTAAGCGTGGTAGCCGAAACGCGGTTTATTGACCGGAATCTGGTAATGATTGACGCCGAGTCTGTAACGCTGCGCATCGCCGTATGAAAACAAACGCCCTTGAAGCATTTTATCCGGCGAGAAACCGATTCCCGGAACAACGTGCGCCGGATTGAAAGCCGCTTGCTCGACATCGGCGAAATAATTGTCCGGATTCCTATTCAATTCCATGACACCGACTTCGATGAGCGGAAATTCGCCGTGATACCACACTTTTGTCAAATCAAACGGATTGTACGGCATTTCCTTTGCCTGCGCTTCCGTCATCACTTGAATAAACATGGTCCAGCGCGGGAATTCTCTCTTTTCAATGCTTTCGTACAAATCGCGCTGGTGGCTTTCACGATCCATGCCGACAGTTTTGCAGGCTTCCTCGTCGGAAATATTTTTGATGCCCTGCTGCGTTGTCAAATGGAATTTCACCCAAACGCGTTCATTTTTATCGTTTATCATGCTGTAAGCGTGACTTGAAAAGCCGTGCATATGTCTGTAAGAACACGGAATGCCGCGGTCACTCATCGTAATTGTCACCTGATGAAGCGTTTCCGGCAGAAGCGTCCACCAGTCCCAGTTGTTTTTCGGGCTTCTCAAATTCGTTCTCGGATCGCGTTTCACAACGTGGTTCAAATCCGGGAATTTCAACGGGTCGCGAATGAAGAAAACGGGGGTGTTGTTGCCGACAAGATCCCAGTTTCCGTCTTCCGTATAGAATTTCATGGCAAAGCCGCGAATGTCACGCTCGGCATCCGCTGCGCCGCGCTCTCCGGCAACGGTTGAGAAGCGGACAAACATTTCCGTTTGTTTGCCGATTTCGGAGAAAATCTTGGCTTTCGTGTATTTTGTGATGTCATGCGTCACCGTAAATGTGCCAAACGCGCCGGATCCTTTGGCGTGCATGCGTCTTTCGGGAATGACTTCGCGATCGAAGTGCGCCATTTTTTCAAGGTACCAAACATCCTGCAAAAGCACCGGACCGCGCGGACCTGCTGTCGCGATGTTGTTGTTGTCGGCAACGGGGGCGCCGTTGACAGACGTTAGTTTTTGTGAGTGCGGTTGATTTGTCATTTCTTTTGTTTCCTGATTTTTCGTATTCAAAACGAACACCTCTTTTGAATCAATTGATTTAATTAATTTTATAATAGTGTTTTACGTGTATAAATATATTCGTATAATATATTTTTAATTCATTGGTATTTTCATTTTAAACTGTTTGGTTTTAATTTTTGTTTTTTTGATTTTTGATTTTTAACAGCTGAAATCAAAAAGAATAAAAAGAAAACATGCTTTATGAAATCAAAAGGGGATTGTATGGAATACGGCAGAACAGAACGATACGGCAAACAGGCAAACTTTTCAAACGCGGCGGCAAAATCAGATGCGCCTCCGGCGGCGCAAAAAGATGTTCGCCTCTATCTTTATTACGCCAATCAATGCGATCCGAAAAAATGCAGCGGTGTCAAACTTTCCAAATTTGATTTGGCGCGCAAGTATGAAAATATCAATGAAACGCCGCGCGGCGCGATTTTAATGGATCCGACGGCCGAGCAGGCGCTTTCTCGCGCCGATAATTTGAAAAAAGGGATTATTGTTTTGGATTGTTCTTGGGAGCATGCGGAAGAAATGTTTCCACTGCTTGAAAAATTTGATTTACAGAGGCGCGCGCTTCCCTACCTTTTGGCGGCAAATCCGGTTAATTTCGGCCGCCCGTTTCGTTTAAATTCCGCGGAAGCATTTGCGGCCGCGCTTTATATTATGGGTCGAAAAGAACAGGCGGAAAAAGTGATGTCCAAATTCAATTGGGGCCATTCTTTTATTGAACTTAACGAAGAGCCGCTGAATGATTACGCGGCGGCGAAAAACAGTACGGAAGTCGTGGAAGCTCAAAGTTATTACATTGATTTTGACGAAGACGAATAAAACCGTCGTTCGTTTTTCTTTTTGTTTTACAGATTTCTGTTGCAGTTTTTTGTTATTTATGTTTGCTGCCTACCTGCTGAGTGTGTTTGCTGTTGCTACCTTACGGTTTGCATTTGCACATGCATCTGCTTTTTTTCATAACAGCCGTTCGCTTCGCGAACGTGGCACGGCTACCTTATTGTTTCCGTTTTGCTTGCTGTCTTGCTGCTGCGCCTGCCGCGGCAGCGCCGCCGCGCGCGAGCTGCATCATTTTTCTGAAATGACACAAAAAATGAGTCTCATTTTATTGAAAATAAAATCAAAATGCGCAACGGTTTTATTGAAATAAAATAAAAAAAGTTTAAAGAAGTTAAAAAAGTAAAAAAAATTAGAAATTACTCTTTTCCGCTTCGAATTCCGATTTTGATTTTCACCGGTTCGGAAACGTTTTCTTCATCTTCGTCTTCCAAATCATCTTCGTCTCTGACAGTAATTGTCTTTTCCGGCTTTTTTGTTTCCGGTTTTTCCGGCTTTTTTTCTTCGGGCTCAAGTTCTTCTTTCTTTTGGTTCGCGGAGAAATAAATGCCGACAAGCGCGATGATGACTGCTAAAACAACGCTGTAAACGAAATACGCGACCGGGAACACATAACCGGTTTCAGATAATGTGAGTGACAAAGCGTAGCTGCCGGCGCTCCAGAACAAAAGCGTTCCGGAAAGCACGAAAAGCATCTCGATAATCAAATCCTGATATTCTTGTTTCGCGTAAATTCTGTCAAAGATCTTTCCGAGAAGATAAACAAACAGGGATCCGGCGTACCAAAGAACCACATTTTTTATGAACAGGGAAATCAGCGACGCGAATCCGTAATAGCTGATGTTGGAAAATCCGGTGATGTTCCAAATGCTGATTGCGCCGGTAATCGTTCCGATCACGAAAAGAAGGACGGATGCGATTGTTGTCACGAACGAAAGCTGATGCGAGTGGAATGATTTTTTCAATTCCGTCCAGCTGAGAATCAATTTGTCGTTGAGCGAGTAGGCGCGAAGAATCATGTAAAAACCGACAACAAGGAACGTTCCGATGATGGCCCACTGCGGATTGCTTGTCGCCATCGCCAAAGCGTAAATGATAAGCGCGAGACCGATCGGGACGAAAAACGTTTGAAGCAGTTTCGGATCTTTTAAGAAGTTTTTAATCATGTAATACGTGCTTTCTAAATTTTCGCTCTGCATGACAACGATTCTTTGAACCGAATCGACTTTGACACGGGATTGAACCAGCGGAATTAAAGATTCGTCTTCTGCGCCGTCGGATACGAAAACCGCGCTTTTGACATCTTGATTCGCTAAAAATTCGTCAAGCTGGTCGGCAATTTTTTTATCCGAAATCGTGCCGACGTTTTTATCGCCTGCGAATGAAACGATTTCGGCGTCAACGCCGAGGCTTCGAAGTTCGTCTAAAATTCGGATGCCGCCAAAAATTGTGTTTGTGTCGGAATCTTCGGGGTCAACCGTCGCCAAGCTGACGGCTGCGGCAATATTGGCGCCGCGCCCGACGACCGGCGTGATGACTTTTGCTTTTTCTCCGAGATCGTTGTCCCGGTCAATACAAACAACAAGCGTATCCATTTTATTTTCAATCCTGGTTGAAACTCATAAAATCAAAATAACAATAAATGAAGTGGTATCCATTCTATTTATATTTTTAAGAATGAATGTCGGGTTTTATTTGATTTTTTAAAGAAATTGAATGTTTATTATGAATGAGGCGCGGCGATTTACAGTTTCGATTTACAGTTGCTGCTTTGTTGTTTCTGTTTGCTGCTGCTATCTGCTGTTTCTATTTGCATTGCTGCCTACAGGTTTCCGTTTGCGCGTGCATCTGCTTTTTCTTATCACATCCGCTCGCTTCGCGAGCGTGGCGCATTTACCTTACCGTTTCCGTTTTGCGTTGTTACCTTGCTGTTTCCGTTGCTGCTGCTACCTGCCGTTCGGCGCAGCTACCGCCGCCGCGCGCGAGCCGCACCATTTTTTAAAAAATTTAAAAACTTAACTCCCCTTTTTTAAAAAATTCAAAAAACTCAAACCTTTTTTTAAAAAAGTTCAAAAAACCCGATTTTTTTTCAAATTTCTGAAAAAAATCTGATTTTCGAGTTTTGTTCGCGAATCATTTGAATGAGTTTTTCGGCGCATTGCAGCTTCTTTTTCTTCATCGGCGAAACATCGGGGTCGTTAAAATCAAAACCGATTAACGTGACGGAAGCGGCGCCGAATTCGTCGGCTAAAAAAACACAGCGATCGCCGTCTGTGAATCCGCCGAAATTGTGCAATTTTTTCGGCGGGCGGCATTGGCACGTTGGGACGACGGCATTTTCTTTAATTTTATCGGAAAACGCAGGCAGGTATTTTTCTAATTTGTCCAAATTGTCGCCGTGTGCGTGAATTAAAAGCAAAGCGCCTTTGTCTGTCGCTTCGATTTCTTTAATCGCATCGTTTTGGTGTTTGCCGTCCAAATCTGTAACGATAATATCCGGCACTTTCCGATTTTTCAGCAAAACAGAAGCTGCACCGTCGGCGGCAATATATATTTCATCGCCCGTTGTGTTTTTTTGATTTTGAAATTGGAGGTATTCGTCATTAAGAGACGGCGCGTTGCCGCAAACGACAATATTTTTGCCGGCGATTTTATTTTTCAACTCTTTGATTGAATCGTCTTCCGTTTTTTCTGAAAAATGAAGGGCGGTTAAAACATCCGAAAACCATTCCGCTGTTTTTATATCTGATTTTTCAGAAAAACCAAAACGATTTAAAATAATTTGATAAAAAGGTTCCCAGTTCGTATAATCCATTTTTGTGACCTTTTGAATTTGTTTTGAATTTGATTCGATTTGTTTTGAATTTGTTTTATTTTAATGATTTTGAGTTTTATATACTTATAAATACTTTAATTATTCATTCTAATTTATTCTTTTTATTTTTCTAATAACGGATGGATTATACATATGCAAAAACTGATGAAATATCTGCTTCCTTACCGTTTTGCCGTTCTGGCAGCGGTTTTTCTCATCTTTCTGCAATGTCTGACGCAGCTTCTGCTTCCCGATTTAATGGCAAAAATGGTGGATGTCGGAATTGTCGGCGGCGACATTGATTATATTTACACGATGGGCGCGTACATGCTCATCATTACCGTTTTCAGTATGATTTTTTCAATCGCCGCCGGATTCTTCACGTCAAAAGCGTCCGCCGGCTTTTCAAAACTTCTTCGAAAAGACCTCTTTGATAAAATTGATTATTTTCCGCCGGAAGAATTTGACCGCTTCGGCACGTCCACGCTTGTGACGCGTACGACAAACGATGTCACGCAGCTTCAAAACGTCATCATGATGATGCTTCGCGTCGTCGTCGTCGCGCCGCTGACATTTCTCGGCAGCATTCTGCTGATGATTAATAAAGACATTATGCTGTCGCTTGTCGTTTTATTGGTCATTCCGCTGCTTGCAATTTTTGTTTATTTTGTTTCCCGAAAAATCATTCCGAGTGTTCAGGAAATGCAAAAACAGCTGGACAATGTCAGCCGAATCTTGCGCGAGCGGTTAACCGGCGTTCGCGTAATTCGCGCTTTTAATAAAGAAGAAGCCGCTTCCCGACAATATGAAGCAGCGAACGCTGATTTAACCGCCGTTTCATTAAAAGTCAACAGAATTGTCGCGGTTCTTTTTCCGGGAATGCTTTTCTTAATGAATTTGGCGACCATCGCCGTTTTGTGGTTTGGAAGCTACAGAATCGAAACCGCGAATTTAACAGTCGGCGACATGATGGCGTTTATTCAATACGTGACAATGATTATGATGTCAGTCGTCATGATTTCATTTATTTTCATCATCATTCCGCGCGCGAAAGTTTCCGCCGATCGTATTTTGGAAGTTTTGAACACCGATGAAACAATTCAAGACCCCGACGCGCCGGAAAAATTCGAATTTGAAAAACCGGCGAATATTCCTGCCGTTGAATTTAAAAATGTCTCTTTCAGATATTCCGATTCTGACGAGCTGATCCTGAAAAATATTTCATTTTCAATCAATCGCGGCGAGACGGCGGCGCTTATCGGCGGCACGGGTTCGGGAAAAACTTCTCTCATCAGTTTGGTGCCGCGTTTTTATGACGTTGCCGACGGCATTGTTTTGGTTGACGGCATCAATGTCAAAAACCTCAAACAATCCGACCTGCGCCGAAAAATCGGATTCGTTCCGCAAACAGCCGTTTTATTTTCGGGAACGATTGCCGAAAACATTCGCTACGGCAAGGAAAACGCAACTGAAGAAGAAATTTGGAAAGCGCTTGAAATCGCTCAGGCTTCCGAATTTGTTGAAAACATGGAAGAAGGCATTCATTCTTACATCTCGCAAGGCGGAACAAACGTATCGGGCGGCCAGAAACAGCGGCTGACGATTGCGCGCGCGATTGTCAGACGTCCCGAAATTTACATTTTTGACGATAATTTTTCAGCGCTGGATTACAAAACCGACGCCGATCTCAGACACGCGCTTCAAACGGAAATCAAAGACGCGGCGGTTCTCATCGTCGCGCAGCGCGTCGCAACAATTCGAAATGTTTCTAAAATTATCGTTTTGGATAACGGTGAGATTGCCGGAATCGGAACGGATGCCGAATTAACGGCAAACTGCGAAGTGTATCGAGAAATTGTCGCATCCCAAACCGGCAGCACGGAGGCGGAAGAATGAGCACGCCGCAAACATCACAGTCTCCAAAAGCGCAAAACCGCACGTTTACGGGACGGAAAAGAAAAGGTCCGGACGGCCCCGGCCCGGGATTTCTCGGAACGGTTGAAAAACCGAAAAATTTCAAGACAACGCTGAATCGATTGCTGGGATATTTAAAACCGCATCGAGTCGGAATCACGGTTGTTTTGGTTTTGGCGATTTTAAGCACGGCTTTTACAGTTTTAGCGCCGCTCGTCATCGGCGATATCATTAATGTTTTATTCGAAGGCATCGTCAACGGCGGCACCGAAGGTTTTTCAATTGATTATTCTTCCGTGACAACGCTGCTTCTTTTGCTGCTTGGTTTGTATGTCGGAAGCTCGCTTTTCGCGTACGCTCAGCAATATATTATGGCGAATGTGACGCAAAAAGTTGTTTCCGATTTGCGTTCCGAAGTCGGCTCGAAATTGTCGCGCCTGCGCCTGAAATATTACGATACTCACACGCACGGCGAAATCATGAGCCGGATTTTAAGCGACGTGGATACGATCAGCAATACGCTTCAGCAGGGCATTGTTCAGCTGATTACGGCAACGGTCACGCTTCTTGGGATTATTCTCATTATGCTTTATTTGAATCCGCTGCTGACGTTTATTTGCTTTATGATTCTGCCGATTTCGGCGGTTTTGACAAAAATGATTGTCAGCAAATCTCAGCCGTATTTTAAGCAGCAGCAGGAGATGATGGCGGATTTGAACGGTCATGTCGAAGAAATGTATACCGGTCACAAAATTATCAAAGCGTTCGGACAGGAGCGAAAAGCGTCGGAAAAGTTTGACGGCGTCAATGAGGGTTTGTATGATGTCGGCTGGAAGGCGCAGTTTATTTCGGGAATTGCGATGCCGGTTTTGTTTTCCGTTCAAAACATCGGTTATGTGATTGTTTGTATCGTCGGCTGTCTGTTTGTTTTGGCCGGCTCGATGAATATCGGAAACGTTCAGTCGTTTATTTTGTATTCCAAACAATTCACGCAGCCGATTACGCAAATTTCAACCGTGATTAATACGATTCAGTCAACGCTTGCGGCGGCCGAACACGTCTTTGAAATTTTGGACGAAGATGAGGAACTTCTTGATTCTCCGGATGCTGAAGATGTTGTTAATCCGAAAGGCGCGGTTGTTTTCGATCATGTTTCTTTCGGCTACGAGCCGGGAAAGCCTGTCATTCGTGATTTGAATCTTCAAATTTCGCCCGGCGAATCGGTTGCGATTGTCGGTCCGACCGGTGCCGGCAAAACAACAATTTTGAATTTGCTGATGCGGTTTTATGAAATTGACGGCGGCCGAATTTTGATTGACGGCACTGATATTACCCGATTGAAGCGCCATGATTTAAGAGACTTGTTCGGCATGGTTCTTCAAACGCCGTGGCTGTTTAACGGCACCGTTCGCGAAAATATTGCTTACGGCAACGAAGACGCGTCAAATGACGAAATCATTCAAGCCGCTGAAGCCGCGTATGCCGACATTTTTATTCGAAAGCTGCCGCACGGTTACGATACCGTCATTAACGAGGATGCTTCCAACATTTCGGAAGGCCAGAAGCAAATGCTGACCATTGCGCGAGCATTTCTCTCAGACCCCGTCATTTTGCTCTTAGATGAGGCGACAAGCAACGTTGACACGCTGACCGAGGTTCACATCAAGAACGCGATGGCGACGCTCATGAAGGGCAGAACAAGCTTTGTGATTGCGCACCGCCTCTCCACCGTTAAAAACGCGGATTTGATCCTGGTGATTAACAAAGGCGAAATTATCGAACAAGGCAGCCACGACGAATTAATGGCAGCCGACGGGTTTTACGCGATGCTTTACAACAGCCAGTTCAGCAGCGATAATTTAGACGAAACCTTTGAACAAGTTGAAAAGAAAATGTCGGAAAAATCTTCTTCCGACGTTTAATTTTCTATTTTATTTTTTGAAAACGAATTTTCGGTTTTGTTTAATTTTTTGAAAAAAAGGGCTTCATTTTTATTTCATATATCTTAAAAGCGGAGCGGCTCGCGCGCGGCGGCGCTGCCGGCGGCAGCTGTGCCGGGCGGCAGGTGACAGCAGCAACGGAAACAGCAAGGTAGCCGTGCGAAACGGAAACAGTAAGGTAGCAGAAGTAAATGTAATTTCTTAAAAATCTGTCTTTAATGACAAATTGTCATGAAAATGATATATCTATTGAAAATTACCTTAATAGTTTTAATTCAACATTTTTTAATCATTTTGAATTAATCATTCAATTTGAAAATTTTAAAAGAAAAACCAAACATTCGTTTTTCAAAAATTAATAAAAAAAGTGCCGGGTTTTCAATCTTTATTTTTGATTGAAAACCGGCGCCGGTTTCATTAAATTGAATGAAATTCAATGTTTGTTTTTTTGAAAAAATTTAAAAATTCGGAATAAATTCTATCATTTTATTCCGAAACAACACAGCAAAGATTTTTGACTTTTTCTTTTTCACCGACAACGGAAACGATATCGCCTTCGTGGAAGACAAATCTGCCGTCAGGGTTCATAATCGTTTCTTCATCGCGTTCAACGCCGACAACCAAACATTCCGATTTGTCGCGAATCGCGCAGTCGCAAAGCGGTTTTCCGAGAAGCGGCGAATCTTCTTCAACCACGAATTGCTGAAGAATGACTTCTTCCTCTTCTTTCTTTTCAGGCGCAATCGAATTGTCTTCAATTTCCTGACGGAACGCGCTCATCTGCTCATCCGTTCCGAGAACGATAATTTTGTCCCACGCGTAAACGCGCATGCTTCCGCCCGGAATGTTGTAGCGTTGATCGCCTCTGATGATTGAAACCACATTGACGCCGTATTTCCTGCGGAAATCGAGTTCCGCAAGTGTTTTTCCGATTGCCGGCGATTCCGGGTCAACTTCAAACGTGTCCATGTGAACATTTTCCAAATCCGAAACATCAGCTTCCTTTTTCAATTTGCTTTCACTGCGCTCGTTTAAATTTTTCAGGAAACGCTCTTCAAACATCGTGTATTGTTTTTGAAGCGTTTTTGACCAAAGCGCAAAAGCAATCGCGAAAATTACGAAAATAGCAACCATGCCGGCTTTTGATGTAAATTCCATGAAAATGACATAGCCGACAATCAACGCCGCGATAAGGAATCGAACCAGCATGAGCGAAAACAAATATCCTTTCTTGAAATTCGGGTCGTTCCAAAGCGTTTGGAAATTTTTCGTCTTCAACTTGCTCATCAAAAGCGCGCTTAAAAACGGTGCCATTACCACAAGCGTCGCAACGACTGAAATTAACGAACCCTGCCAGCCGCCAATTTTTTCATTGAAAAACGGCGAAATGTATGTCACGGATAAAATCGCAATCGCGACCAAAATAACGCTGTAAATGACGATGACGAAAATATTGGATTTTAAAACTTTTTTCCAAGTATTGTCTTTGTTCAAAGTTTTGCTTCCCGATCCGTAATTGTTCAAAAAGTTGCGCGCGCGCGCCGGCAATATTTTGTTAAATGCGTCGTAAGCGCGATCGGAATACTTAATCATATACGGCGATGTGAATGTCGTAATCACGGAAACCGCAATGACAACCGGGTACAAGAAATCGCTTGTAACTTTTAAACTCACACCAAGCGCGGCAATAATGAACGCGAATTCTCCGATTTGCGCGAGTGAAAATCCGGATTGCATGGAAACTTTTAAATTTTGTCCGGAAATCAAAACGCCGAAGCTTGAGAAGAATGCTTTTCCGAGAATTGTTGCGACCGTGATGATGATGATCGGGCCGGCGTAGTCAACCAAAACCTGCGGGTTGAGCATCATGCCGACGGACACGAAGAAGACGGCACCGAATAAGTCTTTAATCGGTTTTGTGACGTGTTCGATTTTTTCGCCGTCAATGGTTTCCGCGAGAATGGATCCCATGATAAACGCGCCGAGCGCGGATGAGAAATGCGCTTCGACGGAAAGGACGACCATTCCGAGACACAGTCCGATGCCGACAATCAAAAGCGTTTCATCATTCATGTATTTGCGGATATATTTGAAAATCGTCGGTAAAATGTAAATGCCGGCAATAAACACCAAAACCAGGAAGAAAACCATTTTTCCGACGCTTTCGATGAGTTCCATTCCGAGAGACGATTGCGCGAGAACGATTGCCGGGAGCAAAACCATCATTAAAATGGCGATTAAGTCTTCGACAACCAAAACGCCGAAAACGACGTTTGTGAATTTTTGTCCTCTGAGTTTCAAATCTTCAAAGGCTTTGATGATGATTGTTGTTGAAGAAAGCGCGAGCATGGAACCTAAAAATAAACTGTCCATATAATTCCAGCCCATTAAATAGCCGATTGCAAAACCGACGACCAGCATGGAAACGACTTCGGTAATCGCGGTAATTGAAGCCGTTCCGCCGACTTTCATCAACTTTTTGAAACTGAATTCCAAACCGAGACCGAAAAGAAGGAAAATAACGCCGATGTCGGCCCAAACGGAAATGTTTTCCGAATCGGATATGGACGGTATATACTGCCCGATGGTTTCGGGAAGATATCCGGCCAAATATCCGCTGATGAGCAGCCCGGCGACGATATAACCCAAAACAAGCGGTTGTTTGAAACGCTTGAAAATAAGCGTCATAACGCCGGCGGCAATTAAAATCAATGCTAAATCCATAATCAGCGGCGACAGTTCCATTGACATGACGTAATTCCTCAACGATTGTAAGTGTAAATGCGATTGTAAGTGTAAAATTAAAATTTCCAATAAGCCAAAAATAAAAAGAAAATAAAGATAGTGAATAATTAAATGTAAAACAAATTTTAAAACATTTTTGCTTGACAGGTTTACAATCGAAAATATTTTGTAAAAAATGTAGGTCAGACTTGTTTAATCTTTTTGAAAAATGCAGTTCGTTTCATTTGTTTTTTTTGAAAAATGAAAGTCAGAGTCGTTTGATTTTTTTAAAAAATGCAATTCGGGTTTGTTTTATTTTTTTGAAAAAATGGTGTGGCTCGCGCGCGGCGGCGCTGCCGACCGCAGTGTTGGCGGCAGGCGCGGTGCAAAACGGAAACAGTAAGGTAGCTAGGCAGAACGGAACCGGAAAGGTAGCTGTGCCACGTTCGCGAAGCGAACGGCTGTCATAAAAAAGAGAAAATGCACGCGCAAACGCAAACCACACGGTAATAACAGCAAACGCAAACAGTAAAGTAGCAGAAAATTCAAACAAAAACAATCGTTTCGTTTTTCATTTAATTTATGGTGGCGAATCTCCAACATCTCCTTTCACTCGCTTCGCTCGCGAAACTCGTCGTTGGAGGTGGTTATTTCGTTTTTCCATTCATTTTTTCAAAAACAAACATCGTTTTTTCTTAAATTTGAAAAAAATTGAACTCCGTTTTTCTTTAAAATTTTTGTAATTTTTTGAATTTTATCGGGAGTTCGGGTTTGATAAAATTATGAAAAACGATGTTTTGGTTTAATAACAAAATAAAAAAAGAGAGAAAAATAAAAAGAAATAGAAAAAATGAAAAGAAAAAAGAAATGAAAAGAAAGCTTAAGCTTTCTTCTCCTTGATACCGATTGTCATTTGTACGCCTTCGATATCCCAATCTTTCACTAAATCGCCGGCGACAGCGCCGGAGTTCAATGTTAATTCGCCGGCGCGAACTTCGTTTGCGATTGTTTCGGTCATGTCTTTGATTAAATCGGAAACGTGTTCGTCTTTAATTTCAATGGCGGCGGTGATTTGAGCGTCAACGGCTAAATCCAATTCTTTTCTCATGTCCTGAATTCTGCGAGTGACTTCTCTCGTGTATCCTTCGGATTCCAATTCTCTGGTCAGTTTCGCGTCAACGTAAACCATGCCGCAGTCGGATTCGCTGCCCGCGATTCCTTCCGGAATCAATTCCTCAAAGATGACCATTTCAGCCGTCACGGTGACGGTTGAGCCGTCAGCCAAGGAAAGTTCCATTTCTGCCACGTGATCGAAAACTTCTTTTAAAGATTTGGCGCCGGCTTCGATGAGCGCGTCAGCAACCTTTTTCGCGTCCTGTTTAAACGACGGACCGAGAACGCTTTGGTTCGGCGTCATCTGAACGTCCAAATCTTTCCAAGCTTCGCCGACAGCTAAAACCTGAACGTCTTTGGCATTGGTCTGCTCAAGTAAAACGTCTCTCAAATGCGTCAACGCAGCAGCCACGTTCTCATCGGTCGGAACGACAACGATTCTGGAAATCGGCCATCTCAGCTTGCGGCCGGCTTTTTGGCGCGCGTTGGAAGATGCTTCGACAACGTTTCTGACGATTTTCATGTGTTCTTCGAGTTCGGCGTTTACGAAAATTTCTTTCGCGGCCGGCCAATCGTTCATATGAACGGAAATCGGCGCGGTTTCATCGACATTTCTCACCAAATTCTGATACATGGTTTCCGACAAATATGGCATGAACGGCGCCGTTAATTTCGCAAGCGTCACATACGTTTCATAAAGCGTCGCGTACACCGCAAGCTTGTCCGGATCAGTCGCGTCTGTCCATGTTCTCGGACGAATCAGCTGAATATACCAGCGCGACAAGTCTTCCAAAATGAAATTAAACAAACTGCGAAGCGCCTTGTGAAGCATTTTTTCATCCATCGCCTCCGTCACTTCCGTAACAGTGGACTGCAAACGAGACAAAATCCATTTGTCTTCTTCGCGCATACTTCCCGTTAAGGATTCCGCCGGATGTTTCAGCGGATCAAAGTTGTCTAAAACCATGTAGGGCAGCGGGAATTTGTAAACATTCCAAAGAATGTTGACAGTTCTGTTGACGGTTGCGACATCGTCCCAAACGAATTTCAAATCATCCCACGGCGCGCTGGAAGAAAGCGAATAAGCGCGAAGAACGTCCGCGCCGTATTTTTCAATCACTTCATCGGGCGCGACAACATTTCCGAGACTCTTTGACATCTTTTTGCCGTCTTTATCCATCGTAAAGCCGTGCATCAAAACACTTTTGTACGGCGTTTTTCCGAATGCCGCCATGGATGCGCCGAGCTGAGAGTAGAACCAGCCGCGCGTTTGGTCGTGTCCTTCCGTGATAAAGTCCGCCGGCCACATCTTTTCAAAGCGTTCGGTTTCACCCGGGAAGCCGAGCGTTGCAAAAGACGCAACGGCTGAGTCAAACCAAACGTCAAACACATCTTTTGTTCGAACCATTTTGCCGCCGCACTCGCAATCCAAAACGACTTCATCGACATACGGGCGGTGAAGCTCAATATCGCCGGTCAGCTGCGCTTTCGTAATCAATTCCTTTTTCGTGCCGAAGACGGCGCGCTTTTTACAGTCGGGACAGGTCCAAATCGGAACCGGAATGCCCCAGTAGCGCTGGCGGGAAATGCACCAGTCGCGTGCATCGGCCACCCAGTCTCTGAAACGGGCGGATCCGGCCCACTCCGGCGTCCATTCGATGTCGTTGTCAATCGCGTTGAGCATTTCATCTTTGATTTTTCCGACATCCAAGAACCACTGTTCGGTCGCTAAATAGATGATTGCGGTTTTGCAGCGCCAGCAGTGTCCGTATCTGTGCGTGATTTTGCCCTGAGAAAGAAGCAAATCTTTGTTCTTCAAATCTTCAATAATCACGCTGTTGGCATCGCGAATGTTCATGCCGGCGTATTTTCCGGCTTCTTTGGTGTAAGATCCGTTTGAGCCGACCGGGCAGAAAATTGGAAGACCGTATTTGGTACCGACGCCGAAGTCGTCCAAACCGTGTCCGGGCGCGATGTGAACAATTCCGGTATTGTCCAATGAAACATAATCGGCCGGATAAACGGCGTGCGCCATTTCAGCCTGCGCCGGAACTTCGTCAGCCAGCGGCGCCGTGTATTCGAGGCCTTGAAGGTCGGCGCCTTTTTTCGTTTCAAGAATTTCGTGAGACGTATATTTGCCTCTTTTCATGATGAGCGGAACGGATTCTTTGCCGATGAGAAGTTTCTCGACTTTTCCGTCTTCGCGCGTTGCTTTCACGACAACGTATTCCGCGTCGGGATGAACGGCGGCGGCAACGTTTGACGGAATTGTCCACGGCGTTGTCGTCCAAATCACGACATAAAAATTCTCTTCGCCTTTGACGGGGAATTTGACGTAAATCGAATCGTCGTCGCGGTCCATGTATTCCACTTCAGAATCGGCGATTGCAGTCTCGCAGCGCGGGCACCAGTTGACAACACGCTTTCCTTCTTCCAAAAGGCTTTTCTCATGCGCTTTCTGAATGACCCACCAGGCAGCTTCGATGTATTCGTCTTTAAGCGTCATGTATGGATTGTCCCAGTCCATCCAAATGCCGAGCGCCTTAAACTGATTGGTCATGTCGCCTTTCTTTTCAATAGCAAAAGACTTACATTCTTGAATGAAATTGCCGACACCAAACGTTTCGATGTCTTTTTTGGACCGGAAGCCGAGTTTTTCTTCGACTTTCACTTCAATCGGCAGGCCGTGCATGTCCCAGCCGGGCGTGTCCGTGACAGCGTCGCCGTTCATGGATCTGTATCTTAAAATAGAATCTTTAATGACTTTGTTCCAGGCCGTTCCCATGTGAATATGTCCGGTTGTGTACGGCGGACCGTCCACGAAAAAGAATTTTTTCCCGTTCTTGCGCCCTTCGCGTGTTTTACGATACGCGTCGGTTTCATTCCAAAATTGGTTGACTTGTTCCTCAACCTTTTGGGTTTCGTATTTCTCCGGTATTTCCTGAAGCATAAGTAATCCTCAATTAATGATAAATTAACTAAATTAATGATAAATTTGAATCATAAAATAATTTGAAATTCGACTGCGGAAAATCAAAAATGAATTTACATTAATTTATATACTGACATATAAAGGTGTGGAACAAATACCGCCTTTTCTTAAAAATATTTCGAGAAAAAAAGTTTGCCGTATCAATCTTTGTTTGAAGTTTGAAAAGAAAATCTCAAAAAATACAAAGCAAAACAAAAAGCAAAACAAAAAGCAAAACAAAAAGCAAAACAAAAAGCAAAACAAAAAGCAAAACAAAAAGCAAACAAAAAGCAAACAAAAAGTAAAAACAAACACAAAAAAGTGAAACGCAAAAAACAAAAACCTAAAAACAAAAAAATGAAACACGAACGCAAACGTGAAAACAAAAGAAAAAGGCGAAAAGTAAATTTTTAAAAATTTATGTTTAACTTTCTTTGTTTTTGATTTCTTTAATCTCCCAGCCGTCTATGTTTTTCAATTCATTGAACAGTTGAATGATGTTGTGATCTTTTCCGCTCCAATAGAAATCTTTTTTCAGTATTTTTCCGTTTTGAAGCTCGTCAAAGAATGAGACGGTCAAACTGTAAACGGCTTTTTCCGATGAAAATGGAACATTAAAAGTAACACGGTATCGGCCGTCGTGACGGCCATAGGAAACGAGTGTATAGCCCATACGCTGATAATTTTGAATGTCATCAAAATCGCATGAAATTTCGGTTTCGTGGGTTGCCGAATTATCAATTGTGGAAATCGTTTTTAAAATCAGCCCGATTGAGTAATCCGAAACGCCTTGACGGCATTGAAGCGTGATCTTTCCGTATGTGCAGATTAAATCAATATCCGGATTGCCCATCTCAAAAGAAACAAGTGTTTGCGGATCAATTCCCGACAACTTGATTTTGACTCTTTCTGCTGACTGCAATTCCCGACCCAACACGATAAACACCGCAATAAAAATGATCAAAATTCGATAAATTTGTAACAATTCAATAAGACTTTATTTCAATTTAAAATAATTTGTTTATCAAAATTATCTCGCTTATTTAGCTTACAGGCTATATATTATTTTCCGAAACAAATAAACAAAGTCGGGAAAGTAAAACAAAAAACAAAACGAAAGACATGAAAACAAAATGAAAATAACAAAATGAAAATAATAAAATGAAAATAACAAAATGAAAAATAAAACAACTGAAAAACAAAATAATGAAAAGCAAACAAACAAAATAAATTAAACGAAAAACAAAATTAAATGAAAAGCTCAAAAAAATAAAAAGAAAAGTGCTGTGTCATTTGGTTGACACGAGCGTGCTGATAAGCGAGTTGTCTTTTCTAAGTGTTTTTAATTGGTTTGCCGGGCCGATAACGGTTAATTTCTGTTGGCCGGCATCTTTTTTGAAGAGTTTGCCGAGGAATGAAGGTCCTGCGTCATCGCGCGGGTAACTTTCGATTTCAAGACCGTAGAAATCTTCTTCGATTTCCGTCATTGTCATTTCAATCAGTTTTGCTTCTTCCATCGGGTCAAGGCCTTTTTCCAAGACCATAATTTTTCCTTTGCGGACTTCGTCAATAATGTAGCGCACTTTTTCAGTGGAGCCCATTCTGGAAAGTTTCGCGTCGGAAACCAAATCAAGTTGAATATCACTCATTTAAATCACCCGAATTGTTTTGCAATTGCTTCGTAGAAAGATTCCATATTTGTTCCTTCCATTGCGGAAATGCCGATGAACGGGTGCTGCGGGAATGCTTCTTTGATTGCTTCCGGATCTGCTTCGGGAAGGTCGATCTTGTTGGCGACAATCAAAAGCGGTAATTTGCGCGCTTCCATGTTGCCAATCACTGTCACGTTCACTTGCGTGTACGGGTTTTCGGTCGCGTCCATCACTAAGATGACGCCGTCCAAATCATCAAGCCATTTGACGGATTCGATAACGCCTTCCGTTGCTTCTTTGGAACGCTGTTTGGATTCTTTTTCGCCCATGCCTTCTTTCATAAAGTCGTGGAAGTCGATTTTTGTCGCCAAACCGGGTGTGTCAACGATGTCCAAACAGATTTTGCTGCCTCTGGATTCGATTTCCAATTTGTGGTGGCGCTGCGCTTTTCTGGTTTCGTGCGCAATGTGGGAAACGGAACCGACAGGTTCGGATTCTTCATCTTTCCAGTCTTTGATGATACGGTTTGCGAGTGTTGTTTTGCCGGCATTCGGCGGTCCGTAAATGCCGATGCATGCATTTTTCTTTTTAAACAATTTGCCGAAAAAATTTTTGAATTGAGAAATTACGCCCATATTTTTCCTCCAAAGGAAAATCAGAATATAAATTGAATCGTCTCTGTCAATTGAAATTTAAAATAAATCAAAATAGTTCAAAATTTAATTTTTAATCATTTTGACAAATATTAAAATTCAATTGAGATACAATTCTAATAAATTTTCAATAAAACATTATCGGCATTGTCTTATTTGATTTTGCCGATGAAATGTAATTAAGCAAAAATGTCACAGCTAGTATTTATAATTCATGTCAAAAACGAAACATCGGTTTTTCAAAAATAATGAAACCCGAACTCCCGATAAAATTCAAAAAATAAAAAAAATTAAGAAAAAACGGAGTTCAATTTTTTTCAAATTTAAAAAGTCGATGTTTGTTTTTGAAGAAAATAATTGAAAAGACAAAACAACCGCCTCCAACGACGAGTTTCTCGAGCGAAGCGAGTGAAAGGAGGCGTTGGAGATTCGCCACCAAGAACTGAATGAAAAAAACGACAACTGATTTTGTTTATTATTATTTATTCGCCTCATGGTTTGTTTGTTTGTTTGTGCCGTTGCCGTTTACATTTGTGCCTGTATCAGCTTCTTTCAAGTGCAGCCGTTCGCTTCGCGAACGTGGTACAGCTACCTTCCTGTTTGCGTTTGCTGCTGCTACCTTCCTGTTTCCGTTTTGCCCGGCTACCTTGCCGTTTACGTCTGCGTCTCTGCGCAGCAACCGCCGCGCAGCACCGCTGCCGCGCGCGAGCCGCTCCGCTTTTTAAAAATTAAAACGAAAAGCAATATTCGTTTTTAAAAAATTAAAACGAAAAGCAACATTCATTTTTTAAAAATTTAAATAAAAAACAACCTTTGTTTTTTAAAAAACAAAAAATAAAACAGCATCTGCTTTTCTAAAATTAAAATAAAAAAAGGAAAAAGAAATGAAGCGGCGAATTACCACTTCGTATCCGGCGAATCAATCGCGGCGTCAATCGCCACTTCACCGACATTTGCCGCGTAATCGACAATTCTGCCGATACTGTCAATGACGGTACGAATGCCGATCATCGTGCCGAATGACAAATCCGTCGTTTTGTCGAAATAACTGCGGTTAAAATGCGTAATGAACGTATCCATATCGGCTTTGCTTTCAATGACTTGATTCGCCAATCTCGGATTTAAAGTCACCAAAGATTCAACGGCTTTTTTGAACGTGTCGGCGGCGAATTCAGCCATTTTTCTGATTTCCGCAACTCTTTTATCATCTAATTCCGGATGGAAAAGAATAACGATTTGCGCGATTCTGTGAGAGTGGTCGGCAATTCTTTCAATCGGCGCCGCCGCCATTCTGTAATTGTGATATTCTTCAATGGACGCCTCGGCGGTGTCAACAAATCCGGTGCCGCATAAAATGGATTTGAATTGTTTTGAAATAACCATGTACAAGCGGTCAACTTCGTTATCTCTTTCCATAACGTCAGTTGCCAAGTCTAAATCGCAATTGGTAACGGCTAAAATACTGTCGTTAAACATGGACGTTGTAATTAAAGCCATTCTCTGAACCGCTTTTTTGATTGACAGTTCATTCGGGCTTAAAATATCCTGAATGATAACGAAATTCGAACTTTCTTCGATAATTTCCGGACCGATTAATTTATGACAAACCGCACGAAGCGTCTTCTTTTGATCAGCCGTAATTTTTGGAGACGTAAATTCAATAATATCGTAACCGGCTAAATAAGTTGCAATAAACGCTCTTTCCAAACCGTTTTCGTTGACATTTGTAATGTCAATGGTTTTTTTGCGGAGCGGTTTTGAATCGATAACGGGACTGATTAATAATTTGCCGTTCGGCTGCGGTTGAACACCGACACGCGCACCGGGCGTGATTCCGACTTTTTCAGCCCACTGCTTCGGCAGTGAAATAATGTAGGTTGAACCACCCGTTTGTTGTACTTTTCGAGTTTCCATTTTTATAAACACCTGTTTTTATTCTAACAATAAATATGGTTTAAAAATCATAATTATTTATAATATACAAGTTTCTCATTTATATCTATATTTCATAGGTTTATTAATTTCATACGGTCAATTATTGTCTTTATAAATAATTTATAAATAATTAAAATCATCGCTATAGAATCTTGATTTTTTTAAACCAATATCAGTTTAATACCAAATGTAAAATTTTTTAAATAAACGGATTATTTACGTTTATTAAACTCGAAATAACGGAAATTAAAAATGACAACAATTCAAAAAGGATACGGATGCGCTTTTGGCGGCGGAACGATTATTAACGCCGTTGCGTCTTGGAAAGGATGCGCTTACGCAACACAGCTGAAAACGTACGCGGAAGTTTGTTTAACGGATACAAAATCCGTAAAACCCGCATCATCAGATTGTTTTGTCCGCGGCTCAATTTCCGGAAATCCCGACGCTGACACGCGTTTAATTGAGCTTTGCGTTCAATCCGTTTTGGAACAATTTGATTGTTCTAAAGAAGCGCTTGTTTTGACAAAAAGCGAAATTCCGATTGCCGGCGGTTTAAAAAGCAGCAGCGCGGCGGCAAATGCTTCCGTTATTGCGGCGCTTGACGCAATCGGTGAAGATTTGTCGCCGGAAGAAATTATCAAGCTCGGCGTTTGCGCGGCAAAGGAAGCCGGCGTAACAATTACGGGCGCTTACGACGATGCATGCGCGTCTTTTTACGGCGGCGTTGCGGCAACAAATAACAAAACAATGGAATTGCTTCAAAGAAATGAATTTCATTATGATGTTTTAATTTTAAATCCCGGACAATCTTTCAGTGCCGAAACTGATGTCTCGCGCTCGGTTTTAATGAAAGATTTGGTTGACATCGCGTTTGAAATCGCGCTTTCGGGAGATTATAAAACCGCGATGAAGCTCAATGGTTTGATTTATTGCGGCGCGCTCGGTTTTGATCCCGAACCCGCCGTTTCGTGTATGGCAATCGGTGAGAAATTCGGCGTTGCCGCCGGATTGTCAGGAACCGGGCCGTCGTTTACGGCGCTTCTTCCGGTTGCCGAATCTTTGCCGGAAACTCAGCGAAAAGAGTTGGCGGTTGTTGTTTCAAAAATTAAAGAAAACTGGGCGGCTCAATTTCCGAACGGAAAAATTTACGAAACGAAAACGTGCAATTCAAATGCGCTTGAAGAAAGCCGCCGCTTTTCAGAATTTATGAAAACAAACCGCTTGGATTTGAAAAATACGGAAATTTCCGATTTGAAATTTTAATTTATTTTAACGAATCGTTTTTATTTTACCTTTGATTTCATGAGGCTGTCTGCTTGCCGCCGATGCTGTCAGGTTTGTGTTGCTGCTTGCAGCCGCAACATCCGCGCAGCGCCGCCGCGCGCGAACGCATCAATTTTTCAAAAATAAATACAAACGGAATCGGGTTCAATCCGATTATTTTTAAAATTCAAGCTCGGGTTTTATCAATATTGAATTTTCATTTCCAAATTTTAAAAGATGAAAGTTTATATGAAATGGATTTTTAAATTAAAGAGATCAAAAATCTTTTGATTTTATTTAAGACGGAGGAGATATTATGCCGACAGGGATGTTAGAAACAACGCGCGAAAAAATCAGATTAATCGACCGCGAAATTATTGAATTAATTGAGGTCAGAACAAATTTAGCCGGTGAAATTCTCTCCTCCAAAAAAGAAATGGGAAAGCCGATTATTGATGAAGATCAAATTCAAAGCGTTTTAGACCGCGCTTCCGGCTTAGCGGTTGAAAAAGGATTAGATGTTCATTCCGTTCATCAAATTTTTGAAATTTTGATTCAAATGAGCATCGACAAACAAAACGAATACAGCGGTAAATCAAAATATTGATTACCTTTTCCTTTCATTTTTTTGTTCCGTAATCCCGAATATGATTCCAGGCGCGAATCAACCGTTCTTTTTTCTCGCCGCCGATTTCGGATTCGTTGTATATGCTGATGTTTCGGCGATCAAACAAAATACGATCTTTTCCGACGGGGCAAACTTTTATACAAACGCCGCAGCGTGACGTTCCTTTTTTGCCGAGCTCATCCAAATAAGCGGCGCATCGGCTTTTATCAGTTTTAACGACCGGATACGTGTTTTTTGAATCCCCGCCGATTGCCTGAATCGGACAAAACTTGGAACATGCCATACAATCAATACACAAGCCGTTTTTTTCAAATTTCTTTTTTTGAGCAATCGATTTCTTTTGTTTCTTTTTCGAAACTCCGAGCTCGCTTTGCGTCGCCGCCGTTAAAATCGTTGCGAATCTGACTCTCGGGCCGTATTTTTTTGTCAAAAAGACATTATTTCGACCAAACGCGCCGAGTCCGGCATGATAAGCCGCATGCCGATGAGAAAACGCCGCCATCGGCTTTTCAATCAAAACAGACATTTCCGAATAACCGCCGCGCGCAGTCGGCATCGAAGCAAAACCCAGGCGGTTCAAAAATGAAGAAAGCGTTATAATTTCGTTTTCCAAAACGACATTTAAATTATTTTGGTGTTCATTATAATAAACGGAAGGTGTCGTTTCTAAAATCGGCAAAACAACCGGAACTCCGATAACAATTACCGTTTTTGCCTCCGGAAAGATGTTTGTCGGATAAAAATCAGGCGCTGTCGGATATTTTGTTTCTTTTTCCCAGGCAGAAACATCTGCAAAGCCGAAAATCGGCAGAATGCTTTGCTTTTTCTTTTGAGAAAGCAGGTCATAAAAACTTTTCATAATGCAATCCACCTTAATTTTATTATTTTGCCGCTAAAAAACGGGTTTTATTTTTGATAATTTTATTTTTTAATCATTTAATAAATCCAAAATACGAATCGCCAAGTGCGCGCCGTTTGCGCCGTTATCGACACCGACAGCCGCAACCGGAACGCCGGGCGGCATTTGCGTTACGGACAAAAGCGCGTCAAGCCCGCCAAGCTTCGCACTGACGGGAACGCCAATCACCGGTTTTTTGGTTTTAGAAGCGACAACGCCCGGCAAAGCCGCGGAAAGGCCGGCAATTGTGATAAAAACAAGCGCATCCGAATTTTTAATGTATTCGTCCAAATCATCGGGGTTTCTGTGCGCGGAAATAACAACAACTTCGTAAGTGTAATCTGTTTTTTCAAGAACTGCGACAGCCCTGTCTGAAATTGATCGGTCCGATTCGGAACCCATGATAATTGAAATTTGAACCATTTATTTGCCACCTGTATTATAAATCGTATTTAAAAGCCGTATTTTTAAAAAAATAAAATTTTAGGATCATTCAAAATAATTTTTAAATTTTGGAAACTAAATTTGTTTAAAATTAAATAAAACTTTAGTAGGCTTAACAAGAGCTTCTCTTAATTAAAACATAACGGTTTCATGCTTATTTTTTTTGAATTTGTCATTTCAAATTAATGAATCGTGACGCCTTTGACACCTTTAACGGCTCTGATTTTATCAACCAGGCTGCCCGGAATTTTTTTATCCGTAATAATTGTCAGCCTCGGCGCGTCATTTAAAAAAGGATCATCGGAAACCGTTTGCCGAATGCTGTAACCGGCCTCTGAAATCACGCTCGTAACGCCTGAAATAATGCCGATTTCAGCGCCGTCCTCCGGAATAATAATTACAACGCCTAAATTCAAATGCGGCGCAACTTCCGCTAAAAACGGAATAGATCGAACGTGTTTAAAAAAATCAAAAAGCGTTTCGTCTTCGATAATATGTTTGGCGGTTGCGTCCACAACACGGCGATCAACGCCGATTTCTTTTGCAATTTGGACATGGGGAATTTCAATGTTTCCCGATACGACTTTTCCGGCGCCGCTGACCTGAAATCCGCGTTCCAAAAGAAGTTTGACAACCTTCTCCTGCGCCGGATATTTTTCAAATTTCTGATGAATCGGTTCCCACATATTTTTATTCCTAATTTTAAGCAATTTTTTATTTTTGTTCATTGAAACAATGTACATTTATATCTATTTTTGTTCGATTTTAAACGTTTGTTTTAAGCAAAAGCCTTATACTTCTTTTTTAAGTTTAAATTCTGATGTCAAAACCCGATTCTAACCAATTGCCGGCTTTATTTCTTTCAACCGTTTCAAAGGAATATGCTCCCAAAGACGTTTCGACATCTCTGCGCGTTGAAAATGAGTCCGAAAAAATAAGACAAATGCTTCTCGGCAAACAGAAATCCATGCAAAAAACAATCGGTACCGCCGGATTTTCATGTTTGATGTGCGGCAAATGCTGCGAAAGAGCGGAAGATGACAATTCCGTTTACATTTTGCCGGCGGAAATTGAAAAAATTGAATCAAAAGGCTTTTCTCGATCCGATTTCATTTTGCCGCTTCTGCCGGATTTTTATAATGACAGCAATGATATTTCATCCTCGTTTCAATATTCGACTTTCACGGAAACGCTTCGCGCTTTATCGGAACAGATTGATGAACACGGCCGTATTCATACATTCGGCTGGATGCTTCAGCGAAAAGAAGACGGCAGCTGCATTTTTCTATCAGAATCGAAAAAATGCCTGATTTATGACATTCGTCCGGCATTGTGTCACACATATCCGTTTTTTGCGGATGAAAACGGTGTTTCCAAATGCGAATGTGAAGGATTGGAGTCCGTCAGCCGAACGGAACCGGATTTGACAAACGAATTAACAAAAGCGCTTCAAAATCGTGTCGTTGCCGATCAGGCGGATTATATTCAAACTTCCGCCGGAATTAAAGAATATTATGAGCAATTTACATTTAACAGCGAATGCGGAATTGCGATTTTTGAAGAAAATTTAAAGAAAAATGTTGTTTCTTTTGTTGTTTATGACGGGACAGGCGTTTACGCCGCCGAAATTCAATTGAAATAAAAAAATGAGATTTTAATTTTTTTGTTTACTGCTGTTGTTTTTCTGTTTGCTGTCACTATCTTCCTGATGCATTTGTATCTGCTTCTTTTGAGTACAGCCGTTCGCTTCGCGAACGGGGGGACTGCCTGTCACTGCCGCGGCAGGCAGCTGCCGGCCGCGCGCGTCTGCACCAACTTTCAAAAATTTAAGAAAAACCAACCCTTAATTTTTAATTCAAAAAATGAAAATTAATTCAAATTCATTAAAATGATATAAATTAAACAAAATCGAATAAAATCTAATTTTCATTCAATTTTTTATCATTTCATTCCTAAAATCCAACCGTTTTCTTTAAGCTCCTGCCGTTTTTCTTTGTATTTCTGATCAATTGCACCGACTAAATTCCAAAAATCTTTGGAGTGGTCTTTATGGCGAATGTGGCACAATTCGTGAACAATGACATAATCAATGATCGGCGTGTTTGCTTGAATTAAAATCCAATTTAATTTTATTTCGTTTTGATAAGTGCAGCAGCCCCATTTGCTTTTATAAGACGCGGCTTTGACGGATTTTGGTTTTTCCCCGAGTATGTCCAAATATTTTTCAGCGAAATAATCGACGCGGGACGCGAAAAAAACGTCAGCCTGCTCAATATAAAACAATTCAATTGCCTTTTTGATTCTTTTTTCTTTTTCCAAATCCGGCAAATCAATCATTTTTTGCGGCAAATAAACTTGAAGCTGACCGTCCAATAAATGAACCCGAATCTTTTTTTCATTATTATCATAAAACAGTTTCAGCGAATAAGTGCGCCCCATGTAATGAAAAATGCTGCCGTTTTCGTAAGTCTGTTTTGATTTTTGAAGCGCAGCTTCTTCCTTTTTGGAAGCTTTTTCGAGTAATTCCAAAATATTTTTCTCGTTTTCAAAAAGGACGGACTGAATTTCTTTAACAGAAAGAGAAGCCGGCGCGCGAACAAATAAAATCGGTTTTTTATGATTGTCGCCAATATTATCAATTTCAGATTCATAACGAACCGTATAACTGATCGTTTTTTTTCGTTTTTTAGAATAAATAATCACAGCATTCAGCTGAACGGAACCTGCCGAAATGGTTGTCTGTTCCGTTTTTTCCCCGGCGGCAGGTCGAACAGGCGGCATAGCTGTAAAAATTATTTAAAACGGCGCGCAAGCTCCGCCGAAATGTCGTCAGGCGTGACACCGCATTCAAAAAGCATAACCAACAAGTGGAAAAGCAAATCCGAAGTTTCATAGATGATTTCTTCTTTGTTCCCGTCTTTGACGGCGATAATCGTCTCAGTCGTTTCTTCGCCGACCTTTTCCAGTATTTTATTGATGCCTTTTGGATCGTTTAACAAAGCGCAGACGTATGAGCCTTCCGGCTGTTCGCGGCTGCGTTCTTCAATAATTTTGTAAATCGCGTTTAAAATGGATAAATCAACAATTTCCGACAATTTTATTTCTCCTGTTTTTGATAAATTGAATTTGAATTTTAATTTAAAACTTTTAAATTTTAAAGATTTTGAGATTAAATCTCTCTCGGATCCGTAATTTCGCCCGTGATTGCGGATGCGCCGGCCGTTGCCGGTGAACTCAAATAAACAAATGATTTGGGGCTGCCTTGGCGGCCGAGGAAGTTTCTGTTTGATGTGGAAAGACCGACTTCGCCGTCTCCCAAACGACCGAATGAGCCGCCCATACACGGGCCGCAGCACGGTGATTCAACAATCGCGCCCTTTTCCATTAATGTTTCAACATAACCGGCGCGATAAACTTTCATATATTCGGTTCGGGAAGCCGGAACAACAATTAAACGAACGCCTTTTGCAATCGGATCGTTGCCCATCACTTCCATCATGATTTGAATGTCTTCGAAACGGCCGTTTGTGCACGAACCGACGAAAATCTGATCGATGTGTGTTCCCTCAACTTCCGTTACAGGTTTTACATTATCGACATTGTGCGGACAGGCGACTTGCGGTTCAAGCTCTGAAATGTCGTAGCCGCGAACTTCTTTGAAGTGAGCGCCACTGTCGGATTTCCAGTTTGAATCCAATTTGAAATCGGGAATACGTTCTTTGAGATACGCTTCCGTTGTTTTGTCAGGCTCAATTAAACCTGCTTTGCCGCCCATTTCAATGGCCATGTTTGACATCGTCATTCTTTCGGAAATGGAAAGATTCTGAACGGTTTCGCCGGCAAATTCGGCGGCCATGTAACGCGCGCCTTCAACACCGACATCGCCGATTAAATGAAGAATCAAATCTTTGGAATAAACGTGTTTCGGAAGCTTTCCTTCAACATTAAAACGAATCGTTTCCGGAACTTTAAACCACAATTTTCCGGTCGCCAAAACCGCCGCCA
The DNA here is from genome assembly GCF_032594435.1 of Methanimicrococcus stummii. Lineage (NCBI taxonomy): Archaea > Methanobacteriati > Methanobacteriota > Methanomicrobia > Methanosarcinales > Methanosarcinaceae > Methanimicrococcus > Methanimicrococcus stummii. The sequence continues at coordinate 670,863 of NZ_CP131062.1, read as the reverse complement.
TGTCGGTTGAGCCGAGTCCGGTTGAAAACGCACCGAGTGAGCCGTAAGCGCAAGTATGGGAGTCTGAGCCGACAATCAAATCGCCGGGCAAAACATGACCTTTTTCGGGCAAAACCTGGTGGCAGACACCTTCATAAATGTCATAATTCAAAATGTTCTGCTCTTGCGCAAATTTTCTCAAATAAATGTGATTCTGCGCTGCATTAACAGAATCGGCAGGTGATTGGTGGTCGAAAATGATGACAATTTTTTCAGGATCCCAAACTTTCTTTTCTTCTTTTCCCGCCATAATTTCATAAAAACCTTTCACGGCGAGAGGTCCCGTAATATCGTGCGTCATCGCGCGATCAATACCTGCGACAACAAATTCGCCGGCTGAAACAGGTTTTCCGGCAGCTTTTGAAAAGATTTTTTCTGCGAGCGTCATCGGTTTATTTCCCATAATATATCACCTGAAACTTGAAATTAAATGTTATTTTTTGTTTTTGTTTTGCTTTTTCCGTTTTTTGTTTTTAATTATTACTTTTATTATTATCGGGTTCTACTTTTCTTTTCTTTAAATAGTTTATTAAATTAATTCAAATTCGATTCATTTTTATCATATATTTAAAAAATGAATGAAATTCATATAAATACTAAATCCGATTTATGCATATCAATTATTTTTCATTCTCATATTTATACATTATAATTTTATTTTTAATCTTTCTGAACACTGCTTGCGATTCATGTTTTTAAACGCAGTTGTATTTTGACAGCTATAACAAGTTTAATTTACTTCGCAGATGAACCAAATCTTTTATAAACCATGTTTTTGTAAAGAAATAAGAAGTTGTATTTTTATAAAGCTTAGTTGATTTACGGGAAATGGAAATTATGGATACGAAACGTTTGCTTATTCTCGGAACTTCTTCAGATGCCGGAAAAAGTTCCATCGTCACTGCTGTTTGTAAAATAATGTCTCGGGATTACAAAACCGCGCCGTTTAAAGCGCAAAACATGAGCTTAAATTCATGGGTTAACCCCGACGGCAAAGAAATCAGCTACGCGCAAGTCATTCAAGCATGGGCCGCAGGCGCCGATCCGATTCCCGAAATGAATCCCGTTGTTTTAAAACCCAAAGGCGACAGCTTTTCTCAAGTCATTGTTTTAGGCGAACACTACGCCGACCGCAGCGCCGGCAACTATTATGAGTCCATTGACGAAATGTCTGCGATTCTCGACGGCGCGCTTTCAAAATTAGATGAAAAATATGACGTGGTTGTTATGGAAGGCGCCGGCGGCGCCGCTGAAATTAATCTTTATGACCGCGACATTGTCAATGTCGGAACAGCCCGCATTACGAACGCGCCGATTATTATTGTCGGCGACATTGAGCGCGGCGGCGTTTTTGCAAGCCTTTACGGCACTTACATGCTTTTGCCGGAAGATATTCAAAAGAACATCAAAGGCTTTATCATTAACAAATTCCGCGGTGATCCCGAAATTTTAAGACCCGGATTAAAACAGCTTGAAGAAATGACAGGCGTTCCTGTTCTCGGAATTATGCCGTATTTCCGTTTAAGAATCCCCTCGGAAGATTCGATGTCTTTCCGTGAAAAAGAAGGCGCGGGAACAGTTCCGGATGAGAAGAAAAACAGCAACAATTCCGTTGAAATCGCCGTGATTCAATTCCCGAAAATTTCGCATTTCAACGATTATGAAATTTTGGAATCGCAGGCGCGCGTTAAATATATTGATATTTATGATTCACTCGGCGCGCCCGACTTGATTATTTTGCCGGGCTCGGGAACACCTTTAAAAGATTTGGAAGCGCTTCGCGAAAGCGGTATGGCCGACCAAATTTTAAGCAAAGCCGGAAGTGTTCCAATTATCGGAATCGGCGAAGGATATCAAATGCTCGGCGCAAAATTAACCGGTCCGGACGGCAAAATCATTGACGGTTTGGGTTTATTGGATATTGAAACCGTTTATGAAAAAGAAGAAGGCTACAGCGAAAAACCGGTTCGCGTTTCTTCAAAAGCCAAAGGCTGTACACCGTATTTAAAAGCCATTTGGGGCGAAACCGTTGACGGATTTAACGTTTACAGCGGCAAAGTGACAACAAAGTCACCGGTTTTTGAAAATGACGGCGCTTGCAGCGCAGACGGCCTGGTTCTCGGAACGTCAATGCACGGCTTTTTTGACAACAAAAACCTTCGCGTCGCTTTATTAAAATATTTGGCCGAGAAAAAAGGTGTTCCGTACGTCGAAGAAGACGGTTTTACGATACAGGACGGCTTTGAAGAATTAGCTCAAGTGTTTGAGAAGAATGTTGATGTTGAAGCGATTTACAAAATCATGGGGTTAAAATAAAGGTGTAATGCCTTTATTTTTGTTTTCATTTTGCTTTTTATTTTGTTTTTTACTTTTCATTTTTATTTTGTTTTCATTTTTGGTTTTTGATTTTATGTTTTTCAAATTTTGCTGTTTATTTTGGTTTTGATTTTTATTTTAGCTTTGTCATTTTATAAAAAATATAATTTATTGCACTTCATACGTTTTTTTATAATATAATTTATTATGGAATTACGAAACCTTTATATTGAAAAAGATTTACTGTATGCTTATCGTATAATTTTTATGTAAATCAAACAATTTTAATTATCTTTATCAATTATTGTTTGAATTGTGTATACAAGACACGGGTGACACGAAATGAAAGGAAAAGGACTTTTAAGCCTGATTACATATTCTGAAAAAAGAAAGGATTTGCTTTTTTTAATTGATGAAAAACCGCGTACGCTTTTTGAAATCAAAGAGTTTTTTAACGTTAAAACGCCGGAAATTTACCCGCGTATCAAAGAGTTGCTTGAAGCGGATTTGATTCAAAAGACAAACAACGAATATTATTTAACGCCGATCGGCAAAGTCATTTTGAAATACTACACGCCGCTCGTTGAAATTTTAAACGTTTTTGAAGAAACCAGCGACTTCTGGACCGACCACGACACAAACGCGATTCCGCACCACCTTTTGGAACGCTTCAACGAACTTGAAAACAGCATTTTGTTCCAGGATCCGTCCAAAAACGTTTTCGAGCAGAACAAAATCATTGTCGAAAAATTGGATTCCGCTCAGAAAATTTCCGGCATCGTTTCCGTTTTCATGCCGTCCAGTCTTGAAATGTTCCAAGAAATGACCGCAAACAAAACGCCGGCCAGAATCATCATGACGCAAGACGTTTTTGATAAATTCAGATTGGATTACAAAGATGTTCTTTTACAGTTCCTTTCCTTAAAAGACAATGAACTTTATTTAATGGACAGCGTCAACTTGTTTATCATTACAACCGAAGGCTTCCTTTACTTCTCTTTATTCTACAAGAACGGCCTTTACGACGCCCAGAAATATCTTGTTGCAACCGACAGCCGCTCCTTAAACTGGGGTAACGACTGCTTCAAATATTTCGTCGAACACGCCAAAAGAATTGAAAAATTAGAATAATTAAATCGGCAAATTGCCGATTTTTCCTTTCTTTTTTAATTTAACTGTTTTTGATATATTTTTTTCATTTATTCCGTTTTTAATTAATTTTTGAAATTTAGCCGTTTTCGGATATTTTTAAATATTTAACTAAATAGGATTTATCAATGAATAATTAATCAAAATTGATATATCTGTTTTTTTGAAATTTATGAATAATCGGATTCGGTTTGTTTGAAATTTGTGAAAGTTGGTGCAGACGCGCGCGCAGGGAACGGCAGGCGGCAGGCGGCAGGCGGCAGGCGGCAGGCGGCAGGCGACAGCGGCAGCCTCCCGTTCGCGAAGCGAACGGCTGCACTTAGAAGAAGATACAAACGACTTAGAAAATATAGCCGGCAGCAATACAAACAGCAAGGTAGCAACAGCAAACATAAACAATAAGATACCAACCGGTGAATAATAAAAATGGCACCAGCAAACAAAAAATAATAAAAAATGAGATTAAAAATGAGATGAAAATTAAAATAAAATTGAAAATAAAATCAGTCGATACATTTCACTTTATTAAAACCAAGGAAAAATGTTCCTTTCTCATTCGATTTTTCAAAATGATAAACTTCGCGAATATATTCATCGCTCGGCGTCGACGGTGATCCTAAAACCGCGTCTTCGACTTCAAGCTCGCCTAAATCACAAGGTTTCGGCGGCAGCACAACAATCGGTTTTCCGGTTTTGCCGACCGTGTTTGCTTTGTTCATAATGAACGTGCCGATTACCATGTAATCAGGATGCTCTTCATATTTGCAAATTTCTTCGGCAGAACAATCAAAGCCGATCATCTCGCCGTCTTGCATCATAATGACATTCGGCGGCTCCGGCCAAATATAATCTTTGTTTGTCGTAAAGCATAAGATATGTTCTCTTTTGAAAACTTCGGCAATTCCCTGATTATCGCCTTCGCCCATGCCCATTAAAACATTTCCTTTCGCATCCTCTTCAAGCTGTTCAATGCTTTTTTTGTCTTCATCTGTTAAAACAAATACGTCTTCAACGCCTTTGACCTGAAGCATATATTCTTTAACAGCCTCGACGAGTTCATCTTGAGTACTGCAATCACACATTGACATCTGATTCCTCCGTATCAAATTCAAAAATTGTATGTTCTAATATCGTTTTACTGGTATTTAAAAAATCTTCTTCAACAATAATTAAAACAATGATAAATAAGTAAAAATAAAAAACAAAAATAAACAAAATCCGAATAATAAAAAACTTAAATCTTCATTTCAATAATTTCGGCATTCTCAACCGTTTTTTGAACCATTTCGTCAATGTCGAACACAAACTTTTCCTCTTCGGAAACGGCCGCCGTCAAAATCGCTTTAACCTCAGGCTTTTCGGGAACTGCCAAACACTCTTTTCCGCCGTCGGAGCGAATCGAAATATCAAAAGTGCCGATTCTTTGCGCAATATCCACGATTTCCTGTTTATCAAACGCAAGCAGCGGATGATAAAGCGGCAAACTTAAACCGTAAGTTTCGGAAAGCATGTTTTCCGCCGTCTGCGACGCCACCTGGCCGAGTGATGATCCTGTAATAATGCCGCTTGCTTTTTCTTTATCCATGACGGCACCGGCAACTCTGAACATGAAACGTTTGCACATCAGGCAAATGTTTTTCGTTCCCGTCGTCTGCATCATTTTATCCATATATTCGCCGTTTTTAATGCGATAAATTTTTTGGCGGCGTCCGGGGGTCCATGAAAATAAAACTTTGGCGTTTTCAATCGCTTTTTCAGAAACGATTGACCCGGCGTATTGTTCGTTATCAAAGAAAACCGGAATAATTTCAATACCGCGTTTCATCATCAGCCAAGCCCCAACCGGTGAATCGATGCCGCCGGAAAGCAAAACAACCATTTTTCCTTGCGTTCCGGTCGGAAAGCCGCCTGGCCCTTTAATTGTTTCAAAATAAACGTAAGAATTGGTTTGACGCACTTCGACGAAAATTTCTTTATCCGGATTCGTTAAATCAACGGCAGGCGTTTTTCCGGAAGCTGCCAGCTTTTCCCAAATCGCATCGCCGCATTGCCTTGCGATTTCATTGGACGTAAACGAATGGTTTCCGGCGCGGCGTGCGCGAACAGCAAACGTTTCGCCGTCGGCAATCATCTTTTCACCGGTGTTTGCGCAAAATGCTGTAATTTCGGCCGGATCGGAAGAACACAAATAAGCCGAAGACACGCTGACGACACCGAAAACAAGCGCCGTTATTTTTGCGGCGGCCGGGTCTGAAGAATGAATGAAAATGCGGCCGAAATCGCGCTGAATTTTTGAAAAAGAAACATTATGATACTCAAGCATTTGCTGAATATTGTTTTTTAAAATTTGTTCATAACGGTCGCGAACGCCTTTGCTTTTTAAAGACAACTCACCGTAGCGGACAATTACAATTGTTTTTTCGGGCTGCCCGGATTCGAAATTTTCAGAATCCGATTCAACAGTCAATGAGTCAGCCGGCGGAATTGACATAATCTTTCTCTACGCGTCGTTTATTGATAAATGTAATTAACGAATATAATACAAAAAAACAGAAATAAAGTAGCCCGGCACGGATTCGAACCGAGGTTACAGGATCCAGAGTCCCGTATGATTGACCACTACACTACCGGGCTTCGTTGTTTTCAGAATTAAACAGACCCTACTATTGTAAAATCCTATAAATAGTTTTCCGCCTGATTGTTGTTTTGAAATAAATTTTGATGAAAGTTGAAAATAAAAAATAATTAATTAAAAATAATTAAAACGACAGAGTTTAATCGAATTTAATTAATACAAATTTTTTAAATCAATTATGATTAATTAAAAGATAATCTGATAAAAATATAAAAAATTAAAAGAAATAACGGATTCAATCTTCTTAATCCATTGATTCTTCACTGTTTTCCAAAATCGCTGTCCACCACCAGCGTGCCATGTCCATTAAATCTTTTGAAAATTGACCTGAAAGGTGATATTTTTTATTTTTGACACTGATTAAACCGGCGCCCGTCAATTTATTTCTCATTGAATAAAATGAGGCGCGGCTGACTTCCAAATATTCAATAATCATTTGCCATTCATCCGTTCGAAGCGGATTTCCTTCCTTTTGCCGGGATTCGACCAAATTTAAAAATTTTTGACCCCGAATGGCGGTTGCATCTTCCTGAAACAAGCGCCGCATTAAACTGTAATACGGATCGCGCGAGCTGCTGATTCTCGCGCTTGATTCGGATCGAATAACAATGGTTGTTGCCGTTTTTGGCGCATTTTTAACAATGGACATAACAGCTTATTAGCGTCCTTTGTTTTTATTTCTTTTTGATGTTTTAATTATAATCATAAAAATCGCAAAAGCGAATGAAAATGAATGGAAAATAGATGAAAAACGAAATGAGATCACATCACGTAACTGAAATAAAAAGATAAGAGTTTGTATTAAAAGCGCGCCGAATCAAAAGTGGCGTTTATTTTTCAGATCGCGCTGACATTTTTCAAACAATTATTTATCAAAGAGACATATTCATCTTTGACCGTGTAAACCGTTGGCGTTTTATAAGATTCCTTGTGGGATTTTAAAATGCCGACTTTGGATTGAATATATCCGATCATGGAAGCAACTTCGTTACGTGTGACCTGATATTCTTCAGACAGTAAGTCGTGGATTTGACCGACCGTGAATTCTTTGACTTTAACGAAAAGGCCTAAGAATTTTTTCCGGTAACCCGTGACATCTGCCGCAATGAATTGTTCAAGGCGTGACATAATGCTTTCTTTCAAAGACATAACAGATACCTCTGAAAATGTTAAAATATAAAACAATTTGAATTGAAAGTTAAGAAATCAGAAAAATTACAGACATTTAAGGTTTTTATCTGCAAAATTTCTATAATAAACTTCAATAGACTGCATCATATAAAAACTTATCACAAAAAAAGAATCGGTTCAATGATATTTCAAAAAGTTCAAAATTTTGATTTGTTCAAAAAATCAAATTAACTTCGAAAAAATGTTTCGAAGATTTTTACGATTAATGACAACTTTAAAATAAGTCAATTTTTAATAAATCAAAAATTTCAAAAACCGGAATTGCAATTTTTCAAAAAAACTAAAAAATTGGAAATATTTTATTTTGCTCAAATTTCTAATATTTTTAACAATGTCAAACAAATCAATTTACGAATTATTATAATTTTTAAAAGATAGTTCGAAATTATTAAAATATTCGACTATATTTATACAAATGAATTTGCATTCAAACATATAGGCTCAATATTCAAAAAAAGGCGTTAAAAATATAGGCAAATTTTCGAAAATTTGATCATTTTTTTGAGAAAAATTTCAAAAAAAAATTAGAAATAATCCGGTTTTTTAAAAATTTTAGTTTTAAAAATTCAGATTCTAATGACTGTATGAACGGACATTTTCTCATAAGAAAATTCTTCAAAAAACAGGTCTTTTCTAAACTCAGCCGTTCCAATGACTCTATGAATATACAAGATCTGAACGATTTAATGGGTATTTACTGCAAAAAAGATTATTTGAAATAATTTTGACAAAAATCAGATGTATATTCTTAAAGTCTTTGGAATTATTCGAATTTATTGAAACTCAAAAAAAATCGGAAAAATAAAATTGAAAAAAATTGAATCAAATTTTTAAAATTTTGAAAATTGAGAAAAAAGTCCGAAATTTGAGCTAAAAGTGTATTTTGGAAAAACTATGTTTTCAGGTAGTTTTTCAAAACGAATAATCTGTACGAAATATTTCAAAAAATGTGTTTAAATTAATAAATCTTAGAGAATATACTTTTAACTAAATTTATGAATTTATTTAGAAAGATTGAAATTTATTTTTGAAAATAAAAATTTTAAAAAATTAATTTTTCTTTAATCACGTCAAAAAATGAAATTTTGAAAATATTTTTGAATTATTTTATTAAAGGTTTTAAAAATTTAAAAAAATTGAAAGACTTGAAAATAATAATTTAAAAACAAAATTATATATTTAATTCGTGACTATTATTCTATAAAAACAGGTGATGAAATGATTTCAGAAATAAAGCCGGATTTTTCGGAAAACACGGATTTTTCAGAGCTGATGAAAGAATACAGCGAAGAGCTCGGCATTTTACAAAGAGAAGCAAAAGAGCTTGAAATTCCGCTGATTATCGTTTTTGAAGGGTGGTATGACATTTTCATCGGAGAAGTCATTAACCGCCAGCTTTTGCCGCTCGATTCACGCGGTTTTGATTTTCATTTCACAAACGCGCCGACATCTGAAGAAAATAAAATTCCTTTCATTTTCAGATTCGCGCGCAAAGTTCCGCCGAAAGGAAAAATCGCAATTTTCGATCGCAGTTGGTATATGCGCGGTTTAATCGAACACCTGCTTAACGATTCCGAAAAATTCGGATGTTCCAATTTAACACTCAAAACAAATCTGGAAACCGTTTTAACAAAACCGGCAAACAAAGAAGTTATTCATACAGCTCAATTCGATCATTTGATGAAAACAATCAATGATTTTGAAAAAACGCTTTATGACAACGGAACCCGATTCATCAAAATTTATTTGGGCGCGCGCAAAGAAAAACGCGCCGAAAGTCAAAAAGTTTGGAAAAAAATCATTCCTTATGATATTGATAAAAGATCGACGGAAAAAATTTATAAAAAAGACATCACCGTCATTAAAGAAGTTCTCGAGCAAACCAATACCGATTACGCGCCCTGGAATTTGTATTTTATCAATCAAGATATTGACGAAGCAGCAGCCGGCACAATGAAAATCATTATCGATCAAATGAAAAGCATTATTTTTGAAGCAAAATCAAAACAAATGCCTGATGCCGGTGTAAACTCAACGAACACAAAAACAACCGCTCACGAGATTATTCCCGGGCCGCTTGATTCCGTTGATTTGTCCAAAACCTGCGCGAAAAAAGAATACAAAAAGAAATTGAAAGAATATCAAAAAAAGCTTGCCTTTTCCCATTATTCTTTATACCTGAATAAAAAGCCGATGGTTTTGGTTTTTGAAGGCTGGGACGCTGCCGGCAAAGGCAGCAGCATCAAGCGCATCGTTCAGGCAATGAATCCGCGCTACTATCGCGTTATTCCAATCGGAACGCCGACAGATGTTGATAAAAAATATCATTATTTGTGGCGATTTTTAGACGGCGTTCCCCCCTGCGGCAAAACATCTATTTATGATCGAAGCTGGTACGGCCGCGTCATGGTCGAGCGCATCGAAAAATTATGCACGGAAGAAGAATGGAACCGCGCTTATGAAGAAATGAATCATTTCGAAAAAGCGATGACTGAAGACGGCATTATTGTGATAAAATTCTGGATGCACATCAGCAAAGAAAAACAATACGAACGCTTCGTCGCCCGTTCTTTAAATCCGCTGAAGCAATGGAAATTAACCGACGAAGACTGGCGCAATCGCGAAAAATGGGATAAATATTACAGCGCCGTCAATGAAATGATTGAAAAAACGAACACAGAAGATGCGCCGTGGGTCATTGTTGAAGCCAATGACAAACATTATGCTCGAATTAAAGTATTGAAAACAATTGTTGAAAGAATTGAAAAAGAATTAGGCAGCAAAATGGAAGAAATCGATATTCCTTCCGGCGATTAATTCTTTTTTCATCTTTCAATTTATTTTTTAATAATTAAAGCCCAAGTCCGTTTTTCATTTATTTTTTTAATGTGCAGCTCGCGCGCGGCAGCGTTGCCGAAAAGATTTATGAATTAATTTTTCAAGACCGGAATCCAAATTTCACTTTTGTAATCTTCTTTTATCATATCCGGTCCTTCATTCCATAAAATTTCCGGTCCGTCACATAATTCATATCCCGATTCTGGCAGCCATTCTGAATAAATTCTTGCCCAGGTTTCTTGAAGTGCGTCCGGAAATTTGCCGCAAACTGAAAAAACAGCCCATGTGTACGGCAAAATATCAAGTTTGTCAAATTGATTAACTTGATCCGGCAATTTTGACACGGCAACGCCGATGTATTGATCCAATTCGCTTCCTTCTAAAATCCGATCTTCAAAATTTGCAGAAACGTTTATAATTCCGACCGGTTCCGAATCACATAAACTTTTTAATTTGGAAACAATTTCAGGCGTCAGTTTTTCATAAACAGATTTCACTTGCGTATTGATGCCGTTAAACTGAAGTGTTATTCGTTTTCTGAAACCGATAATATGAAACGCTTCTTTTTGAACAATTTTGTAATTCATTTTAGTTCCTCCTTTCATTTGAATTTGAAATGTAATCGGTGTAAATATTTTGACGGTTGCTTCAGCATTCCGCGCTTTTGACGGTGGCAGACCGTGAAATGATTGGAATGCTTTTGTAAAAGCGTCAACTGATTCATAACCTAATTGTGATGATAAATCCGAAACTTTAACATCGGAATCTCTTAAAATTTCGGCGGCGCAGCTTAATTTTCTTAAACGGACATATTCGCCCGGCGGCATTCCTGCCAGAAATGAAAAAATGCGGCGGAAGTGATATTCGGAACAGCCGGCAATTTCAGCCGCTTTTGAAAAATCAATCTTAGTCAACAAACCGCTTTCAATATATTCCATTGCTTGATTCATCTGTTTGAAAGAATCCATATTTTCACCGAATCCAAACAGAAACCGAAACAATAAAAAGGTTCGCCCGTCATTTATATTGCACCTATTGACGGATTATTTTTTTAATTATTAAAAAAAGAAAAGCCGAAAATTAAATTTCGGCTTTTTGTTTTTATTTAAGTTATTCTTCATTTCTGTAAACGAAAAGGAAAACCGCAATCGCCATCACAAACAGAAGAATGACTGTCGGCGGCGCGATGCCTTCAATATCCGGTTTCTCGCCTTCAGGCGTAATCGGCTCTTCAAATCCGGAATTGCCCGAAACCGAACTGCTCTCTTCCGTCATGGTTACGCCGCCGGTTCCTGATCCGCCGGGATTCGGCGTCGGATTTCCGCCGCCTGAAAATTCAAAAACGGCATGAATGGTGTTGCTGCCGGAAGCCAATTCACAGTAATCAACGTCTGTTATTCCGCCAACAACTGTTTTTGTAAATGTGCTGCCGTCGCCCGCCGTCAAAGTAACAGATTTCAAAGACCAATTGTCAGCCGCCTCTGCAACAATTTCAATTGCCGGATCGCCGGAATTTAAAGTGATTGTCGTGTCTGTCGGATAATCTTTGAAATAAAATTCGCCGCTGCCTTCATATGAAATTGTCAAATCCAGCGGCTCCGTTTTCACTTTTTTAAGAAGGACGATACCATAACTTGAAGCGCTGCCGGTAACCGGAATTTCAAAAGACAAAACGTCGGCGTCTCGGATCGGACGGACAAGTTCGGTATCCTGAATATTTAAACCGCTATCCAATGCCGCGATAACAACAGCATATTCATTGACATTGATGTCTTCATTCATATTCGAAAGGCTTGTTGTCATGCCGACGGTTCCGCTTGTCTTGGTTGATGCCGCCCACAAACTGCTGTTCGCGTTGACATAGCCGCTGAGATCTGCCGAAACAGATGCGTCGGCAACAATATCGGTTTCCAAACTCGGTTTTAAAGTACCGAGCCACAAATCACGATTTTTGTCGCTGTCAAAGTAAACGGCTTGTTTAAAACCGATAATGTTTGACGTGTTTGATTTGTTTGTTTGAGAAACACCGACCAGCTTGTCACCAATTACCGCATTTTCTCCGATAAACACATAGTGGCCGGAATCTTTTGATGACGGCGCATTATTCGACGCGAAAATTGCAATATCATGGCCGTAGTGAATATTACTGTTGGAACCGATACCCGTCGCTTTATTGTTTTGAATTGTACCGCCGTTGAAAATAAAGCTTGATCCGTTGTTTGCGCGCTCTCGTCCGGAAATCCAAACACCGCCGCCGACAACCGCCTCGTTGTTTTCAATCGTGCCGCCGTTCATGATAAACTGTCCGTCTTTACAAACAGCAACACCACCGCCGCCGTAAACTACACCTGTGACGAGATTCGGAATAACAATACCTTCTTTGCTGGCTGTATATGTGCCGGTCGCTTTGTTTCCTGAAATCAGGCCGCCTTCCATAATGAATTTGGATTCATCATTCACAAAAACACCACCACCGCTGGCTTTAAACGCGGTTGTAACTTTATTTTCGATGATTTTTCCGGAACCATATAAAGTCGCGGTGCTGCTGCCGATTAAATAAACGCCGCCGCTGCTGTCATTTGTACAAGTGTTGTTTGAAATTTCACCGTAAATATCAATAACACAGTTCGTTCGCAAATAAATGGCACCCGCAAAACAATTTGTATTATTTGAAACCTTACTGCCCTCATACATTGTAATTTGAGCTTTCGGATATCCTCGAATTGCAGAACCGTCATTTGTTTTGGCATTAAAATTACATCCGTCAACAACACCGTAAAAATCCAATGTTGAACCGACGGATGCGGCAGTGATGTTCAAAGCGCTCTGTGATTTCGTTAATCCGGAAATTGTTCCCGTGAAATTCAGATAGCCGCCGTTGTGTACTTGAATGCCATCCATCACGTCATCAATGTCTGAAATTGTCCCGGTGAAATGAATTTCTCCTTTATTTAAAGCTGTGATAACTTTTGTAACATGAATGTCCGGGCCGGAAACTTCACCGTTAAACTGAATATTGAATTCTCCGCCACTGCCGGCATGGTTTGTTGCATTGATAATATTTTTCGCTGTGATTTCGGTCAATGTCGCGTTAAATGTCAAATCAGCATTGTTATACATCAAAATCAAATCTTGACTGAAACTTGAATCGGTTTTAATGATGCTGTTTTCTTCAACAATACACTTCGCGCCGTTCGTGATGTGAATCGCGGAAAGTCCGCCGGGATTGACAATCTGAGCGCCTTCGCCCAACACGATTGTTGTTTGTTCGGCGTAAGCGGATAAGACAGAATCGTAAATGCGCTGATTCCAGTCACTCGGATATTTACTTGCGCCGCCCGGCTCCATAATTGTCATGACGGCACGATCCGGATTGTTTGCGTCATCGAGAGTGATGTTTTTCAGCGTCACACTTGAAGACAATTCCGGTCTGCTCGGATCAGATATGGCAACTTCCAGCATACCCGGATTAAAAGTGCTTCTGACATTGTCCTGCGCCGGATTGAAATTCGCGCCGCGCGTGATTGTAATTGACGAATCAGCGCCTTGAATAATTAGATGTTTGTCAGAAATGTAAGCGCGTTTTGTCATTGTCAAATTTTCCATGACAATAATCGTATCTCCCGATGCCGCACCCTGCACAGCATCTTCGAGCGTATCATAATCTTGGCCTGAGCCGACACTCAGTTCGGCAGCCGCTCCGATGGGCAAACACAACAAAATTAAAATGAAGATGAATGCCGCAAAAATGATAGGTTTCATTTTTCTCCCCAGTTGTTTTTCGTTTTTGTTTTTCGTTTTTTTCGTTTTTATTAAATATATCGAATATAATCAGTTACATTAACAGTATAAATATATTAGTTGATGATATTACAGTAGTTCAATAATATAAAAAATTCGATGGATATTTAAATCTATCTGATAATATCATTTATCATTACATTTTCGTTATAAAAGTCATGACAAACAAGATTTTACAAAAAAGGAAACAGCAGCAAACTTTAAGAGCAAAAACCAAAATCAAAATTAACAGAAATTGAAAAATGAAAAATGAAAAAGAAAAAAATGAAAAAGAAAAAATGAAAAATGAAAAAGAAAAAACGAAGAATTATTCCTCTTCGTTTTCAATAATATCTAATTTTCCGGTATGCGGGTCAATTAAAAATCCGTAAACATGAACATCTTTTGGTATCAGCGGATGATTTTTAATTAAGGCTGTTGTTTCAGAAACCGACACAACCGGATTTTCAAAACCGCTCAGCCATTTGTGAATATCAATATTGTCAGACTTTATGCTTTCGATTTCGTCTTGCGTAATTCCGCGCTCTCCCATTTTTTGAATCAGCTGAGACGCTTCAAGTCCTTTCATACCGCAGCCGTAATGTCCGATGACCATAATTTCCCGAACGCCGAGTTCGTAAATCGCAACCAGCAAGCTTCTCATGACACTGCCGTACGGGTGTGTTACCATGGCGCCGGCATTCGTAATAATTTTAATGTCGCCGTTTTTAAAGTTCAATGCCGCCGGCAAGAGTTCTGTCAGCCGCGTGTCCATGCATGAAAGAACGGCGATTCTTTTATTCGGGAAACGTGTTGTATCGAATGATTCATACTGTTTGTCGGCAACGAATTTTTCATTGTGGCTGAGTATTTCATCAATAATGTAAGACATATTTCACTCCAAGTTACAATTGTTTTTAAGTGCAGGGGACGGGATTCGAACCCGCGGATCTCTACAGAACAGGGTCCTAAGCCCTGCGCCTTTGACCAAGCTCGGCAACCCCTGCAAGCGATTCCGTAAATGAAAAACAGAACAAAAGGGTCAAAAAACAATATTTAAACAATAATAATATCAATAAATGAAAAGAAAAATCCGAATTACTCGGATTTTTTCGTAATTTCTTCTTCCGTGAAATAGCAAGCGGGGTCGTCGCCCCAAACGTTGCCGGTCACAGCTTCGGCGCGGACGCGGAAGTTGCCGTTACAGACGTCCAGCCATTGGCAGCGCGCGCATTTGGGCGCGTTTGCGCGAAGCAAATCTTTGCGGTCTTTGAGGCCTGCCATTAACGGGTCGCTTGTGTCGGTCCAGATTTCGGAAAACTTTCTTTCGCGAACGTTTCCAAACGTGTAGTGGCGCCAAAACTGATCGGGGTGAACGTCGCCGTTCCAGGAAACGCAGCCGATTCCGATGCCGGTTGAGTTGCCTTGGTTCATTTCCAAAAGCTCATAAACGTCGGCGGCGCGTTCGGGATTTTCTTTTAAAAGGCGCATGTAAATGTAAGGTGCATCGCAATGATTATCAACGGTTAAAACTTCGGCCGGAAATCCTTTGGCGTGAAGCTCGGCGGTTTTGTCCATGATTAAATCGACAACCGCGCGCGTTTCTTCGTGCGTTAAGTCTTCTTCAATCATTTTGCTGCCGCGACCGGCGTAAACCAAATGATAGAAACAAATGCGCGGAATTTTTTCGCGTTCGAGGAAATCGAAAATCGCGGGAATTTCGCCGGCATTGTGTTTGTTAATCGTAAAGCGAAGGCCGACTTTAATACCTTCTTCCTGACAATTTCTGAGACCGACGATCGCTTCTTCAAAAGCGCCGTCGTGGCATCTGAAAAGGTCGTTGACTTCGGGCATGCCGTCTAAGGAAATGCCGACATAAGACAAGCCGACTTCTTTGAGCTGGCGCGCCTTTTCTTTTGTAATCAGCGTGCCGTTTGTTGAAATCACAGCGCGCATGCCTTTATCTTTCGCATATTGCGCGAGTTCGACTAAGTCTTCGCGAAGCAACGGCTCGCCGCCCGAAAATAAAATAACGGGTGACCCGAATTCCGCTAAATCGTCAATAAGTGCTTTCCCCTCTTCCGTTGTCAGTTCCGTTTTATCTTCAACACTCGGATCGACCGCCTGAGCATAGCAGTGGACGCATCCTAAGTTGCATCTTTTTGTCATATTCCATACGACAACAGGTTTTTTGTCTTTAGAAAACTGAAGCAGATGTGACGGTAACTTTTTTGAATCACGGTTATATCGAAGCGCGTCAGACGGCTCGACAGTTCCGCAATATAATTTAGAAATACCAATCATAGCCCTATCTTATACAATAATCATTAAAAACCTTTCTCAGAAAAAGATTGTTTACGCCGTTGACAATTTGTAAAATCAAAATTTGTTCGCCGCACTCACAAATATTCAATCAAATCAAAATTAAAATCAATTAAAACAAAATTAAAATTGAAATCAAATTAAAAACAAAATCAAATTAAAAACAAAAAATTGAAATTAAAAAATAATCGAAATAAGTTAAAGTAAACAAAGTTAATCAAAAACGAAGAATCAAAAACTAATTAATACAAAACAATTAATTTTTAAAAAATGAATTTTTGATTAAAAAACGTAAAATAACAAATATATCAAAAATAAAAATGCGGTTTTAAATAAATCATTTAAAACCGTAAATTCAAAAATCAGTAAACTGCGAGCTCGTTCATGACATCCGTCTTGGACAAAATGCCTTTCGGAATGCCGTCAACAGTTACAACAAGTTGGCCGATGTTGTATTTGTGGAACAGGCGAACGACGTCGTAAAGCTGCATTTCGCCGTCGACCGTTATGAGTTCTTTGGTCATCACGTCTTTTGCTTTGACATCTAATTTGTTCATTGCGACTGCTTTTGTCACATCGGTTGTTGTAATGACGCCGACAATTTTGCTGTTGTCTTCAACGGCTGCGCCGTGTAAGTTTTTGGCGATAAAATGGCGGGAAACTTCCTGAAGGTCCATGTCGCTTTTAACAGCAAGCGTGAGCGGTTTCATATAGAATTTGACATTCTTTTTCGGAAGGGAAACCATTTCCGTGATGTTGATTAAAATGAGGTTGTTGCTGTCATCGCGGCCGTAAACTTCACCGCGAACGGTGAGGCGGTTAACGGGGGTCGGTCCGACTTGAATTGTGTCGCCGGCATTGAAATCTTTGATGGTGCCGATGATTTTGACAACGCCTTTGCATTTTTCGGGATTGCGGACGGTTGTGAATGAAATTTCGGCGGTCGTTGTGTTGCTGACAGCCGTTCCGTTGCGGTAAACAGGAACAATCATTTCTTCGTCCATGACTTCGATGTCAAGCGCTTGATATGCTTCGCCGGTCGGGCGGTAACCGCCTTTGGGTCCGGGAACGCCTTCCACAAGGCCGAGCGCTTTTAAAAGCTGCATTTGGTTTCGAATCGTGCCGGGATTTCGGTGAATCAAATCCGCAATTTCTTCGCCTTTGACGGCAGATTCTTTTTGACGCTGCAAGTTAACTAAAGCCGTTAAAATATCTTTTTGAATCGCTGTTAAATCCATGGTATCACTTTGCTGATCCGCGCAAATAAATCAATTTTGATTGACGCGGGTCTTTTGAATGAGGTGATTAATTAATACATAATCAAATATGTAAATTACAATTAGGACATTTATCTATATAAATCCATTTTAAATGGTTTACAAATGACAAATAAATTTACACAACAGCAACCGACATTTTTATTCAAAATAAAAAATTATATCGTTTTTTCAAAAAATTAATTTTTCCCGTGTTTGTTATTTTTATTTAACATTTTTAATGAAAATTGATATGTCGTTTAAAGAATAAATTCGACTTGAAATTATTACACAAAATGATTTTTTTTGAAAAATTATACCATAATTTTTCGGCAATTTTTCAAAACTGAAATTGATTTTTCAAAAAATAATCAAACTTTTTGTTGTTTTATTTTTCTATTATATTTCATTTTTGTTTGCCTGCGCTGCTGCCTTATGTTGTGCTATTGCTAATTCATGTGTTTGCATTTACATCTGCTTCTTTTGAGTGCAGCCGTTCGCTTCGCGAACGTGGGCGCTGTTACCTTACTGTTTGCGTTTGCTGCCTCGCAGAAGTCGCGCCGCTGCCACCGCCGCGCGCGAACCGCATCATTTTTCAGAAATGACACAAAAACCAACCCTCGTTTTTAAAATAAACAAAAAATGATAAAGCAGTCGAAAAAATAAGAAAGCTTATCTACTTCATTTATCTATTTAGCGTTTCTAAAGAAGATTTAAGGTTTTATTATGATTTTTGAAAAAATTAAAACAATTCCGACGTCGGAGGAGCTTTTAGATAAAGCTTACAGCCGTTCCGTCAGAACAATGGCCGGCAAAACAATTGACGGGCCGACAACACGCTGCGAAGCCAATGAAGCGATGCTTTTGACCGCCGCCAACATTTTATCCGACAATTTGGGAAGCATTAACAAAATGTTTCCGAGTTTTGATCATATTTCTCCTTTTTATTATGATTTGGCCGACATTTTAATCGGTGTCGACGACTTAAAAAAAGCGTTGAACAACGTCAAATGGGCATCCGATAAAATTCACACGATGTCACGCGAATACATCGGCAAAATCCGCGGCAATAAAACCCCCGACGTTCCGAGAAAAGAGGCGTTCGGCCGTATGAGTTCAATTATCGGCTCCGTCAGCAAAGATTTGCTTCTGCTCGGCGAAGCCCGAAACATTCTCAGAAAACTCCCTGATGTCCGTGAAGAACCGACGATTATTGTCGCCGGGTACCCGAATGTCGGCAAATCCAGTTTTGTCAAAGCCGTCACAAATGCGACACCGGAAGTCGCTTCTTATCCGTTTACCACAAAAGGCATTTTGATCGGCCACATGGAACAAAACAACATCAGATACCAAATTATTGACACGCCCGGACTTTTAGACCGCCCGATGTCTGAGCGAAACGAAATCGAACTTCAGGCAATTACCGCTTTGCGCCGTTTAGACGCGATTGTCCTCATTCTCATCGACCCGAGCGAAAGCTGCGGCTACGACATTGACGCGCAATTAAAACTGGCGCATGAAATTCAAGAACAGTTTGCGATTCCGTCAATTATCGCCGCCAACAAATCCGATCGCGACGAATTTAAAAAACCGGATGAAATCGAATACGTCATTTCAACAATGACCGGCGAAGGCGTTGAATCACTTGTCGAAAAATTAATTGATATGCTGCCGAAAGTTGAACCCAAATTCGATGACATACCGCCGCTTCGCGACGGATTTTAAATTTGATTTCATTTTTAATTTTACAACTATTTTATTTTTGTTTATTTTTTGTTCATTTTTTGTTCATCATATTGTTTCTCTTGATTTGTAAAAATCGCATATAAACTCACCGAATTTTAAAATTTCAAAGAATATTTATACTGTTTGGAGTTTAATGTGTTTTACAGAAATTACAAAAATTGAAAAGAGGAAAAATCATGATTATTCAAGCCAGAAAATACATTGCAACGGGTTTTGATCCGAATGATGCCGAAATTATTTCAAATTTGATTGATGATTTGCTTCAAAAAGAAGAGTTTGTTACAGTTGATTTTACCGGCATTGATTTTTACTGCACCTATTTTTTTAATTCGGCATTCACATTCCGACTTGAAACAATGTCTCAGGAAGAATATGATTCAAAAATAAAAGTAATCGGCTTAACAGATGTGGGCGAAGCTGCTTACAGTTTATCATATGATAATTCTGCAGATTATTACCGTTTAACACCGGAAATGAGAATCGCTTATGATAACGATATTGAAGAAATGCTTGAAGAACTTTAATTTCAGCATTTTTTATTTTTAATTTGAGGAATTTAAAATGATACATAATATTTCATCAGCGATAGCTATCGATTCATCAGAAGAATTCTTTGTCGATACAAATATTCTTTATTTAGTTTATTTTAAAAAAACAAAAAACAGTATCACTAAAAAGAAAACTGATGCTTACACACAATTTATTTCAAAATTGAAACAAAACGGAAACAAATTATACGTTTCTTCTTTAAATTTACAAGAAATATTGCATGTCATTGAAAAGGCAGAATATCGAGATTATTGCCGCCAAAAACATTTAAAAATTAATTGGAAAACATATCGAAAAAACATCTCCGAAAGACAAAAAGTGCGTAAAAAACTGCATAATGCAATGCGTCAAATTAATTTAATTTATTCAATAACAGATGATTCTGTTCCTTGTTTAAATATTTGGGAATTTGTCAACACTTTTGAAAAACATCAATTTGATCCGATTGATTTTTTGACAGTTTATCCGAAATACAATACGGCAAATGAAACCGGTAAAAATTTCAATTACATAACAGACGATTCCGATTTTAAAAACAATATTCAATTTCAATCATCTGTTTTTATGAATATTTACACATATGAAAATTAAAAAACACACAAATAAAACAAACAAAATAGAAAAACAAACAAAACAGAAATGAAATAAAACAGAAAGAAGAGTCCTTAAAGAACTCTTCCCATAATTTCCAGCGCTTTTTCAATATCCGCCATTGAAGCGGCATAAGAAATGCGGATGTGGTCCGCGCCGTTTTCGCCGAATGCCGTTCCCGGCGTGACGACAACATCATTTTTCAAAAGATTGGCGGCGGCTTCGTCGCAATTTTTGACTTCGGGGAAAGCGTAGAATGCGCCCTGCGGCATCACACAATTGATTCCGATGTCATGAAGGCCTTTGATAAGGAAATCGCGTCTCATTTTGAATTGATTTTTCATAATCGCCACCGATTCCTGCGGGCCGGTGATTGCTTCAAGCGCGGCTTTTTGGCCGATTGAGCTAGCACAGGCCTGCAAATATTGATGCACTTTCAAAATTTGTCCGACATAATCGCCTTTGGCGGCCAAATATCCGACGCGCCAGCCGGTCATGGAATAACTTTTGGAAAACGCGTTGATTGTAACAGCATTGTCGGTAAATTGCGCGGGGCTCGTGTGCGTTCCTTCGTAAATGAAATATTCATAAACCTCGTCGGAAATGAGCGTGATGTTTTTATCATCGGCAATTTCGGCAAGCGCTTTGATGTCTTCTTTAGAAGAGACGGCACCGGTCGGGTTTCCGGGAGAATTGAGAATCAGCGCTTTGGTTTTCGGCGTGATTTTTTCAAGAACGTCGTTCGGGTCAACCGTTAAATCATCTTTCATTTTGACGCTGACATCTTTGCCGTTGAGCATATTGACAATGGATTTGTATGCCAGAAATCCGGGATTCGGGATTAACACTTCGTCGCCGGGGCTGACCAATGCCGCCGTTGTAATGTAAAGCGCTTCTGACGCGCCGGATGTGACCATCACTTGATCAGGCGTTACAGTGAATCCGTTTTCGCGCTTGAATTTGTCGCTGATTGCATTTCTGAGCTCGGGAGTGCCGAGACCTGCGGTGTAGCCGGTAAATCCTTCTTCAATGGCTTTGATGGCTGCGATTTTGATATTGTCAGGCGTATCAAAATCGGGCTGTCCGATTCCCAAATTAATCGCATTCGGACCGGCGGCTTCAAAGAGTTTTCGGATGCCGGAAATATTAATGTTTGAAACGCCTTCTGAAAATTGAATATTTGACATAATGATTCCTTTGATTCTTTTTTCAAATTTTAATCCTTTTGTTTTTTACTCGGTATTTGCGTGACGAGCTTTCATTTCGTCTTCAGTCACGCCGGTCAGGTCAATTAATTGCATGATGACGGAATCTAAGAAAACAAGCGCCAAGATTTCAAAAGACGTTCCCATCGGCGTTTTTGAAACCGTGCTTTCGGAAGCGTCGTCTTTGGATTTTGCCGGCAAAATCACATTGGTTGCAGGCAGCGCTTTTAAGTCGGATCCGTCTTTAGAGGTGACGGCAATGACAGATGCGCCGATGCTTTTGCATTTTTTGCCGATTTCAACCACCGATTTTGTGTTGCCGGATCCGGAGATTGCAACCAGCACATCACCGCTTGAAACGGCGGGTGTTACTGTGTCGCCGACAACGTACGCGTTAAATCCCATGTGCATGAGGCGCATTGCAAAAGCACGTCCCATCAGGCCCGAGCGGCCGGCACCGGCAATAAAAACGGCGTTTCCTTTTTCTTTGGCTGCTAAAAGAATCGCCAGCATTTCAGAAATATCATTTTCGGAAACAGCGTTTGCCGTTTCTTTAATTTGGTCCGCTAAAACATTCATCGTTTCAATAACTATTTTCGTTGACGCTGACGCGTCTTTTGATTGACAGCCGCATGATGACATAATGAGATCTCCCAAAGTTAAAATAAATTAATATCGTCTTAATTTCAAATCATATAAAAGAACCGCTTTAACGGAATGAAAATGAAAAATAAAAAATGGGTCAAGATAAGAATAAAGGATTTTCTCTCAAGATTTTTAGGATTTTTTGATATAAATCTTCATTCCTATAATTGTACCTAAATTCACATTCTTTTAAATGAAGATAAAAATACTTTTTATGAACTCCGCGATGTTTACTCATCCTGGATTTTGAATAGCCCCAGAATCCTTCAATCCCATTAATGTGACTTTTCCCATTTACAAATTCATTTTTCCCATGGTTTACTCGATAGTGCTTATTGTAGCCGACATCTACCAATCCGTCATATCCATGCCAATTATCAGAGTAAATAACACTTTCAAGGTCAACTTTTCCTCGAATGATTGATTGCAAAGTTGATTTAGAACAATCCGGAACGATCTCAGTATAGACTTTCCCATTCCTTTTTCTCATCCCAAAGACAATTGTTTTGCTGCCTGCACCACGCCCACGCTTTCCTTTTACCCGTCTCGGGCCAAAATAGGATTCATCAACTTCAATTTCTCCTTGGAAAGGGGATTCTGCTTCGCAGAATCCGGCAATCCGCTCGCGGATTGCCATGAGATATCTGTTGATCGTAATACGGCTTACACCTGTAATTTGGGATATTTGAGTTGCATCTAAATCCAGAACAAAAAGTTTTACAATTTGTCTAAATTTAGCTTCAGAAATTTTAGAACGAAAAATGTATTTATTTTTCATTTGCATAGTCATGATTTTAACACCAAGTTATATGGTTGTTCTTATCATGACCCTAAAAAATTAATGAAAAAAACGCGGAAATATTTCAAGAAATTGAATAAAATACTCCGCCAAAAAGAAACGAGAGCCGAGAAAAAGATAAAACCGATACCGTTTTATTCAATTTTCGCGGCGGTTCGGGTTCAAAAAGAAAAAAAGTCAGCATTTTTGATGCTCGGCAACGATCTTTCAAATAAAGAGTTGCCGGAAGAATTCAAAGTTGAAACAGATGAATTAACGGTTAATACAAATGTTTCCGTAAAAATTAAAAAATGGCATTAAATAAAAACGATTAAAAATAAATGAATTAATTAAATTTGAATAAAATTCAAATTAAATATCCAAAAGAATACAAAAATTGTAGGACAAATTCATTTTTTGAAAAAACGAAGCGGCAATTTTTATTATTTTTTGAAAAACTTGTGCGGCTCGCGCGCGGCGGCGCTGCCGGCAAACGGCAAACCTGTAAGGTAGCTGCGCCCCGTTCGCGAAGCGAACGGCTGCTCTTAAAAGGAACAGATGCTTTTGAAATGCAAGATTGCAACAGCACAGCAAACCCAAAAACATTTTCACTTCAATGCGTTTCTGCAATCGCTTTTTTAACTTTTTGATAACAGTCTTCAAATAATTGCTGATGACCGCCGCCAAGCGGAATCACGTCCAATTGATATTTGTCGGCAAACGATTGAATATTTTCTTTCACATTCGGCGTATAATGAAGGCCGGTTTCCAAATCGGCGACTTGTTTGTAGCCGGATGTTTCAAACATAAATTTATTCAATTTGTACATTTGTTCATCCGAAAAACCGGCGGCGGCTTGTCCGAAACCAAACAAATTCGTTGCCGCGTAAGATGCGTACATCGGCGTTAAAATGAAAGTGCCGACACCGTTAAAACTTTTTAAAACTTTGGCGTACGCTTCGCGGCCGCCGAGCGCACCGCCGATACAATCGTCAATGATAACGCCGTCTCTGTCTCTTAAAATAATGACAGGGCAGGAATCAGATTTAAAATCAGTTTCAACATCCGCTAAAACATTGCCGCAAAGCCCGTAAAACAAGAAAATCGAATTGACTTTCGGCATCATAATCGGAATGTTTTCATAAACGCGTTCCTTTAAGAGTTTCGGCGTTTCATGAAGTCCTAAATCCAATTGCCAAATAACGAGCGTTAAAACCCCGTTATCGCCGGAATCCTTCTCCGAATTCGGCAAATCTTCGACTTTTTGAACCAATCGATAAGAAATTTCAAGTGCGTTCAATTTTTGAATAAATTCTTCATGCTCGCCGTTTTCAATAACGACAACATCAGAAATATCAGAGTCTTTCTGAATCAAATAAACAATTTCGTCCTGAAGCATTTTGCAGGCTAAAATACCCATCACAGTCATTTGTACACTTCCGTGCGCCGAAAATTCGGCTTTGTCGGATAATAGCCACTCAATTCGTTTTTAAAATCGTTTTTTACAACAAACATAGGCAATAAAGCGTTGATACTACTTGAAGTTATTTCAGAAATGTAAATTTTTGTTTTTCATAAGTATAAATATTCATAAAAACCGAAGATTGGAATCGGTTGTCGGTTTTAAAATCCGAATCATCTGTGATGTAATTAAATTTTTTCCCGGATTGGTTTGCTGAAATATATTTTGAATAAGTGACTAAAAAATCAATCGGATCAAGACGATGTTCTTCAAAGGATTGAACAAATTGAAAAAGATCAGAATAAAAAACAGAATCTTCTGCAATGATATAATTTGAATTAATTTGCTGCATTGCATTAAGCAATTTATTTCGGACTTTTTGCCGTTCAAAAATATTTTTCCGATATGTTTTCCAATTTATTCTCATTCGATTTTGACGGCAAAAATCTCGATATTCTTCTTTTTCAATAACATGAAAAACTTCTTGCAAATTTAAAGAAGAAATATACAATTTGTTTCCATTTTGCTGTAATTTTAAAAGAAAATCTGTATAAGCTTCAATTTTTTCATCGTTTTCATTTTTTTCTAATTTTTTAAAATATACAGAATACAAAACATTTGTGTCAACAAAAAAAACATCCGATAAATCAATAGCTTCCGCTAACTGAATATTAAATATCATTCATATCCCTCAATTTTTCTGAATTGGTTTTTCAAAATTATTTTTTCAAAATCAAGTTCAGAGTTAATTAATCAATTCTTCAACCAATTCGGCAATTTCTTCATTACGGGCTTTCCTCATTTCAAACGGTATTTTGAAATAATCAACGGAATTGTCATATGATAAATTATAAGCGGCTGTCCCGGTTTTATTTAACCCGATGATTTTTATTTTAGAATCATACTCTTCCTGAGACATTGTGTCAAGCCGGAAAGTAAAACCTCTGTTAAAAAAATAAGTGCAATAAAAATCAATTCCGGAAAAATCAATTGTTACCGATTCTTCTTTTCGAAGCAAGTCATCAATTAAATTTGAAATTGTTTTTGCGTCATTGGAACCGAAACCTGTTGAAATGTAATTTTTCGCTTGAATTATCATTTATTTCACCTGAATTATTCAAACAATACATCTGTATAAATATTTTTTCAAATAGCTCTATTCGATACGTTTTTATACAAATTTTGAAACAAAACGAATTCAAAAATAAATTAAAAATATAAATGAAAGAACAAAAAAAGAAAAATAAATAAAAATTAAAAGGAAAAAATGGAATATTAAACCGTTGCCGCCATTTCTTTCAAATTAATTTTCTCTTTTAATTTTTGGTAACAATCATCAAAAATCTCTTGGCTACCGTGTTCCTCTAAATCAAATATTTTAAAATTATAAGTGTCGGCAAATTTTTGAAGCATCGGCAGCGTGTCTTTCGTGTAATGCAAACCCGTATCCAGCCGGCCGATTTGCTGATAATTGGACGCCTCGAACATAAATTTATTCATTTCAATCATTTGCTCTTCCGTAAGACCACCGCGATTCTTGCTGTAATTGAAAAATTCGTCCACCGTCGCTTCATACATAGGCGTGAAAATAAAAGTGCCGATGCTGTTAAAGCTGCGCAGCAAACTCAAATATTTCCGGCGGCCGCCGACTGTTGCGCCGATACAGTCATCAACGACTTCGCCGTCGGAATCGCGAAGAATAATAACCGGGCAAATGTCTTTGAAATCTTCTTCCACATGACCTAAAACATTGCCGCACAAACCGTAGAGCAAATAGATGCCGTCGACTTTTTTCGCGAAAAATTCCAAATCTTTGTACACTTCTTCTTTCAAAATCTTCGGCTGCTCATGAAGACCAAGTTTCAAATTCCAAACAATTAAAGAAACGTCGGCATCGTTTTGGCCGCCGCCGGCAGCCGTTTCATCTCCCCTGTCTTTTAAATCCGGGAACGAATCAATCATCGGCACGGTTGTATAAGAAATGCCGTTTTCATTCAATTTTTGAACAAATTCTTCATGTTCACCGTTTTCAACAACGGTCACGCCTTTAATATTCGAATCGTTTTGAATCAAATAAATAATTTCATCCTGAAGCATTTTGCAATTTAAAATACCGATTACGGGCATAGTTTTCACCTCTCATTTGAAAATTAAACAAACAAAAATTAAATGAAATTGATTTGCCCCCGCAAGAATAAATATTCGATTTAAATCTAAATAAATCTATTGATTTCAGAAAATTCATTTAAAAAAAGAGTCAATTGAATCGTTGTAACAGAATCAATTACATAAGAGATGAAATTAAAAAAGATTTAAAAAAAGAAAAATAAATTAAAACTGATTTAAAAAATCAGTTTTAAAATTTCAACCATTTTAAAATTTCAACCGTTTTTGAATTTCAAATATTTTTTGAATTTTTAGACGCCGAGGTTTTCGGCGCTTTTTTCTTCGCGCCGCCCTCTTTTTCATCAGATTTCGGCGGCGCTTTGACCGCTTTCTCCATAACCGGCTTCAAATATTGCGCCGTATAGCTTTTTTTGCTTTTCATGACTTCTTCGGGCGTTCCTTTGGCGATAATCTGGCCGCCGTCGTTGCCGCCTTCCGGGCCCAAATCGACAATGTAATCGGCGCATTTAATCACATCTAAATTGTGTTCAATGACAATCACCGTATTTCCCATATCGACAAGGTCGTTTAAAACCGAAATCAATTTTTTAACGTCATGGAAATGAAGGCCGGTCGTCGGCTCGTCCAGCAAATAAATCGTTCTGCCCGTCGCTTTCTTCGAAAGCTCGCGCGTCAGCTTAATGCGCTGCGCTTCGCCACCCGAAAGCGTTGTCGAACTCTGGCCAAGCTTAATGTAATCCAAACCGACGCGCGCAAGCGTATCCAATTTATCGTGAATGAACGGCACCTTTTTGAAATGTTCCAAAGCTTCGGCCACTGTCATATCCAAAACTTCCGCAATGGATTTGCCGTTGAATTTCACTTCAAGCGTTTCTTTATTGTAGCGCGTGCCTTTGCATTCCTCACACTCGACATAAACGTCCGGCAGGAAATTCATTTCAATTTTAATCAAACCGTCGCCCTGACACGCTTCACAGCGTCCGCCTTTCACATTAAATGAAAAACGCCCGGGCGCGTAGCCGCGCACTTTCGCCTCTTTCGTTCCGGCATAAATTTCACGGATTTTATCAAAAATCTTCGTATAAGTCGCAGGATTCGACCGCGGCGTCTTGCCGATCGGATCCTGGTCAATGACAATGACTTTGTCTATTTTCGTATCAAATTGAAGAGACGTATATTCGCCGCCTTCCATTTTGGAATGATAAAGCGCATGCATCAACGCCGGATAAAGTGTGTCGTAAACCAAAGTTGATTTGCCCGATCCCGAAACCCCGGTGACCGCCGTCAAAACGCCCGTCGGAATTTCCAAAGACAAATTTTTCAAATTGTTTGCTTTCGCACCTTTCAGGCGAATAAATTGATCGGAAGAACGTCTTTCTGCAGGAATCGGAATATATTCGACACCTGACAAATAGCGGCCTGTCAGCGATTCTTTATCCAAAATGATTTCATCCGGCGTTCCGGCAGAAACGACGTGACCGCCCGTGACACCGGCACCCGGACCCATATCAATCACGTAATCCGCGTTTAAAATTGTGTCTTCGTCGTGTTCGACAACGACCAGCGTGTTTCCCAAATCGCGCAGATGGCGAAGCGTTTCAATTAATTTGTTGTTGTCGCGCTGATGGAGACCGATTGACGGCTCGTCCAAAACATAAAGAACGCCTGTCAAATTCGAGCCGATTTGCGTTGCCAGCCGAATGCGCTGCGCTTCGCCGCCCGAAAGCGTTCCGGAATTTCGGAACAGCGTCAAATATCCGATGCCGACTTGCTGTAAAAAGTGAAGACGCGCCTGGATTTCTTTTAAAATTAAAGACGCGATTTCCTGCTGTTTTTCTGTCAGCGGCAATTTATCAAAGAAATCAATCGCTTCCGCGACGGATAATTTTGTCACGTCAATAATATTATAGCCGTCAATCTTAACCGACAGAACTTTTTTGCTCAATCTGTCGCCGTCGCAGGACGGGCACTTGGAAACGCGCATGAATTTTTCAAATTCCTGGCGGCGGTAATCGGATTCCGTTTGAGAATACAAACGAATACACTGCGGCATAACGCCTTCCCATTTGTTCATCGACGTGTAATTAAATTCACCGTTATTCATTTTCATATTAAATTTAATTTTGTCATCGGAACCGTACATCAAAGCGTTGTACTGTTCTTCTGTCAAATCCTGAATCGGCGTCAACGGTGAGAAACCGTAATGTTTGGCAACCGATGCCAAATGCTGCTGGCGATAGCCGTCAAAATAATTTTTATAAACCGCGACCGCGCCGTCGGCAATGGATAAACTGCGGTCGGGAATAATCAAATTTTCATCAAATTCCATTTTAAATCCAAGACCGTTGCACTCGGAACACGCGCCGAACGGGCTGTTGAATGAAAACATGCGCGGCTGAAGTTCTTCGTATGCCAAACCGCATTCGGGACAAGCCATTTTGGAAGAATAAGTCACTTCAATGATTTCATCGGCATCTTCGGCATCGGCATCGTCGCTAAATGAATTTTCATCAATCGTTCTCTTTTTGTGAACTTTTTGATACAATCCGCGCGTTCCTTTTTCTTTTCTAAAGGAATTCGGTTTTCCGACGACATAAACCAAACCGCCGGATCGTTCCGTCGCGCGTTCGCACGCTTCAACCAAACGCGAACGCTCGTTTTCATCGTCCACGTCAATGCGGTCAACGACGATGTCAATGTCATGCATTTTATAGCGTTCCAAATCGATTTCTTCATCGGTTCTGTAAATTTCGCCGTTAATGCGAACGCGCATAAAGCCTTCGGCATTCAAATCATGAATCAGCTGCTGATAAGTTCCTTTTTTCTTTCGGATAATCGGCGCGAAAATCGTCACCATGCCTTCGAATTCGGCAAAAACCAAATCCGCAATTTTTTCGGGCGACTGGGATTCGATTTTTAAATTGTGATCGGGACAATACGGCGTTCCGATGCGCGCGAAAAGCAAACGGAAGTAATCGTAAATTTCCGTGACCGTTCCGACTGTACTGCGCGGGTTTTTAGATGTCGTTTTCTGCTCGATTGAAATTGCCGGCGACAAGCCTTCGATGCTGTCCACATCGGGTTTATCCATAATGCCTAAAAACTGGCGAGCGTACGAAGAAAGAGATTCCACGTAGCGGCGCTGGCCTTCCGCGTAAATCGTGTCAAACGCCAATGTTGATTTTCCCGAACCGGAAACACCTGTGATAACCGTTAATTGATTTTTGGGTATGGTGACGGAGATGTTTTTGAGATTGTGTTCTCGGGCACCTTTGATAATAAGTTCGTTCATAATAAATCCTGATTTTGTTTTTTGAAAAGCAGCCATTTTAAAATAAATTTTGAAACGAATTTGAATGAATTTGAAACAGGTTTGAAATAAATTCAAAAACAAATTGCAATATCACAATTTATAAAAAAAATTTAGCTTAAAATTTT
Source organism: Methanimicrococcus stummii (assembly GCF_032594435.1). Lineage (NCBI taxonomy): Archaea > Methanobacteriati > Methanobacteriota > Methanomicrobia > Methanosarcinales > Methanosarcinaceae > Methanimicrococcus > Methanimicrococcus stummii. The sequence goes on along the minus strand of NZ_CP131062.1, from coordinate 640,796 downwards.
TTCAATAATTTTCAATATTATTGTTTTGACCGACAATAAAGAATAAAAACTTACGCTTTGTACGGTGAAAGTAATAAAAATAAAATGGCTTCATAAAAAATAATAAAAATAAAATGGCTTCATAAAAAAATATAAAATTAAAAAATAAAAAAACGTTTAAACTGTTATCGAATAGAGATTTGAAATGACAGCAATAAATCTAAATAACTTAAAAATATAACTACCGCTAATTCTTATAGATTCAATCTGAAAATTAAACAGAGTCGAATAATATATATGAATAAATATCCAATTGCACTCAAAACATTATAATTTAAAATTTGTTTTCGTTCTTTCAAATCAAATTTCCAAAATTATATATAACCAATTGGATATAATTAAAATTTAATCATTATTATTAATCAATTGACAGAGGTTAAAATATGGTAAAAACAGTTCAAAGAAAAATCACGTCCGCTTATTCTCTGTGGCTTTTCGCAGTATTTATTGTGATGGTTGCATATTTATTGTTTACAGGTAACATTTTCGACACATACGAAGATGCAATGCCTTGGATTATCGCATACATCGCTCTTGCAATTCTCGGCAATATCGCTATGCTTGTTGCGATGTACAAACTTTTAGTTCCGAATCAGGACGGTTTAAAGTTTGTCGCCGTTTATGAGATCCTTTTCGTCGTCATCCTTGCTTTGACCTACATTGTTATGGCTTTGCAAATGCTTCCGAACGGCTGGGGCAACATTAACTTTGAAACAATTCTGAACGCGGTTTTACCGTTCATGTTCATTTTGTTGACATTGGCTGAATTCGCTTTATCCAAGGGTCTTCGTTTAATGCCCATCAAAGCTTAATACGAATAAAACCATAATAAAAGGTACAATTAAAAAGATCGGCATTGCCGGTCTTTTTTTTTAGATTTTTATTTAAATTTTTGAAAATTTTAACAAAACATTTGTAAATTTTAATAAAAATCGTTTATTTATGTCATTTATTTATGTTGTTTATTTATGTCGTTTGTTTTATGTTTTTATTTGTTGTGCGTTCATAAAATCATGAAGCGGGGTATATAATGAGTCTGTCTAAACAAGAAAAACTCGGTATTGTTAATTTTATTTTAACAATTGTTGCGATTATTTTAATCAAATATCTCTCCATGTACATTCCGTGGCTGCCGACGGCACCGGACGGGTCGACTGAAATTGTATCGCTTGCAATCATTACGATTATCGCGGTTTTGATTATTCACGCTGCGACATGGGTCATTTTAAGCCGTTATTTCGACATCAATGCCGATCAAAACAGCAAAAAAATGCTGATTATTTATGAAATTTTATTCCTGATTTCGATTGTTGTTTTATACATAAACGCCGCTTATGATTTCCTTCCGGCATTTATCAACGAAAATATGCTGGCCGGAATCGGGCTTTTCATCATAATTCAAATGGCGCTCAGCATTTTCTTTACTTACTCAATTTCGAAAATGCCGACAAAATAAATCAAAAATGAAAAACCGTTTTTTCATTTTTTAACCTTTTTTTCAAATCAGCAACTTTTAAATATGAATCATCTCATTTTCGAGCAGAGACTATGGTTAACTTTTTTGTCACACTGACGATGGCCTGCGATTTGGAATGCCGTTATTGTTACGGCGAGGTCTGCGATTGTTTTGATGATTTCGATGACGGCATCGCCGTTGATTATGACGTTCCCGAAAACATCAGTTACGAAACGTCGGCGCTCAGGGATTTTATTGCAAAAGACAAGGACGCGGTTGTCATTTTTTACGGCGGCGAGCCGCTTCTTGAAATCGAAAAGATGAAAGAAATGATGGATATGCTGCCGGCTAAAACTTTTTTGCTGCACACGAACGGCACGATGCTGGACCAGGTGCCGGCCGAATATGCGCAGCGTTTGCATACGATTTCAATTTCAATAGACGGAAATCGAGAATTGACGGATTATTATCGCGGCGACGGTGTTTATGATTTAATCGCAAAAAACGCGAACATCGTTCGTGAAAAAGGTTTCGGCGGCGAAATCATCGCGCGCATGACGGTTCAGGAAGAAACTGACATTTATGAAAGCGTCATGCATCTTTTTGAAAATCCGGATTTCTGCTTTGACAGTATTCACTGGCAGCTGAACGCTCTTTTTTGGAGAAATGATTATGAAAGACGCCGCGAAGGATTTTTGAAATGGGTCAATGAAAGTTACAATCCCGGAATTCAAAAACTGGCGGACATCTGGGTCAGCCGAATGGGAACAGAAGGCAGAGTTTTAAACATGTATCCGTTTGTCAACATTATGAATTCACTTTTACGCGGTGAAAAAACGCATTTGCGCTGCGGCGCCGCTTGGACGGAATACAATGTGCAAACGGACGGCAAACTTTCCCCCTGTCCCGTAATGAGCGGCATGAGCGACTACTACGCGGGCGACATTTACAACGGCCGGCCGGATCAGCTGCGCGTAATTCACGTCTCGGGCGAATGTTTAAAATGTGACATTTTAGATGTTTGCGGCGGCCGCTGTCTTTACGCAAACGCGACAATGAAATGGGGCGTTCAAGGTTTTCATGAAGTTTGCGGCACGGTGCGGTTTTTGGTTAATGTTCTTAAAGAAAAGAAACCGGAAATCGAAAAGTTGATTGAAGACGGAAAAATCAATTTAGACGATTTCTTGCAGGGAATTGAATACAACAGCTGCGAAATAATTCCCTGAAAACAATTTATTTTGCCGCCGCCGCGCGCGAACCGGGCAAGTTTTCAACATTTTTGAAAAACCGAATTGGTTCAATTTTTATTTTTTCGAAAAACGGCGGCGGATTCAATTACCACAATATTTAAATAAAATCAATTTCTCTATTGGTTGCTGTTTTGACAGCGATTTCAACTTGCATTGATGGTCTAGTGGCTATGACTGCGGCCTTCCAAGCCGCAAACCCGGGTTCGAATCCCGGTCGATGCACTTTGGGGGAAACATTTCAGAAACAAGAAATGTTTCCCTTTTTTATTATTGGTTCATAAATTCAAGAGGTAAAAAATGAGAATTCAATGCACTTGCCAATCTGCTTCTTTTATGGAAGTTAAAGACATGAACGTTCAGACAATCATTCTTCAATGCCCGTCTTGCAATGAAATTAAATTGCTGCCGATTGAAAATGTTTCGAAATCAGATATTATCGGAAACGAATAATTAAAAATCTTTTTTACTTATCCATTTTTATTGTATTCATTTTACTTTATTTTTACATCAATCACGACATGCCAAACACCCGGCGAATATTTTTTAATTTTCCTTGATTTCAAAATCAAAGCTTTTCGACCGCATATTTCTGCCGCATTTTGTATTCGTTCAATCGCCCTGTCCGGAAAATCGCGTTCATGAACGGTTTCGTGATAATGAAGAAAACCGCCTTCGTTTTTAATCGCTTGAATTCCGGTTTCCAAATATTCATGCGTTGTTCCGACGTATCCCATCAAAACCCGATCCGCGATACCATTGGGCGTCGATGTTTGGCAATCGCCGCAAATCGGCTCAATAACCGACTCTAAACCGTTTAAACGAATGTTTTCACACAAATACTCGTAAGAAACCGGATTCAGTTCTATCGCGATGATTTTAGCAGGATTTGAATGAACGGCAATCGGGATTGAAAAATAGCCGATGCCTGCAAACATGTCAACAATCGTTTCATCATTGCAAACAGCAGCAAGAACTCTTTTTTCCGCCAAATTGCCTTTGGAAAACATAATTTTTGAAACATCCAACTTGAATTTGCAGCCGTTTTCTTTGTGAATTGTTTCTGTCGAAGTGTCGGCATCACCCTCACGGATCGCAATAATTTCGCGCTGCGGGATTCGGAATTGACCGGAAATACCGCCGTCGTTTAAAACCAGCCGCGCTTTTTGATCCATCAATAAAAGAAGTTTGCCGATTTCTTTTTTTTTGTGAGAAATCGGTTCGGGAATTGAAACAATAAGAATGTCTCCGATTTTTTGTTTGTTTGCCGGCAGCATTTCAATTTCGGCCTCCGTCAAAAAAAGTCCGGCATCGTTGACAGCGTCCGGAAATTCCGAAAAATAATATTTTGCAAAATCTCTTAATTTTTGAGGTTTCATAATTGTTGCCGCCATCGTTTTGATTTAAAAATTCAATTAAGAAACAATTTTACAATTTTTCAAACAATCCTTTTCAATCTCGGATTCGGCTTGTATGTTCTGCCGACTTTCGCCGTCGGTTTCATTGAATCAAGCGTTTCGCCGACGGCGACAATATCCATTGTTGAATCGCGGGAATCATAAATGCCGCCGACGCCGAGGCTGTCAAAAAGCTTCATTCCGATTATTTTTTCGGCGCGCGTAAACGCTTCAACTTTTTTCACATCGCCAAAACCACTTGAAAGCATAATTTGAATCTTTTCAAAACCGTTTTCATTCAACGCTTTTCGAACGGCGTAAACGCCTGTGACAGAAACGCCGGTTCCGAACCAATATTTCTCATCACCGGCAGGAACTTTAATTTCGGATTCGGTGTCGAAGAATTCTTTCAGAAGGCTGTCAATTTCAGCTTGCGTTTTGCCTTCCAAATCTTTCATCGAAAGCGCGCCTTGCCCGATGTTTTCACCGCAGGTGTCAATTCGAACGGCTGCCAGCGGCGGAACAGCGGCGGCGGTTTGAAGCGTGTCGTCAATTTCGTGATTGTTATAATCAATTAAAGCGACGCGAACAACGTCTTTTGGCATATGTTTATCAAATGCGATTGTCGCATTTTTGACAGCGTTTTCTTTGCCGTCTTTCCAAGCGAAGATATTTTCAAGCGCGTGCGGAATTGTGCCGCTGCCTTCTTTATGGATGTATGCCGCGCCGATGTCGGTTGACGCGCCGACTGCGCCGCCGAGGACGGCGGTTTTTGAAATAGCCGCGTCGTCTTTGTAACACCAGTGACGCGCGCCGAAATAAGTCACGGGACGGTTTTCGGAGGCGTTGACGACCAAACGCATTCGGTTTTCAACTTCCGTGAGATTGAGTTGCTGATTATCGTTTTGAATCGCAAGAGACGAGCTGATGATGCCGAGATAAACGGTTTCTAAGCGAATAATGTCTAAAATCGGAGCTTCCAAAACTAAAATTGTCTCAAGGGAATCGTAAGAGTCGCCATCGGTGAGCGCGTAGATGCGCCCACCGTTTTTTTCCAAGTCGGAATTCGCGCGAATGAAAGAAACGGCTTCTGCCATTCCGGAGATGATTCCCGGACCTTTTCTGACAAAAATTTGAGCGCGGACGAACGGGTTTAAATTTTCTTTTTGAAGGATTTCATAAGCTCTTAAAAAATATTTATCGGTGTACTTTTCAAAATCAAATCGTTTTCCCTCTCCCATAAATAAACCCCGGAATTTTTTAAAATGCAGCTGCTTCAAATGTTAAATAAAAGTCAGAGTAAAGAAAGTGACGAAAGACATAAATATTTATACCCGTTTTTTTCTGTCCGATTAGATTTTACAACGATTTTTGATTTAAAAATGAATTATTATTCGAAACCCGTTTATTCTCGTTTTTGCTGTTTAAATTTAAGAATTGAATCGATTCATAAATATCATAATTATCCGTTTCATTCAAACTTAAAAAATTAAAAAATCAAACGTGAGAATCAAAAATAAAAAACAAACAAGGAACTCAAAAATGAAAAATGAAACTCATCATGAGGAGCAATATCCGGAATACTGCCGAAACAGTTTGATGGATTTTGTAAAAATCAAGGACATTGACATCGAAGTTTGCGATGTGACGCTCAGAGACGGTGAGCAGACGCCGGGCGTCGCGTTTTCAAAAGAGCAAAAAATGTCTATCGCGCAGCATTTGGACGATATCGGCATTGAAGTAATCGAAGCCGGTTTTCCGGTCGTCTCGGAGGCGGAAAGAGATGTCGTCAAGTCAATCGCCAACATGGGGCTTGACGCGCGGATTTGCTGTCTTTGCCGTTCGACGCAAAAGGATGTTGAAACCGCCGTCGACTGTGATGTTGATTTTGTCAGCATTTTTTTGGCGATGTCTGATTTGCATTTGAAATACAAATATCACAAGAGTTTGGAGGAAATGCTGGACGTTGCGATGAATGCTGTTGAATACGCGAAGGATCACGGCATCGGTGTCAGATTCGCGGCGGAAGATGCGACGAGAACGCCGATTCCGCGTTTGATTGACGCTTTTAAGATGGCGGAAGAGAGAAATGCGGATTATGTCAGCATCGCGGATACGGTCGGCATTTTAAATCCAATTACGGCGACTTATTTGGTGGATCAGGTTTACAACGCGATTGACACGAAAAAGACAAAAATTTGCATGCATTGCCACGATGATTTGGGTTTGGCAGTTGCAAACACGTTGGCAGCGGCTGAAGCCGGTGCATTTCAGATTCATACGACTGTGAACGGAATCGGCGAGCGCGCGGGAAACGCGGCGCTTGAAGAAGTTTTGATGAATTTGAGAATCCAATACGGTGTTGACCGTTATGATCTTCATAATTTGGTGGATTTGTCTGAAGAAGTCAAAGCCGCGTCCAAAATTGATGTGGCGATTAACAAATCCGTAGTCGGTCAAAACGCTTTTTCCCACGAATCGGGAATCCATGTTGCCGCGATTCTTGAAAATCCGAGAACGTACGAGCTTTTCCTTCCGGAAATGGTCGGCGGCAAAAGAAATTTAATCGTCGGCAAACACACGGGAACAAAAGCGCTTGCCGGAATCATCAAAGATATCGGCTACGAGCTTGGGGAAGCAGATTTTAACGCGCTTTTCGATCAGGTGAAAGTGATTACGGAAACCGAACAGCGAAGCGTTGACCGCGATGAATTGGAAGTTTTGGTTCAAAGCGTTTTGAAGAACAATTAAAACAAAAACGAAACATCATTTTTCATAAACTTTCAAAACCCGAACCCCGTTTTTTCATAAAAAGAAAAGAAAAAACGGGGTTCTTTTTTTCTTAAATTTTAAAAGAAACCGATGTTTCGGTTTTGAATAATAGAATTGAAAAACGAAATAACCGCCTCCAATCTCGAGTTTTGCGTGCGAAGCGAGTAAAAGGAGAGATTGGAGATTCGCCCCAAGACTTCAATGAAAATTCAAAAACTGTCTTTCTGTTACGATTCCCTTTGCCGCCGCCATCATGCGTTCCACAAGCACTTCTCTTTCTTATCACATCCGTTCGCTTCGCGAACGTGGCACAGATTACCTTACCGTTTCCCACCATTTCCGCTGTCTGCTTGCCGCTGTCGCCGCGCGCGAACGGCACCATTTTTTAAAATTTAACGAAAAACGAACCGCAAATTTTCAAATTAAATAAAAATGATTAAAATTTTTCGAATTAGACAAAAACGACAAATAAATGAAATAAATATAATTAAAAAATGATTTTGTCATGAAAAAAGAAAAATCAAAAAAATTGATTTTAATTTTTCATTTGAAGAAAAGCGGCAATTTTTCAAGATAAATCAAATCATCACGGTCGGCGGCATCGCCTTCCGCTAAAATCGCGGCTTTTCCGGCAATTGTACCGCCTGCGATTCTGCAAAGCTCTTCCATTGCCGCCATTGATTCGCCTGTGCTGACAACGTCGTCAACAAGGAGAATGCGTTTTCCTTTCAGATATTCCATGTCACCGGCATCCAAATAAAGTGTTTGAATTTTTTCGGTCGTGATGGATTTTACGTCAACGGCGACGGGATCACGCATGTAAAGTTTTTTGCCTTTGCGCGCCAAAATATATTTTTTGCCGGATTGACGGGACATTTCATAAGCAAGCGGAATACCTTTGGATTCGGCGGTGAGCAAAACATCGTGGTCGGGCAATTTTTTGAGAAGCTCGGTCGCGCAAGCGATTGTTAATTCAACGTCAGAAAAAATGACGAAGCCGGCAATGTCTAAATTTTCGTTGACGGGGCAAATCGGAAGATAGCGCGTGAGGCCGGCGATTTTGAGTTCGTAAGTGGGATAGGGTTGAGTCATATTATCTCTCAATATTTAATACAATCAGAAATCAAATTGAATCTGCTGTTCTTTTTGAAGTCGAGAAGCCAGTTTCTTATAACCATTAGACATGGCAGCAACTGAAAAAAGCTTTTTGTTTCCCGAATATGCTTTAAGCTCCCCATATCTTATTTTTACATTTGTTATATCACTGATAGCAAAATTTTTATTAATTCCGGCAAAGGGTGAATACGAAATTTGATCATTTTCAACGTGTACTTTCCACGAAATACAATAAATAAAGAAAAGTAAACTGAAGGCAAGATAGAGCAAAAAGAAAAGGTAAACCCATAAGTCAGCTGTATCATTAGGAAATACAATGGTCATTAATATAAGCATTAAAAAACCAAACAAAATTCCCAGTATACTTACCGCTAAATACACTCTTGGTTGGCGAACAGTAAAATTATAATCGTCCATTTTTTTTTCAGATCTTTTATTTTCCCACATTGCAATAAAAATCATAAGCAATACTGCAAAAAATATAATCAAGTACATAATAAAATCCATGCATTATCTCCTCCATAAAAATTACAATGATATGATAAATCATATTTTATTATAAAAATTAACGCTGATCTTTTTATCAGCTCTCGCCGCTATTTTTTCTTGCTTCTTTCACCGATTTTCATTTCGCCAAAACAACACCGAGTCGCCTTGTTAAAGAAGTGCCGATTGTTACCAAAAAATCACCAATTCGATTCAAAAAATTAAAAACATGAAGTAAAATAAATAAAAATAAAATTCAAATCAAAATTTGAAAATAACCGTTTTCGTTTCCAAATAATCGTTCAGCGTTTCATATCCGTTTTCGCGCCCGAAACCGCTTTCTTTAACGCCGCCAAACGGCAATTCGGGAAGCACTTTCGCATGCTGGTTCACCCAAACAATGCCGGCTTTCAATTCTTCGGCGCCGCGTTTGGCGCGGTTCAAATTATTCGTCCAAATCGAAGCTCCGAGACCGAAATCGGAATTGTTGGCAGCCGCAATCGCTTCATCCAAATTTTTCACCGGATTAATGACCATAATCGGGCCGAACACTTCCTCTTTTAAAAGACGGGAAGACGGCGGCACATTTGTAATAACGGTCGGCTCAAAGAAAAATCCGTTTTCAAGCGGCGTTTTATTAAAATCGGGAACCTTGCCGCCGATTAAAATTTTTGAACCCTCGGATTTTGCCGATTCAACGAATTCAATCATTTGCTTTTGGCCTTCGGCAGAACTGAGCGGTCCCATTGCAAATCCGCCGGCACCGTTTTCAAAGAAACCGTCACCGATTTTAATTTTAGAAACTTCTTCTGAAACGGATTGAATAAAATCATCAAAAATGGATTCAAAAACAAAAATACGTTTTGGTGAAATGCAAGCCTGTCCGGCATTGAAAAAACGCGCGGAAACGGCTTTTGCGGCGCAGCTGCCGACATCCGCGTCGTCGCAAACAATCATCGCGTCGCTGCCGCCAAGCTCAAGCGTGACGCGTTTGTTGAATTTTGCCGCCTCAGCATGAAGATTTCTTCCGGCCGAAACGCTGCCGGTAAACGAAATTTTTTGAATTTTCGGCGATGCCGCCAATTGTTTTCCAATTTTGTCGCCGGATCCGGTCACGACATTAAAAACACCGGCAGGAAGTCCGGCTTCATGAAACACGGCGGCAAGTTCTAAAACCGTCAGCGGACAAATCGACGACGGCTTAACAAGACACGTATTTCCGGTCAGAAGCGCGGGAATCATTTGCCAGGATAAAATCAGCGCCGGCATATTCCACGGCAAAACGGCGGCGCAAACGCCGAATGGTGCTTTTGTTGTAAAGGAATAACTTTGATTGCTTTTGTTTTCAAAAAAATCGGTATGAAAAGAAGATGATAAACCGGTAAAATAATCAATGACGCCGATGACGCCCTGAATTTCGCGGCGCGCTTCGGTAAGAGGCTTTCCCTGCTCTTTTGTCAAAGTTGCCGCAAGCTTTTCCAAGCACTTTTTTTCTTTTAAAGCGGCTGAAATTTGAGATAAAACGGCGCCCCGTTCTGCATAAGATTTTTGAGACCAGGATTCGAAAGCGAAAGCGCAGGATTCGATTGCTTTTTCGACATCATCGGGCACTGCCGAAGAAACGGATTCAATCAGCGCGCCTGTCGCCGGATTGATGACATCAATGCGTTCGGGATGAGAAGAAGTGTATTTTTCGCCGCCGATAAACATAATCATTGCCTTTTTTGAAATTAAAAATTGCGAAATAAATAAAAGATGAAATAATATTCGAAAATGACAGGCTTTTTATTTCAATCTTCTGATTTTAAAATACAGATAAATTAAATAAATCAGATTAAAAATATCAATTTAAATTCAAATAAATTAAAATTAAAAGAATAGACAAAAAAATTAATAAAAGAGATTAATTTAAGAAATATCAATACAATTCGGTTAATTATTCATTATTTAATTTTATTATTTAATTTCAAATAATTCAAGAGTGTCAATCATGTATTTTGCAGTTATCGGAAACATTATTTCTGCCGAGAAAATGGTCAATCAAGAACGGTATGAAATGCAAACCAAAGTCGATGAAATTTTAACAAAAGTCAATAAAGATTTTAAAAATGACATCGCCTTTGATTTCAAATTGACATTGGGCGATGAGTTTCAAGGATTAATCAAAAACGCCGAAAATGTTCTGACAATTTTGGACCGCATCGAATATTTAGCGGATCCGTTTGAACTTCGCTTCGGAATCGGCGTCGGTCCGATTTATTCCGGAATTAACAAAAGAAGCGGCAACCGTCCCGACGGCCCCGCCTTTTGGAACGCCGGATTTGCGGTACAGCAAATGAAAAAAAATAAAAGCTACACGCGGCCGAAAATTTTGTTTGAAACGGAAGATAACGAAAGAAACAAAGACATTTGGCTTGAAGTCATCAATGAAAGCCTCAATCTTTGTGATTTTATCGAACGCGGCTGGACGGACAAGCAAAAAAGCATCATCCGAGAAAGCATTTATCGCTACGGTTACGACACAAAAGTGCCGCAAAAAGAATTGGCCGATTTATTTGAAATTTCGATTCCGGCCGTCAATGTTCACATGAAAAGAAGCGGTTATTACAATTACATGAATTTAAGAAAAGCAATCAGCGACGCGCTCCAAAAAGAATGGGGCGAAATTGAAATTGATTAAAACCGCCATCGGTTTTTATTTTATTTTCTAAAAAACGGAGCAGCTCGCGAGCGGCGGCAGCCGCAGCACAGAAGCAGAAACAGCAAGAAAAGTTGATCAGAGATATTCTCTCGGATCAACAATTTCGCCTTTTAAAGCCGCCGCCGCAACGCTTGCCGGCGATGCCAGATAAATGAATCCGCCTTTTCCCATTCGGCCTTTGAAATTGCGATTGGCAGTTGAAATGCAGTTTTCGCCTTCGGCGATAATTCCCTGGTGCGCGCCGAGACACGGGCCGCAGCCGGGCGTAATGAAACTGACGCCGGCTTTAACAAGTATTTCATAAACGCCGTTTGAAACGGTTTCTAAAAGAATTGTTCTTGACGCGGGTGCCGCAATCGTTCGAACCGCTACTTTTTTGCCTTTTAAAATATCGGCGGCGATTTCCAAATCTTCAAGACGGCCGTTGGTGCAAGTTCCGAGAAATGCTTGATCGATGTGCGTCCCGGCAACTTTTCCGACGGGAACGACATTATCGACTTCGTGCGGACAAGCGATTTGCGGTTCGATGTCGTCGGCGTGATAAGAAACCTCGCGGCAATAGCTCGCGTCGGCATCCGCGTAAATCGGCTCAAAATCGGCTTGTGAGCGGTTTTTAAGATATTCAAATGTTTTCTCATCCGGCGGAACAATGCCGGCTTTTGCGCCCATCTCAATTGCCATATTGCAAAGCGTCATTCTTCCGGAAATCGAAAGATCGGCAATCGCATCACCGTAAAATTCAACCGCTTTGTAAGTCGCGCCGGCGATGCCTGTTTTTCCGATCAGATAAAGCGTCAAATCTTTCGCGTAAACGCCGTCGTTTAAAGCACCGTCAACCGTCATTTTAATCGTTTCGGGAACTTTAAACCAAAGTTTTCCGGTCGCAAAAATTTCCGCCATGTCGGTTGCGCCGACACCGGTTCCGAATGCACCGAACGCGCCGTAAGTACAGGAATGAGAATCGGCGCCGACAATTAATTTCCCGGGAAGCGCAAAACCCTGTTCGGGCAAAACCTGGTGACAAATACCTTCGCCGCCTTCATAAAAATGAGAAATTTTCTGTTCGCGAACCCATTCCCGAATATCTTTTTGAAGACCGGCGGCAACATCCGTGCTTGCCGGAATCAAATGATCGAACGGAATAACGATTCTTTCAGAATCCCAAACTTTTTCAGCACCCATTTCCCTGAAAGATTTCACGGCCAAAACGCTTGTGCCGTCGTGCGCCATCGCATAATCCACATTTGCCGAAACGAAATCATTTGCCGCCGCGTTTGTTCCGGAAGCACGGCTGAATATTTTTTCACTGATTGTTCCCAAAATGAAAACCGCCTGTTGTTTTTATTAATTTTTAAATTTTATCAAACTTTAATTTTTAATGATATTTTCGAAAAGTTCTATGTTCTCCTCCTCAAATCCATAAAAAAGTATTGTTCAATTCCGCTTTAAATATTTATATTATTAAAATTATATTATAAAATATGTCAGAAGATTACAGACCAATAAACACCGATAATTTAGCGAATGAAATTTCAAACGACAAAGCGGCGCAGATTATTGATGCCGAAGACAAACCGTCAAATTACGGCAAAAAACTGACGCCGGAAGAAGAACAAATCATTTTGTACAAAGACAAAGATGCAAAACCGCTTTCAAGAGTGTCATTAAACAGCGACGAAAAAGGCGTTTATAAATGCAAGGAATGCGGAAAACCGCTTTATTGTTCAAAATCCGAAGCCGATTTGAAAAACAAAACGGATTCAGCGGATTTAAAACTCAACCAGCTGAATTTTAACAACGAAATCCCGGGCGCCGTCAAATATTCGGAAAAAGCCGACGGTCTTCAAATGGAAATCATTTGCGCCAACTGCGGCGCGTCTTTGGGATACGTTTTTAAAGACGAATATATGGCGCCAAAAAAATCGGATGAATAAATTCCGCATTGGTAAAAACGATTTAAACCGAGATTTCGGTTTTTCAATTTATTTTAAAAAATGGTGCGGCTCGCGCGCGAGCGCGGCTGCAACCGGTATAAAAAATGTTTACAATTTTAATTTTGAAAAGTCTTCGGGATTTTCCAAGCAAAAAGAAGCCGCGTCAAGCTGGCGCACTTTGCTTAAAATGAAATCTCCGACCTCCTTTGTCGAATATTTACCGCCGAGGTCGGGCGTTATAATTTTATCGTGAACGGCGGCGGCAACCGCGCGGTTGACCAAACACGCTTCGCGCGTTTTTCCCATCCATTCAAACATCATTTTCAAACTGAGAATCGCCGCAATCGGATTGGCAATGCCTTTTCCGGCAATGTCGGGCGCGCTGCCGTGAACCGGTTCAAAAAAGGCTTGACTGTCGCCAATATTTGCGCTCGGCGCAAGACCGATGCTTCCCAGCAATGCAGCGCCGAGATCGCTTAAAATGTCGCCGAAAAGATTTGTCGTGACGACAACATCGTATTTTTCGGGATTCATGATTAAATCGTAAGCGAAAATGTCAACCAATTTGTTCGAGACGTTGACACCTTTTGATTCCGCCGTTTCTTTGCAGGTTTCCAAAAAAAGTTTGTCGGATTTTAAAACATTGGATTTGTGAACGACGGTTAAATAGTTTTTGCGTTCGGCCGCCAGGTTTGACGCAAATGACGCGATTCGTTCAGACGCAATTTTAGTAATGACGCGCGTCGTCGTTGATTTTTCATCGCCGAGCTCTTCGATTCCGGAATACAATCCTTCCGTATTTTCGCGAACGATGACGATGTCAACATCCGATTCTTTGCGGTCTTTGATTTTTAAAAGTTTGTAAATTCCGGGAATCGGCAAAAGCGGGCGAATGTTGGCGTAAAGATCCAATTCTTTTCGAATTCTTAAAAGAACGCTTTTGTAAGACGGATCGCTGACGGTTGTTATCGCGCCGAAAAGAATCGCGTCACAGGATTTTAAGAGAGAAATATCATCATCGGTGATGGCTGAGCCCGTTCGCTCCCATTTCCCGAAACCCACTTCAACCGGAACTTTTTCAATGCCCCAATCATAGGTTTCATTAAAATAATCCAATATCGCGACCGCTTCGGGAATCACTTCTTTTCCGATACCGTCTCCTTCGATGATTGCCGTTCTCATATCATTCACTCGATTGTTTTGTTTTTCGTTTAATTCAAAGCGTTCTGCTTTTTTCGGTGTTCGACAAGCCCGCCGTCATTTAAAATGTCCAATAAAAAGTCCGGCAGCTTTCCTGTCGGATATTCGCGGACATTTTCGGGATTGTCGGCAGATGTGACGCGGATTGTGCCGCCGTCTAAATCCACTTCAACCAAATCGCCGTCTTTGGCATCAACATCGGCTTCAATGATTAAAAGGCCGACATTCACAGCGTTTCTGAAAAAAATGCGAGCGAAATATTTCGCGATGATGCAGGAAACGCCGGCGTGTTTGAGCGCGAGCGGCGCCTGTTCGCGTGAAGAGCCGCAGCCGAAATTGTCACCGGCAACGATGACATCGCCTTTTTGAACATTTTTTGAAAAATCGGGATCGATGCCTTCCATTGCGTGATCGGCAAACACTTGCATGTCTGTCGTTCGAAGATATTTGCCGGGAATAATCACATCGGTGTCAATGTCGTCACCGAATTTCCAGGCTTTTCCTTTGAATTTTTTGTCCATAAAATCACAAAATCATTTTTAAAAAATCTAATTTAACTTTTAATTATATTTCCAATTCTTTTGAATCATAAAAATATTTTCCCAAAAAGCATTTTCGCCAAAAAAATTCAATTAATCAATCGGAAAGCATTCTTTTTTGGAAAGAATCATGTAAAAACGCGTGACCCAAACATTCATCGCCGCCGTTAGGAAAAACGCCAAAATCAAATGAACGGCAAACCCGAAATAAAAGGAGAAGCCGATGTAACTCAGTGCCGTGATGATGAAAATGCCGATAAAAGTAATCAGCAGCTGAATGACGGTTACCAAAAAAACAAATGATAGAACGCGAATCGGCCGCATCCTGAGTAATTTAAAAGATTTCTGATAGCTTTTGAAAACGCCCAAATCGTCAACGACGATGATGTATGAAACGAAATAAAACATAAACGAAACCAAAATGAGATAAGCGGAAGACAGCAAAACGGCTGCCAGCACGGGCGCTGCCAATGCATCAAACATCGGGGCAAGAAGCGCAGGATCATTATTGAGCGCATTAATAACGTAATCCGCCCCGTATTCCGAGTCGCCGATAATGTTTAAAACGGGTTTCCAAAAAATGGCGGAAACCAGGCGGATCAGGGAAATAAAAACCGCTGCCCAAACTAATTTCAGCGTGTATTTTTTCCCGTATGAGAAAAATTGTTTGTAATTTGCCGACCTCGATTCAATAACTTCTTTCGCCATCCCGATAGAGCCGGCGGTCGTAAAAGAAGAAATAAAAATAATTAAGATCAGGAAAAGACCGTAAAAAATTGAAAAGGCGCGCGCGCCGAAATAATTGCTGAAATCCGCCGCGAAAACGCCAAACAAAATCGCCAGAAAAACGGATACGGAATAGTAGGCAATGCCCGGAATAAATAAAACAGGATTGTCTTTCAGTTGTTTCAAACCGATGATGATTGTCACAAAAGCGTTTTCCGACGTGTTTTTCGATGGATTTGCCGCCGCCTTTTTTGCCATGTTTTCATCCTGTTTTTAAAAAAATAAGAAAAAGAAAAAAGAAAGGATTTTGCCCTTTCTTTTTGAATCGTTTAGTCGTTTCACGACGTTATTTTGCCAATTAAACCTGTTCGGGTTCATCGGTTAAAATGCCTTCTTCGATTTCGGCATATTCCGAAAATTCCTGTTCACAAACAGGCTGTTCATAAACGGTTTCGTCTGTCAGCATGTAGTATGCGCGTGTGCTCCAAACAGCACTCAACGCGGACAACACGGCGGTTACGATGATACTGATAATCAAAGAAAGAATCGCGCCGACAATCGGTATGATTCCGAGAATGCCTGTAAAGATGCCGACCACGAATGAAACGGCGAAGCTGATGATTCCGACAATCAAAATGAATATGAAAACATCGCCTTTGTTGTCCATGAAAATGCGGTAGGATTTACTGATACTGTCCATAACGCCCATTTCATCAATGACGATCGCGTACGGGATGAAGTAAAAGAACAAAGTGACGATCAACGCGACGATAATGATCAGAATCAAAAACACGAAATAAGCGAGAATCGCCAATGCAATTGATCCTGTTGCGACAATAACAGCAATAAATGCGATAAAAATGATGGCAATAATTGCAACGGGGATACCGACAATGATTCCGATGACAATTGAGTAAGCGAGGAATTTCAAGAAGTATTTCGCGCCGTAGGATAAGAAGTCTCCGAACGTTGTTGTTCCTTTTTCAACCGCTTCTTTTGCCATGCCTGTTAAACCGGCTTCAATAAATACTGAAACAATAACTAACAGAATCATTGAAACGATAAAAATCAAGAGGAAGCGAACAACATTAAACGAATCAATGAATGAATCGAAATAATTCGGGTCAAGAAACATGGTTGATGCTGTCGATGAGGAAGTCATTGCAATTGCCTGCATGATGTCGCCGAACATGGCCCAAAAGAGAACAACCGCGAATATGATTGAAAGACTGCCGGCCAGCAAACCCGGAACGAGAAGAATCGGATTGGACTTGAAATCGTCCCATCCTTTGGATAGAATTGTGTTTAACGAAAACATAAATATCACCTTTAAATTGCATTTCAAAACAACCGCAATTTAAAATTATAACGAAACGCCGTTCTTGAATTTTAAAAATACAATACGGTAATTGAATTTATCAACTATTTATATAAAAAACATACTGATGATAAATTGAAGAACAATTTATAAAAATGACTGAATGAATTTATTGGAAAAAATTGAATGAAAAACAATGGTGCGTTTTTGGAAAATTTAAAATGAAAATCAGATTGGTGTTTTGGAGGAAATTTGGAATAAAATGTTGCGGCTCGTGCGCGACGGCGGCGCTGCCGGCCGGTGCCGCGGCAACGCAGCAGTGACGGGAACAGAAACGGTAAGGTAACAGCAGCAAACGCAAACAGTAAGGTAACAGCGGCAAACGTAAACTGTAAGGTAATGTTAGCAAAACAAGTAACAGCAAAAATCAAAAAATGAAAGAAAAAAGAAGAAATAAAAAAGATGAAGAAAAAATCTGCCGCTTCATCTTTATTTTTCTAATTTTATTCTTTATAGATTGTTTCTTCAACAAAAATTTCGGGCGGATTTTCAGTTAAATTGTCCAAAATTTTCAAATCGATGTATTTACGGCCGGACCAAACGGCAACCAGCGCCGAAATGCAAGCGGTAATAAACAGATTGATGAGCGCGTAGAGCAAAACGCCGACAAACGGAATGAAGGCGAGGAGGAAGCCGAGAATCCAAACGACAAGAGCGACAACGAAGTAAATGACGAACATTGTCAGAACGAATCCGATGACGGAAGATTTGTTGTCGACAAAAATGCGGTACGATCTTTTGAAACTGTCAATAATACCAAAATCGTCATAGACCAGCGCGTATTCCGCGAAATAAAACAGGAAAGCGCAGAGAATCGCATAAATCAAGTAAAGAAGCATCAGCAAAAAGAATGCGGCGCCTGTTGCGGCAACGCTCGTCGAACTGACGGCGGCAACCAAAATGCCGACGATAATCATCGGAATAATCAAGATGAAATACATCAAAATGGATAAGCCGATCATTTTCAGGAAATATTTCTTGCCGTAAGCGGTCAAATCAGAAAAGTTTGTTTTTCCCGTTAAAATCGCTTCTTTGGACATACCGATTAAACCGGCTTGAAGAAAAGCCGAAACCAGAACAATAACAACAAAATAGACCAAAGCGAGAATCAAGTATGTTATCGCTGTTTCCGAAGAAATTTGAGTCATCATGTTAAAAATGTAATCAGGATTGCTGTAAACCGAAGATGCGGCCGAAGTCATCATTGAGCCGGCGGAACCGCTGACGAATGAATACGCGAAAAAAATAACAAAAATTGTTAAAAGGATAAATTCAATAAGTCCCAAAAGAATATTCGGGATAATCAGTATCGGATTGTTTTTGACGTCCTCAGTTCCTTTTGAGAGGATGAAACCAATATTAACCATAATTTTAATCTCCGTTATGTTGTTTTTAGAAAAATTGTGTTTTTAAGAAAGATGTTGCAAAGCAACATTATAAAATAACATTTTATTATATAAAAATTGAACTATAAAAAATAACGAAACCAGCATACTTATAAATTTCAACAATTTCAACAATTTCAACAATTTCGATTACGGACATTAAAATCTAAATGGCGATAAAATGATGAATCAATCAAAAGAAAAAATATATGTTATCGCGCATTGTCTTTTAAATTCAAAAACGCGCGTTAAAGGCATTCGCCGTCCCGATCCTTTTGATACAGAAAATAAAAAGATAATTCAATTGCCATGCCCCGAATTTATTTTTGCGGGGCCGAATCGCGAAAGAAAAACAAAAGAAGATTATGACACACCGGAATATCGAAAACTTTGCCGGAACCTGTTTTATCCGTACGCTTACATGATTGAAACGCTTGAAAAAGAAGGAAATGAAATCATAATCGCCGGTGTTCCAAAAAGCCCTTCCTGCGGCATTTTAACAACAACCGTTTCGGGATTCAAAAATAATGAAAACGAAGATGCTGAAAACGAGATTGTTAAAGGAAAAGGTATCTTTTTTGAAGAAATCGAAAATGAATTGAATAAACGCAAAATTCAGTATTTGATGACAGAATAATAATGAAAACACAATGAAAAACAGTAATGACAAAATAAAAAGATTTAAAACAAAACTATAATAAAAATTTTTAACGAAAAAAGAATTAAAAAACGCAAGCGTCAGAATCTTTATAATAGTTTCGATTTTTGAAATTTAAAAGCAGTTATATGCGTCCTTTGTCTTTTGAAATGTATGATGGAAATAACAGCAATAAAACCGAGAATGGAAATTAAAATGAGAGATTTGCCGGCTGCCGAGCGGCCGCGCGAAAGACTTTTGAAATACGGGCCTGAAACACTTTCCGATGCCGAACTTTTGGCAATTGTTCTCGGATCGGGAATGAAAGGCATGAATATTATCACAATCTGCCGTCATATTTTTACAAATATGTCTTTAAAAAAACTCAGTAAAACCACATCTGCCGAACTGACGAAAATTCCCGGAATCGGAAAATCAAAGGCATGTCAGATCATTTCCGTTTTTGAATTGTCCCGAAGATTAGAAACATACTCGGAAGAGCCGAAAAAGAAAATCGAAGAGCCGGCTGACATTTATCGTTATATTTATCCGAAAATACGCGAAGAGAAGCAGGAAAAATTCATTGTTCTCTGTTTGGATACAAAAAATCAGATAATATCCGACATTACGGTTTTTGTCGGCGGTTTGGATTGCAGTATCGTTCAGCCGAGAGAAATTTTTAAAACCGCTCTTTTGGAATCGGCCGCATCCATTATTTTAATTCACAATCATCCGTCGGGAGATCCCGAACCGAGCCGCGAAGACATTATTGTCACAAACCGGATTATTGAAAACGGAAAGCTTTTAGGAATCCGCGTTTGGGACCATTTAATAATCGGAGACGGTTGTTATGTCAGCTTGAAAGAAAAAGAATACATTTAAAAAATCGAAGGAAAATATATGAAAAAGAAGATTTGAAAAATTGTTCGAAAAATTTGAGAAATTGTTTGAAGAATTTGAGAAATTGTTTGAAGAATTTGAAAAATGTTTGAAAAATTTGAAAAATGTTTGAAAAATTTGAAAAATGTTTGAAAAAAAATTGATAGAAGATTTGAAAAAATGTGTGAAAAAGTTGAAAAAAAGAAGAAAAACTTCACAAAAAGGATAAAATCATTTCAAAGGAACTCAAAATATCTCAAAATTTGCCTTAAAGTAGAAATTATTTATAAAAAAAGACTCTTGTCACCACATCATTTATAACAGACTGATTCTTTTACAAGAAGAAACAAACGCCTGAGGTATATTTTGATGGAAGATCCCTATACAGTTCCTTATAAGGGCATTTATGCAATTTGCGATGAAAACGGCAGCAAAGCTGAAATTATCGAGCATTCGAATTGCTACGGCGGTGCCTGTTGGTCTTTGCACCATTACGCGAAATCGCCTGCCGTTACAAATGCGAAAGCTGTCGGCGAATGCATCCGCTATTCCGTCAAAACCGGACCGTCAACGCTTGAATTAAAATCATCGGTGGCGGCAGCAGGCATCGAATCCGTCATTTGCGACGATTCAAAAAATGAAGTTCAAATTACTTATATGGGAATCGGCGGCGGCGGCATCGGCGCAACAAAATGCCGCGCTTTTGCAAACGGCGTTTTAAGATTTGAAATTTCGGAATCAGGCGGTGGAAAAACAGCCACCGGAAAAATATTTGTTCCGAAACGAAAACGCGTTTTGATTGCGATTGACGACACGGATTCGTGTGATGAAGGCGCCACTTGGACGCTGACGCACAACATCGCAAAAGCAGTCAGCTGTGAAGATTCCGTTTATTTGTCGCAGGCTTTGGTTCAGCTCTATCCCGTTCCGGAAAAAACACAAAATTGTATGTCAACAGTTTTAGAATTCGGTTGCGTGTCAGATGCCGCGAAAGAAAAACTCGTTGCCGGCATTAAAGAACTCCTTTTAAAATACAGCGTCAGCGAAAATACGGGAATGCTTGTTTACACAGCTTTTGATGTCACTGAAGACTTAAAAGAATACAGTCATCTCGGCCGAACCATGCGTGTTTCAAGAGAAAAAACGCTTGAGACGGCAAAAACAAACAATGTTGAAATTGTTTTAGACGGCAACGGAATTATCGGGGCGATGGCCGCTTTTGCCTGGTTTGCGCAGCCGATTGAAGCCGTCAAACCCGAATTTGATGTCAATTCAATTTAATCAAATTCCAATTTAATCAAATTCAAATAAAATCAATTTGAGTAACATCTCGTTTTTAAAAAAAACGGCAATCAAAGTTTGCCGTGAACCGTTGCGTTTTGGCATTGACAGATTTTTCGGCCGCCGTTATTTTTACGATTTTTTAGAACCGCCGCAAGTGCAAATATGATTTCAAAAACCGTTTTTTGGTTCTTTTCAACGCCGACTTTAACTTCGTCGGCCGTCACCATATTTTGACTGAGCCCGGCGGCCGGATTTGTAATCGTACAAAGTGAAGCGTAGCACAAACCTGCTTCTTTTGCCAAGGAAACCTCAGGAACGCCGGTCATGCCGACAACGTCGGCAAAATGCGCGTACATCCGGATTTCCGCTTTCGTCTCAAAACGCGGGCCTTCCGTGCACAAATAGGTACCTTCCGAATAAGAAACGGATTTATCTTTTAAAACGCCGGACAATAAACTTCGAATATCCATACAATACGGGTCGGTCATGTCTGTGTGAATCGTTTCTTCGTTGTGAAACGTATCAATTCTGTTTTTCGTCAAATCAATAAAATCATTCGGAATAAAAAACGGAAAATCCAAAAAACTTTCAGGAGATGCAACCGTTTTTTGCTTCAGTTTTTCATTCATTTCAAAATTTTCAACAAGCAGCACGTTTCTCATCAAACCGACGGAATTGACGGATAAAACCGGCGTGCTGATTTGGCGCGCCGCGTCAATCAATGCCAAAAAATTAATTTTATGAGGCGGAACATGGTGTTTTCCCTGATGGCGGGAAATAAACGCGATATCGGAATTTTCGCCGGCGCACAAAACCGAAACCGAAACAGTCCCGTAAGAAGTTTGGACTTCGCAAACTCGAGCCTCCTCTGTCGATAAAGCGTCATAACCGACACCGCCGATAACCGTTAAAATAACATTTTTGAATGATTCCAAAATAACCAGCTCATAAATTTAATTTAAGATATAAAATGAATGAACGGCTTTGTATTTTAAAGGTGCTGGCTATTTTCAAAATAAATTAAAATGAAATTAAAAAGAAGATTCCAAAATAAAGATTTCAAAAAGAAAAAGGCAAAACAAAAAATCTCAAAAAAGGTTTCAAAACAAAAATCTCAAAAAAAATCAAAAAAAGATTTAAATTTTCTTCAAATTCTTCTGCGGATGTAATCCCACATGAATAAACCGGATGTCAGAACAACCAATATCGAGAAGACGGATAAATGTCCCTGAACTTTTGTGACAATGTCTGAGACAATGCTTTTAGGAATGTCGTTGCTGTAGGATTCCGGATTTTGAACTTCTTCTTCTTCCGGTTCGTTTTCAGGAACAATCGCGGCATGGCCGAAAGGATCGGAACTTGATGAAAGCGTTTTTTCAGATTCGACCGAAGCGATAACGAATGGTGAAAAACCGGTTGTATAAGCGGTTATAACAAAATACTTCTCATCACCGATGCCTTTTGAAGTAATTTTAGCGTTTAACTTCTCCATCGTTTGAACGCCGTCAACCTCAATAATGTGGAAAACTGTCAAATCGTCGCCGGAAATCGGGTTTCCGAGAGAATCAATGGCAGGGACTTCAAATTCCAAAACAACAAATTCGTTTTCGGAATTCAGCTGTTCGTTCAAAGAATCCTTAACGGCAGCGCTTGAGAAATCAATATTCAAAACGGAATGAATCGGAACTTCATCGGTTATCAAATCTGTTTCGATGTTTTCAATTGATTTTTCCGTCAGCGCATCAACAATTAATTCAACGTCGCCGCCTTCAAACAGGTCATTGACTGTTGTCGGGAATGCGAGTTTGGATAAATCAGGAACTTCCGGCGGTTCAGCGTCCGTTTTAAGAACCAAATTCAATTTATCGCCGTCGGAAACTAAATAAATCGGATAGCTTTGAGAAACACGTTTGATCGTAAACGGAATGGAAGAAGAAATCCATGTTAAATCGGGCTCGATTCCCTCATCAGAATTTTCATTCTTATTTTCATCGTCTTCGTTTTCACGGCCGGCATCGGGATCGTTTTCGGTTTCATCAATCAATTTCGGATAAACGGATAATTGAATCGTTTTTGATAAAGATAAATCATCACGCAACAAACTCAAATCGTTGAACAAAACGTAATGCGGATACAAATCTTCGAATTCTTCGTTTTCATTGCCGACACCATTTCCATTTTCGTTGCCGTCTTCATTTTCATCAGTTTCGTCATCGACATACGGCAAGAAGAAATCTGCCGAATTCTGTTTGAAACTGTCATTGACAAATGCCTGCCATTCAAAAACGGAATCGCATTTGGAAAATGAAACCGGAACGGATTCAAATGTTTCATTGACAATTTCCAAATCGGGCCGAGTGGATTTGACGTAAACGGAAGAATCATGATCAGAGCAAACAAAAATAAAGTTCAAATCAAGTTCGGGAATTTTGGAAACATTCACATTGATTTCAGGTTTATAATCTGAAATTTCAATTTTTCCGACAGGGGTGCCGCTGGAACTTCCGGAATATTCAATCGTTCGGTCGCCGGCGAGAGAAATCACTTTCAAACCGGAATCGTACCAGCTCACGGAACGCAAATTGTTTCCGTAGAGGTTAAGAATCACATCGTTTTCAGATAATTCTTCAGAGAAATCCGGATAGATTTCTTCGGAAAATAAATGGTTGTAATAAGAAGTATGGAAAATGCGATCTGTGCTGCCGCAAGTGTATGTAAAATAACTTTTATCGGGATAAATGAAAAGATTCGGTTCTTGATTTTCATCGCCTTCGTTTAAATCAACAACATTAAATGTAATATATTGACCGCGGTGAGTGCTTTCATAAACGGGGCTCTTGTATTCAGATTTCAAAAACGAACCGCATAAATGAACGACGTAACTGCCTGTTTTGGCGGCTTCAAACTGAATCAAATCAATTTTTGAATTATTGTAATAAATCATTCCGGATGAGCCGTCGGGGCCTGAAACGTCATAATAGTCAACGGAATAATAATTCGGAGAATCGGAAGAAATACCGTTATTCAGCTCAATTGTAACGGTTGTTCCGGAAATATAAACCAACGACGGATAATTTAAAACAGGTTCGATCGGTTCGGAATCAAAATCGTCATCTGCCGCAGCCACGGCTGTACCTGCGATAAAAATCGTCAGGAGTAAAAGGATTGTCAAAAAGAAAATGCGGTTTTTTGAATTCATTTTACTTACCGAGAGCTGGATTTATAGAAATTAATAAAAACGGTATAATGCGCGCGAATGTTTACAGAAGAATACTTTCTTCTGAGAGTATAGTACAAACATAATATTCAAATGTATATAAAGTTTATCGAAAATATATCAAATGTTTGTTGTCATACGAATTAATACTTGAATAATAAAAAAATTATTCTTAAATAATTTAGAAAAAAGAAATTAGAAAAAAATAAAAATTAGAAATTAAAATCAGAAAAATAAAATTCCGGCGCCGATTAAAACCAAATGAATGAGCATGAATAACGGAACCGCCCACGTAAAGGGTTTCTTTTGCGTTTTGTGTCTGAAAACATTCATGCCGGCATAAGCGCCAAAAGGTCCGAAAAATGCCAGAATCAAAAGCGTCTTTTCAGTCACGCGCCATTTGTTCATCGAAGCTTTCGCTTTGTCAAATCCGTACGCGCCAAAAGCAATAAGATTCAAAATTAAGTAAACCGCTGCCAAAATTACGATATTAGAAATGATTTCCACCATGAAAGGAAAGAAAACGCGTTCATATAAATATCTGATGCACGATTTTCATAAAAATTGGTCTCTTGATGACCATCAATTTAATTTGCGGAACCGGACGGACTCAAAAAAATTAAGAACTATAATAGAGAACAAAAATGAATCAAAAAAGAAAAACGAAAAACAGAAAAAAAACAAAATGGGAAGAAAAACAAAATGGGAAGAAAAACAAATTAAAAAAACAAAATGAGAAGAAGAATCCGCTTACAAGCGGATGTATTCGCCGGCATCGCCGAGTTCTTCTTCGATTCTGAGCAATTGGTTGTATTTGGCGGTTCTTTCGCCGCGTGCGGGCGCGCCTGTTTTGATCATGTCGGCACCGAGCGCGACGGCCAAATCGGAAATGGTCGTGTCTTCCGTCTCGGCGGATCTGTGGCTGACAAAAAGCGAGAAGCCGTTTCGGGTGGCAAGCGTTGCCGCATCAATCGCTTCGGAAAGCGATCCGATTTGATTGACTTTTAAAAGAAGGCCGTTTGCCGCGTTTTTGACAATTCCTCTTTCGATTCTTTCCGGGTTTGTCACAAACAAGTCATCGCCGACGATGATTGTTTCCCAAAGTTCGCTCGTTAAGTTTTCAAAATCGTCAAAAGAATCTTCATAGAACGGGTCTTCGATGGATAAAATCGGATAGCTGTTGACCAAATCAACGTAATAAGCCGTTAATTCTTCAGCCGTCATCAATTCGCCGTCAACGGTGTAATTTTCGCCGTCATAAAATTCGGAAGCGGCAGCATCCAAACCGATTTTAATTTCTTCGTCGGAATAGCCGGCACGGTCAATCGCAATCATTAAAGCGTCAAGCGCTTCCGTTGTTTTCTCCATTTTCGGAGCGTAACCGCCTTCGTAACCGACATTGGTTGAAGACGCGCCGTAGGATTCGGTCAAATATTTGCCGAGCGCGTGATACGTTTCCGCGCCCATTTGCATAGCTTCGGCAAAAGTTTCGGCACCGACGGGCTGAATCATAAATTCCTGAATCGCCAAATCATTGCCGGCATGCTTTCCCCCGTTTAAGACGTTCAATGTCGGAACGGGAAGCGTAAAAGAGTTTGCGCCGCCGAGGTATCTGTAAAGCGGCAATTTGGATTCGCTTGCGGCTGCTTTTGCGACAGCCATGGAAACGCCTAAAACGGCGTTTGCGCCGAGCACCGCTTTGTTGTCGGTGCCGTCCATTTCAATCATTGTCATATCGATTTCACGCTGCATTCTGCAGTCATATCCGACCAAAACTTCAGCGATGCGGGAGACATTTTCAACCGCTTTTAAAACGCCTTTGCCGTTATAGCGCGCGTCGCCGTCGCGCAGTTCAAGCGCTTCGTGCGTGCCGGTCGAGGCGCCGGACGGAACGCTTGCGCGGCCGAAGCCGTTTGCCGTGATAACGTCAACTTCAACAGTCGGATTGCCGCGGGAATCTAAGATTTCACGCGCTTTGATATTGCGAATTAAAAAACGGTCTGCATCATTGTAACCTAAAATTTTCATAAAAATCACCAGTTGAATAAATTTTTAGTAAAGGCATCACATATTATTAATCTATTGTTCAAAGAATGAAATTCAATATTATAAGAAAATCATCAAAATTATTTAAATCGCCGCGTCCGGAAAGTTTTTGGCGAAATCAACCAAGTCTTTGGGATAAATCAAATGATCCGCAAATGCGCTGTCATCCAAATCGTATAAATAAGCAATCGCTCCGGCTTCAAATGCCCAATAACCGTAATAACCGCCGGAACCGTCAGCCGCCTGTTCCAAATGACTGTCATAGAAAGCGGTTTGTTCCATTTCGGAATACCATTCTTTCAGATACAATTTCATATCTTCGATTTTTTCAGCCGCAGGCGTATCGGCCGTCACGTTCAGCAAATTAATGAATAAATCGTGATAACATTCCGATAAATACGGGCGATCCGGCAGATAGCGGCTCAGCAATTCTTCGACCAAAGCATCTTCGCCGTCCGGCTCACCGTCTTTAAACAGCGAATAAATATCGGCAATCCGATCTTCCCGCCGCAGCAGAATCGCAAATGAAATCAGCCGTATTACATCAAGATAATTTTCGAGATAGCCGAATAAAAACATCGGAAGTTCGGGTTCGTCCTGAAAGAGGCGGTCCTGTTTGATTGCTTCCAAATAAGCGTCTACGACTTCGTCAAATTGGTTCCGGAGATTTTCAATTGATTCACCGCCCGTGTACTGAAGCGTAAAAATCGTTGTCAGCAAAGTATTGGCATAAATTCTTGTCATGTCGGCCTTATTTTCAAGAGTCAGACTGTGATCCGTTTCCAAATCTTTTTTGTATCCGTTTAAAAAGGATTTGTCTCCCTGCAGTCTGGCCTTGTAATAGACTTCATCTAAGAATTGTTGTCTTCTTTTTTCATGAAAAGGCAGATTCATTGACTTGACCTCAATATTTACAAATTTATGATAATAAAAATGATAATAGAATATAATAGAAATTTAAAAGTGATAAAAATTGAATAATTTCAAATCGAATAATCAGAAATCAATATCCCCCGGACAAATGATCGGAATGCGGCAGCCGCAAACGGCACACAGAAATCCGTCGTCGTCTTTTTCAAGATCAATCGATTCGCCGAATGTGTAAACACGAGAAACTAATAACGCTTGACATTGCGGGCAAAATGTGTTTTGATATTCGGAAATCGTATTTCCGATATAAACATAATCAAGGCCGGCGTTCATGTAAACCGTTCTTAATTTTTCAAGAACGGAATCCGATGTTTTCATCACATTTTCCATCTGGTGGTGTGGGAAAAACGCATTTAAATGAACAGGCGTTTCGGCACCAATGTTTTGGACAATCCATGATGATGCGGATTCGGCTTCTTCGACCGTATCGTTTTGGCCGGGAATGACAAGCGTGACAATTTCGATATGAAGTCCGAGTTCTTTTGCTTTGAGAATGGAATTTAAAACCGGTTTTAAATGCGCCGCGCAGATGTCGGAATAAAAATCGTCTGAGAAGCTTTTCAAATCGACGCGGTAAGCGTCAACGTAAGGCGCAATCGTTTCCAATGCTTCGGGCGTCATGTAGCCGTTTGTTACCAAAATCACATAAAGGCCGTTTTCCTTTGCCGCGGCAGCCGTGTCGTAAATGAATTCAAACCAAACGGCGGGTTCATTGTAGGTAAAAGAAACGGATTTCGTATCCAGGAGAAGCGCACGCTGAACAACTTCATCGGGCGTGACGACTTCGCCGAATCGGCTGAGACCCGACTCGGTTGACATGGCATTATAAACGGATTCGCCGGGCATTGAAATTTTATGATTCTGGCAATGCCGGCAGCTGAAATTGCAGCCGAACGTGCCGAGCGAATAGGTTGTCGTTCCCGGCAGAAAATGAAAAAGCGGCTTCTTTTCAACAGGGTCGATTGCTTCCGATGACACGTAACCGTAATTCAAAGTGTAAAGCACGCCGCCGACGTTTTTTCGAACGCGGCAAAATCCGGTTTGATCGGGCGCAATCACACAGCGCCTCGCGCAAACGCCGCAGCGGACATCGCCGGACGGCAGCGTTTCAAACAACATCGCCTCTTTGAAACAGGAAACCATTTTTGACCCTCGGATTTCAATCATTATTTTCAATCATTATTATTAACATTTCAAATTAAATTTTGAAAAAAATTATCAGATTTTTATTCTTTTGAAATCAATTCCGCTTTTAAAATATCATAAAAACCGCGATTGCCATACCACCGAATTTCGGTTTGAACGGGATTAATTTTCTTTTTGAAAAAAGGCGCGTCAAGGACTGCGGTTTCAAATTCGCCGCCTTCGCCGGCGACGTGAACGTATTTCGTTTCATGAAGTTTGATTAAATCGGAAAGCGCCTGCCGGTCCAGCTGTCGGCCGAGCCAGCGCTCGTCAAGGCCGTCTGCTGCGACCGCCGCGAATCGGATGTCTGTTCCGGACTCAATCATTTCGGACAGAAGCGAAACGGGATCGGCTTTCCAGAGCGGCGCGAAAGCGGAAAGGTTGAGTGAATCGCAAATATTTTGAACGCGGCTGCGCTGGTATTCGGATTCGATTGCGCCGGAACAAACGCCTTCGGCGCGATATTTTGAAATCGCGATTGAAAACGCGTCTTTCATTTCGTTTAATTCTTCTTCTTTAACGCCTGACGTCGGCTGATAAATTAAAGGAATATCGGCGGCATTGGCGATGAATTTCACCAAATCCGTGTTGATTGAATGAAACATATAAGATTCTTTATTTTCGGGAACAAGGCAAATGAAACAAACAATTTCATGTCCGCTTTCAATCATTTTTTGAACTGCAAAAACCGAATCTTTGCCGCCTGAAACCAATGCCGCGATTTTCATAAAAATACCAAAATTTTCAAAGTAAATTATTTTTTCAATTATTCCAAATCCGAAATCGGAAAATGAGCGGCATAACGCGCTTTCATTTGGTCCCAGCTCGGAAGATTCGTTTGACAGCCGACTTTTTCAACGACAAAAGACGCGACGACGCTGCCAACTTGACAGCAAATTTTCGGCGCGTATCCTTTCAAATATGCCGTTAAAAATCCGGCTTTGTATGAATCGCCCGCGCCGGTCGGGTCAACCGACTTTGCCAAAACGGTTTTAATTTGTGTTTTGACGGAATTGACGCATTTGCCGTCAGCGATTTCATTTTCATAAAGAACGCTGCCGTCTTTATCACAAGTGACAATGATTAAACCAATCATGTTTTTGAGTTCGTCAAACGTTTTTTCCGAAACTTCCATAACACGCTTGATTTCATGACGGTTGGCGAATAAAATGTCGGTATTTTCCAAAATCGTATTCAACGGATCTTTTTTATAAGTCGCCAAATCCTGCCCCGGATCAAAAGAAACGAAATCAGCGGCTTGCGCCATTTTCGCGTTAAAATAACAGTCGGCCGTTACCATATGAACAAACGGAACGCGCGGCGGTTCCAATTCAGCCAATTTCGCGGCGGCGCCCCAATAAAAATAAGTCGTTTGGTTGGCGTGCGCGTCTGTGATGATAAACGCTTTTGAAAGCGATTGATCCGGAATGCAGTAGAGTTTTGAAAGATCCACGCCGAAATTTTTCAGTTGCTTATCATATCCTTTTTGAGAAAAATCGTTGCCGACGGGAGAAAGCAATTCAACCTCGCCGCCCAAACAAGCGATTGCCGCAGCCACGTTCGCCGCGCCGCCGCCGAAATATTCCTGACAATCCAAAACGGGAGATGAGGCGTTGGGCCCCGCCATTTCTTCAACAGATAACAAATAATCAATAGAAGTGTGACCGGTTACGGAAATTTTTTGACTCATAAACTCACCTGGAAAATAAGAAAGAAAAATTAAAAAATAATTACAGAAATATAAAATTAAAATGTATGAAAATATATAAAAATGACGGAATTATTCAAAATCCGCATCATTTTCGTTATTTTCATCGCGGTGAGGTTTCTCGAAACGCTCGCCTCTTTCGCGGCGGTCACCTCTGCCGTCGCCGTCTCTGTCACGGCGTTCCCCTCTGTCGCCCCTGTCACGGCGTTCACCGCGGTCGCCTCTGTCAGAACGCTCGCCTCTCTCGCGGCGGTCGCCGGCCGGTCTCGGCGGGCGGCTGTCTGAAACAAACTCGTCGGTTTCGACAACTTTTAACGGCACGTCCCGAAGTGCTTTTCCGATGACGGACGTCGCGATTCTTGAAGCATGTTCTTCGGATTCGGCTTCGTAAACTTTCATTTGGAAAAGCAAACCGACCAAAGCGGTGTCAGCAACAACGTAAACGCTCATCATCTCCTCATCGCAGCCGGCGCAGTTCATGGTGCCGACATCCACGCCGACAAACTCCAATTTCGGGTTTAATCTTTTACCGGCTTCGGAAATTGCAATTCCGATCGCGTCTTCACCGGTTGCAACATCTTTTACAAGCCAGGCTCCTTCCAAAAATACATTATAATTCGGCATCTTCATCGTCTCCACGAGTTAATCTCTATTAAACATCCGTCATTTCGGACAAATTCAATTCAATAATGAATGATTAGTATTAAAGTTAAATTGTTAAAAATTTTTGAATAAAATTGTTGTTAAATTGTAAGTCATATAATTGTAAATAAAATTTACAATTTGTTGTCATTAAATTGTAAACAAAACATCGTCGTCCACATCAAAAACACCGAGCTTCGCGCCCGCGTCCAGCCACGCGTGTCCGTAACTGAAAGACGCCAAAGCGTTGACATAATCCTCTTGTTTCAGAAAATGAAGGCCGTCTTTATGATAAGAGTCTGCCATCGTGCGATAATCTTCGGCAACGGCTCTCATATGAGACGCTTCAATCGAAGACGGAACGGCTTTTTCAAGGGCGGCGGCTAAAAGTTTTTCATAGCGCAATGTTTTTTCGTAAAGATCTGCCGGCATTTTGGATTCCTCTGGTTATAAATTTTACTCAAAATCTTCAAGCAAACGATTCGGAGCGCCTGCCAATTTGACGAGCGCTTCGGCTTCAATGAAATGAAGTTTTCCCGGAATGATTAAAATCTGAAGCGGTTCGCCCAAATCAAAAGCGTCAATGTTGTTTGCGAAATCCGCTTTCACCGAAACGGTGTCGGATCCGGCGCGCGCAATTCCGATCGCGATTTGGTATTCCATAATGCCTTCCTGTCTTTTTTCTTCGACTTCCAAAAGCAATGATAAAGCTTCCTGAACCGTCATGTAACCGTGTTCGCTGTTGATGTCTAAGAAAACAAGCGTGTGAAGTCCGTTTTCCAGATTGAATTTAATCGTGTCGTACGGGGTCTCCGTGACAACGCGGTTTCCGCGGCTGCTGACATACGGAAACGGGATGCTGACGGATTTTCCGAAACGATAATTTTGAAGCCCGGACAAACCGAAAACGGCGGAGGTGATTGAAGCGCCATGAATCAGGCGAGTTTCAATGCCCATGTCTTTCGCGCGGATTCTGAGATCGACGTGCGTTGTCGATGCCATTGTGTCACCGCCGGTCAAAAACACGACGTTTTGAGTTTTGGCGTTTTCCAGCCATTCCGGATTTTGTTCGACATCTTCGCGCATCAGGCGAATGATTTGTTTTCCGTAAAGCTCTTCCATCTTTTCGATTGTCGTTCCCATGAGATAAGAAGTATAAAATTCCAAATAAACGAGATCTGCCGCCTGAACAGCCTGAAGACCTTTGAGTGAAATATCTTGTTCGTCAAAAAGACCCAATCCGATGAAAGTAAGCATATCTGCATCAATTAACGGATGATATTTAATCGTTTTTAATCGTCGGGAAATGAAAAAAGTATAAATAGAATATGTGAGTTATTGAAAATAATTACCAATTAAGGATATTTTCTTAAAACAAAAACGAAAGAAAATAGCTTAATAGAAAAGATTGTAAACAAACTATAAATATTATATAAATTGATAATATAGCCAGGGGTATTATAATTATACAATTTGTGCAGGGAAAACATGATTAAAAGAAATACTGTTCAAAAAATGAAAATTATGGAATATTTAATGAATACCAAATCTCACCCGACGGCAGAAGCGGTTTATGCAGTTGTTTCAAAGGATATTCCGACAATCAGTTTGTCAACGGTTTACCGCAACTTAAATACGATGGCCGAAGACGGCGAAATTTTAAAATTCGAAGTCGGCAACGAAGCGCACTTCGATGCGGACATCAGCTTCCATCACCACGTTTACTGTAAAATCTGCAAAGGTGTTTTTGACCTTCACGACAGAGAAATTGCGGACTACATTAAAAACAACGCCAAGATTCCGAATTTTAAAATCGAAAGCACGAATTTAATTTTCGTCGGCAAATGCTGTGACTGCATTCCGCAGGAAGAAGTCGTGCAAAACACGCAGGCTGCGCCGGACGCGGCACCCGAAATATACGGCGGATTAAATTAAATCCGCTTTTATCTTTTATGAAAATCAAAGCAAACGAAGAGCTTTGCGTTTACAGTTATAACCCATATCAAAATATAAATATAATTAAAACAATAAAACAAAAACAATAAAAATAGAGGTTATTAAAACCGCTACTTATACAAAATTTCAAAAAACATTTTAAAAATATTAAAGGTGGATTAAAATGACAAGAACAGAAGAGAATTTAAAAGCAGCCTTTATCGGCGAGAGTCAGGCACGAAACAAATACGATTATTTCGCGAAAGTCGCAAAATCCGAAGGTCATCCGTTTATCGCAAAAGTCTTTGAAGAGACGGCGCTCAATGAAATGCAGCACGCAAAAGATGAGTTTAAAAAGCTCAACGGCATCGGCGACACGGCGGCGAACTTAAAAACCGCAATGGACGGCGAAGAATATGAAACAACGACAATGTATCCCGAATTCGCGGACATTGCCGATGAAGAAGGTCTTCCGGAAATTGCCAGAATGTTCCGCCAGATTGCAAAAGTCGAAGAACACCACAGACAGCGCTACGAAAAACTTTTGGAACAGCTTCAAAACGGAACGCTTTACAAAAGAGACGAGCCGATTCACTGGAAATGCATGAAATGCGGCTACGTTCACTACGGCACAGAACCGCCGGCAAAATGCCCGTCCTGCCAGCACCCGCCGGAATACTTCGAACCCGAAGATATTTTCTGATTTTTAAAACAAAGCCGGATTTATCCGGCTTTTTTTATTTATGATTTTTACAAATTTTAATTTTTATAATTTTAATTCATATTACCGAATTCGTTTTTTAATTGTTTAACCGTATAATTGAGTATTTTAAAATACATATATATAAAATAAAATCAATAATTTAAAGACTATAAAAGAAACGAAATCAAAATTTTCATCGTTTCTCATAAAAAATCAGGTCGTTAAATTATGGTTAAAGAAAAACTCAGCGGACAAGCTTATTTTATCGGCGGCGGCATCGCCTCTTTGGCAGGCGCCGTTTATTTGATTCGTGATTTCGGTTTCAAAGGTAAAAATATTCACATCATGGAAACGCTTAACATCCTCGGCGGCAGCAACGACGGCATCGGAACGCCTGAAAAAGGGTTTGTTTGCCGCGGCGGCCGTATGTTAAACGAAGAAACGTATGAAAACTTTTGGGATTTATTTCAATCAATTCCTTCATTGGAACAGCCCGGAATTTCCGTCACGGAAGAAATCTTGGATTTCGATCATGAACATCCGACGCACGCAAACGCGCGCTTAGTTGACAAAAACGGCTACGTTTTAGACGTCATGTCGATGGGATTTGACAGCAATGACCGCAAGAAATTAACAAAATTGATGATTGAACCGGAGAAAAACTTGGACAATTTAAGAATCCGCGATTGGTTTTCGCCGCATTTCTTTACGACGAATTTCTGGTACATGTGGCAGACGACTTTCGCGTTTCAGGAATGGTCAAGCGTTTGCGAGCTGAAGCGTTACATGAACAGAATGATTTATGAATTTTCCAGAATCCAAACGCTTGAAGGCGTGACTCGAACGCGTTTCAATCAATATGATTCGCTGATTCTGCCGCTGAAAAAGTATTTGGAAGAGCATGATGTTGATTTTGATTTGAAATGCACTGTAACAGATATTGATTTTAAAGACGGCGATGAAATCGCGGTTTCAAAAATTCATTACAAGCGCGGCAATAAAAGCGGCACGATCAGCCTGAAAAAGAAAGACATGTGTTTCTTGACATGCGGCTGCATTACGGACAATTCCGATGAAGGCGATTTCAAAACACCGGCGCGCTATCTTCCCGAAAACCCGCCGTCGGCTGATCTTTGGAGAAAAATTGCCGCCAAAAGAAGCGAATTCGGAAATCCCGAACCGTTTTTCGGGCATCCCGATGAAACGAAATGGGAATCCTTTACCGTTACTTCAAACGGCGACAAGCTTTTGAAAATGATTGAAAAGTTTTCCAGAAATATTGCCGGAAGCGGCGCTTTGATGACTTTTAAAGATTCGGCGTGGCGCATGTCAATTGTGGTTGCCGCGCAGCCGCATTTTAAAAATCAGCCGGAAAATCAAACAATCTTTTGGGGCTACGGCCTTTACACCGATCGTTTCGGCGATTTCGTGAAAAAACCGATGATTGACTGCACCGGCGAGGAAATTTTAACGGAACTTTTGCATCACCTTCATTTTGAAGAAGAAATTGATGACATTATGAAAGATGTCGTGAATGTGATTCCGTGTATGATGCCTTACATTGACGCGCTTTTCCAGTGCCGCGCCAAAGCGGACAGGCCGAAAGTCGTTCCCGCAAATTCCAAAAATTTCGCGCTCATCGGTCAATTTGTCGAAATTCCGAAAGACATGGTTTTTACGGAAGAATATTCCGTCAGAACCGCGCGTTACGCCGTTTACAAGCTGACGGGGTCAAATAAAAAAGTCTTGCCGGTTACACCTTACAATAAGCAGCCCGAAGTTTTGCTTCGCGCGCTGAACACGATGTACCGCTGAAAAACAAAAACAAAAAAAAAAAAAAAAAAAAAAAAAATAAAAAAATGTAAATCCGTGCTTTTGCGCGGATTTTCTTTTTTAATAAAACGACAAATAAAAAATAAAGGGTCAAGATAAGAATAGAGGATTTTCTCTCAAGATTTTTAGGATTTTTTGATATAAATCTTCATTCCTATAATTGTACCTAAACTCACATTCCTTTAAATGAAGGTAAAAATACTTTTTATGAACTCCACGATGTTTACTCATCCTGGATTTTGAATAGCCCCAGAATCCTTCAATCCCATTAATATGACTTTTCCCATTTACAAACTCATTTTTACCATGGTTTACTCGATAGTGTTTATCATAACCAACATCTACCAATCCATCATATCCATGCCAATTATCAGAATAAATAACACTATCAAGATCAACTTTCCCTCGGATAATTGATTGTAAAGTTGATTTAGAACAATCCGGAACGATTTCAGTATAGACTTTCCATTCCTTTTTCTCATCCCAAAAACAATTGTTTTGCTGCCTGCGCCGCGTCCCCGCTTTCCTTTTACACGCCTCGGGCCGAAATAGGATTCATCAACTTCAATTTCTCCTTGAAAAGGGGATTCTGCTTCGCAGAATCCGGCAATCCGCTCGCGGATTGCCATGAGGTATCTGTTGATCGTAATACGGCTTACACCTGTAATTTGGGATATTTGAGTTGCATCTAAATCCAGAACAAAAAGTTTCACAATTTGTCTAAATTTAGCTTCAGAAATTTTAGAACGAAAAATGTATTTATTTTTCAATTGCATAGTCATGATTTTAACACCAAATTATTTGGTTGTTCTTATCATGACCCAAAATAAAAATCAGAGCGGCGCTCTGTTATCAATCACTCTTTTCGCTTTGCCGCCCGTTCTTTCAATGCTGCCGAATTCGAGCAAATCGACGCCGGTTCGAATGGAAAGGACGTTCATTAATTCATTGACAACGCGCTGCTGAATTTTTTCGAGTTTGATTAAATCGTCGGTGAACGCGTCTTTTTCGAGTTCGACTTGAACCGTCATTTCATCTAAATTTTTGGCGTTTCGGGTCAAAATGATTTGGAATTGATTCGTCACTTCCGGAATTTTGGAAATCACGTCTTGAACCTGTGTCGGGAAAACGTTGATGCCGCGAACGATAATCATGTCATCGGCGCGCCCGATCATGCGCGACACGCGCGTTGAGCAGCGGCCGCATTCGCATTCGGGCTCAAGCAATCTTGTGATGTCGCCGGTGCGGTAGCGGATGTTGATTAATCCTTCTTTCGTGAGCGATGTGAGAACGAGTTCTCCTTTTTCACCCTCGGAGACTTGGTCGCCGTTTTCATCTAAAACTTCCACCAAAAAGTGATCGTCCCAGATGTGCATGCCGTCTTGACAGGGGCATTCAAAAGCGATTCCCGGGCCGAACATTTCGGAAAGACCGTAGGAGTCGTAAGCTTTGATTTCAAGCATGTCTTCGATTGTTTTCCTCATATTTTCCGACCAGGGTTCCGCGCCCAAGCAGCCGGTTTTGAGTTTGAGTTTGCCGACAAGATTGTTGTCAACGGCGGTTTCCGCGAGGTAAAGCGCGTACGACGGCGTGCAGTGAAGCGCGGTGACGCCGAAATCAACCATCATTTCAAGCTGGCGGAGGGTGTTTCCGGTACCGGCCGGAATGGCGGTTGCGCCGAGTGTTTCAATGCCATTGTGAATGCCGAGGCCGCCTGTAAAGAGGCCGTAGTTGACGGAATTTTGGAAAATATCTTTGTGAGACAAGCCGACCATCGTGAAATTGCG
Organism: Methanimicrococcus stummii; assembly: GCF_032594435.1. Classification (NCBI taxonomy): domain Archaea; kingdom Methanobacteriati; phylum Methanobacteriota; class Methanomicrobia; order Methanosarcinales; family Methanosarcinaceae; genus Methanimicrococcus; species Methanimicrococcus stummii. The sequence goes on along the minus strand of NZ_CP131062.1, from coordinate 603,634 downwards.
GGCCAAAAGGTTGCCCCAGTTTTCAATATCGCTTCTCGTGTAGCCGACGACTTTGGGTTTTCCGGTCGTTCCCGATGACGAATGAATACGGATGATGTCGTCCATCGGAACGGCGAACATGCCGAACGGATAATTGTCGGTAAAATCGGTTCGAAGCGTGTGCGGCAATTTGGAAACGTCGGAAAGCGAACGAATGTCTTCGGGTTTGATGCCGGCATCATCGAATTTGCGTTTGTAAAACGGAACGTTTCTGTAAACCGTTTTCACAGACTTTTTCAAACGCTTAAATTGGAGCGCTTCCATCTCCTTTCGATTCATCGTTTCAATTTTTGGGTCCCAAAATTTCATAATGACACTTGCTTTTGTTTTTAATAAATGATTAAAAGATAATTTAAATTTTGATAAAATGTATTCACAGAATAACCGTGATAATGACTGTCATGATATATAAAGTCACGGATGAAAATTGCGCCGCAGCACGCTGCGCGCGTGAGCGGTGTAAGTTTTAAAAATGATTTGAAAAAGAAGAGCGATTTTAATAAAAAACGAAAATAAAAAAGAAATAAATGAATTGAAACGGTTTCAAACAACCGTTTCATCATTCAAATTCCCATTCACGTCGCTTTTTTCGGCGGCGTTCGCGTCGGTTAATTGAACGCCGAGCGGCGCGCCGGTTGACAAAACATATTGAGGAAGCGGAATTGAAACATTCGGCTCGCTATCAAATCTCTTTTTGATGTTTTCGCGAATCGCGTATTCGGCGGAATAAGCGTTGTCGCGGTCGTTCACCCAGAAATCCAATAAAATATTAACACCGAAACTTGCCAAATCCGAGACGCGCGCGCGGACATCTTCGCTTGTTCCTGGCTTTTGGCGCGCCAAAACTTCCTTTGACAAAACATACGAATTTTTGCGCGCCTCTTCAATCATAATCGCGCGCGCACGGTCGATGTCTGACTCGTAGGAAATCTGAATCGTAAAAGACCAGCGCACAACCGTGTCGTCGTAAGTCCAATTGATAACGGTTTCTTTATTCAGGACAGAATTCGGAATCAGAATAATTCGGTCGTCGCTTGTTTTAATCGTCGTCTGCCGCAGATTAATGTCCGTGACGCGGCCGTAATTGCTGCCGACCGTAATCAAATCCCCGATGCGGAAAGGCTGGAAAAAGACAAGCGCGATTCCGGAAATAAGGTTTCCGAACGAATCCTGCGCCGCAATACCGAAAATGATACCCAGGACGCCGACGCTTGCCAAAATCGCCGTTGATAATTTTTGAAGCGGCGGAATCGTATAGAAAATCAAAACCAAACCGATCAAATAAACCAAACCGATGATGACGTGACGCAACATCACGAATTTCGTCGGTCCCACGCGCATCCTTTTTTGAAGGCGGGCCGAATATTTGGTAATTTTTTTATCTATGAATTGAGCGACAATGAATGTTAATATAAAAATAATCAAAGCAAAAACAATCTCAGGAAGATATTCGACAAAATTTTCAATCATCGCTTCCACATTGTCGTGAAATCTTTCCCACAAATTTAAATCAATCAAAAACGCCATAATTTCACCGCGTAAAAACTCTAAAATTGTTATAAATGAAATATTATACAATTGAAATATTACAAGGTTTTTATAAATATTTAACTTACAAAAAATGAAAACGCCAAAAAAGAATGATAAAAACAAAAGTAAAATTAAAAAAATAAAAATAAAAATAAAAAAAAGAATCAGCCTTTCGTGATAATATCGTAATCCACGTCGGCTTTCACAATTTTCGGAATCTTGCCGGCCATTCCGATATTTTCGCCCTGAATCAAAACCGCGCCGTCGATTCCGAAAATATTTGAAACCGCCGGCAGCGCTTTTTCAATATTTTCCGCGCCGCCTTCTTTAAGCGCGTTTCCGAGCGCCGTCGCCGCCGAATCGGCAAGCGAAACGTTCTTTGAAAAAACAATTGCGGCATCGGCTTTTCCGAAACTGATCGAAGGGCCGACCGTTCCCGATGATGTACAAATGCCGAGAATCTCATCGGAAGGCTCGATTGAAAAGCCCAAATTTTGAACCGCGCTGTTTCCCGCGTAAACGCCGACGACCGCCGGCCGATTTTCCGTATTGTAAATCGCGATGTCGCCGCCGTTATCGACGAGTGCAAAAGACGCGCCGCATTCTTTCATTTTCAAAACCGCGGCTTCGGCAATCGTTCCGGCAACCGCGCTCATCGGGCCGATGCCAAAAGTATTGCCGGCTTCAATCATTTTTTGAATTAAAGACGGCGCGGTTTCATCAAACTCATAAGCCTCAAGCGTCATTTCAAAAAAAGGATTTACGCCGATATAATTTTCAATAACCAAGCGGCTCTTGAGAATCTCCGCCTTCGCGATTTCAATGAAATCGGCCTTGTCCGCCAAAATCGTTACAATCGTCTGTTTAAACCGAAAAACTTCTTTTTGATGCATTTTTTGTCACAGATCTGAAAAATAAAAAAAGAAAGAATCGGAAGCTTCCGATTCATACGAAATGAATTAAAATTAAATTTTGATTTTATCCATTCGAGCAACCGCTTCGTTGATGCGGTCAACTTCCTTGGTGAGCGCGAAGCGGACATAGCCCTCGCCTGCGCTGCCGAAGCCGACACCGGGCGTTGCGACGATGCCTGCGTCTTCGAGTAAGAGCTTGGCAAAGTCCATCGAGTTCGTGCCTTCCGGAACCGGACACCAAAGGTAAAACGTCGCTTTCTGCGGCTTGACTTCCAAACCGATGGAAGCAAGACCTTTGACAAGAACATCGCGTCTTTCCTGATAGACTTTGTTCATGTCGGAAACGCACTGCTGAGAAGAGGTGAGCGCCGTAATTCCCGCGCGCTGAACCGCGTCAAAGACGCCGGAGTCGATGTTTGCCTTCACCTTGCCGAAGCCTGCAATCATCTCTTTGCTGCCGACGGCAAACGCAAGGCGCCAGCCGGTCATGTTGTAGGTTTTGGACATGGAATAAAGTTCGATGCCGAGATCTTCCGCGCCGTCAACTTCCAAAAAGCTCGGCGCTTTGTAATCGTCATAAACCATTTCGGAATACGCGTTGTCGTGAACAACCAAGATATCGTTTTCTTTGGCGAATTCAACGGTTTCTTCAAAGAATTTTTTGTCGGCAACCGCGCCCGTCGGATTGTTCGGGTAATTGATAAACATCATTTTCGTCTTGGCAAGAACGTCTTTCGGAATGGCTTCGTAATCCGGCAGGAAATCGTTTTCTGCGCGAAGCGGCATGTCGTAGGGAATTCCGCCGGCAAATTTCGTGCCGATTTCGTAAACCGGATAAGCCGGATTCGGGCAAAGAACAACGTCTCCCGGATTGACAAACGCGAGCGGAACGTGGGCGACGCCTTCTTTTGAGCCGATCAAAGACAAGACTTGCGTTTTCGGATCAAAGTCAAGGCCGCGAGATTCTTTGCACCATTTGGCGGCCGCCTCTCGAAACGCAAGCATGCCGGTGTAAGACGGATACTGATGGTTGGACGGATCCTGAACGGCTGCAACCATGGAGTCAACGATGTGTTTCGGTGTCGGTCTGTCGGGGTCTCCGACGCCTAAGTCAATCACGTCAACGCCTTTTTGAATCAAAGCTTGTTTGGATTCGTCAATCGAAGCAAAAAGATACGGCGGAAGGGTTTCAATTCGTTCTGCATATTTCATAATATCACGGATTAAAATTAAATCAATTTTTATAAATGTTTTATAAATTTCAAATAAATAATGAATAAATTTTATTTTCATTGGGGGTACGAGATTCAATATTTAATATTTTGCGCCTTGTTTTTGAAAACTTCGCCGCCGAATCCGCCGCGAAAATAAAATCAAAAGCCGACGAAACATTTTTAAAATGATAAATGGTTTGTTCTTTAAGGATTATCTGTTAATATCACGTTTTTTATTTATTTTTGAGCGGAGAGGTAAAATTATGCGTCATGTTATGGAAATGGTCGGAAACGCGCGCGTCGTCGTTGAAAACGGAAAAGTTGTCGAAGTATCGGAGCCCGAAATCAAATGGTGCTCCCTTTTTGAAAAAGCGCGCGGCATCAAAGAAATCACGCCCGAGAAAATCAAGGAAAACATGGAATTCCGCATTGAAAAATTCGGTCTTTTCACGCCGAACCGTCTCTTAGATGATTTTGAAGATTTCGTCGGCTTCGGCGCGTCCGAGACGATGATGTCCGGCCTTGAGCACGGCATCATTGACGCGTCCGTCAGCGTTTGTGACGGCGCGGGAACCGTCATTACCGCCAATCCGTCTTTGGTTCAGGGCATGGGCGCGAGAATGTCAGGTCTTGTCGAAACGTCGCCGATTCCCGAAACGATTCAAAAAATCAAAGATCGGGACGGCATGGTTTTAGATGAAAAAACCGCCGTCATCGATTCACTCGCCGGCGCGAAAAAGGCGGCCGAACTCGGTTATCAAAAAATCGCCGTGACAACGACGAATGCCAAAACTGCGGCCGCGATTCGAAATTTTGAAAAAGAAACGGACGGCGCGTCTTTTGTCATCATCGGCGTTCACACAACCGGCCTTTCCGGAGAAGATTCCAAAACAATGGCGGAAAACGCGGACATCATTACGCTTTGCGCGTCTCGCTGCCTGCGCGATGTCACGCCGCTGCTCCAGGTCGGCACGTCCGTCCCGCTCATCGCGCTCACGCAAGCCGGCAAAGAACTGCTTTTGGAACGCGCGAAATACGTGAACGCTTCTCTTTTGGTCAACACGATGCCGCTTCCGTATCTTCCCGAGCAGAAACAGCCGAGATAAAACGAAACGAAAAATCAAAAACGGAGAATTAAATTGATTTCCGAAACCGAAATTTATGATTTGATTATCGTCGGCGGCGGCCCGACCGGATCGACCGCCGCACGATACGCGAAACTTTACGGCATCGACCGTGTTTTGGTCATCGAGGAAAACGCGAGCATCGGAACGCCCGTTCAATGCGCCGGCCTTCTCAGCGCTGCCGCGATTCGGGAAACCGGCATGGAAGAGGAAATCAAAACAAGCGCCGCTTTTGTTTTAAATTCCGTAAAAGGCGCGAAAGTGTATCCGCCGTCCGGAAAACAATTAAAAATCGTCGGCAAGGAAACGAAAGCTTATGTCGTTTCAAGAAAAATGTTTGACCGAAGGCTTGCGGAAATTGCGGCAAACGCCGGCGCAAAATATTTGTTAAAAGCGCAAGTTGTCGGTTTAACGGACGGTGTTTTTGCAGATGACAGCGGCGATGTGAAAGTCAAAGCGCTTGAAGTGATTCACAGCGGCGAAATTCAAACGTATTATGCCAAAATTGTGATTGCGGCCGACGGCGTCAGAAGTCGGACAGCGAGTTTTGCCGGGCTTGCGCCGTGTGAAAAAATTTTATCGGGCATTCAAATTGAAGCGAATTACCGTTCGGAAGACACTGATTTTGTTGAAATGTTCGTCGGCCGGGAAGCGCCGGGATTTTTCGCGTGGTCGATTCCGGTTTCAGAAAATATTTCAAGAATTGGTTTGGCGGTTGATCCGAAATTGATTGAAAAACCGGCTTACGATTATTTAATTCATCTTTTAACGAATCCCGTGATTTCTGAAAAAATAAAAACCGGCCAAACCGATTTTGTTGTCGGCGGCATTCCGATCGGTCCGATGAAAAAAACTTACGCGAACGGACTGATGGTTACAGGCGATGCGGCCGGCCAATGCAAACCTGTCTCCGGCGGCGGCATTTACACGGGCGCGGTGGCGGCGAAAATCGCGGCGAAAGTCGCAGCGGAAGCAATTGCCGAAAACGATTTTTCCGAGAAGAAAATGGCGGAATATGAAAAACGCTGGAAAAAAGAACTCGGCCGCGAATTTGAAATCGGAATGCGGGTTCATAATTATAGAATGAAGCTGACCGATGAAGAAATGAACAAAATTTTCAATGAAATGAATGATCCCGAAATTCTGAATTTGATTACCGAATACGGCGACATGGATCATCCTTCCGTTTTGATTCAAAAACTGATGCTTTCGAAGCATTCGCTGAAAATGGCAAAATTATTCGGCACTTTTTTAAAAACGCTCTTATGATGAAAATCGAAAACGGATTCATTCAAAAAGAATCATTTTTTGAAAAAAACCGGAAATCGGAAGAAGTTATATATACAATAATATAATAGTAGTTTTTGAATCAATATGAGAAAATGTTTATACTATTTGTTTTTCGCAATTTTATTGGGCGCTTCTGTCTTTATGCTTCCCGGCAGTTTGGAAAATGCCGAGCAGAATGACCCGCGCGTTTACGCCAGAACAACTTGTTATGAAAACAACGGCGACATTCTTTGCCGTATTTCATATACGATTGACAACGGCGATTATGAAGCGGATAAAGCAAACGTGACAAGCGACATTATCGGCAGCGATATTAAAATCAATCTTCCGCTTAAAGAAAAAGAAGAAAACTCCGATTCTTCGACATCATCCGGCACGGTTGTCATCAATATCGGTTCGGAAGAATTGTTTGAAAAAGAAATCATGTACACCTTTTTTGAAAACGAAACAAAAATCGGATCCTTTATTTTTGAAGACGGCGAATTGTCTTGTTACACTTCGGCTCGCGTCGACGGCATTGAATTGATTTCAGACGGGGAGCAAATAAAAGCCGCCGTCCAAGTTTCGACCGGTGTCGGACCCGTTTATTCTGTTGACGCTCAAAACGTGACAATTTCAAACAGCTTGAATGAAAGCGGTTTGTACACGATTTCGCTTCCCGAAAAAGAAAAATTTACAAAAGATTCCGAAGCGATTCCGTTCATGTCCGTCATTTCCGTCTATACTTTTGAAATCGCAAACGCCGGCGATTTAAAAAACGGAGAATACACCGTCAAAATCAATGACAAAGAAACGTCGTTCACGATTAAAAACAGCGGCGTTTCAAACATGAATAATGTCGGATATGTTTGGATTTCCGATGATTAATCAAATCCTTTTTTGTTTTGAATCTACACTTTTTAAAAACAGATGAATATTTATTCAATTTGTTTTGTTTAATTAGTTAGGATTTATAACACCGGAGAATATTGAGCTGTTGATGCGAATTTGAACTCTGAATTTTAAAAAACGAATCTTAGAAAAATAAATGAGACTTGAGATTTATTTCAATCTCAAAAGTCTCATTGAATTCAAAACGGCAAGCAGCGTGACGCCGACATCGGCGAAAACCGCTTCCCACATGGTCGCGATTCCGAAAACGCCGAGAATCATGAAAACGGCTTTGATGCCGAGCGCGAAAATGATGTTTTGATAAACAATCGACTTCGTCTTTTTCGCGATGTCAAACGCGTCGGCGAGCTGAATCGGATCGCCGGTCATGAGAACCACATCTGCCGCCTCAACCGCCGCGTCGGAACCGACACCACCGACGGCAATGCCGATGTCCGCGCGCGTGAGAACGGGCGCGTCATTGATACCGTCGCCGACAAAAGCGACTTTGGATTTCGGATTCACCGATTTCGTTTCCGCTTCAATCTTTTCAAGCGCTTCGACTTTTTGATGCGGCAGCTGTTCTGTATAAACATCGTCGAGTCCGAGGTCGGCGGCAAACGCGCGGCCGACTTTATCGGTATCGCCTGTTACCATCACCGTTTTTTCAACACCGGACTTTTTCAAGCGCGCCAGCGCATCCTTGCTGTCCGGTTTTATCTTATCGGAAATCGAGATACGGCCTTCGAAAATGCCGTCAACGGCGACATAAATGTGCGTTTCGACATCAGATCCCGCCTCCGGCAAATCGGAAACGGAAACGTTTTCCTGCGCCATCAATTTCAAGTTTCCGATTGCAATTGTTTTGCCTTCAAAAACAGCTTTGATGCCGAGTCCCGGATATTCCGTGTGTTCCGAAACGTTTGAAACAACGCCGCCGGATTTTTCAGCTGCTTTGACAATCGAATGCGCGATTGGATGATTTGAATAAGATTCGGCGGCGGCGCTGAGTGTCATCAGTTCGTCATCGGAAAGCGTCGAGCCGGTCGACCTGTCAATTCGAACAACATCAAAAACGCCTTCTGAAAGCGTCCCGGTTTTGTCAAACACGACGGTTTTGACTTGCGTCAAACCTTCTAAATAGTTGCTGCCTTTGACAAGAATGCCTTTCTTGGAAGCGGCGCCGATGCCGCCGAAATAGCTGAGCGGAACGGAAATCACAAGCGCGCAAGGACAGGAAATCACAAGGAAAACCAAGCCGCGGTAAATCCAATCTTCAAACGTCGCGCCAGGAAGAACAAGCGGCGGAATGACGGCAATCAAAACGGCGGCCAGTGTCACGAGCGGCGTATAATATCTGGAAAAGCGTGTGATGAATTTCTCGGTCGGCGCCTTCTTAGACGCCGCATTTTCAACCAAATCCAAAATCTTGGAAACCGTAGATTCTTCAAACAATTGATCGACGCGGATTGTCAAGGTTCCGTTTTTGTTAATGCTGCCGGAAAGAATGGCATCGCCTTCGCGAACGGTTCGCGGAACGGACTCACCCGTCAGCGCGGACGTGTCAAGCATGGACGCGCCTGACAAAATCGTTCCGTCGAGCGGGATTTTTTCGCCGGGTTTGACAAGAATAGCATCGCCGATTTCAATGTCGTAAGGCGAAACCGTTTCATATCCGCCGCTGCCTGAATCGGTGATTTTGTGCGCGTAATCGGGGCGGATGTCCATCATGTCGTAAATGGATTTGCGGGAACGGTTGACGGCCATTTCCTGGAAAAGTTCGCCGACTTGATAGAAAAGCATCACGGCGACGGCTTCCGTATATTCGCCGAGCGCAAACGCGCCAAGCGTTGCAATCGTCATCAGGAAATTTTCATCGAAAAACTCGCGGCGAAGGATGCCGCGAACAGCTTTGTAAACAACGTCGCCGCCGATAATCAGATAAGCGATGATGAAAACGATGTATTCGACCGGCGTTCCGTGAATGATTTCAAGATTTGAAAGAAGCGGCAGAGTCGTATCGTGAGAAACATGAATCAAAATGCCGAGCAAATAAACAAGCGCGCCGATGATAATTCGAGCAGCTCTTTTTTTGTCAATGAATTGAAATGCGGAAAATCTGCTGTTTTTACCGGAATTTTTTGTATCGGATTTCTCGGATTTCGTTTCGAACTTCGTTTCACATTTCATTTCCGGATCGGATTCACACGATTCGGATTCGGACACCGCGCCGGTTTCACAGCAGGCGTCCCGGCATGTTTTGACGGTTTCAAATTCGGTTCGTTTGTTTTTTTCCAAAACCTCGACATGAGATTCAATGGAATGAACGATTTTTTCGATTTCGGGCAAAAGATCGACGCTGTTGTCTTTGAATCGAACCGTCAGCGTCGCGGTCGCGAAATTAACCGAAGCTTCCGAAACGCCTTCCGATTTGCCGACGGCCGTTTCAATTTTTGCGGCGCAGTTGGCGCAGCCGAGACCTTTTAAGAGGTATTCTTTGGGCGGACTTCGGCGTTTTATTTTTTCGGAAACCGTAACATCCGATTCGATTGAGTGAACGGTTTTTTCGATTTTCGGCAAAATGTCGCCGGCATACTCTTCTTTAAGATTGACAATGAGCGTCTCCGTCGCAAAATTGACTGTCGCTTCCGAAACGCCGTCCAATTTACCGACGGCGATTTCAATTTTTGCGGCGCAGTTGGCGCAGTCCAATCCTTTCAATAAATATTCTTTTTGAATCATTTGAACACCAAAATAAAACGGTGTGAAAAATTGTACCTATTTTTCATAAATTTATTAACTTTTGATTTAAAAGTATTACGAAATCTTAATCAAAATTCATAGAATATAAATATTTGCCAACAGAGTAACACGAATTTAAAATAAAAATAACAATAAAACAATACAAAATGAACCAAAAAATAACAAGCCGTTTAAAAAACGAAAAAAGTTTGAAAAAAAGTGAAAATCGTTTGAGAAAAAATGAAAAATATTCGGGAGGAATCATCTCCCGAGTTGGGCGTGCGCGCGCGCCAAATGTCCTGCCGCCTGCGCCGCAATAAGCGAGATTTCGCCTGCCAAAACAGCCGCTGTCACGATTTCCGAGAGAGCAAGCGCATTCTCGCCGGGCACCGCGCCTGCGCCGGCCACGCCGAGCAGCTTTAAGCATTCCTGCTGCGTTGCAATGGACGTGCCGCCGCCGACGGTTCCGACTTCAACAGCCGGCATCGTGACGGAACAAATGAGATCGCCGTTGTCGGCCAAATCCATTTCCGTAATACAAAGACTACCTTCAACAACGTGCGCCGGATCCTGACCGCAGGCAAGGAAAACGGCCGCGACGATGTTTGCCGCGTGCGCGTTAAATCCGAGCGCGCCCGCTCTCATTGAGCCGATGAAGTTCTTGCGGTAATTGACATCAAACATGGATTCCGCCGTGCATTTGAGCGTTTCTTCGATAAAAGCCGCCGACAAACGCGCTTCGGCAATCACGGTTTTACCGCGGCCGAGAATCGCGTTAATCGCGGTCGGTTTTTTGTCGGTGCACATGTTTCCGGAAAGCGAAATGCAGGGAACGCCTTTTTCGTCGGCGATGAGCTTTGTAATCGCTTCAGACGCGATTGTAATCATGTTCATGCCCATCGCGTCTTTGGTGTCAAAACCGAGGCGGACGTGGACATTGTTGCCGCTGACAAACGGCTGAGCTTCCAAGAGTTCGCCAAAACGGGAAGTTGCGTCCGCCGCCTTTTTCATTTTGGAAAAAGTTTCGGGAAGCAAAATCCAGTCGTAAAAGTCTTTGGTTTCTTCCAGACTGTTAAATTTAAAAACGGGCGCTCTTGTCATCATATTTTTAAACACGCGGACGGTCACGCCGCCGGATTTCGTAATGATGGAGCAGCCGCGGTTTACGCTTGCCACCAATGCGCCTTCGGTTGTCGCAAGCGGCAAATAATAATCGCCTTTGGCGTAATCGCCATTGATTTTAAGAATTCCCGCAACGCCGAGCGGAATTTGAACGGCGCCGACAAAATTTTCAATATTCTTTTTGGCGACCGCTTCGGTGTCAAACGAATAGGTGGAAACGTGATCCAATTCGACGTTTCTTTGGTTTTCCAAAAACGCGCGGCGAAGCTTGGCCGAGCCGTCTTTATCCAAATGTTCTTCAATTTTGCGTAAATTGATTTCGCCCGAAATCATTTTTTCAAGAAGCGCCTGCTCATCCGCGGTTAATTTTTCAGCTGTTGACATAAATATGGTCTCCGGAAATGATTTTAAAATTAATTCAAGAATTATTACTTAAAAAAACAGATATGAGTTTAAAATATGTATCGGTCTCTTTGCGATTTTGAAATAAATGATTAAACGAAAAATAAAATGAAATAAACAAAAACTGCAATAACCGAAATTAAACGATGAAAACAATTAAAAAAACGAAAAAGAAAAAATGTTTGATTCAATCAAACATACATTATCAACTGGCCTTCTTCCGTGTATTCGATTAAGGTGTTGGTCAGCTCTTTTGTGGTGATGATTTCGGTTCCCGGAATCATTTCATCCGGCATCATGCCGATGATGGATGCCGCGAGTTCGCAGCATTTGATTTTGACGCCGAGATCCAGGCATTCCTGAATCTTTTCGTCATAGTTTTGAGTACCGACTTTATTCTTTTTGGTTAAAATCGCCCCCATCGGGCCCCAAATCAGAATCGTGGCATCAATTCCGCGTTTTCTGTAACAGCGCGCAAAACGCAAGGCATGCTGCGGCGCCGTGCTTTCATACACCATATCGTTGAGTAATATCAAAACTTTTGTAACTTTGGACATGACGGACCTCTCGTCAATGAATAATCATGAAAAACGTTCCAAACTTTATCGGACATGTATTTATAGATAACCCCAAAAACGGCGAAAATGCGTGACAAATTCGATAATAAAATGACAATTAAAAAGAAAACGGGGTTCAGATTTTCGATTCATTTTTTGGAAAAAACAGATTGGGTTTTTCGATTAATTTTTGAAAAACGAATCCTTGTTTTTCAAAAATTAATCGAAAATGGAGCAACACGCGCGCGGCGGCGGCAACACAGAGCGGAAACGGAAAAAGAAAGGTAGCCGTGCCACGCTCGCGAAGCGAGCGGATGTGATAAGAAGCAGATGCAAACAGCAACACAAACAGTAAGGTAGCAGCGGCAAACAAAAACAGCAAGATAACAGTAACAAACACAAAATAAAAAATAGAATAAAAGAAAAATAAAAAAGAAAGTGATTGCGATTATTTCACAATCACGACAACCGCTTCATCGACGTGAAGGATTTCAACTTCACGGCCGGCGGAAACCATTTCTTTCTTAATTTCAATCGCGTCAGCGTCGAGTTCGATTTGTTCGCCGGCGACATCGACAACGACAATTCCTGCTTCTTTCATTTCTTCGGCCGTTTTCGGCGGCAGCGCTTTCAATGCACCGATTACCGCGCCGGCTTTGTCTCTGAACATCGGCCCGAGCATTCCCATGTTGGGTTTGACTTCAACCGGAATATATTCAAATTCGGGCGCGCCTTCAATCAAATCCGTCGGAGAAGTGACCGTATTGGAAATGTCAGCGGCATCAACAGCCGCGTTGTAAATCTCAATCTTTTTCAATGGCGCGTTTAACGCCATCTTGTTATCGGATTTGTAGCAGCGAATCGCGCTTGTAATGCCTTTGATGAGTTCGCCTTTTTCTTCGGCATCTGCCGGAAGACCATCAATCTTTGCCGGCCAGCTTTGCTGATGAACACTTCCCTCACCGACTCTGGAATACATTTCTTCTGCGAGGAACGGCGTAAACGGCGCAAGCAGTTTGGTCAGCGTTGAGACGGCTGTAAAAAGCGTGAAGCGAGCTGCATTCTTGCCATCCGAATCGTCACCGTACAAACGGCCTTTGACGAGCTCAATATAATTGTCGGCCAAAACATCCCAGGCGAAAACACGAATCGCTTTAAAAGCGTCGTCAAATTTGCAGGCTTCCATCGCGCCGGTGACTTCGTCAATCAAGCCGTTCAATTTTGAAATGAGCCAGTTGTCGATTTGTTTCAATTTTGATAAATCAAATGAACCGGCTTCCGCTTTGCCGAATCCGTCCATATTTGAAAGCGAGAAACGATAAATGTTCCACAATTTTTGAATCAATCGGGATGCGGAAACGACATCGTTCCAGCGGAACATGACATCCGATCCGACACTGCCGCCGAGCGCGCCCCATTGGCGGAAAGCGTCCGCGCTGTGTTCGACCAAAACGTCTTCGGGAGAAATGATGTTTCCGAGTGATTTGCTCATCTTGTGACCGTCGGGACCGAGCACCATGCCGTTAATCATGATCGTCTCCCACGGAATCTTGTTTTCAATCGCTTCGGCTCTGAGAATTGAATAGAACGCCCACGTTCGAATAATGTCGTGTCCCTGCGGTCTAAGCTGCGTCGGGAGGCGAAGTTCGTGTTCGCTGTCCCACCCGCTGACATGAAGCGCCGTCAGCGACGAGTCCATCCAGGTGTCAAAAACGTCCGTCTCACCGTGGAAATCGTTTGCGCCGCAAGAGCATGAAACCGGCGGCTTTTCCTGCGTCGGGTCAATCGGAAGCCATTCGTCCTTGGCAATCAAAATCTCATTGCATTTGTTGCAATACCAAACCGGAATCGGTGTTGCGAAAATGCGCTGTCTGGAAATACACCAGTCCCACTCCATCGTGTTCGTCCAGTTTTCAAGGCGGACCTTCATGTATTCGGGAATCCATTCGATTTGGTCGGCGCCGGCGAGAATTTCTTCGGGTTTGACCTTAACGAACCACTGCATTTCGGAAAGAATCTCAATCGGTGTTTTGCAGCGCCAGCAGAGACCGACGTTTTGATCTAAATCCTGCTGTTCGTAAAGGAATCCATCGCATTTCAAATCTTCAATAATGTTGGCTTTGCATTCTGGAATGCTCATTCCGACATACTTGCCGGCGGCAGCCGTCATCTTTCCGTTTCTGTCAATCGCTTTTGTAATTTTCAAATTGTGCGTTTTCGTCCAGCGAATGTCCTGCTTATCACCGAACGTACAAATCATAACGGCGCCGGTTCCGAATTCCGCATCAACATCGACATCGGCGATAATCGGCACTTTCTGTCCGAAAATCGGAACAATAAGCTCTTTTCCGACGAATTTGCCGTATCTTTCGTCTTCGGGATTAACGGCAACGGCTGCGCAGGCGCAAAGAAGTTCGGGACGCGATGTTGCGATGTGAACTTTTTCGTTTGCATCTTCGGCGAGCGTGAAATAAAGGAAATTGAGTTTTGAGACATTTTCCTTGTACTCAACCTCGGCGAGCGCGATTGCGGTTTCGCAGCGCGGGCACCAGTTGACCGGATGCTCTTCATGATAAACATAATTCATTTCATGCATTTTCAAGAATGAGCGCTGTGTTTTTACAAAATAAGACGGCTCCATTGTGATGAATTCGTTGCTCCAGTCGTTTGAAAACCCGAGCCTCTTCATCGTGTCTCTCATTTTGATAATATTTCCGTGCGTCATTTCTTCGCACATTTTTCGGAATTCCGCGCGCGGCACTTGATTCTTTGTGATTTTGTGCGTTTCTTCGACTTTGACTTCCGTCGGCAATCCGTGGCAGTCCCAGCCTTGCGGAAACATCACATTAAATCCGCGCATGCGCTTGTAACGCGCGACAAAATCGATATAACACCAATTGAGAGAGTTGCCGATATGGAAATTTCCCGTCGGGTACGGCGGCGGCGTATCAATAATATATTGCGGTCTTGTGTTGTCAGCCCAGTCAAAATGATACATGGATAAATCCCAAGCGTTCATCCATTTGATTTCGATTTCGGCGGCGTTATATTCTTTCGGAATTTCAGAGCCGGTCATAAAAATAAATCTCCTGTTTCTAAATGTAAATTGATTTTAAGAAATAGGAGTGTAAACATTACTTAGGTTATAAAAAGGTTTTATTTGGGAAGGCTTTGTCCGAAAAGTCCATAATTTAACTCACTTTTCGTGCAGCCTTTATATTTATCGAATAATCCTATATAATTTAAAAATTAGAAGAAATTCGTCATTAAACATTATTTCACATTTCAAGGTTTAAAAATTAAATAATATGGTATTATAAAATCTAGAAGAAGAACCACGACATTTTGAATAAAATAAAATTAATTTTTAGAATATTCCAAAATTTTGGCAAACCATGATTTTCTTGAATTTCCGGAAGAGTAGTTTCTCAAAACAACCGCACTTCTTCGCTTCGGAGGTTCGGAATTGGTCTTTTTTCCTTTTGAAGAAACGAATTCAAACTTTTGTTCCACGTTATCACGTCTCTGATTAAAGATTATAATTATAAAGTAAACAATAAATAATCGTCATAAATGCTGATACAAATGAGATAATAAACAATATAGTAGACCTTCTAATAAATTTTCCGTTCTTATCATTTTCTTCTTTTTTGCATTTTTGTATATCATCAAAGGTATTTACAACCAAAAGACTTGGATCTTCAAATTCTGAAATTATTTCACAAATCGTTTCATTAACTTCATTCGCAGATTGAATCGACTAATACGAATGCCGCCAAAAAGCACGAATTGAAAACAAAAAACTTACACCAAGCGGCAGAAATGTAAAAGCTGAAATTATCAAAACTTGATTTCTTTGAAAACCGCATGCTTTCAGCGAAATAAAAGCCAACAGAGCAACTGTAAAAACAGAAATTGCCATGAGCATTTTTCCGGCTTGATCCAAAAGACTTTGTTCTCTTTTGTCTTCCATCTCATAAGAATAAAGGCTTAGCTCCTTTGTAATTTCAATGATTGAATTTTGAGATAAATCAGACATACATATTCAAAAAAGCTGAAAATAAATAAGAACGCCGAAATTTTCAAAATCGGAATGTTCAAAAAGAATGACACAAAAACAGGCATGGCTTAAACACTAAATAATATGGAAAAGCATTGCATTTTATAATCAGGATTTAGATTTGAATTCAAAAAATTTAAAAACCTTTTTACGAATGATGATTTTTTAGAAATTATGACAAATTACACGCCGGAAGATTTGTTCGAAAAAACAAAAGAGCTTAGCTTGCTCACTTACGGCATTGAAGAAAAAAGAGAGCAAAACCTTTTTGATCAATCCGGAAAAATGCTGACTTCGATTTCGATTATTACGGTGGCGTTGTTGTCATTTATTTCTCTTGAAAAACTCGGATTTGATTCAAATCAAACGATTGCAATTATCGGTATGACGTTCACCCCTTTGATTTTTAGTTTTATTTTTGCAATAATTACTCAATGGCGATATGCTTATTAGAATTTAGGAAGTGCCGGAGAAATTGACAAGGCTTATAATGAAACGGTTGATGAAAGGTCGTCGGAGAATTTGTATTTGGGTTCGTTGAATGACATTCACATTTGCAAAAGAGAAATGAATAACAAAAGAGTAAATTATTTAAGGATGTCACTCATTTTGTTTTTAATCGCAGTTTGTTTGGCTTGCATGGCTGTGATTTATTTTTATTTTGAGAATAAACAAATGATTGGAGGAATTTGAATGCGAAACAAAAAAAGAGATGAAAATTCATTTCCCACGGGAGACAAAACAGCAACGGGAACAGATTATTCTAAAATGAGTCCGCTCGTGAGAATTCAAAATCCGTCTTTGCTTTCTTTATTATTTTCAAAAAACAGAAAATAATAAATTCAATTATTATTTTTAAAAAATCAAATCCGCGTCAAAACAATTTTATCCGACAATGTTTTTGATAAATGATGATCTTCTCCGCAGCGCCCGCATTTGATTAAATCACCGACTTCTTTTTCGATGATATAAATCCAATTACCGCATTTTCTGCATTTTCGGACAAGATTCATGACAACCAAACCTGATAAAATAAACCGCTGCAATTTGAAATAAATAAACATGTAATGATACATAAACCGTATTATTGGAAAGTTAAAAAATCAAATTGGAAATCTAAATAAGAATTATTTCTATTAAAGGTTAATCTTTTGTTTATAGCTTTCGCAGCCGATGATTTAAGTTTTCTTTATTTTTGCCGTTAAGATGTTACGATTTTTTTCGTTTGCTGTCGGCTATCTACCGTTATCGTTTGCTGCCGCTACCTTACCGTTGCCGTTTGCCGTCGCTACCTTACTGTTGCCGTTTGCCGCCGCTACCTTACCGTTACCTTTTGCCGTCGCTACCTTACCGTTACCTTTTGCCGTCGCTACCTTACTGTTGCCGTTTGCTGCTGTTACCTTGCTGTTTACGTTGCCATTTGCATCTGCTTCTTTTAACAGCCGTTCGCTTCGCGAACGTGGCGCTGCTACCTTACCGCTTCCAACTGCCGTCGCCGCGCGCGAGCTGCCCCATTTTTCAAAAAAATTAAATCAAATTAGACCCAAAATTTTTCAAAAAAATGAAATCAAATTCGGCCTAAAATTTTTCAAAAAAATTAAATCAAATTCAATCAGGATTTTTCAAAAAATTAAACAAATCCCAACCCTGTTTTTTAAAATTAAATCAATGCCGGATTCAATCTTTCAATGCTTTTTCTCTCAACTGTCGGTTAAACGTAATCGCGAATCTGTGCGCTTCGTCGCGAATTTCCTGTAAATAAAGCGACGCCTTTTCATTCTTTTTGATTGGAAGCGGGTCGGAAAGACCGGGGACGAAAATTTCTTCTTCGCGTTCGGCAAGGGAAATAACCGGCGTTTTGATGCCGAGTTTCTTGAGAACGGCAACGGCATATGAAAGCTGACCTTTGCCGCCGTCAATTAAAATCAAATCCGGAAGAGGTTTTTCTTCTTCAAGAAGCCGCGTGTAGCGGCGGCTGACAACTTCGGCGATGGAGGCAAAATCGTCAATGCCTTCGACCGTTTTGATTTTGAAACGGCGGTAATTGGATTTATCGGCTTTGCCGTCGCGGAATTGAACCATTGAGGCGACCGTGTGCGTTCCCGACAAGTGCGAAATATCAAAACATTCGATGACGCGCGGCGGTTCGGGGAGCATCAGGCGTTTTCCAAGTTCTTCGACTTTGGAAGTCGCGCTGAAGAAAGCGATTTCAATATTCTTTTCGGCAAGCGCGAGAAGATCTTTTTTATCACCCCGTTTGGGGATTGTGATTTTAACGGTTTTGCCGTGGCGCTGGGACAAGAAATCAATCAAAGACTGACTGATATCGCCGTCAGTCTCCGGAATATGTTTGGGCGCGGCATCTTCCGTTGACGTGTAAATTTCTTCTTCCAAAATTTCGGACGCGTCGGGCAGAATGATTTCTGACGGCGTTTCGTGTCCGGAATAGTATCGGACTAAGAATTCTTCGAGGAAATTCTGATGGTAGGGGAATGAAAACTCTTCTTTGCCAACAAGCGTTCCCTTCACGACATTGAAAACCATAATGTAAATTTTTCCGTCGCGGACGAGATAATTGATAACGTCTTCGTCGTGATTGATTTGGCGCGCGACATGTTGGCGATTGTTCAGGTATTCCAGCGCGTAAATTTGGTCGCGCAGGTCTTTTGCGATTTCAAATTCTTGCTTTTTCGCAAACATTTCCATTTCCGCGCGCAGTTTTTCGGCAAGTTCTGCGGAATTGCCGCGAAGAACGGAATCGGCTTTGTCAATCGCTTTTTTATATTCTTCTTTTGGAATGTTTCCGGTGCAGGGCGCCATACAGTTGCCGATGTGGTAACGCAGGCAGGGGCGCTTTGGCATGTTCCGGCAGGATCTGAGTTTGAATGTGCGTTTCACGACATCTAAAATTTCGTCGCGTTCTTTGGCGGAGACGAATGGGCCGTAGAGTTTGCCTTGCGCAGTCGCCCTCCGAAGAATTCCGATTCGCGGAAAATCATCGCCGCTGATGTGGATAAAAGCGTAGCTCTTGGAATCCTTTAAGTCGATATTGTATTTCGGGTTGTGCTTTTTAATCAGCGTGTTTTCCAGAATCAGCGCTTCCACTTCGTTAGCGGTGACAATGAAATCAACGGAATCAATATTTTTGACCAAAAGGCGTGTTTTCGGGTCAAGGTCGCGTTTTTGAAAATAACTGGAAACACGTTTTTTAAGATTTTTCGCCTTGCCGATATAGATAATTTCATCCTCTTTGTCGCGGTAAATATAACAGCCGCTGGATGTCGGAATAACGGATAAGTCAATCATTTCTGCTCAATAATTATAATTCAAATTTATAAATCAACAGTCAATAAACCAATTCTTCGGCGTTTTATTTATCTTTTTCCTAAAAAATCGTTTTTGTCAAAAAAACATTTTTTTAAGAGAATTTTCATCAAAAACCGTCTTCATCATCAAATCTGCCGTCAATATCATCTTCATCATGACCGTCATCGCCGAATTCATCGTCATCGAATTCGTAATCGACAACTTCAAGCGCCGTCAAATTTCCGCCTTTGTCAAACGCTTTCCAAGATTCGCGCGTGTACGGCTCGCCGACGATAATATTCACTTCGTTGGTTCGGAAAAAGATTAAATCCTGCTCGGACGGTCGAACTGCACCGCTCGGGTGGCTGTGAACGGATCCGGCGTGCGGCATATTCGGCATCATCCACGTTTTAAAACTGACGCTCCGGCTCGTCGAATCGGTTCCGGGAAGATAAATCACGTTGACAATGGTATCGCCGTCCGCTTCCAAAAGCGCGCCGAATTCACGCGGATGAGAAGCTTTGCAGGAAGCTAAAATAAAATCAAGCGTATCAGATGCGATTTTTTGAACAGCCATGTCAATCACGAATTGAATTTGAATCGAATGATACAAAATCAGTTTCATCGGATAAAACACTATTTGCGTTTGTTTTGATAAAAAAATAAAAAAAAGAAATGAAAAACAAAAAAAGAAATGAAAAGACAAAATCATCTTTTCATTCAAAACCGCTTATCTTTTCTTATTCAAGAAAAACGCAACACAGCCGACAACAATAATCAAACCGGTGCCAAGTAAAATATACAACGTCCTGTTAGAACCGCTTTCGTCGGAATAACTCTCGCCGGGCGCATTGTTCGCGTTTTGATCTTCGTTGGCATTCTTGTTTTCACCGCTTTCCGGAACAGGCGTTACGGAAACCGGCACCGGATCTTCTTTCACATTTGGAATTGAAGAAGCCGAATCAACAATTTTTGCCTGACCGAATCCGGAACCACTGCTGCCACGGTTTGTTTTCGGAAGGTAATTAGGGATTCCTTCATAAATTGAAGACAACTGCGGATACGTTTGTCCTTCGGTAATAAACCAGACATAATCCGGACTTTCAGAACTGAATATACTCCAGCTTTGATAAGTTCCGATTTTTTTCATCGCATCTGAAGAAACAGCTGTTCCGTAATTCTGCGGTGTTGCGCCTGTGGCTCCGGCATCAACAGAATCACTTGAGTAAAATGAATCTGTGACAGTTGGTGTTCCATAAGGATAACCAATGATTCCGCCGATATTGGAGCTGCTGTCTGCGCCGCTTCCGAGAGAAACGGTTCCTGCGAAATAACTGGAAGAAATATCACAAATATAAGAGGAACCGGCATAACCTCGACCGACTAATCCGCCGACAAAGCTTTTCGCTTCAATGGCTGCTGTCGAATAGCAATTTGTGATTGTACCTGAGAACTCACCGGCCAACCCGCCGGCATAACTATTTTCAGCAGTCACGTGAACATCATCGGAAACAGAACAGCTTGTAAAGTCGACAGTATCGATCCAACCGACAAGACCACCGGCATAATTATTTTCGGCAGTCACGGAAACATCGCCCGAAACAGAACAACTCATAAAATCAGCATTGTTGTAAACATAACCGACAAGACCGCCGGCAAAATCATAACCGGTAGTTACGGAAACATCGCCCGAAACAGAACAACTCGTAAAATCAGCGGCCTCAACATAACCGACAAGACCGCCGGCATAATCATAACCGGCAGTCACGGAAACATCGCCCGAAACAGAACAACTCATAAAATCAGCATTGTTGTAAACATAACCGACAAGACCGCCGGCATAATCATTTTCGGCAGTCACGGAAACATCGCCCGAAACAGAACAACTCGTAAAATCAGCGACCTCAACATAACCGACAAGACCGCCGGCATAATCATAACCGGCAGTCACGGAAACATCGCCCGAAACAGAGCAATCTTCAAAAGTACCATTGTAAACACAGCCGACAAGACCACCAACACCAAAATATCCTTTAATTTCAAAATTTCCGTTTGTGGTTAATGAACAATTGTTCATTGAAAAGTAATCAGAAGAGCTGACGTTAACATATCCGATTAAAGATCCGATACGATTATAATATGCTGAGCTTGCTTCGTTTGTCAAATTGGATTCAAGAACAATATTGACATTTTGAATTTCGATTATATCGGTTGAGGAAAAATCACCGACAGTTCCGAATAAACCGAATCCGTCGATATTATTACTGTCGCCGTCGAAATTCTTAAAAGTCGTCGTTCCCGTCAAACTTTCAAAAGTGATTGAATATCCCTGACCGTCAAAAGTTCCGAGGAACGGATTGCTTCGGTTGCCGATGGAATTCCATACAGCGTCGGTAATTTCAATATCATCTGTTAAATAATAATCCGCATCCATTGTGTACCAATGATTCGTCATTGTATCATAATCATCGGAGCCGATTTTTTTAAGTTCATCAACCGTTGAGATTGGAATTGCCTGTCTCAAAGAATAAAGCTGAGGATAACCGTTGTTTTCACAAATAAACCAAGTTTTGGAAGGATTGGGAACACTTGAAATATCCCAACTTGAATAAGTTGCAATTTCCTTCATTTCAGCAGAAGTTTTGGCAGTTCCGAGAAGTGTCGGTGTTGCGCCTGTGGTTCCGACATCAACCGAATTATCTTGATAGACACAATCAGAAACAGTTGGTGTACCGTCATAAGAACCAATAATTCCGCCGATTTTTGAACTTGTGCCTGCGCCGCTTCCAAATGAAACAGTTCCTGCGAAATAACTTGATGAAATATCACAAACATAAGATCCACTTCCATATCCGAATCCAATCAACCCGCCGACACCACTTTTTGCTTCAACGGTTGCTGTCGAATAACAATTTGCAATAGTTCCTGCAAAATTACCGACAAGGCCGCCGGCATAAATATTTTTAGCAATCACCGAAACATCGCCGGAAACAGAACAACTTGTAAGATCAGCAGTGGCAGCAAACCCGACAAGACCACCTGCATTATCATATTCGGCAGTCACCGAAACGTCGCCGGAAACAGAACAACTTGTAAGATCAGCAGTGGCAGCAAACCCGACAAGACCGCCGGCATGATTATTTTCGGCAGTCACGGAAACATCGCCCGAAACAGAACAACTCGTAAAATCAGCGGCCTCAACATAACCGACAAGACCGCCGGCATAATCAAAATCGGCAGTCACGGAAACATCGCCCGAAACAGAGCAATCTTCAAAAGTACCATAGTAAACACAGCCGACAAGACCACCAACACCAGAATATCCTTTAATTTCAAAATTGCCGTTTGTGGTTAATGAACAATTGTTCATTGAAAAGTAATCAGAAGAGCTGACGTTAACATATCCGATTAAAGATCCGATACGATTATAATATGCTGAGCTTGCTTCGTTTGTCAAATTGGATTCAAGAACAATATTGACATTTTGAATTTCGATTATATCGGTTGAGGAAAAATCACCGACAGTTCCGAATAAACCGAATCCGTCGATATTATTACTGTCGCCGTCGAAATTCTTAAAAGTCGTCGTTCCCGTCAAACTTTCAAAAGTGATTGAATATCCTTGGCCGTCAAAAGTTCCGACGAACGGATTGCTTCGGTTGCCGATAGAGTTCCATGTATCGTCAGTAATGTCAATATCGTTTATCAAAATGTAATCGCTGTCTAACGGAAACTCAGCATAGTTTCCGTAATGTCAATATCGTTTATCAAAATGTAATCGCTGTCTAACGGAAACTCAGCATAGTTTCCGATTTGTTTCAAATCGCTTGCCGAACCGATTTCAATCGGATCAGCCGCAAGAGCGATTCCGCTCATCAATACAAATGCAATTAAGAGAATTGCAATTAAAGAGAATAATTTTATAATTTTCATAAAAACACCATTTGTGAATTTTTATTAAACCAAATTAAATTTTTCATTAAAACAAAACAACCGGAATAAATGACTTCAATTATTTAATTGAAAGTAAGCATTTAAAAGAATTTGAAAAATATATACTTATTGTAAAACGATTGTAAATTGAAATGTTGAAAAATATTTTGGAAATAAAATAAGAAAAACGGGCCTATTGCGACTCGAACGCAAGTCGACGGATGTCTTCACAACTTGATTGTTTCGAAGTCCGTCAGGATATCCGCTACCCTATAGGCCCTTTTTGAATGAAAAATTCCAGGAATCATAAATAAAATAATGAATCGGGCTCAAAGACGGTGTCTTTGATTTTATAGTTTTTGCAAACGCCCGAAGAATCGGATTGATTCAGCGGATTGCTTGGAATCAGCTGAAAAGACCGATGACGAACGAACTGATGTACGGCCAAATGAACATCAGCAGGAATGACATGAAAATGAATCCCGACAAATATGTGGTAACGACGAAAGACAAGCGAAATGCTCTTTTCGGATTCATTTTGAGTTTTTCAGCGATTTTGACGAAATATGTTCTGAACAAATGGCCGCCGTCAAGCGGAAGCGCCGGCAGGCAATTGAAAAGGCCGACGTAAAAATTCAGCCAGCCGACCCAGTAAAGCAAATTTGCGATCCAAAAGATACCGATTCCGAGCGGTTCGGCCCATCCGACCGGCTCAAAGAATTGCATCATTGAACCCGAAAAGCCGCCGAATCCTTCGCCGAGAATGCTTAAAAACGGCATCATCATGACAAAAAGCCAAGCCGACAAAATCATCATCACGGATTCTTTCGGCGCGGAAAAGTCAAATGAATAAAGCAACGTCGGAAGCGTCTTTAAAAATTCAAGATAGCCGCCGGCGTTAAACTCGCCGACCGAAATTCCCAAAAGACCGATGTAAAGCGGGCCGGCGGAATAATAAATGCCGATGTATGCTTTGGATTCGTTTCCGGGTGTCTCGCCAAGTGTTACGGTGATGTCGCGAACGCCGGTTTCGGCACCGTCGCCGTCATATTCTGTGATCGTAAAAACAACGGTGTCACCTGGATTTTTCTCAGACATTGTCGCCGAGAAATATTCCGCGTCGGAAACATAATCGCCGTCGATTTTAAAAATCAGAGAATTCGGCAGAAGCCCTGCGTTTTCCGCCGGAGATCCGGAAGTCACCGATGAAATCAGAATACCTGCGTAATTGACATTTTCGGCCGTCGAATCCGTCACAATCGTATAATTTTCAATCACCCGATCGTAAGATGCCTGAACCGTCACGGAATCGCCGGGAGATACGCCGGCCAATGCTTGATTAACGGTTTCAATGTCCGACACGTTTTGACCATTAATGCCGACTAAAACCATTTCTTTTGTGAGTCCGGATGAAACGGAAAAGTCGCCGGAATCCGTAATTTGAAGACTGCCGATTGGTGCCATCGCGCCGATAACCGGTCCGAAAAACAACATCGCTGCGATAAAAGCGACAACAAAGTTGGACATGACACCGGCTGCCAAGATGCGCGAGCGCTGCGTTTTGGTTGCCGCTTTCGGCTTGTCGGCAGATTCCGTTTGCGCGGCAACTGCTTGGTTACCCATTGTTTGGCTGCCAATCGTTTGGCTGCTGATCGTTTGACTGTCGGCTGACTCGCCGACGCTTGCGGTTTGAGTTTCCGCAGGCATTGACTCGTACGCTGCCTGTTCTTTTTCCAGTCGCTCATGTTCGCGGATTTCTTCAATGGTTGCCGTCAAATCATCAAAATCGGATTCGGAATCTGCCTCGGGCTCGTCTAAAAGTTCAAATTCTTCGCCGTAAAGCTGCTGATCGTCAATTTTTGCGAAACCGCCGATCGGAAACAGCGCGACGATTAAGCCGACGGAATGAACGCGGACATCTTCGACGCGCGCGAGCACCGAATGCATCATTTCATGAATGAAGACGGCGACAATCAAAGCGATAAAACCCCAAACGAGCGGAATAAATTGATTCACGCCGGGAATCAGGAAAATGTTTTGAATTTCCGTGTATTCGTTCGGCTCAATCACTGTTCTGTCCATCATTGACTGAAGCAAAGAAATGTCTGAAAAAACAACCAGACCGAACATGAAAATCATGCCGGCGAACATCAAAACAATGCCGACATTTGCAAACAAGCGCCAAAATCGTTTTGGGAGCGCGATTTTATCCAATAAATGAAGACCTTTGGTTGTCTCAATCATTAAAATCGGCCCGGTCGCCGATATATTGTATTTGGCTAAAATACCTCTTTTCTTTAGCAGGTAAACGATTACCCAATAAACGAGAAAGGCAAGAATCAAAAGTTGTGTTGTTGTCTGCAAATAAATCACCGAAGAATTATCAAAAATTCGAATTGATAAAAAATTCAACGTATGTAATCAATAAAATTCAATGCTTTTGATAAATACGGATGTGTATTAAATGATTTTGTTTTCGCTGAATAAAGAAATAAGAAAAACATCAAAATAAAAAATCGAAAAAAACATTTAGAACGAAAATAAAATACAAAAAAGGAATCGGAAAGAATTCCGATTCATTAAAAATTAAATTTAAAGATTCAAGATTAGTGGCTGCCGATTTCGCCTTTCTTAATATTAACAATGGTAATTTCAAAGACCAATGTTTTGCCGGCGGTATCGGGGTTTAAGTCGATAACGACACCTGAATCCGTAACGTTTGTAACGACACCGACAACGGTGAGACCGGTGACTGTGTACATGGGAACCTGCGTTCCGACTTCAGGGACGGTACCAAGCGCTGCGAGAACTTCGTCCATACTGTATGTGATAACAAGGTCAGGATTGTATTGGTATGCGTCTTCCGGCGGAATTGTCACGGTCTTGGTTTCGTGCGCTTTCATGCCGTGAACCGCGTTTTCAAATCCGGGAATAACTTCGTGATTTCCCATAACAAATGTCAAGGGTGCTTTGCCGTTTTCGCCCTGATTGGAATCAAAAACAGTACCGTTTTCATATTTACCGATGTAGTGAACGGAAACGGTGTCACCGTCGGTAGCTTCAACAACAGTCGGTCCGGGGTAAAGGACGACTGAAATAAGTGCGAAAATCAAAAGGACGGCAAATAATCCGCCTACGATCGCCAACATTGGATTTACTTTTTTTGCCATATGTATAACCCGAGAGTATGAATTTTCATGATTTTGGTTTGAAATCATGAATGAATTTAATATGAATCTATGAAATCATGAGTAATAAACATGATAAATCAAAACCGCCGTCAAAAACGATGATTTTGAGAATAATTACAGAAACCGAAATAAGATAAACAAATTTCAGAAAAATCTGGTTCTTGCAGCCGTTATGTAAACGGTAACAGGTAATCAGTTGTTTATGAAAAGAATCCTTTATTTAAAAAAGTTACCTTCGAAAAGAATATTTTTCGCTGTATCAAACGGTTTTAAGCATCGGAATATATAAATAAAAACGAAATTATTTATCAGTGTATAATTATAAAATTCGAAAAACGAAATCAGAATTTTAAATCATACAAACTATACAAATCATGTAAATTAACAGACATGTAATTAAAAATGAATGAATGCAACTGAGAGAGGGCAAAAAATGGAAAAGCAATCCGGAAAAGAAATTGTGCACAGCATCGGCGAGAAAATGGGATTTACGCCGCATGTTCTTGAAACATTAGCTGCGATCGATGATGATTTTGTCAAAACGTACGGCCGCTGTGATGGCAGATTGTTGTCTGACGGCGTTCTCCCGGCGAAAACAAAGATTTTAATGGCGCTTGCGGTTGTCGCGTCCAAGCAATGCGAATCTTGCGTGATGTCTCAAATGAGAAGCGCAATCCATAACGGCGCAACCAAAGAAGAAATCATGGAAACGATGGAAGTCATTTCCATTACATCCGGCGCGCCTGCCGTTGCCGCTTGCCGCGAAGCATTGAAAGTGTTGATCTTGGAAGGCAACACTGCCGGCGGCAACCCGCAAAGAGATTAATTCGGTTTATATATTCAAAAAATGAAATCATTTCATTTTTTCGTTTTCATTTTTTAATGCAAATTTACGGTTTGTTTTTTTCTTATTTTGGATTTGAACTTTGCTGTTTCTATTATTCTTATTGTTTGTGTTTGCTGTCGCTACCTTGCCGCTTATGTTTGCTATTGCTACCTTGCTGTTTGCATTTCTGCTTGCATCTGCTCATTCTAAGTGCAGCCGTTCGCTTCGCGAACGTGGTGCTGCTACCTTACCGTTTCCGTTTGCTGCTGTCACCTACAGTTTGCGCTGCGCCTGCCGCGTCGGCCGCCGCGCGCGAGCCGTTCCATTTTTCAAAAATTAATTGAAAAATCCACCCGATTTTTCAAAAAATAATCGAAACCGGTCCTTGGTTTTCAAAAATTATTCTTTGGAAAAACCTTCCTTTTTGTACAGATAATAAATGCCGCCGATTCCGATGATATTAATAATCGCGATCAACAGGAAATAAATTGGTTTCTTGAACGGTAAAAATCCGGAATCGGAGTCGGAATTTGAATTTTGCCCGGATTTGAAATCCGGCAGAATCGAGGCGGCTGGTTTCGTTAAATAATCGGACAAATCAATCGTCGTGTCGGCGAAAATTTGAAAACGAAGTTCCGATTGCACGTATTTTGTTTTTGAATCGGCCGCCTCCCATTTTAATAAATAACTGCCGGGCGTTAAACCGGCGATTGAATAACCGGAAAAACCGCCGTTTCGGTCAAAGCCGAGCGAATTAAAAACAGATTCTTCACCGTCACCCGTTAATTTAAACAACTGAACCTGAACCGAATCCTGCGCTTGGATGTACAATGCCGGGTTTTCCTTTGCCGGCAGAATATTTCCTTTTGAAAAGCGCGGTTGTGCCGGAATATTAAAAAGAGACATCAGCGTCGGAACGACATCTTCCTGAGACGTTTCCGAATAATAAACGCTTTTTTGAATCGAATTGCCGTAAATGATGAACGGAATGTTCAGCGTTTCTTTTACTTTGGAATATTTCGTAGAACTGTGGCCGCCGCCTTTTTTATCCTGACTTTCAAAAGACATACCGTGATCCGACGAAAGTAAAAAGAAAATGTTATTGCGGCGGCATTTTTCAAATAATTTTTTCAAATCAGAATCCAGTTTTTCAACAACGTCCAAATAAGCGTAGTAGCCGCGGTAATGGCCTGTCGAATCAACCGCACCGACGCTGACAACGAGAATGAATTTCTGACCGGGATATTTTTCCATCACGGACAGCACTTCGTAAGCCGTATCCAAGCCCCAGCGATTGTATCCGGCATATCTTTCGCCGGTATCTTTAGAATCGGTGTAAGAAGACGCGCGGCTTTTCTGAGATTCAAAAACGGAAACGATGTCATTGATTATTTTTTGATTTGACCCGTCAAACGAATTGGTTTGAATCGTAAAATCCATGTTGTTGACCGAATTCGTTTTATCATAAATAATGACATCGAATTTGCCGCGCATAGATTCAAAATCGCCGCGCTGCATGATGCCGATGCAAAGAAAATCTTCCTGGCGCAAAATATCCATAATCGTTGAATCTGAATAGCCGACCATTACGGAATCCGCCGCCGGATTTCCGGTTACCAGAACGGAATGCCCTTTTTCGGTCACCGGAACAGGAACTTTCATTTCGGATATTCGAAACCCGCCGTTCCAAATTTCGGATAAAACGGGAACGGCCGCTTTTTGAACAGATTCATTCGAAAGCGTTTCACCTTTTAATTCCGGAAACAAATAATAAGAACCGAGACCGTCAACGATTAAAAAAACAGCGCCGTCGGGGGTGGAATTGTATTCGCTTAAATCCGTGTAAAACACACCGTCCGAAACAGCCGCAGCGGGACAAACACCGGAAAACAAAAAGAATGCCGATAATGTCAATAAAAGAAAAACGGACGGATTAAACTGAGCAGATAAATTGAATGGAGTGATTTTTGCAGATGTCATAAGTTTGAAAAACTGTTTGAAACATAATTAACTGCCGAAATTTTCAAAAAGGGAAACTATAAATAAGTATAAATAAGCAGGAAGTGAATTTTTTATCAAAGGACTGTCACTCATGAAAATCAATCCCAGATGCACTTATTGTTTGTTATCGCGCGTTCATTACCAATCCGATTTGGTAACGGACGACGCGAATTTGATTCACCGTGTCATGAAAGAATGTATTTCGACGCTGAACGACGAATACGACCCGTCTCGAACATCAACGCATATCGGAACCGCAGTTCACCGCCGCTGTTTTGAAGTTCTCGGAAATCATGACCCGTACAAAGAAGTCAAAAACATCAACAATCAAACCGCTTTGGAGCTTTTGCCGGCAATTCAAAAGATGATTTACGGTGAAAACGAAAACGGAGAAGCGCACACGATTGAAAACAGTTCGCAGCCGCTTGAAGAAAGTTTTGAAAAAGCTATGCTTGCCGCCGTCATCGGGAATTATTTTGATTTCGGTGTCATGGGACTCGATGCATCAGACGATGATTTTAAACTGAAATTCAAATCCTACTTTGAAAAAGGCCTCGATGTCAACGATACAAAAGAAATGATGAAAATGCTTCAAAATGTCGTTTACATAACGGACAACTGCGGCGAAATCGTGTACGATCGCGAAGCTTTAAAAGTAATTCGCCATATTCAGCGACTCAATTATGAGACAGAAAAAACGGCAAATCCCGAAACGAATGCACCGGAATTGATTTTGGTTGTCAGAGGCGCGCCGATTTTAACGGACGCAACGTTGGAAGACGTTGAAAAACTCGGAATGGAAAACGCAGCCGACAAAGTTTTGACAACGGGAACAAATGCTGTCGGTGTCATTTTAGAAGAAGCGCCGCCCGAAACCGTCAAAGCGATGGAAAACGCGACGCTTATCATCAGCAAAGGCATGGCGAATTTTGAAAGTTTGTCGGACGAAAAATCCGTGCGGCCGATCGCGTATTTGCTGCGGACAAAATGCGAATCGGTTTCCGAAGCGCTGGGCGTTGAGCTTGGAAAATCCGTCGCGAAACTGGAAAGGAACTAAAAACAAGGAAACGGAATGCGAAACAGACTTAAAGATTGTTAGAAATTTTCTCAACAAATCATTTAAATAACCAGTTTGCCTTGTCTTTTCAAATTGTATTTTTATTTTTTATTTGACTTATTTTTGATTATTCTTTAAATTATAAACAGGTACAGATGGACATGTCTAAAGTTAAAGTTGCTATTAACGGGTACGGTACAATCGGAAAACGCGTTGCGGATGCTGTTGCGCTCCAAGATGATATGGAAATAATCGGAATTTCAAAAACGCGCCCGAACTTTGAAGCCAAAACGGCCGCAATGAAAGGATATGACATTTACACGCCGGCCGATAAAATCGATTCGTTTAAAAAGGACGGATATACGATTGCAGGCTCCGTCGAAGACATGATCAAAGCTGCCGACATCGTTGTGGACTGTACGCCCGGAAAAGTCGGCGTCTCCAACAAAGCGCTTTACGAAAAAGAAGGCGTCAAAGCCATTTGGCAGGGCGGCGAAAGCAAAGACATCGCGCCGATTTCATTCAATTCAGAAGCCAATTACGCCGACGCGCTCGGCGCGGATTATGTTCGCGTCGTTTCATGCAACACAACCGGCCTCTGCCGCGTGATTTATCCGCTTGACCAAAAATACGGCGTTGAAAAAGTCCGCGTCACGATTGTCAGAAGAGGCGGCGATCCGGGCGACATTAAAAGCGGCCCGATTGACGCGCTCGTCCTTGATCCGATCAAATTGCCGTCACACCACGGCCCGGACGTCAAAACCATCATGCCTCACATCAATATTACATCCGCGGCGATGAAAGCGCCGACTTCTTTTATGCACCTTCATGTGCTCAACATTCAACTCAAAAACGAATGCACTGCCGATGAAGTGAAAAATCTGTTCGCGACGCGCCCGCGCATTCAAATGATTGCGGACGGCATTTCCGCAACGGCGCAAATTATCGAATACGGCCGCGACTTGGGAAGACCGAGAAACGACATGTGGGAAAACTGCGTCTTTAAAGAATCCGTCTCGGTTGACGACGGCGAACTTTACTTCTTCCAGGCGATTCACCAGGAATCGGATGTCATTCCCGAAAATGTCGACGCGATCCGCGCTATGATGTCGCTTGAAAAAGACAATTTGAAATCGATTGAAAAGACAAACAAATCGATGGGAATCGGCATTTAAAATTAAATTGTAATTGTCGGCTGTAAACATGTCCGCTGAAATTTCGATTCAAACCGATTGGGCTGAAAAATACCGCCCGAAAACGTTTAAAGACTTAATCGGCAACAAAAAAGCAATTCATGAGCTTCGCTTGTGGGCGGAAGAGTGGGAAAGAGGCGTTCCTGAAAAGAAAGCCGTCATTCTCTACGGCGCGGCAGGCATCGGAAAAACATCTTCCGCAGCGGTTTTGGCGGCGGAAATGGGATGGGAATATGTTGAAATGAACGCCGGCGATCAAAGAACGGCGGACGTGATTGAGCGCATTGCAGGCGCGGCCTCTAAAACGACGACGCTTTTCAGCCACGAAACAGATGCGGGCGGGAATAAATCTTCCGGGAAACGTTTGATTGTTTTAGACGAAGCGGACAATCTGCACGGCACTTACGATAAGGGCGGCAGCAAAGCAATCGCGGACGTAATTGATAAAACGACGCAGCCGATATTGTTAATTGCGAATGACATTTACGGCATGACGCAAACGATTCGCGCGAAGTCTTTGGAAATTGAATATTCCAAGATTCAAACGCGGTCTTTGGTTCCTGTTTTAACAAAAATTTGTCAAACGGAAGGCATAACGGCAACCGAAAACGCGGTTTTGAAAATCGCGGAAAATGCCGGCGGCGATTTAAGAAGCGCAATTAATGATTTGCAGGCGGTAACAGTTGGCAAAACGGAAATCGCGGAAGACGATATTGTTGTCTCGGGAAGAGACGTAAAAGAAACGATTTTTAAGGCGCTTGTGAAGGTTTTCAAAGGACATCACAGATCGGAAGCGTTGGACGCTGTCAAAACGCTTGACGAAACACCGGATGATTTAATTATGTGGGTGGATGAAAACCTGCCGATTCAGTTTCCGAACAGAGACGGCAGCGGAAAAGACATCGGCGGCACAAATCCAGATGTTGCGAACGGATATAAGGTTCTTTCAAAAGCAGATTTATACCTCGGGCGCGTGCGCCGCCGTCAAACGTATCGGATGTGGCGTTACGCGAGTTTTCTGACAACTATCGGCCCGATGTCGGTTCGCTCAAAGGAATATTCAGGTTTTATCAAATACAGTTCGCCGACAAGATGGAAAAGGCTGGGACAATCGCGCTCCGTTCGGAATATGCGCGACAACATCGCCGTTAAGATTTCGGCGCGCCACAGAAAATCTATGCGCGTTTCCCGAAATGAAATGATTCCGTATTACCGCCGTTTAATGGAAAATGAAGATTATGCCGTCGCGCTTGCCGGCGAATCCGATTTTGATATGGACGAGCTTGTTTATATGCTCAAAGCGAAATCCGCGACAAAAAAAGTGCAGTCGGTTTACGAAAAATCAAGATTTATCGCCGACGCGAAACGTCCCGCCGAAACGGAATTTTTCAAAACGCCTGAATCGGAAAAAAGAAGCACGGCGGCATCTGCCGATAAAAACCAGCTGACGCTTGAAGATATCGCCAAGAAAAGCGAAGAAAAGAAAGCGGAAGAAGTAAAAGACGAAAAAGCGGCGGAAGAGAAAACGAAAAATCAGAAGAGTTTAGCAGATTTCTTCTGATTTCTTTTTTAAATTTTTTTGAAAAACGGATATTATTTTTGATTTGTTTTTGAAATAATGGACATCGTTTTTGATTGATTTTTGAAAGATTTGTGCGGCTCGCGCGCGGCGACCGCAATTGGTAGCGGTAAGGTAGCAGCGCACACGTTCGCGAAGCGAACGGCTGCTCAAAAAAGCAGATGCAAACTAAAAACAGCAAGGTAGCGGCAGACGCAAACAGCAAGGTAGCGGCAGACGCAAACAGCAAGGTAGCGGCAGACGCAAACAGCAAGGTAGCGGCAGCAAACGCAAACGGTAAGGTAGCAACAGCAAACAGAAACGGTAAAACAGCGGCAGCAAACAGAAACAGTTAAAGTAAAAACACTGTCAGCAAACCGCCGCAAAAAAATAAAAAATAAAAAATTAATTCAACTTTTTCCTCACCGTATCATAGAAACAAGCGTCGGAGAATTTAACGAATCGGCCGGGGTAGCGCGCGCGCTTAATCGTCACAACATCGTCTTCATTGACGTGAATGAAATCTTCCTGGCATTCGGTTTCAATTTCGGGCGGCGTCACGACTTTGCCGTCGGTGACAATTACGATTTCTTTTTTGGGCATTTTCACGCGGACGGTAATTTCGCTGTCAAACGGAACGATCCATGGTCTTGACGAAAGTTTGAACGGCGCGATCGGAACGATTAAAATCGCGTCAACTTCGGGCGTGACAATCGGACCGCCGGCGCTCAGCGCGTAAGCCGTCGATCCGGTCGGCGTCGCGAAAACGATTCCGTCGGCGCGAATTTCACCGAGAAGACGGCGGTTGACTAAAATTTCGTAAGTAATCATTTTCGCCGGGTACGCCGATGTCGCGACAACTTCGTTGATCGCGTTTCCGATGAATTTGCCGTTGATTGAAAGTTCCAGACGCGGGCGTTCGTCATACATGAATCCGGAAAGCGCTTTGTCGATTGCCGCAATCGCATCTTCCGGATCGACGTCCGCCAAAAATCCGAGCGTTCCCATATTGATTCCGAGAATCGGAATCGGATCGGGCATTTTAGACATATTTCGAAGAATTGTTCCGTCGCCGCCGAGTGAAATGACAAAATCGATTCCGGCCTCTTTCATTTTTCCGACGGCGATGCCGCGCTCTTCCATGTTCAAATATTTTGCCGGCGACGAGGATAAATAAACTTCGACACGATCCTTGAAAGCGTCGACGATTTTTCGAATCATTTCAAGCGCGGCAGCACTGTCACAGCGCGAGACGATTGCGATTTTTTTAACGGTTCCCTGATAATAATACCAGTCGCCGCGGCAGTCGATTTCAGGAAAAGAAATCAAATTCAAAACTTCCTGATGAATCCTGCCGTTTGTCGCGACCAAATTAACCGGCTTAATATGATTGTCCGGCAAAAAAAGCGTATTTCCGGCACCGTCCGTCACAATGCCCCCGGCTTCGCGAGCAATCAGCTGCCCGGCACCGATGTCAATGAGACGAAGCATGCGGCGAACATCAACAAAAGCGTCGATTTTGCCGGCCGCAACGTAGCAGAGTTCCAGCGCGACGCTTCCGAGAACGCGCACTTTCTGAACGCGCGAACACAAATTGGCTGTCCGGTCTGTGTTTTGGCGGTATCCGTAAGCGCTGATTGTCATTTCGCGAACGGTGGAGATTTTAGATGTTTCAATCCTTGCGCCGTTCATATATGCGCCTTTTCCGTCTTCGGCGTAAAACTCATCGCCGTTGGCCAAATTACAGACATAGCCGAAGAAAATTCCTGTCAAATCGGGTTTTGAAAACGCGATTGAAACGCTGTAAAAAGGAATATCGTGAATAGCATTCGTCGTCCCGTCCAGCGGATCAACGATTGCAGCAAATTCGATGTTATTGACATCGCCGATAATCGTTTCTCCCATTTCTTCGCTGATAATGCGAACCGAATGTCCCGATGATTTAAAACGCTTCAACATCGCGTCTTCGGCCGCCAAATCAATGCGTTTCGTGTCCGTTCCGTCCGCGCCGACAAACATAAACTCATCGGCTTCGTTCGTTCCTTCAAGAGATGAAATTGCCGAGCGGATATCATTGTAAACGGCGCGGCAAAGCGCCAATAATTCGGGATTCGGAGAATCGGAATTTGAAGAACATGAAGATGAAAGATTTTGATTTTCGGACATGATAAAACCCAATTAAAATAAAAATTCAATAAGATTCATAAATTCAATAAGATTCATAAATTCAATAAAATTCATGAATTCAATATAATTTCAATAAAATTCAATGTTTAATGAGATGAAATTCATTCTTTTCTTTAAATATGTGCCGTTTTGGATTAAAATGAGAAAAATATCAAATAGAGAATCATACCGAAATAAGATGCGTCGAACCGAAATGAGAGATGAAAAAAGAACAGTTTTAAGTATAAGAGACAGATGTAACATTATAAAATAATAAATAAATCGAATAAATTAAAAAAAGGATTAATGGCATGAAACACAAAATTTTATTTTTCGCGGCGGCGGTATTGATTATTTCATTAATATCCTGCGCGAGCGCGGCGACAATCAATATTAATTCAGGAATGACCGAAACAGAAATTCGAACTCTTATTGACGGAACCAATGCAAACGACATCGTTATTTTCGCGGACGGGACATACAGCATTACAAATTTACATATCAATAACTCAGTCACCCTTCGCGGAAGCGGAAATACTGTGTTAAACGGAACCGGCGGAAATACAATCACATCAAATTCGGGATTGATTATAAACGCAAATAACGTACGCATTGAAAATTTTAATTTAACAAATTACAGTGCCGCAATCAGAAGTGCTTCGACAACGACAAGTCAAAACGTTAACACTGTCATTGACAACAATACCTTGTACAACAACAGTATCGGCATTTTTATAACCGATTCGGACAGCAAAATTCAAAATAATAGAGTTCAGGACAGTACGACTGCCGCAGTCACCGATTTGGATTTTGCCGAAGGATATGCCATTACGGGATTCAGCCACTCAAATTCAACGGCAAATATCACATATTTGAATAACACCGTCAACAAAAGCAAATATGGAATCGCGAATTATGCGACAAATTCAACCATAAAGGACAACACGATTAATCTTACAGGATATGGAACTCTTCTCACGCGCGACGGTATTGCAAATACCCTTAACGGAACAGACAGCGTCATCATTAATAATACGGTTTCGGGAGCCAATGCCCGAGCAGGAATCCGAAATGATTGTGATTCTGTTCGTATCGAGTATAATACCGTTTTTAGAAACATGAACGGAATCAATAATTCGGATACGAATCACGGAACATCGGGTACCGGAAATTATGTAACCATCTGCAACAACAAAATTCATAACAACAGCGCATTCGGATCAGGAATCCTTGAAAAAGGAGCGAACGCAACAATTTATGATAATGAGATTTATTACAACGGAAACGGAGTTAATGTAACTGCGACCGGAGAAAACACCGTAATCCATTCAAATACGATTTACAATAACAGTAATGTAAGCATTTATTATACGGGAGTGGAAGGAAGCATTTATAATAACGCAATTACGGGAAACGCATCTTCCGTTGCAGGAATTTCCATACGCAGTCCGCTTCTGAATGTCAATAACAACCGAATATCCGGATTTTCAAATACGTCAACAGACACAGGAATCGGTCTTCTCGTTAATTTCAGTTCTTATACCGGCGACAACGGGGACGGAGTCGGCGGGCAGTATCCTGCCGACGGCGTTCAGTTGAATGTTTTCAGCAACGACATCAAAGATAACCGTCTCGGCATCGACATTCTCGGAGAAAATATTTCATTAGGAAACGCTGCCGGAAATGATTTTTATAACGATGTTTCGGGAAACGTAAACGGTGTCAGAATCAGAGGAAGCAACAGCATTTTCAGTCATCTTCGCGTTTTTGATAACGGCGGCAGCGGAATTATTATCGCGTCCGGCAACAACAATACCGTCAAAACATGCAATTTGTTTGACAATCTGATCGGAATCTCCATCGAATCGGGTGTTACCAACGGAATTGTTCAATTCAATCGTTTTTACGGCAATACAAATTTCGGTCTTGACGATTCGGGAACAAATACGGATGCCGATTACAATTGGTGGGGGCAGAACAGCGTCGACGGATACAACGGTGTATCCGACCCGGCCAGCTGGTACGCGGTTCAGTTGGCGGCTGACACTTATGTTGCCGTATCAGATAACGAATTACTGACTTCGCCTTCGGGAAACTATGATTTAACATATTCATTGGCGCTTTATGATCTTCTCGGACAGATTGTCGGCGACCCGAAAGATGATTCCGGCAAACTTCCGCTGTTTAATGTGTCCGTTGAATTTGATTCGGGAACGCGGACGATTGGAACGGTTGATGGCGATTCAAGATTAACGCATATGAAAAGGATGACGCTTAACGGAAATAACAATCCGATTCAAATAAATGCGGTTTTAGATGATGAAGACCGAACGCTGACGCTTCAAACAACGGATTCGCCAACAACACCCGGCGGCGGCTCCACAGGAAACGCGTCTGTCGGCAACGGCACGGGAAGCGCAAACATAACGCAGGGATATGAAGAAGTCAAAAAACCGGATGAACCGGGACCGTTATCGGCATCACTTTTGATAATTTTCTTATGGCCGATTGCAGTCGCAACATTTGTTTTCAGAAGAGAGCAGGAATCAGAAAATTAAAGGCGTTGAAAAATTCAAAATAACCTAAAAACGAAATTAAAAAACAAAAATGAAGATGCCAAAAATTCAGAAATAATAAATCAAAAAACGAATTCAAAAACAAAACAAATTCAAAAACGAAAGCACATTAATGAAAGAATTACGAAAAACAATTGCAAAAAAACAATTGCAAAAAACAATCAAAAGAAGTAAAATGAAAAAAGCAAAATTGAAAAAAAGAACAAAGATTAATTTTCTTTGTTCATTTTGGCGCTGATTTCGTCAAGGAGCTGATCGTCGGTTTTGCCGGCGGTTTCAATGCCTTGTTCTTTTGCCATTTTTTGGATTTTGGATTCTTTTTCATCAGGGGTTGTGTCTTTTAAGCTCTTTTCAAATTCCTGGTATGAAATTTCAGCTTCTTTTTGCGCTTTTTTGAATTCGCCGGCAGATTTTCCGGCGGAGCGAGCGAGTTCGGGAAGCTTAGATGCTCCGAAAAGCAAAACAATCACTGCAACAATGAGAATAATTTCTCCGGTTCCTGGTGTCCACATAATTTTAAACCTCTCTTATTAAAATGAAATATATCAATCTGATGTTTGTCAATGAATAATAATCATATAAATTTTATTGTTGCGAATCAACAGATTCGGTTTTTGAATTGATTTGCGGTTCAAGTTTTTCGGCTTTATCAACTCCTTCTGTTTTTGAAACATCTTCCGAATCCGTGCTCATCTTTTCGGAAATTAAAACCAGCAATTCGTCCGCTGTTTTTCCTTCCGTTGAAATACCGGCCTCATCCGCCATTTTGATGATTTTTTCATTTAAGGCGGCTGTTTCTTTCTTTTTCGCTTCGGCATTTTCGCGGTTCAGCGCGTCAAATCCGCTTAAATCAAATTCGGCCGCTTTTTGCGCGGTTTTGAATTCGCCCATAGCGCCGCCGACCGCGCGCGCCAATTCAGGAATTTTATCCGGCCCGAATAAAACCAAAACGACAATGATAATAAAAAGAACTTCAAGTCCGCCAATCATAGTAAAGTTTAGAGTTTAATCAATGCTTATAAAGATTTGCATTGTCTGTCATTATTTTCTGTTTTAAATAAAGCCGCCGTTAATAAATTTTAAAAACTCAAACGAATTTCAGCAGAATCAAACTGAATTCAAATAAAACTACGAGCGCGACACCGGCAAGCAGTTGTGAAATCATTGTCGGATCGGGTGCGATTAAAAAGGCGAAACCGATTAACGTGCCGTAAACGACGAGTCTTCCTTTGCGAAGCGTTTTTTCTTCAACGATTCCCATACGAACGACGGAAACCATTAAGAGCGGCACTTGGAAAACCAATCCGAATCCCAAAACCAATGAGATAATTGTGTTAAACGTTTCACCGAGACCGATTTGAGCAATCGCCGTCTGATCGGAATAAAACAAAACATAATTCATGAACAAAGGCAAAATAATGAAATAAGCCAGCGACGCGCCCAATACAAATAAAATGAAAGACAGCGGCACGACTTTAATTAAAAACTTGCGCTCATTCTGATAAAGTCCGCGAGACATGAATTTAAACAATTCATACATCAAAAACGGGAAGAAAACGCAAATCGCCGCGGCGATAGACAATTTCAATCGCGTCACTAAATATTCCGTCGGCGAATAAATCGACATGATGACGCTTTCCGGAATGAACTGGTCCCACAAATAAGCAATCAAATCCCCCGAAAAAGGATAAGCGATCAACGCGCCGACCAACAAAACGAGACCGGCTATAATAATACGGTTGCGAAGTTCTTTTAAATGCCCGACAACATGTTCTTCATAATCGCTCTCGGGTCTTTTCTTTTTGAATTCTTCCTGCGGCGACAGGAATTCGGGTTTAGATGCGGCTGATATGCCGGCGGCAGGCGCTGATGCCTGCTCAGCGTTGGCAGCAGGCGCAGCAGCCTGACCGGCGTTAGCGGCAGGCGCAGCAGTCTGACCGGCGTCGGCGGCAGGCGCAGCGGTCTGTCCCATATTGGAGACCGGTGTCTCAGACTGTTTGGACTGATTCTCTTCCGAAGATTGGGAAAAATCAAGTTTATTCAGCTCGTCGGATAATGAAGTCATTCAGCCTCAAGTTTATGATTTGATGATTTGCAATGAGATAAAAATCAGATTTTTCATAAATAAACACGGTAACATTTAAACATAACCGTGAATTATTGAATTAGATTATCAGATTGAGTTCTTTTATAATTTGATAAAATGATTCATTCCTTTCAAATTGACACAACATTTTTATGGGTCGGTCTTGTTCCATTCACGGGTAAGTTTTAAAAGTCCGAAGGATTTTTTAGAAAAACAAAACATTAAAAATCGGGATTGTGATTATCGTGGAATTATCGGAAGGAATTCGGTTCATCTTGAATTTTATAGAATCTATAAAAAAGAAACTGATGATTCTCTTCGCGGTTTTTTTAATTGCCGCAGTGATTGCATACCCCGTCACGGATTTTATTATTAATGATGCGATTGACCGCAGTTTGCCGCACAATCTCAGAAAGTCCGATTTAAGAGACAATTTCGATCAGCTGGTTGTCATTTATGACGGACCGTTTACCATTGACGACTTGGATATTGACGCGCTGCTCGGAGATCCGGATAAAAAAGTGCTGATATATACGCCGCCCGTAAACGTATCAGATTCCGGCGAGCTGATTTACGATGTTATCATTTCCAATACGGAAAAACAATCGGTTTTGGATATTATTTCACTTTACATCCTCGGTGAAAGCGATTTGAACCTCAGCATGGTTTTAAATGCCGTTATGCAGGGCGGAACCGAGAAAATGACATACGAAGATTTGTCAAACACATCGGAAGTCATTATTTTTCAGTCTGTTTTGTATGAAGAAGACCTCGCCAAAACAAACACGATTGCAAATATCGGAAAAGAGTTTGAAAACATTACGGGACGCGAACCTGTAACAACAATCGTGCATTCGGAAAAAGACGAAAAAAGCGATTCTACAAACCCGATTGTCGTTTACACAAAACCGCTTGAAGTGCCGCTGTTGAAGCTGAAAATGTCTGTCATTCTCGCAATCATCGCCGTTTTGCCGTTTTTGTTCTTTTTGGCCGGCAAAGAAGTGACAAAGTATGTCGACACCAAAAAGCTGAATTTGAAAGACAAAATACCGTTTAAAGCAAGCTGGTTAATTTTAATCGTCATCATTATGTTTATTTCATTTATCATCGGCGCGGCTTATTCGTATTTCTTCATGGCGCCGCTCTTCATTCAATTCCTGTATCTCAGCGCCGCCGCATCGGGCGCGCAGGCGACATATTCCATTTACGAGTTCGTCAGCTTCATCGCTTTGCTGACATTGATTTTCGGATTCATTTTTGAATTTCCGATTGTCATTTTCATTCTCAACCGCGTGGGACTCGTTCAAAAAAGAATGTTAACCAAATACAGAAAACACGCTTACGTTCTCTTTGTCATATTGGCCGCTATAATTACGCCGCCCGATGTCATCAGCCAGATTATTGTCGCAATTCCGATGGTTTTCTTTTACGAGCTCAGCGTCGTCATTGTCAAATTATTCGGCAGAAAAGATCCGCCTGCAGAAACAAATCTGGTGTGAATACCATTCGTGTTCCCGTTTTTTTGGAATTATCAAGCCGGAATTGGTGTTTAAAAAATCATTTCAAGCTAAAACAACAAAAATAATGTAATAAACAACAAGTACCGCCAAAACACTGTAAAGCGTTCCGATTAAAAAATATTCAGCGAACAATTTATTTTTTGAGATTTGATCGTAACGCGCAATGGATTTTGCCGCGACAACCAATCCGAGAGCAGCAAACTGACCGATTCCGATAAATATTCCCATGACAAGACGCTCAAGTGTCCCGATAATTGCGCCGGCACCTGAAATTGAATCAATACTTTCAAGATTTTCATTAGATTTTTGAGTCGGCTGATATTTTTCAAAAATTTTCTTAAAACTGATATTAACCGGCTTTGAAATAATGACAATAAAAAGAAGGCATTTTAAAAGCATATACGCACCGGAAGATATTTCAAAAACCGCTGAACCCGACAACAAAAAGGAAGCCGTAACAACAACAATAAGATGCAGAATCTGATCGGCAATATAACCTGTTCTTTTGATATCGCTTTCATTTTCAAACTGTTTAACATTCAACTTTTTTTCACAAACACATTTTATCAAATCAATAACGGCATGAAGAAGAACTACTCCGATTACAATTCCTGTCGTCATCAGATTGAGTGAGCCGGAGAATTCCAGTCCGAGAAGAAAAAAGATAAACGGAACGGCATAAAGAATCGAATGAATAATCGTATTTCGAATGTTGTTTTCTTTGATTCTTGCCATTTTATTTGTCTGTAAATAATAATCTCCGATAAAATGACAGAGAAGAAGCATAACCAAGTAAAAAGAGAAATCGGAAGAAGCAGAAAAAGAAGAAAACAAAAATGAGAACTCACCGACTGACATTATTTTTCACCCCAATGATTTTGCAGTGTCATACAAACAGATTTTTTTAAGCGTAAATAATTGTAATATCCTGTACTTTGAATTTTTAGATTCACAGTTGGCGTTGTAATACTTAATAAATCTGCCAGTTTTTTTTGCGGAACTTGCGTATCATATCCGAAATTTAAAACACTTGTTTTAACCAATTCTTTTTGAGTGCCTCTCCATTTGCTTTCCGTAAAATCGCACATTTTTAAACTTTCGTTAACAGTTTCCATAAAATCCGTTTGGTCGTATGATTCAATCATGATTTTTGATTTTTTGTAATCGTTATGATTATGAATTGTATGAATCGCATTTCGGGCGCACCAATAAGCCGGTCCGTCTGCGCCGATGCTTGAATAATAATTAATATCAGTATCAATTTCACCGATTCCGACACCGAATCGGACCTCAACGGGATCCAACATGAATTTAATTTTATCCGTAATTTCAAGCAGTCTGTCCGCTCGCTTTAAAAGACCTTGGAATTCATCCCCCAAAGTAATTACAAAAAAAGAAGCGAGATCTTCTTTATAGGAAGCATTAATTTCATCAAGCACTTTTTTTAAATGTTTTTGGAACTCGTTCCGATTTTTAAGTTTCCGAGATGTAACGACATCACCAATAACAGCGAAATAAATCATTAAAACGTCCTCATCTTTCTTTTTGGTTTTATATTTTGATTTATCTGT
The DNA here is from genome assembly GCF_032594435.1 of Methanimicrococcus stummii. Taxonomy (NCBI): domain Archaea; kingdom Methanobacteriati; phylum Methanobacteriota; class Methanomicrobia; order Methanosarcinales; family Methanosarcinaceae; genus Methanimicrococcus; species Methanimicrococcus stummii. The sequence continues at coordinate 560,786 of NZ_CP131062.1, read as the reverse complement.
GAATTTGAATAACAAAAATTAGTAGATAAATACTAATTTTTGAAATATAAGTAATTAACTACTAATTTTTAAAAAATTAGTAAATAGATACTAATTTTTGAAAATTTTAAGAAAACAGAAAGGAGAAATTAATTTTAGAATACTTAAAAAACGTTGCACAAATTCGAATTTAGTTTTCAAAAAGACTTGCACACTCGTGGATGTCTCACAACAGTAATAATTGCGAGGCAGCAGACAAAAAAGTAAAACAAAATAAAAATAGAAAAATGAAACGGGAAAACGAAATAAGAAAAGAAAACAAAAAAAGGAAATTAGTTTTCGATTGCTTTAACAACCGCTTCGCCGAATTCGGTCGCACATTCCGGACCGTCTCCTGTGACGATTTTCCCGTCGGTGACAACGGCTTCTTTTTTTAAATCTGCGCCTGCCGATTTCATTTCAGCAATCGCAGCATCGTCGGGGAAAACGCACGCGCTTTTTCCGTTTAAAAGTCCGGCTTTTGCCAGGACGACGGGAGAAATACAAATTGCAGAGACGGTTTTTCCTTTTGAAAACGCGTCATTTAAGAGCGCGTGCAGTTTCGGATTGTCCCAAAGGAAAGCTTTGGAGCCGCCGCCGCCTGAAATCGCAATCGCGTCATAGTCATCGGCAGATGCGTCGTCAATCAAAATATCGACATCAACTTCGCCGCCTTTAACGCCTTCCGCTTTGTCGAGGCGCGTTGATCCGACCGTGACATCATAACCGTTTTGTTCAAAAACCGCGCGCGGTTCAAAGAATTCTTCATCTCTGAAACGTTCGGGCGCGACAATCATCAAAATTTTTTTCGTTTCCATTGAATCACCTTTTTTCATATTTTGTTTTAATTTTTTGATTTTGGTTTTTTACTCGTTTTTTTTGGTTTCGTTCACTTTTTCGTTCCGAGCAAAACGCCCATCTGCGACGGCAAAACTTTTCCGATTGACGCGACGATTCCGGGACCGTCGGTCTTTTCTTTGCAAACGATAACGCATTCCGTCAAACCGATTTTTTCAACGCCGTAAACATCACGGCCGTGCCCTTTCTTTTGAAGCGCGGCTTTCACTTGAGAACGCGTCGCGCCGTTTACAAAAATACGATCCGTTGATGTTTTCTGCCATGCCCACCACTGGTCGACCTGATCTTTCGTAAAAACCGCGGTGTTGTCCGGCAAAACACGGACGGTGACGGGAAGGTACAGAATCATGCCAAAGCGCGCCGCAACCTGACCGGCGCTGCCTGCACCAAGCTGTTCGACGGATTCGGCGGCAACGGGAAGGTCAAATCCGATATGAATCGTGATTTGATCGGGTTCAATTTTCAGAATAAATCCTTTGTAAACGGTTTCAGAGTCAATTTCATTCATTGAAACCGGTTTTCCGAATTCCCGATAAAGAAGATTTGCGCAAACTTCGGCATCTTCACCGTCTAACGAAACGGAAAAGCGTTTGTTTGAAACGGTCACGTCATAAGTCGCGGCAAGGTCGCCGAATTCGGAATCGGCAAATGCTTTAAAAGAACGGACGGCGTTTTCTTCGGAAATATAAACCGGTTGGAGTAATTCAATTTTCATAAAAATCATTCAAAGTTTTAATTTGTAAGTTAATAATCATAATAAGCGCAATCATAAATAAAAACGATTCATAAAACAGCTCAAAAATAAAAATGAAAACAAATAAATCATTTTTCCAAATAAAATGAATATTGCATTTCTGCCGCCCGGTATGCCGCCAGCAATTCTTTTTTGGATTCATCGTCCGACCCGAGTTTTTCGATTTCAGCGCCGATTATTTTCAATTCGCGATCAAACTCGCCGAACCGTTTTTGAAAAAGATCTTTATCGGCATCGGCTTCAATCAATTCGTCATAAATTTCTTTGATTTTAAGACCGAAAACTTTGATTCGATCCATTATCGAAAGCGGCGCGCCGGATAAATTTGATTTTGACTTCGGCTTCGGATTCACGAATTTGTTTTCGAAAACGGGCGCGCTGTTTCCCGACAGCGCGGAAGCGGAAAGAGAATCAGTAAAATCCTCGTCAGCCGTTTGAATTTTTCTCTCAGGAACATAGCCTTCCGGAAATTCAAATGTTTCATCGGATTTGCAAACTTCAAAAGCCGCCGACAATTTTTGAGCGAAAGCGTATCCTTTCGGCGTTAATTTTAAAAAACGGCTCCGCCCTTCGAAAACGGAAGACAGAAAGCCCATGCTTTCCAATCGTTTGATGATTTTATTTGTATGAGCGAAATTGGATTCGATGTTTTCAGAAACTTCCGAAATGTAAGTCACTTCTATCCGATAAATGAAAAGAAGCGCGGAAACTGTTTTTTCCTGAAATAAAAATTTTTCATCGGCGGTAAGTTTCATAAAAATCCTCTTTATGTTTTGTTTGAAGCATAATGCAAAACAGAATACAAACAAAATAGAGAACAGAGAAATAAAAACATACCGCACTTCATGAAATGAAATTATTTTAAAAAAGCAAAAGCTGAAAGAAATAAACCGAAAACCGGACAAAAAGCAAAACGGACGAAAAATGAACAAAAAGTAAAACGAACAAAAAGTAAAACAAACGAAAAGTAAAAAATCAACCGGAAATTGAAAAATCAATTTCCGAATTGAATTTAATTATGAAATTATGCGACAGTCACTGTCAAGACAGATCCTGCGTCGTTGAAGGGCTCTTCTGTGTAGTAGTTGAGCAAGTCAATCTTGTAGGTACCTGCAGCGTCGAATGTCAATGTTGCAGAGTATCTGGGGTTAAGGTTGAAGTCTTCAAAGGCACCGTTTTCAGAGTGGTAAAGGTGTCTGAAGTTTCTGGTTTCCGTGTTCATGAATCTGACAGTTTCGCCCTTGTTGATGCTCAAGGATGTTGTGCCGAATTTCTGGTCTTTGATTGTCACGAAGTAGGAAGGTTCAGGACCGTCTTCGCCCAAAACAACTGTCACGGAGTTTCCGGACGGTGCAGGTGCGGGTGTTTCTTCGGACGGCTGGGGCGTCGGCGCGGGTGTTTCAGTCGGTGTGCTGTTCGTTTCGTTGTCTGTTGTGTTGGTGTCGTCGCCGCCGAGACAGCCGGATAAGCTGACTGCCGCGAAGAGCAAAACCAAAACAGCAAGAATCATTAATGCTTTAGATTTAACCATTTGATCCCTCTTTGATATTGGATTGTAAGAGCAAACAATTCATTGTCATCGTTAAAATTCGAATCCGTTAAATGAATAAGAATCTTAAAACAATATAGAAACAATAAATTGAAAGTTGATGAATAAACGAGACTTAAATATATAAATATTTTCAACTGAGAAAAACAATTTCAAATCAGAAAGACACTTTTAATTTTAAAAATGTTCGATTTGAACAAATTTTTTTTCAAAACTCAGAAATTTCACGGCGACAATTTACTTCGTTTTTTTAAAATTGCATTTTGAATCTTTCAATTCATTAAAATCCCATTTCCGGTTCAATCGAATCAATTATATTTACAGATAGAGGCGCACCGGCGTTTGCAGCCGGCGGCGCTGCCAACGCCAACTGTGCCTGTCACCACCCGACTGCGCCTGCCAACGCCAACTGCGCTGCCGCTGCCGGCTGCGCCGCGCGCGAGCCGCTCCGTTTTTCAAAAAATTGAAGAAAAGAAAGGATTGAATTTTCAAAAAAATAAAGAAAAAAAGAGTCGGATTTTAAAAAAACAAAAGAAAAAGAAACTTACTGTTCCTTTAAAATATCCAAACAAGCTTCAACCGTCGCGTTTGTTTTAAAAGACGTTCCGGAGAAATGCGTTCGCGTCGCGATATAGCCGGCTTTTCGAAGAGATTCCAAAAACGATTCCATTGGCGGTGCCGAGATTTTCAGCATTTCGCACAGCAAATGCTGATCGTAGAAAAACGGAATGTCGGCTTCATCGCGGCAAACGGTCAATAATTTGACCGCTTCGTTTTTTTTATTCAATGGCAGCGATTCGAGTTCGGAAATGACATCGTTACAAAAATCGATGTCTTTAAAAGTGCCGAGCCAAAGCGGTCCCGACATTTTTCTTTTATCGCCGCAGACAGGACATTCTTCGTTCATGAAAACGGCGAGACCGTTTTTTGTTTCGGAATTTTTGCACTGCGGACACCACGCCAAAAAACCGAGTTCTTTGAGCGTTTTATCGGCGTTTCCGGCACCGTTTAAGATTTCGGCGTAAACACGAACGTAGTGACGTGTCGCATGTGAAAAAAGCGGCCGGATTCCTTTATCAAACTTGGATGCCGCTCTTGCGATGCTGCCGATTAAAATGCGAAGTCCCATTTCGCTGTGAAATTCGTTATTCAGCGGAACGGCGGCGTATTTACGCATTCCGGATTTGAGATGCGCGCCGCACAGCGGCGCTGTGTCGGTTGCCGTAACGCCGAGGAAAAATGAAGCGGACGAAACCGCGGAATCGAGGAACGGCGCAGGCGTTCCGAACGGGTCGATGTCAACAATCGCGAATTTTTGGCTGTGAAGAAGCTTATCGGCGCCCATGCAAGTCGCCGTCACGTTTGACAAATGATTCAGCTCGATGTTTTTTTGAATTAAAGAAACGGCTTCCTCTTTCCAATCATTAAGAACGGCGGCAATGCCGACTTCTTTGGCAACGCGGAGACCGCGGATTCCGGAAGCGGAAAACGCATCGGCGTATGTGATTTGAGACAAATCAAAACCCTTGCGCGCCGCCAATTTTTTCGCGTAAACGGAAGTGACGGCAACATTGATGTCGCGGTTCATTTCCATTGCCGGATTGTAAAAAACGGAAGCGGACGCTAACGGAACATCGGGATCGTTGTCTTCGGGAATATAAACGTCGGTTTGCCCTTCTCGAATTAATTTCATAATTTCACTCAAAAATAAAAATTAAAATAAAAATTAAAAATAAAATTCAGTTGAACTCTTTAATCTTCGAAGATTTTTTCAGCAAACCATTCGGGATCGAATTTCAGCAAATCATCATACTCTTGACCGACACCGAAAAAGAGAATCGGTTTTTGAGTGATGTATGCGATTGAAATTGCGGCGCCGCCTTTGGAATCGGCGTCCAGTTTCGTGAGAATCGTGCCGCTGATCGGAACCGCGCCGTTAAATTGAGAAGCGCGCTCAACCGCGTCGTTTCCGGCGGTGGCCTCGTCAACGAAAATGATTAAATCCGGCGTGCTGACGCGGCAAATTTTTTCAAGCTGCGCCATCAAATTAACGTTTGTGTGCATTCGGCCGGCGGTATCGGAAAGCAAAACGTCGGATTTGTGCGCCTTCGCATATTGAAGCGCGTCATAAATAACGGCGGCCGGATCGGAGCCTTCCTGGTGTTTAATGACTTTGATTCCCAAACGATCGGCATGAATTTGAATTTGGTCAATCGCGCCGGCGCGGAATGTGTCGCCTGCCGCGATTGTCACGGAATAACCGTTCTTTTGAAGACGGTTTGCGATTTTTGCAATGCTTGTCGTCTTTCCGGTGCCGTTAATGCCGACAAAAGCGATGTGAACAGTTTGTCCCCGGCGCTGCTCTAAGAACTCGTCAAAATCAAAAACGTTGGCAGACATGACTTCCAAAATCGCGTTTTTCAGCGCTTCTTCAACGATGCTGCCCGTATTCTTTCCGATGCGTTTGCGTGTTCCGCTGAGCTGTTCGCGAACGGACGCGACAATCGCGTCGGTGACAGTCAGCGCGAGATCGCTTTCAAGGAGCGCGATTTCAAGTTCCATGAGCGGGCCTTCCAAATCGTTGTCGTCTAAAATGACTTCCCGATCGAAAATGAGCGCTTTGGCTTTTCCGAAAAAGCCGGCTTTTTCCTTTTTCATTTCACTTTCCGTTTCATCCGGTTCAAAGCGTTCCGTGTTTTCGGCGCCGGTTTTTGAATCGGAAACGGTTTCGGATGTCATTTCAAGAACATTGTTTGAAGACGGCGTTTCTTCGATTTTTCCTTCAACGGAAACTTCAATCTCGTCACGGTTTGTTTTCTCGACCGTTTCAAGCGTTTCTTCTTCCAAAATTTCGGCAATGGCTTCGGCTGCATCTGCCGTTTCAGCCTCGGACAATTCCAAAACGGAACCGTCTGCCGCATCTGTTGTTTCAGCCGCTTCAATGACGACTTCCTCTTCAACAACGACTTCGGGCTCCTCCAATTCAACGGCTTTTTCCTCAACCGTTTTATCCAAAGATTTGGTAAAGCTCGCCAGTTTTTCTTTTAATTTTCCGAACAAGAAATAATCTCCTGAAATTGATTTAAGAATTTTAATTTGTAAAGAAGTAAAGAGAAACCGAATATAAATAAATGTTCAAAAAAAAATATGGAAACGAAAATGAAAAAAAATAAAAATGAATGGAAAAACCCAAAAAATGAAAGGTTTTCGTTTTTTCAAAAATAATTTAAAAATTTAAACAAAAGCCGACGGACACATATCCCAAATCGCGCAAACATCGCATTTCGGCTTTTTCGCATCACACACGCGCCGCCCGTGGAAAATTAATGTGAGCGACATGTCGTCATAATCTTTTTTGTCCGTCAATTTCATTAAGTCTTGTTCGATTTTGTCGGGGTCTTCCTGTTCGGTAAAGCCGATTTTATTGGACAGGCGTTTCACATGCGTGTCAACGGCGATTCCGTCATTGATTCCAAATCCCCTCGACAAAACGATGTTCGCGGTTTTTCGGCCGACGCCGGGGAGCTTTACCAATTCTGTCATCGTGTCCGGAACTTGACCGCCGTAATTATTTAGAATCATATTGGCGCTGCCGATGATGTGTTTGGTTTTGGAATTGTAAAAGCCGGTGGAATAAATGTCTTTTCCGAATTCGGCCGGATCGGCGTTCGCGTAATCTTCAATCGTTTTGTATTTTTTAAACAGCACTTTCGTGACTGTATTGACCTGACGGTCGGTGCATTGCGCCGAAAGAATCGTTGCCGCCAGCACTTCAAACGGCGTTTCAAAGTTTAATTCGACATCGGGCTTCGGGTAAAGCTGCTGCAGAATTTCCCAAACCGCGTTGAAATTTTGGCGGTTGTCGGGCTTTTTTGAAATCGGAAATTTCGGAAGGTCTGAGAGCGGAACAGGTTTGATTGTACGCTTGACTGCCGGCATTTCCGTAACGGTTTGGCGCGGGGTTTTATTGTCGGGTTTTGCCGTTGATTTTTTGAAAGCTTCGGGATTGGATTTTTTTGCCGATTTGACTGCCTGTTTTGCAGTTGATTTTGCAACCGGTTTTGCAGTTGCTTTGGTTGTTGCTTTGGCTGTTGATTTTGTCACCAGTTCTGTTTTTGCAGATTTCGTTTTTGTTTCTTTTTTCGCGGTTGCCATATTAATCCCCTGTTTCCTTTTGAAAATGTAATTCATTTTTAATGAAACTTATATTTTAAATAATTAAAGACCTTTTGAATCTCCATGCTTAAAATTACGTTTCTCGGAACGGGCGGCGCGCTGCCGTCAAAGGAGAGAAATCCGGCCGCAATCATGGTCAACAGAGAAGGCGAGCTTTTGCTTTTTGACTGCGGCGAAGGCGCTCAGCAGCAAATGATGCGCGGCAAAACGGGTCTCGTTAAAATCAGCGCGATTTTTTTATCTCACTATCACGGCGACCACATTTTGGGTCTCCCCGGCCTTCTTCAAACGATGGGATTTTTCGACCGTGAAGAAAAATTGGAAATTTACGGTCCCGCCGGGCTTTTTGAAGTGATGGAAGCATTTGAAAAACTCGGAACGCACAAACTTCAATATCCGATTATTCCGAAAATCCTTTCGCCCGGCGATGTTGTTCAACGCAGCGGCTACACAATCAAAGCCGTCCGCGCCGATCACGATCGTCCGGCGCTCGGTTTCGTTTTGGAAGAAGAAATGCGCCCCGGCCGATTCAATCGTGAAAAAGCAATCGAACTCGGCGTTGAGCCCGGCCCGAATTTCGCCAAGCTTCACCGCGGCGAAAACATCACGCTTCCGAACGGCACAATCATTCATTCCAAAGACGTTGTCGGCCCCGACCGCCCCGGCCGCAAGATTTCGTACAGCGGCGACACACGCGAAACCGACGTTTTCTTCTATGAATCCGAAGGCGCCGATCTCGTCATCCACGAAGCGACATTTATGTCCGACATGGCCGACCGCGCACATGAATACGGCCATTCCACCGCGAAAGGCGCCGCGAAAATGGCAAAAAAATACAACATCCGAAAATTGGTGCTGACGCATATAAGTCCGAGACTGACGGATGAAGAAGAAAGCGTTTATGAAGATGCGGCAACGGATTTTGAAAATGTGATTGTTGCCGAGGATTTAATGGAAATTGAAGTTGAGTTAAGGGACGAATGATTTTTAGTTCGTCCGTCTCTTTTTCAATAGTCTCATTTTAAAATTTAACAGCATGATGAGCCGGTTTTTGCGGATTCTTTGCTGTTGTCGGCGCCGTCGGAACAGCCGTCAAATTTGCCGTAATGCGTCTTCTTGTCACCGATTATTTTGAATGCTTTTTTGTATCTTGTTTCAGAGAGCATGGAAGCCGTGTTTCCGCAGACAAGCATCGGTTTTCCGGTGAAAAAACGATGGTGGTCGTCAAGATCAAAGAAATGCGGAAATCCGGGGATACTGCCGTCATAATAAGCGACTTGCCCGTAATCTTCGCAGACATCTTCCAGTGTGCCCAACTTAAAAGCGCGAACCGTTCTTGAAGAGAAAGCGGCGAAACCGAGTTTGTTTTCAATTTCTTCGTTCTTCAAATTGATGCTGCTGATGCTTGTATAACGAAAATCCGCCCAGCCGCATTTATTCATCAGCCGGCGGAAATCTTCGATATACAGCGCGCCGCCGAGACATTCACCGCGCAGAACCGGGTCTGTTGTCAATGATTCGGGAATGCGGCGGTCGGCAAAAACGTCTGAAAAGAACAATTCGCCGCCGGGTTTGAGGACGCGGTAAATTTCCTTGAAAACTTGTTCTTTCGCAGGAGAAAGATTGATGACGCAATTTGAAATCACAACATCGACGCTGTTGTCTTCAATGCCGAGCGCTTTCAAATCTTCGATGTAGCCTTGCAAGAATTTGACGTTTGACGTTTTGAACCCGAAACGTTCGGCTTGTTCGTCCTGATGTTTGGCTGCCGTTTCAATTTGTTCCGGCGTCATGTCAACACCGATGACGGTTCCCGATTCTCCGACCAATTTGGACGCGATGTAAACGTCTCTGCCGGTTCCGCAGCCCAAATCTAAAACGGTCATTCCTTCCAGCAGCGGCGGCAGAGGCGATCCGCAGCCGTAAAATCGATTTAAGATTTCATTTGAAATCAAAGGCAAAATTTTCCGAATTTCAGCCGGCGGTTTTTCAGAGCAGCAGCATGAATTTGTTTTCAAATCGTCTTTGCTTTGCAATTGCTTGCTGTAATAGTCTTTTACATTTTCAATAATATTGTCCATTCTTATTTCTCCTGTTTTCGGTTTCGAATTTTGTTTTTCACTTTTGGTTTTTATTTTGTTTTTATTAATTCTCATTTTTAACAATTGGGTATTTATTTACAACAATCGCCCTCGCTATGGCAAATACAATTTTCTTTTGTCGTTGTCAATTCTTTCAAAAAAGTTTGAAAATCTTGCATGGTTTCATCATTTAATGAATAATACGTCCATTTTCCTTCTTTGCGGCTGTTTACCAATCGGCAGTCACAAAGCGTTTTCATATGATGAGATAACGTCGGCTGCGTAATCTGAAATTTTTCTAAAATAACGCAAGCGCAAAGCTCGCCGCAGGAAAGCATATCAATAATCATAAGCCGATTCGGGTCGGACAGCGCCTTGAAATATCCGGCATATTCTTTGTAATTCTCATTCATTTTTTCACACACATAGATGAATATCTATATGTATTTAACTTTTCGGCTGATTTCAAATTTTGAAACAGAAATATCAACTCCAAAATTAAAAAACCCGAACGCTCCTTTCATTTCATAAAAAAATCAAAAAGGGCGTTCGGGTTTAAAAAAAATAAATGAAAAAGATATTTCGATTTTAAAAAAGCGAATTGAAAAACGAAAATAACCGCCTCCAACGGCGAGTTTCTCGAGCGAAGCGAGTGAAAGGAGAAGTTGGAGATTCGCCGCCAAGAAATAAATAAAAATGGCACCTGATTATTCATTCTGATTTTGAAGCAGGAAACCCGTATCAAAAATATTTTTCATTTTTAAAAACCTCTCCAAATTTCGTTTTCACTCGCGCTGCTCGCGAAATCCGAAATTAGGAGTGGGTTTGCTGTATTATTTTTAAACGAAATATCGTTTTTTCAAAAAAATTGTAAAAGCCCGAACGCCGTTTTCATTTCTTTGAAAAACGAAAAAGGGCGTTCGGGTTTTAAAAATTGGAAAAAACGATATTTCGGTTTTTGAAAATAATAAAAAACTGCAAAAAAAAAAAAATTGAAAAAAAAGAAATATTGAAAAAAGACTGAAAAAGCTCGAAAATTGTTGAAAAAAATATTGAAAATATTGAAAAACTCAATAAATCAAAGTCCAATCCAGCTTGTTGTCTTCTTCGTCATAAAGATAAACTTCCATGCTGCCCTGATCTTTTTCTTCACCGAGCGGCTTTGCGCCGATAAACAAAACATCGCCGACTTCAATGTCAATGTCCGCCGGGACTTTGCCGAAATAAACACGACCTTTGGAAAACGGCTCTTCGATCGTAATTCCCTGATACGTCATCGTTTTGATGACATTGACGACAAGGCAGTCAAATCTGTCCGTTTCTAAAATTTCAATATCCGCGTCCATAATTTTTCCTTTCCGATTTGTTTTAGATAAAATTTAAAGTGAATTAAAAATAAAAAATAAAATTTAAGATAAATAAAACTTAAAAATCCAATCCGTTTTATTTTAAAACCCTACGGATTCAAAAATAAAAAGAATGACGGTCATCAAGCATAAAACTGCTGACAATCATCACCGGATCCGATCTTTTTCAATTCCGCAAGCGCCGTGTTGAAATATTCGACTTCAACAAACGCTTTCTCTTCAATAATCGCGCGATGTAAAGCCGTCTTCAGCACTTTTTGAACCAAATCCCTGCCGGAAAAACCGACAGCTTCTTTTGAAAAGCGCTTCACATTGAAAGCCGGGTCGACCGGAAGCGGAAATACATCCAAATTCGTTTGCAGAATCTGCTCGATTTCATCGGCGTTCGGCAAAACAAAGCCGATTTCCTCTTCAAAACGGCTTCTGACGGCGGAGTCCAAAGACTGAATCCGATTCGTCGAGCCGATCGTACAAATTCCTTTGCGATCAGACAAGCCGTCCATTTCCGTAATCAGCGCGTTGACGATTTCAACGACATCGCCGCGCAATTCCTGATATTTGCGGTCAAGCGCAATCGCGTCAATCTCATCAATAAAAATGATGCACGGCGCAACGCTTTCCGCGCGTTCGTACAATTCATGAATCTGACGCGCGCCTTCGCCGACAAATTCACCGATCAACTGCGTGGCTTTAATCGGAATCAGCTGCACATTCGTTTTGCCGGCAAGCGCTTTTGCAAGCATCGTTTTGCCTGTTCCCGACGGACCGTGGAACAACACATTTCGCGGCGCCCACTTCCCAAAAGCATCAGGATATTCCAAATAACGTTCAATCAAACGGCATTTCTTTTTCGCGGCATCCTGCCCGATAATATCATCAAACGAAACGATTGCCGGCGTTTTTTCAACGCGTTCCGGCTTGGGCGCGGACGGCGCAAGCATCATTTTCGTCTTCGGGCCGATTGCAAAACCTTCCGGCTCAACCGAAATCACGCGGCAAGCGAAGCCTTTGAACATTTTGCGGTCAAAAAGATGCGTTCCGGCCTGAACTTTCCGGCCTTCCCACTGATTGCGGATTTCATGAATATAAGCTTCGAATAAACGCGGGTCATCGATGTACGGATCGTCATCAATGAGACTGACGAGCGGATATCCTGCCGGCTTTAAAACAACCTTTTGAGCGAATTTGGTTCCTGATTTTTCAAAACAAGAATCCTTATCAAACTTCTTTTTCGAATTTGATTTTTGAGAAGCGCGCATGTCTATCAACTCGTTTTTGCTTTTTAATTTAAAATATGAATGAAATAAATATGAAAATAAAAATTGAATTATTAGTGAATGAATATTGAATATCTTATTAAAACCCAATGCAATACGGTTATATATCTAAAAAATGAGTCGAATGAATGGAATTTATAAAATCATAAAAATGAATCTAAGCATGAGTTTTTATTATATCCGAAAAATAACAGAGTATATCTGTGAAATCACAATTTTCGAAACAGAAATAAAACGCATTAATGGTTTAAAAACGCATAATACCAAAATCGGAGAACAAAATTATGAAAAAGATGGATTCAAAAACACGCGCCATTGTCAGTTTGATTTTGACGGTGATTTTTGCCGCAATTGATTTTTATTTCACGCTGCCGGCTTTGAATATTCGATCGACGGATTTGTATTTCTTTTTAATTACAATCGTCATCGCATATTTCGCAATTTATATGCTCCTCAGTATGCAGAATATGAATGTCAAGCGTACCGTTGACGAAAACGGCCGCGTTATTTTCACAACTGAAACAACGGATGACGATTATTCAAATGTTGAAAAAGATCCGTATCTCGCCAAAAAAGCAGTATCAAAGCAAAAAGCGCCGATTTACATAGTCGGTCTTTTATTTGCGATTCTCGTTGTCGGAACGGTCGTTTCAAGCCCGATTTTCTACGCCGATTCCTACACCAAGCTCATCGACATTGAGCCCGGCAATTTCGAAGAAGACATTGACGAGCTTTCTTTTGACCAAATTCCCTGGCTGGACAGAGCCTCCGCACAGCGCCTCGGCGACAGAAAAATGGGTGAACTTGCGGATATGGTGTCGCAATTCGAAGTCGCGACGGATTACACGCAAATCAATTACAACGGCCGCCCTGTTCGAGTCACACCCCTGCTTTACGGCGACTTTTTCAAATGGCTGAACAATGTCGGCGAAGGTCTTCCCGGATACATCACGGTTGACATGGTGACGCAGGAAGCACAAGTTGTCAGAATGGGCGAAGGAAACGGCATCAAATACTCACAATCCGAACTTTTCTTCAGAAATATTGACCGCTACATCCGCGTCAATTATCCGACTTACATGTTTGAAAGACCGGTGATGGAAATTGACGAAGACGGCCATCCTTATTGGATTTGCCCGAAAGTCATTAAAAGAATCGGTTTGTTCGGCGGCGCCGACATCGAAGGAATCGTCATCGTTGATGCCGTCACGGGCGAGCACGCGTATTACGCGCCCGGCGACATTCCCGGCTGGGTTGACAACGTTTACCGCGCCGAACTTTTGATTCAGCAATACGATTATTACGGCGCCTACGGCGGCGGTTTCCTGAATTCGATTTTCGGCCAGCGCGGCGTTACAATGACAACCGACGGCTACAATTATTTGGCGATGAACGATGACGTTTACATGTACACCGGCATCACTTCTGTCGGCGGCGATGAGTCCAATGTCGGTTTTGTTTGGATCAATCAGAGAACCAAAGAATCCAAATATTACCAAATCGCCGGCGCGCACGAATATTCCGCAATGGATTCGGCAGAAGGCGCGCTTCAGCATTTGAATTACAGAGCGACATTCCCGCTGCTATTGAACATTCACGGTGAACCGACGTATTTCATGGCGATGAAAGACTATTCCAACCTCGTCAAACAATACGCAATGGTCAACGTGCAGCAGTACACCGTTGTCGGAACGGGCGAAACGCTCAAACAATGTGAGGATGATTACATCAGCAAATTGGGTTCGTCCGGCATTACCGTCCCGTCCGAAGAAACAAAAGTTTCGGGAACAGTTGAGGACATTCGAATCGCCGTCATCTCCGGCAATTCGCAATATTACCTGAAACTGTCAGGCGATCCGACTTATTACGCGATGTCGGCCGGATTTGATCCGCGCGCCGTGTTGATAAATGTCGGCGACCGCGTCGAATTGTCTTACTTGGATACGGAAACGCAAATCAAAGTCGTTCAATCCTTTGAATGGCTGACGTAATGAAATAAAAAGGCATAACCGATCGGTTATGCTTTCTTTTTTTTTATTTATCGAAAATCCGAGGGGCATTTTTCATTTGATTTTTTGAAAAGCGGAGCGGCTCGCGCGCGGCGGCAGCTGCTGCGGCCGGCACAGCGACGACAGCAATGCAAACAGCAAGGTAGCGGCAGCAAATGCAACCGGTAAGGTAACAGCACCACGTTCGCGAAGCGAGCAGCTGCTCTTAAAAGCAAATGCAAGCGGAAACGCAAACCGCCAAGCACGACGACATCCAAAATAGACAGCAAAACAGCAAAGCAAACAAAAGAAAATTAATGAAAACAAGAAACGGGAAAACAAGAAAATAGGAAAACAGGAAAACAGAAAATCCGTTTATAATAAACAATTAGATTGAAAATGAGGTTGAAATTTCCAATCTTTCGTTTCGCCCGTTTTCGATTGCAAAACTCAAGATTGGAGGTGGTCATTCGATTTTAATTATTATTTTGACTTTGATTTTTTTAATTTTTGTTCTGTATTCACCTCAATTTTTAACTTTTTCCTGTTCTTGTCCTTTGCCGATTTTCATTTCCTTTCGAACCGTTTCCCAGTCTTTTCCGGCCGCAACCGCCTGCGCGATTTTAACCGCATCAAGCGGGCTCTTGCCGTAAATCGAATTCGTAAACGTCTCGACAAAATGATCGTCAACAGCCGCGCCGCCGCAAGCCACCGGAACACCCGATGCTTTCAATTCTTCCGAAAGCGCTCGAAGACCTTCTTTTGTCGTGCTCATCAGCGACGTTCCCGTCACCAAATCGATTTTTTCTTTTTTGACCAAATCTACAACATCTTCAACCAAAACATCGCGGCCCATGTCAATGACTTCAAAACCGTTCGCGCGAAGAATCGCGGCGACAATGTTTTTACCGATATCATGAACGTCGCCTTCAATCACAAGAGACGCAACACGGCCGGCCGACGGCATATCGCCGAGTTTGTCCTGGCAAAGCGCAACGCCTGCGACCATCGCGTCATTTGCAAGCAAAATTTCAGGAACAAACGCGTCGCCATTGTCATAAATTTCACAAACCGTTTGAATGCCCGGCATCAGCGCGTCAACGACAATCGCTGTCGGATCGGTTCCATTTTCCAAAAGCGCCGCCGTTAATTTCGCCGACTCCTTGACTTCGCCTTCAATAACAGCATTCGTCAAAGCCGCATAATCCGGATTTTTCGGTTTGTATTTCGCGCGAACCTGATCGGGCGTCAAAATTTCTTTTCCTTCCGTTTCAGGAAATTCGCCAAAACCGATTTTGATTCCGACTTCAATCAATTCCCGATAACGCTGCGGATTTTTCTCTTTGTATTCAAAAATCTCGGCCGCCGCCGTATCAACATGACGAATCATTGAAAAGCCCTCCCTGTCGTTTCTTCAATTGTTTTCCCGTCTGCTTTTCCAAGTTTTCCGATGCCGACGCCGATCTCGCGAATCATCGCTTCCGTGTCGTCCGGCTGCGGAACAGGCGTTTCGCGGCAGGCACGAACGTAAGCTTTCAAATTTTCAAGCGGCGTTCCGAAAGAAACATCACAAGCCGTTCCGACGACATCCGTTCCTTGCAAAATGCATTCCTTCGTCCGGTTGTAAACGTCCTCGGGCGTTCCGTTCGGCATCAAATCAATGACATCCAAGCTGCCGAGAATCGACATGCTGTTGCCGAGCACTTGCCGGCAGTACCAAACCGGAACGGCGTCAAACGAAAAACAATCCATGCCGCTTTTTTTCACATACGGAAGCAATTTACTTGTATTGCCGCACATGTGAAGAATTTTCGGCGCGCTGACTTCGCGTGCCATTCTCTGATGCGCCGGCAAGACGAATTCTTCATAAGTTTCACCGGAAATCAAATCGCCTGAGGCCGACGGGTCGGCCGGGAACAAAATGTGCGCGCCGGCAGCAACCTGAAGCTTGCCGTATTCAATCACGAAATCCGTCGCCGCGTCAATGAAAGCGTGCGCCTTTTCAGGATCCGTTCGTGTCCAGCGAACCAAATTTTCAACGCCGGCAATGTGTCCGGCAACCGTAAACGGCGCGGTGATGACGGGAATAATCGGAAGCATTCCGGCGTATCTTTCGCGCAGAATTGAAATTGCTTCCAAGACAACGGCAGCGCGGCTGTTTTTCGCGAAATCCTGATCCCATGTCACTTCTTTCGGATCCGTGTACGCGTGGTCGGCAACCGGCGGCCGATCGGGTTTGTTCCAGTCCAGCGGGCAGCCCAAAACTTCCGCCTCAAGCGAGATGTCAAATTGAGGGCGAGCGGCTTCAATGCCGCACACTTCGTAGGGCGCTGCCGCCAAGTCTGCCATCATTTTCGGGTTGCGGTGCGCTTCGGGCCAAGTCGCGCCGACATGCGCCATCAGCTCGGCCGTTGTCTGCGCCAAAGGATTTGCAGGCGGCACATAATCGACACGGCCGCCGAGGACGGCTGCAAGAACGCGCCGCGTCGGAGTCATTTCTGAAACCATTATTCTATCCTCCATATTAAAAAAATAACACACAATTAATTAAACACACAACAGAAATGAAAACCGCTTTGTTTCGATTTTGTTCAAATTCGCTTTCGATTTATTTTCGAATTTACTTTCGAATTTGTCACGAACGATTTTCTTCTGCAATATGAATTGCGATTGAAAAATATATAAAAAAAACCAACTCGAATAATCAACCGTGATAAATGACCGGGTTTTGAAAAAATAAGATTCATTCAACGAATGAAATGAAAGGAACGGCAACGGTTGTCAACGTTAAAAAATGCAAAAAGAAACGGAAATGTTAACATTTCCGAAAACAAAATATCAAAATTTTTGGAGTTTATTTCAAATTAAATTGTTTAAATTTAAAATGTTTAAATTTAAAATATTGTTTAAATTTGTCAAATTTTCATTTGTTTTGTTCTTCGCCGATTTCAGCCGCGCTTTTTCCGACCGGGCTGAAAATCAGGCGAATGCCACTGTTTTGAATATATTCGCGAACACGTTTCATGGTGTGAGAAACCATTCCTTCGCTTGTCAGAATCAAACATCGGCTTCCTGTAATCGCATTTAAGATGGATTTGTCAATCACGCCGGAATTGCAAACCACGTTAATGCCGTTACTTTCCGCCGTATCTTTGCTTTTTTTGCCCATCGCGCCGATGAAATCAATATCGTATTCCTCAATAATTTTATCAAATTCTTCTCTGTCAAAATTATCCATGTCGTAAACATAAATCGCGCCCGGTTTGAGAACGCGACGCTTAAGCTCGACGACAGCCGTCCCGTCATCGTTTCGGAACAAAACGCGCGAATTGACCGCTTCGTAAAGTCCTTCCTGCGTGAAATCACCGAACAGAACGCCTAAATTAACGCACTCGCCGACTTTGATTTCCGGGTTGACTTCGACGCGCATCAAATCAATGGAGCGCAGCGTCTGAACGAGTTCGGGAATGTCTTTGGGCTGTTCGTTTCCGGTCGCGAGCCACCTTTTTTCAAGTTCTTTGTAAACGTCAAAAATGAACGGGCTTTTCAAAGACGAATTGCGAACTTGCTCTTCTTTTGAAAACACGGCACCGGAAGATCCTTCGTCAACCAATTTGCTGTCCGCCAAAAGATAAACGTAATCCGACCATTTGTATGCCAAATCAACATCGTGCGTCGAGATAATGATTGTTTTTCCGAGATCGTTCAGCTCATTCAGAATATCTAAAATTTCATCGGCGCCGACCGGATCCAAATTGGAAAGCGGCTCGTCTAAAATGATAATGTCGGGATCCATTGCAAGAACGCCGGCGATGGCGACGCGTTTTTTTTGCCCGCCGCTGAGATGGTGCGGCGGTTTGTCTTTAATCGCCTGAAGACCGAAATGGTCCAGCATTTTGCCGACAATTTCGCCGACTTCTTCTTTGGAATAGCCGAGATTCAGCGGCCCGAATCCGATATCCTGATAAACCGTCGGCGCGAAGAGCTGATCGTCGGAGTTTTGAAAAACGATGCCGACTTTCTTTCGAAGCTCGCGAAGACCGGAGGCGGAATAATTGACTTCTTTCCCGTCAAGCAAAACTTTGCCGCTTTTGGGCTTCAGCGTGCCGTTGAGCAGTAGGAACAGCGTGGATTTTCCGGAGCCGTTTTTGCCGACGAAAGAGACTTTTTTGCCTTCGGGAATTGTAATCGAAATATCGTCGATGGCTTTGGTTCCGTCAGGATAACTGAATTCCAAGTTTTTCGTTTCTAAAATCATAATACAGCTCCGAATAATGAATAATAAATGAATTGTGAATGAATTAAATTAATTTTGATAAATCAGAAGAATTGATACCCTCGCGTATATACAAAAACAATCGCGATTGACGCGACGAAAAGAATTGACAAAAGCGCGTCTGAAAACATGATTTTGTATTTGACATCATAATAAGGTAATTTGCCGTCGTAGCATCTTGAATTCATGGAAAGGTAAAGGCGGTCGCCTTGTTCGAGTGTTTGAACAAAAAGACTGCCGACCAAAAGTCCGGTGGAATGCAGGCTTGTTTTAAAATTGCAGTAACCGAATCGCATGGCTTGGGCGGACTGAATGTTTAAGAGCAGCGCCAAAAAGACGAAAATATAGCGGTAAATCAGCATGACGAGTTCCATGAAGACATCTAAGAATGAAAATCGCTTGAAATAAGAAAACAATTCAAGCATCGGCGTCGTCATGGACAGGAAATACAAACAGGCCAAGCCGTTCATGGATCTGGCGAAAACCAAAATCGCTAAATTCGCGCTTCCGGTCGTGATTGAAATGACCCAGCCGAAAAGATTGACGGACCAAAGCGTTTCGCCGCCGTCGCCGTATGCGAAAAACGCCAAAATGAATGCGCTGACGACCGCAAATCCGAGAACCGATAAAAACAATTTGAAATAAAGTTTGAGCGGAATTTTTCCGAAAATGAGCGTGGCTAAGATCATGCAAACGGCAATGAAGAACGGCAAAACCGGTGATGATGAAAATAACCCCGCCAACAGCCCGACAAAAACCAACACCACTTTCAGCGTTGTGTTTTTGTATCTCAAAGGGCTGAGAAGCGCAATATCGTCTAATGTTCTCATGCTTTCCACTCAATAATAAATGAATTGATTCGTTTTTAATCAATAATATTTGACTATTTATGAAAAACGTGATTCTTAAAGCTTACGGATAATTTTTGAAAAATCAATTTAAATTAATATGTTTCGAAAGATTTGTAACACAGATATGCGAAAATGAAAACAAAGACGAAAATGAAAATAAAGAAAACAAAAAACCCAAACATCGGTTTTTCAAAAAATAACAAAACCCGAACGCCGTATTCCTTTTAAAAAAATAATGAAACAGGGCGTTCGTTTTTCAAAAAATTAAATAAAACCGATGTTTCTGTTTCATAAAAAACGAATTAAAAACCGGAACAACCACCTCCAATCGCGAGTTTCGCGAGCGTTAGCGAGTGAAAGGAGTGATTGGAGATTCGCCGCCATGATTTAATGAAACAATTGCTACCGTGAGTTTATTTTTGCTGCTGCTCCAATCAGATTTGTGTTTGCTGCCGCTACCATCAGGTTTGCGTTTACCGCCGCTACCATCAGGTTTGCGTTTACCGCCGCTACCATCAGGTTTGCGTTTACCGCCGCTACCATCAGATTTGTGTTTGCTGCCGTTACCATCAGGTTTGCGTTTGCCGCCGCTACCATCAGGTTGTTTGCGTTCGCATCTGCGTCTTTTAAGTGCAGCCGTTCGCTTCGCGAACGTGGCACAGATTACCTACCGTTTCCGTTTGCCATTGCTACCTTACCGTTTCCGTTTGCCACCGTCGCCGCCGCGCGCGAGCCGCACCAATTTTAAAAATTAAACGAAAAGCGAACCCGATTTTTCAAGAAGGATAAACGAAAAACGAACCAAAGTTTTCAAAAATAATACACAAAAAATGAATCAACCATTTCAAAAATAAATGAAAACGGATAGCGTTTGAATAAAAAATAAAAAAAGATTGTAAAAATTTAGGAGAAATTTAAATCAAAAAAATAAGAAAAGGAAGCTTAAATTAAATTTAAGCGTTTCCGATTTCTTTTTTACATTTTTTCATGGCGTAGTAATAACCGAAGAATAAACCGATGATTAGCGCGCCGATCGCTCCCTGGAGACAGAAGAGCAAACTTTCGGTTTCGCCTCCCGGCGGTTCCCAAAGCGGTTCTGCAATCGGTTCATAGTCAGGGTTTAATTCGTAAATCAAATCTTCAGCTTCTCCGTCGGCGCCGCCGAATTCGGAATCCGAAATCGTTGTCACGTAGACAAAGAAAATAGCGAAAAGCACGAGGGCGATTACTAAAAGATATTCAACTTTAAATTTCATTTTTTGTCACCTCATTCGTTCATTTTTGCGACCTGTTCTTCAGAGAGCGTTCCGCTGCTGATGAAGAATTCGCCTTTGACTTTCGCGATAAACTTAACGGCGACGACAATAATCAAGCCTTCCAAAACCGCGAGCGGGATTTGCGTCAATGCAAAAATGCCGAGGAATTCGGGAAGCGTCTCAAGACCGAAGGCAAGAGCCAGCTGGAAAGATGTCATCACATAGGTCGCCAAATCCGCAACGAACGCGGCAATGAAAACCGTAACGTAAATGTTGAATTTGGTTTTCTGAAGCGCCTTATAGATCAGCCATGCCAAAAGCGGGCCGAAGAATCCCATCGAGAAACAGTTTGCGCCAAGCGTTGTCAAACCGCCGTGGGCAAGCAAAAGCGCCTGGAAAAGCAAAACAATTGCGGACATGACAGCCGTGATGGCCGGACCGAATGTAATTGCCGATAAGCCTGTACCGGTCGGGTGAGATGAAGACATCGCGATCGGCGACGGTATTTTTAAACTGGACAAAACAAAGATAAAAGCGCCGGAAACGGCCAATAACGGTAAAACTTCTCTGTTTTTGCGGACAACTTTGTTGAGTTGGATAATACCTGCAATCAAAATGATGATTGTCAGACCCCACCAAAATAAAGCCCATTCCCAGGGAAGCGCACCTTCCATAATGTGCATATTATGATTACTCCTTTTTATGTACAAACGTGTAAAACGCGCAGATTATTCTGCGTCAACCAAAATAAAACCGAAATCAAGTTTATTTAAAACGAGCACATAAGCCCGAAATAAATCCAAATGATTTATAAATCGGTATGAAAGCAATGCTTTAATATGAAGTTGATTGAATATAAACACTGTAGATTCGGGTGAGATATGTAATCCTCAAAGATAACACAAAAATATTCATTCATCACACCGCAGATATCAATCGAATGCGTTTTCAATCAAAATCTGTTTTTTTCAAAAAAGAATCAAACTTTTAATTCCGATTCAATTTGAATCCAAAAGCGGACAAATTTACTTGACATAATATAAAAATTAAGGGCGGATTCCGAAAATTAAGGAAAAGATATAAAACAAATTAAGAGGATTATAGCCTTTAAAATAATCTTCAAAAATAAACGGAGCAGAATCAAATATGCCTGAATTAATCGGTGTTTCGGGGGGGCCGACGAAACCTGAAATCATTGCCGTTTCCCTTTTTAAATTAGATCTTCGAGACGGAGACGTTTTTGCCGATGTCGGCTGCGGTACGGGATTAATTTCAATCGAAGCCACTCGACTTGCGAAAAATCTGAAAATTTACGCGATGGACGCGCGCGACGTTGCGGTTGACGCGGCGACGCAGAATTTTAAAAATTTCGGCATCGAAAACGCCGAAGTGATTTCCGGCGAATCATCCGCAGTCATTTCAAATCTTGAAAAAGTCGACTGCGCCTTTGTCGGCGGCACGAAAAATATCACCGCCGTTTTGGACGCGCTGATTGAAAAAGGCGCCAGGTCTATTATCGTGAACGCCGTCCGCATCGAAACCGTCGTCCGCGTGATTGAACACATGAAAAAGCGCGGCGTGTTTGATGAAGCTGTTCACATTATTGCGTCCCGCGGCGAAGAGCTGACGGGCGAGACGATGTTTAAGCCGGAGAATCCGGTTTATATTATGTCGGCGAAGCGAAAGGATTGAATTTATGTTTTTTTTGAAAATTTAAATTCAAAAATTGAAATTGTTATGAAATTTATCATAAGGTTTTATTACGATTTATTACATTTACTCTAATCATTACATTAATAATTACATTAACATTACGAAAAAAAGGTTCGCTTGAGAGGAATTACATATGTTGTATGGCATCGGATTAGGTCCGGGAGATCCGGAATTATTAACGCTGAAAGCAGTCAGAATCTTAAAAGAAAGCATTAAAGTTTTTGTTCCCGGCGAAATGGCCGCCGAATTAATTCGCCCGTATGTGACGGAAGAGCCCGAAATATTGGATTTTCCGATGATTTATGACGAGCAGAAACTCAAAGAAATCTGGACGGAAAATGCAGAAAACGTTGCCGAATACGCCCGAAAAGGAGATGTCGCATTCTGTTTAATCGGCGACCCGAACTTTTTTTCAACTTTCACGCACATGAAAAAAGTCATGGCGGAAGTCGCACCGGACGTTGAAGTCGACACAGTTCCCGGAATCAGCTCCATTACATCCTGCGCGGCGCGCATGGGCGTTGCGGTTGAAACCTCTTTTGAAGTTCATGACGGCGTTTCCGACATCAATTATTTGATTCATTTGAAAGCCCGCAAGCCGCAGGAAATTATCGAGCGTTTTGAAAAAGAAGGCTACAACGAATTTATCTTCGCCGAGCGTTTGTTCTCCGACCGCGAAGTCATCATCAAAGGCAAAGAAAACATTCCTGAAGAAGGCAATTATTTCAGCATCGTTTACGGGAAGAAAAATTGAGCAAAGCGAAAAAATAACGATAAAAGCAATGAAAAAGAAAATGTCGGAGAATTAAAATGAGTGAGAAGAAAATTTATATCGTCGGCGCAGGCCCGGGTGATGAAAAACTCATCACGGTCAAAGGAAAAGAACTCCTTGAGCAAGCCGATTTGGTCATTTACGCCGGATCTTTGGTGAACCCGAAAGTGCTGGAATACACGAAGGGCGAATGCATTGACAGTTACGGTTTAACGCTGGATGAGACAACGCAGCTGACGGTGGACGCCGTCAATGCCGGCAAATTTGTTGTGCGCCTGCACAGCGGCGACCCTGCGCTTTACGGCTCCATTGTCGAGCAGACGGAAGAGCTGAAGAAGTTCGGCATCACTGCCGAGCGTGTTCCCGGCGTCTCCTCCGTTTTCGCGGTGGCGGCCGCGCTTGAGACGCAGTTTACGCTCAACAATGTCTCAGATTCGCTGATTATTACAAGACCTGCCGGCACAACGCTTGAGCAGGATCAGATTCCGGAATTTTCGGAAATGGGTTGCACGATGGCAATCTTTTTGGGAACGCAGAAGATTGAAGAAATCATGGAAAAGGTCAGATGTCCGAGAGACACGCCTGTCGCCGTTGTTTTCCACGCGTCCTGGCCGAATCAAGAAGTTATTCGCGGAACGGTTGACGACATTGCTCAAAAAGTGAAAGAAGCCGGCATTAAAAGATCGGCGATGATTATTATCGGCGACGTGGTTGACCCGAAAAATTACGCCAAATCCTATCTTTACGGCGTGAAACAGGGCCCGTTGGACTGAAACCGATTGATTAATTGTAAAAAAATTGAATCGAAAACAATCAAAATTGAGATTGAAAATGGATTTGAAAATTGCCGTTGTCACGTTTGAGCGGAATATGGATGCCGCTCAAAAGCTGGCCGATCATTTGAACGGGGAGGTCGTTCTTTATGAGAAAGGCGTTTTCAAAGATATTTTTTCAAAATTTAACGCGGTTGTCGCGGTTTTTGCAAGCGGAATCGCGATTCGTGAAATCGCGCCGTATCTCGGAAGCAAATGGGAAGACCCGGCGCTGATTGTTGTTGATTCGGGATTGAATTTCGCGATTCCCGTTCTCGGCGGCCATCACGGCGGCAATGAAGTTGCCCGGCGGATTGCCGATCTCGGCGCGGTTCCCGTGATTACGACCGCAACGGAAGTTCATCAAAAACCGTCGGTTGAAGGCATCGCCGAAAAACTCGGCTGCGACGTTCGAAACCGGAAGTCAACGATTGAAGTGAATTGCGCGCTTTTGGACCAAGAAGTTGAAGTTCTGGAAGTGAAAGGCCCGAAAATTATTGTCGTTGATGAAGATGTTTCCGTTTTGGTGAAACGAAAGGACGGAACGACGGCGACCTTAGATGAAATGGATTCGGTCAATCCGAAATAAAAACATCAAAAATGTGTGATAAAATGATTGTCGGAATCGGCGCGCGCCGCGGTGTAACAAAACAAGAAGTGATTGATGCCGTTTCTGTTTGTCTTTCCGATTTGAATTTGTCACTAACCGATGTTGATTCGTTTGCGTCTTCCGTTTTGAAAGCGGACGAAGCGGGTTTAATTGAAGCGGTCGCAGAACTTGGAAAAAGTATTCAATTTCTGCCCGATGATGTTTTGAATGAAACGGTTCCCGAGTCGGAATCACAGGCGGAGCGCTTCGGCCTCAAAGGGGTTGCTGAACCGGCCGCATTAGCTTTATCTATTCATAAAAAATTAATTTCAAAGAAAAAAGTTTACGGGAGAGTTACAATTGCCGTCGCAGAGTGAAAAGAAAGGAAAATTATACATTGTCGGAATCGGTCCGGGATCGGTCGAACAGCTGACAGTGCATGCCAGAGATGTTATTTTAAACGCTGATTATGTTCTCGGAAATGATACTTATTTGGATCAAATCGAAGAATTGCTGACAACGCAAAACATTTACCGCAGCAGCATGGGCAAAGAAGTGGACCGCGCCAAAGAAGCGGTGAAACTTGCCGAAAACAATGTTGCGGTGATGGTCAGCGGCGGCGATGCCAACGTTTACGGCATGGCCGGCATTGTGATTGAGGTTGCCGAGAGCAACAATCTGGATGTCGAAATCGAAGTCGTTCCGGGCGTCACGGCGATGCTCGCATCGGCCAGCGTTCTCGGCGCGCCTGTTGTCGTGGATGCGGCAACAATCAGCTTAAGCGACTTGCTCACGCCTTGGGAAGTTATTGAGAAGAGACTTTCGGCCGCGGCTGACGCGGGATTCATTATTTCGCTTTACAACCCGAAGAGCCGCCAAAGAACTTCCAACTTTGAGCGCGCAATCGAAATTATTCGCAAGTTCAGAGAAGACTCCGTTCCGGTCGGTCTTGTGAAGAACGCGCTTCGCGGCGACGAACAGGAATACATCGTGACGACGCTCGGTGAAGTTTTGGAATACAACGACTGGGTGGACATGAGAACGGCGATTGTCATCTGCAACAGCGATTCGCGCATTTGGAACAGCCCGAACGGCGATAAAATTATCACGCCGCGCGGTTATCACAGAAAATATGAGTATTAATTTCTGAAATATTTTTATTATCAAATAAGGGGAAAAACATGACAGACACAAACAAAAATTACGGCACTTTGGACGAATTGGCAACCGTAACGATTGAAATTGATCAGGATTTTGCTGATTCTTGCAAGGATTTCGGCGCGGGAACGGACGAGGCCAAAACCATTTACATGAAGAGCCGAACGTACATCGAAGGCGTTGTCGGCAACAAAACGCCTGAGGACAGAATCCGCCAGCGCTGTGCGGTTGCAACCGGCGACATTTCCGTTGCCGATATCATGGAATTCCGCCATGACCCGATTGCGGCCGGTGTTGCGGCAATCGAAGCCGGCGCGCCGATTTTTACCGACATCAGCATGGTGAAAGCGGGAATTACCCGCAGCGGTCACAATTCCGAAATCATTTGTGTTTTGGACGAAGACAAAGACGCTGAAATCGCCAAAGAATACGGCATCACCCGAACTTCCGCCGGCTACCTGGCCGCGCGCGACAGATTAAACGGCGCCATCATCGCCATCGGCAACGCGCCTTCTGCTGCGATTACGGTTTCAAGATTGATTGAGCGCGGCCTCAGACCGGCGCTCATCGTCGCGACACCCGTCGGTTTTGTGAACGCTGCCGAATCTAAGGAAATAATTCGGGACATGGAAGTTCCGATTCCGTCAGTCACTTGCGTCGGAACCCGCGGCGGAACGCCGATGGCGGTTGCAAGCGTGAATGAAATCATTGCGATTGCCAACGAAAAGAAAAAGCAGTAAACTCAAAATAATAAAATCATAAAATAATAAAATAACTGTCAGTTGTGATTGATTATAAATTGTCATTCAATTACAATTTTTCAGTTGTTTTTTATTTTGTATTTTTGCTTTAAAATTATTTTTTTGAAATTTGATCATTATGAAAGATCCCGTCAATGATTTTGAAATTCCGGAAGAATGGATTGAAAAGGCATCTCTTCCGAAAGCCGAGGTTGAGGATTTGGTCAGCCGCGGTCTTATTGTTGTTTTAAGCGACGGATCTTTCTTAAAGCGCGGTTTTACGACGGGAACAACGTCAGCCGCGGCCGCCAAAGCAGCCGTTCTTTCGCTTGCCGGAAAATTGGAATCCGGAACAATTATTTCCGTTCCGACGCCGATCGGTCTTCGCGCCGAAATGCCGGCGGAATCCGGGACCGGCGGAAATGCGTGTGTTCGAAAAATGTACAACGATCACGAATCCGACATTACGCGTGACGTTTCGTTTTGCGCGAAAGTGAAAAAAACCGCCGCCATTGATCCAGAATTTTCAAAAGAAAAAGCGGTTGACAATATTTTCATCACCGGCGGCGAGGGTGTCGGAATCATTCAGCGCGCCGGCTTTGAAACGCGCGTCGGAGAATACGCGATTAACCCGAAACCGCTTGCCCAGATTCGAGAATCGGTGAAGGAAGGACTCAAAGAAATCGGTCTTTTCGATGAAATTGAAAAAGGTGAATCGGTTTTGATTGTCACAATTTACATTCCCGACGGCAAGGAGCTTTCCAAAAAAACGCTGAACGAAAGAATCGGCATTGTCGGCGGCATTTCCGTTCTCGGAACGACGGGTTTCGTTGAGCCTTGGAACGATCACCTCGGTGAAATGAAAGATGTTTTGATTCAAAACGCGAAAAAAGTGGTTCTGACAACCGGCCGCCAGGGAATGGCGACATCAAGCATGCTTTTCCCCGGTTATGAAATTGTGATGGTCGGCAGCCGAATTTCGGAAGGCATTGACGCGGCGGTTTCGGCTGAGGAAATTATTGTCTGCGGTCTACCCGGTTTGGTTTTGAAATGGGGCAATCCGGATATGCTCAAAAACAGCGGTTTTGCGACCGTCGTTGAAGTGATTGAAAAAGATCCGAAAAATCCGCTTTTGACACAGGCATTTGAAATGTGCGTTAAGAAAGGAAAAGGCGCCAGGATTGTTGTGATTGATCGGGACGGGCTTGTTTTGATGGACAGCAAGGGCGAATTTGATTATTTGATGAAAAATTAAAAGTTTAAAATGAGTAAAGCCCCGTGCGTGACTTGAACTTTCAATATCAGAAGGTGAAAAAATGGCTATTGATATTAAAAAAATAATGCCGGCATTATTGCTTGCGCTACTCGGTTTAATTTTTGTATTTTGGAATATTTACGTTATTTTAAAATCAAATGCCGCTTCATTATGGGATTTGAAGGGTCCGATTGTTTTGATTATCACCGGCCTGTTATTGTTCGTTTTCGCTGTTTATTACGCGCGAAATGAGGATCGTCAATACAAAGACGAAGATGATCCCGAAGACGAAATTGAGATTATTTATGAATTTGATGAAGTTGGCGAATCGGATGAATCGGGCGAAATGATCGATTCCGACAAAATTGAACCGGAAAGTGAAAACGCGGAGGAAGAAAAATGATTGTTGTCGGTGTCGGCGTGGGTCCCGGAATGCTCACGGAAGAGGGAATTGCAGCGATTAAAAGCGCTTCTGTTGTTTACGGCTCGGGACGGGCGCTGGAACTTGCAAAGCCGTATATTTCCGAAAACACGCCGGTTGATACGATTAAGGATTACAAAAACATTCATCTTTTGCCGGCAGACGCTGTCATTTTGTCAACGGGCGATCCGATGTTTTCGGGGCTCGGGAAATTCGCGACAGAGAATGATGTTGTGATTCCGGGAATTTCTTCATTTCAAGTGGCCTGTGCGCGTTTGAAAGTGAATCTGACGAATTTTTCGTGCGTGACAGCTCACGGGCGAAAAGAAATTGATTCGGCGCGGGATGAATTGATTCGTGAAATTGGGTTTGGGAAAAATGTTTTTTTGCTGCCGGATGAAAAGTTCGGGGCGGTTGAAGTTTGTTCGGTGTTAAAGGAACTTGGCGTTGAGGCAGATGTTTATTCTTTGGAAGAGCTTGGATATCCTGAAGAGCGGATTATTAAGGGGAATGTTGAGAATCCGCCGGAGCCTGAGTCAGATTTGTACGGGTTGATGATTGTTTTGAAGAATTAAAATAAATTTCTTTCTTGATTAACATCTATTTTTTTTCAGTTGTAAAGAAAAACTTGACAAATGCTTTTCAAACTTTTA
Source organism: Methanimicrococcus stummii (assembly GCF_032594435.1). Taxonomy (NCBI): domain Archaea; kingdom Methanobacteriati; phylum Methanobacteriota; class Methanomicrobia; order Methanosarcinales; family Methanosarcinaceae; genus Methanimicrococcus; species Methanimicrococcus stummii. The sequence goes on along the minus strand of NZ_CP131062.1, from coordinate 532,222 downwards.
ATTAAACCCCGAGAACGACCGTTCGCTGCCGGCGCCGCCGAAGGTGGTGACAAAGCGAACGGATTACACAAATAAAAATAGTTCAAAGAAATGCTGTGTTCTGTTTTTCAAATCATTTAATTTGACAGTGAATCCGTTTTCTTTAAATCATGGGTACGAATCCGCAAATTCCGATTTCGTCCTTCGCTTCGCTCAGCCCGAAATTCGGAATTAGCGGGCGGTTGTTTGGGATTTATTGAACTATCCGGAAATTCTGGATAGTGGCTTTTGAGAAAATGAAAAAATGTAAATTTGAAAATATTGAAACATTCGGTGAGTGACGATTTGAACTATTCGGAAATTCCGAATAGTTGCTTTAACGGAAAAACAAAACAACCGGCAACCGTTTGTTTACACCAAATATTCCGCCTGACTTTCTCTCACCATTCTGTCGAAATCGCTTTCATATTCCCGATCTTGAACAATTCTGTATTTCTCAAATTCGCTCTCGGCAAATGCTTTGGCGATTTCTGCCGTCACCCGGCCGCCGTCTTTTAAAATTTCCTGTTCGTTAAATTTTAAAAACGCATTCAGTTTTTCCGCCCAATCCTGCATCGTCATCGGTATTTTCTTTTTTGCCTGCATTTCCGCGTAATCCAAATACATGGAAACGATGAGGTTCAATTGGTTGGATTCATCAGCGGTCAGGTAGTTTTTGGCAACAGCGACATCGCTTCGGATGATTTTGCCTTTGGGGGCGTTTTTCCAAGTTGTTAAACCCATATGCTTCTTTTCGCTGTCGGCACGGTTCATAATGAGTTCGGCGGCGGTGTTGCCGTGAATTGCGAAATGAAGTTTATTCTGAACGTTCGCAAAAAATTGTTTTGTTGTCGGCGAATTCGGATTGTAATCCATTGCCGTTGCGTAAATATCCGTGATTTTTTGGTAGAAACGGCGCTCGCTTGTTCGAATTTCCCGAATCTCATCAACGAGCTGATCAAAATAAGATTCGTTTAAGAAGCTGCCGTTTTTCATTCTTTCTTTGTCAATCACATAACCTCGCAGGGAGAAGTCGCGAAGGACTTGAATCGCCCATTGCCGGAATTGAACGGCACGGTCGCCGTTGACTTTAAAACCGACAGCGATGATGGCATCTAAGTTATAGAATTTCGTGTTGTAATTTTTGCCATCGGGAGAAGTTGTAAAGAAATCCTTTACAACTGAATTTTGATTCAGTTCATTGTTTTCAAAAACTTTTGTCAAATGCATGCTGATGTTTTGCTTTGTTGTTTCAAACAATTCCGCCATCAGTTTTTGGGTCAGCCAAACGGTTCCTTCGGCAACGCGAACTTCAATCGTATTTTCACCGGATTGCGATGTGAAAATCAAAAATTCCGCCGTACTGTTCTTGATTTGAAGATCGTTTGCCGACTTTTTCATATTGTTTCTCCTTTGAATAATTGATATTTGGATGATGATGTTTTCATTCAAATATGTTTTTAAATCTCAAAAGCCTTGAAAAAATGAGATATATAAAAACGAATTACCTTAAAATTCGGAAATAAAATCATGACTGAAAATCTGCCGGCGAAAAAATCATCCCGCTATTACGAACTCGACGTTTTCCGTGGAATCGCCGTCATTCTCATGGTCATTTATCATTTCCTTTTCGACCTCGACTATTTTAACATCAGAGAAATGCCCGCCTGGTTTTGGCCGCAGCAGCTTTACGGTTTCCCGATTACAATGATGTTCATCGCAGCCGCCGGAATTTCGCTTTCTCTGACAGCTTCAAGAACAAATGACGCCAAAACTTTAACAAAAAAATTAATCAAACGCGGCGCCTTTCTTTTCGCCGTCGGCCTTCTCATCACGGCCGTGACTTGGATTTATCCGCATGACGGGGCGATTCTTTTCGGCGTTCTTCATCTCATCGGGCTTTCCACGATTCTGGTCGTGCCTTTTTTAATCGGAATGACAAAAGAGGCGCCGTTTTTCGGGAAATATAAAGAAACGTTGGCGTGGTTGATTCCGCTTGTCTTCGGGATTATTGTTATTTTGGCTTCAAATGTTGTGGGAAAAATGAGCGGGCCGATTTGGATGGTTCCTTTGGGAATTCATCCGTACGGGTTTTATTCGCTGGATTATGAACCGCTGTTTCCGTGGTTTGGTGTTATTTTGATGGGAATTGCGGTTGGAGCGTGGTTGTATCCGAAAGGGGAAAGGAGATTTGATTTTTCTTTTTTGAAAGAGGAATCTTTGTTTTTGAAACCTGTTACGTTTTTGGGAAAACACTCTTTGGTAATTTATTTGATTCATCAGCCGATTATTTTGGCAGGAATGATGTTGATTTACTTAATTCTTGGATAATATGGAATTTATTTTTAGCTTTCTGAATCCTTTTTTAATGAAATATCAAAAATATTTTGTGATTTCCTTTTCTTTTCTTCTCTTATAAAATTAACAATATTATAAACATAATACATTGACAATAAGAAGTAAAACAAACTGACAATTATGAAATATATTGATATGAATTCAAAAAAACTTATTTCAGTTGAAATCAGAAATATGTCCACAATTGAGATTAAAATGGACAATGATGAAAACACAAATCCTAATTCATGACTCAAAATAATTTTATTAAGGTAATTTGAACGTTCCATTAATTCTACTGTTTTTGTATCATATAATCCAATTAATAAACAAAAACTGCTAAATAAAAAACCGGCAATAATTGAACTTAAAGTAAGCAAATCAAAAGAATCAATTTTTCCAAAAAAACTAAATTTCATCGGATTTTTAAGTTCAATTATACACAATATAATTAATGTACCAAATAAAAATAAAAGATTGTAAAAATACAATTTTTTATTCTTATTTATTATTTCCATTTTAAATCACTCATTTAAACTCGTGCCGGTCTGAATATAGTTTCAATTCATTTTTTCTTTCTTTGTATGCCTTAAGCATACTGGGATATAATTCATTTTTGTAAGCTTCTCTTCCCGCAACATCTTCAATCTTAATTTTTTGTCTTGAGAATTGTTCAAATAAGTCAAATGATTCAACACACCCATCGGTTTGTTTTGCTCGTATTTCTAATTGTTTGAATTTTTTTTCATCAGCAGTTTTTAAAAGTTTTGGCAAATATTTTCTCATATCTACATTTTCTAACAACGGAATTCGAGGTTCATTCTTAAATTCGCCGATTAAAGTAGCTTGACCTCTTTGAATGTCTTTTTGAGGTATATTAACCAAATCTGCCAATTCAGGGCTTGGCATAGGCAATTCATATTTTATAGAATAAATCGAATTGGATGAATATAATCTTTTAAGCACATCTTCTTTAGCTATTATAATTCGAACGATGTCACAATGGTATTCTTCTCCCATTTCTTCAACAACTTTGCAAACTATACCAAGACTTGGAGCACCGCTGCTGGAAACTGAACAAATTATTCCGGTTTCGAAATCAATTAAAAAATATGAGAAGATTTCAACTCCTTTTTCTTTAGCAGCTTCCTTATCGAAAATATCACCAACTTCCATGGTGACTTTATTTCTTGCTTGTATTGAATGGTTTTCTTTTAATCTGCCAAATCTTCCATACAATATATTTCCCTTTTCTTCAATTTTGTCAACAAACAGATTTTCATCAAATCTCAAAGTTAAAATACCGTTATGGGGGATTCCTTTCTCTTTGAATATCTTTGAGAATATTTCCTTGAGATTTTTATAATTGCCCTCTGCCCCATCAATTTCATAGTACATTTTGAAAAAAAACATATTTTTCGTTATTTTTTTTGCCATAATTCTCACTTTTTAATAGCCCATCATTTTTATGACTATATAATTTTTAAAAAACAAATATTAATAATCGTAAAAACTCTTCGAAAACCTAAAATGTGTGAAATTAATTTTTAAAGAGCTTTAACCGTTCTTTTTTTGATTATACTTTGGATTTTTTCCACTATGGTTTTTTCGATATGTTTCAAGTGATTTCTGTTCCCATTTCCGGGCACTTTCTTCAGAACACGCTCGTCCGACTTGAGCCATGGATGTAAATTTTTTGTCTTGTTGATGTTCTTGTTTTCTGCGATTTAAATCGTTTGTAATCCCGCGATAAACAACTTTGTTTCCATCCCGTAATTCGTATTTTTTACAATTTTGTACTTTTTTCATATTACACTCCTTTTTATTTATCCCTAAAATGAGCACCTTTAATTGGTTTTTTAATTTATATATTTTTGTAGCTTATTATACTTAATATGCAGAATGTTCAAGTAGTTTAATATATAAACATAGAATAGAGAACAAGTATGCAAAAAATAGAAAATATCTTACGAGTTCATATTGCAGTTGTGGGATTCGAAGTTGATCGGATTAGTCAAGCAGCAATTGATCAAAAAGCGGATGTTGTTTATTTAATTTCAAAAAAAATTGACGAAAAAGGATCCAAATACGTGGCAGAAAATAAAAAAAAGCTAAAAAAATATAAAATAGCCACACCAGAAATAAAGATTGATGAAGTACATAATGTACTCGATGTATTAAAAGCCATGAAAAAAATTATACAAAAAGAAAAAAACAATCTTATATACATTAATGTTTCATCGGGAAGCACTCCCGCGGCGATTGCGGGGACGATTGTAGCAACAATGTTTGAAAAAGAATGCCAAGTGAGGCTTTATTATGTAAAACCTAAAGAATATCTTACTTATAGTGAATATACCGATGATTTACAACCGCAAACAGAAGGGGTCGAGGAAATTCAAGCGATTAATATTTTCCCGGCATTATTACCTGATGAACGATTAATTAAAGTATTAATCGAGTTACATAATAACGATCAAAAAAATATTCAATTAACAAAACAAGATTTAATTGAATTTTCTGCAAAAGAATTGGATTATAAAACTGAAACTAATAAAGACAATAAAAATAAGGGTAAATACGGCCCGAGAGAATATGCTTGGCTTAACAAAAATATACTTGAAAAATTGAACAAATGGGAATTTATTAGCACCCAGAAAAAAGGAAAAAATACAATTATTTTATTAACCGATAAAGGAAAAACAATGGTTGAATATTTATTGTAATTTACCAATGAAAATTTGATGAATGAAATATGAATGAAATGCCTTTTGATTAGGCATTTCTTTAAAGGTAATCCGGCCCGCAGTATTTTTCGATAAACTTGTTAAAATCATCAACAGGTTCAAACGTGACATTAACATTCATTTCTGCATTAATAGCTTTAAAATGCTCACGGCCATATCCTATTTTTAATGATTCTGAAGGATTAATCTGGTCCGTATCGATATTTCCTTTTGTTTCCAAAACGAAATACAGTTTTTTTGTTCCACAATCATTGATTAAAACCGCCCAATCTGGATTATAAGCATGAAGCGGCGTATTAATTTTAAACCAACCTGGTAACTTGACATAAAGTTCAACACTTTTATGATTTTCAAGTTTATTAGCAAAGTTTTTTTCAACGGCGCTTTGGTAAATCGTATGATCATATACCGATCGTTCGCTTTTAATCATATTCTGTTCAAGATAACCCGTTAACTCTTCGGTTTCAAACAATTCTTGAGCGTAATATTCATGGTCACCAATTCTTGTGTATTTGATACCATCGACAATCATGCTTTGCATCGTTGATTTAATAATACGGGAAACTTCTTCCATGAACTTTTGAGGATTTCTTTGAAACAAATTCAGCTGATCGCTTTGAATTAAAATTTCGGCAATTGTTTTGCGCGTTAAGTTTGTTGTATTTTGTAAATAGGAAATGATATCGGGAAGGTTTCCGGAAAACTCGGTGATTTCTTCAGTACGCCGGTCAGTTTCCGTTGTTTTAATTCCGCTGCTTTCAATATCATATTTGGATTTGCTGTAAACAATTTTCATCTTGGGAATTGTAAGATTTTTTAAACCTTTACAACATTCTTCAATCAGTTTTTCGCTGTCAAAATTCACGGAATACGTTGTTTTATATTTAATCCGGTCCCATAAATCTTTGAAATCCTCACTTAAATAAACGGCTTTATTTAATTTGATCGTTTCTTTTTTAGCATTATTTTTAATATTCAAGTTTTGGCTTGCTTTTAGACAACGATTCTCAATTTCCGGGCGATAATCTTCAAATTCAGACGGCAAGTCTAAAGAATTTTTATCCAGAGCTTCTTTTAATTCGGATTGAATTTTTCCCTTTGAATCAATGTATTTTTTGTCAATCATGAATTGATACAATGTTTCAGATTTTCCCTGCCCGAGAACCATGTCTTCCGTAATCGACTCACCCATGTAAGAGGCGCGTTCTTCTCTGCCGACATTTTCCAATATAATATCGGCAAAAATATGCGGTTCGATAAATCCGAATCGGATACCGCTGTCTTCTTCATACTCTTTCTGAAGTTTTTCGGCAAACTCTTCATAACTTTCGTTTGCCATAACGGTTAAAGTATTGATTTCAAAACCGAATTGGCGTTCGCCGTTTTGATTAACGCATAACCGAAGACCGCGGCCGATTTCCTGTCTCTTTTTAAGATCTTTTTCAGTTTTATTTAAGGTACAAATTTGGAAAACATTTGGATTATCCCACCCTTCACGAAGTGTGGAATGTGAAAAGATAAATCTGAGTTTTGAATCAAAAGAAAGCAAGGTTTCCTTGTCTTTCATAATTAAATTGTATGCGTCCTCATCTGCTACTGTAGACCCTGATGTATCTTTAATGATCTTTTCGCCTTGCTTATCTTTTTTCGCTTTATCTACTGAAAAATACCCGTTATGAACGCTTTTGACATCGTCATCCAGCCATCTTAATTCTTTATATTTTGGAAGCCGAATCAGATCCAGATAATTCTTTTCAAACAAATCCGCATAGATTCCGTTTTGACGATTACCTTCTTCATCATATATACGATAATTTGAAACGCGATCAATAAAGAAAAGAGAAAGGACTTTGATTCCTCTTTTATTCAAAATAACTTCTTTATCTAAATGTTCTTCAATTGTTTTCCTTATTTGAAGTTCTTTTAAAGCAAGCGTATCGGCATCACCGATGACCTGCCCGACTTCAATAATATCGGATTTTCCGGTAAAACTGATATAACCGAGATCGCCACAATAGATTTCACGAATCATATATCCTTCATAAACACCACGATTCCCTGATTTTTCAAAAAGGTCATCTCCTTGTTTTACCGTAATCGTTTTACGCGTAACAATGCCTTTTGATTTAACATCAATTTCAACTTTGGCTTTTATCGGCGATTTTTTATTATCAACGCTGATTAATCGAATGTAAGCCGTATTATGCTGATCTGACGTTTCCAGTCCGGCCACTTCAATTTGTTTGACTAATTTTTCATTGTAACTGTCAACCGCATCCAATTTGTAAACCATATGATGTTTTTCAACATGTGTTGCCGAGTATCTTAAAATACACATCGGATTCAAAGATTTAATCGCTTCTTTTGATTTTGTCGTTGTGTCTACGGATTGAGGCTCATCGATGATGACAATCGGATTTGTTTCTTGAATGATTTCAATCGGTTTAAAGCCGTCCAACTTTTCATTCACCCTATGAATCAAATTGGATTTACTTTCTTTTTCAGGCTCATCAAAACTTTTTCGGAAAGCATCGATGTTAATAATCATAATTGAAATATTATCATTGGCAGCATAACTTCGAACTTGATCCAGTTTACTGCTGTCGTAAATAAAATAATCATAAATCGTATTATCGTAAAGAGATTTGAAATGTTCTTTTGTAATTTCAAAAGATTTGTAAACACCTTCTTTAATTGCGATATTCGGAACAACGACAATGAATTTGGAAAAACCGTATTTTTTATTTAATTCCAAAATAGACCGAATATAAACATAAGTCTTCCCGGTCCCCGTTTCCATTTCAACCGTAAAATTCATCGGCTTTTCCAAAGATTGTGATTGCGACAAACGATTTACTAACTGAACATGTTTCAGATTTTTCAAAATGTCTTCTTCATCCAATTCCAAACGATTGCCGATACCAAAACCAAGTTCACCCAGACGAGACTGTTTTTCGTAATAAGGAATGGTAAAGAAAGTTTGTTTCGGCAACTGCCCTTTAAACAAATCAACCACCGATGAAACGGCCTGATGTTGATATTCCAAATCGGCATCAAATTGAAGTTTCATTTAAATCCCCTTCATTTAAATTGTTGTAAAACTTTCTTCCGCCAATCCGGCCGTTTTCAAATTCTCGCGAACATTTGTCTTCACGCTGTCCGTTGCAAATCCGTTATCCTTAAAAACAACTTTCCACACTTCCGGTTGAAGTTTTTGATGCAATTCAATCATACCTTTTGAAACATCTTCCGTAATATCGTCATCAACGCAAATCATAAGAGCCCCGAATCCGGCAGAATAAACTTTCTTGCTGTTAAAATCGTATTCCTCAACGGGAACTGTCAGTTCCAATCCCATTTTCAAAATAATTTCATAAACGACATCTTGTTCAGTTCTGCCTTCAACATAATTGTCAACAAAATCCGAAAGCGACATTTTTAAATTCTCTGTATCAGGCTGCCACTTTCTAATGTTGGAACTGTCTAATTTGAAAACTTTAAAACCGATATCTAAATCGTCTTTACCTGTTTCAGTTTTAATTTTCTCACCCGCGCGGCGAATACGCTCTTTGCCGATTTCGCAAATGTTTTTGTATCCTGCTTTATGAATATTGGAGTCTGCCAGAATCGGTTCTGGAAGTTGAATCATAATATATTTGCGATTGCCACCGTCTTCTGCGTTGAGTTGCATTACTGCATGCGCAGTTGTTGCTGAACCGGAGAAAAAATCAAGAATAATATCTTTTTTATTAGTTGAAAATTTTATTAAATTATAAATAAAAAGACTAGGTTTAGGGTAACTGAAATAAGGAACATCGAAAAGCCTTGAAAGTTCTGTTGTTGCATTTTGATTCATATAATTATTTTCAATTGCAAATAAACTATTTACTGGATTTGTCATTGAAGAAGAATCTTTTTTATAGCGTTTGAAAATAAAACCTCTTTCATTTTCAGAATAATTTTTTTTAAAGGATATTTTTCCGGATTGAATATAAGTTTGAAGAGTTTCTTTTGAAAAAGCCCAATATCTACCATTTGGAGGGTAATCAGGTTTACCTGTGTAAGGATTTATAATTTCAAAATATGTAGATTTACCACCGCTTTTTGCACTGGGATCACCAGTACACCAATCACCGTTAGGATCATTATCTGGATTCGAATAATTACTGAAGTCTTTTTCTTCACCTTTTAGAATAAGATGATTAACATTTTTCGCATAAAGTAATAAATTTTCATGTTGAAGATTAAAACCAATACCACTATCACCCGTCATTGATTTAGTTTTCCGAATAATTTCGCCGGCAAAATTCTGGAAACCAAATACTTCGTCACATATTTTTCGGAGATTGGCAACCTCATTATCGTCAATACTAATAAAAATAATCCCATCTTCCGACAACAAATTCCGTGCTAATCGCAATCGTGGATACATCATATTTAACCAATCTGTATGAAAACGACCACTTGTTTCGGGATTAGAAAAAATAGATTTTCCATCGTTATCAATTTGACCTGTTATTTTTTCATAATTTCCAATAGTATCTGAAAAATTATCCTTATAAACAAAATCATTACCGGTATTGTAAGGCGGATCAATGTAAATCATTTTCACTTTGCCATAGTAACTTTTCTGCAACAGTTTTAAAACTTCAAGATTATCGCCTTCAATATACAAATTATCGGTTGTGTCCCAATTTTTGCTTTCTTCAACACAAGGTCTCAAAGTTGCCGAAGAGGGAGTTTGTGCTAAACGGAGCGCTTTTCCTTTGCCGTTCCAGGTGAAATTGTAACGCTCTTTGTCATCGTCAACATAGTCGCCTAAAACTTGTTTTAATTTGTCAAAATCAATTTTGCCTTCTTCAAAAACGTCGGGGAAAAGAGTTTTGAGAGCGGCAATGTTTTCTTCGGCAATGTCAGGCGTTAAACCGGTCAGCTTTGTTTCTGTCATAATTAAACCCTTTAAAAATTGAATGTTGAAATTAATATTAAATAAATCTTAAAAATGATAAATGAAAACGATTGGAAATTGATAAGTGATTATAATAAAATAATAAAATCAAACAATAATATAAATTCAATCCGTGGAAGTCAAATATTGTTCTTTCTCTTCTTTAAGTTTATGAATGCGAATATTCAAATTGATTTGTTCGGCGGCTGATGTTCCACTGTTTTTGATTTTGGACTTGAGAGATTCAATTTCATCATCGATTGATTGGATCTTGTTTAAAACATCGCGGGCGGATTCGGAATTGTTGAATAAAGCAGGATTTATTTTTTTCTGTGCTGCGTTGTGTAAATGAATTCGATTGATGTAATCGGAATACAAAGAATACAAATCTTTTTTATTTAGATTTTCAAGAGAGAGATGATTTAAAAAATCCGAATCCAGAGAAAACCACTCTGTCAAAACAATTTCTTCTAAAACATTTTTGGAATCGTCACTTAAATTTGTTCTTTGATGAGCAGCAGCCAATTGAATCATTTCGCCGTTGTTGAAAAACAAAAGAACGGGATAAAGAATGACTTTCATAAGCATTTCAGCAATTTTCTTGGTATTTTCGGAAGAATAAATATAAAGTTCAATCACAAGGAGTTCGGAATATTCTCTTTCATCATCTTGATATGGTTTTATGTAAACTGTGTTTTCTCTGAGACTGAAATGACAAAAAACCTTTTTGACATCTTTATTGAAGACTTTCCGTTCTGTTGTGGTTTTAAGTTCCTGTTTAACCAATTCTTTTGTAATTAAACTTTCATCTTTTGAAATATTGCACCGCGGAGGGTAGTCTAAAATTTTCAGATAATCCGAAGAATAAGTAACCAACAAATCACCAAATAATTGTTTAAAAATCCATTACATGTTCCTAAATTATTTAATCACCAAGAAACTCACCAATTCAAAATCTTCCGTTCCGCCGGAAGAACTGTTATGAAAAGCAGTTCCGCCTTTTGAAAAAATACTGGCTGCGCCGATTTCACGTTTCTTGCCGATTAAATGATGAATTGTATCCGCCAGCAGCTCTGAATAATGGTCCATTTTAAAACCGTCATTCGTTTCAGCGTTAAAAGCGTCAACCAACTCTTTTAAAACGGATTTTTGCCCCGAACATAATTTTTTGTAAATATCTAAAATCTTTTTCCCGTGCTGGAATGAAAGTTTAACTTCTCCGTTATTTGTAATGTAAACCATATAATAAGGGAAAAGTGAATTTTGACTTTTTGTCTGTTCCGCCCCGCGAATCTGGCGAAGCGTAAAAAGGACGCCCGGCTCAACCTCTTCTAAATCCTCATCCGTACGCGTAATCGCATACATTCCGGTCGGCGCTTTTTCAAGAGTTCCCGGACTTTCTTTTAAGAAATTCGCCAAATCGCGTTTAAAGTCATTAAAAGTCAAATCCGTAATCGAAATGCCGCCGGAAATATCTTCCAAATCAATAACTTCCTCTTTCAAACGTTCCAACTGTTTACGGCGATATTCCAAATCTTTCATTTCCTTTTCTTCAAGCATCACATTATCTTCGCCGGTGGCTGAAATATCTGCCATAACCATTCGCCCTTCAACCCGGCGTTTCAAATTAATGTAATCATCCAAACTCTCCATCGGCCAGAAATTCACCAGCTGAATACTTTCATTCGGCGATCCGATTCTGTCAATACGCCCGAATCTTTGAATAATCCGAACCGGATTCCAATGAATATCATAATTAATCAAATAATCGCAATCCTGTAAATTTTGACCCTCAGAAATGCAATCCGTCGCGATTAAAATGTCAATTTCCCGATCCATATCCAGAAACATGACATACCCGTCTTTCGAACGCGGTGAAAAAAGAGTTAAAACCGTACTGAATGTTTGGTTTTGTTTCTCGTTTTTAGTTGCTTCCCTTTTAGTTTCGCGGGTGCTTTTAGGCAACGGCAAATTTGTTTTGTTTTGCCCCGAACCCGTAACAATTGCCGAATGGTAACCGCCCGCTTTTAATTCATCAGCCAAATTCTTATACAAATATTCAGCCGTATCAACAAAAGCCGTGAAAATGAGAATCTTCCTATTCCCGTTATTTCCAGGAATCGGATTTTCAATTTTCTTATAAATCATTTCCCTCAAATCAATCAACTTTTGATCTTTATCGGGCGTTACTTTTCGCGCTTCTTCCAAAATATCGGAAAGATAAGACCGATCAGATTCCAAATCCTGGCGCCATTTAATCAAATCAATATCTTTTAAAGAAACCTTAACCTTACCGCCAACCATAATATCATCCGAGAAATCAGAATCATCCAAATCCGGATCAAAAAACTCGCTGCTGTCAAGATCCGTTTCTGAAAGACCGCCGTAAGAAAAATCGGATTCATTCTTATCAATTGCTTCCAACGTCCGATCGATTTTATACAAAATTTTTCCGACCGTAATTGAAAAAGAATGAATCGAACTTTCCATTCTTTTTAAAAGATTAACCCGCATCAAGCCAATCAAATTCTTCTCACGATCCACCTGTTTAAAAACAGAACGGCCTGACCCTGAATTCAAAACCGTGTCATATTTTTCTTCGTACTTGTGAATTTTATCTTTACGCAAATAACTCAAAGGTGAATAAATACAAAGAGTCAAACGTTTGATGTTTTTATTAACATCCCCGATCGGCGGGAAATTACCCGAAGCATCAATTTCAGAACAATGATTTTTCGGCGGCAATCTTTTAGGGAAACGACCGATTTCATCCATGCTGTAATATTTTTGAATATGCCGTCTGGATCTTGCAATTGTAATAATATCTAAAAGTTTGAAATAATCAATATCCATCATTTCAACAAATCTTTCCGATGTCCGCTCATCATCAGGCAAAGCCGACCATTTATTGAAAATCTTTTGAGCATTATTCAAAACCAAATCCAATTTCGGAAGACCCACGAATTCAAAGGCATCATTTCTGCCTTCCGTAATAAAAGAGATTTGATTTTTAATATCATTCATCCGATTATTAACAGGCGTTGCCGAAAGCATCAAAACTTTTGTTTTAACACCCGCTCTAATGACGTCATTCATCAACCTCTCATATCTTGTGACACGATCTTTTGCCGGTTCATTATTCCTGAAATTGTGACTTTCATCAATAACGACAAGATCATAATTAGACCAGTGAATTGTTGATAGGTTGATGTCCCCGGAAAAACCGCCTGTACGAGATAAATCTGTGTGGTTTAAAACATCATAATTAAACCGATCACCTGAAAAAATATTCAGAATGTCATTTTGCGTGTAAATCGTCCAATTTTCCCTCAATTTCTTAGGACAAAGAACCAAAACCCGATCATTCCTTAATTCATAATACTTAATGACTGCCAAAGCCGTAAATGTTTTACCCAATCCGACACTGTCAGCAATAATGCAGCCGTTATATTTTTCAATTTTCTCAATTGCTCCGATTGCCCCATCTTTTTGAAATTTATACAATTTATTCCAAATAGATGTTTCTTTAAAGCCTGTTTGAGTTTTGACAGTATTTTCTTCCGTCAACTCGTCCAAATAATCATAAAAAATATTATAAAGCGTGACGAAATAGATGAATTCTGGTGTGTTTTCTTTATAGAGGACCAACAACTGTTCTAAAATTTCCTCTTTTATATCTTTAATAATTGATTCATCTTCCCAAAGCGAATTAAACATTTCTAAATAAATCTGAGTAAACTCTGAACCGTAAACACAAGTATTTGAATCGATCCGTTCAGAAGGTGTAATACCGAGACCATCGGTTGTAAAATCAACAGAACCGTTAATAGAAGTATGGTCATCACCATTATCAATATAGATCAATCGGGATTGAGCAGGATTTGGACGGCGAAGAGTTTTGATTTCTGCTTTTCTTTCAAACCAGGCCGCACATTCTTTTGAAATAGCTGCTTGTTTCATTTCATTGCGGAGCTTAATTTCATATTCATTTCCGAAAATATGATTATTTTGTTTTTGGTTGATGAAATATTCCCGTGATTCTTTATCAGTTTTTAAAAAAACAGGGTCTGTAAAAAGAAAACGAACGGAGTCAATTTTATCTAACTCATTTTTAAGTTCTGCATAAGCATAAATTGTAAAATAAGCCGAAATAACAGAAAGTTTAGATTCTTTCGTCAAATTTAAAACGAGTTCATCAACAACTTTGCCGTTCAATTTGTTATCCAGCAATTTGGGAGTTTTAATCATAATTGTCCTTCAAAATCTCGAGTAAGAATTATGGATTAAATAGAATATAGAGAATAAAAAGCTTATTACAAAATAGGTATGAAAACCATGCACAAATTCAATTTTATTGTAGAAAGTTATGTTAATCCTCTTCATTCCATCTTTTTAAATACCCTCAACTCCTATAAATCTCCCCAAATAAAAGGTGACAAAAATGCCCGACCACAAACTCATATCCGAAATCAATACAACTTTCACAACAAGCATTCTCAAATACCACGACGAAGACCTCGACATCTGTCTCGCCCTAAAAATCCCCGAAAACCATGAATTCATAAAATTCTACGACGAAGCCGGAAACGAAACCGATGACGAAAAAAATGCCGTCGTAAAAGAATACCAATCCGAAAACATAACCGTCACCCGTAATTTAAAAACAAAAGACATTCAAATCAAAGCAATACCTGAACCCTATGACAACGACCTTTTCAGAAAATTATTCATTGTCAAAAGCTATTACGGTAACCCTTACGAATTGTCCGAGGTCAAATTTATTGAAAATTACAATATTTCAGGATCTTCCGACATTCTTAAAAAGTTCTTTGAAAACGAGGTTCTTGTCTACGAATACATCCAAAAGAGATACAGATATCTTCCGAATGATGTGAAAGAACTTGCTTTTGAAATCAATGACGGAAAACTTGAAATTAAAATCAAAACCAAAAATCAGAACTCATTGACCGAATTAATTGACCTGCTTTTAGAAAATAAGATTATTTTGCAGCATTAAGCTGCAAATACGATTTTTTTGGCAGGTTTAAAATTAGCGAGAGTGAATTTTATCCAGTAATTCGTCAGCTGTTTCTTCTGCATCATCACTTTCCATAATCGCCGACATAACGGCAAACCCGCCAATTTTCAAACCGGCCAGCAAAGGCAAAGTTTCTAAATTAATTCCGCCGACTGCAATAATCGGAATGGAAACCGCTTTTTGAATTTCTTTGAAAATTTCAAAAACTTCAACAGCTTCCTGCTTCGTTCCGGTTTGAAAAGCAGCAACGCTCAAATAATCCGCGCCGTCCTTTTCAGCTAAAACCGCTTCTTCAACAGATCCGACGGAAACCCCGAGAATCTTATCTTTCCCGAGAAAGTGCCTGCAAACAGAAGCCGGCAAATCATTCTGTCCGACATGCAAACCGTCGGCATCAACCGCCAGCGCAATGTCAAGTCGGTCATTAATCAAAAAAGGAACTTTTCTGCCGATTATGCTCCGCATTTCTTTCAAAAGTGCGGAAACCTCAAGCGCCATTTCATAAAATTCAAGAGAAGGCGTATCTATTTCCCGAAGCTAAACAATCGTCACGCCGCCGAAAACAGCCTGCTGGACTTTGTACAAAAATCGGTCCGGCGGAAAAAACCTGTCGGTCACGAGATAAAGCGAATAATCGGGCTTTCGTTTATTGACCAAATATTGTGCCGGTTCTTCCGTCATTTTTCGCCGCCGTTTGAATAGAAATTAAAAATATTTAAAAAAGAATTTCGAATTGTTTTAATAATGAAATTATGACCATCTTCATAAACTTTCTCATTTTTCAAAAATTATCGGTTGATTGAGTTGAAAGCGCGCCTATGTTATTCGACAGGGAAACTTTTCAAAGAAAAAATCCGTTATAAAATACAAATTTCCCGTTGATAATTTCATTTAACTGCACCTTTGAAAATTTTGAAAATGAATGAGTTATGTTTTTTAAAACTTAAACCGGCAATTTATTTGAGGTCCGCCGCCGGTGAGCGGAGGTACATTTAGCATCAATAATGATTGAATCATTACTGAAAACGGAAATATCGCGAATTGTATTCCGTTATTTCTAAAAAAGAACCATGTCTATAAATATCTTTTTTAATATTTTTAAAAAAGATTTATTCCGATAAAATAAAAAAAAGAAAAGAGCACACCGCCCTTTTCCCCCTAAAACAAAACAATTTAAGAAACGAATTCAATCAAACAAACTTCGCTCTCTTCGACATATATTTCGGCAGCGCCAAACCTCTGTAAGGCATGCCGGCAATTTCTTTTTCGACTCTGTCGTTGAGTTCTTCAACCGTCATTTCCTGCTGGAACGGTTTGTTCGGCTGAGATTCGGCGCGAATCGTCACGGTCAACTTGCCGGTTTCAGCTTCTTTGTCGCCGATAACAACCGTGTACGGAATCCATTCGGTTCCGGCTTCTCTCACTTTTTTGCCGAGTGTGAGTTCGCGGTCATCGTAATCCACTCTGCATTTGAGTTCGGAGACGATTTTTTCAGCCGCTTCGGCGTGCTTTTCAGAGACCGGAATCACGCGAACCTGAGTTGGTGACAGCCAAACAGGAAGCGTCGCGATTTGTCCTTTCGCGCTGTTCATCGCGGCTTTTTCAAGGAGGCCGTAAATGCAGCGTTCGATGGCGCCGCTCGGCGAGCAGTGAAGGACAGTCGGGCGTTTGATTTCGCCGTCGGAATCCGTGTACGTAATGTCATAGCGTTCCGCGTTTTCAACATCTATCTGAACGGTTGAAAGCGCGCTCGCCTTGTCGGATGAGTCGACAAAGTTGAATTCGAATTTCAAAACGAAATAGAAGAAACGGGTGTCCCACATTTCAACAAGAACCGGCTTGTTGACTTTTTGAACCATCTTTTCGATAAGCTCTTTGTTTTCTTCATAGAAATCCTTGGTAAAGCGAATTGCGATTTCAAAGTCGTCAAGCTCGATTCCGATATTGTCCAAAACGTCAATACAGAATTCATACTGCTCAAAGAATTGCTCCTTCGCTTCATCCATGCCGCGGCAAAGCGTATGCATGTCCGGCATCGTAAACGCGCGGAGGCGGCGGAGGCCGACAAGTTCGCCGCGCTGTTCTTTTCTGAAACTGTAGCGCGTGAGTTCAATCATTTTAAGCGGCATGTTTCTGTAAGAAATCGTCATGTCGTGATTCATCAAAAATTGGCCGAAACAGGCGGCGAATCTGAGGAACATGTGACGCTTGTCGGATTCGATGGAATATTGTCTTGCCGGGAACCGGTCCAGATACTTTTTCAAAGTCGGGTGGTTCATATCATACATAATCGGCGTTTCAACTTCCATCGCGCCGAAATCCGAAACGCTTCTTTCGACGACATAATTTTCAAGAAGCGATTTCATGAGACGGCCTTTCGGATAATATCTCATATTTCCGGAATCGGATCCGGGTTCGTAATCCGCAAGCTCAAGCTTTTTCATGAGTTCAACGTGCGGCGGCGGCGCGCTGACCGCTCTGTTTTTAGAAACTTCATAGTTGATGAATTTGCCGAGTTTTTCACGGCCGGTCAAATCAAAATCAGAAACGTCGTGCATTGCGCCGGACGGGTCCATAATTTTAAAATAAGATTTCGCAACGCTTTCCGCTTTCAAAGCTTCGGAAACAACGTCGCTGTCTTCGGAAAGTTTAACACTTGCGCCGCAAGCGTTTCCTTTCAAAGCCGCAACGCTTCCGCCGGCCGGCTGACCTGCGCCGTCCGCCGTCTCATCCACGCAAATGTGCTTGGAAAGTTCCGAGAGGGGGTGGCCTTTGCAGCTGATTTGGAAAGCCTTGTACCAGCCAAACGGCGCGCGTTTCACGGTGAGACCGTCTGCTGCAAGCGCCGCTTCAATTCCTTTTAAAACGGAAACACCGACATCCGGCGCGGAAAGGCTTGAGCTGAGATGCGCATACGGGTAAACCATCACTTTATCGGTTTTGACCTGCTCCAATGTGTTTTTAATCTGAGCGACGGCGGCAGCCACCGTGCCGTCAGGGTTTGCTTCATCGCATTTTTCGACCGCGATGAATGCTGTCAGCGCCTCTTCGAGGCGACCGGCTTTCATATCATCGCTGATTTCCTCAGCGATTTTCGTTTTCTTTTTGGTTTCATACTCGATGTAATCCGAGTGAATGAGAAGCATTTGCATAAAATTTTACACCTGAAATTTTGAATTTTTCAAATAATCTAACAGTCTTAGAGATGGGAATTGAATGCGGTTCAATTATTTAAATATTAATGAAACAAAAAAGAAGCGTAAAAGGTTTTTTCTTTGAAAAAACCCGGGTCAGGATTTGACGAATTGACTCTAAAATTTGTGCGGCTCACACGCGCAAACGGTCGCAGAAGCCGATTCAGTAAATTTTATGATTCATGCGCTCATTCTTTTTTTCTTCTTTGAGCGCTTCAGCTTTTGATTTCGTTTCTTCTTTCGGCGGTTCCTTTTGTTTTCTCAAAAAATAAATCGCGTAAGTCAAAGCCGCGATGATTGTCGGAATGCTCCATAAAACAAAGTTTCCGGCAAACGAAATCAAAATGTTGACGACTGCCGAATCGTTTTGAAGATAAACAACCGTGTATATTGTCAAGCCGAGCGCCGCTAAAAATGAAAAGGCGAGCGCCGCGTAAAGCAATTTTTTCGCGTCGTTTTTTCGGTTTCGGGCGCAAAGAAAAATCTGCCGGGCGACGATAAAAATAAACCAAAGAAGAAACAGATAACTGAAAACGCTCAGAATCAAGTCTCCTTCAAATGCCATTTACTTCCTCCTTATCTCTTTTTTCCGAAATAAAGCGAGTAAATCGCGGCTAACATAATCGTTATGACATTCAGGCGAATGAAATAAGAAATCGCCGTAATCACGCGGCCGCCGTCAGGGAAATCCATGAAAAAGAACGCGTAAGCGGCGGCGATGATTGAAAGAACGAACGGGACGGCTAAAAGCTGAAGCCCCAATTTCGCTTTTCCTTTTTTTCCGAAATAAAGCTGAATCGCAATTAAAACCAATGCAAGCGCGAGCAAAAGGATCGTTTGATCCATTCCGAGTTCCAGTCCTTCAATTAAAGCCATTTATAAACCCCCATTTATAATCTTAACAATTCTTCAATTTTTACATTCTTCGACCGTGGTATAAAACATAAATTCCCGCCAAAATCACGGTCGGAATATTCATCATAATAAAAACCTGAACCGCGGAATAAAGCATGCTGATTAAATTCGGCGGCGCCGTGTAAAAATGCATTCCGATAACGGCCAGGATTGACACGACAAAAGACGCGGCCGGCAAAATTAAGCCGACGCGTCTGTTTTCACGCCGGCAAAGATAAACCTGAAGCGTGGCGATTGCGACTATGATGATGATAAGCGCGACTGTTTTGTACATATTTCAACCTTTATTTTTCCAAATATTCGAATTTAGAAAAATACTCAAAAGTAGTATTAAAATTCATCCGATACGAAATCGGATTATTTTTTCTTTCCGCTCGGCAAATAAACAGCATCTTTTGCCGCCAATTTCTTATTGGCGTTTGGAGAGATTTGTTTCGCGCCGCCCGCCGGAAGCTGCTTTGCGCCGCTGCCTGCCACCTGCTTGGTGCTGCTGCCTGCGACCTGTTTCGGCCCGCCTGCCGGAAGCTGTTTCGCGCTGCTGCCTGCAACGCGCTTCGTTGCATCGCCTGCCACCTGCCTCGGCCCGCCTGCCGGAAGCTGTTTCGCGCTGCTGCCTGCAACGCGCTTCGTTGCGTCGCCTGCGACCTGTTTCGCGCCGTTTGCCTGCACCTGCCGGACACCGTTTGCCGCGACCGTCTTTTGCGGTGTTTTTCCTGCCGGAAGCTGTTTGGATCCGCTTGCGATTTGCGGTCTCGGCGCTCCCGAGAGCGCCGGTCTTCTTGAGTTCATCGTCAGAACCGGACCTTCTTTTTTCGGCGGAACCCTCGGCGCAGCCTGAGGTTTATTGACTTTGTCGATTTCAATCGTTTTGAATTGGAAACCGGCGCCGTCACGAGATTCTGTAATTTTGGTGATGTAGAAAAGTTCCATCTTTTCAAAAAGACAAACTTCCATTCTGTCACCGTGTTCAAACGGCGTCATTAAGTCGCGAACAACGATTGTGAAAGTTTGAAAAGGCTATCCGCTGAATATGATATCGGAAAAGACGCGGCCGTCTTTTTTAACTAAATTAATTTTAATGTCTCCCGTCCTGAAATTAATCATATCCAAAGCCTCCGTTTTTGATGAATGTATGAGGAAAGAATGAAGATTATGATATTTATAATGTTTTCATTCTAACCTATTATATTGATGAATTATCATTTATTCAAACAATGTTCATTCTCATAATTCATATTTGAATCAAAGTTCATCGGATTCACGACGAAGATCAATTTTCAACTCGTCCGCCAGCTTAATCATTTTCGGCGGCAGCTGTTCCCAGCGCCAGAATCCGTGACGAATATATTCTTCCGACACTTCCTCTTTCTTCGCCCAGCCGGCCAAATATGTTTCCCAGCGTTCGGCGAGTTCCGGATGAATTTCCCTCATGCGTTCATATTCCGCCTGGAACGCCGCCGGACACATCCAGCAGCCGATGCGTTCCATTCCTTTGTCGTAAAGCACGTTGTACGGCAGTTTTCGCCAGTGGATGTAAAGCCAAACTTCAATCGCGCGCCAGTCCCGAATCGGGAAAATATTGAGCTGCCCTTCCACATTCGGATTGGTGTCCATCGTCGGAATCCGGGATCGCATAAACGATTCCTGTCGGCGTTTGCCGTCAAGCGACAAATGCGGAACGCCGTCGGCGAGTCTGTTGCTTGAATTGAGTTTGCAGACTTTGCAGCACCAGCGCGAATCTTTCGTCGGGTGATCTTGAACTTTCAACGTTTTCCAGAAATCATCGCCGGCACTCATTTCTTTAAACGGAATGTTTCGGCTTTCACAATGCGTTTTTGCAAACTCAACCGTTTCAGGATAATCGATTCCGGTATTCAAAAACACGGCTGTAAATGGTCGGTGAACCAGCGCCGAGGCCGCCAAATCCAAAACGACAAGACTGTCTTTGCCGCCGCTGAAAGAAACAAAAACCGGCTTATCTTTATTATCTTTTAAATTCACGGCGCCCTTAATCGTATTCATCGCGTCCTTGCCGAGCGCTTTGATATAATTAACATTCGCAGCGACAACGTCTTCCATCGACGGCTTTTTATCGGAGAGCAAAAAGAGCGCGGAATCGTCTGACGTAATGTTTTTCACCTTCAAAATCTGTGCCGCTTTAATTTCCGCGTCAGACTTTGTCGACATTACCGCCGCCTCGCTTTCATTTTCCTTTTTGACGCGATAAAATTCTTCGCTGTCCGCGTGCGCGATTCCGTATCCGGTTAAATTGCCGCTGACAATCAGAACCGGTTCACCCTTTTTAATTCCGGCCGGATATTCTTCAACCAAATCGTAAGTGACATTTTTGCCGTTCAAATGCGTTTTCACTTTGCCGATTTTAACGACGCGGCCGGCCGATGCGAAACTAAACGGCTCATTAAAGAACAATTTCGATCCTTCAAGCGTCGGCTCAAAAACGAAATCCAAAATTTTCAAATCAAACCGAAGCGTTCCGACAACGCGGCCGTCCGCGATGATTTCCATCGTCTGATCGTCGCCCGGAATTTTATTCAGCAAAAGAACGTGGTCTTTGAGCGGATTGCAGGAAAACAGATTCAGCATATGCTTTTCAATTAATTCGTAATCATACCCTTGCGCGAAACGAACATCCGCCGGTTGTGAAAGCGTAATTTTGTCGCCGGTTGACCCGCAAACGCCGCAAATTTCTCCGATCAGCGGCACATTGCATTCGCGGCACCAATAAATGAAATCATTGTCATAATGAACGCGATTGGAACCGCCTTTTTTAAAATCCGTTTTTCGGGATTCGGAGAGTTTTCCAAGCTCTTTTGCGCTGTAGCCGTCGCTGTAACGCTTTTGTTTGCCGTCTCCGCTGCGGTTGCCGCCGCCCCGGCTGCTGCCGCTATTGCCTGCGCTGCTGCTGTTGCCTGCACCGCTGTTACCTGCACTGCTTCCCCTTGCATTTTTTTGAACGTCTCTTCCGGCTTTGAGCCCTTTTTGCTCCCCTCTGCCTTTGACGCGGTAATTGTCCTTTGAATTTTTTTGAGTCGGCGGTCTTTTTGCCATAATTTCACCCATATTTGAATTTATGATTGGAACGCATTTCTGCTATTAAAGGCGAACTCTTTGAGACAGGAAAAACCAAAGAATCAAAATAATCAAAAAGAAAACAAGAGCGTATTTGAAAATCCCTTTATCAAACCCGATTTTACCGTTTCCGAAGACAATCGGAATCGGGCCGACCAAAATCATGCCGCCGGTTTTCGTATGTGTTGTGCCATCCGAATCAGCATCTTCAAAATCATAATCCAACCCTGCGTCGCCGGGATTATTTTCGTGACAGAAATCTTTGGACATTTGTTTTCTCGCGTACCAATTCAAGCCGATTGTCAGCAAAATTGAAAGGACGATTGAAATGAGGATTGAATAAATCAGCCCCGGTCCGAAAAAATATATGTTTACATCAGCCATTGCTCTCACGCTTTATGTTTTAATGCGCCGGTTTCATTTATTTCTTTTGTTGAGAGAAAATATTAATAGAGCTAAAACCGTCAAGGATACACTATGTCAGAAAACGATTTTGAATATGTGCAAAATTCGGATTCGGTTGAAAATTTAATCGAAACCGGGCAGCCGTCATTGGAAGATGAACTGCAAAAAAAAATCAGGCTGCTGACGGAAGAAGTCTCGGCCGCTCAGATTGAAAACGGGGAATTGAAAGCGAATGTTTTGAAAATGACGCAAATCATTGAGGACCACCGCTGGGAAATCCGCCGCTTGAAAGGCCAAATCGAAGATTTAACGAAAACGCCGTTTTTCATCGCGACCGTCATGGAAATTTTCGACGATGAGATTCTCATTAAACTTCACGGCAACAATCAGGAAATTTTAACGCACACGGCACCGGACTTTGAAGACCGTTTAGAGCCCGGAATGCGTGTTGCCGTCAACGGCGCCGCTTACATTATTATGGATATTCTCAGCCAATCCACGGATGTTCGCGCTCAGGTGATGGAATTGATTCAGTCGCCTGATGTCAGCTACGATCAAGTCGGCGGTCTCGGCGACGTGATTCAGGAAGTCATTGAAACGGTTGAACTGCCGCTCACGCAGCCGGAATTGTTTGAAAAAATCGGAATCGAGCCACCTTCGGGCGTTCTTCTCTACGGAAGCCCGGGAACCGGCAAAACATTAATTGCAAAAGCGGTTGCAACGCAAGCAAACGCGACATTTATCCGAATGTCCGGCTCCGACCTTGTTCAGAAATTTGTCGGCGAAGGCGCGCGTTTGGTCAAAGATATTTTCGCGATGGCGCGTTCAAAAGCACCCGCGATTCTTTTCATTGACGAGATTGATGCTGTCGGCGGCACGCGAACTTTTGACGGCACCAGCGGATCGGCCGAAGTGAACCGAACGATGCTTCAGCTGCTCGCGGAAATGGACGGTTTTGACGGACGCGGCGATGTCAAGATCATGGCGGCAACCAACAGAAAAGACCTGCTCGACCCCGCGCTTCTCCGTCCCGGCCGTTTTGACCGCGCAATTGAAGTGCCGATGCCCGAAGAGGCAGCACGCCTTGAAATTCTTCAGATTCACACAAGTAAAATGAATTTGGCGCCGGATGTTGATTTGGCAAAACTTGCAAAAGAAACCGCAGGATTCAGCGGCGCCGATTTAAATGCGGTCGCCAGAGAAGCCGGCATTTTCGTCTTAAGAAGACGCGGCAATACGATCACCGCGGATGATTTGAAAAACGCCGTTAAAAAGGTTAAAAAAGACGAAGAAGAAAACCGCTTGAATGCGCCGAATGATATGTTTGCTTAATAAGCAAACATTCTTTTTTCATTTATTTTTATTAGTTATTAAAAACGTCATTGGCTCTTCATTTTTTCATCAAAACGTGTTGCTTGCGCGCGCGGACTGCCGCGCAAAAACCGTATGCCCTACAAGTTCAAGACAAATCTTTTGAATAATTCGCCCAATCGTAATATAAAAAGAAACTCGCAATTCCGCCTTTGTTCGTCACTTTAAGCGCGCTTGTCCATTCTTCTTTGCTGATTTTTCCGCATTCCGCCCAAAAATCAACTTTTCTTTGGCGCTCTTCTTCAATCCATTTTTCCAAATTTTCAGCGCCGTTGTCTTTGACATAATCATAAACTTTGACGAAGTCAATTTTTGCTTTCATATCTTTAGATGAAATCCGGCGCTTGAGTTTTCCCGGAAGAACAACAGCGCCGTGGTTCAATGTTGTCGCGCCGTCTTTGTGTTCGAAATAAAAAAGGTCGAGCGGATTTTTCCCGAGAATTTCTCTGCCTGTTTTGACAACGTCTTCGGCGTTGTTGAGATAAACGGCGAGAAAGGCGTTTTCGCGGCGGAAACTTTCATCAATCATTTGAAGGCAGAAAGCGTTTTCAAAAGTATGTTTGCCGATAAAAACGACTGTGATATCGGTTTCATTCAACAGCGAACGAATTTCATCGGGATCAACCGATTCTTTTTCAGCGATTTTTAAAAAAGAATTAAGGGAATCAAAAGAACCGAAAGAAACAAAATCAGAATCAAACCAATTCAAATTCGCTGCAATATCTCCGACTCTTTCCGAATCTTTAAAATCAAAACAAATCGACGCTTTTTGAGGCATTTGAATCATCTCCGATACAGTTTGAACTGTGAGATGAAGAGATTTTGAGAATGAAAAAATGGTGCTCCGATCGGGATTTGAACCCGACCATCGCACTTATCCATTTCAAAACCTCGACTAAAAAACATACTCGGGAAACGCAGGAAGCTAACACAAAAGCATAACATTTCCTTTTCTGTTCTTTATAAGAGTTCACGGCTCTCAGAGCGGTTTTAAATGTAATTTGAAATTGGTTTTAGGCTATATAAAGATATCCTTTTATACTTTAACTTAAAATCATTCATTAACAACGGGTCACGCCGTTGATTATTCACAACAGGAAATTGACACAATGAACACAAAACCAACTAGCGCAAGCTATACACGAACCATTTTAACAGAAGATTTCGAACTCGTTTATTTCAGAGAACTCTATGAAATGGCGAAATCGAACGCGGAAACGCACAAAAAAGACCGTGAATATCACGCAAAAAAAGAACGTGAAGAATCCGAAGCCGCATTTTATTGGGAACAAGCCGCGTCGGCAATCATGTTCGCAGTCCCCGAAGTCATCGACATTTTGAAAACGGAGGAAGAATAATGCCTCTTTTTGAAACACTCCGCGAAATCCAAGAGATCGTCAAACTCCAAAAAACTTTAACCGCTCCGGCAATCGCAAGTCTTTTCGAAATCAAAGACCAAGAACGTCTCGAACGCATCATGAAACTCGCTGCGGAAACGTCGACCGTCGTCGGCATGTCAACAAACCGACAAACGAACACGCCTTATCTGTTTTACAAAACGCGAATGCACTCGCATCAAGGGGAGTGCCTCGAATGACCGTTTTCACGACATTCATCAACTGCAAAGACGAAAACTGCGACTTTATGCGCGAATGCGGTTGCAGTGTCCCTTATTTGATTTTTATCAACGTCGAAAGCGGTAAACTCATTTTCGACTGCCCAAGACAGACAGCAGTCACACCAACAGTCGAACAATCACGCAGAGTGGAATCTACAAATTGAGGAAATTATGCCGGCGCCCGAACGGCGCGGTACCGCCGCGGATCATCAGCTGTTCCACGCGGATCACCGCGGTCCGCGGCGCCGGCGGTAAGAACAAAAATTGAGGAAATTATGCCGGCGCCCGGACGACGCTGCACCGCCGATCACCCGGCGGACCGCGCGGATCATCGCGGCGCCGGCAAGAACAAAAATTGAGGAATTTAAAGAACAGGAGAAATGAAAATGGCAGGATTCTTGTTAAGACTTACAGATGTCAAATGTTGCAGCTGCGGAGAAAATGAAATTGTGCTTGATGCAAACAACATGAGGATGGAATGCAAATGTGGGGAAAAATGGAAAATTATTCCCGAAAATAAGAATGAAAAATGAGGAGTTTACAGCATGGCAGACATTGAAAAATGCGAAGTGAGGGAATGCCCTTTCAGAAACGAAAGAGACGAATGCACACAAGAACATCACGCAGTAATTTACATTGAATACATACCCGATGAAAAACGATATGATGCGGTTGTTTTTTGTGAAATGAATTTTTATGAAGACGAAAAAACAAGAAATGAGCGAAGAAAAGAGATTTTAGATGAAATCGGAGGTGCCTGAATAAATGGCAACAAAACCACTCGAAAGACCTGTCACAGACATTCAGAAAGACATCGACGACATCTTATCGACTCAAAAACGTTCAAGTCGGATTTTCTCACCTCTCGAACAGAGATCAGTTAAAATCACCCGGATTTTAGCTGAAAAAAAATCCATGACGATGTCAGAAATTCAGTCCGAAGCCGAATACCAATATCGTTCCGGTGCTGTCAAGCTCGCAGAACGACTCTGTCAAGACTTTCCTCACAAATACGAAATCATTAAGGGCAAAGGCAACAATACGACAATTCTAAAATTGACAGACGACTATCAACGAACAACACCGCAACCAAAAATTAGTTACGTCCGTGACTGAAAAACGCCGAAGACTCTCAGAGTCTTTCCACTGGAGATTTGAAGACTCTCAGAGTCTACAAGTCTCCTAAAAACGGTTTAACCCCCATTTTTACCTTATTAAAAAAAATTCTCATTAAAAATACTGCCGACTTCTTGCTGTTCCACTGGAACGACTCTCAGAGTCTCTTTTCCCGAATCAAAATGTATGAGAAATTATTTGCAGGTTTTAGTCTGCTGCTTCATAACGATTCCTTTTCTTGAATGCGGCATCATTAAATACGCAATTAGCCGCTTGCGTTTTTTTAATAAAAAAAACAAGGTTACACCTCTCTCGCGTATATTAGTATGCAGTTACCGTATAAAAAGGTTACACCTCTCTCGCACAATTTTCCGCCGCCTGCGGCGGCTGATGTCGTTTTCGTGCTTACGCACGAATACAACGGTTTTTACTCGCTTCGCTCGTCGGGATTGGTTGAGGGGAGTCCGTTGCCGTTTACGGTAACTCAACTTTACTTGATTTAAAAAATGTTATAAATGATTAAACAAAAATTAAACAATTGTTATTATTTTTTAAATAATAACAAACCGACTTAACAAGAGGTTAAACCAATGACAGACGAACCGAAAAAGAAACGCTTTGTGTGTGACCTTTGCGAAAAAGAGTTCGCCTCGAAGCAACGCCTCAATTACCATTATGAACAAAAGGTATGCGGAGACCCGAACGAAATGCCCGAACCACCCGAACCAAAACCAACACCAAACGACACACCAAAAGAAGACGACTTTGAACAAAAAGCAACAGCGCACTTGAAAAAGCTCGGCTTATACAAAGAACAAAAAGAAGACCTTGACCCGACTGTCTACAAGTGCGGCAGCTGCGGACACAAACAAGAAACGAAATACAAACACTGCCCAAGCTGCGGAGATGTTAACGAATGGGACTGATTGACAAACTGCTCGGCAAAGAGCCGGAAACGACGGAACAAATGATTGACAGAGCGTTCAACCTCTTAAAACCGAAAATGGATAAAATGACCGAAGACGAACTCGACAAAGCCACCGACTACCTTTTCGAAAAAATCGCCGAATACGGCGCAGATAGAGGTTTTTGTAATGACTGAACCAATCACACCCGAACAGCTCGCCGAATACAACGAACTGAGACAGGAACACGGCGCAAAAGTCTCAAAAATGGATTATTTGAACGGCAGCATCAGAGAAGACGAAGAATCCGTCAAAATCATTCAAACCCGAATCAAAGCGCAGAAAGCGGAACTCAAAAAACTCGAAAAAGAAGTCCCGGCACTCGGCGAAAAACTGAAAACATTCAAAATGAACAGCTGGTAAGGTGAAAAACAATGTCAGAATCATTTACCCTTGACTCATTCTCTGAATCCATAACAGATGAAGCCGCAAAAGGTCTCGCTGACGAAATTATCCCGAAAATTTACGAACTCGTCCCAAAATCGACAGTGGACAGAGTGAATAAACTCATTGACAAATTCGTCGAAGATCCCGAAGGCACATCAAAAGCGGTTGAGAGAATGCTGCACGCAAAACACACAACCCCAAACACGTTGACGCAAGAACCCCATTTCGCAAAACCCGAAAACCTCCAAAGAAACTTTAATCAAAACGGCAACGGCGTAAATGGTTCTGACACCACCGACCAACAATCACAAAACCCGATCCAAAAAACCGACGATGAAAAATTCAACACCATCTTTGACGGCATCGTCGAAGAACTTGAAGAAGCGCAATCAATCCTCGGAGACCTCACAATCGCTGACCTACTCACAATGATGAAAGAGAAACCCGAAGAATCAAAACAATTCATCAGACCGTATTTTGACGTTATCCGGAGCTATTAAAATGGGCACAGGCGAATTTATCAACAAAACTCTTTACGTCGGTCTTCAAGGATCCGGCAAATCTTACGCAATCAAAAAAGTGCACATGGAACGCGACCCGGACACATTCACGATTGATCCTTTAAACGAACACCCCGAATCAAGGTTCAGATACATTCCAAAACACACAGATTTTGACGGCATAAACAAAGAGGTCGAACTTGCAATAAACAACATCATTATTCCAAACTGCAACGTCCTCGAATCCAAAAAACGATACAAAGAAGCTTTAAACACCGTCATTTTCGATGAAGCCGATCTCTACTTCAAAAGCGGTCAAAAAATCTCTCCGATCGCTCAGTCATTTTTCGTCAAATGCAGACACTATATGCTCTCAAACGTCGTCAGCGCAAGCAGACGACTCATGGACATAAACTACTACGTCAGGAACACCGCCGACTTCATTGTCGCTTTCAAACAGTCCGGCGCCGACGACCTCAGCATTCTCAACAAAATGGCAAAAGGCGCAGACAAAGTCATGGAATCCGAAATCGAATACGGCAAACGAAACTTCATTCTGTTTGACCGCTCTCGGAACTTCGTCGTCATGGACGATTACAACGAACTCACCAAAGCCGGCCCGGCAGAGGACTGGGCAACTTTAACAAAAAAATAACCAAAAATCAACAAAAATACACAATTGTTAAACAAAATTTAACAATTGTTAAACAACCTTAACAAATTGTTAAGGAAAACGCCCAACCGATAACATTTTAACCCCAAGTTATTTTAAAAAACGATATAACAAATGTTAAACATCTGTTGAACTGATGCCGAAAAACACATTCAAACGGCATTAGGAAATTCTCAATGGCAGAACAAACAGGAAAAATCAAAGTCGGCGCGAACGGTCTCGTTGAATCGTTCGGTCTCGCTGGTTACAAAATCGCATCAGAACAGCTTTTAAAACCCGTCATCGGTGACGGTTCAATCAAATCCGGTCTCATTAAACTCGGCATCGGTGTCGGCGCAGGTCTTTTAATCCCTTCCGGCAAATACGCAAGCCCTGTCCGCAGAATCGTCTCAGGCGGTTCAATCCTCGACGGTTGTGAAGACATCGTCTATGGCAGTGGAATCTTCAACTTCCTCGGCGGCGCAGCAGCCAACAGAAACACGGCTCTCTCCGGCGCACGTGCGAACCCGGCAGCAACAACTCTGGCGGTGGTCTAAATGGCACAGGTCTTAATCCCCATGCCCGACGGCACTGCGGTCGAAGCAAAATCCAAATACGACATCACAAGCGTGATTGGTGACTGGACTGGAATCGGCAACGGCAAAACAACCGACAACACCGAATTTTTGCCAATCATGGAAATGAGAACAGGCGCACAATCCGTCAACGCATTCGGCTTCGGCGCTCTTGAAATGGCAAACGACCTCCGCGGCGACATGAAGCTCGTCGTTAAGGACAGCACCGGCGCAGTCATTCCCGGCACAGTCCGTCTTTGGGTCACCAACGCAAGAAAATTCGGCGTTTCTCCGATTATGGAAGACAGAACCGAACGAATGTCTGAAAGCGACAAGAGAACCGCTTACAAACTCGGTCTCGTCATGCCGGCAGCAAGAGAGGACTCTTACCTCATGATTTCGTTCCGCGCGGACACGTCCGGCAAAACAATCGACCTTACAAAATCAGAGATGTTGATGCCGATTACGTCTTACATGGTCTGAGGTGACAGAAATGTCTGCCTTTATCGGAGAGGGGAGATACGATACATCTCCTCTTAAAATTTTTAACGTCCAAAAAGGCGCAGCGGAAGGTCTGATTTTATCTCACAGCTTCGACCCAAAATCCGACATGGATTTCGGCAAATACGGCTTCCCGAATCAGATGCAAATCAGAAACGGAAGTACGAACAAACTCGAACTCGAAGTCAACGGCGACGAAAACAAAACGTTTCAAATTCCGCCTCTTCTCTTCGAAACTTACAATTTCGAAGACGAAACGATCAAATATTTCCGCATCAGGAATCTTGACGATTTCGACACAGACGACTTGATTCAAGTTGTTGTCGCGAAAGAGATCACTCAGAACATGGTCAACAAATTGATTTACGAAAAATTGAACGGCAGGTGATAACTTGGGATTTTTTGACACAATCTCAAAAACATTAACGCAGAACGTCAATCTTGACCAAAACGTCAGCATGTTCGACAACCTTCTCGGCGGCGGCATTGCAAACAAAACGCAAGACCAACGGCAATATCAAAACACACAAACGACCTACACGACGAATTATAATCAAAACACATACGACTACTCGGTCAACATGATTTCAGATTCGCCGTTCGCAAGTCTCAAAAAAGGCGACATGGGAACACTGGCGGCAGAACCGACACAGAACGTCAGCCCATCGACGTCGATGGAAGCGGCACAAACCTCTAAAACCGACATGACCGGTCTGCTCGTAATCGGCGGCATTGCGGTCATCGCACTCTACGCCTACAAGGAGTTTATGACATGAACCAAAAAACAAAAACAGTTGTTGCAGGCGGCGCAATTATCCTCCTCTTAGTCGCAGCCGCCTCTTACGCCTCAAAAGGCACACTCTCCGGAGGCACTGCCGGCGGCGGCGGATTCCAAGACGGCGGCAGCCTGTTATCAAACCCGACACAGGAAATACCAACCGTCGCGGAAATTGTCGCAGCAGCGGATTATCCGGTCGCTTATAAAAAAGGCGGCACAACAATCTACGACACAGGTGTCTCAAACGACATCCGGACGACAACCGCGCTTAAAGCGGATTGGTCGTCAAACTACATGGCAAGCGCAAACATCGGAAACGCAGGAAGTGCAGCCACATCGACCGCAAGCGGCACATCTACCGCAAGCGGCGGAAGTAACACAGTAAGCAAAAAATCCACATCGTCCTCAATCGTAAGCGCGGTCAAAACGGCAGCATCTTACCACCCCGTCGGCGCGACAATTAAAGGAATCTCAAATCTCAAAAAAGGAAACTGATAAAATGAGTATGCCCGAATCAACACCACTTTACAGAAAAAACAGGGTTGACAGCGGTCTTGACGCAGATAAAGACCCTAACCCACAACCCGGCATGAAATACATCGCAACAGACTCAGAAATGGAATATAACTGTTACCAAACAGGCATCTGGAAAGTCGCAAGCCCACTCTCGACTGATGAAAACGGCGTATTACTTTACAACGGCGCAGTTCTCACACCGCACACGAAAGAACTCATGTTATCCGGTCAACTCCGGCCAATGTACATAGAGCTTCCGGGGACGGAAAACAAAACAGGGCAACTAAAAACGCTCAGAATCCGCAGAAACGGCAGCACCGGGACAACAATCTACCTTACTATGGTTGACAAAAACAACGCGCAGTTAGTCCCTGTCGTCTCACAAGGGATCCCGACGGGCGCAACGGGGGATTACAACATGGACCATCTCGTCCTACCTTTTAATAAAAAGTCAAGTACCGACCGCATTTTAATCCGTTCGAACGGAACTAATACGGCAGTATTGCCGACAACATTGTTCGAAACAGGATATATCCAAACAGGGGGCACGCCATGAACGCAAAAATAAAACTCGCTTTAATCGGTGCAGCCTTTGCCGCGTTCGCGCTCGTTGCGCTGCTGTCTTGCATTTACGGCGACAACGCAAACACCCTCACGGAACTCTTCGGCATGTTGGTCGGCTTCTTTCGTGGGGCTGGCGCTCCTGCCGGATATATTACAGTATATGCGCTCTCTGCTCTCATGAGCGCATAACTTTTCTTTTTTATTTTTTCTCTCCACCTCAACCCTTCGTTTTACTTCGTAAAACGACAGCAGAAGCTCACTTTTTCAACAACAAAAAATAAATAGGATTTGAGCCAATCTTTTAATTGGTGATTAAAAATGATTAGCTCAATTAGTGAAACTCAACCATTTTATTTAAACGTTGATTATTTTAGAAACGCGCTTGAAACCGACACAATCCTCAGAGACAGAGAACCAAGAACCGCCTCACAATACGCCCGAATCTCTTCGGACTACATTTCCCTCACCGGAACAGAACAATTCGTTTATGACGCGGAATATTTGGATTTCCGGCCACACCTTTTAAGATTCTTAGAATCACTCCGGAAAAAAAATCTTTCACACAACACGATTAAATTCTATTTTTCGGCTCTTGATTCTCTTTTTTCATTCATGAAAGATGAAGGATTCATCAAAATAAATCCGCTCGATGACACTTTCAGAGAACGGTATTTGACGCGATACAAACCCGAC
The DNA here is from genome assembly GCF_032594435.1 of Methanimicrococcus stummii. Lineage (NCBI taxonomy): Archaea > Methanobacteriati > Methanobacteriota > Methanomicrobia > Methanosarcinales > Methanosarcinaceae > Methanimicrococcus > Methanimicrococcus stummii. Next base: position 499,294 of record NZ_CP131062.1, on the reverse strand, counting down.
GAACCACCCAAATTCCAACAATGGAAACCCGAAGAGATTCAACTCCTCATCGAAACAGCACCAAACGCTTTATGGCGCGCAATTATTGCGATGTATGCAGCGACAGGAATGCGACGGGGTGAACTCATCGCACTCAACATCAAAGATGTCGATTTCGAAAACAGAGTCCTTTATTTGCACGACCATAAAAAACGCTCAAATAAAGCCGTGATTTTCTCAGATTGGGCACTCAGTTATCTTTTGGACTATCTCGAACTCAGAATCGAATAGGGTCATGAATTAAGAGACGACGAACCTCTTTTTTTAGGTTCACACTGTCGAACACGCATGACCGGCAACATCGTTTATGAAAACATCAGAAGAATTGGCAGAAAAGCAGGTCTTCATGTCGACGGCGGAAGAACCGACCAACGCGCAATGGTCAAATGCACACGACACTCACTGACTAAAAACACTAAGAAAAACGGCATGGACACCGACTTCGTCGCAGAACAAAGAGGCGACCGACGAAAGAACTCACAAGACATTTATTGCAGAATCGACACCGACGAACTGCGTGAAGAATACGATAAATACATTTATGACTTGCCAATAAACTGCCAAAAAGTAAAAGTATAAATAATTAACTCAAAAAACGATGAAAAGAAAAGAGGTTTTGAGAATGAAGAAATGCTCCGATCGGGATTTGAACCCGAGTCTTCGGCTCGAAAGGCCGGAATGATTGGCCGAGCTACACTATCGGAGCATATTGATTATGCTTTCGTTTTTTATTTAATGAGGTTCACGCGCCCTTATTTTAAGTCTTGTGAACAGAGCATAACAAGGAATCACTGGTATATATACATTTTGGTTATCCCGACTGAATTTCTTTTTTAATAAAAACGAAATCCCAATCATCATTTTGTAATAAAACCAAAATCCAAATCACCTTTTTGAAATTTAACGAATACCCGAAATTACCGCCTCCAATCACGAGTTTCGCGAGTGCAGCGAGTGAAAGGAGTGATTGGAAATTCGCCCCCATGATTCAATGAAAACGAAAACACCGCCATTGCTGCTACCAATTATGATTCTGTTTTGTATTTGTTGCCGTTACCCACAGGTTTGTGTTTGCCGCTGCTACCTTCAGGTTTGTGTTTGCCGCTGTTACCTTCGGGTTTGCGTTTCCAAATGCATCTATTTCTTTTTAGTGCAGCCGTTCGCTTCGCGAACGTGTGCGCTGCTACCTTGCTGTTTCCGTTTGCTGTTGTCACCTTACGGTTTATATCGGCAGTGCTCGCCGCGCGCGAGCCGCACCAATTATTCAAAAATCAACTGAAAAAACAAGTCTTGTTTTTCAAAAAAATTAAAAAATCAATCTCGATTTTCAAACACCCTAAAAACCGAATCCTGTTTTCAAAAAAATAGAGAGATAAATCACGTATTAAAAATAATCAAAAAAGAAAAAATGTTTTTGAATTTTTCAATTATTCAAAAACACTATCTCCGTCGCCCTCGTCGCCGAAATCGTATTCGCCGGCTTCCATCTCTTCCAAGAATTCAGGCGGCATTTCAACTTCTTCGTGTTCGGGCTCTGCATTGCTGTTGTAACCCATCGCAGCGTAAAGCTCTTCGGGGTTGTTATGGATATTCATAATCCAAAACGTCAATGCCGGGCAGTATTCGGGACGGCATTCGCCCATGCAGCCTGTGCATGGCGAGAACGTTCCCTTGACCATTAAAACATCGTAATTTCTCTTGCGCTCTTCTGCGACCGTCTTTAAAAGAAACGTCTTTGTTCCGCCGGCAACCGCTTCTTCGCGGAGAATCTGGTCGGAATCAAGCAGTTTTTTCAAAATGCGAGAACATTTGCGGCTGTCAATATCCAGCTGCTTCCAAATTTCATTCTGATAAACGCCGCCGGGCGTATTCTTAATCAGATTATAAACTCTGGTTTCAATATCCGCGCCGTCATCAGACGCCGCCGCTTCGGCTTCAATATCCTTTTTACTTCTGCGGCCGGGTTTTTTCGCAGGCGGTTTCTCAACGGCCGACTCAACAACCGATTCAGTTTCTGCCGGCGCGTCTTCTTTCGCTTCGGCATCATCCGTTTTCTTTCTGCGCGTGTATTTGCGTTTCGGCGCAGGTTCTTCCACCCCTGTTTCGCCATCGGATTTTAATTCCGCATCCGGCTGTGATTCGGATTCGGCCTCAGGTTCGACCTTGGATTCCGCCGCAGCATTAGGCTTGCGCGCAGCTGGGGGTTTTTTAACAGGTTCTTCTTCAACCGGAATTTCTTCCGCTGTCTTTGCTTTTCTGCCGCGTGTTTTCTTAACAGGCTCTTCTGCAGCGACTTCCGGTTCGTCGGCGACAACTGCTTTCTTAGCTGTCGTCTTTTTAGCAGGCGCTTTCTTGGCAACCGTTTCCGTTTGTTCTTTGACAGACTCTGCATTTGCAGTTTCTGTCTTGACGGTTTCCGCTTTGGCGCTTTTCGTACTCTTTTTCTTCGTACTTTCTTTTTTAACAGGTGTACTCATATTGTTCTCCTTGAGGTTTAGCTTGAATTTTTCGGTCAAACCGACAGCTAAAGGGAGGCTGAAGAGAAAATTACTCATCAACCGGCGTAATCAATATGATATTGTTGCCTCTCAAAACGACTGATTTCAATGATCTTTCTTTTTGACCGTTGACGATTTCAAAGGTGTCGACCAAATGCAGATTCATATAGTCATCAACCGTGCTGAGCGTTCCTTCAAGGAGGTTGGTGTCGCCTTTCATTTCAACAAGAACGCGTGATCCGACAATTTTCTGAACTTTTTTATTTGGGAACAAAATCAATCCCTCTCTATTTGACTTGAATAAAAATCGTTAATGCGAAATCCTGTTTCAAAACGTATAATTTTCAGAAATATATTTAATTTTTCAAAAAATTATTTAGATTTCGGCATTTCAAATTGTATTTATTGCATATAAAGGTTTATAATGTTTAAGCGATGCTGTTTTTAAAAAATCAGGCGTACCCGTCCAAAACCGTGCTGTCATCATCCGACGTGCCTTTAGAACCGCCTTTCGCCCCGGTCTGCCCTTTGATTTCACCGAATTTATTTTCATAATCTTTGACATTTTGCATCAGCCAACGCGCCAATTCCTTAGCGGCGACAGGTGACAAAATAACTTCCGTCCCGATTTTCCGGTGAATCTTTTTCACACCGTTGCGCTGTCCGATTTCGGGATCGTCGTTGTAAAAGCTGACTCTGAAATCGTAAATGTTGTTCACGCCGATGGCACCGATGGCATAAAACCGTTTAAAATCTTCTTCTTTAGAAACTTCGATTACAATTTCAAGCGGCTGTCCGGGCTGCGCCGGCGCATTTGTTTGAGGAATATTTTCGTCCGTCATTTATATCTCCTGTTTTTTATGAATTAAAGATATGACTGAATGATTTCATTATTATTTTAAAGTATTCGTTTTTTCTTCATTTTAAAAAATAAATTCATATGATTTGAATTAAAAAAAGAATAAATATTGAATCATTTCATCCAATCAATTAAGAGACGAACACGACATCAATAAAAGAAATAAAAAATCCCGGCCGCTACGATAAGAATCAAACAAATCAAAAGAATTACAGCATAGTGAATCGGTTTTAACTTTGTATTTTCGTCTTCCATTTTTTATCACCTGTTTTTATAAATATAATAACCAAAAAGAACGCCGAATTATTTATATTTATTTGGCGAAATTAAAATAGAAAATAGAATCAAAAATTAAAAAAGGAAAACGAAATCAAATAAAAAAGAAAAAATTGAAGTTAAAAAACTTCAAAATTACTTTTTATTCTCTTTCGCCGCCTTCACCAATGCCGTGAAAATCGGCTCGGCGCGCTGCGGTCTGGATTTAAACTGCGGGTGATACAAAGTGCCGATGAAGAATTTTTTGTCGGGCAATTCAACGATTTGCTTGGCACCGTTAATATCGCCTGAAAAGACAAGACCTTTTTCTTCAAGAGTTTTCACAAATTCATTGCTGACTTCGTATCTGTTTCTGAATCTTTCGGAAATCGCGTCTTTGCCGTAAATCTTCTTGGCAAGCGTCCCGTCTTTGATTGCCACTTCATATTCGCCGACTTTCATAATGCCGCGGAATCCGGAAATGTCACTTTCCTTAGCGGTAACGTCAATAACAGGATATTCCGTTTTTTCATCAAGCTCCGTTGTATTGGCACCCGCCATGCCGGCAACATTTCTTGCGAAATCAATGACTGCTGCTTGCATGCCAAACCCGATGCCGATGAACGGAATGTCATTTTCACGCGCAAACGTCACAGTTTGGAAAATGCCGTCTGCCCCCCTTTCGCCAAACGCGCCCGGAACGATAATACCGTCGTAATCTTTCAAGCTTTCCAATACGGATTTATCGGTTTCAATTTTCTCGGAACTGATTAAATCGATGGATGCTTTAATGCCGGCAGCGGTTGATCCGTGTTTGACGGCTTCAAAAATACTGATGTAAGAGTCGGGAAGATCCGTGTATTTGCCGACCATTGCCAAGCGAACGGCTTCTGAGTCGGGCTGTTTTGCGACTTCTCTCATCTTTTCAACCATTTCGTCCCAATCAGTCCCCGGCGGATTTTCGGGGGCGGAAAGATTGAGAGATTGAATCAAGTGATCCGTTAAGCCTTGGCCGTCAATGGCTTTCGGGATTTCATACAAATTGCTGATGTTGTAGGCGCTGATAACGCATTCTTCCGGAACGTCACAGAAAAGAGAAATCTTTTCTTTCGTTTCCTTTTTCAGCGGAAGCGTCGATCGGCCGACAATGTAATCGGGAGACAAGCCGAGCGTTCTCATTTCCTTAACGGAATGCTGCGTCGGTTTTGTTTTCTGCTCGCCCTGCGTGTCGTCAAAGAAAAGCGTGACATGAACGAATTTCATATTTCCCGGCGGCTCTTCGTTTTTCATTTGACGAATGGCTTCCATGTAAAACATACTTTCATAGTCACCGACCGTTCCGCCGATCTCAATCAAACAAACATCGGCGCCGCTTCTTTTGGCGGCTGTTCTGAGTTTATGTTTGATTTCGTTTGTGATATGCGGAATAATCTGAACGGTTTTTCCGAGGAATTCACCGCGGCGCTCGCGATCTAAAACAGTGGAATAAACATTACCGGTCGTAATATCGTGATCGGCCGTTAAATCGACATCTAAAAAGCGTTCGTAGTTGCCGAGGTCCAAGTCGACTTCGCCGCCGTCATTGAGAACGCAGATTTCGCCGTGCTGAAGCGGTGTCATGATACCCGCATTGACATTTAAATAAGGATCAATTTTGATCGCCGTTACTTTGTAACCTCTGTTTTTCAGGTTTCTTCCGATTGAAGCTGACGTAATCCCTTTGCCGAGACCGCTGATCACTCCGCCTGTAACAACAATATATTTCATATTTTAAACTCCTGCCTTAAATTGATCCGAATAATAATTTCGATAATATCCGACTTAAATTTAAAGATATTAAAATGGTCGTATAAATAATTTGTCAGCGCGAAAAGAAAAAAAAGTGTCTGTGAGATGTTTTTAGAACAATATGAAAAAACCTTTTTGTTTTATTTTCTGAAAAAGAGCGAAGATTTCAAATATTTATAAAACCGCAAGCGTTTTTCAAATATTTTTTTGAAAATGAGACGGTTCGCGCGCGGCGCAGACAGCTGCGGCCGGCAGCGGCAGCAGCAAACGCAAACCTGAGAATAAACGGCAAACAGCTCCGCTTCATAAAAAATTGACATTTTAAAAAAGAATTGAAAATTAAAAAATGAAAACAAAAAATAAATGAAAGCAAAGGATTGCTCCTTTGCAAATGACTTTTTTGAAACTTTTATCAATACGACAATCAGAAATTCAAAAATCAGAATTTCATCGACGGCGAAAAGGAATTGAAACAATAGTCGTCAAAGACTTCATCTTCCACTTCCGCCAATTTTTTCTTATAATCTTTTGATTTCGGATCGTATTTTTTCATTTTTTCTTTCACGTCGGCGTTCATTTGATCAAGAACTTTTTGACTGAACCCTTCCGTGTTTTCTGCCGTGAACATAGTTCATCATTTCTTTAATATTAAATTTCAATAATTGATGATTCCGCGCAATTTCCCCGTGCGCAAAAACCGCAGAGCGGACAGCAGCGCAGCCGCCAAACCCCCGTTTGCCGGCAATTAAAAACTGCTGCATCAATGTCAGATCCAATTCATGATGAAATGAAAATAAATCCCGGATGAACGGTTATCGTTCAACCGTATTGATATCGCCTTTAATGTGATATATATTTGCTGATTTACATTAAATTTGAACCGTTCGTTAAAAATTTGTTAAAACGCAATCAGTTTAAAACGATCAAATCCTTTTCATTTTTCAGGACAAGCTCAAGCGCGCCGTCATATTCCTCAACCAATCCCAAAACACCGATTGAATCATCAACATTCACTTTTGAATGAATCGAAGACGCGCCCGTGGATTTAGGAATGAAAATCGGCAGAACGGTTTTGTCGGAACACTCGATTTGAATAATTAAATGATCGCCCGTAAAAGTGTTTCTTTTGCTCAGAACTTTTCCCTCCGTGTAAACCGTTTTTCCGATGTCTGCATTGGTCGGCACAACAGAATTTCCGGCAGACATCATCGATTCGTTGTCGGCCGAAATGACGGCGTACAACAAAAAAAGCGTTGAAAACGCCATCAGAAATAAAATAATCATAAGTTTGTTTTCCGTTTTCATTTTGATTCCTCAAACCAAAATAACACGTTAAGAGGATATAAGTTCCGAAATTTTCAAAAACGGAAGGTTTAATATGGGCAAAATGGAAAAATCGCATTCAACCACGATTTTTAAAGATGACAAAAAAATATCAGAAAATGTAATCATTGAAAAATTAATTTAGGAGATAAATGTCATAATTATTCATAAAAACATTATATTTAATGATTACAAATTACCACATTTTCAATAGCATATCGCAGATTTAATTAAAAAATTGTCGTTTTTCCAATTTATAAAATATATCGAATAAGACATAATTTTTGACCAAAAATATTAAATAAAACAGAATTTTTCAATTTATTGTCGGCAAAAAAAAGAAAGTTTTTTTTCAAATTTTTTGCCAAAAACAAGATCGGAATAACGGCTTAAAAATATTAAATAAAGCATCAAAAAACATCAAACAAAGCACTAAAAGAATCAAATAAACACCAAAACATCGAAAACACAAAAATTAAAACATACTTTTGACCGAAATCCCCAATGTTTACCGGTTTTAAAATCGGTAAACAAATCGGTCATGTATCGCCGTTAAATATCAAACTCAATCGATTTTGAAATTTTAATATTCGTTTAAAATTTTTAAAAAATTAAAAATTCGATTTAAAATTCAGGACGAGACAATTAAAAATCCATTTCAAATTCAAATCAATAAACAATTCAACTTAAAAAATAAGGTGAAATTTTTGGCAATCGACAGTGGCTCAACAGCTTTCTTACTGATTTGTACAGCACTTGTAACCCTTATGATTCCGGCTTTAGGGCTTTTCTATGGCGGCCTTGTCCGTAAAAAAAATATAATTTCAATGGTTTTCCTAAGCTTTCTTGCACTTTCAATTGTCAGCATCCAATGGATTCTTTTCGGCTATTCATTAGCTTTCGGACCAGATATCGCAGGCTTAATCGGCAATTTAGATTATGTCGGATTAATCGGCATCGGTCTTGAAGATACAATTATTGAAGGAATTCCGGATCTTCTTTTCATTGCATTCCAAATGATTTTTGCAGGCATTTCTCTTGCGATTATCACTTCCGGATTTGCCGAGCGTGTTAAACTCGGCGCATTCATTCTTTTCGGCTTGCTTTGGACGACGCTCGTTTATGATCCGCTGGCTCACTGGGCATGGGGCGGCGGTTGGGCGCACGCACTCGGTGCGCTTGATTTTGCCGGCGGAACAGTGGTTCACATCAGCGCAGGGTTCGGCGCTCTTGCAGTGGCTTTTGTAATCGGCAAACGTTCAGGATTCGGCGAGGCGAAGATGGTTTCAGCACCCCAGAACATTCCATTGACACTTCTTGGAGCCGGTCTTTTGTGGGTCGGCTGGTTCGCTTTTAATGGCGGTTCCGCGCTTGCCGCTGACGGTGTGGCGGCACTTGCCGTTATGAACACGGCACTTGCAGCAGCAGCCGGCGCACTTGCATGGATGGCAATCAGCTCAATTAAAGGGAAGCCGGGTGCGGTCGGCCTTGTGTCAGGCGCATTGGCAGGGTTAGTCGGCATTACCCCTGCCGCCGGATATGTAAATGTTTTTTCAGCGATAATCATCGGCGGTATTGCTTCACTCATTTGTTATTACGCACTCATTTTCCGTGTCAAACGGGGGTGGGATGAAAGTTTGGATGCATGGGCAATTCACGGTGTCGGCGGTCTTTGGGGCGCAATTGCAACCGGTATTTTCGCATCGTCCGCGCTTGCCGGTGTCGGCGGTTTAATGGAAGGAAATATCATGCAATTCGCCGTCAATACAGGTGATGCAATCATTGCAGTCATTTTTTCGTTTACTGTCACCTACGTCATTGCGATTGCCATTAAAAAGGTAATGGGACTACGGGTTTCAGAAATAGAAGAAGAACTCGGATTAGACATTTCAAATCACGGCGAACGTGCTTAACCAAAATCAGTATCGTCAAAAAATAAATGAAACAAAGAAATTCAAAATTTGGTGAAAATATGAAAATGATTATGGCAGTCATCCGCCCCGAAAAATTCGAGGCGGTCAAACAAGCGTTGGCTGATAAAGGTTATTTCGGCATGACCGTAACAGAAGTTTCCGGACGCGGTGAACAAAGAGGTGTTTGTCTTCAGTACAGAGGAAAACCCGTATATGTTGACGTGATTCAAAAAACCGAAATCCAGCTTACAACCTGTGATGAAAAAGCGGATGAAGTCATCGAGATTATTCGAATGGCAGCACATTCCGGAAAAATTGGTGACGGGCGAATATTTGTCGTACCGGTTGAAAAAGCAATCACAATCAGAACAGGTGAAGTGTTTTACTGAACTTTAAAAATGAAAGGAAGAGAAATCTTTCTTTCATTCATTCCTCCAAAAATGAATTTTTATTATTGTTTTCATTTGAAAATTGAAAAAACGTGTCATACGCACGCGGCGACGACACTGGTGGAAGCAGTAAGGCAACAGTGTCCGTTTGCAAAACGGTTCAGCGGTTCAAAAAAAAAACGGATTATTCGCAATCCGTTCCTTCAATTGAAAGCGCCTGATGCGGGCACATGTCAATGCAAAGACCGCATCGGATACATTTTTGCGTGTCCATCGTCAGGCTCCAATCCGCGTCGTAACCGAAAACATGAGACGGGCAAACCGAAATGCAGGCACCGCAGTCAACACATTCTTTTTTGTCTCTGCAAATAAGCGTGTTCAAAAGCGTGACTTTAACGCCGCGCGCTTCCAATTCGTCTTTGATGAGTTCGTAATTCTTGTCAATGACTTCGATGATAATTTCGCCGCCGGTTGAATCCACGTGAGAAGAAACAATACTGACAAGAATGCCGGTTTTAAGAATAATCTCCGATAAAATCGGCGACTTCACACGTTCTTCCGGAAAACTGATTTTAAGTTTCATTCGTGTTTCCCCCTTGTGAAAAGTTTACTGATATGCTCGCTCGTCAGCATGCCGACAACGTTTTGATTGTCATCAATGACAGGAATTGCCGAAATCTTAAATTCCGCGAGCCGCTTGGCGACAACATCGACCGTTTCGTCGGGTGAACATGTAATCACATCTTTTGTCATGCCGGCTTCAACCGTATCGGTCTTGCCGTCGGCAACCGCTTTTGAAATGTCCCAAGACGTGATGATGCCGACAAGTTTGCCGCCTGAGACGACGGAAATATGATTCCGCTCGCTCTGCTTCATCAGTTTGGCCGCGTCAATTACGCTGTCCGTCAACTCGACCGTCACGATTTTTTTGCTCATGATATCACGGACGATAGGTGTTTTGTTCGTCTCTTTCATCGGATTCGTTGACTGATTCAAAGGCAGCGTCGTCGTATTCGCACCGAGGAAGAATTTGCCCGCGACAATGCGGCTCTTTAATTCTTCCGCAACTTCACGAGATTTCTTAAAGCTTGACATACAGGACGTTGCGACTTCCTTGCCGTTGATTTGAATGCTGCCGGAGCGAAGTTCTTCATAATTTGCTTTTCGGACGACCGGCCTGTCGCGTTTTCCGATGCTGTAATCTTTGATACTGATTTCAATGTCGGCATCGCGGACAGCTGCTGCCTGCGCCATTTCCGCATCCAAAATCGGAATCGGAATGCCGATGCCGAGGAACAGCGAAGTGCCGTATCCTTCAAAGCTGGCGGCATTGACATATTCTTTTGTCATCTCTTTCAGATTTGCCGTTGTCATGAGTGTTGCAAATCCGGAGGCTGTTGAGCATTGTGTGCCTTCGCCGACAATGGTTCCCTCAGCGCCGCCCATGAAAATTTTGGTTCCTGCGCCGATGGTTCTGTAAGTCGGATCATTTGAAAGCGGCGATAAAATGCCGGCGCCGGAATACGTCACGTTTTTGAAATCGGGAAGCAGTTTTCCCATGTAAGTGTGAATAATCTTTTTAGATCCGTTTGTCGCGCCGTCATAGCGCTGGTAAGCGTTTCTCGGATTCACCATGATCGCTTGATTCAAATCATCAAGCGTAATCGTCGTCGTCAATTCCTTTCGCGGATAGCAGTCCGTACCGTAAGAATGCGCGACGATTTCGATTTCTTTGCCGCAAATTAAATCTTCAATGACATGCGCGCCGCCGTATTTGATGCCGAGCTTTTCCGACACCTGTGTCGCGCCCAAATAAGAGTCGACAGCCGCAATTCCGCTGTACGCTTCGACATCGTTCATGAACATTTTCGTGATTTTAATCGGCACTTCGGAGTGACCGAAATTGAGGAAAACGCCTGAGGAACACATCGCGCCGAAAGTCCCCGTGGTCACCACGTCAACCTCTGCAGCCGCCTTTTCGGCACCGATGTCGTCAACAATGTCGGACATTTCTTCAGCCGTCACGACACAAACTTCACCGGATGCGATTTTTTCATTGATTTCAGCAATCGTTTTCGCCATATATTCGTCTCCTTTTCAAAAAACCGCATAAACGGTTTTAATATAAATTTTATTTTTATTGTGTTTGCATTCTATTAAAATTGTATTCATAAACAGCTTTGATAAAAAATCAAATTGCAAGAGATGAATGTCAAATTACAAATCATATTGCAAAAACTGTTTTTTAATGTTTGCGCTTTTGATTATTAATCTGTTGCATGTTTTTTGCAGGAATAAACCAAGAGCAAAATAGAGAGGAAATTATAGTATATAAATTTTCCAATGAAATATAACTAATAGTAATAATGTGTTTGACATTTTCAAAACATTTCAAAAAAAAAGATGAAACGCATAAAACCAAATAGAAATAAAATAAGAATAATAAAAAACGAACAGAAAAGATTTGAGTAACAATATAAAATAGTCTCAAAAATATTATCAGATAGACCATTCATATTAAATAAAATGTTGCAGTTATATTTTTCAGATTCAAAGAAATGAAAAATATTCGTTGAAACGGTGAGCCTATGAATAAAAGTGAAAAGTATCCGGATGTCACATTATTAAACCCTGAAGGGTCAGTTATGGACACATATACAAAACGATATCTTGAGCTTGGAAGCCGTTTTTATGATTTGTTTAAACATGATTTAAAGAATTATCAAAATGCCATATTCATGGCGCTTGACTTATACAGAATCAAGAACGAAGAACGATATTTGGAATTGGTCGAAGAAGCGTCTCAAAAAAGTCTGGAACATATCGAAGTTATCAAAGAGATTGAGCCGTTTGTTTACAGCGGCGGAAATCTCGGTTTTTATTCATTTTATTCCTGCATTCACAGAATTATTGAAAAATATCCGGACAACGAATTTGAATTGATCGGCGAAGACGTGTATGTTTTTGCGGACGGCGCTTTTCCGAAGCTTTTTGATTTATTGATTCAAGTAACGCTTGAAAACGACAGCCGTTACAAGATTTCATTTATAACGTCAGAGTTTGAAGAAAACGGTTTAAACAAATGCAGCATTCAAGTCGACATTCATAATTTTTCAGTTCCCGGAAATACGCTTGAAGCGATCTTAAACGAAGACGCGAACAGTGTGACCGGCGATATGATGAGTTTGACATTTTATATCGCGAAAATGATTCTTTATCGCTATTCCGGCAACTTAAAACTGACGGAATCATCGGATGACAAAACCGCATTATGCGTTACGTTTTTGAGCGCGGAAAACTCTGTTTTTCAGCCGTGTTTAAAACCGTTTGAATAATTCGGCCGGTTAATTTTTTATTTTATACAACCCTTTGATTTTTGGTGACACCTTTGACGCGCGTTTTGGCAACAGGAACTTTTGACATTCTTCATCCCGGCCACCTTTATTTTTTAGAACAAGCGAAAATGCTCGGCGACGAACTTTATATCATTATCAGCCGCGACGTCAATGTCAATCATAAACCGACGCCGATTGTTCCCGAAGAACAGCGTTTGAAAATGGTCGCCGCGCTTAAGCCGGTCGATTTTGCGATGCTCGGAAGCCTGACGGATTATTTTGAACCGATTGCGGAAATCAATCCCGATGTGATTGTTCTCGGTTTTGATCAAAATTTTCAGGAAAACGAATTGGAAAACGCATTAAACCAACGCGGTTTTTTCCCGAAAATTGTTCGCCTGCAAAAAATCGAAGGCGAATATTACAGCAGCCGCGCAATCGCGGCTGAAATTGCCGAAAGAAAAAATAAATAAGGCACCTTATCATGGCTTTTTTAAAAACGATTGACATGTTTTCAGTTAACAGATTGAATGTGGGAGCTGCCGACAGCAGCGCAGCGGCGAGACGGCAGCGGCGTGGCGGCGGCAACGCGGCAGGCGCGCGCGAGCCGGTCAGATTTTTCAAAAAATTATCAAAACCAAATTGCGATTTTTTAAAAAGAAATCAAAACCAAATTGCAGTTTTAAAAAAAGAAATCAAACCCAAGCCCCGATTTTGAAATAGATTTATCAAAGAACTTTTTTTAAATTAATGAAAAGCGGAAGCTGCATCGTAAGCGGTTTGAATCAGCCTCAGCCATGTGTTTAGCGCCGAGCGCAATGAAATGATATCGCTGCTTTGAATTTCTAAAATGAGCCCGTCGTTTTCCATAATTAATGAAATCGCGGAGCGGTCTGAAATGGATTCATTCGTTTCCGGCAGGAGGCTTTGATAAATATCGGAAATCAGTTCCGGCGTTTCCGATGCGAATGAAAAACGGGCTAAAGCTTTCATAAAACCGCCTCAATGAACGGAAAGTTCGGATTTGATGCCTTTGATATACAATCTTAAAAACAAACGATCATTGGAATAAAAATCCAAGCGGTCATCCTGAACGTAAAGACGGCGGACATAAGCCGCGTTCGGCTTTGGTTTGGGATCGCCTTCCAAAACCCAAGGAACAGCGCGGACACCGCCCTCGCTTTGAGGCTCTTTCTTATTGTGTTTAAACAATTCGTTCAGCGAATCCGGCGGCATAATCAAGCCCTTGTCTTCAATCATGAACGTATTCAGCAAATTAAAAAGCGCCGAAGATTCCGGACCGTAGAAAATACGCTCGCCGTAACGAAGCTCAGCCTGCGGCACAGACTCAAAAGAAGTTTCTGAAAAACGAAGTGAAATAAACAAACGCCCCGTTGGGTCGTAAAAAGATAAGCTGCCGGGGTTGCCGTGGTATTCCCCGACGACGCATAAGACGGCTCCGCTCCCTCGCTCCAAAACTTCGGACATGGACATTTTGCCCCGTGTCATATAAGCGGCATCACAAAAAAGGGCCAGCTTTTTGCACAAAATTTTGGTTTTAAACGAGGGTTTTCGAGAAGACGTCAGAAGCATCATTGTTACTCGGCCTTGATTCTTTTGATGGTTGCCGGGCGTTTTTTAACGAGAATTCTGTGACCGCAATAGAAACAGCGAACACCGGCATTTTCGTAATCGATGTCGATTTCTCTTTTGCAATGGGAACAATAATAAGACAAATAAGTCACCTTTTTAATTCATTCTGAAAATAATTCATTCTGAAAATTAATCCAAAAGCCGAATCATAATTTATAATCCGACAATATAAAATTAATGTCAATACCGAAAATCAAAAAAATAAAAAGAAAGAAGAAACAGATATGGCTCTCACAGCCTCTGTTTCATTATTCTTCGTCTTCTTCTTCTTCGTCCAAGAAATCGTAGTGGTATTTCATGGAGCTGTCGGTAAGCGCGTTCTTCATTGTGTTTTGGAAGGACTTGCCGACTGCAGTCTGCGGAATGTATGTGCCGCCTGCGAATTTGAAGCCGCATTTCTTGCATTCCCAAATGCCTGTTCCTGTTCTTCTGACGGACGGAAGGTCACATTTTGCGCATGTGTGCGGGCCTCTTGTACGTCCTTCAAGATCTGCGACGAGCTTTCTGTCTCTTCTGCCGTATCTGACACCAAATCTGCCTGCAGATCTGGAAACTTTACCTTTGCGTGAGTTTTTTCTAACCATAATGTTTCACCTAAACTAAAGCGCTGAAAAGCGCGGTAATTTTGAAAATTTAAACTTGAATGACTCAAAAAAACGGTAAAAACCGCGTCGTTTGAATCAAAAAGGTTGAATGTTAAAACAAGATTCAACCTCTTATAGAAAGATTAGATAAATATCTTTCCCTTATTTCGGCTCCTTTCTCCCTGGCGAGATTGACCATTTCAATGACCGTCTCGGGGAGCAAAGGTTCTGCGCCGCTCTTCTGCATGCCGGAAAGCGCGCCTTCATTTTCGGTAATAATCGTCAGCTTTGTATCGCAAACGTTTTCCTCGTCCAAAGACGGGTCCAAAATGAGCGTGTTGTCAATGCTGGCAACGGTCACGCCGACCGGAATGTTTTGCATCGGAAGCGGAATGGATTCAAAACCGTTCGCGTCGTCTGCCGGAACAGTCGTCGTCAACAAAGCGGCAATCGAAGCCAGCGCAGACGCGTCAACAATGTTTCCGGCATCGTTAATCACGCTGATGTCAACGAAAACCATCCAAACGAGTTCGCCTTCTCTGATGCAGAGTTTTTCCAAATCAATGGAATGAGACTCGCGGATTCCGCGGTCAACGATTCTGGACATTTCAATGGCTTCTTCTTTCGGCGGGCCTGCTTCGAAGTTGGGTGATGCAAGCGGGTTTAATTCCATGCCGGTCATGATGATACCGGAATTCGGAGAGTCAGGGAAAGGCGTTCCTTTTTGGAGCTTAATGCCGACTAAAATTTTGGTTTCGCCGTATTTTACGTAAGCGGAACCTTCGGCTTTGGCAATGA
The DNA here is from genome assembly GCF_032594435.1 of Methanimicrococcus stummii. Taxonomy (NCBI): domain Archaea; kingdom Methanobacteriati; phylum Methanobacteriota; class Methanomicrobia; order Methanosarcinales; family Methanosarcinaceae; genus Methanimicrococcus; species Methanimicrococcus stummii. Next base: position 483,860 of record NZ_CP131062.1, on the reverse strand, counting down.
CATGCGTTTGGACGGAAATGTCGCGCATTTCTCTGAAATCGCGACCGTCGGCGCGTTTGCCTTCGACAATTAAATTGTGAATAAAATCTTTCTTTAATGCGGAAAGTACTGCGTCGGTCATAATTATTCCTCCTCCTCATCTTCATCAAAGTCGTCGTCAAATTCCGCGTCCTCGTCAGCGTCCGACTCATCTAAGTCGTCCGCTTCAATGATAAAAATATCTGTTTCTTCATCGTCGGATTCTTCATCGGAATCGTCATCAGAATCATCGTCGAAATCGGAAACGAATTTTTCGATTTCTTTTAAGTCATCGGCATCCATTTCCTCGTCTTCGATGACAACGATGTCCAAATCATCGTCTTCAATGTCGCAGTCTTCGTTTTCATAGCTGCGGATGATTGCGGAAACGTCTTTTGCGAGGCGTTCTGAAACTTCGGCGACAAAAGCATTGATTTCATCGTCGAGATCGGCGGAGCCGCCTTCTGAATCGTTTTCAAAATCATCGAAATCGTCATCGTTTTCGGCAGCATTTCCTTTGCCGCTGTTTTCGATTTCATCTTCGTCTTCGATTTCTTCTTCGATCACTTCTTCGTCATCGTCGTCCATGACGGACGCGAATTTTTCAAGAAGCGCCGCCTTTTGAATTTCAAGAACCTGGCGGCAGCCTTTTTGAACGAGGTCCATCGCTTCTTCGAATTCGGACGGCGTTAAGTGTCCGTCCATTTGAATTAATGTGATTTTGCCGTCTTCGGTCATCGCAATCGGCAAATCGGCATCGCCGTAATTGTCTTCGGGCTTGTTCAAGTCCAAAACGATTTTGCCGTCAACTTTTCCGGCGGCGCAGGCGGAAACAAGTCCGCGCATCGGAATGCCCGCGTCGACGAGCGCCAAGGACGCTGCGTTGATTGCGGCCGTTCTCGTGCCGGCGTCCGCTTGAAGAACCTCGACGAAAATGTCAATCGCCGCTTTCGGGTAATCTTCCGGGAAAAGAACCGGTTCAAACGCTTCGCGGCTGACTTTTGAGATTTCGCTGCTGCGGCGGCTCGGTCCGGGACGGGCGCGATCTTCCACAGAGAAAGACTGCATGTTGTATCTGTAGCGGATGACTGCTCTGTTGGCCAGCTGGATGCGGCGCGGGTGCGCTTCACGCGGGCCGTAAACGGCGGCTAAGATTTTATTTGCGCCCCATTCCAAATAGCAGGAGCCGTTCGCGCGCGACAGAACGCCGATTTTAATTTTCATCGGGCGGATTTCGTCGGGCTTTCTTTGGTCTGTTCGAAGACCGTTTTCATCAAAAAAAACCACATCGGTTTGGTTTGAACTCATTTCAATTTCTCCAAGAATAAATGTCAATTAATTATTTTTTAAATTCTGCGTTATCTGTCAGATTTGTTGCCTTCAAATGCGGGCGGCCGTGTAAAATAGACGCTTTTAAAGCAGGAACAGTTTTCTTGTCTGTATGCTTCCGGCTGCGTTAAACGAGGCCTTCTGACAGGCGTTTTCTGACCGGAACCGGCCGGCGCGACAGATTCGTTTTGAACGAAATCAAAGCCGACGGCGGCATTTTCAACGGAATTTCCGACAACGACGGATTTGCCGACGGCCGGAATCAATTTTTCATCGGATTCCGCTTCGGATTTCGGTTTTCGCGCTTTTCGGGGAAGCGCTTTGAGAGCCGCCTCAGAGGATTCGATTGCCGGCGCGTCCTGTTCGGCTGCGACGGTATCGCTTTTCTTTTTGCGCGGAACAGATTTTGCTTTGGGCGCGGATTTCGTATCCTTTGTTTCAGATTCGGTTTCGTCAGCCGAGTCGGCAAAAGCTTTCGATTTTGCCGCGTCATGCGGTTTGAAACCTGCCGCTTCGTATTGTTCGTCGATAAAAGCGGCCGTTAAGTCGGTGAGTCCCGAAAGACGCGCGTCGGCTTCGATTTTCTTTAAAGCCGCCATTAAAATGTCCATGTCTTCGGAATTGCCGTTCATCCAAATGCGACCGTTGCCGCCGACAAAAATATCGCAGCCGGTTTTGGCTTTCAGCATTGAAATCATCGCGCCGGAACGTCCGATTATGCGTGAAACTTTCGAAACCGGAACTTCGAAGAGGCGTCCTCTTGTCAGTTTTTTGCAGATCGGGTCTTTGTAAGTCAATTCAACTTTCATTTCCGAGTTGACGTCTGTCACTTTCAATAAAACCGTGTCACCGATAGCGAAGTGCTGAGTCATTTCTTCAGACGGAACGCGCAGCGGATATTCGGTGACGTGCAAAAGCCCCTCGTAGGGGCAATTAATATCAAAAATCCAATTCGATGATGTCACAACCGTTGTATAACCGATGATGAGATCATTTTTTTTCGGCATGTAAGGGCCGGAAAGCGGATGAACAGAAAGTTTTCCTTTCTGAGCCAAAAGTCCGCATACGGATGCGTAGACTTTTCCGCCGGAAATATAAGTTCCTGAACCCGACATTGCCGGGTCATCGGACAGCAATTCTCCGGGTATAACAATTCTTTTTTTATCCATTCTATCCTCTGTTCGTCCTAGTTTGAGTTTTATATCGTACGTTTTAATCATTTTTATAGTCTTTCACGAAAATGAAAAAAAGGCGGCAAAAATAAAAATCAACGGAATAAAAAATGAGATAAAAATTAAACAAAAAAGAAGAAAAAAATGAAAAGTGAAGAAACAAAAATAAAGAAAAAAGAATGAAAAGAAATGAAAATTGGAATTATTGAGACGGAGAGTCGTCTCGAATCAATTTCGTTTCCGCTTCGCCTTTTGTGATATGATTCAGCAAAGCGTAGAAATCGGTTTGCATGCCGGCCGGGATTCGGATAACGGCAATCCATGAGCCGTCTGCCTGCCATTCGTTTTTGAGCATTTTTCCGAATGATGAGACGTCGCCGAATGCTTTCGGCGCGTAAAGCGACGGGATTCTGACGGCGACGCTGACTTCTTCGAAGCGGATTGGGATGAGCGGACGAATCGCTTTCATCGTGATTTGAACGAGCTCGTCAACGCTTTTCATCGGGTCGATATTGACTTTGGCTTCTTCCATCGCAATTTCAATGCGCTGCGGCGGGTGCGGTGCCATTGTTTGCGGGTTGACGGCGTTTTGAGAAATAAATGTGACAACCATTCGTCTTTTTTCTTCCAAGAAACGCTTGCGCTGCTCTTTTGTCAACTGAATTTCGCCGTCTTTTAAAATGATTGCAGCGATTTGAAGAACGTCATCGGTTTGAAACGTCGAAACCAAATCGGATTCGGCGATTTTATCGCCGCGGCTTGCGTTTTCAAAAACCGTTTCAACCGCCAGAATGTCGGCGATATTGATGTCGTCGCCGCGCTTGTACGCAAGCGCGAGCTCGGGGTCGACGAGAATTTCAAATTCTTTGCTTCCTTTTTTAATATGCGCCGTCACGGCGTCGTCGAGTGAAACCATAAATAATCAAATCCTGAATTTTTATAATATTTAGGCGGACTTCGTTTAAAGCATTTCGGTATTTTTGAAAAACGAAAACGATTTGATTTATATTTTGAAATGGGGGAATAGTTTTCGAGTTATTTTTTAGAGAAAGAGGATTGGCTTTCGATTTAATTTTTTGAAAAACGGAGCGGCTCGCGCGTGGCGGCGGCACTGCAGACGGAAATGGGGAGGTAGCAGCGGAAAACGAAAACGGTAAGGTAGCCGTGCCCACGTTCGCGAAGCGAACGGCTGCTAAAAAAAGATGCAGATGCACGCAGAAACGCACTCTGCCCCATCGGCAGCAAACGACAGCCGACAGCAAAAAAACAAAACATTAGCGGTTTATATTTTTCATTGAATCATGTGGTGAATCTCCAATCACTCCTTTCATTCGCTTCGCTCGCGAAATTCGTGATTGGAGGCGGTGATTTCATCTTTTCAATTCGTTTGAAATGAAACCGAAACATCGCTTTTCAATTATTTTATGAAAAACGAACGCCCGTTTCATTAAATTTTAGAAAAGAAAAACGGCGTTCGGGTTTTTGAATTTTGAAAAAAACGATGTTTCGGTTTGAATGAATTAGAAGAAACAGAAAAATAGAAAAAGAAAAAAATGAAGAAAAGATTCGATTAAATATCGAGGTCTTCTTCCTTTGCGTCGGCGCCGGTTGAATCTTCTTCTTCCGTTTTCGGGTATTTTTCAAAAATTTTGTCGGCGTAAACTTTGACTTCTTCGGTTGTCAATTTTCTGAAATCCGTTTCGGAAACCGGAATAATTCCGACTTCAAGGGTTTCGGGCTTGAATTTGCCGTCGGCGGCTTTGTAAAGCGCTTCGACACCGAGCAAAATCGCGTCGTCCAAAGACATATCTTCGTCATAATCCGCCTCGAAAACTTCGATGACAGGCGCGCGGCCTGCGCCGATTGCGGTTGCTTTGTATTCCAAAAGCGCGCCGCTCGGATCAGTTTCGAAAAGTCTGGGCGTGTTGTCTTCAACGCCTGCAATCAAAAGAGACGTTCCGTACGGGCGCGTGCCGCCGTATTGCGTAAAAGTCTGCTTGTGGTCGCAGATTTTCTTGGAAATCACTTCAACGCCAATCGGTTCATCATAAGAAACGCGATTGACCTGCGCTTCGACACGAGCGCGGTCGATAAGCGCACGCGCGTCGGCGACAAGGCCGGAAGTGGCAGCGCCAATGTGATCGTCAATTTGGAAAATTTTCTCAATTGAATTGGATTCAATCAAACGGCTGGAAACACGTTTGTCCACCAATAAGACAACGCCTCCATTGACCTTAATACCGACAGCGGTTGTGCCTCTTTTGACAGCTTCTCTGGCGTATTCCACCTGATAAAGGCGGCCGTCCGGAGAAAAGACAGTGCTCGCGCGGTCATACATTTGAGGGGCCATATCTTTCATAATTTTAAGTCTCCTTGTTTTGTTTTTAATTAAATAAAATATTTTATTGTATTCGAATTTAGTTGAATTTAATTTGAATTAATTTTTATTTTTAAAGTTAAATTGTGTATTTAAAAATAAATGTGAATTTACTAATTTTGATTTTATACGAATCAAACGATATAAAGATTCGGAAAGAAAAACCGATATTCAAGCTTTAAATTTCGTTTTTCAAACCACATTTCGAAGAAATTTCGTTTCCGCGCCCTTAACGGTTCCCGACACGCCGATTGTTCTGACAATCACCCTTTGATTGTCAATCGCTGAAATAAACGCCAAAGCACCGATCGTTTCCGAAACGGAATCGTGTTTGCATTTAACGATACCGATATTGTTTTCAAAACCGAGAACGGAAATGCCGCAGCCGGCAAAACCGACATCGCCGAGAACAGCGCATCCGGTTTGAGAAACAGCGCCGATAAAAGCATTTCTTTGAACGGGAGCATCACTGATGATTTCAACGGCAATGTATCTTTTTCGATTTCGAAGTGTCGGTAAGAGCGGTTCCAAATGAATACACCTGTTTTTAAAATAATACAGATAAAAGGAACATGGGAATTTAAGAATTTTGTTCGAACTGAAAAAGAATCAGCCGAATCCTGCGTTTTTCACAATATATTAAAAAATGAATACGGTTTTTAGTTAATAAATATACCGATATATAACAAATATATCAACTGTTTGTTTTAATCATTCATTTCATCTTCAACAATTTCGACACCCGACATGATAATTTGTCCGGATTTTTGTTTTTTGCGGCGTTCAATGATTTCTTCAAAATAAAGAGAAACGGCTGCTTTTGTTTCATCCTGTGACAAGCCGAGAAGTCTTCCAAACGCCTCGGATTCGTACGGCCCACGCATATCGTAAAACGAATCCGCGCCGCTGAAAAGCAAAACAGGAACCTGATATTTTCGAAGAATCGGAATCATGTCCATCGCATCCGCAAAAATTTTACTTCGCCGGTATCCTTTCGTTTGCAAAAACGGATAAATATCAAACCCGAACGCCGTCTTTTTATCACGCGCAATTTTTGCAACGATATGATTAATCCGGCCGCCGCTGACATGAATGCTGCCGGCGCCATAAGTTTTTCCGGCGGAATCAGAAACAGAAATCGGGATCACAAGATCAGCATCAGAAGATTCGGCTGCCGCACGAATGACTTTTTCATCAGAAGAACGAACCGCAATAAAATCCGCGCCCGGCCTTTCTTTTCGAATCAAAGCGGAAAGCGTGTTTTCATTCTCGGCTTCGATTTCAACGCCGCGATAATAACGAACAGAAGGCTCGCCGCCGTTGCCGTTGAAAAGCGCGTCACAGACACCGCTGAAACCGCCGGTGGATTTGTCCTTTCCGACCTTTTTGAAAATAATGACATCCGTTAAACCGAATCGTTTAAAAAAGGAATGAATCTCTTCCGAGTATGAAAAGAAATCTTCGGGATCAAGCCCTTCGGCTGCCCGAAAACATAATTCTTCAATAAAATCAGCGGAAACAAAATCAAAATAACGCTTGCCGGAATCAGATTGAAAATTTCGGTTTCCGGTTTGACTTGAATTTTGATTTGCGGTTTTATTTGCTGCCAAACAATTCCTCCACGATGGGACCTGCTTTTTCCCATGATTTCGGATAGGTTTCAATTTTGACGCGAACGAAAATCGCATCGGAGGATTCCGTGAATTTGAGTTTTCCGGCGGCTGCTTCCTGCTTTGAAAAACGCATATAAAAATTTAAATCGTCATCCAACCGCTCCGGCATTTGTTCGCGAAGGATTTGAACGTCTTCTTCGCTGATGTTTTCTTTAAAAAACTGAACGAATTTGGAACAAGCGCCTTTCTTTTTGAGAACGGCGGTTTGAATGGTAATCGGATTATTAAAATGCCCTTCGGTCTCGATTGTTTCTTTCAGATCGCAAAGCTGATCCTTTGGAGACAGGCAGGGCGCCAAAAAAAAGTCCAAAGCCGAATCGACTTTGGACAAATCTTCTGTCGCGTGCGCAATGACGCGAAAATTGATATGATGAATCAATCACTTTCCTCTGTTCATGTGTGCGCGAAGACTCGGTCTGTTCTTTTCAGAACCGTTTCCGCGAACCATTAAACCTCTGCCTTTCTTGCCGGCGCTGGTCAGACCGCGCTGTGCTCTTCCGCGGTTTGCGGGTTTGCAGATCCAGTTCAGGCGTTTGTCGCTCTGAATCACGGGGTGGCTGGGGTCAACGAGAATAACTTCGTACCACTTGAATTTACCGTCCTGAGCAACCCAGTAGGAGTTGAGGACTTCCATGTTCGGATATTTACGTCCGGCACGTTCTTCACAGATTCTCTGGATGCTTTTGCCGGCGGTAATCTTTTTCATACCCATGTTGTGAGTACGTCTTCCGCGGATGTATCTGGATTTTCTGAGACCGCCGCGTCTGACTTTGACACGTGCGACAACGATGCCCTGCTTGGCTTTGTAGCCGAGTGATCTGGCACGGTCGATTCTTGTCGGTCTTTCGATTCTTGTAACGGAACCTTCCTTTCTCCAAACCTGGAGGCGTTCCCATCTGAGTTCATCCACGTAGGTTTCGTCCGGCTTTTTCCAGGCGTCCCTAACGTATCCATAGTAAGATTTTACCATTTTGTTTCACCAAATTTTTATAGTTTCACGGTTCAGCCGCACTTTTTACGGCCACATTCCAACGGGACGGATCCCGAAATGAAACATGTGCCATATCCGTTCATTACATTTAAAGGTTTTTAAAAAACGGAGGTGAAAAGAAATGTTTAAAAGAATGATGGATATTATTCGAGAAGATGACTGAACAGAAAATATTTGTCGAACTTGATCAAAACGGCATCAAATCAAATTTCGAAATCGACCTTTCAAAACTCAAAACTGCCGGCGATATTCTCAAAGAATTGAAAATAAATGAGGAAACCGCGCTTCTTTTCTTTAAGGAAAAACCGATTCCGTTTGATGAAAAAATGGAAAAAATAATTGAAGAAACCGGAATCGAAAACATTCATGACGGCGATTTCCGCATTTTAAAAGTTATTTTTGACGAATGATAAAACTGAATGATAAAAGCTATAAGACAATAAGTCTAATTGAACAGAAATTATCCCATTCAAATATTTTCAAAATTTTTCAGTAAATTCAATTTAATTTTTACAATTTTTTAATTTCAAATTACAGTTTTACAGGTATGATCAAAAAATGACCGAACCTCCGGAAAAAACGGAGAAGCTTGTTTTCATTTTCGATGTTGACAGTCTTCCCGAAAATAAAATTTCCCTGATTTTTAAAAGAAGTTTTACGCCTTCCAAAATTGAATGTCCGCTTTATCGTTTAACGCACGGCGCGAAAGGATTGAAACCCGAAGTCGTTGAATATATGGAATCATTCGGCTTGGAATACGAAATCCTTTACAAAGACGAATTTATCAAAAAATATGAAGGCTTTGAAATCTTCGGCACGTTTAAAATTGCCGACGCGACTTATCCTTCCGTATATATCGTCATCGGAAGCAACCGTGAAGAACGCCAGGTTTACGAATTGATTGCCGCGCGCTATTTCAACAAATGCGAATCGCTTTCCTGCTTCGGCCGCGTCTTGGAGCGCAAATATGCGCAATTCAAAGAACTCGGGCCTGCCGAATACAAAAAAGTAAACACGCCCGGTTACAAGAAAAACGATTCAAGCGAAATTGATGAAAAAGAAGAGAAAAAACAGAAAATTGAAAATGCTCATCAAAAAATCGTAGACATGGAAAACGAAATGAAGAGAAAACAAAACGAATAAAAACGATAAAATAAAACGAAATATAAAATAAAAACAAAACTGGAAAACGGATTATTATGACAAAAGCAAAACGATTAAACTCTGATTTTTACACCCGCGATGTTCTAGAAGTTGCACCCGATTTGATCGGCAAGATTCTCGTCCGCCGTCTGCCGACAGGCGAAGAATTGCGCTTTCGAATTACCGAAACGGAAGCTTATCGAGGCGTTGAAGACACGGGCTGTCACGCCAAAGCCGGCAAAACGAAGCGAACGGAAACGCTTTACATGAAAGGCGGGCACACTTACGTGTACCTCTGCTACGGCGTCCACCACCTGATTAACGCTGTCACCGGACAGGAAGAGCAACCGCAAGCAGCGCTTCTGCGCGGTGTCGAAGGCTTTTACGGCCCGGGGCGGCTGACAAAAGCGATGCAGATTACAAAAGATTTAAACGCCGTCGATTTGACGGTGTCTGATGAAATTTGGATTGAAGACGACGGAACGAAACCGGAATATGTCACCGGAAAGAGAATCGGAATTGATTACGCCGATGAATATTACAGAAATATTGGATGGCGGTTTACCGCGCCGAGCGAAATTAAACCGAAAAAAACGGTCAAAGTTCAATCTTCTAAAACCACGGCAACCGCGCGCAAAAAAACGAAAGATGAAGATAAAAAATAAAAAGGATTGCGTCTGCCGCTTCGCCGCGCGCGAGCCGCACCGTTTTTTAAAAAATGAATTGAAAAAACCGAGTTCGGTTTTTAAAAAATATAAATTTTAATGATGCGTCCGCTCGACAATTTCAAGTCCGGCGGCCGAAATTCTTTTTTTGATCAAATCAATGTTCGGGCACAAATACTCATCGTCTTTTCCTTTGCACATGCAGGAAGAAAGATGAACGGTCGTCGCCCCGTGTTTTTTGATCGATTCGCATAATCGGGTGACGCGCCTTCCGCTGCAGCCGCCGCAAGTAAATACGGCAATCAAGCTGTCGGTTTCATCGTAATCTTTGAAAAACGCGGTTTTGTTGTTAAAAGAATTCACACAAGCAAACCCGGGGCAGGTTTCCGAAACAATATTACAGCGAACAATCGCGATTTTTTGAGAAGACATATTTTCCACCATAAACAAGACAATAACAAGATAATAATAACAACAATAAAAATAAACGGATGCCGATCCGTTTTTGAAAAAGCATCCGTTCTATTGATTTTGTTTGGTTAATCCATGTTCGTTTTTATCGTTTTTGGTTCGTTTTTATTCGTTGGGATTTATTGTTTATCGTTTCTATTGAAATCTTTCGTTTTTGTTTTTAGAGGATATGATGAATCGAATCCGAAAGAGAAATCAGAGTGTGATTAATCTCTTCATATCAGATTCGACATCAGTGTTTTTGCTGACATTAAACGTCTTGACCAAGACATCTAAAACGTCCGGCGAGATACAGGCCGGAAGCGTCGGACCGATGACGATGTTTTGAACGCCGAGGGAGAGGAGCGACAAAAAGACAAGCGTTGCCTTTTGCTCGTACCAGGCGATGTTAAAGACCAGCGGCAAATCGTTGACCGTTTCGACGCCGAATGCCTTGGCAAGCTCCAAAGCGATGACGACGAGCGAATAACAGTCGTTGCACTGCCCTGCATCCAAAACGCGCGGAATGCCGCCGATATCGCCCAAATCCAGTTTGTTGTATCTGTATTTGGCGCAGCCGGCCGTCAGAATAACCGTGTCGTGCGGAAGCGCCTCGGCAAATTCAGTGTAGTATTCGCGTTCCTTGCGGCGGCCGTCACAGCCGGCCATCACGACGAATTTTTTAATGTCGCCGGCTTTCACCGCGTCAATCACTTTGTCCGCAACGGAAAGCACTGCGGCGTGCGCAAAGCCTGTCATCACGGTTCCGTTTTCAAGTTCTTCCGGCGGCGGACATTTCTTGGCAAGTTCGATGATTTCGGAGAAATCTTTGCTGCCGTCAGCGTTTGCTGCGATGTGTTTTAACTGGGATTTGTCATCCGCGTAGCCGACCATGTTTGTCGTAAACAGTCGCTCGGCGTAAGTTTCCTTGGGCGGAACCAAACAATTCGTTGTCATCAAAATCGGACCATTGAATTTTTCAAATTCCGATTTCTGGTGCCACCAGGAATTGCCGTAATTGCCGACGAGATTTTCATATTTTTGGAAGAACGGATAACCGTGTGCCGGAAGCATTTCACCGTGCGTATAAACGTCAATGCCGGATCCTTTTGTTTGTTCCAAAAGCATTTCCAAATCTTTCAAATCGTGTCCGCTGATTAAAATGCCCGGATTCTTACCGACGCCGGTTGACACTTGTGTCGGAACAGGGCTGCCGTAAGCGCCGGTGTTGGCCGCATCCAACATGGACATAATCTTAACGCCGATGCTTCCGCATTCCATTAAAAGCGCAATCATGCCGTCTTTGTCGGGATTTCCGAGTGGGGACGCGTCAATGGTTGAAACAAGCGCTTTTTCAATGAACTGATAAACGTCTTCGCTTTCGGAGCCGAGGATGTGTGCATGCATTCCGTAAGCGGAAATGCCTTTCAAGCCGTAAATTAAAGTTTCCCGAAGCGAGCGCGTGTCAATGTCGGCGGTTGACAAAACACCGATTTCATCAGCCGTTTTTGTCATTAATTCGTCATAAGTAATGGTCGCGACATTCGGCGCTTGAGGTCCGGGCGGCGCGCCGTCGTGAACCGCGTTTCGAACAACATCACGGCGGTCAAGCGTTTCCTGAATTTTCTTTTCAAAATACGCGCCGTCGAAATTGACATTGGTCAGCGTTGCGAATAAAGCTTCCATGACAAACGGTCCGAAATCGGAATCGTTGCAGCCTTTTTGGCGGCCGCGGCTGTTGCAGAAAGCATATCCTTTCAGCGCGTAAATTAATCTGTCCTGAAGGACAGCGACTTCACCTTTTTTACCGCACATGCCGTTCATTGTACAGCCTGTGCCGTTCATTGTTTCTTCACATTGATAGCAGAACATTAAATTCCTCCGGAATTTTGTTTTCGTTTTAATTCCGTTTTTCACATTATTATATTAATAAACATATATTAATACATTCGTATAATCCATTCGTATAAATGATTTATTCTTCAAAAGATACTCAATCGAAGTGAGCGAAAAGTATCATTTTGATACTTGCTATTATGAAGATAGTCATTTAAATAGGAGGAAGTTTCATATCGGATACTATGAAAGAATGTACAATTTACAAAATAACGGATCTTGTCGGAAAAAAATGGACGCTTTGCATTCTTCATGAGCTTTACAAAGGGAATATGTGTGACAAGCGATTCAATGAGCTGAAAAGCCAATTAAATGACATCACGCCGAAAACGCTTTCTGCGCGCCTGAAAGAAATGGAGCAGGAAGGATTAATTACAAAAACAGTCGATTCATCGTCTTTTCCGATTAAATGCGAATATTCGCTGACGGAAAGCGGAAAAGAATTAATCGAAATCGTCCAGGCATTAAAAGACTGGGGAAATAAATGGATAACGAATAACGAAACCTGCCGCCGGACATTATGCATTGAATGCAAATCTTAAACATTTGATAAAAAAAAGAAAAACGCATGCAAAAGATGAAAATTCAAAATTGCTTTTAATGAAATTTCAAAATCGTTTAATGAATTTTCAAAATCGTTTAATGAATTTTCAAAATTGTTTAATGAATTTTCAAAATTGTTTAATGAATTTTCAAAATTGTTTAATGAATTTTCAAAATTGTTTTGATGAAATTTAAATTGATAAAAAAATCGGAAGAAAATGAATTAAACTTTTGAGAGGTGGCTGTAAAGCATTCCATTTCCTTCCGAATTAATTTGCTCGAATCCGACAGTTCCGGATTGGCGACGTGAAACTGTTGAAAATCCGGCAATCGTGTTGTTTTAATCGGCATGAATATGCTTTTTAAAACAATCGTTTAGATAATTGTGATGAAATTCGTTTTTTCAATTTTTAAAAAATGTTGATTTATAAATTTTTCAAAAGCGGTTGATAAAGCTTGATAAAATTTGATAAATTGATAAAAGTTGCCAAAACTGAATAATAAAGATAATTTCGGAAATTATCTTTTAATTGTTTTCAATTCATCTTCTTTTTTATGTGCCGCGCCGCCGCAGCACTCGCTGCCGGTCGTCTTGGAACAGCCGCCGCCGGAAGAGCAGCCGACACAGCCTGTGTCGCCGCGCATCAGCTTGCGGACCTGCCGGAAGAGAATGTACACCGCGAAGAGAAGCAGCGCGTAAACCAAAAGCTGCGGAAGAAGAGCAGCAATGTCAGCCATAATCAAACCTCCGTGAAAAAGGAAAAGCTTTCATTTAAATGAATACCGCCGAGATGAATACCGCCAAGGTGAATCCCTTCAAAGCGGATGTTATCGAGATGAATACCGGAAGACCCGGATTTTGTGACACAGATTCCTGTCATATTGAAATCTCCTGAAATTGAATGTTTTTATGTTTTTTGTTTTTGACAAATAAGAAAAAAGCTTCCCGAAAAATCGGGAAGCTTCTTTGCTGTATTTGTTTTGTATTTACTTTAATTGTATTTTGTTTTTTGACTTTTAATGTATTTGAAATTGTTTAAAATTGAACAATTCCAATCACAGGAACTGAACAACCAAAAGACCGACACGGTAGACGATAAACGCCGCGATGTAAGCCACTGCCGTCTGGTAAATTGCTGCAAGAATTGCCAATTTCCAGCTGTTGAGTTCACGCTTAATTGTTGCGAATGCTGCCAAACAGGGAAGGTAAAGCAATGTGAATACCATGAACGCAAGCGCGATAACCGGCGTAAAGAGCATTTCAAAGTCTTCGGGCGTGTACAAAATTTCAATCGTTGAAACGACCGCTTCTTTGGCGATGAAACCTGTAAAGAGAGACATTGCTGCGCGCCAGTCACCGAATCCGAGCGGCTCAAAGATCGGCGCAATAACGCTTCCGATAACACCGAGGATACTGTCTGCCGAATCTTCAACAGCGGCGAATGAGAAGTCATAGCCCTGTAAGAACCAAATCATAACGGATGCCAGGAAGATAATCGTACCGGCTCTGATAACGAATCCGCGTGTCTTTTCCCAGATGTGTTTGAGGTAGGTGTACAAGTCAGGGAAACGGTACGGCGGAAGTTCCATAATGAACGGAGAGGACGGGCCTTTGAAGATCGTCTTCTTCAAGAGCCAGGCGGAACCGATGGCAACGAGAATACCGAGGACATACAGGAACAACATGGTAAGTCCGTAGTATGCGGTAAAGAACACGCCGACAAACAAAGCGTAAATCGGAAGACGTGCACCGCAGGACATGAACGGTGTAATGAAGATGGTGGTCTTGCGGTCCATTTCATTATCGAGTGTTCTGGCTGCCATGACAGCGGGAACGGAACAGCCGAATCCGAGAATCAACGGAATGAAACTTTTGCCTGAAAGGCCGATGTATTTGAAGATGCGGTCAAGCAGGAAAGCGACACGGGCCATGTAACCTGTATCTTCCATGAGCGTGAGGAACACGAAGAGAATGAAGATCTGCGGAACGAATGTTAAAACGCCGCCGACACCGGCAATAATACCGTTGATGACTAAATCGATCATCCAATCGGAAGTTCCGGCGGAAGTGAACCATTCTTCGACAAATTCGGCTAATGTTTCATTGAAGAAAACGTCAATTAAATCGGTAAAGATACCGCCGACTGTAAATGAAAGTTCGAAAACGATAAACATAAGGACCAAGAAAATCGGAATGCCGATCCATTTGTTTGTTAAAATGGCGTCGATCTTTTTGGTACGATCTTGCTGGACCTGTTTTTCACCTTCGCGAACGGTTGCCGACACGATTTTGCTGATTTCGGAATAGATTTCAGCGGAATGCGCGTCATAATCGATGTCGTCCGCATTTTTCAAAAGCGTCGGGTCGAATTTTTTCTTTTCGAACGCGTCTTCGGAAATCGCTTCTTTTTGAGCGACCGGTGTTGCTTCGGGGTGTTCGCTGAAATATTTCACGCTGTGGTCCAAAATGTCATTGGATTTCGCGATTAATTTTTCAACGCCGCCTTCAGCGACTTTGGAGGATTTGTATCCCATGAGTTTCGCAACTTTTGAGGAGAAGCTTTTGCCTTCGATTGCGGAAATCGGAATAACCGGAACGCCGAGCATTTCGGACATTTTCTCAAAGTCGATGACGGTGCCGTTTTGTTCGACTTCGTCCATCATGTTCAACGCGACAATCATCGGGCAGCCCAATTTTTTAAGCTGGAATGTCAGGTAGAGGTTACGTTCCAAGTTGGTGGCATCAACGATGTTAATGACCAAGTCGGGATTTTCGTCAACGATGTAATTGCGGGCGATAATTTCTTCCGCAGAATAAGGCGTTAAAGAATAGATACCGGGCAAGTCAACGACATTGACGGTTTCTTTTTCGGCGGTGCCGGGTTTTGTTTTAACATAGGAACCGACTTTTTTCTCAATCGTAACACCGGGCCAGTTTCCGACTTTTTGGTTGGATTTGGTCAAACGGTTAAAAAGCGTTGTTTTACCGCAGTTCGGGTTGCCTGCAAGTGCAATTGTGTATTTTGCAAGGTCTGCCATGTTTAAGCATCTCCTTTGAATTCGCCGGTTGAGGCGGAACAGCAGCATTTGTCAGGGTCTTCGACGAAAATGCTTGAGGCTTCTTTTTTGCGGATGGAGAGGTTGTAATTGCGGATTTTAAGTTCCATCGGATCGCCGAGGGGCGCAACTTTAACGACTTCAATTGTTGTGCCGGGCGTAACACCCATGCAGAGCAAACGATTCTTTAGAATATTATTGCCGCCGATGTTCACGACTTTACAGGAACATCCGGGCTTGACTTGATTTAATGTATTTGTCATTGCCAATCACTGAATTTGCCAATCATTGATTTAGGATTTTAAGTTACTAAGCTATACTAAAATTTACTAAGATTACTAAAGCCGACCCATTCGTTTATCAAGATAAGAAAAACAATAACAGTTTTTTTCAAAAACAAATTCAACTTGTGAAGAAAAGAAACCGGCCTGATTGAACAAACCGGTTTACTTTTTTTCGGAGTTATCTGCTTTCAAGTTTTTTTGGGTGGATTATACGTTTTTGTTTTTGAAATGATTGAATGAGACACAAAATTATTGTGCCATTCGTTTTCTCACATATTTTATCGGAAAAAATCGTAAGATTTTAACCGGGTGAAATAAATCAAACAAACGAAAATGAGATCGAACAAAAATTAATGTCATGAAGAGAGGGTTTTCTGAGAGGCAATAATTTTTGAATTGGACTTATCATTTTTTGTTTATTCAAAATATTTCGTTTAGACGAAAACAAACCTTAATCAAACGTTAAAGTATATAAAGCTGTTGAACAAAAAATCGAAATATATTCGCCGATACAAAAAACATTAAACATACTGAAAAGGTGAAACCACTGTTGTTTTTTTAAAAGTTCACCCAACAAAAATGTATTCGAAAACAATTAAAATTGTAAAATTTAAAAGAGCCGAATAAAACAAAAACGATATTTTTTGAAATTTTGTGAGAGGCGCGGCAAAAAAGAATCATTAATAAATGAAAAGGGTATCAACATCACGTAAGAATTTTAACTTTTAAATTTTTAAATTTTTAAATTTTAATTTCATGAAAATTAATTTAATTTTTATGAAAAATTTCACGAATAAACGGACGGATAAAATGGATTTGGAAGGCTATGCCGCGCGGCTGATACAAAATAAGGAAAATGAAAAAACCGCGCAATCAAAATTAAAAGATAAAATCATTGAGCTGAAAAAGGTCGGCGAGTTGGAAGCGGCAGAGCTTACCGTGGCGATTTTTGAAGAAACGAAAGCCGCGATTTCCGTCAAGGGTGATGTTTTTGAGTATTACAAAAGCGGTGTTTCAATGGGCGAATTCGGGATAGGATCACGCGGCGCCGGCGATTTTTATGTTCATGAAAAAATCGGCCGTGTGATTGGAAAAACAACGGCCGTCTTGGATTCGTCAAATTTAGATGATTCCGGCGTCGTTTCTTTGAAGAATTATAAATCCGCCGGCGCGGCAAACGGTGAAAATGACGCGGAATATTTGGTTGTCACCGTCGACGGCATGCATTCCCGGCTCAGCGCGTTTCCGTTCCTGGCAGGGTTTCACGTTGCAAAAGCGGCGCTTCGCGACATTTACGTGATGGGCGCGGAACCTGCCGCGATGCTTTCAGACATTCACGTCGCCGATGACGGCGACGCTTCAATGATTTTCGATCATTTGGCCGGCATTTCAGCCGTTGCCGAGCTTTCAACGATTCCGCTTGTGACCGGAAGCACGCTTCGAATCGGCGGCGACATGGTCATCGGCAACCGGATGACGGGCTGCGTCGGCGCTGTCGGCGCCGTGAATGCTGCCGGCCTGACCGCGCGAAACAAAGCGAAAGCCGGCGATTTGATTTTAATGACCGAAGGAACCGGCGGCGGCACGGTGACGACGGCCGCGATTTATTCGGGATATGAAAAGGCGGACGCGGTTGTTGAAAAAACGCTGAACATTGATTTTCTCATCGCGGCGCAAGCGCTTTTGGATTCAAAAGAGAATTTGCATACGAAAATTCACGTCATGACGGACGTGACGAATGGCGGTGTTCGCGGCGATGCTTTTGAAATTTCAAAAGAAGCCGGTATCCGCCTTGTTTTTGATGACGGCGCGCTTGTTCAATGCGTCGAACCGACAATTTTGGAAATGTTTGAAAAACTGGAAATTGATTTCCGCGGCGTTTCAATCGATTCGCTGCTTGTCATTTGTCCGCCGGAAATCGCGGACAAGATTATTCAAACAATTGAAGCCGCCGGCGTTAAGATGTTTGTTGTCGGCCGCGTCGAAGAAAAACAAGCCGGCAAATTTGACACGGCGCTGCTCGTCAAAGACGGCGATTCCGTTGTTGAAAAAGAATTTAAGCCGATGTTTCGGGAAGCTGCTTACACCCCGCTGAAAAAAGTTATCGGCGAAAAAACGCCGCCGGATTTTGATGAAATGAAAAAGGAAATTGACACGGCGGCGGATGCGGCGATCGAAAAGAAAGACCGGTTTGTTGAGAAGATTCGAAAAAAATCATAATTTTTCTAATTTACAAATCCATTCATGAAAATGACAACATTCGTTTCGGAGTTTAGGTAAACCTATGACTTTTGCAACATTATTTCCAATCACTGGTTTTGCATATCCATAATCATTGAAATGAGACATAATTCGTTTAGAGGGAGCAGTGGTGGGACCATTGTCAATGTGTTCAGGTGTTCGATGTTGCGAGCGAATTAGATTCAAAGCACTAATTTTTGATAAATCTGCTGATTTTGTATAATGAGTGGAGAAAGCATTGACATCTGAAAATAACAAACTTTCAAATTCATGCAACATAAGATGAGGAAGGAAATTAGTTTTTCCAATATCAGTTGAAAACTCTGTTTCAATTCCTGTAATTCCATCATAGATATTTCCAGAAAAAGTGAGGGAAAAAGGAGCATCATTTGGGAAAGCATAATAATCAATCATGGAAGTAACCCATTCTCGAGGATGTTCATTACAAAGATTTAAAAGCTCTTTTCGAATTTTACTATAAGAACTAATACCGCCGCTAAACTTTCGAGTAGAAGTTCTTTTTGTTTCTGCAACTATGGGAATAACAGTAATATCATAAACTGATAAATGATCACGAAGCAACGAGGTAACAAATCTTTCTTCAGTTTGACCTTCACAATAGATATACAATCGTGTCATTCAGATGGCCTCCCACCAATTATATTTTTATTCCATAACTCACTCAATGAATAGTCATCTTCAAGCCAAATCTTTAATTCTTTGCTGTCCAACCGCCTAAAAACAGAAGAATTGTCAACCCTATCAACAACAATAATATCTTCTGCATTGAATTGATCAAGTAATTCAACAGATTGGGTTGAAATAATAATTTGTTTATTTTGTGAAACGGTTTGAATTAAACTTCCTAATGCTGCAATAGCCGCAGGATGAAGACCCAACTCAGGTTCGTCAATAATAATTGTTTCTGGTTGTAATTTTTCAGGTTGAAGCAATAAAACAGCTAAACATATGAAACGAATTGTTCCATCAGAAAGTTGAGAAACACCAAAAGGAATATCACTTTCCCAAGATTTCCATTCCAAATAAATAAGATCAGAATTGTGTCGAGACGGGACAAGAATAAAATCTTCAAAAAATGGAGCTATATATCTAATAAAGTTTACAATTTGTGTATAACTTTGTTTTTCCGTTTCATCCTGAGAATTCTTCAACCGATACAAAAAAGCCGCAATATTTCGAGCATTTGTTGTAAATTCAATGTTATCATTTATTCTGCATTGTTGTTTTACAGGAGCATTATTGCCTACATCATGAAAATGAAAAATTCGCCATTTTAAATTATTAAAGATAGGCTGAATAAAAGCATCAATATCAGTCCCAGTTCCTTTTTTCCAATTAGACTCAGTACCGCCCGCGGGAAGATAATAATTGCCAATAAGATTCCAATAGAAAGATTCTTCTTGAAAAATTAAATTATGATCAGAAGTGGGAATTAAAGAAAAATTATATCCATTATTCCCAAACCGAAATTCAACATTAATTTCTTCAGCCTTTTTATCTTTATAGGTATAAAGTAAAGAATTTCTGCCATTAACACCAACATAAACTTTTAGTTTTTCATCAATAATAGATTGTAGCATGTCAAATATTGAAATGAAATTAGATTTACCTGCCCCATTGCTACCGATAAGAACGTTTAAATTCTTAAGTTCGACTTTAGTAGCTTTTATGGATTTAAATCCGGATATTGAGATATTTGTTATCTGATTTTCGTTCAACATGCTTAAAATCACCCACTTTGATATTGACAAAGCATTTACATTAAATATATTTTTTCAAAACTTCTTTCAAATCATCAACATTATCCACAAAATCGCTCAATGTTTCCTGAATCATCAAATTAACGCGTTCATCGGGCGTTTGAATCCGGAAATCCGTTCGAATCCCGACAATCGGCTTTTTCTGAGCATAAGCATAACCGAGTTCCCAAGCGGTCCCGGAATCGACGTCAACGCCTTCTAAAACGGCGACAACGAGATCACTTTTTTGAAGCCCGCCGAAACAATTGTTAAAAATGCCGGATTGATTGCGGTCATTGCGCTGATCTTTATTGTCTTCCGCGTCTTCCTGCGGCAGAAAAACGGAAAAACCCATTTCAGTCATGATTTTTTGAAGATTTTTATTAAATTCGCGCTCGGCTTGTGAAAAAAGAGCGCCGGCTAAATAAATTGTTGTCATAACCGAAAAAAGAACTTGAAAAAATAAAAAGCTGATGATTTGAAAAATTAGAAAATCAAAAAATCACGAAACATCATTTTTCATAAATTTTCAAAAAAACGAACTCCGTTTTTATAAAATCAAAAATTATTTTGGATTTTACCGGAGTTCGGGTTTTATTAATTATTTCAAAACCGATGTTTCGGTTTCGCCGAAATAAAAGAAAATCCCAAATACGACCGCAACGCGAAATTTTGTGAGCGAAGCGAGCAAAATTGAGAGTTGCGGATTAATACAACGACAAAAATGAATTTTTAAAAAACCGTTTTGTTTTGAAAAATTTGAGAGAATATTGTGTTTTAATTAAAGTCGTGAGCAAATCTCCAACGTCTCCTAACACTTGCTTCGCTCGAGAAACACGCCGTTGGAGGCGGTTGTTTTGTTTTTTATTTCATTTTAATAAAACAAAACATCATTTTTCTTTAATTTTACGAAAAAACGAACTCCGTTTTTTGAGAATTAATTTTTGCTTTTAAGGTTTTATCGGGAGTTCGGGTTTGCCGAAAATTTATCAAAATTTGATGTTTGGGTTTGTAAAAATTAAAAAAGAAAGAATTGAAAAAAGAAAAAATGGAAGAAAAGTAAAATGAAAGAAAAAAATAAAATACAAAATGACATTTCACTCTTCATCCGCTGCAAATCGGCCGCATTTTGTCGGCATCGTATTTGAAACGATTTTGTCATTATTGACAGGAACCGGCGCTTCCGTTTCATTTTTGTTTTCATTTTTGTTTGCATTCTTATTTTTCTTGCTTTCATAATTTCTGTCGTAAAGCAGCGCCGCATTCAAAACGACAAGAACAGAACCGACGTTGTGAACAAGCGCACCTGTTACCGGCGTCAAATATCCCATGACCGAAAAATAAATCGCAATCGCATTGATGATCATCGAAAGGACGATGTTAAATTTAATCGTTTTAATCGTCGCATTTGAAAGCCGCTTCAAATACGGAATCTTTTCAATGTCATCGCCCATCAGCGCGATATCGGACGCTTCAATCGCGATGTCGCTTCCCATGCTGCCCATCGAAACCCCGACATCCGCTGTTT
Source organism: Methanimicrococcus stummii (assembly GCF_032594435.1). Classification (NCBI taxonomy): domain Archaea; kingdom Methanobacteriati; phylum Methanobacteriota; class Methanomicrobia; order Methanosarcinales; family Methanosarcinaceae; genus Methanimicrococcus; species Methanimicrococcus stummii. Next base: position 462,733 of record NZ_CP131062.1, on the reverse strand, counting down.
TCAGCGCGGGCGCGTCATTAACGCCGTCGCCGATCATACAAACAACGTGACCCGCATTTCTCAGTTTCTGAATTTCAGAAACCTTATCCGCCGGCAAAAGTTCGGAATGAACCTCCGTAATGCCGACTTTTGACGCGAAATAATCCGCCGTCTGTTTGTGATCGCCGGTCAGCAAAACGACGTTAGTGTTCATTTCCTTCAACTCGGCAACCATGTGCGCCGCCGCCGCGCGCAGCGTGTCGGAAAGCGCGACAACGCCGATGATTTTGCCGTCAGCCGCAATCAAAATAGAAGCTTTCCCCTGTTTTCTTAAAACTTCCGATTTCTTCGAAACAACATCGTCAATCACGATTCCGTTTTCCTCCAAAAATCCGAAATTGCCGCAAAAAACGGATTTGCCGTCAACGATTGAGCGAATGCCTTTTCCCGGAATCATTGAAAAATCGGAAGCTTCCGGCAAATGCAGCCCGCACTCTTTGGCGTGCACCGTCACCGCTTTTCCGAGAGGATGTTCGGAAAAAGATTCCGCGGCGGCCGTGAGCGCCAAAATATCGGATTCCGACAAATCAGAATCAAACGAAACAACATCACTGACTTCCAAATTGCCGTGCGTCAGCGTTCCGGTTTTATCAAACGCGATGCTGTCAACTTTTCCCATATTTTCAAGTGCTTCGCCGGATTTGATAATGACACCGTGCTTCGTCGCCTGCCCGATGGCCGCAATAATGGAAGTGGGCGTTGCCAGCACGAGCGCGCACGGACAAAAAACGACAAGAACAGTCACGGCGCGGACGAGCTCGCCGGTCCAAAGATAAGCCGCAACCGCAATCCCGAGCGCGATCGGAACAAGCCACGTCGCCCATTTGTCAACAATGCGCTGCATCGGCGCCTGATTATTTTCAGCTTCCTGAACCAGGCGAATCAATTTTTGAAGAGAAGAATCTTCGCCGACTTCGGTTGCGCGAATGTCGATGGCGCCGAAACGATTGATCGTGCCGCAAAAAACGCTGTCACCGGCAGTTTTATCAACGGGAAGAGATTCGCCGGTGATGATAGATTGATCGACGGAAGTGTTGCCGACAATGATTTCGCCGTCAACGGGAATGGTTTCGCCGGGAAGAACGCGAAGAATGTCGCCTTTTTGAATCGTTTCCGCCGGAATCATTTCTTCAGAAGACACACCGTTTTTCGTAATCAACCGGCGGCCTTGCGTCGGCGCCAAATTGATTAATTTCTTAATTCCCTTTTTGGAACGCTCGATGGTTTTTTCTTCCAAAATCGCGCCGATTGCCATGATAAAAGCCACTTCGCCGGCCGCGAAAACTTCGCCGATGTAAATAGACGCAATCATTGCAATCGTAATCAACAAAGCTGATGAAACCCAGCGCTGGTAAATGAGGCGCGTGAGCGCCAAATAAAGCATCGGATAACCGCAGATAATAACGGTAATCCAGCCGGGGTCGAGTGTGATTGTTTGATCAATCAAAGAGAAATAAAAACTCGGCGCCGACCCTGTTAAAAAGAAATAAAGACTCGGAATCAGGAAAACACCGCCGATTATTGTCATCGCGGTGCCGCTGAAAAAGTCAAACAGTTTTTTTGTAAACGACATGAAATATACTTCCTAAAACACAATAAACGATAGTTTAAAAGATAAAATAAAGTAAAACAGAGTTCATTTCAAAATTATATTAAGCTTACTGATTGCGATTTAATACAGAAATTCAAATTTGTAAGATTCAGTATAACAAAATTTTACAATATTACTAACAAAAACATCAAAAAATGAAAAACCGTAAAATCAAAAAACGATAAAACGAAAACAAGAGATGAAATTGAATGAAAAAACACGTCACACAAAACGAACAAAATCTCATAAAATCAAATGATGAACAAATGAGCAGAATACAATAATATATAATAAAACGAATAATTTTAAAAACAAATGAATTACAAAATTAAATGAATAGAAAATTAAAGGATTATAGAAAAAAACAAAAAAGAACAATCGAAAACAAAATTCAGAAAACAAATGATAAAAACAAACAAGAGTTTAAATCATTATAAAAGATTTATATATTCAAATTTCTTACTTCACATAAAATTGAAAACGGCAAACACGGATTGTTTTGCTGAAAGGAAACGGGAAAAAGAATGATTAAAGTCGGTATTGTCGGTGCTTCCGGTTACACGGGAGAAGAATTGCTGCGCCTCTTATCGGTTCATCCGTCAGCGGAAGTTGTTATCGCAACGGCTCGCGCGGCTGCCGGAAAGAAAGTTTCGTCGGTTCATGAAAATTTGAAAGGAATTTGTGATTTAACTTTTGAAGAGCCGGATTATGAAAAAATCAAAACGGAATGCGACATCGTTTTTATGGCGGTTCCTCACGGAACAGCAATGGATGCGGTTCCCGAGATATTAAAGGACAGCAAATGCAAAGTCATTGATTTGAGCGCGGACTACCGTCTCAAAACCGACGTTTTCGAAGAAGTTTACGCGATGAAACACAAAGCACCGATTGACGCGGTTTACGCGATTCCGGAAGTTCATCCGGAAGTCAATCATGATTTAAAAGACCGTCTCATCGCCAACCCCGGCTGCTTCCCGACAGGCGCAACGCTCGCCGCAGCGCCGCTTGCTGCCGCAGGACTTTTGAAATCCGTCATTTTCGATTCCAAAACGGGCGTGACAGGCGCCGGAAACACGCCGTCTGCGACATCGCATTACCCGAATTTGGCGGAAAATATCATTCCGTACAAATTAACGGCGCACCGCCACTTAGCGGAAATGGTTCAGGAAGTCTCCCGCCTCCAGCCGGGATTTGAAAACGTGTCTTTTACGCCGCACGTTATTCCCGTCGCGCGCGGCATTTTAACGACGGCGCACATTGAAACAACTGAAAAGCTGACAACCGCCGACGTTCGGAAAATTTATGAGGATTATTATGACGGCAAACCGTTCGTTCAATTCGCCGAAACCGTGCCGTCGCTTGCAAACGTTCGCGGTTCAAATTTCTGCCACATCGGAATGGAAGCGGACGCGCGCAATAACCGCGTCGTTGTTCTCTCCGCGATTGACAATTTGGTAAAAGGCGCATCGGGACAGGCGATTCAAAACATGAATTTGATTTGCGGCTTAAAGGAAACCGACGGACTTTGGTTTCCGGGATTGATTTAAACAGAATCCAATAGAAATAAACTGAAAAAAACAGAACAAAAACAACCAAAACAAAAACAAACAAAGCTATAAATGACAATCAAAATTAAAAAACAAAATAAAAAAACAAAGAGGGAAAAGAAATGATTCAGGAAATCAAAGGCGGCGTCTGCGCCGTTGACGGTGTCAAAGCTTTCGGCGTGAAAGAAAGCAAATACGGTCTTGCCGTTATTGTCGCCAAAGGAAATGCGGCCGGCGTTTATACAAAAAATAAAGTTGTCGCAGCGCCCGTTATTGTCACAAAAGAAAAGTTGGAGACAAACGGCGGCTATTTGGAAGCCGTTATTGCAAACAGCGGCAACGCCAATGCTTTTACCGGCGATGACGGTTTGAAAGACGCGAACGACATGGCGAACACGCTTGCCGAATGTTTGGATGTCGATCCGAAATACATCGCCGTTGCTTCAACCGGTGTCATCGGGCGCAAGCTTCACATTGACAAAATTAAAGACCAAATCGGCACCGTTTTTCCGAATTTGGATTCATCCGAGAAAGCAAATGCTGAAGCGATGAAAGCGATTATGACAACGGATTTGGTGCCGAAAGGCTTCGCCGTTGAAGCGCAGACGGCGAAAGGAAATTTCAGAGTCGGCGGCATCGCGAAAGGATCCGGCATGATTGAGCCGAATATGGGAACGATGCTTTCTTTCGTTTACACGGACGCGGAAATCAGCGCAAGTTTGCTTCAATCGGTTTTGGCGGAAGTCACCGACCGCACGTTTAACAGAATTGTCGTTGACGGCGACACCAGCACCAACGATATGTGTTTGGTGACGGCAACCGGAAAATCCGGCGTAAATGTGAATTTAAACGACGAAGCCGTTTATTCCGAATTTTTAAACGCTTTTGAAACCGTCATGAAAGAATTGGCGAAAATGATTGCCAAAGACGGCGAAGGCGCGACCAAGTTGATTGAATGCACTGTCACGGGCGCGTACTCCGAAGATGACGCGGTGTCGGCGGCAAAATCAATTGTCCGTTCACCGCTCGTCAAAACCGCGATTTTCGGAAACGACCCGAATTGGGGCAGAATTGTCGCCGCGGCCGGCTATTCCGGCGCGGATTTTGACCAGTCGGCGATTTCGCTTGACATTTCGGACGGCAGCAATCAAGTTTTCCTTGTGAAAGCCGGAAAAATTACCGAAAACGACAGCGGAACGCTTGAGAAATTAAAAGCGATCATGTCCGCCGAAACGATTTTCATTTCAATGGATCTCGGAACGGGATATTCGGAAACGGCAACGGCTTGGGGCTGCGATTTGACATACGATTACGTTAAGATTAATGCGGATTATACGACTTAAGAGATTGAAAAATTAATCTGTTTCAATCTCAATCTTTTTTTCAAATTCTTCTTCAAGAGAATTATCACCATATTTATTTGGTCCGATTTTCCCCGGTGTTAAAAGTAATATTATTTCAAATACAATCGGATAGATTAAACCGATTAAAGGAATCAAAACAAAAACGTATGATAAAAGCCACCAACCGGACATATTTAAATCATGAAGGCGGCGAATTTTTTGGCAAATATAAAAAACGAAAACGTAGATGAAAAAGACAACATATCCCATTACCAGCAAAACAATAAAAGACCATAAAATAAAAGATAAAATAGAACCGACGTTAATTTCAGCCAAATACTTTTCAAAAAACGGGTCAAAACCATAAACGACAACAAGCGGAAAAATAGACAATAACAATTGTAAAATGACTGCTTGAATGTATATTCCCCGATTTGCACGTCCTTTAGAAGTGTAATTTTCACCGAACCAGGAATAGAATTGAGTCATAATTTTTTCAGACATTAAAATAAATAAACAGAACACATTATAAAATAGTTTTGAGTTCATTTCATTTACATTTCTGCGTTCATTTACTCTTTCTTATCACATCCGTTCGCTTCGCGAACGTGGGGCCGCTACCTTACCGTTTCCGTTCTGCTGCTGCTGCCTTGCCGCTTGCCGCCGCTGCGCCGCGCGCGAGCCGCACCAATTTTTCAAAAAAGTAATCAAAAAACGACACGCGCTTTTCAAAAAAAATAATCGAAAAAACCTTTTTTTCAAAAAAAATAATAAAATTATGAAGACTGGGGCAAATCAATGCAGAAATATGTTCCGTTTTCTTTCGTGCTTTCGAACCGGACGGTGCCGCCTAAAATTTGTTCGCCGAGCAGGCGAACGCTGAACATGCCGATGCCGCGGTTTGCGCCTTTCGTTGAAAATTGCATATCAAAAAGTTGTTTTTGAATATCTTCGGAAATGAAAGCGTTGTTGTGAACCCAAAAACGAATCTTGTCGCCGTTCTTTTCCGCGCCGATTTTGACGGAACCGCCGTCATCGGTCGCTTCAATCGCGTTTTTGGTCATGTTGACTAAAATGCGAGATAAAAGAACTTTATCGGTGATGACGGTTTCATCGAGACCGTCAACGATTTCAATGTTTCGGCCTTTGGACGCGTTATGCATTTTTAATTTCAGCGCGGCGAGATTTAAAATTTCATGCGCCTTCGTCTCCTCCAAAACCGGATTGAACGTTTTGGTTTCCGCTCTTAAAAAGTCGCGGTGATACTCAATTTCTTCAATTAAAGAATGAGACAAAAAAAGCGCGTTTGCCGCGTATTTTTTTAATTTTTCGGGATCGTCGGACTCCGCCATCAATTCCAAAAAACCATGCAAGCCGCCGGCGGAATTTAAAATATCATGAAGAAAAACAAAAGCGTTTTGCTGCGTTTCATTAATGGAGCGAGACAGCTCGCAATAAGATGCAGCCGGCGCATCAAACAAATCATCCTCATTCGGCGTAAACGCGCGAGGAGCCGTACACTTTTTTGTATTCTGAGACATTCAACCCCGTCCGAAACAACAATAAATATTTTTAATTTCAACTAACAAAGGAAATGATATTATAAAAATATATCAAAAACGATTTACAAAAAAACAAATGCAATTGAAAAAAACAACATCGGTCAAAAAAATAAAAAACCGTTTAAAAATGATAAATAAAACTCAAAAAACAGAACTAAAACAAAATTCAATACAAAATTCAAATGAATAATTTCAAAACTTTAAAAATAGAAAAAAATAAAAAATGAATGTCCTCAAATTATTGAGGAACATCGCATTCTTTTGATTCCGAATCCGCCGGTTTTGTCGGCGTTTTGGCAATCTTAACATCCGTAATCGGCGCTCTTGCAAACGGCTGTTTTCTCATTGATAAAACATAACCGTCCGCCATCTGAGAAACTTTAAAGCGCGTCGTTTTTGTGACCTCGCCGCAGGCGCATGTCACGTCTGCCGTAAAGCCTTTCAAAAGCGCGGTTTCTTTAACCTGACAGCGGCTGATTTCAATATAATTATCGTTGTCCAAAACCCCATTCCAAAGGAACGGATTCGTCAGGTAAAGGTGTTTCACAGCGTTTGCGCCTTCCGTATCGGACGCAGAAACAAACGAATCCGGCTCGGAGAAGCTGCTGAATGTCGCCTTTAAATCCGGCAACTTGCCAGAAACTTTTTGAATTTCCGGCGCGGACTTCTTTTCGGGAACAGTAATCTTGTATTCGTCTTCTGTTGCGCCGAGCATTTCAACAACTTCAGCGTGAACGGTGTCGAAATCAAGCGCGGAGCCGCCGAGCGCTTCCAAAACAGAAGAGAGCGCGTTAAAGCCTGTCAGCGGCATGTCTCCGGCTGCGGCCGTAATCGGAATGAGGCGGCCTTCGACATTCATTACGGAACCTTTCTTTTTGTAAATCGGCTCGGTCGCAACAACGATGTCGGCAGCGCCGCAGGCAACCGTATCGCGTGATGAAATAACAATCGCGTGCTCCAAATTCTTGAACGTTTCTTTGATATTGTCATTGAAACAAATGTCAATCAAATCGGAATCCAAACAAACCAGCACTTTCAAGTCGCCGGTTTCCATTTTGGAAACGATGTCGTCAAACGATTGCTGTTTGGTGTGCTTTGACAAATATCCGGCACCGGTCGCGTTCATAAACGGACGCATGAAAAGGAAATCAGATTTGCCGCCCGCGATTTCAACGAGTTCCGCCAAACGCTTCGCATAAGTGTAAGGCGTCAAGTCGGAAATGATAACGGTGTCCGCATCAGGCGCAAATTCCTTTACATCGTAAAGACTCGTGTTCGGCTCGACCGCCACGTTTTGTGTCGCAATCGCCAACTCTTTCAAACCGAAAGAAACGATTTCAGCGCCCTTTTCTTTGGCGTGCACTAAACGTCTGATCAAAAGCGGATAAGAGACGTACGGGTCAACGAAAAGATAAATTTTCTTCGCGGATTCGACATCTTCATACGTTGTGCCGCGGCCCGTGTAAGCATGCAGCTTTCCGATTTCTTTGAAAAGGCCGGTCATTCCGGTGCTGACCGGAACGCCTAATTTTTCGCCGATTTTCATCAGCGCCAAATGCTCTTCGTTCGTCGTTCCGCCGACGGAAAGGAGCGCAATTTCGGAAGGCTTCGCGCCTTTCAGCGCTTCAGCAACCTTTGCAACCGCATCTTCCGTTGAAACCGGACTGCCTCTCACGCTTGAGACGGCGGGACAATAATTGTTCGCCAAATTCACGCCGAAGCGGCAGAGTTTTCCCTGATTGACGGGAGACGCTTTTCTGTAATCAATGTTTAAAATCGACGCGCCGCAAGAAGTTCCGGTTTGAACGGCTTTCGTTTCAAGTTCTCTCATGAAAACACCGCAACCGAAGCCGCAGCCGTAACAGACCGTCGAATAAACATTTTCCTTAAATTTCGGATCAATAATGTCAGTCATTACTGCACCTCCTCTAATTTGATTTCAAAGAAAGGCGGCGTTCTGTCGTCCATTCCGGTCACATAATTCAATTCGTCTTGCATGGGGTTTGCGAACTTTCTGTAAAGTCTTGCCAGCGGAATGTCAGCCGGGCAGACATCGGAACACTGACCGCATCCGACGCACGAATCCATCAAGTGCAAAAAGCGAACCATGTGGAACAATGAAATATCGTAATTGTCGACCGGATCATTGAAAGCCGTACATTTGGCTTCCGTTCCGCAAGCGCACGGCGGACAAACGGTTTGGCACGCGCCGCAGCCGATACAGTTGACAAGTTCTTTCTTGAAATCTTCAAGCGTTTGGCTGTGAAGCGGCACGAAAACTTCTTCTTTGGTTTTCGCGGACATTTTTAACATAATGCCGTTGACTTTTCCGCGCGCCTCAGCCGCGGGCTCACTTGCTTCTTTGACTTCGGCGTAGCCGCCGTCAACCGCGTTTCTTAAAAACTCGGCGCCTTTTTCAGTCATGACTTCAACGAAAGTGCCTTTACCGGCGTAATCGGGCATAACGCCCCAGTTGCCGCAAGCCAAATCGGAGTTGGTCGCAATCTTGACAACACAGTAGCGGCAGTTTTCACGGCGGCCGTTGTCTTCTTCTTCCAATTCGTCAATCGACTGCGCGTGGTGTTCGCCGTCAGTTGTTTCTAAAATCAGTTTACCTTTCTCGATTTCTTCGGCGCGGACATCGTCGGGATTTACGCCGTAGACTTCTTCGGTCACTTTTCGAATCTTGTACGGCATCATTGTGCCGCCGCAGTTGAGACCGATTGTGAAGATTTTATCCAAATCAATCATATTGCGTTTGTTTTGTTCGCGAATGCCGCGCATGTCGCATGGTTTGACGGCGAGCGCAATCGTCGCGTCATTTTGGAACTGGCGCAAGTATTTCGTCGGATTTGAAATCAGCATGTGCATGGAACCGGCCGATGCGTAAACATCTTCAACGTCGGACGTTAAAACCGGAACGGCTTCATACTGACTGGACTTTTTAAGAACAACAACGTGTTCGACCAATCCTTTTTCAAGCGCGCCGGCCAAAACGGATGTGACCAAACCGCCGGATCCGCCTTCCTTTCGAATTTCGTCGCGAACGGACCAGCCGATGTATTTTCCGCCGACAACGATATCGGATCCTTTCAAAAGATCGCCAACTGTTGACGGTGCCGGAGGCTTCTTTTCAGGCGGCTTGCCTGCCGGCGGCGCTCCTGCCGGTGCGGTGTTTTCGGGTGCCGACATTTAAGCCACCCCCTCTTTTCGAAGGGGACTCGGGCCTAAGGCCGCCACCTTCTCCACCATTTCATTCACAAATTCAGCGAACTGCTGACCTTCGGATGCTGAAATCCAGCGAAGGATCAGGCGTTCGTCTTCGAGGCCCATTTCATTGAGCATCTCTTTCACGAATTTGTATTTCACAAGCGTTTTGTCATTGCCGTTGACGTAGTGACAGTCGCCGATGTGGCAGCCTGTAATCAAAACGCCGTCGGCGCCTTCCAAAAAGGCGGTGTAAATGTGAACCGGATCCACACGACTGGAACACATCACACGAACGACACGGACATTTGTCGGCTGCTGGAAACGGGCGACACCCGCACCGTCGGCACCGGCGTAAGAACACCAGTTGCAGCAGAACATTACAATTTTGGGCGTAAATTCGCCGGAAGAGGCACAGCTGCTCTCGGCGGTTGTTTTAACCTCAGACATCAGTTCACCTCCTCTTCGAAATAGAACACACTCTTGACCTGGGAAAGCAATTGAACATTGTCAAAGTGTGACTGGTCAATCGCGCCTGTCGGACAGGACATCGCGCAGCAGCCGCATCCTTTGCAGGCTGCCGGATTAATCACGGAACGGATCGCTTTAAAGGACAATCCTTTTTGCGTCACCACTTTTTCTTCAAGCGTAATCGCGTGATACGGGCAGACATCTTTACAGGCGCCGCAGCCGACACAAACCGCTTCGTCAACGGAAGAGAGTTCGGCCGGAGACAAAAGCGCGTCTCTGGAAAGAATCGTGCAGGCACGAGATGCTGCCGCTTGCGCTTGGGACACAGATTCCTCGAACAATTTCGGGAACTGCGCGAGACCGCAAACGAAAACACCGTCCGTTCCGAAGTCAACCGGTCTGAGTTTCGGGTGAACTTCCATGAAGAAACCGTCTCTTGTGAGTGGAACTTTCATCATCGGACCGACGTCGCGGTTGCCTTCTTCGGCGACGGTTGCCGCGCTGATGACAACGCAATCGGCGTCCAGCTTGAAATGCAGATTGAGGGTGCGGTCGTGAACGGCGACCGTGTTTCCGGAAACTTCCGGCGGTTCGTCCTTGTCGTACATCATGAAATGAACGCCGAGTTCGCGGGCTTTGGTGTATTCTTCCTCGTACATGCCGTAGGTGCGGATGTCGCGGTAAAGAACATAAATTTCCGCGTCCGGATTCTGTTCCTTGTATTGAATCGCGTTTCTGACCGTGTTGGTACAGCAGATTCTGGAACAGTACGGGCGTTCATTGTTTCTGCTGCCGGCGCATTGAATGAAAACGACATTCTTAAAGCCGTTTTCTTTCTTGTCAATGGCTTCCTTGAATTCAAGCTGCGTCTTGACAATCGGATTTTCCTGATAACCGAAAAGTCCGGGCTGCTTCAATTCGTGCGCGCCTGTCGCGATAATGATGATACCGAAATCCAAAACTTTGTCTTCTTTGCCGTCGGTGATGATTTTGCCTTTGAAATTGCCGACAGAACCGCTGACGTCTTCCATCACCGAATTATAGTGAATGTGAATCTTGTCATTGGATTTCGCTTTTTCAACAATGGCTTCAAGCTTTGATTTGTAGCTTTCGAGATTTTTGAGATTGCCGCCGAGGTCGCCGGTTTTCTCAATCAAATCCACTTCATAGCCGTTTTCGGCAAGTTCGTTTGCGGCCGTGAGACCGGAAACGCCGCCGCCGAGGATGACCGCGTTGTGAACAAGCGGCAGGGACTGGCTGTAAAGCGGTGTGTAATACTTGACTTTGCCGATGGCCTGGCGCACCAAGTCTTTGGCTTTGTGCGTTGCTTTTTCCGGCTCGTCATGGTGAATCCAGGAGCAGTGTTCGCGAATGTTCGCAAATTCGAAAAGCCACGGGTTGAGACCGGCTTCCTGACAGGTTTGCTGGAAAAGCGGCTCGTGCGTTCTCGGCGTGCAGGCCGCGACGACGAAACGGTTGAGCTTGTGGTCCTGAATCATGTCAAAAATGCGGCTTTGCGTGTCGTCCGCGCAGGAATACATTTCTTCGACCGCAATGACGACATTGGGCAATGTTTTCGCGTACTCGACGACAGCCGGAACATCGACAACGCCGCCGATGTTTGTTCCGCAGCGGCAGACAATGACACCGATGCGCGGTTCATCGCCGATCGGATTTTCCGGCGGAATTTCAACAATCGTTTCCAGGCTCTTTCGAACTTCGTTCAAAAGCGCGCCGGCTTTAGATGCGGCGCCGCTGGCTTGCGCGACAGATTCCGGAATGTCTTTCGGACCCTGCGCAACGCCGGCCGTAAAGATGCCGGAGCGACTGGTTTCGGTCGGCGATTCGAGATCGGTTTTGACAAAACCGTATTTGTCAAGTTCGATTCCGAGTGTCTTGGCAAGCGCTGCCGAAGATTTCGGCGCTTCCAAACCGACGGAGAGAACGACCAAATCGAATTCTTCGTGAAGAACTTCGCTTTCGGGGCCTTCATATCTGAGAGAAAGCGCGCCGTCGTTTTTGACATCAACGCCGGACGGGCGGGAGTTAATGAAACGAACGCCGTCGTCCTGAGCGCGAAGCGCGAATTCTTCGTAGCCTTTGCCGAACGTTCTGAGATCGATGTTAAAGATGGCCACATCCACTTCGGGGTGGTGATCTTTAATCAAACGGGACTGCTTGACCGCATAGGTACAGCAGACGGAAGAGCAGTACGCTCTGTTAATTTCAGGGTTTCGTGATCCGACGCACTGAATGAAAGCAATCTTTTGCGGAAGCTCGCCTTTGGAAGTCTGAATGTGACCGGCGAACGGACCGGATGCGTTGGTGTATCTTTCAAACTGAAGCGCTGTCACGACATCGGGGTGGTCGAAGCGGTAGGCTTCCAAAATCGTCGGATTGAAAGCTTCAAATCCGGTTGCCATGATGACCGCGCCGACTTCGACGTCCTCGAATTCGTCGGCAAGCTCGTAGTTGATTGCGCCGCGCTGACAAACTTTCGCGCAGTTGCCGCACTTGCCGTTTTTGAGCATGAGACAGTTGTCGGGGTCAATCGTAACGACTTTCGGAATCGCCTGCGGGAATTGGAAATAAATAGCTTTTCTCTTCGCGAGGCCTTCTTCAAATTCGTCGTCAACTTTCTTCGGGCATTTTGCCAAACAATCACCGCAGCCGACGCATTTGTCAACGTCGATGAAGCGAGATTTCTTTTTAACGGTTAATGTAAAATTGCCGACATCACCGGAAAGCCCGGTGACTTCGGAATATGTCATTAATTTGATATCGGGGTGGCGGCTGGCTTCCACGAGTTTCGGAGACAGAATACAAGCGGAACAGTCCAATGTCGGGAATGTTTTGTCAAGCTGCGCCATAACGCCGCCGATAGACGGCTTGGATTCGATTAAATAAACACGGTAACCACTGTTCGCCAAGTCAAGGGCAGACTGAACGCCGGCAATACCGCCGCCGATAACGGCGACTGCGCCGACAGCATTTGTATTTGCCATATTTAAGCCTCCTTTGCTTTCTCTTGAAGCGCGATAATTTTCTCTTCAAAAGCAGGGTTGGTTGTCATGTTCATTTGAATGCCGAGTTCCTGGGGCGTGTAGCCGAAAGCAAGACCGAGCAGCTGTGAGTAGTGCAAAACCGGAATGTGATAATCTTTGCCGTCCTTGTTAAGCTGCACCTGACCGGAATCAAACTGCAAATGGCAGAACGGACAGGCATCGACAATGCAGTCGAATTCGTCTTTCTGAAGGACCGCTAATTTCTTCTCGGTCATTTTAAGCGTTGTATCCAGGAAAGCGGAACGTGCGCCGCCGCCTGCGCCGCAGCACATCATCTTCTCTTCGTAGTCAACGCTTTTTGCGCCGGTCGCGTCCACAAGCGCATCGAAGAAGCGCGGATTTTCGGCGCTGCCGAGTCCTTCTTTTTCCTTGGACGGGCGAATCAAGTGGCAGCCGTAGTGAACGGCAACTTTAATGCCGTCAAGCGGAACAGTGACTTTTTCTTTGATTGTTTCGGGTCCGACATCTTTTTCGAGGAATTCGATGATGTGGCGGACTTTTGCGTTTCCTTTATATTCCAAACCGACTTCGCCGAGTTTTTCATTGACTTTGGCTTTGTAATCGGGATCGTGCATCAGCGTGAGGTTCGCTTCGCCGAGTGAGCCGTAGCAGCCGTTGCAGATGGTTAATAAATCCATTCCCATCTGTTCGGAAAGAACCACATTGCGGCTGGCCATTGTGAGCCAGGTGGTTTTGTCAAATGACTTGAAAACGCCGGGTGCCGGACAGCAGGAAGCGCCTTCAAGTTCGTGAAGGTCAACGCCTAAATCTTTCATGACCTTGCGGCTGGCAAGCTCGATTCCCGGGTAGCGGTTTGGAGCAACGCAGCCGAGGAACAAAGAAAGGCTTTGAGTTTTTCCCTGTTTTTCAGATTCTGTAGACATTTCTTGATAACTCCTGATAAATTTCATGCGGTTTTTCCGCTTACTCCTTTTGCGTCAGCGTGTCAAATTCGCAGGCTTTCAAAAGCTTTCGGACTTGTTCGTACGCTTCGGGATACATGTGAACGGTCGGCGGAACTTCCGAAAGGCCGAGTTCGAGTCTTTTCTTTTTGTTGGAATCGTTAATCGGCACCGCGTGTCCTGTGTCAAGAACGAAATGCGCGACTTCGCGGTGGGGTTCTAACATAATTCCTTCGTGAACGGCCATTGTGCGCATGCGAAGAAGCGTATCGACATTCAAAACGCCTTCGGGGCATCTTTCCTGGCATTTGTAGCAGGTTGTGCAGTACCACAAGTATTCGTCTTTTAAAATGCGGTCTTTCATACCGAGCCCGGCCATGCGGATATATTTCTTAATGTCGAATTGTTTTTCAATATCCTTCATGGGACATCCGGTGGAACATCCGTTGCAGTTAAAGCACAACAGGATTTTGTCCATCCCTTTTTCTTGGGTAAGCTCTGAAAAGAAGCTCTTATCAATTTCAGATGAACTGACTGGATCTGTCATGAAATATTCCCTCTCATATTATTTTAGATAGAATTAATGGTTTAAACAATAAATCAAAAAAATCAAACCGAGGTCGAAAGCGATGCCGAAAAATGAATGATGAATGCGCTGACAGGCAAACATCAAAATACGGGCGCATAAGACGCGGCTTGAAAAAACTCCGCAAGAGACGTGCACGAAAATTGCGCGAGTTATGTAATGATAAATTATGAACATACACAAAAATATGAAATCCTATATAAAGTCTGCCGTTAAGCGTGAAAAGGTTTACAATTATAGCCTTTAATGTTCATTTTTGTTTTCGTTTTGACAAAAAAAGTTAGGTTTACAATGAGAAAACCTCAATAAAACGGACGAACGAATTTATCAAAAATTGAAAAAAAGCGACCGGATTTATTAAAATTAAAAAATAATCGGAGCGGCTCGCGCGCGGCGGCGCTGTGCCGGCCGGCTGCGGCAACCGCGGCATAAACGGCAAGGTAACGGAGCAACAGAAACTGCAAGGTAATCTGTGCCCACGTTCGCGAAGCGAACGGATGTGACAAGAAAGAGCAGATGCGCGCAGAAATACAACTGTGAGCATTACAGCAAAATGAAAATAAAAAAGAAAAAAAGAAAATTTAAAAAGAAATTAAGCCGCGTCAGCGACTTCAATTTCATCTTCATTTTCCGAGAATATATCTTCAACAAACTTTTCTTCCGGCGGCTGTGTCATTAAACTGACAAAGATTGCTGCAATAATCGAAAGCGGTGTCGCGATTAAAATCGGATCGACCAAAGTCCAAGTTCCTGTAAGCAGTGTCGGAACACCGAAAAGCGCTTCACAAACGCCGAACGGAACCGCTTCTTTGGCGTGAACGAACAGGTACCAAAAGACCGATGCGAATAAACCGATGCCGAAACTTGCAAATGCGCCTTGTTTTGTCATTTTCTTCCAGAACAAACCGCCCGCGTACATCGGCAGAAGCGCGGCGGTACAAATGCCCATGAAAACGGCAGTCGCGCGCGCGATAATTCCTCCGGGGAGAATAAATGCCAAGATGACTGCCGCGATAATCGTAATCACCATGCCGATTCTGGAAAAGAGAATCGTTTTAGAAGATTTGCCTTTGAAAATGCCGTTTCTGATCACGTCGTAGCCGACGGATGTGCCCATCGTATGAAACTGCGCGCCTGCTGTTGACATGGCTGCCGAAAGCAAGCTGAGCATGAAAATCATAATGAAAATTTCAGGCATCGCGCCGTTGATGTACGCCGGAATGATGGAGTCGATGTTTCCGCCGACCGCGTCAAGCGCAATTTGTCCGGTTTCATTGAAGAACCAAACATTACAGAGCGAGCCGACGATGTAAGCGACGCCTGCCATCATAAAGATGAACGGACCGCCTGCGAAAACCGCTCTTTTCAAGGTTTTGTTGTCTTTGACGGTCATGAAACGAACGGCAAGCTGCGGCTGCGCGATAATACCGATGCCGACGCCCAAAACAAGAGACGAGACAACCGTCCACCAAAGTTCCGAGCCGAGAACCGGCATGTATGTCCAGCCTTGGTGACCGATAGCCGCCAACGAGTCGGGCACAAGCGGCGCTAAGTTGGTCAGCGCGGTGTGCGCTTCGACAATGCCGCCAAGCTTAACGTATGTGAAGATCAGCAAAAACGCCATTCCGAAGAACATAATCATACCTTGGAAAGCGTCAGTGTACATGACAGACATGAGACCGCCGACGATGACGTAAATCGCGACAACGATTGTAAAGATAATCAATGCCGTCGAGTAGGTGATGCCGAAAGTTGTTTCAATGAAACGGGCCGCCCCGATGAGAACGCTTGACGCGTAAAGCGGCATTAAAACCGCGATGAACAACCCGATTCCGGTTTGAAGTCCGCGTGATTTAAAACGGCGGCCGATAAACTCGGGAAACGTTGACGCGCGAAGTTTCTTTCCCATCCGGCGCATTTTCGGGCCGAAGACGAGGAAAGCGATAATCACGCCGACAAGAATGTTTAAAAACGCCAGCCAAAGCAAACTCATACCGTAAGCGGCGGCTGTTCCGCCGAATCCGATAATGGCCGACGTGCTGATGAAAGTCGCGCCGTATGAAATCGCCATGACCAACGGATGTGTTTTGCGGCCGGCCAGCATATAATCCGACGCATCTTTTGTTTTTCGGTAACCGTACCAGGCCAATCCGAAAATAATGCCGAGATAAATCACCAACAAAGCAATAAACACCGGCAAATTAAAGCTGGAAACCGTGCCTGATAAAGATGAGAAAAACTCAAACGCCATAAAAACAAATCCTGTATTTATAATATATTTACAAATTTACTGCATTTTTCAAAATTCACGTTCAAATGTTCATTTGATCCGCTGATTAATCGGTGTCGTTCCAATGGCGCACGCCGTAGACAATGCACCAAACCGCGCCAAGGAAACATAATAAATATGCCGCCAAAATCATGGGATCCGGTATTCCGAGAATCATAATACAAACCTTTTAAATTATATTTTGATGGATAAAAACCATTCAATAGATGACATAATATTAAAATGATTCACTGCTTCGCTGTTTCAAATCTCACGAATCGTGTCAAATAATACCATGCTATTTGATAACATGATACACAATTGCATTATATAAAGATTATGGAAAAACGATGAAAAAACAAAACAAAACAAAACAAAACAAAACAAAACAAAACAAAACAAAACAAAACAAAACAAAACAAAACAAAACAAAACAAAACAAAACAAAACAAAACAAAACAAAACAAAACAAAACAAAACAAAAAAACAATTTTGGAAAATCAATCAAAGGCAATAAAAAGAATTTTGAAAAATGATGAAAAGAAAACATTTTTGAAAAATCAATTAAAAACAATAAAAATGAGAATAATAAAATTAACAAAATTTGAAGCAAATTGTAACAAAGAATAAATAAAATGTAATACTTTTTTAACAAAATTTCAATATATTACATAATAAAGCTGTTTTCCGCTAAAGAAAACAAGTCAAACAGGATTTGAGGAGAATTTTATGCATATATCAGAAGGCGTTTTGCCGGTATGGATTCTTGCCGCCGGCTGGGTTTTAACAATTATAATTATGGCAGCAAGCATCAAATGGAGCCGGAAAATTTACGGAAACATTTTTGAAAAGGTCCCCATGATTGCCGTAGTGACCGCCGCGTTTTTTGTCGCCTGTTTGTTTAAAATCGCCATTCCGCCGACATCGCTTCACTTAATTCTCAGCGGACTTGTCGGCATTTTACTCGGCCCGCTTGCTTTTGTCTGCATTTTCATCGGGCTTCTTCTCCAAGCGTTGCTGTTTCAAAACGGCGGCATTACCGTGCTCGGCGTCAACAGTTTTGTGATGGGCGCGCCTGCAATTCTCGCATGGCTCGTTTTCAGACAGCTTTCCAAAAAAACGAATACGGGAATATCAGCCGGTTTTGCGAGCGCGCTTTCCATATTTGTTTCATCGATTCTGCTGGCAGTTGTTTTGGTTGCGTCAGGCGTTACTTTCGGAAGCCTGACCGTTTTGAGCGAATATCTGACAGGGATTCCGATTTTATCTTCAATCGTTTCGGCATTGTCGGGAACGCCTTTCGGTCTGACATTCGCTTTAATCATTATTATGAATTTACCGCTGATGATAATTGAAGGAATTATTTGCGCGTTCATCGTTTCGTTCATTGAAAAAGTGAAACCGGAAATGATGGAACAAAATAACGAATAAGAATAAACAAAAAAATCTCGTCAAAATCTCATAAAAAACTTTAAAACTGTAACAAGAAAACCCGAAGAACAGAACCCAAAAAGATTACATATTTTACCGAAATGAGAATTATTATAAACCATCATAAAGTATATAGGAAACTCAAGTGGAAATGATTTCAAAAAATTATAAGTCATCTTCATTCGGATTTGAATATACAGAATTCAATCAAATGAGTTTGAGTAAAAATTCAAGCACAATTCATTGATTGAATCCGCTTTGTGTTTTATAGGAGTCAGATAATTTATGCACATTTCAGACGGCGTTCTTCCGACAAACGTTCTTGCGGCAGGATGGATACTTACAATCATATTGCTGGGCGTCAGTATCGTATGGGCGAAAAGACAAACAAGCGATTTAACGGAAAAAGTGCCGCAGATTGCCGTTGTAACGGCCGCGCTTTTTGTTGCCTGCATGTTTAAAATTCCAATGCCGCCGACATCATTGCATTTGATGCTGGCAGGCCTTGCCGGGGTTTTGCTCGGGCCAATCGCATTCGTTTGCGTTTTTATCAGTTTGCTGCTTCAAGCGATTTTGCTTCAGTTCGGCGGCGTTACCGTTCTCGGCGTCAACTCCCTTTTGATGGGCGTTCCGGCGCTTGCCGGCTACGTAATCTTCGCGCTGCTTTCCAAAGCAAA
Organism: Methanimicrococcus stummii; assembly: GCF_032594435.1. Lineage (NCBI taxonomy): Archaea > Methanobacteriati > Methanobacteriota > Methanomicrobia > Methanosarcinales > Methanosarcinaceae > Methanimicrococcus > Methanimicrococcus stummii. The sequence continues at coordinate 444,043 of NZ_CP131062.1, read as the reverse complement.
ACTGCCGTCCTGGTTAAACGGCGCGGCGACGAGCTTTATCGCAGTCACAATCACGGCGATTCTTTTGGGAATCGTTTTCTACGTCTCAGGCGTTGACTTCGGCAGCTTAAACGCGATGCTTGCCAGAGTCGAAAACATTCCGGTTCTCTCAACGATTGCGGACACACTGCAAAGCACACCCGGACTCTTAACGTTCTTCATGATTTTCCTCATGAACATTCCGCTTATGATTGCAGAAGCCGTCATCAGCGCGTTTATCATTCCGTTTATCGAAAAAGTAAAGCCTGAAATGCTTGAACAATACAAAATAAACAAAGAAACTTAAAATACATAAAATTCGAATGGAGTTGGAAAATGTCATTTAAAAAATTGAAATATTTGGCCGCGTCGCTTTTGATTTTATCTTTATTCATCGCGCCGGCGGCAGCGCACGGCGTTTACATGAGCTGGACACAAACAGGAGATCAGGTTCAAATTCACGCTTATTATCAGGGAAATGATCCGATGGCAAACTGTGACCTCACTGTTGAAACGCTGGACGCTTCCGGAAAAGCAACCGCGTATATAACCGGCAAAACGGATGCGAACGGTGATTACACGTTTGACCTCAAATCAGGCGTTTCTTCATACCGCGTCAAAGTCGTTGAAGGCGAACACGCCGTTTCCAAAAAAATTGATGTCAATTCCGGCTCAAGCGGCAGCGGAACAGGCGGCGGCTCTTCGGGAGGCATTTTCGGAACGGAAGGTCCGTCCCTCTTTACAATCGGTGCCGGCCTCGGCTGGATTGTCGGTATTGCCGGAATTATCATGTACCTCCAGGCGCGCAAAGAATTGAAAAATAAGAATAAATAATGATTGAATGTAAGAACAAAACATAAAATTTTTAATTTGAATGTTTTTTATTTTTTATATTCATTTTTGACTAAAACACAGGAAATGACAAAATGGGATCCGGAATTGACTCGCAATTGTATGCAAAAACATCCGTCATTCACCGAATGAATCCGATGACGAAAGTGATTGCAATACTATTGCTTGTGATTTCCGTTGCGATTGTCAATGACATCCGCATGGCGTTTTTTGTACTGATCCTGTCTTTTTTAATGATTTTTGCGGCAAAACTTCCGATTTTGTTTGTCGCGCGCCGGATTTGGTCGCCCTTTTTATTTATATTACTGTTCGCGGCGGCGCTGCTTCTCAGCGGCGAAGGCGGTGAAGTTTTGTGGTCAATCGGGTTTTTAGACATTACAAAAGAAAGCGCGCTCAATGCCGCTCTGATTTTAATTCGGGCGACTGCCGCAATTCTCATGATTACTGTTCTTTTGGCGACGACGCGCTTTGATATGATTATCAAAGTGTTTTATGATTTGAAAATGCCGGTTTTCCTGCTTCAGATTTTAATGTTTTCCTACCGCTACATCTTCGTTTTTTCAGACGAATTGGAAAACATGAAAAACTCAATGGCGTCGAAGGGTTTTCGCCCGAAACTGTCCCTTCGGATGTTTTCATCAATTGCGAATATGCTCGGCATGTTGCTGATTAAAAGTTTCGAGCGCGGCGATGAGGTTTACCGCTCAATGGTTGCAAAAGGATACACGGGAAAACCGACAATCATTACGGAAAATAAAATGAGGGCGGCGGATTATGCAATTGTTTCAATATTTTTCATTCTTGCCGCCGCGATTCATGTGCCGGCAATTATTCAAAGCGGAATGCTGAGCGGAATATTGAATTAATATCGGATGAACGGAAGTGAAGAAATGACAGAAAATGAAATCGAAAAACAAAACACTGAAACCGCAATGACCGGCCAAAAACCCGTTCTTTCCGTGAGAGAATTGACATACCAATACCCGAGAAATAAAACGGCGCTCGAAGATGTTTCTTTTGACATTTATCCCGGCGAAAAAGTCGCCGTTGTCGGCCCGAACGGCGCCGGAAAAACGACCCTTTTCCTCCATATGAATTCAACAATCAAAAGCAGAGGACACGTTTTCATCGAAGGAATCGATGTCGCCGACATGAACCCGACACAGCGCGTCAAAGAAGTCGGCATTATGTTCGCCGACCCCGACAATCAACTTTTTATGCCGACCGTTTTTGATGACATCGCATTCGGCCCGCTCAACCTCGGCCTTTCCAAAGCGGAAGTCGAGCAGCGCGTTGAAGAAACGATGGCAATGACCGGCATCAGCGATTTAAAAGACCGCGTTCCGCATCATCTCAGCTTGGGTCAAAAGAAAAAAGTAGTTTTGGCATCCATCATTTCCATGAAGCCGAAGGTGCTTGTTTTGGATGAGCCGACAGCGAATCTGGACCCGAAAAGCAAGCGCGATGTTTTGGATATCGTGAACAGGCTCAACGCGGACGGCATGACAATCGTCATTTCAACGCATGACGTGAATCTGCTCTCGGAACTCGCCGACAAAGTTTACGTCCTCAACAGAAAAATTATTGAAACCGGAACGCCGAGAGATATTTTTTCCAACCCGAATCTGCTGGAAGAAAACAATTTGGAAGCGTCCGACATTTTCAAATTTTTCCGCCTTTTGTCAACGCTCGGCTTTGACTGTGAAGAACTGCCGCTCAGTTTTGATGAAGCTGTCAACGAAATTTTAAAACAGATGGAAGAAAGCGGCGGACATATCCATTTGCATACGCATGATTATTCGCATGAACATATTTTGAAATTGAGAGAGCAATTTCAATATCGGATTGAGAGGATTGATTAATTTCAAAATTTAATTTAATTTAATTTAATTTAATTTAATTTAATTTAATTCTTCATCGAATGAATGAATATTTTAAACAATTCATGAATTTTATTATTCATGATTTTGAAATCAGTCATGGATTCTGTATTTTGTCCGCGCTCCATACTTCTGTGATTTCAGTAATCCGAGTTCCTCAAATTTCAAAACAAATGTCCGAACGGTTGCATAAGCAACGTTTCTGAAATCTTTTTCCAAGTCTTTTGTTGAAAATTCCGCGCTGCCGTAATTGGAAAGAACGAAATAAAACAGATCTTTTTCTTTTTCCGTCACGCTGCCGCTTTCCAAAACGGCGCGGAATTCAGCGAGAATATCATCGTCGACATCATAATTTTCAAATTGTGAAAACACGTTTTGCGTGAAAAAATACAAAAACGGCGTCATGTCTGAAACTTTTGATTCTTCCGTGTTTTCGGCAATGAGTTTAAAGGATTTGTAGTAAACTGATTTTTTTTGATTGACAAAAAGTGAAAACGGAATAAACAACGCCGAAGTGTATCCTTTTTGTACCAAATACCAAAGCTGCAAGATTCGAGCGGTTCGCCCATTTCCATCAAAATACGGATGAAGATAAGCAAAATAATAATGAATCATTGCCGATTTCAAAACCTGATCAATTTCATCAGAATCGTTGTCAATAAATAAAATTAAATTATCGACGTAATCCGACAACTTTTCCGAATCCAACCCTTTGTGAACAGGCTGACCGAACGAATCAATAATGTAAACGGAATCGTTTCGATACAATTCGCCCGGCGGCAGTTTTGATTCAGGTTCCAAATAATCGTTAATCATCATTTGATAAAGTTTGTTTAAATTTTCAGCCGTGATTCGATTTGAAGGATCTGAAATAAAGTCAAGCGCCTTTTTTATTCCGTAAGCCTTTTCTTCGCTCGGTGAAACCGGCGCTTGTCCTTCCAAGATTCGGCGAACACTTTCTCGCTGCGTTTCAATTTTTTCAATAGAAAGCGTTGATACGATTTCATCTTCCATCGCCTTCATTCCGTATTTTTCACCGGAATAATCCTGCATCAGCCGTTTCAAGCTCTGCGAAATGATTTGAACCTGAGCCGGGGAATAAACAAAATGATTGCCGGAAAAGTCTTTCAGCGGAATTTTTCGATAAAAAAAATCCGACAACAAAGAATAATATTCGGAAAAATTATCCTTGCCGTACTTGTATTTTAATTTAGAAAAACTGAACGTATTTTTATCCGTCAGCATTTGAGTTAAAGTTTGAGGATCCATAAAAGGAAGATTGGAATAACTGATATAAATAAGTATCAAAAAGTATCAATTCAGAAATATCAATTTAAAGTATCAATTTGAAAATTTAAAAGTTTGAATATTTCAGCAAAAAATCAGCAAAAAGATTGAGACTCTGTTTGAAAAACCGAGCTCTTTTTTCAATTCGCCTTTTCAAAAATGACACGGCTTGCGCGCAGGCGAGCGGCTGCGCAGCAGCTGCCGGCTGCAGCAAACGCCACACTCCAATCGGAAACGAACACCTCACCCAATCGGAAAACAAACACCTGTTAACAGCTTAATGACCAAGAAAAATCAAAAAAAGAAACGGAACTAAAAAAATGATATGAGATGAGAATAAAATAAAAAAACGATTATTGAAATTAATCAATAATCATCGACGACATGTCGCCTTTCATTTCCGTCGCAATCAATTCTTTCACTTTTTCGTATTCCAAACCCTGCCCGAGCAACCACATTAATTTGACGAGAACGGATTCTGTCAATTGATCGACGGCTTCGACAACACCTGCTTCTCTCATGGCAAGTCCCGTTTCATAAGTGCCGAGTGCGGTGCTTCCGTAAACGCATTGAGAAGTAACGATGACCGGAATTTTTTTATCGGCGGCTTTTTGAATTGATGAAATCCAATTATCGGAAACATGACCGAGGCCAACGCCTTCTAAAACAATTCCTTTGTAACCGTTTTCAATATAATAATCGAGAATTGCGGGATCTGCGCCGGGGACGAATTTAATGATCGCGCACTTTTCTTCAAGCACCGGCGTGATTTTAAGTTCGTTTTCGCCGCGCTTCGCGTAATTGACATAATCGGAAAGGAAGGTGAGCTCGCCCGTGAAATAATCCATGTTCGCAATCGGGAACATGTTGACGGATTTGAACGTGTCACGGCGTGAGGTATGCATTTTGCGCGCTTTGACAGCGCGGTGAACGGCACAGTAGTCATCGGACATCGAGCCGTGCATCACAATCAAAACTTCCGCGATGTTACCGGCAGCGGCGCGCGCGGCGCACATCAAATTCATGTGATTGTCGCTGCTCGGGCGGTCAGGGCTGCGCTGGGAGCCGGTAAAGACGATCGGAACAGGCGTGTCAATCATGTAGGCGGCAGCGGCGGCGGAATAGGTCATGGTATCCGTTCCGTGTGTCACAATAATGCCGTCGGCGCCGGCTTTGATTTCATCATAAATGACTTGCGCCAATTCTTTCCAGTTTTCGGGTTTCATATTTTCGGAAAGAAGACTGAAAACATCGCGGATTTTAAAATCGGCGAAACCCTCAAGCTCCGGCACTTCCAAAAGCAAATCTTCGCCCGTAAAAGTCGGCGCGACCGTTCTTGTTTCATGATTGACGTAGGCCGCAATCGTTCCGCCGGTTGTGATGACGGTGATTTTTTTGCCGGTGGGCTCGGCTTTGATGCCGGCGCCTTTGGCAGTGTTTCTGACCACTTGTTTCGGCGGCTCGGGCGGCGTTTCAACAGGAGGCAAAAGCGTGACGGAAACTTCGTTTTCCAAAAATCCGGCGACATATCCGCCGCCGACCATTTTAAGCGTGATGTAGCCGGCATCACCCGGAATCACGTGACCTTCATAAAAAACGCCGTCTTTTTCAACTTTGACAAAATCTCCTGTTTTAAACGCCATGAATTTTCCTCATAATGATTTTAAAGTTTAAAAATTGAAATAAATTTGATTTGAAATTATTACTATTATACATATTGCTTTCGACAGCCTGATTCTTAAACTTTTTCAATAACCAATTATAATGACAATTTAAAATAAAAACGGGATTCGTTTTTGCATTATTTTCAAAATGTGTGCAACTCGCGCGCGGCGACTGCGGCAGCAAACGCAAACAAAAAAATAAGAAAAAGAAAGAAAAAGAAAAAATCAAATCGCTTTTTTGACTTCTTCTTCTAAATTGTCAAGCGCTCTTTCAATCGCCAAATCCATGTCCCAGATTTGTTTTTGAAGCGCGGAAAGTCTTCTTTTCTTTTCCGTCAAATCATCACGCATTTGAATCGGCGCGGGACCGCCGACAACCAAACGGCGTTCGACATTACTCATCGGATCAAGCGCGCCTGAAACGGCGGCTTCCGTGAGTCCTTTATCTGACAATTTAAAACCGAGAATTTCGGACGAAACCGAATCGATTTCTTGAAGTGTCGGCGTTGTCGTTGTCCGGCTGAGCGTTCCGACGATTTGATGTGCCGTTCTAAACGGAATTCCGGCATCGCGAACCATTGTGTCGGCCAGCTCCGTTGCGGTCGTGAACCCGGCAACAGATTGCGCATCCATGATGCCGGTGTTGACGGCAAGCGTGTCCATGATGCCGGTCATCATACGGACAGATGCGTCCGTGACGTGCGCGCTTTTGATGATGTGCGGCGTTGCTTCCTGCAAATCGCGATTGTAGCTGAGCGGAAGACCTTTGCAAATTGTAATCAATGCGGCAAACGCGCCGACAACGGTTCCGGATTTGCCGCGCATAAGTTCGGCAGTATCCGGATTTTTCTTTTGCGGCATGATGGAAGAAGTTGACGCGTAAGTGTCGTCCAATTCGACAAAATTGAACTCTTGGCTTGACCAAAGAATGAGCTCTTCAGCCATCCGGCTGAGGTTAATCATAGTATTTGAAAAAGCGGCGGCGCATTCGATCAAAAAATCGCGGCTGCTGACGGCATCCATTGAATTTGTCATCGCGCCGGAAAACCCGAGACGTTCGGCCGTTACATATCTGTTAATCGGAAAGCCGGTGGACGCAAACGCGGCCGATCCGAGCGGGCAGATGTTGACGCGCCCGTAAGCGGAAATGAGACGGGAAATGTCGCGCTCAAGCGCGTCAGCGTGCGCCATCAGGTGGTGCGCAAACGTTGTCGGCTGTGCATGCTGCAAATGCGTAAATCCGGGCATGAGCGTGTGAATGTGCTCAGACGCCAGCGTTGTCAGCGTCGTATCCAACTTCATCAAATCTTCAAGAAGCGATAAAAGCTCGCCGCGAAGCGCGAATCGGATGCAGGTTGCGACTTCGTCGTTTCGAGAGCGGCCCGAATGCATTCTGCCGCCGGCTTCTTCGCCGATTAAGTCAATCAAACGGGATTCCAATGAAATGTGAATGTCTTCATAACTGAAATCCAGCATGTCCATGCCTTCTTCTTTGATTTGAAGCAATCCGAAAAGAATTTTAGAGCAATCCTCGGCGGAAATGATTTCCTGTTCGGAAAGCATGAGCGTGTGCGCCATGTCGACGTAAACATCCGCTTCAAAAATCCATTTGTCCGCCTCCATTGAAGAGGTGTAGGCCCGCATTTCTTCGCCGGGGTTTTTGCTCAATCTCCCGCGTCGTAAAATATCACTCATTTTGTCTTGTCCTTAATTTTAATAATAATAGAAATTGTAAAATTGTATAGTGCTTTTGGGCGTTCAAATATTAAAATAATCCCGAACACCAATGAAAAAGGCGAATTTGTTTGAAATACAAAAATAGATTTGAAAAATAAAAATATATTAAAAAACAATTTTTGACAAAATTTTATATAGTAGTATGATATTATAAGATATTGCAGGTTGGTAAATTAAAAACGTTTGACAAACCGACTTGAACAAAGGGAATAACCATCCCGAAATTCAATATGATAAGGCCGGCAAAGAATTTGATAACATCAAAAGATATTAAAAAATTCTTTGACAGCCTGTAACTCAAATCCCTTGTAAAACACACAAAAACGAAAAAACACAAAACTCCCTACAAAAAACGGTCAAAAACGAACCACAAGTTAAACGTAAAAAAGCCTTCAACGGCAAAAACGTTCCTCATAGACACATGTAAAACCCGAATCCGCGCGTTTTGATTGATAAAACGTGCGGATTCAAGCCTCCGTCAAATTCAAAAAAGTTGATCTGCTTTCAAGTTTTTTTGGATTCTTTTATTTTTTATTTTTTATTTTTATTATTGAAATTTTCTTCCGAATAACTTTGTTTTTTGATATTATTTATTGAAAAAAAAACCGCATTCTTTTTCATGTTTCATTTTTTCAAAAACGCGGCAGTTCGCGCGGCGGCGTTGATATGCTTTACCGGCGAAATATTTCAAAAAATAAAAAAAGGAAATGAAAATGAAATACAAAAAAAATAAACAAAAAAGAAAAATGCAAATGATAAACCGTTTTTTTGGAAAAATACAATCAGAAATTGTAATACAAATCAAGCGGAAAACGCGCCGATGTCGGTTTGAACGACGGAATATGTAATTTTTGTTTTCCGGTCTTCAAACTGCTCGTAAAAACGGGCTCTTTGAACGATTCCTTTAAAGAATTCGTCTTCTTCAAAAGAAACGTTTTCTTGAATTTTGTTTCCGAGTGTTTTGTTCAAAATGATGTTTTCGTTAAAGTTGTTGGTTTCGATTGTGGCGTTCATAATTTTTGACTCCTCTTTGATTGAAATTTTATTTTGAATCTTATTTTTAAACAAGACAGTAAATCCTAGAAGTCTTTGAGGGGTATTAAAGGCGAAGGAAGCGGAGTGAAAGTATTGAAACCGGAGAAAAACATTAGGAACAGCCATTGAAAAATAATTTAAAATAAAATATTTTAACTTTTTTGAAAACAGAATTGAGTAAATTAAACGATTTTCAATCCGCCCCAAGACATATCCCAAAAAGATAACAAATATTATCAAAAAAATTACGTTTATATTCATTCTCAAACTAGTATATGGAACTATAATCTGATAATTATGCCACCGTGTATCAATAAAATCAGCATTATTTTGTAAATTTTGCTTTTGAAATTTAAACAGAACCCATAGAACAGTAATACAGGAGAGGGTGAATATTAAACCGAAAACAAGCATTTTTGTTTTATTAATTTTATTTTTAACATTGTCAGCAATTGCACCGATTGCGCTTGCCGACCCGACAGAATATAATTTTGATGGTTACGCTTTAACCGCGGCAACAACAACACAAAATAAAGACAACGGCGTTGCCGGTTATTTTGAATTTGACAATATTCCGGCCGGGGAATATTTCATATTAGCGACATACAGCGGCAGAAATGGCGACATACCGTATGTAAAACTTGATTCGATTGTTGTCGGTCCGGAAACAGCCGACAATAAAAAAGTCGATTTGGAAGATGTCATTGTAACAAAATGTGAAATCGAAGACGACATTTCAAACAAAGAAACAATCATTCAATCCCGAAATCAAGCTTATGATTTATACCACGAAATTAAAAATTCCGGAAAAACCGCAAGTTCAAGCGGTGAATATACCGTTTCCGGAACATTGAAATCACCGGGAATGAGCGCAGGAACATATTCCGTGCGCCCGGATTCAGAAATATATTTACTCAAAAAACCGGCGATGTCCGACATTTCAATTGACATCGGCACAGATGAAATCACAATCGGAATTTCCGCATTCGGCGCGGAAAAAACCGTTTTGAATTACACAGACAAAACAAAAACGCAAAAAAGTTTGGAATTAACGCCGCTTGAAAAAGAAGATGATACGCCGGCCGAATACAAAATTTATGAAAACTATTTTGAAATCACGCTTGATAAATCAAATCTTGCCGCCGGTAAAACGAAAATTGAAATTTCAACGGTTCAGGATTCAACCGAATATGTCCGATCAGGATATTTACCGCTGGCCGGAGAATATGATTTAATCGCGGCAACGGTTTCAGAAAACAAAGATGACGGCGTTACCGGCCGTTTTGAATTTGAAAACATTCCCGAAGGCGACTATTTCATATTGGCGACATACGGCGGTCGAAATAACGACACGCCTTACGTTGTCATGGAACCTGTCAAAATCAGCCCGGAAAGCACAACGGCTAATGTGTATTCAACCGGAAACATCGTGACGACAAAAGCGGATGTCGGAACGACAGGCATCGCGGCAAAACAAAGCGAAATCAAAAAACAGGCTTACGACCTTTATTTTAAGATAAGAGACGATGGAAACGAACCGGAATCGGACGGCACTTATACGATAACAGGAACATTAAAATCGCCCGGAATGTCCGCAGGCAGTTACTCCGACAGACCCGACGTAACGATGTATCTCATAAAAGCGCCTGTCATTTTGGGAATTTCAGAAACGGAAGAAAACAACAAAAAAACAATCACCGTTTCAACAATTGATGCGGACGGTATTGAAGCCGAGTATAAGGATGCCGATAAAAACGTCATCGACATCGACCAAATTCAAAACGCCGCTGAAAAAATAGAAATGACCGGCACGGATTCAAATTTCCCCGACGTTCACGTGTTTACTTTTGAAATTGACAAAACCGATTTACAGATTGGTTACACAGACTTGACAGTCACCGCGAAAAAAGGAGATGACGAATGCCTTCAAAAGAAACAGATTTTAAATTCCGACCCTGCGATGCTGAACAAACCCAGAAAAGTCGTCATCATCTGCGGTCATGAAACTCATGTCAATCCGATTAACGAATTGGCTCAAAAATACATTGACGAAGACCAAAATGTGGATTTGAGGCTGGTCAGAGCAAGCGATTTGAAAGAAGGCAGAAATGAAGAAGAAATCAAAGCCGCCGTCGAAGACGCGGATGTCGTTCTTTTGTTCATGATTTCAACATCACCGACTTGGGCAAACTTAAACAACATCATACCGCTTTCAGCCGAATGGACAAGCAATCCGGAACTTGTGATTTTCGATGACAGCGACGCGCGCCCGAGAACATCTGACGCGTACAAAAATTACAACATTCCGCAAGTCCCCGGAAAAACCGATACGGACGCAAATTACAACACTTATGCCGAAAAAGTAAAACAATACTGGTCAAACGGTGCTTATCACAATCCGAATTTGGAAAACATGGTCAACATGATTTTGATTGACTTCTATCAGCGTTACGATTTAAACGTTGAAGAGCCGGTCATGCTTCCGGTAAAAGCAATCTATCACCCGCACAACGCGGACAATGCCGGATTCGTTATTGATTATGAAGAATACATTGACTGGTACACTGACCGAGAAGACGGAACCGTATGGGACGGCGAAACTTCCGCTTACAAATACGACCCCACAAATCCGACTGTCGGAATTGCCTTTTTCAAAGCGTATTATCCGTCCAAAATGGAACCGATTGACACGCTGATTGAAGAAATGGAAAAAAGAGGCATCAATGTCATTGCCTCCTACGTTGAAGCGCCCGCATCGTTTGATACGGACGGAAGCGGAAGCGTCGCGTATTTCCGCGCCGGAGAAATGAATGCCGTGATGAGTTTCCGTTATGTCGGCGACCCGCGTTTTTCAGCGGAAACCTTGGGCGTTCCGGTCTTTAATATATTGGTTGTCGATTCGTTGGAAGAATGGCAGGACAAATCCAATCCGTACAACAGCAGTTCCAGTAGCTCGACGATGAAATTCGTCGCGCAGGAAATGAACGGCTCTATTGATCCGATCGCCATCATTTCAACCGAAGAGGACGGCGCGTACACGCAATCCATTCCCGAACAAATCAACTGGATGCTCAGCCGCGTCGAAGGTCAGCTGAATCTTCAAACCAAAGAAAACGAACACAAAAACATCGCCGTTATTTATTACAACCACGGCGGCGGAAAATCAAACATCGGCGCGTCTTATTTAGATGTCTCGGCGAGTATTCTCTCCCTCTTAGACGGCATGAAACACGACGGATACAACGTGAACACGACTTTGGTTCCGACAAAAGAAGACCTTGAAAAAACAATGATTGAACAAGGCATTAACGTCGGAAGCTGGGCGCCGGGAGAATTGAAAAAAATGATCGGCGATGTCGATACATCTGACAATAAGGAATATTATGACACCGGAAAAGCTGTTTTGGTTTCAAAAGAATTGTATTTGGAATGGTTCGAAGATGCTTTCTTAGGCGACTGGTTTGAAAATATGATTCAAAACTTAGAAGAAGAACAGCAAAACGAAAAGAGAGCGGCTCAAAGAGAAATCTATGAAGAGAAATTAAAAGAAGTGACGGACACCTGGGGCGAAGCGCCGGGAGACGTGATGGTTTACAACGATTATATCGTGATTCCGTACATCAACGTGACAAAAGAAGATGATATGGGCCGCGTCATTTTAACGCCGCAGCCGTCCAGATCAAAAGAGTCCGACATTGAACTCATGTATCACGACACGAATATTCCGCCGACGCACCAGTACATCGCGTTTTACTTGTGGCTTCAGCAAAGCAACTATGCCGATCCCGAAAACTATCCGGGATTTGACACGGACGCAATTATCAACATGGGAAGACACGGCACACAAGAATGGCTGCCCGGAAAAGAGACAGCGCTTTCCAGATACGACTGGCCCGCATTGATGTCCGGGGACATTCCGATTGTTTACCCGTACATTGTTGACGGTGTCGGCGAAGGCATGGTCGCAAAAAGACGCGGAAACGCGGTTATTATCGATCACATGACACCGGCAGTCGTTTACGCTGAATTGTACGGCGATTACGCTTTCCTGAATGAAAAGATTTTATCATATAACGAAGCGGAAGGCGAAAATAAAGAAGAATATCGTGAATCAATCATTAATTACATTATAAGCATCGGAATTGACGACCGATTAGGCGTTACCGAAAGCGAAATTGAAGAAATGGATTCAGCCGAGTTTGAAGAACTCTTAGAAGAAGTCGAACATTTGTTAGAAGACCTGAAATATGAGTTTATGCCGCTCGGCCTCCATGTTCTCGGGAAGAATTTAGACGATGACGCGTTAGCGGAAATGGTTTATTCGATGCTCGGCGCAAAATACATTCAAAGAGTCAAAGCGACAGGCGCATCCGACACTGATGCGTTTGACATTTTGAAACTTGTTTTGGACGGAGAAACGCCGGCAAATGCGATGGGAACGGTCGCGTCCGTAAACGCTGCCGGAAGCGATGAGAAGAACGCAATTGCCGCGGATTTGGCGAATGCGGTTTCTTACAAGTCCGCTTTAGGGGAAACGACACGCGAAATCGACCAGATTTTAAAAGCGCTTGACGGCAAGTTTATCGAAGCCGGTCCCGGCGGAGATCCGGTTTTAAAGCCGCATATTTTGCCGACAGGCATTAATTTCTACACCGTTGACCAGAGAACACTTCCGACACAAGAAGCTTGGAATAAGGCGGTTAAGCTGACAGATCAACTCTTGGAAGAATATTACAAGGAACACGGAACATGGCCGGAAAGTATCGGTTATGTTCTTTGGGCCGGTGAAACAATGCGAACGGACGGCGTGATGGAAGCGCAGATTATGTATTTGCTCGGCATTAAGCCGGTTTGGAACGGCGCAAGCGTTTCTCCGGACACGTTTGAGGTCATGCACGGAAATGATTTCATCATTGAAGTGGACGGCAAAGAAGTCGTTCGCCCGCGCATTGACGTTGTCGTTGAAATTTCCGGAACGTACCGCGACACTTTCTTTGAAAAAGTTCTGATGCTTGACCGCGCGATACGCCTTGCTTATGAACAGCCTGACGAAATCGTAACAATCGGCAGCAAGGATTATACTGTCGGAAACAAAATCAGAGACAACACCGATGCTATCATTGACGCGAGCAGCGGCGAATATTCGAAAGACGAAGCGCTTTCCCGCATTTTCGGCCCGGCTTCGGATTCATACGGTGCAGGCATGTCCGAATTAATCGGCTCAACAGATGCTTGGGACAACATTGATGATTTGGCGAAACACTACATTGCAAGAATGGGATTTGTTTACAACAGTCTCGGAGACTGGGGTCAGACGAACAATCAAGATTTGTATATGAAGCAATTGTCCAATGTCGATGTGACGGTTCACAGCCGCTCTTCAACGCTTTACGGCGCGGTTGATATTGATGACTTTTATCAATATTTGGGCGGTTTGAACGCGGCGGTTCAGTATTCCAGAGAAGACGGCAAAAAACCGGATTCCTTTGTCATGAATTTGAGAACAGAAGGCGGAAAAGTCGAAAGTCTCGGCAATTTTATTGAAAATGAAATGTATGCGCGCTATTTGAATCAAAAATGGGTGGACGCCATGAAAGATCACGGTTATGCCGGCGCGCGCGAAATCGCAAAACTCATTGAAAACATCTGGGGCTGGCAGGCGTTGGATCCGGATTTGATTTCGGATAAAATGATGAATGATTTGTACGAACATCTGTTAACAGGAGAAAACGGCGAGTGGCTCAAAGAAGACACCTACAATTATCAGTCAACGGTTGCCCGATTGATTCAGATTGCGGAAAAAGACGACGGAAAATACTGGAACGCAAGCAGCGAAATCATGAATCAGATGGTTAAAGATTACGTTGAAGCCGTTGTTGAATCCGGCGTCGCTTGCTGCCACCACACTTGCGGAAATCCGTTTTTTGACAGATACGTTGCCGGCATGATGGCTGTTGCCGGCGTGAATCCGGAAGATCAGGAGGAATTCATAAAGATCGTTGAAAAAGCGACTGAAAGACCGATTCCGGTTGACTTGAAATCCGGCAGCACCAGCAGTTCCGGCTACGGCCAGGCGGTTGTTGCATCCGTTGCGGCGGCGGCATCTGCCGAACAACAAGCTGAGCAGAACGAAGATGAAGGCGAAAACGGCGGCGGTTACGGAACAGATGCCGGGCAAACACCCGGCGAAGTTTCCGGTTACCAAATGACGGAATCCGTTCTTCAAAATTCGATCTCAAGCATTCGGGATTTCATGGAAAATCCGACATTTTCCGCGTCCAGCATGATTGCAATCGCGATGGTCATTTTGGTTGTCGGCGCAGTTTTCTACGGCTCGAGAAGAAAATATTAAATTAAAACCTTAAAATAAATGAAAAAACAACGAAATTAAAGCGAAAGAATCCGATTCTTTTGCTTTCTTATTTTTTAAACTTTCAGCTGTTTTGAAAAACGAAACAAAAACAAACAAACAAAACAAACAAACAAACAAAACAAACAAACAAACAAAAAAAAAAGAGTAAAAAAAGAAAAATCAAACGAAACGTTTGATTAAAGTTTAAAATATCTCTTCAATTTCTCGGGCGATTTCACGACTTTGATATTTTCCATTTTCTTGAGCTTTTTGGAATTTTCAACATCAATGTCGCGCATTTTTAAAGTAAATTGGCGGCCGTTCGGGGCTTCTGTTTTGATTTTGCCTTTCTTTTGATCGACAGGATAAATATAAATCGGGATGTCGGTTTTCGCGGTTTGCGAAACGGCGTTTGTTAAAAGTGTGTCAGCGACGCCACAGACGATTTTCGCGACCGTGTTCGCAGTTGCCGGAGAAATGATTAAAGCATCGTATTTGCCGGTTTGAAGATCGCCGAGAATAAACGGCGCGTTCGGGCTTGATTCGACCGTGCAGGAATCAAAAACGTTATTCACTTCTTCAAACTGCTTGTACCACTTCAAAACGGTTTCACCCTCGGAAGAAACAAAAACATCAATGATGTAATTTCTTTCTTTGATTTGTTTCATGACTTCAACAGTTTCCGTTAATTTGTCGCCGGCGCCGGTTATTCCCCAAGCCAGCATTCTTGTTTTTTGACGAGATTTCTTTTTGGACATTAAATCACCAATTTAATTATAAAAAATAAAAGATAGAATAAAAAAACGTTCTTCTTATTTAAAGGATATGAAAATTCGAAAAACATGCAAAGTCCGCCGCCGCGCGCGAACCGTCCGTTTTAAAAAAAGAATCAAACTCGACTCACATTTTTCAAAAAAAGAAATAAAAAGAAAATAAAAAAATTAAGATTTCATAACGGGAAGCGTTTGTCCGCCGTAAGGAATGACATGAAACTTCGCGTCCGGATTTTTCGACAAAACCTTTGAAATCGCCTCTTCGACCGTTGTCGCCGGAATGAAAAACGCTTCTTCTGCCGCCTCGTCGGAGAGTCCCGAAACCAAATGCAAATCAAACCGCTGAGACGCCGCTGCCGTTGTCGCCGCTTTGTGTCCGCCGAATTCAAACTCCTCAGCGAAGCGCGCAATCGCGTCAGCCGCCGTTTTGCATTCTTGGTTCCATTTGCAGTAGACTTCGTTTCCGATGCCGTCGCGGCACTCCGAGACGACGATGATTGCGCCGCCTTCTTTGACGGCTTGCGTTGCGTTGTCAAGCGCCTTGTTCGTTTGGTACAGATTGATGTCTTTCGGGTAGCCGCCGCAGGAAACAATCACCGCGTCTGCCGGCTCGACACTGATTTTATACATCGCGTCAACGACTTTAACGCATTCACGATGCGCGTCAATATAATTTCCGGAAGCTGCGGCAACCACTTTTTTATGGCTGTCCAAAACAACATTTAAAATGAAATCCAAACCGATGATGCCGGCGGCTTCTTCCAAATCTTGGCGAACGGGGCTGTCAACGCGCCCGGAAACCGCGTTTTTCTCAATCATCATTTTGTGATTCGTGATGACGGAATCTTTGGAGCTGACGCCGGGGAGAAGCGATTTCGCGCCGCCGCTGTAGCCGGCGTAATAGTGAAAGCCGACTTCGCCGATGCCGACGATTAAATCGTTTTCGGGAATATCGCTGTAAATTTCAATCGGCGTTCCGCGCGAGGTTTTCCCGAATGCCGTTGTCGGGAAAGTGCCGACTTCGTGCTGAACAAATTTAAAGCGGTTGTAAATGTCGCTCCCGAGAAGCTTTTGAATTTCGTCGTCAGTGTGCGCGCGGTGAAGCCCGAGCGCGAAATAAAACGTAATATTTTCATCGGGAACACCGGCTGCCGCCAACTCTTCCAAAACGAAAGGAATCAAATAAGCCGACGGTGTCGGGCGCGTGATGTCGTTGACGATGACCGCGATTTTTTGATTCGGCACCGCGATTTCGGATAAGCGTTTGGAGCCGATCGGATTTTTCAAAGCGTTTCGAATCAGCGCATCGGAATCAATTTCGGATTCGGATTCGCCTTCGTTGGCCGGCAAAACCAAGCCCAAAAACGCGGATTCGGGAATTTCAAAAGAAAGCGCGCCGCTGCCGTAAGGAACAGATAAATTTTGATTTGTCATTTTGAATGCACTTTAAGATTTTATTTTAAAAATTAAAAATTAAAAATTTAAAAAATTAAAAATAAATTTTCAATATCAATATCGCTTAAATATTTTTGATTTCAAGAGATTTCAATAAATACATTTATAACTTGTTATCCGTTTAAAATATGTTTGAGGTTGTTTGCGGCAAAAGCAAACGATTTGTTTATCGTTTGTAAAATTCCTGCAATTGTTTGTTTGAATGTAAATTTCATTTTTGGTTTGACAATCTGAAAGGAGAAAAAAATGTTTGAAACCGTTTGGCTGATAATTCAGGATTTCCTGTACAATTACGGCTACCTCAGTTTGTTTACCAGCGCCTTTTTGGCCGCCTCCCTCATTCCGCTCAGCCCCGAAGTTTTGATTGCGATGATGTGTAAAACGCACAGCTTTTGGACAATCGCGATTGTCGCGACAGTCGGCAGCTACCTCGGATCCGTCACAACTTACGTCCTCGGCTATTGGGGGCTTCAGAAAATATCGAACCGGTTCGAAATCATCAGTCCCGAAAAATACGAAAAAGGATTGAAATTGTTTGAAAAATACGGCGCGTGGATATTGCTTTTCACGTCGGTCCCGATTATCGGCGACGCTTTTGTATTTGTTGCGGGCGCCGTTCGTTACGATTTTAAGAAATTCAGCGTTTTGACAATCATCGGCAAATTTATTCGATTTATTTTGGTTTTAGTGCTGTGCCATGCCGGATATGACATCACGGCAAGCTTGACCGATATGATATAATGAAAAACAAAAACAAGGATAAAAGTATAACAAAAACGAAGAAGAAAAAATAAAACAAAATAAAATAAGACAGATAAAACACGATTGTCCAAACTCTTGAAGAAGCGACAGGCGCGTTTGAAAAGAAAAGACGGGATACAGAATCGTATGTAAGCTATATATAGAATATAAACATAACAATTTATAAATCAACACCTTTTTTATCACACATTAACGCCACATTATTACAATTCAAAGAGTCGAGGGACAATGTTGAACGGCAAAATCAAATACAGCGGAACAGAAAAGATCGAAAGGAAGATCTATGACGAATTGGATGAGAAAATCGAAGCGCGCTTAAACGCGATTGCGAACGAAACGCGTGATTCCATCATTGAAGAAATTCGGGAAGAACTTCAGCCGGAAACCGTTCCTTATGACAGACTCAGATTAATCGAGCAGCGCATTCATGAAATCGCGACGACGCAAGACGGCATTGTTCGGGAAATCGTTGATATTAAAACAACGTTAGCCGCGATGTCAAAAGAACTTGACAAAATGCGCTCAAATGATTTTGAAATGCCGAAAGCCATTCCGACTTCTTACGATTCTCAAAATGCTTACGATTCATTGATTTCCGAGCCGTCCGGCTATGAACCGGCGAAAAACACGGAATCGCCTTTTTCATCTTACACGCCGTATCCGTCGGCAGCGCCCGCTGAGACACGACGCGCGATGCAGCCCCCCGGATTCGGAAACGAGCCGCCCGGCCCGGCAACGCCGATCACGCCCGTGACGTTTAACACAAGAAAAGCGGACGGCTGGGAATATCAGGAATTTGTTCCGGTCAAAAAGAACAATGCTGAGCCCGAAAAATTCGTCCCGGCAAAGACAATTCCTTCCGGAAACGATCCGTTTTATTTCGCGGACTCCGCTGAAGAAATCTTGGATGTCTCACCGCTGAGAGAACCCGAGCCGCCGAAGCAGTCACCGTTTGAAAATATTCCGCTGACGATTCAAAAAATCAAAACGGAAGAACAGGAACTTCCTGACAGAAGCGAATACATTATCGGAAGCAATCAGGCGCCGCGTCCTGCTGAAAAGGAAGACGATCAAAACAACTGCGAATACATCATCGCGGAGAAGGATATCGGAAGCCGAAAATTCGCAAGTCGCCGCGGCGGCAAGCCGACAGCGGAATTAAAAGAAAAAATCATTACAAGTGATGAAGAAGATACGGAAATCATTACGTATGAATGAAAATGATTATACGAATTATTAAAAAAAGATAGAGCGCGTTTGAAAAATCACCTGCGGGAGATAAATAAGTGTTTATAAAAGAAATGGAATTTGTCAATTTTAAATCATTCGGAAAACGAGTCAAGATTCCGTTTTACGAAGGATTTACGGCAATCTCGGGCCCGAACGGCAGCGGAAAATCCAACATCATTGATGGGATTCTCTTCACGCTCGGCCTGTCCGGTTCCAAAACCATGCGCGCCGAAAAATTGACGGATTTGATTTTCAACGACGCCAAATCCAAACAGCCTGAATTCGCTCAGGTGACAATTACTTTTGACAACACGGACAGAAAAGCGCCGGTCGAAGCCGACGAGTTTGAGATTTCAAGAAAGATCAAACAAACCAAATCGGGCTATTACAGTTATTACTATTTTAACGGCAAAGCGGCGAGTTTAACGGAAGTTCACGAGTTGCTCAGCAAAGCCGGCATCACGCCCGAAGGCTATAACGTTGTCATGCAGGGTGACATTTCTCAAATTACGGCGAAGATGAGCCCGACGGAACGCCGTAAAATCATCGATGAAATCGCGGGCGTTTCCGAGTTTGATGAAAAGAAACAAAAATCGCTCGCGGAACTTGATATTGTCAAAGAGCAGATTGAAAAGATTGACATTATTATCGAAGAAGTCAAGGCGCAATTGGAACGCCTGTCATCGGAAAGAGAGCATGCGATGAAATACAGAACGCTTCGCGAACAGAAGCAGAAGTATGAAGGCTATTTGATTTTATCCAAATTAAAAGACGCGAAAACGGAACTCTCAAACGTTGAATCAGAAATTTTAAAATACGATGCGCTTGCTGCCGAAACCGAAGAAAAAATTAAAGAGCGCGAAGCCGAGCAGGCGGAAGCCGAAGCCGAATTAAACGCGCTCAACACCGAAATCCGTCAGAAAGGCGAAGATGAACAAATTCGGATTAAGACGGAAATCGAAGAAATCAAAGGACAGATTTCAAGGGCGAGAGAAAGTATCGGCGTTTTAGAGCGTGAAGAAAGCAGTTTTGAATCCAAACGCCGCGATCTGTTTGTGAAAATCGACGGGCGCAAAAAGGAAATCGAAGAGCATGAAAGAACGCTTGCCGATGAAAAGCGAAAGGAAGACGCTGTTTTAAAAGAGCAGTCTGACCGGAACACGGAAAAAGTAATTGTGGCGACAAAGATTGCCGCAATTGACAAGAAATTCGCGGAGCAGACTTCCGTTTCCAACAAAAAGAGAGAAGAATTGGAAACGCTCAAAAATGAAAAGAATCAATTGATTCGCGATGAAGACCGTTTAACCGACGCGCTTCGCCGCAAAGCTTCGGAAATCAAAGACATCGAAGATGAAATCATCGAAGCGAAAAACAACGCGAAAAACGCGGAAAGCGACACGAAAGTTGCGGAATATGAAATTTCAAAATTACAGGAAGAATCCGACAAACTCAAAAGAGACGTCGATGACTTGGAATCCGCGCACAAACGCATAACGGATGACAAAAAGAAATTGGAAGCCGAGATTTCCGAAAAAGAGCGCGAATACGGAATTATCGAAGCGCGCGTCCGCGCAACGGAAGTCGGCAGCACTTATTCTCACGGTGTTGAAGAGATTTTAAAAGCGGCAAAGCGCGAAGACCTTTACGGCATCGTCGGCGCCGTCGCGAACTTGGGCCGCGCCGATCAGACGTATTCTAAAGCACTTGAAATTGCGGCCGGCGGAAAAATGCAGGCGATTGTCGTTGAAACAGATGCCGACGCGCAGCATGCGATTAATTATTTGAAGCGCAAAAATCTCGGGCGCGCGACGTTTTTGCCGTTAAATAAAATGGAGCGCCGCAGAAATCTTCAGGATTTGAGCGGCAGCGTTCCCGGTTTTGTCGGCTACGCCGTTGATTTGATTGATTATGATCCCGAATACGAACCGGCATTTTGGTACGTTTTCCGCGACACGGTGATTGTGGACACGCTTGAAAACGCGCGCCTGTCGCTTGGCCGGTACAGAATGGTGACGCTTGACGGCGACACGCTTGAGAAAAGCGGCGCGATGGTCGGCGGTTCGATGGCGCAGAAGTCTCGCATTTCGTTTGCGGCATCTGAGCGCGACAGATTGGATTCGCTCGGTGTTGAAATCCGCGGTATGTACAACAAGCGCGGCGAATGGATTTTGAAAGTTGAAGATTTGGATTCCAAAATCAGCGCGGCGAACAAAAGAATCACCGTTATTTCAAATGATATTTCCAAAATGGAAATGCGCATTGAAGAAATTAAAGATCGTGAGAACCGTCTTTCAGAAATTTTAGGCTCCAAGCAAAGCAGTTTGGACGCGCTCGGCGAAGAGCGCGAGCAGCTGAAAAACGAAATGAACGATGTCATTGAAAAGCGTTTGGCAAAAGAAGAAATTCAAAAAGAGCTTGAAGCGGAGATTCAGGAAATCGAAGCCGAGCTCAACAATCCGGAATTGGAAGAATTCCGCAGAAAAGCACAGCGCATTGACGATGAAATCCAGCGTTTGAAAGAGCGTCTCAGCGACATTAAATCGGATATGAACGCCGTTGAGCTTGCCAAGCAGCACGCCGAAGAAATCATCAACGAAACGAAAGCGGAAATCGAAGAGCTTGAAGAAAAGAAGCGCACCGGAAAAGACAATATCGCGGCGCTTCAGGCGGAAATTGACGGCTATGAAGAGAATAAGAGACAAAACGAAGTGCGCGAACTTGAAATCGTAACCGAGCTCAAAGAATTGCGCGACAAGAGAGAGTCTTTGGAACAAAGAGCGGAAGACGCGCGCAAAAAGTCTGAAAAGATCAGATTCTCCTACGAAGAAGTCAAGCGCCACAAAGATGCCTGCTTCCTCACGAAACAAACGCTTGAAAAGCAATATATTGATTTGTCCAGAGAAGTCAAAGAACGCGGCTTGGAAGAAGCCGCCGAGGACGAAGACATTCCATCTTATCAAACCGTTTACATTACAATCGAATCTTTAGAAAATGAAATGGCCGCGCTTGAGCCGGTCAACATGCGCGCGATTGACGAGTACGACGCGGTCAATGACCGCCAGGAAGAACTCATCGGCCGCCGCGACACGCTGTTTAACGAACGCGAAGAATTGCTGACGCGCATCGACCAGTACGAACAATTGAAGCGCGAAACGTTTATGGAAGCGTACAACGGCATCAACGAAAACTTCACGCAGGTCTTTTACGAACTTGCCGACGGTCACGGCGAGTTGATTTTGGAAAATCCGAATGATCCGTTCGCCGGCGGCATGACGCTTCACGCACAGCCCAAGGGCAAGAATATTCTTCGATTGGAAGCGATGTCCGGCGGCGAAAAAAGTTTGACCGCCCTTGCGTTTATTATTGCGATTCAAGGATACAGGCCGGCGCCGTTTTATGTTTTTGACGAAGTCGATCAGAACCTGGACGGCTGGAACGTGGAAAGAGTCGCCGAGCGTGTTGAAAAATCCGCGAAAGTCGCGCAGTTTATTGTGATTTCCCTCAGAAAGCCGATGCTTGAGCAGTCCGACAGAATTATCGGTGTCACGCAGCTTGAAGGAACGACCAGTATTACGGGAGTGAAATCCATATGAGTTCCGAAATCGACGCGGTTTCGATGAACGATGACGGGTCAGACGCATTCGATGACCCTCATAAAAATGAAAATGCAAAATCCTATTTTATTGACTCGCTCGGCGACAGTTTAGCCGAAAGCGGCATTGATGTGGATTTGTTGGATTTTTCATCGTTTATCGGAAACGAGCCGATTGAAATTCTCGTCGAGCTTGCCAAGAATGACAAAATCGACCCGTGGAATATCGATATTGTTCAGGTGACAGACACTTTCTTAAACAAAGTCGAAGAGCTTCAGCAAATGGATCTTCGAATTTCGGGCCGAACGCTTTTGTATTCCTGCGTTCTCCTCCGCATGAAATCAACAGGACTTTTCCGCGAAGAGGAAGAGATTTTGGAAGACTTTTACGAGGAAGACGATTATGAAGAAGAATTTGACATCAATGAATTCAATATGCCGCTTCTGCCGGTCAGAAGATCCGCACGCCGCCCGGTCACGCTCAAAGAATTGATTGACGAATTAAAAAAGGCGGAAAAAGACGTTGTCAAACGCCGCGAACATCTCAAAGCCGAGCCCAACCGCCGTTACATTGACGTCGAGCTGACGACGGAAGAAATCATGGACATCGCGCACGACGAAGCGATTTTAACGCGAACGGGAACGCTGATGGACGTTTTAAGGCAATTTTTCAAAACGCAGGAATATGTGACGCTGGATGAGATTTATCAGCTTGACGACGCGGACAGAATTATGGATTACATTACGCTGCTCTTCCTTGCGGCGATGAAAGAAATCATGCTTTATCAAAAGGAAATTTACGGAACACTTTACATTTATCCGTTTGACGCGATTTTTGCCGACCAAACCGCGGCGGACACAGCGGAATCTGCGTCGGAGCCTGTGGAAATCTCCGACCCGGAAGAAGCGGAATTCAGCGAATAAAAAATGACGAACAGAATCACTGAGTATTATGACAGAGGAAAACACTGCAAAACAAATTATCGAAGCCGCTTTATTTGCTGCCGGCAGCACGGTGACAGCTGAAACTCTGATGAAGATTTCAGGCCTTTCCAAGAAGGAAATCGCCCGCATTGTCGCGGAATTAAAAGAGGACTACGCGGCGCGCGGATCCGGCATTGAAATCGCCGATTTGGCAGGACGGTTCGTCATGCAAATCAAGCCGGAATTCGCGGAAAAAGTTAAAGACGTCGCGCCGAAAGAGCTGACGTCGCCACAGTTAAAAACGCTCTCGATTATTGCTTATCACCAGCCGATTACAAAAGCGGAAGTCGTTGAAATGCGCGGCGGAAACGCGTATGAACATGTCAATGAACTTCACGAACGCGGTTTAATCGACCTTAAACCGCACGGCCGCACAAAAATGATGACGACGACCAAATTGTTCGCGGAATATTTCGGAATCGCGTCAAACGATTCGGCTGATGTCAGAAACAAAATGGTTGAAATTTACCGCGCGCAGGGCGGTCAAAGCGACATTTCAAGCTTTGCCGTCAGAAAGAGACTGGCCGTCACCGAAATGTATGAATCGGTGATGCGTATGTGCGGCATTACGAATTATAAAGTTGTCAATCCGTATCAGCCGAATGAAACGGACTTGCAGATTCTGGAAGAGACTGACATTTTGGTGATGGCAAAAGGCTATGCCGAAAAGCTCGGCGAATTGAATCCCCCCTACGGCGGCGCGGTTTTGGAAATGTCTTCAACGACTTTCGGCGATTTGATTGATGACATCAAACTGATTGAAAGAGAACTCGGCGAAGACTTCACACGCTTCGGGAAATTGTCCAAAAAAGAAGAAAATTTGACCGATTTGAAAGAGCTTCAGGAAATTTATCGAAACAAGGCGCTGATGGTCAAATCCAGAGCCAGTCCGGCAACAGAAATGTCCGCGAAGATTTTGGGAGAACTCGGAATCGGTTTGGCGGTTGACGGCATTTTGGTGTCGCCGGATTACGGAACATCCGGCAGCGGCAAAAAAATCAAAGCCGAAGGCGTTGTTTTCCCGACACATAAAAGCCAATCCGGCAATTTGATTAAGCGCGTTTGCGAAAAATACGATGCGGTGATTGGCGGTCTTCGCGAAATTGACAAAGCCGAACGCGCCGGCAAAAAAGAAAAGAAACAAGATGAAACGCAAAAAGAAGAAGAATCCTAATTTGGATCTTCTTTTTGGATCAAATCATTCGTTTCACTTTTACTGTTTTTAGGATTTTGTTTAATTTATCGGATACGGGAAGTCATGTTTCGATGAAAAGTATTTGAAAAAGACATCAACAAAGATATATAATGAATAATAAAGTAGAACTTCATTCAATTCTGCTCTTTTAACAAAATAAATCAGCCGGACTATAATAAATTTTAAGATATAATTTGTAAAGAATCTAAAAAAAGATAACTTAAAGTTATAGAATAAACAGCACCTATACAGGTTTTTCATGAGAAATATTGTTTATTGAGTTTAAGATATATAGGGGAGCCGCGAATAGGAAATTGATGGACTGAACAGGGAGGTACATCATGATATTCGTTGGAAAAAACAATCGGCAGATAGTTTATACAATACTCCTGCTGACATTAATCGTTGCTTTTTTATTCGCCGGTTCTGCCGACGCGAGTGAAATCAACAGCGATTTGAACGCGCTTGAAAATGAATATAACGACGTGGGGGTTGCGTCAGAAAACGGAGAACAAGAAAAAAAATCGGATGAAAACGAAATCAATCAAGATGAAAATATCGGGTCGTATCATACGCAAAATGTGTATTTTACGGAAGATGCGCAGCGGTATGTTGTTGTTTATTCGAATAACACATATGTTTCGCTGGTTCGAAATGAAAATGCTGAAAACAAATCGGAAGATGTGGTTTGTCAATTTTTATAGTCAGACTCGACAGATGAGAACATTTACATCCCGGAGGAATACGTTTGCGTCAACTACGCCGCGGATTTGACGGCGGCGGCTGAGAAGAACGGAATCAAATGCGGGTTTTTGCTGCTGACATTCGGAAAAGGAACGGTGAGTCATACGCTGAACGTTTTTGAATTGGAAGACGGGCGGACGATGTATGTTGACATGACCGGCTCGGCAAACAATTCGGGTGCGGATCGCACCTTTTTCGAACTTGAACTCGGAAATGAGTATGAGAATATGGGAAAAATTTACAATATGTATGAATATTGGTAAAAAGAAATAATTAAGGAAAGTAAAGCCGGTTTAAATTGAATTTAAATGCGGCAGATGAATTCAGCCGGATTGATTTGCCGCTTTAACTTTTTTTGCAATAATTTATTTAATCTGTGAATGCCTTTTTTGAAACATGTATGAAATTGAAGTCAAAATAAAAGTGTCGCATGCCGAAATTAAAAAAGATATCATCGGAGAAGGCGCGGTTTTTTCGGGAACGGAAGAACAAAAAGACACTTATTTTAATTCGCCGGTTCGCGATTTCGCGCAAACGGACGAGGCGCTTCGAATCCGTTCCGTGAACGGCGAAGGCGAAATCACTTACAAAGGGAAGAAGATTGATACAATTTCGAAGACGCGGCCGGAATACAACAGCCCGGTGGACGCGGACGAGATGAAAGAAATTCTTCTCGCGCTCGGATATTTCGTATCGGGCGCGGTCAATAAACGCCGCGAAGTTTACGAATGGAACAATTTCGCAATCGGATTCGATGAGGTTGAAGGTCTCGGTGAGTTCATCGAAGTGGAAAGTAATTTAAGAGACGCGGCGGACAAAGCGGAAATTCAGAAAGAAATCGGCCGCATTTTTGAGTTTTTAGGAAAATATAATTTATCTGAAAAGGATTCCATTACAACGTCTTATTTGGAAATGGTTTTGGAAAAACAAAAGGACCAGTAAAATAAAAAAGCAATAATTTGGAGAGCGTAAAATGAAAGGAAAAGCAAACGCGTTTAAAATTTTGTCCTGTCTGTTTTTGTGTTTGATTTTGGCGGCGTCCGCCTTGGGATGTTTGGGGTCGAGGGAATATGTCGTTGAAGGAAAAATTATGACGGAAAGCGGGACTCAGCCGTTTGACAACTCGAAAATTTACATTGAGCTTGTCGACATCACGGATTCTGAAAAGAATGTTGTTTTGGAGCAAATGGTTTTGGAAAACGGTTCTAAAAACAATTACAAATACACGCTGACGCATGAAAACAAATTGAACCCGAAAGGCATCTACACGGTGACGGCGCATATCGACATGGACGGGGACGGAAAAATCAGCAGAGGAGATTACATGTCAAAACCGATGTTCCGCTTGGAAGCGAACATGATTGAGCAGCCGTTTGACATTTATGTTTATTTGAATGAATAATTCAAATAAACCAAAATAAGATTTAAATTGAAATTTTTAAAAAATCGGAATCAAGATGAATTAAATCTTAAAAAAATAAATTGAATCTGATTTAAAAATGAATTAAAAGAATTAAAAATAGAGACTTCAAAAAAAATCATTTTTCTTTGAATTCGTCTTCTTCTTTTTTGCTGCCGGCGTTCGTTTCGGCGGCTTTGGCTGTTTCGTTTTGAATCGCGTGCTGAAGGATTTTAACGCTCGGGATGAGCGCGATTATAAAACCGATCATGGACGCGATTTTAGAAATCGCGTAAATCCGCTCCTGTTTGTGAAGTTCTTCAATCGGCAGGTCGTCGGCTTTTAAATTTTGTTTTGCAGGGTACGCAAAAAGCGTGCCTGCAGCAAAAATAATTAAACCGATTGCAACGATTGCATAGAATTTCTTCGCGGAAAAATTTGAAAATGAATTTTCTGACATCGAAATGTAATCATTTTTGAAGATTATAAACATTTGCAAAACTTCAATTGAATTTGTTTTTTGAAAGTTCGGCGCATCGGATTTGTTTGTTGTTTTTGGAAAAGCGGATTTTTATTTCAAGAATACCTGATAGCAGACAACAATTATTTATCCCATTACCGTATTATGGTGACCTGATTAATATTAATTATCTAATATTAATAATATAATATTTATTAGATATAACTACAATACAAACCGAAAATTAATAAAAACCTTTACGGCGCGTGTAAAAATGGCTTCAAATATTCCGAATGTTGAAGATATCATGGTCAAAAATGTGGCCAGTGCAACGCTTCCCGGATCCAGAGACGAAGTTTTGAGTATCCTCAAAGACAAAAAAGTCTCAGGCGTCCCGGTATTGAAAGATAACAAAGTTGTCGGTATCGTTTCAAGAACAAACATTCTCAAAAATCCTGAAGAAGAACAGCTGGCTTTATTGATGTCCAGAAATCCGATTACGATTCAAGTCGGCGCATCATTAAAGGAAGCGGCTCGCCTCCTTTATGAAAAAAATATCCGCCGTCTTCCGGTCGTTGACGAACACGGTCATTTGGAAGGTTTAATCACAACTGCCGACGTGATCGGCGCAATTGCTGATTTTGACATTGAAACCCCTGTCGGGGACTTTTTGTCTTCCAACGTTTACGTTCTTTGGGACGAAACGCCGCTTCCGGTTGTTTCCGTTTTAATGGATCTCGCCGATGTGAAAGCGTGTCCGGTCATTGATGCCGCATTGAACTTGGTGGGCATCATTTCCGACAGAGACGTTGTCGGCTCAAGCATTATCGAAGACCGCGTTGAAAAATCCGACATGTCCGCCGGCGACGACGACGACAGCTGGACTTGGGAATCCATGCGCGACACGATGAGCATTTATTACAGTGTTTCCAGCGTGAAGCTCCCGAACGACAAATTCGCGAAAGACATCATGGTTTCGGATTTGATTTCCGCGACAAAGATTTCAAGCGTCAGCTCCTGCGCCCGTAAAATGAAACGTGCCAGAATCGATCAGATTCCGGTTGTCGGCGCGGACGGAACATTGGAAGGCATGCTGCTTGACCGCGATCTTTTGCTTCCGCTGATTCAGATGGAATAAAAATTGTAAAGACTTAACATGCTTTTGAAGTTATGATAAAAATCATAACTTTCTTTTCTTTTTCTGATTTTTAATTCGATTTTATCTTGATTTTTGGAGAAAATTCATGATCCCGCAATCCGATCGTCCTTACATTTTTATCAATTCCGCGGTGTCTGCCGACGGCAAACTGTCAACGTTTGAGCGAAAGCAGGTGAAGATTTCCGGCAAAGCTGATTTTGACCGCGTCGATGAACTTCGCGCCGAAACGGACGCGATTATGGTTGGAATCGGCACGGTTTTGGCCGACGATCCGAGTCTGACGGTCAAGTCGGAAGAAAGGCGGCAAGCGCGTGCAGCGGCCGGAAGAGACGAAAATCCGATTCGGATTATTGTTGACAGTAAAGCCCGAACGCCGACAGACGCTGACATTTTTAAGAAAGGAAAAGGCCGAAAAATCATCGTTGTTTCGGAATCGGCGCCGAAAGATAAAATCGACGCGCTTTCAAAAATGCCGGAGACGAAAGTCATCGTTGCCGGATCAGACCGCGTAAATCTTGAAGAAATGGCGGCGCAGCTCAAAAACGAAGGCATAAACCGATTGATGGTCGAAGGCGGCGCAACGCTCAATTACGGGCTGATTTCGGCCGGATTAGTCGATGAATTGAAAATCTTTGTCGGCAATTTGATTATCGGCGGAAAAACCGCGCCGACATTTGCGGACGGCGAGGGTTTTTCTGAGGATTTGATTAAAAAATTAGTATTGGAAGATGTTGAAAGAATTGAAGACGGGGTTTTGCTAACTTGGAAAGTCAAATATTAAGTATAGGAAAAACTATGAATAATAATAACAATAGTAGTGATTTATGAAAATTTGTTTTATCATTTATTTCACAACAATTTCAATGTTGGTAATACTTTCGGGATGTCTGACAAACACGGATGATTCAAATGAATTAGAGGAATCACCATCGTTTCAAAAATCATTTAGACTTGCTCAATTTATGGGGGATAGTATTTTAAGATTTAGTTTTAGTGAAAATATTACAACAGAATATTGGGTTGTTGAAGAAAATCCAGAAGGAATAGTAAACTTTGAAAATTGGGGCACCACTGTACCGGAAACACCTGTGGAATCAAAATGGGAAGGATCAATGGATGGAACTCATGTATGGGAATTCTATCCCAATGAAACAGGAACAGTTAAATTGAACTTTAATTTAATTGATTCTTCTTCTAATAATGTTCAAGAAAGTATCACTTACACGTTAACTATAGACAATAAAACCATGAAACTCATCTTAATTCAACAATTAAAAACCTCAAAAACCCTTCTCGAAAAAAAATTAGAGATCGAAGAAAATCAAACTCTCAATATTTCGTTTCAAGAATATTCTCATTCAAATAAAAGGTGGAATTTGGAAATATTTGAAGACAGCAATAACACATTGGAAAAAATTAATGATGAGGTTATAATCTCAGAAACACAAGATGAATTGAATGTTCACCGATGGATATTCGAAGGAAAAACGTCAGGTTACATACAACTGAAATTCACAATGATGAGTGATGATTACATTGCAGAAGAGATTGTTTATGATATCCATGTTAGTGAAAATAAAACAATTAATGTAATTAATTCAAACTATTATATTTTTGAAAAAAATATTATTTAATTATAGTTCAATTAATATCTTGGAGTTATTATATCTGATAATAGGATGTAGTTAAAAGAAGCATTCAAAATATAAATTGAATGACTATAATAATTGGAGTGTAAATTAAATGAAGAAAAAAATATTAATAATTTTTTTTATTTTATTAAGTTTTTCAGGAATTGCATTGGGAACCGAATATTTGGATGAAAATCCATTTACGGTTGATGAACAAATCGCAGAAATCATAAAAAATAATTATTCATTAAATCCGAAAATATTCGAAGATCTTAAAAAAAGTGAAAATACCATTGCAATTTATGGAGAGATACCCGATAAAAAATCAGGTATGGAATCATACAAATGGTGGGTTTCAATATGCAATATATCAGAATCGATGGCTATTGATGGTGCATTAAAAGAATATTCTTTAATAAATAACGGTCCAGTTTTTGGATTTGGACCTGAAAATTCGGGGTATATTCTTGTTTACATTGACGTAGATTACGAAAAAAAGATATCTGACAAAGAATTATTGTCAATTAGAAAAACTATAGAGAAGTATGCATTAAACGAAAATATAGCCGAGATACCAATTGTTATTAGCTATGAAGAAATGCCTGAATTAGAATATGAACGTAAACATAGACCATTGGTGGGCGGTGTTAAAATAAATAATCAAACACAATGGATTGGAACATCAGGATATTCTGTAAAAAAAGGTAACATAAACGGATTTGTGACGGCTGCACATTGTGTAGATTATACAAATATGACAGTGTATCAACCCTCCTTTTCTTCAAACAACAGTGTTGGTACTTCTACAATAACATATGAATATATTGATGCGACTTTTGTTCCATACAACAATGTAAATGCATCAATATACTTCGAAAATGATTCATACCCAAATGGCACAAATCTTTCTGTTGGTGGTTATTATAGTATTAAGAGTGTAAATGACACCGTTTGGAAATCAGGAACCACAACAGGACTTACACAAGGAAATTTGACCGGCTATTTATATGGATATCAAACATCAGGAGATGGACCTGAAGTATTTATCATGGGGAAAATAGTTCCACATATTTCTGATGGAGGAGACAGCGGTTCACCAATATTTGTAATAAGAGGTGATGGAAAAGCCTATTTAGTGGGTGTATTACATGGTGGAATTGGTGAATTTAACGTAGATGGCCATACATATTTTACACCAACGGGAGAAATTAATGAAAGACTTGGAGTAGTTCCATTAATGAGATAAATAAGTTATTATTTCAGTTTAATAACACTAGTTTTATTAAAACCACTATAAAGATAAATGCCCTCTTTATTCATATAAAATAAAAAAAGAGGGTAATTGACTTTTTTAATAGTTTTTTTCTTTTTTTGAAAAAGTGTGATCCTGATTTCCAATCAGTTTTTATGAGTGACTCACGATTTAATGCAAACAGATTAGATCTATTTGTTTTATGTTTTTGAATCTGTTATTTTTATTTCTTTGAATATTCTTATTACAAAATTCTCTCCAAATTTCGTATTCCGCCTGTTACTGCGTGTCATCCGAAATCCAAAATTTGTAGTCGGGTTTGACATATATTTCAACAAAACCGAAGCATCGTTTTTTTCAAATTTTCGGCAAATCCGAACTCCCTTTTTCATTAATTGAAAGAAATGAAAAGCGGAGTTCGTTTTTCATAAATTGAAGAAAAACGATGTTTCATTTTTTGAAATCAAAAAATCAAAAAAAATCGAAGAAATCAATAACGAAGAAATGACAAAAAAGAAAAAGATAAAAAAATTAAAAGAAGAATCACAATCCTTCTTCATAAATCTTCATTAACTCAACCAAACAGGACGCTGCCGTTTCAACGCCGCCTTTCGTTTGAGACATTGTAATCAGCGGCAATTCGATTTGAATATCCGCCAAATACTCTTTAGATGTCATCTGCGTGTTGATTCCTGCCGGGAATCCGAGAACCAGATACGGAAGGCTGCCGCGCTCGGCCATTCGGCAAACGCTGAGAAGAGCAGGATCGTCTTTTCCGATGATGACGATTGATTTTTGAATTTCATCTTTTAAAATCATGAAGCCGGCCATTGATTTGGAAACGTTGTATTTTTTGGAGAACTCTTCCGCTTTCGGATGATCGGCAACGCAAATGATTTCCGGAATTCTGAGAATGACTTTTTTAGCCGGTTTGTCGGAATCAAATCCGCCGCGCGGTTTTTCAATCATTGTTTTTTCATTTTCTTCTGAAATTCTCGAAAGAATCGCGGCGCGCATCAGCGGCGTGTCGGCGTAAATGACGGAATCATTTTTAAAAGCCTTCAAAGCCGCGGCAACCGGATGCACTTTAAAAACAAGCAAACGTTTGTAATCAATATCGCCGGACACTTCCGTGCAGACTTTCCGGATTCTGTTTTCATTCACATCGTCATGAAGGTCATTGAATTCTTCCGGTTTTTTTTCTTTTTTCGGCGTCGGCATCGGGACGTGCTGAAGCTGATCATAAATTTCACTGATACTGATTTCGATATCTTTTTGATCTTCGCCGGACATTTTTGAACACCTTTAATACGTTTTAAGACTGAATAAATAGTAAATCGTAAATAACCGCCCAATTATTAAAACTATTCCAAAAACCGGCAATTTTATGAAAAAATGAAAAATAAAAATAAAAAATGAGAATCGGAATCGCGATTACTCGCTGAATTCCGTGCCGTCGCTTCTGACGACCAAAACCTGCTGTTTGGCGTTTCGGATAACTTTTTCGGAAACGCTTCCGAGAATCAATCTCTCAATCGCTTTTTTGCCGGTCGCGCCGACGACGATCAAATCCGCGTCGACTTGGTTGGCGTATTGCACGATTTCCTGGGCGGCCGCGCCTGACAGGCTGACGGTGTCAAAGTCAACATTTTCCGCGCCGGCACGATCCCGAACAAATTCAAAGGCGGCGTCCGCTTCAAGTTTGATATTTTCGGCAACCATTTCCCATTCGACGCTGGTCGGCGTAATGTTGGAAACGTCGGAAACGTAAACGGCATAAAGTTTCGCGCCGGTCAGCTTCGCCAATTCGACAGCCGTGTTAATGGCTTTTTTCGCGTATTCTGTTCCGTCTGTTCCGACAACGATTGTGTTATAAAGATTTCCTGTCATAAACCGGCTCCTGTAAATTTGTGAATGATTTGAGTTTACCGCAACCGGTAAACCGTTTCAAGAAGAATAAAATAAAAACTTACCAATAATAATCAAGGGAGACATGGAATATAAAAGTGATTCCCAAAAATGGATGAAACAAGAAAACAAAAACAAAAACAACCAAACAATTAAACGATTCCCAAAATATCATCGGCGCGCGCCCGTCTGACAAAACCGGCCAGCGGGTCTTTAATGTGTTTCAGATTCAAAGATTTGGAATTTAAAACCATCATATCCGCTTTTTTACCGACTTCGATTGACCCTGTAAACCGGCAGCCGAGCGCGTCCGCGCCGTTTGAAGTCGCCATTTTAAAAAGCATCGCGTCGGTGATTCCGTAGATTTTAGACAGGAAATGAAGTTCTTCAAACATATCCGGCGCGTTTAACATCACGTTGTCCGTTCCGACGCAAACCGAAATGCCTTCATCAAGCATGCTCAAAACCGGCGGCAAACCGACACCGGTCACCAAGTTGGAGCGAACGCAGACTGCAATCGGAATCCCGGCGTCGGCGACAGCTTCCAAGTCTGTTTTTTCGGCGTTCGTCATATGAATTAACAAATCCGGATCCAATGAAAGAGCCGGCTCAATGTCGCTGCGATCTTTTTCGCCGGCGTGAATCGCCAACCGTTTTCTCTTCGACTGCGTTTTCGCGGCGATTTTCGCCAGCACATATTCGTCCAAATCATTCGCGCCGCTGACACCGATACCGTCGCAGATTTCCAGCAGATCCCGGAATTCGTCTAAGAATGAATTTGAAGATGTCAAGGCTGAACCTGAAACGGAAGACTCGGGGCTTGTCAGAGTCGGACGGCCGAAGAGAATCGGATGAATATCCCGTCCGGCGTTTTTGGACGCTTCGAGAAGCGCTGCCGCGCCATCAATGCCGCCTTCTCGAAAATCAGCGAAAACGGAAATGCCGTTTTGATACATTTCCCAAATCGCGGATTCCATTGAACAAACGGCGGAATCGGCATCCAGTTCGGTCAAGAACCTGTGTTTGAGACCGTTTGGCGGACGAACCAGGGAATCCAAATCCCGGCGGTAAGCGTACGGCGTGATTTCGGACCCGAGAGGCGGATCTTTAAGAAGCGTGTCGCCGATATGCGTGTGCGCGTTGACAAAGCGCGGCACGATCCAATTTTTGGATTTCATTTCCGATTCGCGCAGCTCTTCAATTTCTTGAATGATGCCGTCTTGAATGTAAACGTTGCCGTAAATCAAATCCGGCTCGGTTCCGGCAAAAATCAAACCCGAAACGACACGGTCATAATCGCCGGCGTAGTCGCCGTAACCGTCTTTAAACGTGGATTTGGGGAAATTGCCGGCGGTTTCACTCTTCCTTTCCTTTTCGGTTCGGTCAACAATTTCAAGAAGCCGAATAAAATCAGAATCGTCAAAGCCGGACATGTGTCACCAATAAAATTTGAAATAAATAATGAATCGAATAATGAATTGAGATGAATGAATAATGAATGAAATGATTTAAATTAAAACGAATAAAAAATTAATAAAAATATAATTTAAATTTATGAAACAAAATCAAAAACGTCAAACAAATTATTTATCCTTTGCCCGTCTTTTGGGTTTGTCGCATTGTATAGGTCCCGGCATGAGAATCCGGAGAACTCGGTCAGTGATTGTTCGGACAACCCCAATGCGGTACAATAATCCGTGCGAAAATGCCCTTTGCGAGGGAAAACGAAGAAGATTGAGGATTACCGGAAAAGATGATTCTTGGTTGTTAGTAGAGGGCGACAGCACACTCATTTTATGAATAAATAAATTTGTATCGGCTTTTTCATCTGTTTTTCGCTTAAATACTTTTGCTTTTTGAAAAAATCAAATGCTTTATTGATTTTGAGAAAAATTCACCTTTAACAAAGAGGTGAAAAATTGACAAAAACAAAATCAATCAAAACCGCAAAAAAATCAAAAACTGCACGCCCTCAAAATCTGCAAATACTGACGATCGTGTTTATAACACTCATTTTAACATCGGCCGCGATGAACACCGCGATTGCAGATCCTGCCGAAAAAACAAATCTTGTCATCAGCGATTCGATTGCGCCGATGAAATTGGAAATTTCAAACCCGAATGAAATCGAAACAAAAATGATAACATTAGTGAATACGGGTGAAACCGCAACCGAATATATTTGTTATATCGAACGGGCGAACGGAAAAGAAATTGATTCTGGTTTTCAACTATCTGAAACGGAAATGACGATTCAGCCGGGAAAATCTCAATCGATTGAAGTTTCGATTCCGGCAAAAATTAATGTCGAAGAATACAAAATCAAAATTGTTCGAAATCCCGATACACAAACGCCGGTTGGGTATATTATTCCGATTTTGTTTTCCGAACCGAACAGTGCTGAAAATAATAAAACCGGCGGCTCATCGGGGTCATCGGGATTGTCAGCCGCCGTTTTGAATAAAACCGATCAAAATGAAAATCAAGTAAATCAAACGAATCAAACAAACCAATCGGGAAATCAAAAAACAGAAAATCAAAATCTGAATCAAACAGATGATTCGGACAAAACAATCAAAAAAGAAAACGGCTTGGCAGATTTAATAAATTCAAAAGCGTTAAGATTGTCAATCGGAATTTTGCTGCCGATCATTTTAATTGCGGCGCTTGCAGCATTTTGGATTCAAAAAAAGAAGAAATAAGAAAGAATTAAAAAGAAAATATTTAAAAAAAAAAAAAAAAAAAAAAAAACAAGGAAAGGCTAGGCCTTTCACTTATTCTTTTTATTTGCTTTATCAGCTTTTTTCGTTTTATCTTTCATTTTCGCCAAAAACTTTTGAGCATCACCCTTGGCATCCGCAACCATATCATTTTGGCGGCGGAACTGCGACATATCCGGCCGCGGCGGCATTGATCCCGGCGATTCTTTTTCGCGGCGGTCGTATTCTTCGTGAAGCTGCTTCAGCTCTCTGATTTCAACAACGCGGCGGTAAATCACTTCGGCTAAGAAAATAATCAAAGCCAAGAGCAACAAGTAAACATTGAAACTGACGGCTTCGCGCGTCTGGTAAGTCGTTTTGTCGCCGTTGTTTTTGATGTAAAGCGCCTTTGCCTGCTCAACCGTGTAGATGTTTCCGCCGGTGGATTCGACAAGCTTTCTGAGATCCGGATAAACACCGATGTCACGGAATTCGACAGGATAATTAACAGTCACCGGATAGCCTGAAATGTTGTATGTGCCGGTTTGATTGAACATCAATTCCGTCACATAAACGCCTTCAGACTCCATTGTCAAAAGCAATTTCTGACCGTCAAGCGTCAGCACGGGAACGCCTTCGTCATACATGTGAACGCGAAGCGTTACCGGCAACCCGACATAAGTGTCGGGACAATCAATCACGAGACCGCTTTCCTTATTCGGATCCGCCATCACCCAATTCGTCGTCGCCGAGATGAGTTTTGAGCCGGGCGCCGTGTAAAGCTCCGATGCCCAGTAGTTGCCGTTTCCGACACCATTGTCCGTCGTCAGCGCGGCAACGCGCCCGAGACCGTAGCGCCAAACCGTTAAGACCGGCGATCCGTCGCTGGCAATCACCAGCTTGTCCGAGCCGGCTTTCGGCGTCACACCGTTGTAGCCGCTGACATTTGTTCCGCTGAGATTGAGTCCCTGAATAATGAAATGCTTCGGGTTGGAAACATAAAGACTTGCCGTCGTCACATTTTCATTCGGATTTTCAGACTCGCCGAGCATTTGGGAGAAATTCGGGAAAATCGGAAGACCGCTGTTGGATTCAATATAAACGCCGTCACCTTTGTAATTTCTCATCAAAGATTTCGCGTAAATGTTGCCGCGGGAATCGTTAAACTGATTCGGGCGTTTGGATCCGTTCGTGTAAGTGTTCATGAACAGCATTGTTGCGCCGTATTTGTCGGCTTGGTTTGCCGCGCGCAGCAATTCGTTGTAAGTTCTCTGATTCAATAAATTGCCGTCTGAAATGATGATGACAAGCGGCTGCCCGGAACGGTTTTCCATAATCGGCATTGCGTTGTCAAACGTATGAACCAAATCTGTTTGGCCGTCACCGGTTTTCAAATCTTCAAGTTCTTTTTTAAGCGTTTCAGCTTCGCGCGGATTTCCGACGAAATAAAACTCGCCGGTATCGTTACGAGACTGGTCGCCGATTGTGAAATAAGTGACATTCGCTTCTTTGAAATAATCACTTTCAATGATATTGACTGCGGTTTTCTTGATGTTTGAAAGAATCGTTTCGTTGTTTGAACCCCAAGCGCTGGCGCTGTCAGAAACATCAAGGAAAAGATAAACATCCTGAATACCTTCCCAATCGGAAGGAACGGAAACAACCGGCAGCAGTTTTTCAAATGACGAATCGACATAGGAATGTCCGACCGGATAATCAAACGACGTTTTGCCGCCGACAACCATTAAGCCGCCGCCTTCTGACACATATTCTTTCAAAAGCGCGACATCTTCTTCGGTCATGTTGCCGATGTAAACATCGTCCAAAATAACAGTCTTTGTCACCGCCAAAGCACTGCCGAGATTGCCGCCGAAATCGGAAAGATTTCCGACGACGGTTACGTTGTAAAGAGATCCGGCAACCTGCGTCAAAGAGGCGCCGGGCTCATCCGTAATAACAATCACATTCGGCTTTTCAATCGC
This sequence comes from Methanimicrococcus stummii, assembly GCF_032594435.1. NCBI lineage: Archaea > Methanobacteriati > Methanobacteriota > Methanomicrobia > Methanosarcinales > Methanosarcinaceae > Methanimicrococcus > Methanimicrococcus stummii. Next base: position 405,993 of record NZ_CP131062.1, on the reverse strand, counting down.
GTAAACAGATTTTTTATAAACATTATTGATCGCGTCGGTATCCGCCGTAGACGTTAAAGTCGCTTCAAGCGTGTGCGCGCCGAGATACATGAAACGCGTTTGGAAATAAGTCGTCTTTTCCTGTTCGCCCTCTTCCATCGTAATCGTTTCATTCAGAATCGTGTTGTTGTTCTGTTTAATCACGTAAGTGTAAGTGACAGCGCTTGTTCCGGCCTGACGAACGGTCACGCCGAATTCCTGAACATTGCTGTAGATAACGGATTTGTCACCGATTAATTCGATGCTTAAATCATTGCGCTCTCTCGTCGGAACGACGGCTGAGACGGTTGTGTTCGTCTGAACGGCGACATCAATTCCTTCTTCCAGCGTTTTTCCGTAATTGCTGTTGCCGTCAGAAACCAATATGATTTGGTTTTTGCCGTCCGCATATTGCGCGACTTTTTCGCCAAGCGCGGTCGTGTTTCCGGCAAGCGTGTCATATTTGATTTGGAATTTGTCGGAGAAATAATCGTAAAGCGATTGTCCCACGCCGGATGAGAAATAGCTCATGCTTGATGTGTTGTCGGCAATCAAAATCAAATCCGGATTCACATCCGTTCGCGTCACCGTCATAAATGAAATCGGATTTGCCAACGCGATAATCAGAATCACGGCAATAATCGCGCGCGAGCTGACCAGAAGTTTTTGTTTCCGGCCGATCGCTTTTCTGAAGAAATAAATTCCGATTAAAACGGCGGGAATCAATAAAATCAAAATGTAAGGCATGTCAAAATGAACCATTTAAATATCCCCCCGTTTTCTGAGCAAATAAAGTTCCAGAATCATAAATATCGCCGCAAGGATTGCGAAAATGTAGAACAAATTGTTCTTGATTTCATATTGTGTCGGCAGTTCACCGCCGCCGTTCGCATTTTCAAGACCGTCGATGCGCGGCGTTAATGTATTGGACTCTTTGTCGTTATACATATTCACGGCAACTTTCTTTTGGCCGATTGTATAAACGCCGACCGTGTCATACAAAACACGGTTTGTTGTGATTTTACCGTCCGGCGTGATGACTTCCGTATCGCCGTGAAGCGTCAGAATTGTTCCGGCTTTCACGTTGTATTCGGAAATGTCTCCGATGCCTGCGAAATAATCGGCGATTCGAATCCAAAAGACCGGGAACGCCGGGAAACTTGCGAAATTGTTCCACGCGTCGTCGCCCGAATGGTCATCCAAGCCGAAATAGAAAACCGTGCCGTTGCTGTACGGACCGTAAGCGATAATCGGAACGCCCTCCATCGTCATAACCGGATAAGCGGTTGCCGTCAGGTTGCGCGTTTCCGCGTCCAAATACGTTTTCATGTAAACGCTGTTCAAATCCAAACCGCTTGTAAAGTCGCTGCCGATCGCGTAAATCTGCGTGCCGTCAATGCTTGACGCGGTCGCGTTAATGCGGACCGGAAGCATTTTTGACAAATTAACGGTTTGGTTTGCCGCTTCCAAATACGCGCCCGCGACGAAAACCAAGTCACCGCCGCCTGAAACGTAAGCGTGAAGCGAATCCACTTCCGCGCTTGTCAAAACACGATCACCCATGTTCACGACAACGAAACTGTAATTCAGCGATAAGTTTTCGGGAACTTCGTCAACGTTTTTCACGGAAAGTTCCGGAATTAAGCCGAGCGCGATTTGAGACGGAAGTCTGTTCGCATCCGAAATGTAAAGAACTTCGGCGGATTGTGTTCCGGGAATCGAAACGTAAGCGTAATTGTCCGATTCAATCGCGTCGTTTGTCACCAAACGGATTTCGGTTGTTCCGCGGCTGACATTTTTGAAAACGAATGTTTCTGCGCTGTCGCCCGGAACGGCAACGGTCAGCGGTGAATAAACCAGCCGCGTGCCGTTTGGAAGCGTCGTTGTCACGTTCGCGTAAACGGATTTCACGCCCGTATCGTAATTGCGGACCATGAAATGATAATTGTAAGTGCCGTTGGATTTCTCCAAATAACCGTTAATGATTGCCATGTTGTTGCTCGTTTCCGTTCCGTACGGAACGAAAGTCACGTTCAGACCGCCGCCGAGAAGGTTTTTCGCTTCAATCGGGTTCAAACCGTCCCAGGAGGTAAAGTCTGACAAAACGTAAACGGAACCGCCTTTCGCGGAAAGAATGTTTGCGGCGGACGCCATCGCCGAGCCGACATCGGCCGTTACGGCTTTCGCGGAAAGGCTTTGGATGGCGCGCTCGGCCTCGGCCGCGCTGACATTTTCGGCAATGATAACCGGAATGGACTCGGCCAAAATGACAGTATTGACTTGGCTGAGATAGCGCGGCGCGTCACGCTGCGCCTCGCCGAAACGGTCGCCGATTTGCATGCTGGCAGAGCCGTCGATAATGATGACGGTCGTCTCGTCACTGAGCGTATCGTAAGACAAAATGTACGGACCGGCCGCGGCAACCGCGAGCAGAATTAAAACGAAAAGCTGCGCGATGAACAGCGGATCTTTAACGATTTTCGTAATCGACGAATAAATTTTTTCACGCGATTCTTCCACCTTCATCAAAAACATAACGGAAGGCATGCTCACTTTGAAGGGTTTTGGAAGAAGCATGTACAAAATAATCAGCGGAATAACCGACAGTAAGCCGATTAAAGCCAGCGGAAAAATAAACGGAAGAGATGCCAATGAGTCTGCGATTGCCATTTTTAAGCACCTCTGTCAATAATCTGTAAGAATGAATCAAATACGGGCGCGTCTGTCGTGAATGAATAAAACTTCGCGCCGGTTTTTTTGCAAATACGATCAATCGCCGCATTGTGATTATCCAATTCTTTGAAATAATTGGTTCTGAAAGAATCGCTCAAATACGTTTTCATTTCATCGCCGGTTTCCATGTCAAAGAATCGGGAATCGCCTTTAATCGGCAAACTCTTTTCAAACGGATCCAAAACTTGAATCAGAATCAAATCGTTCCCGGACAAACGAAGAACGGAAGACTCGATGTGATGAAGATCTTCCATGAAGTCGGAAACAATGACGACGAGCGATCGGGATTTGATGAGCTTTTCGTATTTGTAAGTGCAGGCATCCAAATCGGTCGCACCCTCCAACTCGCGGGAAGCCAGGCGGTCGGTCAGTTCAAGCAAATACCGCATACCGCGTTTGGGCGCGTTGATGTCGATATTTTCATTAAACGTTGAAATCGCGAATTTGTCGTTCTTGCGGGAAACCGTGTAAGCGACGCCGAGCGCCATCATCGCGGCGTATTCATACTTTTTTGTCGCGCCGTCGGGAAAGTCCATACTCTTACTGGCATCCAGAAGAATGTGCGCCGTCAGCGTTTTTTCTTCTTCGAATTGGCGGACGTAAAGTTTTTCGGTTCTCGAATAAGCTTTCCAATCGATATCTTTCATTTCATCGCCGGGATAATATTCGCGATAACCGACCGTATCAATCCCTTTTCCGATTCGGGTTGACGGACGGTTTCCGGCGTAAACGGTGGACACACGTTTTCGAATCGCCATGTTGTAGCGGTCCAGCTGCCTGAGAAACTCAATATCGAAATTATGTTTTGTTTCAGCCATAGTTTTTCAGCTTACGGTTTTGTTTACCAGTCAATGCATTTCCGGCTGAATTATTTCTTGGAACCGAACGGTAATTTCGCGCGAAGGCCTGAAGATTCGTTTTCCTGCGGTTTTGCTTTTAAGAAACCGGCTTCGATGAGAAGATCTTCAATCGCGTCATCGGGCGTGACACCGGAGCGTTCCGCTTCGAAGCTGAGAATGATTCTGTGTCTTAAAACCGGATAAGACATGGCGATGACATCTTCTTCGGAAACGTAATTGCGGCCGTGAATCAAAGCGCGCGCTTTGGCGGCTAAAATAATCGCGATGGACGCACGCGGAGACGCGCCGTATTCAATTGCGCCGCCATCGCGTGTTCTCATAACAAAATGAATTGTTCTCTGTTTCAAATCTTCAGAAATCGGAACGTCGCGCGTCAATTTTTGAAGGCTCATCAAAGTTTCTTTGGAAATGCCGCGTGATGTCACCGGTGTTGACTGAGCGGTGTAGCGGTTGACGATTTCAAGCTCTTCGTCATAATCGGGATACGGAACGAGGATTTTTAAGAGGAAACGGTCGAGCTGGGCTTCGGGGAGCGGATAAGTTCCTTCCTGCTCAATCGGGTTCTGCGTTGCGAGAACGAAAAACGGTTTGTCCAAAGGATAGGTGTGACCGGCAACGGTGACCTGCTTTTCCTGCATGGCTTCCAAGAGCGCGGACTGTGTTTTCGGTGACGCACGGTTGATTTCGTCCGCCAAAACGATATTGGCAAAGACCGGACCTTGTTCGAAACGGAACGCTTTGTTGCCGTCGTGTTCTTCCACGATGGTTGTTCCGGTGATATCGGCCGGCATCAAGTCAGGCGTACACTGAATACGGTTAAAGGATAAGTCGACGACTTTTGAAATGGTTGAAATTGTTAATGTTTTGCCGAGACCGGGATTACTTTCGAGAAGCGCGTGGCCGTTACACAAAAGCGCGATCATGACTTCTTCGACAACTTCTTTCTGACCGACGATGACCTGGCCGATTTCGTCAAACAAAGTTGTAAAAATTTTGTGCGCGTTTTCGTATGTTTTAACAAGTGCCGGATCCGCGACGGATTCGGGCGCGCTGTAGGATTCTTTCGGCGAAGAAACATCGGCCGCATATGATTCGGATTCGGGTGTAAATTCGGGTTCCGCAGATTCCAAAAATTCAGAATCTTGTGCTTCTTCGTTGTTTAAATTGTCTTTTGAGTAACGGTAAGATGTTTCAGTGTTTTCCGAGTCCATTTTATTTTCCTCTGTATTATTTTTTAGTTTGAAAGTTGATGATAAATTTGAATGAATAAATTGAAATTGATAATCCGATAATTGAAATTGATATTTTGTAATGAATTTATTAAAATTTTTAAAATAAATGAAATCAGCCGTTTTCGGCCAATTTCTTAAAGTAATCTTTGATGACGTCTTCGTATCCGGCCGGCAGCGAGTCATAGAAATGCTGCGAGCTCAAGCTCTCGGGCGGATAGGGCGTTGACGGCGTGAAATTGTTTTCGGTGCCTTCGAGCATGTCGCCGGGGCCCATGCCTGCGCCGGGCGGCAGCGTGATGTCGATGTCTACGCCGGGCGAATTTGAAATCGGCGGCGCTTCCGTCGGAATGCTGGAGGAGTTGTTGGTCGAGGTGTTTTCATCCGTAATCGGCGGCTGCGTGATGGAGCCGTTTGGGAATTTGTCCCAAATGTCGCCGGGGGAAACCGGTGCCGTAAAGCCGGTGAAGAAGATGGCTGCCAAAAACAGAACCGAGACAACGATTGTGCTTAAACTGTAAGCGATTCTTTTCTTGTCAATCAAATCGGAAGATGAAACACCTTCAATATCGCTTGAAACGGATGACGTCAGCTCGACTGCGATGAAGTTGTCCGAATTTCTGTTATCATACGCCGTTTTCAAACGGTCTTTGAGTTCGGGATAGGTGTCTTCGACCAAATCCTGAGACTTTTGGCGTTTCGGCGGTTCGCGTTTGAAAAGTTTGTAAATTCTTTTGACGTTCTTTTCCGTCAGTTCCAAAATCAAAAGCGAAACCAGACAGACGATAAAGAACAGAAAAATCGTTTCGTAATTGACGGTAAAGAACGGGATGTCCGGCGACAGACCGACATACGGTTCCGTCCAGGAAATCAGTTTAAAAATATCGCCCAGATTGAAAAAAACAGCAATCAAGAGAATAACGAAGGCGATTGCCAAAAATTCCAATAAGTCATAAACCGTACGATAGCGGCGTATGACGGAATCAATTTTACGTGTAAAGACTTCAAGATCCAAAATGACCACATCTGATGTATTCGTTTTTTCGTTTTATTTTGTTTTTGTAAATGATATATCAATAGAATAATAATTTACAAACGATGAATATATTAAAATATTTAAGATTTTAGGAAAATAAAACGAACTTTCGAAATTTAATATGTAAATAGGTTGGAATTTGTCAGTTAACAATAATGTAAGTAATTATCTAAAATGAGGCAATAATCATTTAAATGTTATGTGGTGTTATGGGATTTAAAAAGGACAAAGACGGAAGTAAAAATGAAGGAAATTGTTGTATTAAGGCTCGGTCATCGCCCGGAGAGAGATAAGCGAATCACGACGCACGTCGGCCTCACCGCGCGCGCGCTCGGTGCAAGCGGTATGCTTTTGGCATCGGACGATCAAAAAATCACGGACAATATTAAAGAGATGACAGGCCGCTGGGGCGGCGATTTTTTTGTCGAAAACAATGTCAGTATGACAAAGGAAATCCGAAACTGGAAAGAAAACGGCGGCAAGGTCTGCCATTTATCCATGTACGGCATCAATTTGCCCGACGCTGTCCCCGAATTGAAAAAACACGATAAATTGATGATTATTGTCGGCGCCGAAAAGGTGCCGGGCGAAATTTACGAGCTGGCCGACTGGAACGTGGCCGTCGGCAACCAGCCGCACTCGGAAGTTGCCGCGCTTGCGATTACGATGGACAGAATCGCGGAATCGGATCCGCTGACAGCCGTTTTTGAAAATGCGGAGTTGACCGTAGTTCCGACGGCAAAAGGCAAAAACGTGATTCATGACAATGAATTGAAAGAGAAAAACAGAACCGAGTGAAATCTGCGCGCCGTTTTCGCGCGCGAGCCGTACAACTTTTTAAAATAATAAATAAAACGAAATTTTGATTTTTGAAGCGAATTATTAAATACAACGCTTCCCTTTTTTTCAAATAACGCGGGAGCGGCAGGGCGGCTGCGGGAACAATTGTTCCTGAGGAAAGTCTCCCCACCCTCTTTCAGATTTGCGGACGTTTGTGAAGAACGTTTGGCGAGAGTCAAGGCTATGGCACAGAAACGATACCGGGCCGTGTTTGCGATGATGTGAAAAACTGAGGCGCACGGCGCACGGATGCAACGGTAAAACCCCGCAGGTGCAAGTTGATTCGGGAGTTCGCGTTCGATTTGAAAGCGCGCCTGAAGTTAAAGACGCAAAGCCGAATGCCGCCGTACATTTCAATGAAAATTGATGAATCAAAGATAAGAATGTTCTTTGAGAGTGCATTAAACAGAAGGGAGCTTACTCGCCGGACCCGCGTATTTCAATTTATTTCTTCTTTTTCAAAAAACCAAACATCGGTTTTAACAAACAATCAACAAACCCGAACTCCCTTTTTCATGAATTTAAAAAAAAGAAAAACGGAGTTCGTTTTTTCATAAAATTAAAGAAAAACGATGTTTCGTTTTGAAAAACAAATAAAACCCGAAACAACCGCCTCCAACGACGAGTTTCGCGAGCGCAGCGAGTGAAAGGAGGAGTTGGAGATTCGCCCCAAGCCTTCGGCGAAACCAAAAAACCGCTTTTTCGAAATAAAAATTTCTACTTGCCGATTGGGTTTGTAATTCCGTGCGCCAATCAGGTTTGCGTTTCCGCCTGCCGGTCAGGTTTACGTTCCGCTTGCATCTTCTTTTTAGAACATCCGTTCGCTTCGCGAACGTGGGGCCATTACCTGCCGCGCCACTGCCACTGTCATCACTGCCGCATCGCCATCGCCGCCGCGCGCGAGCCGCACCGATTTTTAAAAAATATCAAAACCGAAATCTGATTTCTTAAAAAAATATCAAAACCAACATTGATTTTTAAAAAAAGTTATCAAATCCAAACCTTGTTTTTAAGAAAAACAAAAAAGAATAGGAAAAAATTACTGTTCGTGGCTGCATCCGTTGACAATAATTCCGAGCATTTTGTTTTGAAACGGAATTTCAAGTCTGACAATATCCCAAAGCGTCTCGGGATTCATGCCGAATTCCGGATGCGTGATTTGAATCGTCAGCGTTTGAAGAAATTCCCAATCCGCTTTTGATTTCCGCTGTTTAAAATCGTCGGGAAGAGAAAGCGCTTCCTCTTGCACTTGCGTCAATAAATCAATCAACCGATGCTGAAGGTTTTCATTTGCGATAAATTCGCCGTAAACGGGGCCGGACGATAACGCGATAACTTCGTCCAATTGTAAAACCATTTGAGAAACAACGGTTTTGGCGGCTTCGTCTTCGGGATGATGAGAACAGGCGCAAGAGCATTCATCGTCTGCGCCGTCAATCAGCGGCTTATCGTATCCGCGCGCGTGCGCATCGTGATTATGTGCCGCATGATTGTGTTCATCGCGATTATTTTCATCGTGATTGTGTCCATCGTGATTTTCGGAACAGCCGCAATCGGGCCCATCATGATGACCATGAAGATTATGATTTTGATCCATTCAATCCCTCCAAATGAATTAATTGCCTTTCAAATTCTTCCAAATCTATATGCGTATTATAACAGCCGGCGGAAAGAAGCGGAACGCCGTAAGTCATGATTTTGGATCGTTTCAGTTCGCGCATACCTTTGTTAATTTCATAATTGCAGCCGATTGCCAAAACACCGTCCGTTCCTTTCGCATCGGGATGTTTTAAAATGTGTTTGACAAAAGAGGAGCCTGTGATGATATAAAGTTTGTAGCCGTGTTCTTCGGACATTTTTTTGAGTTCTGCGAAATCGCATTTGCCGCAGGAAGTGCATTGAATTCCGGTGCGCGTCGTGCGCGCTTTGCACTCGACGTGGCGCATGCAATGCGGCGCAAGCACGATTCTTGTTTTCGTTTTGGAAAACTTCTTGCGCTGCGCGTTGTTTTTCAAATCGGCCATTTTCTTGTGAAGCTTATCCGGATTTTTGTAAAAGAACATGTAAACGGCAAGAAGCGGTTTGTAAAAGAAATCCATGACGCGTGATGCGTAGGACGCGAAGGCGGCGTTCTTTTGAAGCCGCGTGTGTCCGATATAAAACGCGATAAACAGCAAAATTGCGGAAAGAACGAGACCGATAACCAAAAGGCGGCCGATTTCATCATACATAATCAAATGCCTCCTTTTTCTTCAAAATCGTATAAGGTGACTGTTTTCAGCAATGATTCGCCGTCAGGAATCGGGGAAACCAATTCCATTTTTAAAACAACATCGCTGACATTGACTTTTGTTTCAAAACAGCCGTCATTGATTAAATAAACGCCTTGCGACGGAATAACGGAAGTTTTTTGCATGGATTCACTGAGTTCGACCGGGCAGGCGACGCCGATACAAGATGTCGGCCGATATTCTTTAAAGATTTTTTTAACAAAACTGCTTCCGGGAACCACGAAAACTTTGAAATCGCGGATTTCGGCTTCTTTGGTGATTTCGCCCACGTCGCAGCGCCCGCATTTGGTACAAACGAATCCGTAAAGCGGATCACAGCGCGCGTGGCAGTCGCTGCTTCGAAGACATTGGGGAAGCAGAACCACTTTTCGCTCGGTTTGTTTCTTAAATTTCTCCAAATAAACGGCATTTTGAATTTCAACCAAAATTTCGTCAACGAGCAAATCGTTCATGGAAAAAGCTGAAAAAACCCATTTGACAGGCGAGTAAAACAAATACAGTATGAATAAAACAAAAGTCGGAAAGATGATTCTCTTCCTGCGTATGCTGTATAAACCGATTGCCAACGCAAGTAAATTGAAAAGAATAATGAACAATAAAAGCCCGACGGCTATTTTTCCGATTAAAATGTAATTAATAGCGATAAGTAAGCCTCATAAACGTTTTTCGTTTTTCATTTTTGTTTTTTCGTTTTTGGATTCGTTTTTTGGTAAAGTTAAAATCAAGTCATTCAATAAAATGATTTCTCATCAGGCGAATATATAATTAAATCAAAATTAAAAATAAAACATAATAAATCAAATTTAAAGCAATTTAAAATCAAATTAAAAATAATTTAAAACAAAATTAAGATAAGAACTCCAAAGTATCTTTTATATACTTTGTCACAGCATTAGAATTTAAGAGAATCTGAGAGGGAAAAAATGAAATTAAATATGCATTCTCAAAAAACAGAAAAAAAAGTTGTCAGAAATATTGTTAAAATTGATGAAGAATTGTGCAACGGCTGCGGCGCTTGTGTTTCACCCTGCGCCGAAGGCGCGATTGTTATCATCGACGGCAAAGCCAAAGTCGTTTCCGACGATTTATGCGACGGCCTCGGCGCGTGCCTCGGCATTTGTCCGACAGGCGCGATGACGATTGAAAAGAGAGAAGCGGTTGAATTTGACGAAGAAAAAGCCGAGCTTCACAAAAAAGAAAACGAAAAGAAAAACGTGAACATGAATACGAATCAAAATATGAATTCAAACGCAAACCCGAATGACATTTCCTGTTTTATGTGCGGAAAAGACGATACTGAAAATTATTTGGTGTCGGTTCGAAAGAGCGGGCAAATTTTGTGGATTTGTACAAAATGTTTGCCGAGGTTGATTCATTGAATCAAATAACAATGATTTAAAAATAAAGAAATTAAAAAAAAGAAAGAATGGATTAAATCCATTCTCTGCTAATTTTAAGCTGTTTTGAAGGTGAGCATGACATTATATGTTTTGCTTTCATCAAAAGCATCCGAAAAAGTGCCAAGATCGCCACTGTTATCAAAAACGACCGAACCGCCTTTTTCTGTGATGGTGAATGTATCAACGACATAACCGTCAGCCGGTCTTGCTGTCAACATACATGAATACATTGTCGGCCATACATCAGAAGATGAACCTTCGAGAATATAATCAACGCCACCATAATTAAACTCCATTACACCGTTTGAGCCGACGTTAAAATTCCAAATATTAGAATCGAAAATCAAAACAGAATAAACTTTTCCGTTGACCTCTACATCCAACAAGTTAGTATATTCAAAATCATCAGCTGTTGCAGAATCATCTATTGAAAGAGTAACAGCCTTTCCATTTTGGATTACATTCTCAACCAATGAATTCTGATTATCAGTTTCAATAACTGTACCGGTAAATGTCAATACCAAATCTTTGCCGACAATATCTGATACAGGAGCATAAACATAGATTCTGCCGCCGGATTGATCATCAAATAAAGTTTGGAAAACATACAAACTTTGTCCATTAACTGTTGCTTTTGTTTTCGCTTCAAATTCGACATTTACATTATAGATTGAACTCTCGACATCAGAATATTCTCGGAAGAATTCTTTGTATTCCGAGTCAAATCCACTCGTCATAGGATCAAATGTAAGTTCAGGAACAGTCGATACACTAAAAATGGTTTTGTCTGACGGCGGAATAATTGTAATTCGGACATCTGTTGTTTTGGAATCCGTTACAACAGTCATTTTGCCGCTGATTGTACGCTCTTCGTATGCAGGGTTTCCGAGTTCAATAATTTTTGCAAAACTACCTGTTGGAAGATCAAAATTCCAAATGGTTGATGCGTAAAATGAAACAAAATAAACATCATCGCCGATAAGAACTCCTAAATTATAATCGTCCAATTCTCCAAAATCAATTTCTTCTTGTTTAAGAGTTAAAGTAACCGTTTTGCCTTTCACTTGAATATCTGAAAAAAGAATACCGTCCTCAATATTTTCAATTACATCCTCCCCATCCATTTCAATTGCCCCTGTAACAGATTGAAGGAAAGTAACATCGAAAGTGTCGCCGACTTCCATATCAGAGGTCGGAACATATACGTAAACTAGATAGATTGTTTCATCGTCTTCGTCTCCTTCACCTTCAATGTATTCGATGAACTCTTCAACAACGAGTGATTGACTACCGAATTTGGCTATTGTTGCCGTAGGTGCAGGAGTACCACGATTACTTCCACCGCTGCCGCCATTCTGATTTGCATAGACCACATCAGGCAAATTTGAATTTGAAGAGGAACTGTCTGTATCAGAAGTATCTGATGTACTTCCGGATGTGTTAGAAGTATTGCTCGTATTGATAGAAGTGTCAGATGGATTGTTAGAAGTATTGGTTGTTGTACTGCCTGTACCATTACTTGACCCGTTTGCTGTTTTACCGTCATCATTCGAACCGAGACAACCTGCCCCGATAAGACCAATGACTGCAAGAAGCACAATCAAGATCAAAAGATATTGCTTTTTATTAATAATCATAATAGAAACCCTCAAAGGTATATTGACATTAAATTCAAAATATTCAATTAAGAACGAATATAATTTCGTCATAAACCGGCGAGATATGTAGTGGATAAAATATAAAAGCCAAAAAAAACAAAGCCCCCATTGACGGAATTATAATATCCAAACATAAAATTCATTTAAAAGACCTCACCAATTAATCACAATTGCAATTAATATATTTAAACATTATTAAAGAATAAACACGATTGCAACAAAAAAGACAAAAGAAGACACAATTGTATCAAAAATCATAATATTCTCTAAAACCCATGAAAAGTATTATGAGTCAATCAAATCGCAACAAGTTATCTATTTCTTTAGCGGTTAGCCCTCATACTAAAAACAAGATGGAATCCCTTGTTTCAACAAAAAACTTCGGATCTGTATCAGATGTGGTTAATACAGCCATATTGATGTTTTTAGGAAAACTTTCGTTATGTGAAAACGAAACTGATTTTAACTATTTTATTTCATCAACCATAAACGTTGAAGCTGAAAAAGTTAAAAAGGAACAAATTTCTGTTTCTTACAATAAATTCGTCGATGACGAATTAAAAGATCTCTCAAATGTTCTCAAAAAAAGCAAATCTTTCATTGTTCGAATGGCAATAAACGATTTTTTAGCCTATTACGGCGGCAAAACGACTCATTTGCGAAGTCGTGACCTTGAGAAATATCCGACATCGGAAGAAGAACTCAGAGATTTTATTTTAAAAATAATAAAAGAAAATGATGAGAAATAAACTCAACCATTTTCAATTTGCCGAGCGGCGCACTTCAATCAATTCTCCGTTTCTGAATCCGTCCTTAATTTTATCAACCAATTCCGAATCCGTCCGAAGCTTAATATCGCCACCGCGGCCGACGGTCGCGCTGAAGAACGGTTTTCCAGAGATGAAAACATCTACGTCTTTTCCGGAAAATTCGGGAACGCGGAGAATAAAATGCTTTTTTGTCTTTTCAAAGACGGGAATCGCATAATCCGGATTGTTGCCGTATTCGTCGGAAACGTTGTCGTAGCCGTAACCGCCGCTGAAATCACCTTCAAAACCGCTGCCTTCGAATTCTTCTGCCGAATAACCGTCATCAAAATTCTTTTTTCTGCGATCACCGCTTCCGTTCCGACTGCCGGATTTATTCGGGCGGCCGAAGTAGGAAACCGGCATTTCTCGAACATCAATCCGAAGTCCCATATGAGATTCAATGCGATTGATTGTATCGCCGCCGCGGCCGATAATTTTCTTTTTGTCCGTGCTTTTGACTTTCACGACAGCGCTGGTGTCGGTTATAAGTTCGACTTCAAACGGTCCTGACGTGTAGCGTTCGACTTCTTCGGCAAGCATCGCTTCTGTGTCCGCCCAAAACGGTTTTCGTTCCGCAGGCGATGCCGCGCCGCCGGGGCCGACCGGCATGACGACGACCTGCTCGCCGTAAGTGTAAATTTCGTATTCGGTTTTGCCCGATGCCATTTCGCTGACCGTAATCACCGGTCTCGCCAAATCCGCTTCCATCATGCCGTGCGGCACTTTGACAGTAAATTCAAGCGCATAAACTTTGGAAATTTGTCCTTTGTCAATGAAAATAACCGTGTCGACAACTTGCGGAATCACACCGAGTTCGATTCTTCCGATCAGCCTTTGAACCGCGTCAATCGCGCGCGTTGCGTGAACGACGCCAATCATACCGACACCGGCAAGGCGCATGTCGGCAAACAGCATGAAATCCTGCGTTTTTCGAACTTCGTCATAAATCGTGTAATCGGGGCGCACCAAAAGAAGCAAGTCGGCTGTGTTTTCCATTTTGCCTTCGAGCGGCGCATACTGCGTAATTTCCGTCGGCACTTGAAGGTCGCGCGGTGATTCCATTGTCTTGACGACGTTGCCGTTTTCGAGGAGAAATTTCGCAACGGACGCGGAGAATGTAGACTTTCCGGCACCGGGAGATCCGGCGATTAAAATGCCGCGCTGCTGCAAGATTCTTTCTTTGAGAACATCGCTCGCCTGATATTTATCGAAGTCAACGTGCGCGATCGGGCGCACGATTGTAATTTCAAAATCATCGGAAAACGGGGCTTCCGTGATTGCAATCCTCATGTCGCGGACTTGAAGAATCAGCGCGCCGCTGTATTCCATTTCAATAAAGGATTCCGAATCAATTTTCGTAAAATGAACCAATTCGGATTTGATGTGTTCAAGCTCGGCCGCCGTACAAAGCGTGTCTCGAATCGGCATGTATTTCATTTCGCCGACGGATCCGCGTTTTGCCATCGGCATGACATTTGTTTTGAGGTGAACCGACATCGTTTGATCGTCAAAGAAATCAAGAACGGAAAGCTTTGAAACATCGGCATCTGCCTCACGAATGACAGGCGGTACATAATCAACGGAAAGACCGCGCGCGACCCCGACAACCGCCTGCACTTTATCGGACGTGACAAAGAGACCGCCGACTTCCGCTGCCGTTTGCCGGATGAGCGCGTCCACTTCTCCGAGTTTCGCGTCCCGAATTTGATGAACGGTCGGTCGATTGCCTTCATATTTGAGATAAATCTCGCCGGCTTCGTCCATTTGCCGCAAAATTAAAAGCTCGTCGATGCCGTAAACACCGGTTTCGCGCCGGCTGTCGGCTTGATTTTCAAGTTCGGCTAAAACGGCTTCGGGAATAACGACAGTCAAAACATCGTTGTCAATCGGTTTGTATCGGCCGTTTTTAATGGAAGATGAAAGAACGCCGTCAATTGCGGCGCTCGTGTCAGCAATAATGATATCGGCCGCGATAACGGCTTTGGAATCATAATGAAATTCAAAATCATCGGCGTTCACGTCAACGGAACGGAATTTTGAATGAGAAGAATTCGCGGGAGTTTTTCGGGTTGTCATGCTGAAAAATAAGCATTGAATGTATTAATAAATGCTTGAAAGTTGAAGAAAAAAGTTGAAAGCTGAAAATTAAAAAAGAAAAAAGAACGGTTAAATTAACCGTTCAAACAGAAATAAAATTTCTGCAAAATTTAAAAGTTTACGCAACGGACGGAACTGCCGTCAATACATAAGACGCGCTTTCGAATGTGATTGAGCCGTCAAACGGTGTAACATCCGCGCCGGATTTTGTAAGCGTCAATTCAAATCCGTCTGAGGCGGTAAATGTATTCGTCGAGCCGATGTCGCAAACATGGTAGTAAGTGCCGGCCGAATCCAAATTCAAACCGCCCGGAACGACACCGCTGCTTGTAATCGTACAGCCGTCGGGAACGACAATTTTAATCGCGGCAGAATCCAAGATGTAAACATTGTAAACAGATCCGCCTGCCACTGTAACGGAGAATGTCAAATCAGACGGTGTCGGCGTGCCGCCCTTCTCAAATGAAGCCGAATCGACCGCATCTTTAATTGTCACGGTCACGGTTTTGCCGCTGATAATCGTATCGCCGTCTTCTTCGCTGATGATATCGGCATTAACGTCGGTCACATCATTAACAGTGCTTAAAAATTCGAAAGTCAGCACTTTGCCGGAGGCTTCTGCTGCCGGAACATAGGCATAGATGTTGTTTTCGGCATTCAAATCCTGGTCAATATAAGTGTCCTCACCGTCATAAGTCGCAGCAATCTGTTTTTTAAAGACAGCCGTCACGTTGTAAACAGCACTTTCGGAAGGATCGGCATCAAATGCCGCGGGGACTGTGCTGTTGTAGACTTCTGTGCCGGATTTTGTAACGACAAAGGATTGAACGTAATATCCGTCATCGGGAACAACCGTCAGTTTAATCGGAATGTTGATGTCGCAAGCAACGGTTTTCGTTCCGGTGTAAAGATAGGTGTCTTTGTTGTCAATGAGTTCAATTTTTCCGTTGGAACCGGCATCGACATTAATGATTGAAGAAGCCATCAAATAAACATCATAAGTCGCGCCGCCTGCTGTCACGCTGAAGCTGATTGCTGTCGGCTCGGAACCGCCGGCTTCGAAATCACCGACATCAAGCGCGTCGTTCATGACAGCCGTAACATTCTTGCCGGAAATTTCGGGAACGGCGGAAAGTATGGCTTCGTTGAATGTTTCGGAAACTTCGGAAACGCTTGAGCCGAAGGTCACGGTCAATGTTTCGCCGGAAATATCGGCAACGGGGACATAAATGCAAAGTTTTGTGCCGTCCTCACCGCTTTGGGATTCAAGAATCATTTTTTGACCTGCGGCTTCCGCGGCATAATTTGACCCGGAACCGGACGATTTACCGCCTCCGCTGCCGCCGTCATGATTTGCGACAACAACGTCGGGAAGAGAGGAAAAAGATGTCGGAGTTGTGTTTGAGGACGTATTGTTCACTGAAGCCGACGTGTTATTTCGGCTGTCTGTATTGTTATTGTTTGTATTGTTATTGCTTGTATTGTTTGAAGCTGCCGAATTTGAAGAGTTTGAATTTGAACCGTTATTTTCGGTGTTGTTTGTTTGATCTTTGTTAAGACAGCCTGCACCAATCATTCCGACAACTGCCAGAAGTATGATAAGAAGTAATAAGATTTGTTTTGTTGTTTTTTGTTGTTTTACCATAAGCTGCGCACCACCATTTTGAGGATTGCTTGTGCACAACTAAAGCTCACGGCCCCTACAGCCTCTAACAAGAATGCATAGCTTTGAAAGAATAAATATAGTCCGATTAAAATAAAAATTATTTGAAAAAATATAGATTTTTCAATTAATAAACGTCTTTTTCATAAAAGACTTTCTCGCCGACAATTTTGCCGTCAATTGTTCGATAAAAACAGGAACGGTATCCAGTGTGACAAGCGCCGCCGTCTTGATCGACGAAAAGCAATAAGCAGTCGGCGTCGCAATCGAAACGGATTTCTCGGACGTGCTGGAAATGGCCGGAGGTTTCACCTTTTTTCCATAAGGATTGGCGGCTGCGGCTCCAATAATGCGCGATTTTGGTTTCAAGCGTCAATTTGAGAGATTCTTCGTTCATGTAAGCAAACATGAGAACTTCTTTAGAGTCGGCATCTTGAACAATTGCGGGAATTAAACCGTTTTCAAATTTGAATTGAGAAAGGTCGGCTGCGTTGAATGAATTGTTTGCATCGCAGCCGCATTTTGAGTGTTCCATACCTGAAAAGCCGTTTGATGAGTATATATAAGTTTCGTTTTTGAAAAAAACAGAAGCGGCTTATAAAATAACTGTTTTTTGTGTTTGTGGAATAACAATGGCTTCGAATTTCACAACAGGCATCTCCGAGTTTGACCGTTTGACGGAAAATAAAATTGAAAACGGAACGTTTCTTTTATTGTCCGGAAACGACGATGAGGGGATCGCCTCTTTTTCGGCGGCGATTGAAAAATCAAATGGGAGGCCTGCCGAAGAAGAAACGGTCAAAAAAAACAAGTGCACAATTCTAAAAATAACGCCTGAAAACAGGCATTGTTGGAAAGAATTGTGTTTTAACATAAAAACGAAAACAAACGCAACACAAACAGCAAACCAAACAGAAAACAAAGCAATACAGGAAGCCTTCGCGGAGACGGATTTGGAAATGATTTTTTTCATTGAAAATCTCAGCGAACTGTTTCAAAACGAAAGCAACAGCAAAAAATCTGCCCTATACGAAGAACGTCAAATCATTTCCTTTGTCAGGGAAATGAAAGCAGATATAAATCCGCAAAATACGAAACCCCGAAACTGTGAAGGCGGCCGGTATGTTATTATCGGTTGTCTTCACAGAAATATTTTATCAAAAGGAACGGAAGAGAGATTAAATCATTTGGCAGATTCGGCAATTCAATTTCAAATGAAGGAAAACGGCGATAAATTTGAGCGGCGGATGCTGGTTTTAAAATATAAAGGCGCGAAAGCCGGCGGAAATATTTTAAAATACGTCATTGAGAACGAGGAAATACAAATCGAAAATAAAAAAAGAATTTATTAAGGAGAGCTTCTTTACTTCTCTCTCAGATTAAATAATTGAGAGGGGAAATGAAATGGAAAAAATATTTGATTTAAAAACGGGAGACATCACAATCGAAAACCCGATTGTTTTATCGGCGATGGCCGGCGTCACTGACAGTAAGTTTGCGGCAGCCAACGCGAAAGGCGCGGGAATTGTCATCCTCGGCGCTTACAATTTGGATGACGAATCCAAAAAAGCGGGAATTGAAGCGGCTTCACGCGGCCGGACAGAATTTTTCGCGAACGAAAATGATGACACCGATATTTTCGCTCAAATCGAAAAGGAAATCGATGCCGTGAAAGCGGAAATGCCGGGAATGGTTCCGGCAGTCAGCGTCAGAAGCGCGTCAATTGAACCTTTGTTAAAGGCGGCGGCGTTGATTCAAAACAAAAACGCAATCATGGAATTGGATATTCATTGCCGTCAGCCGGAATTTACCGAACGCGGCCTCGGACAAGCGTTTTTAAAAGACACGCCGGCGCTTGCCGAAACGATTCAAAGAATCAAGGAAACCTGCGTTGTTTTATCCGTCAAATTCAGAACGAATGTCGTGAGTCCGGGAATGGCCGCCGAGTTTTTTGACGCGGCCGGCGCGGATATTATTCATGCCGACGCGATGATTGAAGGACAAGGCGCCGACCTTGAAGCAATCGCCGAAATCCGAAATGCAACCCGAAAACTCGTGATTGCGAATAATTCCGTCGATGATTTTGACGCGGCTTTGGATTTCTTTTCAAGCGGCGCGGATTTGGTTTCGGTTGCGCGCGCGGCTGCCGACGATGCGGAATTTATTCCGCACTTGGTCAAAAAAATAACGGAATATCAACAGGAAACAGGCTGGTACAACGCACCCAAACACGTTTGCAAACGCGGCGACAATCGCGGTTTGGCATTCTGCTGCCCGCCCGTTAAGTATTGCGCTTTGCTCAAAAGAATTGAAAACGTCGGATTCACGCCGGAAGAATTCATTCAATTAAAACAGGAAACCGTCAAAGGAACGCCGCTTGAAGGCGGCAAAGACACGTGTTTCGGAAGTTTGGTGTGGTGCTGCAAAGGAACAAAGCCCTGCTTTTACCGTGACGGATCGCTGCGCCAGCTCGGGATTTCACCGGATGAATACATGAGAATGAAAAAAGAATTGGCTGAAACGATTTTAAAAGCGATTGATGAAAAGAAATCGGCCGCTTCAAATTAAAATAAATCATTAAAAGAATTTAAAACAAATTGGGAGCCGAATCGTGATTCAAATTCCGTTCAATGAAGAAATTGCCGCATCAGCCGCGCTTTCGATGGTTTTGGAAGCGGCATCTTATCCGAAGCCCGGAAACGTTCATCGGCTTCAGGATTTTAAAGACACGTCATTTGAACACTTTTTAGCGTCAGCCCTTTCGGTTCAATCCGTTTTTATGAAAAGCGCCGCAGGTTCAGGCGATTCGGATTTGCCGGCGTTCGGGCCTTTGTTTTATGAAGCCGTTTTAAAAAGCATGTCCCTGCAAAGCGGCGGAAACACGCATTTCGGAACATTAATTTTGTTGTTGCCGCTGACGATTGCGGCAGGACATGTTTTTGAAACTGCCGGCAATGAAAGCTGCAGCCCCAAAGAAATCGGAAATGCCGTCGTTTTAAAAGCATCTGAAATTTGCAGAACAACGACGGTAGAAGACGCGGTTTGTTTTTACGAGACGTTTGGGACATTGTCAATTCCGGTCCAGAAGCCTGAAAAGGGAATGAAAGATTATGAATTGGATTTAACCGAGTCAGCCGCGATTGAGAAAATCAAACTGGAAGAGATTCCGCTTTTTGATTTAATGGCGCTTGGCAGCCGAAGAGACATGGTCGCCGCGGAATGGGTAAACGGATTTGAGAAATCGAAGAAGTTTGCAAAAAAGCTTCAAAAAAACAAAGCATGGTTTGAAGAAAATCCGAAAAAATGTTTTAAAAGCACGATAAACAGCGCCGTTGTGTACACGTTTTTGGAATTTTTGGCAAAGTATCCCGACACGTTTATCGCTGCAAAACACGGCGAAGCGGAATCTTTAAGAGTTCAGAAAAAAGCCGCGAAGCTCATGAAAAAATTGAAGAAATCCAAAAATTTGAAAAAGATGATTCCAAAAATTCAAAAATTCGATCAAAAACTTCAAAAAGAAAAAAACAATCCGGGATCATTGGCAGACATTACGGCCGCCGGCATTTTTATCGCGATTTTGGAAGGGCTGACAATTTAAATTAAATCAAATTTTGAACACCAAATTTTAAACAAACGAAGAGGAATTTCATGAAAGAAACGCCGGAAAACTTGAAAAAAATGGCGGAATACGGCATATCCGAGGGAATTTCCGAATTGATTTTGGCGACAAAAAACAGCCGAGAATCTGAAAAAACGGCAAATGCCGCGCCTTTTGGAATCACCTGGAAAAACAACAAGATGTTTCTTCATTTGTTTAAAGGGTCAACAACATACGAAAATTTAATGCGCGAAGATTATTTTTCGGCGAATTTGACGGATGATGCGGTTTTATTCGCTCAATCGACGTTTTATGATTTGGAAGAAGAAGAATTTGATACCGCCGTTTATGTAAGCGAAAAAAACGAAGACGGGCAGGCATCACAAACAACGATTTCAATTCCCGTTTTAAAAAATGCCGATCGATTTGTTTTATTTAAATGCGCTAATCAATTGGAAACGGAAAATTCTGTTGTGATCGACATTGAGCCCGTCGAATTTTTCATATTAAATCCGGAAAAAGAAGGATTCGTAATCAACCGCGGTTTTCATTCGGTCATTGAAGCCTGTATTCATTTAACGCGCTACGAATTGACAAAAGATCCGGTTTACATTGATTACATTCGGCATCATCAAAGAATCATTCAGCGCTGCGGCCGGAAAAATGACAAAAAAGGATTCGCGGTTATCAGAAAAAGATTGACGGAACTGGAAATCGCCGACAGAATCGAATAAACGATGCAAAAATTAATTTTGAGATACGGTCGCCTTTTTATCAGCTGTATTTGAAGAAACGGATGTTTTTTTCGGATTTTGAATAATATCAATGATTTCGCCGAGATTTTGCAATTTGTAATCCGGCTCAAAATAAAAATCGCGGTCATGGTCATTGCGGTCACCGTACGCGGCGTACGCCGTTGTCATTCCCATTTTTTTTGCGGGCGCGATGTCGCGGCGGAGACTGTCACCGATATACATCGACTCGGACGCGTTTGCGCCGAAACGATTCAGCGCGAACTCAAACGCGCCGAGGTCGGGTTTTTTCTTGCCGGACATGTCATACGCAATCACGTCGTCCACCAAACCGTCTAATTTCACGCGCCTCATTCGGCGGTAAGCGTTTTCCGTGTCGGCGTCGGTGACAATAATAAACGAGCGGCCCATGTCTTTGACCGCTTCAATCGTTTCGCGGACGCCGTCATAAAGCGTGACGTTTTCGACTTTAACGTCTTCATAAATGCAGCAGCATTCTTCAAAAAGAGATTCGGAAAAGACATATTTTTCTTTTAAATAATCTTCAATATTTTCCAAGCTTTCAAACCCGTAAATGCCGCGCAAGAAATAAGAAAGCATTTCAAGAGGTTCACCCGAACCGACTTTATCGACGACGGCGGTGCAAGCCTCAACTTTCGCGTGGACAAAATCAAAAAGCGTGTTGTCCATATCTGAAAAAACGTATTGAATTTCTTGGTTTTCGGCATCTGTCATTTAAAAATCCCTTTGTTGTCAAGTCTTATCAAAAGGATTGCCGACAAGATTATAAACTTATCGGAAAAATCAAAAAACGAAAGAAGAAGACAGATTTGAGAACCAACTCAAATTAATCAAATCGAATCAAATTAAATCAAAAGTTCTTCTCCGACATCCAAACAATTCAAACAGCCGCTGATTTCACCGTCTTCGTCCAGCCTGCAAATTTTGCGGTAAGGCTCGCCGAGCGGTTCCTGCCCGAGCGGGTAAGTGCCGAAATGCATCGGAACCAAATGTTTGGCGTTCAAAACTTTTGCCGCATCAACCGCTTCTTCCGGCGAAATGTGCGCGTATTCGGCAACGGAGCGCGGTGTGTATGCGCCGATTGGAAGAATCGCGTAATCAATGTCGGGGAACAATTCGGAAATGGTTTCAAAATGCGTTCCCCACGCCGTATCGCCGCCGAAATAAATGGTTTTGCCGTTGCCGCGAATGATAAAACTGCCCCAAAGCGTTCGGTTGCTGTCAAAAACGTGCATTCTTGACCAGTGAAAACTCGGAAGGAAATAAACTTCAACGCCCGGCATCGTTTGGTATTGCTGATACCAGCCGGCTTCCTGATAATTTTTGGTAAAATATTTAACGTAATTTCCGCCGTTTAACGGCAGCAACGCTTGCGTTTTTTTATTTCCTTTGAAAATTTTTCGAATCGAGCGCGTGTCCGCGTGGTCGTGATGCATGTGAGAAATGAGCACATAATCGACGAATTTGAAATTTTCGACGTCGCACGGAATCGGAACGAGGCGGTTTCGCGTCGGGAAACTGTAATAAGACGGATCGGTCAGAAACGTGACGCCGCCGAGGCGTATGAAAAAGGAAGCGTGTCCCAGCCAAACGATCATATCTTCGTCGGATTTCATGAAATCGTCGTTCGGGCAAAAACCGGCGCGGTACGGATCGTTTTTTCGTTCTTTGCGCTGCGGATTATTGAGCCGTGATTTTACGAAATTGATCATGCTGATTTGAGCCGGCTTTTCGTTTATGAAAGAGCGTCCCCTCACCGGATTTCCGACCCAGCCTTTTTTGATAATCGGAAGCGCCGGATTAGAAACATATTTGACTGACAAAATAACACCTGTAACGTTTTCATTTTTTAAATAGAATAGAATAAATCGGCATAGTATAAAAACCAAATATAAACTTAAAGGCAACCGAACATTTTTATAAAAATCGAGAGTAAATTCGAAAACAAAAACAAGAAGAGAGGGAAAAAATGAAAGTGATCGGAATACTCGGAAGTGCGCGTGAAAACGGCAGCACGCATTACTTAATGGAAGAAATGATGGCGGAAACAAAATCAAAAGGCGCTGAAACGGAAATATACAATTTGGCGAAAATGAATATCGGTTGCTGCCTCGGCTGCGAATCGTGCAAAAAAACGGGAAGCTGCGTCCGCAACGATGACATGCAAATTTTATACGGCGAACTCAAAGCGGCGGATGCAATCGTCATCGGAACACCGATTTATATGGGCGAGATGACGGGACAGTTAAAGACTTTTATTGACCGCTGTTTCGCGTTAAAAGATGCCGAACACAATTCGCATCTTTCCGCCGGCAAAAGGCTGGCAGTCGTCATCACGCAAGGCGCGCCGATGCCGGATCATTACGCGAAAACGCCGGAGCGAATCGAATACATTTTCAAAGGTCACGGCTGCGTTCCGGTCGGAACGGTGACTGCCGTCGGCGTTCACAATACGGATGAGCTTTTAAAAGACGAAAACGTTTTGGAAAAAGCAAAAGAAATCGGCAAACAATTAATATAAACAAGACATAGAAGAACGCAGAATTAAAATTACAGATTTATAAAACGAGTTACTGCAAAAAATAAAATTCAAAAACGGGGTGAATGATTTTGAAAGATTGTATGAGCGATGAGACGCGGCGAAAGATTTCCGAGCATCCGTGCTATTCTCCGGAAGCGCAGCACAAATTCGGAAGATTGCATTTGGCGGTTGCGCCGTCTTGCAATATTCAATGTAATTACTGCGACCGAAAATTCGATTGCGTGAACGAAAGCCGGCCGGGCGTTACAAGCGAAGTGCTGTCGCCGAAAAGCGCGCTTGAAAAAACCGCGCAGATTTTAAAACAGCACCCGTACATTCGCGTCGTCGGAATTGCGGGCCCCGGAGATCCGCTTGACAATGACGAAACGTTTGAAACATTTCGCCTGATTCGGGAAAATTTCCCGGACATCACGCTTTGCATCAGCACCAACGGATTGCTGCTGCCGGACCGCTTTTCCGAGCTGGCGGAATCCGACGTGGAAACGCTGACGGTCACGCTCAATGCGATTGATCCCGACATTCAAAAAGAAATCATTGACATGATTTATTACAACGGTAAAAAATATGAAGGCAGAGAAGCTGCCGAGATTTTAATTGAGAACCAATTAAAAGGCATTCAAATGGCGGTTACCGCGGGAATGACCGTTAAAATCAACACGGTGCTGATTCCCGGAATCAATGACAAACACATCATCGAAATCGCAAAAAAAATGAACGGCCTCGGCGTTTACATCATGAATGTGATGCCGCTCATCAACCAAGCCGCTTTTGCCGATATTGTGCCGCCGACAGATGCGGAAAGAAAAGCCGTTCAGGACGCCTGCGCGCCGTATGTCAAGCAGATGAAGCATTGCAGGCAATGCAGATCAGACGCTTACGGTTTGCTCGGGAATGATTTGTCGGTTGAGAAGAAAGCGAGTGGGAAGGAATTGAAAACGATTGCCGTCAAGAAAGACGAAGAGATTAAAGAATAATGAAGGAGTAACAGCGTGCCGAATTCAGAATCAATCGACTTACAAAAACTCGCCGAATCCATTAAAACTTTTGACGGCACTTCCCGAAAAGGACCGATCGCCTCGGTTTCCGAAACTTTCAAGGATGTCGCCGACGCTTACGGCGGCTGTGTCGCGGATTTCGGCGACGATGCGGCGGCGATTGACATCGGAAACGGCGATGTCATTTTGTTTGCGGCCGACGGCATTTGGGGGCGCTTGATTGAAAAAAGCCCGTGGTGGGCAGGATTTACTTCCGTCATTGTCAATATTAATGACATTGCCGCGATGGGCGGCCGACCGCTTGCGATGGTTGACGTTGTTTCATCAACCGACGCCGACACGTTTAAAGAGATTTTTAAAGGAATGGCGGAAGGAATCAAAAAATTCGGCGTTCCCGTCGTCGGCGGACACACGCATCCCGAAGGCGAAAAATCCTTGTCTGTCGCGATTGTCGGAATCGCGAAAAAAGATCATATTATTCGAAGCGATTCGGCAAAACCGGGCGATGTTGTCATTTATGCGATTGATTTGAATGGCAGAACCGGGCCGAATTCGCCTTACAGTTTTGAATCTGTTTCAATGAAAACGCCCGAACAAATTCGAAAAATGTATGAAGCGCCGCAGATTATCGGACAGAAACAGTTGGCAACGGCCGGAAAAGACATCAGCAATCCGGGAATTATCGGAACGCTCGGCATGCTTTGCGAAACGAGCGGTGTCGGCGCGCGCGTTCGGCTGGCGGAGATTGTGATGCCGAAAGATTCTGAAAATTCGGAAATCACGATTGAAAGATGGTGTTTAATGCACCCCGGAACCGGATTTGTTTTTACGGCGACAGCCGAAAACGCCGGCGAATGCATTCGCGTTTTAGAAGAAGGCGGCATGACTGCCGCGGTTTGCGGCGAAATGACGGCGGATCAAAAAGTGATTATTGACAACGGTTTGGAAACGGCGGTTGTTTTTGATTTTGAAAAGGATAAGATTACAGGGATTCAAAAGTCGGCGGAATAAAACCAAAAAAATAAAAAAACAAAAAACGCAAAATAAAACAAAAAACTGACAATAAAATGATTTGAATTTCGAATAATTGTTACTTTTTTAGATAATAAATTTAATCAAAATCTGAACATTAATATAACGTGTCAAGCTTAATTAATGGTTTATGGAACCGATGGCAACTCTTATTGTAATAGGAATTTTGTCAAGTGTTTTTATTTTCGGGTTAAAGACGGGAATCGGCTGCGGTTTTTCGAAGACAGGCTGGAAAGCTGTCGGCGTCTTGTGTCTTTTATACTTCGTTATCGCGCTTGTTGCAGGTTATTTCATGGATGCGATTGATGTCACATCTTTTATGAGTTCACCGTTAGCCGCCGCGATTCATATTACGCTTGCATTATTTTTATTGGCGGGCGGCATTGTCACGATGAAAAAATGGCATGCCGGCTGTGACGTATCGAATAAAACTTTTTTGATTTTGGTATTCCCGTGTCCGGTTTGTATGGCCGCGCTTCTTGTCTCCTGCGTTGCTTTGTCAACCGTCGTTGATTTAAGCGGCATCGCAATCGGCGCGCTCGTCGGAATCGTTTTTGTCATTTCAATCTTGGTGACAACTTTCGTGATGAAAAATTTGAGCAAAATCACGGCGAAACTTCATATCAATTTCAGCGGAACACCGGACACGCTCGGCGCAGTCATGGTGTTTATCGGCTTGTTCTATTTGGTTGCCGCAATTATGATTCCGGCATACATCAACGCAAGCACGGCGCGCTCAAGCATACCGTCATCGTTTGGAACGCCTGAACTGATTGTGCTCGCAGGCGTTGCGGCTTTAATCGTGTTCGGCGCGGCTTTAACGGCGGCGGCCGACAGAAGCAGAGAAAAAGCTTCAAAAACAGAGTAAGTATTGAAAAATAAAAATTCAAGGAATAGGGGAAATTATGGCAGAAATTGCATTTTTATCTGATTTCGGATCATCCGTGTCATACATTACGTATATTTTTTCAAATTCGCTTTTGTATCCGGTCATGATCCTTTTGATTTTGTTCGTTATTTTATCATTGATTTTAGCCGGTGAATTCATTACCGAATACACACGCCGCAACAGAGATCAAAGAGATTTGGAAAAAGAAACGCACCGCATTTGCATGATTGCAGAATCTTCCGCGCCGCTTGAATCAAAATATAAAGACGCGGCATCGATTTTGAAAAGTTTCGACGGCAAACAAACGCAAATGGTCGCGGCTTTTGCAAAAGACGCGGCGGCATCAATCGAAGAAGGCGATGTCAAACACATTGAAAAAATCGCCGACGACTATGAAGTCCGCATGATGAAAAGAACGGAAAAGACAAGAATTATCACAACCGTCGGCCCGATGCTCGGTTTGATGGGAACATTAATTCCGCTCGGTCCTGCTTTAATCGGTTTGACGGACGGCAACATTGACGAGCTTGCGACAAACCTCGTGATTGCGTTTGCGACAACCGTCATCGGTTTGTTTGTTGCGGGCATCAGCTTCTGTTTGACAACCATCCGCAACCGCTGGTATTGGCAGGATATGATTGACATTGATTACATCATTGACGCTTTGGAGGAGCTGAAATGAGCCGCCGGTCCAGAAGATCAAAACGCGGTTCCATGTTTTCCCACAATTCGGTTGATAATCCGATGAACAGCGTCGGCAACGTTTTTGACGTGGCGATGGTTTTCTCGGTGGCTTTGCTTCTTGCGGTTGTTATGTCAGCCGGCTTGACGGAACTTTTAACGGACCAAGACATCACGATTGTCAAAAATCCGGGACAAGACAACATGCAAATCATTCAAAAAACGGAAGAAGGCATTGAAATCATGGAAATCAATGCGGAAGAGCAAATCGGCGGCGGCATCGGAGAAATTCTCGGACAGGCCTATCGGCTGGATGACGGACGCGTGATTTATGTTCCGGAAGGAAATAACACGATTACAAGTTCAAACACTTCGAATGAAACCGCGAGTTAAATTAGAAATTAACAAATAAAATTAAACAAAAAAAAAAAAAAATAAAACAAAAAACATATTGAACAAAGGAATGAACCCCTTTGTTCAAAATTATTTTTTAAAAAACGAATATGAAAAGTGAATTGATTCGAATCAATTCAATGAAAATAATAATAATAAATAATTTTAAAAAAAGTATTAAAATTATCCTTCAAGCCAATTTTTCATTTCCTGTTTCAAGAATTTTTCCGCTTCCAAAACGTTTTCGAGCTGTCCGCGAAGCGCGATGACAGGCGTTTGGGCGATTTCGGGTTCGGTGATTGAAATGAGGCGGTCAACGGCTTCTAAATCAAACATTTCGACCATATCCATGATAATTGACATCGGAACGCCCATCGGAATGACTAAATCGTAAAGATCTTCCAACTCGGCATTTTCGCCGGAGATTTCCGCGAGTTCAAAACGTTTTCTGCTGATCAAATCGTGAAGTGATAATACTTTTGTCATAAATCCGGGCTCCTTTTTTTGTTTGAATTGCAATATTAATTTTAGAATAAGGATTAGTGATTTTGACATTAATACATTCTTCACCTATTAAAACCATAACGATTGAAGACGCAATAAAAAGAAAGATTCAAGAAGTATGAAGCTGTTAAAGATTCAAAAACATTTACATAAAAGGTGAAAGAATGGAATACAAATTAAAACGCGGATACACGCCCGACATTGAAAGAATAAGAGATTTGTTGACCGAATGCTTCGGAACGGAAATCAAAGAGGAAGACGGCAAATTAAAGACATCTTACGGCGTTTTAAAAGAAATTACGGTTTGGATCAACAATAAAAAACTCGGTGTTGAAACAGTTGCCGACAATTCCGGTGCGGCCGATGATTTAATTTTGGACACCAACAAGCGTTTCAGAACATTTTTGGACAAAGGCACCGGCTACACTTCAAAAGACCGCGTGAAAAACGCGAAAAAAGAAGTTACCGGCGAATAATGTAAGATTAATAAATAAAAAAACAAAAACCGAATGAATGGTGAAAGGCTCGGTTTTGGAATACCAAAAGATTAATATGAAAGGTATTCCTTTTTGAGTCTGCTTACATTCGTTTTTTGCGAATCGGCAAACTGTTTTGAATTTAAAAAATAAATACAAGCGCCTCAATGGCTTAGAGGTATAGCACTTCCTTGGTAAGGAAGAGGTCGCGGGTTCAAATCCCGCTTGAGGCTTAAAATCAGGGGGCCGAGCCCCCTTCGTTTTTAAGATTTAATACATCAAAGAGGCTGACATGCTTGAAGAATTTATTAACCGGCTAAAAATGACAATAGAAGAAATTATTGAATGGACAAGTAGTTTAACATGGCGGCAAGCATTTATTTTAATCGTTGCAAGCATACTGTTTCTAATACTCATTTTGTTACTTAGTTTGTACCTTAATATATTTCGCATATAACAATTTTTAAAAAAAGACATAGTTTTAAATATATTATAAAAAGAATAGAATTAACCACAAAAAGGGGTTAATGATATGACAGAAATCAATAAAGGATTCGTATTGCTTTTAGAACTGATCATTGCTGTCGGCGCAATTCTTTTCTTCGCCGGCCTTTGCATTGAAATTTTCAACTTAACCGCGCCGATGACATCTGAACTCGGTGTTATTCTCGGCGGCGTTTTGGTTTTAATCGGCGGATTTTCATTGGCATTTTATT
Source organism: Methanimicrococcus stummii (assembly GCF_032594435.1). Taxonomy (NCBI): domain Archaea; kingdom Methanobacteriati; phylum Methanobacteriota; class Methanomicrobia; order Methanosarcinales; family Methanosarcinaceae; genus Methanimicrococcus; species Methanimicrococcus stummii. Next base: position 376,760 of record NZ_CP131062.1, on the reverse strand, counting down.
CATCAAAGCCTGACAAAACAGAAAACGCCGTTCATTAAAATCAAGAATTAAGCAAATGAAAAATGAGAATCAGAAAAACAATAAAACGAATCCAAATACCAAACAAAAATAAAGCAAAAACAAAACAATAACCAAAAGAAATTAAAAAAAATAAAGAGGGCCGGGACCGAGAATCGAACTCGGGTCAAAGCCTCCACAGGGCTTCAGGATAACCTTTACCCCACCCCGGCCACATATTCCTTTTTGAAAAAGAAAGAATCGTAAAACGCTTTTTGGAAAGCATTCCATAAAACCTTTTTTTTAATATAAATCTTTCGAACAACGAAAAAACGAACTTGCAAAAGAAAAGACGAAAAAGATAAAAGAAAGAAAAGAGAAGAAAAAAATTGATCTTTTTAAAAAATATTTTGGAAAATCTTAAAATTAAGATTTGTTTTCGGATTTCATTTTTTCCGCCCATTCCTCATCAGACATGGACAAGTCTTTGTCGCCGTAAACGCGCATTCTCTCAAACGTTAAAATTTTACGCGTCACCAATTTTCTTTTGCCGCACCAGCCGGCTTCCGGATAGTTTTCATTGACAAAAGCGACAAGCTCGTCATCGGACATTTTTTCCATCCGATCCTGAAGTTCAAGTAAATGTTTTCCGATATCATCCATAATTTTAACCCCCGAATTTGAAAAACGATTTAAAATCATTAAAGGCTGAAAATTATTTAAAGCCTTTCAAAGAGAAAAAAGAAAAGAAGAGGAAACTTTTGGTTCCCGTTTTGATTTTCCGATACATTCATCATTCGGCTTTAAAGAATAAAGCGCAGTGACACATGCCGTCGCGTTCAATTTCTTCTTCATGATAAACGCAAGGACAAATGATTTTGCGGTCTTCTTCTTTTTCCCCGAGAACAATTCGGCACGGGCAGTATTGCGCGCCGTATTTTTCGCGGCGTTTTGCCAATCCCTCGTAAACCAAATCCAATTCTTCAGGATCAGGATTTAATCGAAAACCTTTTCTCGCGGCATATTTTTCGGCATATTGACGCACTTTTTCTTTTATTTCTTCAAATGTCATTAAACCACCGTTTAGCAGAAACTAAAATCGAATCAGATAAATAAATTTGATTAAAGATATTCTGCATTCTGTTTAAAGGTTCCGTTTTTTCAATAAATCCATATAGAAACAAACCCTTTCAATAATTATTATTTTTGAATTTGGGTTAAACGAAGAGAGGATAACATGGCAACAATTGCAATTGTTTCCTGCCGGATTTTTGAAGATGAATTAACGCATTTGATGAAAAAAGAGCAGGAAAAGAAAACGCGTTTGTTTTTGATTGAAACCGAATTTATTGATTCAATTGAAAAGAAATTGAATTCGGAAAACATTGTTTATGAAAAAATTCAAAACGACCGGCTTGAAGAAAAATTAAACGAACAAACGGACGCCAAGAATACAATCATTCTTCAGCTGATTGAATTTTCAATGGAAGCGCGTCCGGCAGAGATTAAAAATGCCGTTTATGAAAAAATAAAACCGATTCAGGAAATCGCTGACGGCATCATGGTTTGCTACGGTCTTTGCGGCAACGTTCTCGGCAGCATCGAAGGCGACCTCAGCCGCCCGGATTGCCCAGTCCGCATCCTGCGAGACGAAGACGGTAATATCGGAGACGACTGCATTTGCATCTCTCTCGGAAGTCGGGAGAAATATCTGAGAATCATTCGAACAGACGGCCGAGAAGGAACTTATTTCCTGACGCCGATGCAAGCTGCCCACTGGAGAGAAATTGCTTACGCAAGCGCTTTAACGCCCGATCCGAACGATGATGAAATGCTGAAAATGGTTTTTGAATATTCCGGTTATAAAAACGTCGGAAAAGTAAAAACCGGCCTCCCGTATGAAAAAGAATTTGATGAAATCGTTGATGATTTCTCAAAAAGATTTAATTTAAACATTATCGAATACGAAGGAACGCCTTCAATGATTGAAAAATCATTTGAAAAGTTTTTAAAAGAATTGGAAGATTAACGTTTAAAACTTCTATTTTATTTTTACTTTTACATTTTTTTGTTTTTTCTTATTTTTCTTTACGTTTTCGCTTTTCGTTTTTTATTATTACATTTTTTATTCTTAATTTTTATGAATCAGGCCTTCTCGTTTTGATTAGATTCAAAAAAACGATGCTGCCGGTTTAACAGCTGCCGACCGATTATTTGTATTAATCGACCTGCGTTTTTCAAATTCCAAAAGCGACCCGGACGTTTTTAAAATTTTTCAAATAATTGAAAATAACATTTTTAAAAAAAAGTAAAAAAGAAAAAATAAAAGAGGAAGGGAAAACCCTTCACAATTTATTTTTCTTATTTGTTAGATTTACGTTTAGAGTATGCGCCGACACCGACGAGACCGAGGATTGCTGCAATTGCAATCAAGAGACCGAATCCCGGAATGGGTGATTTCGGATCTTCTGCTTCGGGTTCTTTTGTTTCGGGTGCGGGTTCAACAGGTGTTGTTGTTTCAGGTTCTTTGACTTCAGTCTTCTTGGAGTCTTCTGCCCAGACTTTCTGTCCGTCGCCTTCTCTCAAGAGCGTAGATTCGCCGTAGGCGTTCTTAACAGTCAAAGTAACGTTGTAGTAACCGGATTTCTGGTAGGTGTGTCTCGGGTTCTTGTCCGTGGATGTGGATCCGTCGCCGAAGTCCCAGTACCAAGAGGTCGGGTTGCCTGTTGAAAGGTCAGTGAACTGAACGGGGTGTGGTGCAACGCCTGAGAGAACATCAGCCTGGAATTCTGCGCGCGGCAAGTTGCCGACTGTGATGTACTTGTCTTTGGTTGCGGTGTTGTTACCGTATTCATTCTTGATGGTCAACTTAACAGTGTAAGTACCTTCTTTGGTGTATGTGTGTTTCGGGTTCTTCTCAGTGGAAGTTGCTCCGTCTCCGAAGTCCCATGCGTAGGTCAAGTTGTTGCCCTGTGACTTGTCGGTAAACTGGACATTCAACGGAGAAACGCCGCTGGTCGGTGTTCCGGAGAAGTCTGCGACCGGCACATTGCCGACACTGACGTAGCTGGATTTAAGGATTGAATCTGTTGCGCCGCAGGGGTTTGTAACAGTCAAAGCAACGGTGTATGTTCCTGTCTTGTTGTAGGTGTGAGTGGGGTTTCTCTCAGTAGAGGTTGTACCGTCACCGAAGTTCCAAAGGAAGGAAGAGTTGTTGCCTGATCCGACAGACTGGTCGCTGAACTGAACTCTCAAAGGAGCGCTGCCCATGTTGTTGGTTGCAGAGAAATCGGCTTTGAGTGTGTTTGTGATTGCGACGTTCTTGAGTGTGTAGTTGAATGTGCCGTAACTGTTAGACACTGTCAATGTAACATTGTAAACGCCTGTGGATGCGTAAGTGTGTGTCGGGTCCTTTTCAGCGGATGTTTTGCCGTCTCCGAAATCCCATTTGAAGGTTGCAGAGTCTGCGACATTTCCGTGTGTTGTAAAGGCGACCTGCTTAGAGTTGATTGTACCGTTTGCGGTAAAGAAAACGTAGGGTGCAGTGCCGACATTAACGAGTGCTTTTTCGGTCTTTGTGTCAGAGCCGAATTCGTTGGAAACTGTTAAAGAAACGGTGTATGTACCGGTCTTGTTGTAGACGTGTGAGGGGTTCTTTTCAGAAGAAGTGGAACCGTCACCGAAGTCCCAAACGTATTTGGTCGGGTTTCCGCTGGATTTGTCCGTGAATTTAACGGAAAGCGGAGATGCGCCTGCAGTGTTGTTTGCAGTAAAGTCAGCAACAACGCCGCCGCCAACGTAAACGTAGTTGGTTTTGGTTTCTGTTTTGTTGCCGTATGAGTTAGAAATTGTCAAAGAAACGGTGTAGTTACCTTCTTTGGTGTAGGTGTGTGAAACGTTGCCAATCTGGTTGGATGTGGAACCGTCACCGAAAGACCATGTGTATTTAAGGTCTTCTTTGACACCCTGATAGGATAAGTCTGTGAATTTAACTTCTAACGGTGCTTTTCCGCGGAGGGGCTGGCCGGAGAAATCCGGATCGGGAAGAGCTCCCACAGCAATGTAACCATCCTCTGCGATTGCAGTCGGTACTAAAGAAAAGAGAAGACAGAAAATAAGGAGACCTGCCATCAATTTTCCAAAGTGTTGTTTATGCATTTTCATTTTCAAAACTCCAGAATCAAAATTGATAAATTTTTACTGAAAATCGGAAGCATTATGAACAAAATAATACCCCTTCCGTATACAAATATTAACAAAATGATTTACCCCAGTCTGATTTGCGGATAAAACAAATTGTGGCAATAGCTAATATTTAACGGGAACCTAAATTGAACGAATTAAGATTTCAATTCAGTTTCATTTAGAATTCTAATTAACAAACAGTGCCTAGATGATATATATAGCTTATCATAGAAAAGAGATGAAAAAGAATACTACAAGAACAATATATTACACGATGAAACATAAATAAAATATGAATAAAACATAAAAAACAAAAAATTGGACTATTTAAATAAACAGTTTTGATTATTTAAAGAAATATTTGTGACTATTAGTAAATATTAGCAAAATAAAAATGAGATTTGACGAAATTGAAGGAAATAAAAATAAAAAATACAAATTTGAAAAATAAAAACGAAAAAATCAAAGTTAACAATAAAATAAATTTAAAATCGATAATAAAAATAAAAACGCAAAATCAAAAATCCAAATGAATATTTTAACAAAAAATCGCGACAATTAATCAATTTCTCGAGTCAATTTTCAAGAATAATAAATCAATAAGAAGATATTGATTTGAATCGAAATGAGAGAAAACGGAAATCGAAATATAACTCATTCAACATAATCAATGGGAAAATTTATTAACCCGTGTGATTCATCATTCTTTGAGTAATGATTTTAACTTATATTTTAACTTTTAAATTGTAATTTTTTAGATCAATCCGTTTTATGTATTAAATGTAAGAATTCTGTTTGATTCATCAACATGAATTGAATGCAGTAATCATAAAACATCAATCAGGAACTGAGATTAATTTACAAGGACATTTAAAATGAGTCAGGAAGCTAAAACTATCCCCGATTATGATTACGAAGCACTCGGCTTGATGGTCGGCCTTGAAATTCACCAGCAGGTGGATTCTCCGACAAAACTTCACTGCCGCTGCCCGAATATCTATCGGGAACCGGAAGAATCGACGCATGAAATCAGAAGATATTTGCGTCCCAAAGCCAACAATTTAGGCATGATGGACCGCGCCGTTGTCGAACAGACGCAGGCCAACCGCCAAAGCCGATACATGGTTTTTGATACGACTTGTTTAGGTGATGTTGACGAAGCAGGACCGGCACCCGTAAGCCCGGAAGCTTTGAAAACAACGCTTGAAGTTTCCAAACTCCTTCACATGGCACCGGTTGACCGCGCGCACGTGATGAGAAAAATTATCGTTGACGGATCCGGACCCGGCGGTTTTCAAAGAACCACATTCATTGCAGGCAACGGCTGGATTGAAACCGGGTCGGGAAAATGCCGCATTGCCAGCTTGTGTTTGGAAGAAGAATCTGCGCCGAAAATGGAAGAAACAGACGAATACGTCGTCTTTTCATTGGACAGACTTGGTACACCGCTGATTGAAATCGCAACTGAGCCGGACATCAGGACGCCGGAACAGACCGTTGAAGTCGCATCTTACCTCGGCATGGCGCTTCGCTCAACGCTCGGCGTGAAAAGAGGCATCGGAACAATCCGTCAGGATGTCAATGTTTCCATTAAAAACGGAACGCGCGTTGAAATGAAAGGCGTTCAGGCTTTGTCCATGATTGATGAAATCGTCAAGCGTGAAATATTCAGACAGCTTGCGCTCATCGAAATCAAAGATGAATTGAATGCGAAAGACGCATCGGTTGACACAACATTATATGATGTGACGAATATTTTTGCGGAAACGAAATCGAAAGTGATTATTAACAGCGCGAAAAACAGACAAATTATTGCAATCCGTTTGAAAGGATTTGACGGCTACATCGGAAGAGAAGTTCAGCCGGGAAGAAGACTCGGAACAGAATTGTCCGAAAAAGCAAAAGCGGTCGGCGTTTCGGGATTGTTCCACACGGACGAGCTGCCGAATTACGGCATTACCGCAGAAGAAGTGACAGCGCTTCGAAAAGCAGTTGGCGCCGATGCAGATGATGCCGTTATCATGATTTCCGGCCGCGCGGAAGTTGTCAAAAGAGCAATGGAATCCGTCGTTCAAAGAGCGGAACAGGTGCTGATTACCATTCCGCAGGAGACGCGCTACGCGCTTCCGGACGGAAACACCTCTTACATGAGACCGCTCCCCGGAGCCGCCCGAATGTATCCGGAAACAGATCTGCCGACGTTTGCAATCAGCCGCGCGGCATATCGCGATTTGCCTGCGCCCGAACTTTTGATTGAAAAAGCGGAGCGCTACATCAAAGAATATAATATTAACAAAGAGTTTGCCGAAGCAATTGCGTTTTCAAAACACATGTTGCTTTTTGAAAAATTGGCGGAGAAGTATAAAGGAAACGAATCAGCAACACCGACTTTGCTTGTCAGAATATTCACAGGCATTTTGCCCGAATTGAAAAGAGAAGGATTAAGCGTTGATTCAATCACGGATGCCAAATTCGAAGAAATGTTTGATTTGATTTCGGCCGGAACGCTCCCGAAAGATGCCGCTCGCAACATTTTAGTAATCGTTTGCAACGATTCCGGCTGCTGTATTGCCGAAGTTGCGGAAAAAATGGGAATCGGCGCAGTCGACAAAAAAGAAATTGAAGAATATATTGACGCAATTGTTGCCGAAAGGAAAGACTTCATCGCCGAAAAAGGTCCGGCAGCCGTCGGTCCGTTGATGGGAATTGTCATGGAAAAATACCGCGGCAAAATTGAAGGAAAGGAAGTCAGCGCATTGTTAAAAGAAAAGATTGATAAGATGACGAAATGATGAAAATCATTTCGTTTATTTATTAATTTTAAAAGAATTAAAAAAATCAAATTATGGATTAATATTTTTTGCTAAACAGCAGCAATAGAACAAATCAAAACAGAAATGATCAATAACAGAAATAATCAAAACAAAATATTTTAAAAAACGAAAATAAGAAATTACCAAAATTGGTACCATTTCTTCTTTTTGGCATCTTCAAGTTCAAGCGTTTTCTTTTCAACCTGATTAATAAGCGTTTGAACTTGCGCGATGTGCATTTTTGTCGTGTTGTCGCGTTCTGTGATCTGCTCGTCTTTTGTTTCAAGCTGGCGATTTAAAGCGGAAATCTGATCATCTTTGATTTCCAACTGCTTTAAAAGAGCGGAAACATATTCCTGCGATACCGCGCTGTCATCATTCTTAGACAAATACATTTCAAGCGCTTTTGCGACGGCTGTGCCTTTGGATTCACCGGAAGTATCCAACTTATGATAGAGTTCTGCAGATATCCGAACATTCAGTTGTTTTTTGTCATCTGATTTCGTGCTATCATCAGATTTTGAATTTTTTTCGGCAGCATTTAATTCATCACGTTTGCCGTTGCCGTTTGAATCGGAAATATCAGTCATAATTTAAACCCGTTGTTAGATAAGTCTATCAAAATACTACATCTTGATATATAATTGTTATTTGCAGAGGATGTTTACAGACAATAAATAAAGCTGATTATTGCTTCAAATCGGCGAATTTATCAAATTGATGAAAAAGACAGCAAAATTGAAACATTTTGATAGCTGATTAATCACATATAGAACTCAAGCACAGAGAGTAATAGATTTTTCTATAAAAGTTTTGCAGCCGGAAAAATAAAATTGAATATAGAACAATTTCGGGAAATAAAATGATACGGAATTTTACTTTTGATATAACAAGGTGAGTTATCCAAAATAGCGAATGATAGCAATCCTCGAAATTTTGATAAACGATATGCGCAGAGAATATAACTGAAAATTTTAAAGAGAAATAATAAATGAAAAATAGCAAAAAGATAGATTTAACAGACATATTGCTATATTTTGCCGAGGCAGTTGTGCTAAATCCGAAAAACGCAAAGAAGAAAGACAGAAAATATGAAGATATAGAAAATTGAATACGATTTGATGCATTTTTGTTGCAAAATGATATGATTTAATAGCTTTGAAAAATATGGCTTTAAAAATCTAGCATTTTACAAAAAAAATGCTATTTTTGGCTAGATTTCTGCGATAAGTATATATCCGATTGAAGCGTAGTAAGAATTGTCAGCGTTGGGTAATGACAATCATTAACTCAACCGGACTCGAAAAATCTTTGAATTGGAAGAAATGTGTGAAAAGAGAAAAGGATGATTTGTGGCGAATTATCCTTTTCTGACTTCTTTCGATGAATTCTTTTGAAAAACAAATTAAAAAAACATTCAGCTGAATATAATAATAGCTGAAAATCGTTATTGATGAATATAACGAAATATTATATACCTTTTGCGGTCGATTATGTCTCCAGATAATTATATCCAAAAGACAATAAAAAATCACCGGGTGAATTAAAACAGAATCGGAAGAAAGACAAATAACAAAATATTTGTCAAAATAACAAATTAAAATCGATCACTTCTTTTTTTGAGATATAGTTATAAAAAATCAGATTGATTTTAATTCAACCGAATTAATTTCATTTTTGCCGGTTAAAACAATTATTATTTGAAAAGAATCAATGATTTCGATTGAGTACGTTTTTTGAAAAAAGATAAACAATTTCACAGACAATCATGACATTTTCAATCACAGAAGTTATATATTGGAACGATAATCAATCAAGTTTTAGAGACTTATTAACAGATTTTTGCTGCAAGTCTTATAAAAGAAACGAGATTGACAAAAGCTATGACCCGTAAAATGAAAACTGAAAAAGAAATTAGTTACGGGTATCCCATCAAACCGCCGTGTTTGAAGATACCGGATTCATTTGAGGGGAAAGCATCGAAAAAACACAAACTTTTTTTAATTCATAAAAAAGTATTGGAAACATCATTTTTCAAAAAGACTTTATCGACTTTTATTTCATTTTCTTCAACTTTATTTTCCTCTGCTTTTGCTTCTTTTTTCATCGCCCATTTTGACTCTTTCTTGAATTCTCATTCCTTTAATTTTTCACGCGTCCCAAAAAATTCAGATTTGAAAAAGGGATTTAAAACATTCAAATCAGACATGAGGCGACATGATAGAAAAATGCAGCAGCAAAATATCAAAGATTACACCCAAATATAACACTCATTATAACTTCATTATAACAATCATTAAAAAATTCAGAACAAAATACAGGTGACACAAATGCCGAAACGCAATGACGTAAAAAGAGTATTATTAATTGGATCCGGCCCGATTGTAATCGGCCAGGCAGCGGAATTTGACTTTTCCGGGACGCAAGCATGCCGCGCCTTAAAAGAAGAGGGACTTGAAGTCGTTTTGGTTAATTCAAACCCGGCAACAATTATGACCGATGCCGAAACCGCTGATGCCGTTTATATTGAACCGCTCAATTCCGACATTTTAGAAAAGATTATCGCCAAAGAAAAACCGGACAGCATCATTGCAGGCATCGGCGGCCAAACCGGTTTAAACATGACAACAGAACTCGCCGAAAAAGGAATTTTAGAAAAATACGGCGTTAAAATTCTCGGAACGCAAGTCGAATCTATCAAAAACACGGAAGACCGCGAGCTTTTCAAAGAATTGATGATGGGAATCGGCGAACGTGTTCCGCGCAGCAAAGCCGTCACCACGATGGAAGAAGTCGAAGAAACGATTGATGAATTCGGTCTTCCGCTCATCATCCGCCCGGCATACACACTCGGCGGCGCAGGCGGCGGTATCGCGCACACGCGAGAAGAACTTTATGAAATTTCGGAAAAAGGTTTTAAAAAGAGCCGCATTCACCAGCTTCTGATTGAAGAAAGCGTTCTCGGCTGGGAAGAAATTGAATTTGAAGTCATGCGTGACAAGAATGATACCTGCATTGTCATCTGTACAATGGAAAACATCGACCCGATGGGCATTCACACAGGCGAATCCATGGTCGTTGCCCCGATTTTGACAATGCCGAAAGCAGACATCCAAATGCTTCGCGACGCATCGATTCGCATTTTAAGAGCATTAAATATCGAAGGCGGCTGCAATGTTCAACTCGCATACAATCCCGAAACCGGCGATTACAGAGTGATTGAAGTCAATCCGCGTGTTTCCAGATCATCGGCGCTCGCCTCAAAAGCAACCGGATTTCCGATTGCCCGCGCGACTGCAAAAATTGCAATCGGCCGAACGTTGGATGAAATTGTCAAAGGCGTTGAAGTCGGATCGGACAATTGGGAACCGAAAGTTGAATATGTTGTCGCGAAAGTCGCGCGCTGGCCGTTTGACAAATTTACATCCGCCGACCGCAAATTAACAACCGCGATGAAAAGCACCGGCGAAGTGATGGCAATCGGCGGACAAGTCGAAGACACGCTTCAAAAAGCAATTCGCGGACTTGACATCGGAAAACACATTGACGAATATTCATGGACGGATGAAGAGATTGAAGAACTTTTGAAAAACCCCACCGATGAACGCATTTTCGTTATGATTTACGCACTCAAAAAGGGATATTCCGTCAAAACAATCGCCGAGTGGACAAAGATCAATCCGTTCTTCATCGAAAAGATTAACAATTTCGTTTCCTTTGAGAAAACACTGAAAGAAGAAGAATTGACCAAAGAAGTGTTAATCGAAGCGAAAAAGCTCGGATTTACCGATGAGAGAATCAGCGAACTCACCGGCAAGAGCCGCATTGAGATTACGGATTTGCGCCTTAAAGAAGGCATCGAAGCGTCATATCGCATGGTCGATCCTTGCGCCGAAGCTCTTGAATCGTTTACACCTTATTATTACACTGAATACAGCGTTGAAAACTTATCCAAATCCGACGACCGTGAAAAAATTCTCATTCTCGGCGCCGGCCCGATTCGTATCGGCCAGGGCATTGAATTTGACTATTGTACCGTTCACGCCGTCAAAGCGCTTCGCGACGAAGGCATCGAAACGCTGATTATTAACAACAATCCGGAAACCGTTTCAACCGATTACGACACGTCCGATAAGCTTTTCTTTGAGCCGTTAACGCTTGAAGATGTCATGAACGTGATTGAAAAAGAGAACCCGACAGGTGTTTTGGTTCAGTTCGGCGGCCAAACTTCCGTGAACTTGGCAATTCCGCTTGAAGAGGAATTGAAAAGACGCGGCATGGTTACCAAAGTTTTGGGAACATCTCCCGAAAGCATGGACATGGCCGAAGACCGCGAAAGGTTCAATGTTTTGATGAGCGATCTCGGCATTTTGCAGCCGGAAGCCGGATACGCGACATCCGAATCCCAAGCGTTTGAAATCGCAGAAAAAATCGGATACCCGGTTTTGGTTCGTCCGTCCTACGTTCTCGGCGGCCGCGCGATGGAAATCGTTTACGACCGCGACGAACTTGAAAAATACATCAAAGAAGCGGTTCGCGTGACGCACGATCACCCGATTTTAATTGACGACTTCTTGGAAGGCGCACGTGAAATCGATGTCGACGCGGTTTGCGACGGCAAAGACGTATTTATCGGCGCGATTATGGAACATATTGAAGAAGCTGGTGTTCACTCAGGCGACTCCGCGTGTGTGATTCCGCCGCAGACGCTGTCTGAAGAAATCTTGGAAATCGTCAGAGACTATACTCGAAAGATTGCGCTTGCACTAAACGTCAAAGGCATGGTCAACATCCAAATGGCCGAGCAGAACGGCAAGGTTTTCGTTTTGGAAGCCAATCCGCGCTCCAGCCGAACCGTTCCGTTCGTCTCCAAAGCCATCGGCATTCCGCTGGCAAAGATCGCCGCGAAAGTGATGATCGGCAAGTCTTTGAAAGACCAAGGCTATATCGCCGAAAAAGAGCCGCAAATCAATCATGTGGCTGTCAAAGAAGTAATCCTCCCCTTTGACAAATTGCCTGGCGCAGATCCGCTCTTAAGCCCCGAAATGAAGAGTACGGGAGAAGTCATGGGAATTGATTACAGTTACGATTTGGCATTTTACAAAGCCGAAATGGCCGCAGACAATACCTTACCGCTTGAAGGAACCGTCTTTATGTCGATTCGCGATAAAGACAAAGATGAGATGCTTGAAGTCGCCAAAGACATGGCAAGCGCCGGCTTAAAACTCATCGGAACAACGGGAACGGCCAAATTCATGGAAGAAAACGATGTTTCAATGGATATTGTTTTAAAAGTCTACGAAGGCACGCCCAACGTCATTGACCGCATTCGAAAGAATGAAGTCAATTTGGTGATTAACACGCCGACCGAAAAAACAAAAGCGCGCCGTGACGGATCCAAAATCCGCCGCGCAGCCGTTGATTACGGCATTCCGTACATCACAACGCTCCAGAGTGCCAAGATTTCCGGAAAAGCAATTACGGCCGCCAAAGAAAAAGAAATGGCGATCAAATCCATCCAGGAATACAACAAAGACAATTCTTAATCGAATTGTCTTTCTTTTTTTGTTTCATTATTTGACATACCCGGACTCGTTTTTTTGATTTATTTTTTGAAAAGCTGTGCGGCTCGCGCGTGAGCGGCGGCGCGGCAGACAGTCGCAGCAGTCACCTGCTGTAATCACCGGCAGGCGTCGCCGCAACCAAGAGAAAAAGAAGAAACACCGCCGCAAAAACAAAAATTATTTTTATACTGTCAGAAGACTCAAATAGCTTCACATCTTTTGATAAGCCGGTGAATATCCATGGGCTTATTCGATAAACTTGAAAAGAAAATTGATCAGAAAATTGATCGTGAAGTGAGCAGCGCAAAATATCAGGCGGAAAGAAAAGTTGACAATGCCGTTGACAAAAAAATCAACGACACCAAAAAAGAAGTCAAAGATTCCGTCAAAGAAGAATTGAAAAAATAATTCTTCTTTTTCTTTTTTTAATGTTTTTCGAATTTAATTTTTCAAGATTTTTAGATATTGATTAGTGACAGCTTTTGATTTTTAACAACTTTTCTTTTACAGTTTTTGATTTTTGACAGCTTCCGCTAAGCAAAATAATTTTTAAAAAAAGAAAGCGTAAAACGGTTTTAAAAACCGTTTCACATTTTATTAAATTTATTTTGATTAAATTTTAAATTTAATCTTTCACGTTGCTCAAGCCGAGCGCGCGAGCGCTGATTTCAACAATGTCTTCAATGACAATGTCGGCGCGCGGATTGTCTTCGGCCAAAAGGGCGTCGCGTCCATCAGAGAGGTTTCTCTTACAGAACGGGCAAGCCTGAGCAAAGACGTTGGTCTGCGTTTTCTGTTCACCCTCAGGGTAGAGAACTTCCATCGCATCGCCGACTCTTGCCTTCGCAATTGAAAGCGCAAGTTCGGGCATACCGGCTTTGACACCGCCGCCTGCACCGCAGCATCTTTGATATGCTCTGTTGCGGTCCATTTCGACAAATTCCATACCGGGCATGCTCTGGAGAACCTTTCTGGGCTCTTCATAAACACCGACGTGGCGGCCGAGGTGGCACGGGTCGTGGTAGGTGACGATTTTGTCTTCACCGAAGGGTTTTTGCACCCATTCAACTTCGCCGGCTTCAATCTTTTCGGCGAGGAATTGGGAGACGTGCATGACCTTAAAAGGAGTCTCTTCGCCGAGAAGTCTGGGCCAGTCAACGAGAGATGCTCTGAAACATCCGGAGCAAGCATAAAGAACGGTTGTTGCGCCTTTTGCTTTAATTTTCTCAACGTTGGATTGAGCCAATCTCTTTGCGAGGTTGTCTTCCTTGTAATACTGACCGGTTCTGATTAAAACGGAACCGCAGCAGGCTTCTTCTTCGCCAAGCGTACAGAATTCAACGCCGAGTTTGTTCAAAACACGTGCGGTTGAAACAGCGAGGTTGGTCTGCTTCATGCCGGCCGTACAGCCCATGAAGTAGAGAATGTCTGCCTTGTCAGCGATTTTAACATCGTCAGGAATCCAGCTTAAACGGTTTTCTTTCGGCTCGTTGTAAGAGTTGAAAGTGTCGCTGATGATTTTGGGCATGCCGCCCTGTTTGCCGTAAGGACCGGTTCCTCTCTTCACAAGGTCGGCGCGCATGGCTTCCCAAAGCTCGACCGTGTTGATACCGGATTCACAAACAGTTGCGCAAATACCGCAGGTGGTACAGCCGTGGACATCGTCTTTGAATTCAACGAATTCTTCTTCAGGGATTTCTTTCGGACCGAAGAAGAAAGCGCGCATACCGTAAGACTTGTCGATAAAGCGTTTCCAGCGGTAGATTTTGTCGCGCGGGGAAAGACCGGGTCTGAATCCTGAACCTTCGTAGGTCGGACACCATTCGGCACACTCGCCGCAGCGCATACAGCCGTCAAGTTCCATGAGCTGAACAGCTGTTAAACTTTTAATTTTAAGAGACGGTTCTCTTCTTGCCATTAATGTTCGCCTCCTTTGTTAACAATCATTGTCAAGGGACTTGTGATCATGTGGATGTACTTTGAGTACGGAATGAACGCAAAGCCGATGAAAAGCGCAAGGATACTGTGTGTCAATGCGATTTCTTTAACGTAGGTCAAGAACGGAGTCATGCCGCCGAGTGTCCAGATAAGATAGTCTAAGAAAATGAAATCGTATCCTGTGAAGTCGGTGATGCCGATTGCAATGTATCTGCCGGCGTGCGCGACGAAACCGGTCACGATAACGATGACCAATGTAACGAGCAAAATTGCGTCGTAAGAGTTTGTGTTGTCACGGACTTTCGGGATGAAGAGTCTGCGTGCGACCGCGATGATAACACCGAGGAAAAGCATGTAGCCGAGAAGCTGATTCGGAAGCTGCAAGAATTCTCTGAACCATTCGGGATCAATGAAGTGGATACCGATTAAGTGAATAATTTCAACCGCGAACATCAAACCGGAAAGTGAGAAAAGACCCATCCAGCCGATGAAGATAAGCATGTGCATGAACCAGCGGAGCGGGTCTGCGCGTGCGGTTCTTCTCTGGAGAAGAACGTCAAAAACTAAAGTTATCAAAATGTTCTGACCGTGGTGAACGGAATGTGCTCTTAATTGTTTCCAATACGCCTTTGCGAAAACAATAATGCTTCCGACTAACCCGTGTTTACCCTCTTCAGGTTCAAGACCCCATGCAAGAGAACCTTGTCCCCATTTGCGGACATTAAAGTAAAGCCCGACAACAAGGAGAGTAATAGCAAGGGCAGATACAGTCATCATGACGATGAATGTAATAGAGATGCCGGCAATGCCTGAAAAATAATCCATTATTTAATTCTCCATAAATTTTTTGAAAGCAAATGACTTTGACAGTTTGACCGCCGTAAATGATTAATGATGATAATACGGTCAGGTACGCTGTCAACCAAACAATAATTACAATAGCGAACGATAACGCTCAGCCCGACAGGCCGGAATCGAAAATTGAATCGAAAAACCCGAACATGCGAGCCATTGATATGTTCTACCAAGTCACTATTCCCTCATTTAGAAAGAAAAATGACTCGAAACGACGAAGTCGATGATAGAAGTTAGTAGGCACTTTGTACCGATTATATTTAAATATTATCACTCGGAGAATCCCGCGAATTTATCCGGCGAAATTCGAAAAATGGAAGAGAACGGCGCAATATTATGATGAACAATAATGAAGAATTTTCGCAAAATGAACGAATATTTCATATTCCGAATAAAATTTAGATGGCGGGACAAAATGATAAAATAGCATCACCGTTTTTTGGACTGTATGCCCGATATGTCCGAGAGCCTTTTTGAAAATAATGCAGAAAACACGAAAAGCGCAGAAAACGCTGAAAACAAAAATGATTTGCCGAGCCTTCGCATTGTTTTGGTTGAGCCGCTTTACCAGGGAAATGTCGGCTCGGTTTGCCGCATCATGAAGAATTTCGGATTTTTGGAACTCTATTTAGTGAACCCTTGCGCGCTGGAAGGCGAAGCGCGCGCGATGTCGTCTCACGCGATTGATGTGCTGAAAAATGCGAAAATCTGTGAAACGATTGAAGAAGCGGTTGCCGGCTGCGATGTTGTCATCGGGACAACAGGTATGCGCGCGCAAAAAGGATGCGATCACATCCGAACGCCTGCGCTGACGCCCGGCGTTCTTCGGGAGAAAATGGAAGAATTCCACCCCGAAACGAAATTCGCGCTTTTGTTCGGCCGCGAAGATATCGGTTTTACGAATGAGGAAATGTCATTTTGTTCCATGATTGCGACAGTTCCGTCGTCTCACATTTATCCGGTGATGAATTTATCCCATGCCGTCGGAATTATGGTTTACGAACTTTCCGGCGCACGGTTAACGGGAAAATATAAAACAACCGATTTTAAAGAATTTGAAGCCATGTGCGCCCATTTTGGAGAAGTTTTAGAAGACATGGAATTTGATCCGTTCAAACAAGAAAAAATGGCGCTCATGATGAAACGCATTTTCGCCCGCGCCGAGCTCACGCCGTGTGAAGCGAAAACGCTGCGCGGCATTTTCAGAAATATTCAATATCATGCCAAGAAATCAAAAGGCGAAGATGTCAGCAAATACAGGCGGGAAATTGAAAATCAATTTGAAAATGAGACCGGCGAGTTTGACGAGGAGTTTAATTTGGAATTTGATGTCGATTTTGTGAAGGAATGAAGTATGATAACAAAAAAAAGAGCATCAACATTCGTTTTCATATTAAGCATTCTGGCGATTTGTGCATTTTCCATTATTGTATATATTCGTCCGGAATCATTTAAACCGATTTTGAGTTGTGTTTCTATTTTATCAGTTCTGACCGTTTTAAGTTCGTTACAAATGCTTGAATTACATGGTTTTAATTTAAAAGAAAGCCTTTCAACGAAACGAATACTATCCGCTGTTTTCTTTTGTATTATCTTTTTGGGAACTTTGTTTTACGCTTTTATAATTTATCCGATAATGTACCGTCAACCAATCTCGTCAAATTTTACAGAACCGATTGAATATTTGATTATGATTTTAGGAAGCGCGATTTTTATAATTACAATGATGTCAGCCATATTCTTTTCAGTAATAAAAATAGAAAAGAAAGACAAAAATTAACCAAAATATCAAATTCATTTTTTTATCATTTCATTTTCAATTTCTTATTGCCTCGTTTGCATTTGCTGTTAAGTTTTTAGTTTGCTGTTTGCTGCGTGCATCTGCTTCTTCTTATCACATCCGTTCGCTTCGCGAACGTGGGCACAGCTGCCTTACCGTTTCTGTTTACCGTTGCTACCTCGCCGTTTCCGTTTGTTGCAGCTGTCACCGCTGCCGGCGCAGCTGCCGCCCGCCGCGCGCGAGCCGCACAGCTTTTCAAAAAATAAATCGAAAACGACCCTCGTTTTTTAAAAAAATAGAAAAAGAATCGGATTTTTAAAAATCCGAAAAATTGCGATTTCAGAAATCGCGGTACAACATGTAATCCGCCATGTCTTTTAACAATTGTTTGGACGGGCTGTCGGGCAAAATGTCGAGCTTGGCCTTGCCGTCTTCGACGAAACCGACTGCGAGGTTTTTGACGTAATCCAATGAACCGGAGTCGGTGAGAACCTGAATCGCTTCGTCAATGTCTTCTTTTGTGCCGCTTCCTTTGCCGAACGCGCGCGGAATCGCGCCTTTTTCGGCAGCGTGAATCATGAGAAGCGTTCTTTTGCCTTCAAAAATGTCGCTGCCTTGTCTTTTGCCGAGAACTTCTTCGGGCATCGTGAGGTCCAAAACATCGTCGTAGATTTGGAATCCGAGACCGACGAGGCGTCCGAAATCGTAAAGCGCTTGATCCGTCTTTTCATCCGCGCCGCCGATAACGGCACCGATTTGAGCAGCCGCGCCGAACAGGATTGCGGTTTTCTTTTCAATCATTTCCAAATATTCATCGGCGGAAACCGAATCTCTGTTTTCAAAGTCAATGTCAAGCCACTGGCCTTCACAAACTTCAACGCAGGTTCTGGAAAGAATGTTCGCGGATTTCAAAAGACGTGCCGGATCGCTGTCAGCCGTCGTGATAATTTCAATCGCCTTGGAATAAAGCGTATCGCCGGCCAAAATGCCGCCTGCTTCGCCCCAAATCGTGTGAACGGCAGGAAGACCGCGGCGAACCGGATCGTTGTCCATAATGTCATCGTGAACCAGCGTAAAGGTGTGCATCAATTCAACGGCAACGGCAGCCGGAACGGCGGTTTTGATGTCGCCGCCGACCGCTTCGGCACTTGCCAGCAAAACAGCGGGTCTGAGTCTTTTGCCGCCGGCTTTAACGATATGACGGGACGCTTCGTAAAGACCCTCCGGTTTTTGAACGGGAAGCAAACCGTCAATCGCTTCGTCAACAGGAACGGATAATTTTTTAATTTCATCAACAACAGTCATTCTAAAACTCCGATAATTCAAAAAATTAAAAAAATTGAAAAATTTAGTAAAAATTGAAACCTTAAAGATAAATTTAAAATTTTAAGATTAAATTTTTTAAATTAAAAATTAAGGTTCGAGGAAAAGGATTTCCCCGTTTCTTAAAAGGTGAACAGTTTCGCCGAGAACGTAACCTGCATCTTCGGCCATTTCAATGTACGCGCTGTGCATCGCAAGGTCGCCGTGCGCCGGAATGACGTGCGTCGGCTGAACCATTCGAAGCATTTCCCAGTGGTCTTCGCGGTAGGCGTGACCGGAAACGTGAACATCGTCATAAATTCTTGCGCCGCGCATCTTCAATTTGGTTTCAAGCGCGTAGCGGTTGGCGCGTGTCATCGGACTCGGAATGATGTTTGCCGAGAAAATCACACGGTCGCCGGATTCCACTTTGAAAGGCGTCTCGCCGTTTGAAATTCTGACCAAAATGGAGCCGGGCTCGCCCTGATGACCGGTTACGACAGGCAAATATTTTTCCTTGCCGTCTTCCATAATCTTTTTCAAAGCGCGGTCAACGTCTTTTCTCTGACCGTAAATTTCAACGTCTTCGGGAAGCGTAATGTATCCCAAATCGTGTGCAGCAAGCAAATATTTCTCCATGGAACGTCCCATGAAAACAGGAATTCTGCCCATTTCTTCCGCGATTTCAATAATCGCGTTCAAACGCGCGATGTGAGACGCAAAAGTCGTCACGATCATGCCGACGTGAGATTCTTCCGTTCCCAAAAGAACATCGCGAAGCATTTCCTTGGCAATCGTCTCAGACGGCGTTTTGCCGGATCTGGCGCTGTTGGTTGTCTCGGTAATCATTGCCAAGACACCGTCACTGCCGATTCTGCGAAGCGCGTCAAAGTCCGGAGACTCGCCGATTGTCGGCGCGCGGTCCAATTTAAAGTCACAAGCGTACATCACGGAGCCGTACGGCGTGTGAATAACAGCAATAACACTGTCAACAATGCTGTGCGGAATGCTGATAAATTCAACGCTGATGTCTTCGGTGATTTCATACGTGCCGCCGGCTTTGAGCGCAATCAGCGGATTGTTGACTTTGAATTTCTTCTCTTCGTCAATCTGCTGGCGAATAAGCGAGGTGGTGTACGGCGTTGAAATAATCGGCGCGTTGTAGCGGTGCGCCAATTTCGGAATGGCGCCGATGTGGTCCAAGTGACCGTGCGTACAAACGATTGCGCGGACCGTGCCGTTCACGTCTCTCATAATTGTATCGTCCGGGATTGCGCCCATGTCAATCAATTCAAGCGAGTGCATGCGGTCGATTTCCGCATCTTCGTGAATCTGAACACGGTCTAAGCGGATGCCCATGTCCAAAATAATAATATCTTCGCCGACAACTACGGCCGTCATGTTAC
The DNA here is from genome assembly GCF_032594435.1 of Methanimicrococcus stummii. Lineage (NCBI taxonomy): Archaea > Methanobacteriati > Methanobacteriota > Methanomicrobia > Methanosarcinales > Methanosarcinaceae > Methanimicrococcus > Methanimicrococcus stummii. The sequence goes on along the minus strand of NZ_CP131062.1, from coordinate 356,920 downwards.
GACCCATTTCGTTATAACCGCCTACGGCGACAATTCCTATATCTTCCATTTTTATAAATTCCTTTATTTTTGATTTAATTTGGATTTAATTTTTTAAATTAAATTTTAGATTTTTTAATAATTAAAATTCGATTGAACTTTAATGGATTTTTCCTTTAAAACATGAATTCCAAGAATTCGAATAAGGGATGACTGTCATAACCGGATTTACCGGCACGAATCCGAATCATAAATCACAGAAGCGATTGATCTTGATTCTGATTGATTGCAATTGATTTTGATTCCGATTGTTTTCGCGTTAAAGAATTTCCTTGTTCGCGTAATCGCGGACGTTGAATCCGCGGCTTGTTAAATAGTCGTACGTTTTTCCCGTAACGACCGCGTTGGTTTGCGAAAGCGCTTTAATGTCCGCGCAGCCTGTCAAAAACATGGAGGCTTTAAGTTCCTGCTCCATTAAACGAAGCGCGTCTGCCGCCGCGTCGGCGCCTTTGAAAGCGGGCTCGACAAACGGCAATGCCGCGCCGGCCGCCGCCGCTCCGAGCGCAACGGATTTGGCAATGTCAACGCCTGTCCGCACGCCGCCGGTTGCAATCACCGGAACCGCGACTTTGCATTCGATTAAACTGGAAACGGTCGGAATACCGAAGTCCCAGAACAATTCGCCGAGATGCTCGCCCAATTTGTCTTTATCCATACGAGCGCGGTAAACTTCGACACCGGACCAGCTGGTTCCGCCGACGCCGCCGACATCAATCGCGGAAACGCCTGCTTTTTTGAGCAAAAGCGCATCCTCGCGTGAAATGCCCGCGCCGGTTTCTTTCGCAATCACCGGAACGTCTGCCGCGGCGCAGATTTTTTCAATCATTTCCAAGCAGCCGCTCGCATCGATATCGCCTTCCGGCTGAATCGCTTCCTGTAAGAAATTCAAATGAACCGCAATTGCGTCCGCGTCAATCATGGAAACGAGGGAATTGACTTTTTCCGTTCCGTATTCCTTAATCTGAGCCGCGCCGATGTTTCCGTAAACAAAAGCGTTCGGTGCTTTTTCGCGGACAATTTTAAAAGAATCAGTCTGCTTCGGGTCGTCAATTGCCGCCCTTTGGCTTCCGACGCCGATTCCGACACCAACCGTTTCCGCCGCTTCTGCAAGCGCCGCATTAATTTTAGTTGTTTCGGGGTGGCCGCCGGTAATGGATGCAATCATAAAAGGAAAAGATAATTTTTTTCCGAAAAAATCAACAGACATATCAATATCATGCATCGAAATCTCGGGAAGCGCGCGATGAACCAAAGTCACATCTTCAAAACCGGCGCTCACCTTGCGGGATTCAACATGGCATCGGGCGCAAAGCTCCAAATGCTCAATTTTTCTGCGTGATGTTTCATGCTCCATTTTTTAAAACTCCGGATGTCACCCTGAATCGGGATTAAAATTTTCCTGGTTGAAATTTTCCATTTAATAAGACTGATTTTCTTGAAATAACCTACTCGGTAATAGTATATAAATAATTCACAGCGGAGACGGAAAAATTACCGTTGCCGCCGTGAAAACAATTAAAATATTAAAGAAATCGATTTTTCTTTTTTGTAAAAATGACTTTCAGCCTCTGATCATGGTCAACAGCATTTTAAATTTTTCAACCGCGAGAAGCGCGTGTGAAATGTTTGCCGGCATGATAATGGCTTGTCCTTTTTCGAGCAAAACCGGATTTCCGCCGATTGTGATTTGCGCTTTGCCGTCCAAAATTTGAACAACGGCGTCAAACGGCGCAGTGTGTTCGCTCAAACCCTGTCCTTTGTCAAAGGAAAACAAAGTGATGTTTCCGGATTCGTTCTTCAAAACTTGTTTGCTGATGACGCCGCCTCCCGAATATTCAACCATGTCGGCGAGATTTAACGCAGCGCCTTTTTCAAAAACTTCTTCTGTCATAATAAAACTCCTGATTTTTGTATAAATGAAATAAAATGATTAAATGAATTTCAATCGTCTTTACAGATAACCGTTCCGACGACTTCGCCTTTTAAATACGCGGCGACGCTTCCGGGCGTATTCGCGTTAAAAATGCAAGACTCTATACCCGTTTTTTCCGCAAGATCCAAAATTTCGGACACTTTTCCGAGCATGCCGCCGGTGACATCCGTCCCGGCCGAGCCGCCGATGTGCTGTTTAACGGAATCAAAACTGTCCGGCGTAATTTTCGGAATGGTTTTGCCGTCCGAATCCAAAACGCCGTCTGTTGCCGACCCGAGGCCGACGCGCTTTGCGCCGAGCGCAGCTGCCACGTACGGCAGCGACTGGTCGCCCGACAGGATGCAGGATCCGCGAACGGTGTCCATGCAGACATCGCCGTGCAGAACCGGAACCAAATTGTGCTTCAGCATTTCTTCAATTTGGCCGGTGTACAAAAAAGTCAGGCGGCCGTCTTCGCAAAGCGAAAAAGAAAGCGGATTCAAAGGAACCGCCGGAATACCTTCCGCGCGCAGCGTTTTGACAATCATTTCGTTGAGTTCGCGAACGGAATCATGCGTTTTTAAGAAACCTTCTTCATGAAATCCTTTGTCAAGGCCGTATTCCTTCGCATAAACATGACCGAAAGAACCGGCGCCGTGAACAATAACAAGTTTTCCTGAGAAACCCGCGATTTCTTTGGCGATTCGCTCCATTTCATCGGATTTCGCGGAACCGGCAGCCGCGTTTTTATCGGTAACAGCGCTGCCGCCCACTTTTAAAACCGTAATGTCGGAATTTGAACTCATATCATTCCCTCGTAAATTAAAAAATTGTAAATTATTTTGTTTCAATTCGAACGCCCGTATTGGAAGTTCGGCAAATAAAAGAATCGCCGCCTGCGCGTTTAACCGCATGCGCGACGCGTGACAGATTTTTGTGCTCGCACAGCGCAATCATGCAGCCGCCGCCGCCCGCACCCGTAATCTTGGAACCGAGCGCGCCTGCTTTGCGCGACGCGTAAACCAATTCGGAAAGCTCTTTTGAGCCGACACCGATTGAATCCAAAAGTCCCTGATTGATATTCATCAATTCACCGACGGTATGAAAATCGCCTTCCTGAATAAAATCGACGCCGGTTTCGGAAATCGCGCTGATTGTGTCCATGATTTGACCAATCACAATCGGATGCCTTTCCCGAAGCGCGGCAACGTTTGAAACGATTTTGCGCGTCGATGAAAACTTGCCGGTGTTCCCGATAACGATTAACATGTCATGAAAACCGAGTTTTTTGCGATCCGGAATTTGAACCATCCCGCCGAATGTCGAAACAAACGTATCTGTCGGACTGGCGCGCCCTTGTACTTCCGATTCCACAAGATGTCCCATCTGCGCGATGTCTTCCAAAGTCAAATTCGTTTCATAATAAGCATCCAGCGCTTTAATCGTTGCAATCGTCACCGCCGCGGACGAGCCGAGGCCGGATCCGACCGGAATATCGGAGTGAATGTCAATGCTGACACCGGTCACATCCGTCAGTCCTTTGAATTTTTCGACAACGGAATAGATGTACGGATGTTTGCGCGGATTTAAATCAATGCTGCCGCCCGGACCTTTCATTTGAATTGACGGTGCTTCGTCAACGGTCACATGCGCACGCAAATCAATCGCGCAGGCAATTGCCGTTTTACCGTAAACAACAGCGTGTTCGCCGAATAAGAAAATTTTACCGGGCGCGGAACTTGTAATCATTTATAAAACACCAAAATAAAATATTTCAATAATTAGAATTGGAAACCTGAAAAGTAAATGCCGTTTAATTTATAAATTCATTCCCCGTGCCGAAGAGATTCATTCAAAAAAAATGAAAAATAAAACAAGATTACAAAAAGAATTATTCAAAATCGCAAAACGTTTTTGATTCAACCGATTTTGCTTTTTTGGAATTGCGCTTCTTTGAATCAGAATTGCCGTCAGACTCAACCGCTTTAACCACTTTTTTCATCAGCGTTGAAAACGGATAATCTTTAAAATTATCTTTTGAAACAAACTGTCCGCCGGTTTTCATTAAATTTTTCAAATCCGCTTCGTTTTCTAAAACTTTTGTTTTAAAAATTTTAAGCGTCAGATTAATGTGCGTAAAAACGTGGCGGACGTTTTTTCCCGTATCAACCCAATCGGCGTTTGGAATCGGAAACGAAATCTTGTTCAGCATTTCATCGTTGCCTTCGACAGCTTCCCACGGAAATTCGGTTAAGCCGTGAAGCAATCCGGCCTCTTCGCGCTTTCGAATAAAAACATCGCCGGATTCATTTTCAATCCAAAACAATTTTCCGATTTTATTGATTTTTTGAAGCTTTTCGATTTTCGGAATTTCATCAATCAAATTTCGCGCAAGCGCTTCGCATTCGCCTTCAAACGGACAGACAGAACAATCCGGATTTTTCGGCGTGCAGACAGTTGCGCCAAGATCCATAATCGCGGACGTGTAATCGGCAGCGCGCGTCTCAGACATTAAATCCTGCGCTTTTGTTTTGATTTCAGGCAAGCTGACAGCCGTGCTTTCCGCGATTCCGTAAAGCCTGGAAATGACGCGAATCACATTGCCGTCAACGACTGCCTCGCGCTTATCAAATGCAAGCGATGAAATGCTGGCCGCCGTGTAGGGACCGATTCCGGGAAGTTTCAGCAATTCCGAATAGGTTTCGGGGAATTTGCCGCCGTTGTTTTGGTTCAAAAATTGAGCGCATTCGTGAAGTTTTCGGGCGCGCGTGTAGTAGCCGAGACCCTGCCAAAGCAGCAAAACGTCATCGATGTCGGCGTTTGCAAGCGCGGAAATGTCCGGAAATCTTTCCAAAAAACGGTAAAAATAAGGAATGACGGTTTTAACCGTCGTCTGCTGAAGCATAATTTCAGAAATCCAAACGACGTAAGGATTCGGATGAGCGCCGCGAACGCGCCAAGGCAAATCGCGCCCGTTTTGATTGTACCAGCTCAGCAGCGCCGACGATAAAAACAAACGTTTTTCTTTGCCGGATAAAACATCATCCGGCAAAAAAGCATTATTAGAGGGGATCGTCATAATATCTTTCAAACAAATTCGGGCAGACGGCTGCCAAGGTTTTCGGGTCGTCTTCATCCCATGTTAATTCGATTTCCACGATTTGGAAATTGTCTTCAAAGGTGTCCAAAACGTCATAAAAATCTTCTTTTCCGGTCGCTTCGTCATAAGCATCAAGCGTCGCGTAAAGAATTTCTTCGTTTTCGGGGAAATCCGCGTCGTCCATCGCTTCAAAAACATCAAGCAGCGAATCGGGATTTTCAAGCGCTTTTTCAAAAACATCGCGGCCTTTTGAAACCAGCCACGCGCGGAAATAATCAAACGCGTCATCCGAGCAGCCGCCGCAAACAATGTACGCCGCCGCCCATAAATCGGAGTTGTAAGACATTTCCAAATGTTTATCCAATTGATAATCAAAACCGAAAATATCATCAGCCGTCATCGCCGAGAGCTGTTCGACAAGATTGTCAAGCTGATCTTGGGGGTCATCGGCTTTTGAAAGTTCGATAATTTCCCAAAATTTATCTTCGCTCATTAAATTTTCGCGGGATCCGCGCATCATTTTATCAGACATAAATATTCCTCAAGATGATTATTCGATTTCTGAAACAGCTTTTTTGATTTCCGCGTCGCTTTCATTCAGGATTTTTTGGAAATCCGGGTCGTCCCATAAAGATTCATAATCCAAATCTTCTTTGGCCCATTCACGCGCTTCAGGATTTGAATTAATGGATCTTCTGAGATATTTCAGGCTCTCCTTTTTTTGACCGACGACAGCCAAAATACCGCCGATTCTGAACCAGGAATCCGGCAAATCGGGAATTAATTTAATCGTGTTGCTGAACGCTTCTTTCGCGTCTTCGGGCTTTCCGGTTTTTAAAAGAAGGTGCGCCTTGTCATACCAAGCTTCTTTGCTTTTCGGGTCGATTAAAATAACCGCGTCAAACGCGTCGATTGCTTCGTCGAATCTTTCAAGCTGAACCAAAGCGAGCGCCTTGTTGTAAGCGGCGTTGAAATTGTTTTTGTCGCCGCTCAGAATAATATCGTAAACTTTGACGGCTTCGTCGAATTGCCTGAGCTGAAGAAGCGCGGTTGCCTTGTTGTAAAACGCGTCAATATTTTCGGCATCAGCTTCGATTGCTTTATTGTAGCTTTCAATCGCTTCGTTGTAAAGGCCGAGTTCGGACTGAATCACGCCTTTGTTGTAATAAGCGTCGCTATCTTTCGGATTGAATTTAACGGCGGTATCGTAAGCGTCGATTGCTTCATAAAAACGGCTGAGGCTGTGAAGCGTCAATGCTTTGTTGTACCAAACATCGCCGTTTTCGGGATCGTCTGCAAGCATTCCCTCGTAAAATTCAAGCGCTTTTTCGCGCTCGGCCAGCTGGTGAAGCAAAACGCCGCGATCAGATTCCGTCTCCGACACGATTTCAATCGGGTCGCCGGCAGTGCCGCCGCAGCCACTGCACCCGGCGCAGCCTGAATTTTCCGAGTTTTCCGCAAAATTTTCATCAATCATTTGACCTTGATTTTCGTCGTCCATTTTTAGATTCCTCTCAAAATTGAATAATGATTCAAAGAACAAATGCAACTTCTTAATCTTTTTCCCTGATTTTCAATGATTTTTCATTACTTTTAAAAATTTGTTTCAAAAACAAAAATTCTGACGATAGGTTTAAAAATTTAGTCGCTTTGTAATTGTGATTTTCAGCATTAAAATAAATTAAACATTAAAAAATTAAATTAATTAAAATCAGGAAGAAAATTTATGTTCATTGTGATGTCACTCGGCGGTTCGATTTTAGCAGGCGATTTGGATTCGGCGCGTTTTAAAACATACGCGGAAGCCATTTTGAAAATTTCTGAAAAACACAAGCTTCTTCTTGTCGTCGGCGGCGGCGTTTTCGCGCGCAGATACATCGAAACCGCGCGCGGAAACGGCGCGGATGAGGTCATGTGCGACTTCATCGGAATCGACGTCACAAGAATCAACGCCAAGCTTTTGATTTCCGCGCTCGGAAAAGCGGCGTATCCCGAAGTTCCGACGAATTATAATGAAGCCGCGGTCGCCGCCGAATCCGGAAAAATTATTGTAATGGGCGGCGTCATCCCCGGACAAACAACCGACGCCGTTTCCGCAGCACTCTCCGAATATCTCGGCGCGGATTTATTTTTAATTCCGACATCCGTTGACGGCATTTATTCCGCCGACCCGAACACCGACAAAACCGCCGTCAAATATAAAACATTGACCGGCAGCGACCTTGTCAAAATGTCGGGCGAAACATCTTTGAAAGCCGGCTCCAAATCGCCGATCGACCCGATCGCCTGCAAGATGATTGAAAGAAGCGGCATCCGAACGATTGTTTTAGACGGCAGAGATCCGAAAACTTTGCTGAAAATTATCGAAGGCGAAGAAAAAGGACCTCAGGCGGAATGTGACGGAACAATCATCACGCCTTGAACGAGGAAATAAAATGGAAAAACATCAATACGTTTGCCCGAAATGCGGCTGCAATCATTATACGAACGATCAATTTCAGGCAACGGGCGATACGTTTACGAAATTGTTCAATATTCAAAATAAGAAATTCATTACAATCAGCTGCACCGACTGCGGTTTTACGGAAATTTACAAAGCGCAGAATTCGGCGGGACTTGACATTTTGGATTTCTTAATCGGGTGATTTTATTCGGATTTTTTGAATCGAACCCCGATTCGCTATTTTTTTATTCTATAAAATTTTAGATTTATTTTTATTATTTTTAATTTTGATTTTTTAGATTTAATAATTCAACTTTGAATATTTCGGTGACTTTATGACAAAAACAAAAATCATCACGCTGATGTGCTGCCTGCCGGATTTGGCGAGCGTCAATATCAAAGATCGTCTCCTTGAATCTGAAAATTGGACGAAAGCCGACGTGCCGCCGATTGAGAAAATGAAGGACGCGCTTTTGAAATATCCGATTTCAACATCGGTTTTGTACACGGAAGACAAAGGAAAAGAATTGTCGAATTTGTTTACCGAAGTTTATGAATTAACCAAAGGTGACACGCTTTTTCGAATGATTTCAATTGACGGCAGAATCATTTTTCAGGATTATTTGGACAAACGCTTGGAAGATTTGGGTTTTAAAAGCGATTTAATCGTTTTTCTCTCAAAACACAAAAGCCAAAGCGAGACAAAAGCGCTGACTGCTCACCCTTCCGGAAACTATGCGGCTGCCGATTACGGCGGACACCCCGGCTCGCTTTGCACGCCTGCGCCGCTTGCTATGAAAAAGCTGCTGCTTGTAATGGACAGGCTCAACGCCGAAACCGGACTCAGCTACGATGTTACTTTTGAAGTTACCCACCACGGCCCGACCGAGCTTGAAACGCCGTCACTGTTTGTTGAAATCGGCAGCACGGAAAAAGAATGGATTGATCCGAAACCGGGACTCGTCGTCGCCAAAGCGGTTCTTTCATTGGGCGAGCCGGACGATGCGAACGCCGCCTGCGAGAGGCTTTCAAAGGAAGCGAAACTTTTGGAAGAAAACGCTGTTGCCGTTGCTTTCGGCGGCGGACATTACGGCGACCGCCAAACAGTCAGTTTGTTCAGAACAAAATTAGCTTACGGACACATGTTTCCGAAGTATCAGCTGGAAACAATTACGGAAGAAGTCATTTTAAAAGCGTTTGAAAGAACGGGTTCAAATCTCGCGTTTTTTGATAAGAAATCCATGCGCGGCCCCGACCGCAGGCGCGTGACGGAAATATTAGAAAAACACAATATTCCGATTATCAATGACAAAGATTCGGTCGCCGAATACGGTGTCGGATTTAATTTAAGAGAAAAAGAAAACGAGAATGAAGAATAATTGAAATTCCTGATTTCATTTTTATCTTCTTCTTCATTCCCTTTTTTGATTCGTTTGCCAATGTTTTTTTATAAATTTTGCAAATAATTGGAAATATACGAAACTTATATAATATTCAAAATATTAATATAAGACACATAAATTCATTTTTGATAAAATTAAAAATGAATAAATTTGAATGAAAAACAAGTTCATCAGCAATTTGGAGGAAAACGAAATGAGAGAATCGGTTGTCTCAGGATTATTTTATGAACCCGACGAAGACGGGTTAAAGAGAGAAGTGGATCGTTTATTTGAAGCGGCGAAAGGAAAATCGGAATATTCCGATAAAACCGTCGGCGTTATCAGCCCGCATGCAGGATACATATTTTCAGGAAAAACAGCGGCTGCGGCAATTGATTCAATTATGGAAGCGGATACATACATCATTATCGGCTCCAATCACACAGGCCTCGGCGAATCGCTGGCGTATTCCCAAGACACGTGGAAAACACCGCTCGGCGAGGTTGAAACAGACAAACTGATTGCGCGCTACTTTGACGGCACGTGGATTGTTCATGACGAAGAAGCGCATGAGAGAGAGCATTCCATTGAAGTGATTGTGCCGTTTTTACAGCGCAAAATGAAAGACAAGCCGTTTAAGATTTTCCCGATTGTCATGGGCGATCAAAACAGAGCGGCTGCTAACGTTATCGCACAGATATTAATTCCTTTGATGAAGGAAAATATTTACATCAAAAAGGAAAATCTCGACGAAAAATTAAAAATCGCAATCATTGCGTCCAGTGATTTTTCTCATTACATCCCGGAGGAATTCGCAAAAGAGCATGATGAAGCTATCATTAACAGAATTTTGGCGCTTGACGTTGACGAATTTTATGATTTTATAGACAAATACGATTCAACCATTTGCGGCTACGGCCCGATTGCGGTTTTGATGATGGTTGCAAAAGCGCTTGACACAAATGCCAAGCTTTTGGAATACAGAACCAGCAACGATGAAAGGGAAGCGCGCGAAGTTGCCGTTGTCGGATATGCTGCGCTGACTTTTACATATAACAAATAAAAATAATAAGAACATGAATCGCCAGCATTTTGCCGGCTTTTCATTTATTTTTTAAATTTCCGCCCGAATTTTTTCAATAATTTCAGTCACCAATTCTTCAATCGTTTTATTGTCGCCGGAAACCGTAATGTCGGCATATTTTTCATAAAGCGGGCGCCGTTCTTCATAAAGATTTCCCAAGCTTTGGTTTTCTTTAAGCGCAATGCCGCGCGTTGAAATATTTTGAATCCGGCGCATGATTTCAGGAAAAGACACGTCTAAATACACGACGATGCCGATTTCTTTGAGGCGCGCCATTGATTTTTCACCGTAAACGACGCTGCCGCCGGTTGAAATCACAGAATTTGACGCTTGAAGATTGGAAACGATTTTTTCTTCGATTTGAATGAAACCCGAAAAACCGGCGGAATCGACAAGATCCTGAAGCAGCATTCCTTCTTGCTGCTGAATGAGAAGATCGGTGTCGACAAAAGAAAGGCCGAGTGACTTTGCAAGTAAAACACCCGAAGTGCTTTTGCCCGATCCGGGCATGCCGATGAGAACAACATTTTGTTTTTCAAAAAGATCAAAAACCGTCATAATTTTTCAACAACGGAATAAAGGATAAATCCCTTAATAAATTTTTCCGAATGCGCCGACCTATTGAAAATATATATTATACGAAAATAAAGTTTATAACATATCCGAGAGTTGTCAATTCCATCTCATACAAAAATAAAAACGGATTTATCTTTTTATTCGAAATATGACACACGGAGAAAACAATGGATATAATACTCGGCATTGCACTGGTATTAGCAGGTTTTTACATGGCCTGGAACATCGGTGCCAATGACCTGGCAAACGCAATGGGAACCTCTGTCGGCTCAAAAGCGCTCACGATTAAACAAGTGATTGTGCTGGCTGCTGTTTTTGAACTTGCCGGCGCGCTTTTATTCGGAGGGAATGTCACCGGAACCATCGCAAAAGGCATCGTTCCGCTTGATAAGATTATAGAAATCAGCCCTCTGATTGTGACGGTCGGCATGCTGGCCGCGATTTTGGCCGCCGCTTTTTGGATTACACTCGCGACATTTTACAACCTGCCGGTTTCAACAACACATTCAATCGTCGGATCCGTCCTCGGTTTCGGCATCATTTGCGTCTTTTACGGCTACATCGCCCTCACCGACATTCATTGGGCAACTTTAATTGAAATCGTTGCCAGCTGGTTCTTATCACCCGCAATCGGCGCGGTATTAGCGTATTTGATCTTTTATATCGTCCGGAAAAAATTCTTAATCAAATCTGAAAATGTTCCGGGCATTGAGAAAAAATTCATTTGGCTTCAAGTCGCAACCGCCTGTTTCATCGCGTTCGCGCACGGATCAAACGACGTTGCTAACGCAATCGGACCGCTTTACGCTGTTTTTGAAATGTACGGCTACCAAGGATTCGGACCGCTGAAATTATCACAAGTTCTTCTTTTGCTCGGCGGAATCGGTATTGTCATCGGTTTGTCCACATGGGGCTACAAAGTGATTGACACGGTCGGAAGCAAAATCACGGAATTGACGCCGACGCGCGGCTTTTCCGCTCAATTCGCAACTGCCGCAGTCGTTTTGGCACACAGTTACATCGGGCTTCCGATTTCAACCACGCACACTTTAGTCGGCGCGGTTATCGGTGTCGGTCTTGCCGGCGGTTTATCGGGCGTGAATTTCAAAGTGATTAAAAACATCGTCAGTTCCTGGTTCATTACGGTTCCGGTTTCCGCGCTGACGTGTATGATTATTTTCTTCCCCCTCGGATGGTATTTCCTTTAACGAAATCCCCGAAAGAAAATAATTAAAATTTTTATAATTTTTTAATTGATTTCGTCTGAAATTACATTTTTGGCATCAGTCATCATCTTTCTTTGACATAGGAGTTATCTGTAAAGGAAATGACAATTTGAATGACAAACGTATAAAAAAAGAGAAGGATATTATAGATGAATGAAAAATTTAATATTATAACATTAAAAAGGTGATGAAATGCCGCACAGATACATGAGATCTATTTTAAACATATTTGTGGACTCCCCGATGGACGGGCTTGAGGACCACTCCAAAAAAGTCATTGAGGCCGTTGACAGGCTTTCCGAAATGCTGGACAATTATTTGGACGGCGACTGCGGCAAAACGGAAGAGCTGTGCAAAACCATCGATGAATTGGAACATGACGCGGACAAAATGAAACAGCAGTTTCAGGTCATTTTGCCCGACTCTGTCGTGATTCAATTGGATACGAATTATTTATTGGACTTTTTAAAATCTCAGGACAGCATTGCAAACACGGCGCAAGATGCGGCGCATTGGATGACGCTTCGCCCGGCAGCGGACATTCCGCAGGAAATCAAAGACGAGCTTCGCGAATTAATGAAAATGTCAATGAAATGTATTCGCAGCTACGAGCAAGTGATGGTCAGCCTTGAAAAAGTCGAAGCGACCTCCTACAGCAAGATCGAAATTCATAAATTGGTGGAGCAAATTCCCGAAATTGAAAGACAAGAATACGAAGTGGATATGTTTGAAATCAAAGTTTTAAAAACCGTTTTCGCGCATGAAAATGAAATCGGCGGCGCAGGTGTTTATCACCTGTCCCGCTTAATTGACAACATCGGCGGCATCGCTGACAACACGGCGCATTCCGTTGACATTATGAGAAAGATTTTGGTCAAAAAAACATAAGTTGAAAACGGAATTAACGTAATAAAAACGGAGCCTGTGAAACCGGCAAAAAATAAAACAAACCCGATCAACCGGCAAAAAATAAAAATAAATCCGGTCAACCGACAAAATAATAAAACATAAAAGTCCGATTTTCGGACTTCTTTTTTTCATTTTTAAAAATTAAGCAGCTGCAAGCAACGGCGTTGCGCCGCCTTTTTGTTTTTTCGGGTTGATCTAATTTTTATCAATGCTGATATAAAGCGCGTGATTCAGCACGAAAAGCATGGACAGGATCAGCGGAATCTGCGAAGAAAACAAGCAGCCGGCTGTCAGGCAAAGAATTGCCAATAAGAACAATGTAAACGCGAAACCGGTTGAGGATGCGAATCTGAGATTCAGTAAGCTTCCGCCCCCGATGACGGATTTTTTCAAATCGGATGACATTTTGACATGATACGCCAATAAAACAATCCCGATTAACGGCGTCAAATAAACAAATACCATTGGCACCGACCCTAAATACCATAAAAGGGCGTACACCAAAATAACATAAAATCCGAGAAAAGCATTGACGGCTTCCAAAACTTTAAATTTGGATATCAAAGTCTCCCGAAAGAGTTTTTTCATTACCATTTCAAATCACATTAGTATAATAATTACAAAATCGCATATGTGCGACACATTACAATGAAAGCAATACAATAATAAATAAAATCACAAAAAATGAAATCATCGAAAATGAAATCATTCAAAGAGTAAGAAATGTAAGATAAAACAACTATAAAAACCATATTCCATATAATGATTAATATAATTGAAATGAAAAATACCAACAGAAAATAGTTTGAGACCAATAATTCAAACATAAACAAAAAAAGCCGGTTTAATAATGACAAAATAACAAAAAAAACCGAGTAATAGAAAAACGAAAAGAATTTTTCGGTAAAATAAAAAAGATGAGAAAAGTAAAAAGAATTAATTTTCGAGAACAATCTCGATATTAATATCTTTAGGTACTTGAATTCTCATTAACTGGCGAAGCGCGCGTTCATCGGCCGCGAGGTCGATGAGTCTTTTGTGGACACGCATTTCCCAGTGGTCCCAGGTTGCAGTGCCGTCACCGCTCGGACTTTTTCTTGTCGGAACGACCAATTTCTTGGTCGGGAGCGGAACAGGTCCTGAAATGCTGACACCGGTTCTTTCGGCGATCGCTTTGACCTGATTGCAGACACTGTCAAGGTCTGTCGGGCTGATTCCCGATAATCTGATTCTTGCTTTTTGCATGGCTTGACTCTCCTAAAAAAAAGGAAATTAGGAAGAAAGATTACTCTTTCTTCTTAACGCTGAGACAAACGCCTGCTGCAATGGTCATACCCATATCACGGACAGCGAATCTGCCGAGCTGCGGGATTTCTTTTGCGGGTTCGATAACCAACGGTTTCATGGGCTTGAAGGTAACGATTGCTGCGTCACCGGCCTTGATGAAAGCGGGGTTTTCTTCACTGGGCTGGCCTGTTTTCGGGTCGAGTTTCTTGTCGATGGACATGAACATACATGCGACCTGAGCTGTGTGGCTGTGGAAAACAGGTGTGTAGCCGACGGTAATTGCGGACGGGTGTTGGAGAACGACAATCTGACCGGTAAATTCGTCAGCAACTGTGGGTGCTTTGTCGCCGGTCGGACCGCAAACGTCTCCTCTTCTCACATCGTTCTTGCCGATACCGCGAACGCTCCAGCCGATGTTGTCACCGGGGACTGCCTGCGGAATTTCTTCGTGGTGCATTTCGATGGACTTAACTTCACCGGTTGCATTGGAGGGCATGAAAGTGACCTGGTCGCCTTTCTTCATGATACCTGTTTCGACACGGCCGACCGGAACAGTACCGATACCGGAGATGGTGTACGCGTCTTCGACAGGGATTCTTAACGGAAGGGATGTGGGCTTCTCGGGTTCTTTCAAGTTGTTGAGTGCTTCAAGAATAGAGGGACCTTTGTACCAGGGTGTGTTTGCACTTGCTGCTGCAATGTTGTCGCCTTCGAATGCGGAGGTCGGGATAAACGGAATCTCGTCCGGTTTGAAGCCGATCATTTTCAAGATCTTGGAAACTTCTTCGATAACTTCTTTGTATCTGTCTTCGCTGTAGTTGACAGCGTCCATCTTGTTAATGGCGACGATTAACTGGTTGATACCGAGTGTCTTGGAAAGGAAGATGTGTTCCTTTGTCTGTGCCATAACACCATCGGGTGCTGCGACGACGAGAACTGCTGCGTCGGCCTGAGATGCGCCGGTAATCATGTTCTTAACGAAGTCTCTGTGACCCGGGCAGTCCACGACTGTGAAGTAGTATTTGTCGGTGTCGAATCTCTTGTGTGCGATGTCGATTGTGATACCTCTCTCTCTTTCTTCTTTGAGGGAGTCCATAACCCATGCGAATGCGAAGGATTCTTTGCCTTTCAATTTTGCTTCTTCTTTGAACTTTTCGATAACGTGGGGCGGAACTGCTCCGGTTTCGAACATTAACCTTCCGACGAAGGTGGACTTACCGTGGTCGATGTGACCGATGACGGCTAAGTTCATGTGGGGTTTCTCTGCTGCCATAATATATTCTCCTTTTAATTTTATTTACATAATAACGTCTGTAAACGTTGATTAATTTTTTAATTTAAAATCATCGTTGATGATCATGAAAATCGGTGCCACCGACAGTGATTTGATAAACGGCTCGTGAAAAACATGAAAGATTTTCCGATTACTGAATAACATTTCAATATTAAACCGTTTCGCCAATCGTCACTTAACGGCGGACATTCTCGAAGTAGTCTCTAATAAACACACTTACATATAAAAAGATATGGTCGCCGACGGAATCGGCAGCCAATCGTTTATATGCAAAACGTTTATTTTTGACATCTTTTTGATTCGATTTTCAATTTTTTTTGTAAATTTTCAAATTTTTCATTTTGTTATAACTTTCGAATTTGAATAAAATTTCGAATTTGTTATGAACATTACATTTCCAAGTAGTCAGCTGCTTTCGGAAGGTCTTTCTTCAAGCCCTTTCTCTCTCTGATCTTGGCAACGATTTCGGGTGCAAGGTTGTTCGGAACGGTTTCAAAGCCGCCGAATTCTGTGCTCCACATTGCGCGGCCTTCTGTTGCCGAGCGGATGTCGCCTGCAAATCCGAAGAGCTCTGAAACAGGAGCGCGGGACTCAATAATGGACAAGTCGCCTTCACTCTGCATGTCAATGATGCTGCCGCGTCTTCCCTGAATTTCTTTTGTTGCGCCGCCCATGTTGTTTTGGGGCACTTGAATGAAGACTTTCTGGTACGGTTCAAGCAATGTGTCTTCGGCCATAAGCATTGCTGCCTGAATGGCTTGACGGGATGCCGGAATAACCTGTGCGGGACCTCTGTGGATTGCGTCTTCGTGAAGCTTTGCGTCACGGAGAGTGATTTTCACGTGAGAAACGGGTTCTCTTGCGAGCGGACCTGCTTTCATGACTTCTTCAAAACCGTCCAAAACCAATTCCATGGTTTCGTTGAGGTACTGAATACCTTTTGTCATGTCAAGATAGATGTTGTTGCCGTAAATTGCGGCAATGCTCTTGGCTTCATCTTTCTCCATGCCTGCTGCAATCAATTTTTCACGTCTTTCGAGCTCTTCCATTCTCATGGAGATTTCGCCTTCACGGATCAAATCAACGATTCTTTCGTCCAGCGGTTCAACATCAATGTAGAAGCGGTTGTGTCTGTTGGGGGATTTACCTTCAACGTTTTCAACTTTCTTTTTGATGGTTTCGCGGTAAACGACAATCGGCGGGTTGGTGATGATTTCAACACCTTTGTCACGCTCGATTCTGTGCGCAATAACTTCCAAGTGAAGCTCACCCATACCGGCCATCAAGTGTTCGCCGGTTTCTTCGTTCAAAGTAATCTGAAGCGTCGGGTCTTCCTTAGCGACCTGTCTGAGAACTTCGACGAGTTTCGGAAGGTCTTTGGTGTGCTTGGCTTCAACGGAAACAGTGATAACCGGTTCACTGACGTGTCTGATGCTTTCAAACGGCGTCATACCTTCAAGCGTTGTGATGGTGGAACCGACGATCGCATCTTTCAAACCTGTAACGGCTGCGATGTTTCCGGCCGGAATGTTTTCGACTTCGAGTCTTTCCGGACCCATGAAAATACTGACCTGCTGGATTCTGCTCTTTTTAGCGGAACCGGAGGTGTAAACTTCCAAACCGCGTGTGAGCGTACCGCTGAAAAGTCTGCCTGTTGCGACTTCACCGGCATGCGGATCCATGGAGATGTCCGTCACCATGAATGCGAGGTCGCCTTTCGGGTCTGCGCTGTTCATGGATTTGCTGATTGCGGAATCTCTCTCACCGTGCCAGATGACCTTAACTCTTTCTTTCTGAGCATCAAGGGGGTTGGGCAAGTGGCCGATAACCATGTCGTTGAGGGCTTCGTGAAGCGGGCATTTCTGCGCGAGTGCCTTCATGTCGCCTGCGGTACAGAAGTCATAAACATCATTGAAAGAGATTTTTGTTTTCTGCATCATCGGAACGCTGATGGCCCAGTTGTAAAGAGCGGAACCGAATGCGACACTGCCGTTTGCAGCGTCGACGCGCCAACCGTCTTTGTATCTCTCGGGGTTCATATTTTTGATGAGCTTGTTCACGTGGTCAATGAGTTTTCCGAGACGGACCTGCATTTCCTGCGGGTCGACCTGAAGTTCATTGATCAAACGGTCGACTTTGTTGATGAACAAAACCGGACGAACGTGTTCTCTGAGCGCTTGTCTGAGAACGGTTTCAGTCTGGGGCATCGTACCTTCAACAGCGTCGACGACGACGACAGCGCCGTCAACGGCACGCATTGCACGTGTCACGTCACCGCCGAAGTCAACGTGACCCGGCGTGTCGATAAGGTTGATGAGGTATTCTTTGCCGTCGTATGTGTGAACCATTGAAACGTTGGACGCATCAATTGTGATACCACGTGCCTGTTCTTCTTCGTCGGAGTCCATGAATAACTGTTTTCCGGCGAGTTCGGATGAAATCATTCCGGCGCCACTGAGTAAGTTGTCGGAAAGCGTTGTTTTACCGTGGTCGATGTGCGCGACAATACCGATGTTGCGAATCATTTCGGGGTTGCCCATGATCGCTGTCACACGCTCAACCATTTGTTTTCTTTTTCCCATAATCCTGACCTTTGTCTTATATTATTGATAGTCGGGTTTTTTCTTTGATTCCTAAAAACCCGGAAAAGGAACGCATTAAGCTTAACGGGCTGCCTTTGCGACACGCTCTTTGGCATCCTTTCTGCTGATAGAGAATGCTTTGGAGTCTGCGTTTGAGGCTGCGATGAGTTCTGTTGCGAGGCAGTCGGCGACAGAGCGCTTGGATTTGAAAGCGGCCTGGTGTGTGCCGATGCAGATGTAGCGAAGTGCCGAGTCAACACGTCTTTGGGGCGCGGTATCGACAGCTTTCGGAACGGAGATGCCGCCGTATTTCAAACGGACGACTTCTTCTCTCGGACCTGCGTTTGCGATGGCGTCGACCAAAACCTGAATCGGGTTCTTGCCGGTTTTCTTGTTGATGACATCAAAAGCTTCGTCAACAGTTCTCATTGCCACCTGCTTCTTGCCGGTGTTTGTTTCGGATCTCATCAAGTTGTTGACGAGACGCTCAACGATTGAGATTTCGGATTTGTTGAACTGCTGTCTGGCGTGCTTGCCGCTGGAGTGGGGCACGGTAACGGCTTTCAAACAAACGTATCTTTTAATTCCGGGATCGGTCACATCGACTTCAGAGAGATCCCATTTACCGAACATTTTTGCATCCATATGTCTCATCTCCTCGGTTTTTCCATTCTTCCGATAACCATTTGCTGGAGCGGAACGTTGTTCACTGCGATCACTTTGAAACGGACGCCGGGAATATCACCCATTGCACCACCCATGCGGCCGCCGATTCTTTCAACCGTCACTTCGTCGTGTTCGTCGATGAAGTTAATGGCGCCGTCTCCGGGGCAGAATGCCGATACTTGTCTTCCGTTCTTGATGAGCTGAATACGAACACATTTACGGATAGCGGAGTTGGGCTGTTTTGCTTCAACGCCGATCTTTTCGAGAACGATGCCGCGTCCCTGGGGTGAACCGCCCAATGGGTCAGCTTTCACGTTCAAACCGAGCATGCGTCTGTTGTATTCGTGGTCTTTCCATCTGGCCTTCAATCTTTGTTTCTTTAAGATTTGGCCTGCATAGTTTCCATTTGTCATAGTTTAGTCTCCGATTAATTAATGAGTGATAAACCTTGATTTATGAGGATTATTATTGTATTATTTCAAAATCACATCGTCAATATTGTGGTGTCTTTCTGCCAGCAATTTGACTTTTGATATATTTTTGCCGTTCTTTCCGATTGCAAGTCCTTTATCTTTTGCGGCGACTTCAACTTCTGCCACTTTCTTGTCATTGATTTCCTTGAAAGTAACGTTCTTGATTGAAATCACGGAGCCGAAAATATTTTTGATAAAGATTGCCGGATCGTCGGAATACTCCACGAGTTCGATGGGCTTATCAATTGCTTTTTTGGCGCGGTTGATGTTTTCGCCGCCCTTTCCGATCGCAAGACCCATTTCGCCTTGCTGAATCACATTGATAATCCGGTCACTTTCCACAATACAATCGAGCACTTTGGCGCTTGTAATGTCTTCAAAGCGTGCGATGTACTGCATTTCTTCAAAAGTGATTTTAATGCCGCTCATGGAAAATCCTCTTAATAATCATAAAATTCAGGCATCGGCCAGTGACAAAATGTCAGATTCGCCGGCATCTAAAATTGCCATTGCGGCGATGATGAAGGGTTTACCGCAGACCGGTCCGAGTTCTCTGCTTGTTCCGTCGTAAACGTAGACGGGAACGTTGGACGATTCAATTTGCTTTTTGGTATCTTCCGGGCAGTTTCTGGCCAAGATGATAATCTTCGCGTCGCCGGAAGCAGAAAGCTCAATCGCTTTTTTGGAGCCGATGACGACTTTACCGGTCTTCACGGCTTTGATCAATGCTTTATCGATATTGATATCCATTTTCTGTACCTCAAATCCTTGAGTGGCTTTACAAAATTGCGAAACAAAACGGCAGCCGAAAGCATATCGCTTACAAAATAACAGACTGCCGTCTTTATAAAAAAGTCACTGACAGGGTCATAGACTTTACAAACCTGATAGGTTTGCCTCTCCCCGATTTTGCCAATCACGCCCGGTGCTTAAATTTTAGAAAAACTTTGCACCGCGCGCTTTCTAAAAACATTTAGAAAACGGCGCAAAACCGGTTCACAATCTATAAAGAATACCGCAAAGATACCGTTTTTGTATATAAAGGTTGTTGAAAAGGAATCCGAGAAGAAATATAAAATTTCGATATACAATCCAACAGAATATAGAATTAAAGAATAGGAAATAAAAGACTGAAAAGGGAATTGAAAAAAGAACAAAATAAAAAACAAAAAGAACTGAAAAATTCAGTTCTTGAGATAATGAAATAATTTAAAAATCAGTTTTTAAATTCTGTGTATCCGCATTTGCCGCATGCGTTTCTGTTCTTGTGTTCGGACAAGAAAACGCCGGGGCCGCATTTCGGACAGAATTTGTTGACGCGGGTAATTGTGTCGCCTTCGACTTTATAATAATCTTTCACTGCCATGTCACTCACTCCGCTGCTTCTTCTGCTGCTTCTTCCGCAGGCTCTTCGGCTGCTGCGCCTTCATCGGCGGCTGTTTCTTCTGCCGGTTCTTCTTCGACGACAGGTTCTTCAGGCATTGTGTTTCTGAGGAGAACGTGTTCGGGTTCAACCTGTTTCATACGGTCGGCGGATTCGTACACTTTTGCGTATCCTTTTGCGAATTGGTGACCGTATTCGGATTCCATTCTCTGAACGAGGACTAAATCAACGTCTTTGTTCAAAAGAGCTGCGAGTTTTTTTCTGACATCTGCGCGTGACGGAGTCGGACCTTCATATTCAACGGTGAAATCCAGTTCCTTCCGGTTTAACAATTTGTTATCTAAGTCGTTAACGATTTTAATTTCCATAATTTGTACCTCCGAATACCGATTCAAAGATCGGGTGTCGGATAAACGGCTCAAAGAGGTTGTCATCGGTTATAACTGTTTGGTTAATTTTTTGAAAAAACCCAAACATCGGTTTCCAGAATATTATCAAACCCGAACTCCCATTTTCTGAAAAAATAAAAAGAAGAGGGAGTTCGTTTTTTCAAAAAATTAAAGAAAAACGATGTTTGATTTTGAAAAATAAAATAAACAAGAATCAACCGCCCCCAATCCGATTTTTGTGAGCGGAGCGAGCAAAAAGAGGATTGGAGATTCGCCCCAAGAAGTCAATGAAAACAAAAAAACTGTTAGATAATATAGATTATTTGTTGTCTGCAGCGTCCAGTGCCAACAGTGCCCAATATCAGCAGTATTTCCACGCCCAACATCTCATTTTTATCACATCCGCTCGCTACGCGAGCGTGGGCACAGATTATCTTACCAGTTCCGTTTCCGCAGCTACCTCACAGTTCCCGTTTGCTGCTGTTACCTGCCATCTGCCGCTGCCGCTCACGCGCGAGCCGCACAAATTTTAAAAAAAGGATGAAAAACCGAATCGCGTTTTTCATAAAATTAAAAAACAGCCGTTAAGAATTCTTTCAGCTCGGATGCCAAAGAATTTTTTAATTCTTTGCAGACGGGATCGTCGGTTTTGATGCTGCGCGTGTTTTTTTCCGTCAAAATGAGTTTAAGCATCTCGCTCATTTCGGATTTTTTCTCATCCGTCACTTCGACGCAAACCAAACCTTCATCGGGCTGACCGTAAAGAACGAGGGAGCCGACATCGCAAAGCGCGATAACCGGAATGGTCGCCAAATCCTCTTCGCCGTCAACGCATATGCAAATGTGTTTTTCGGCGGATGCCAGTATTTTTTTAATCGCGAGAATCATCTCGCTTGAAAGCATACCGGCCGGGTTTTTGACGTAAATATTCACGTAGTCGGTACGAGACGTAACGGCTGAAATCGCTTTCGTGACGGCCGTTCGTTTCGTGTACTGATCGACAAAACAAATGTGCGGCCGAACGCCGGCTTTAAAAAGATTATAAGTTGTCACGTCGCCGACGGCAATCACAAGAGATTCGTCCAGCGAATCCTTGATTTGCTCGACAACGGACGGGCTGTCTCCCGGAAAAAGTTTGCCGTATGGCTTTTTCAGCCGCGGGCGAAGTTCGACCGGAAGGTCAAAAAAAAGTTCCAAATCAGCGCACCTTCAATGCGTATTTGTCCGCCAAGTCAATGTTCATCCGCTTGGCGATTTCGGATTTCATGGGATCAATGACGACCACAAGACCGGTCCACTCATCCGCCAAATCCGAAGATTCGCAGATTTCGCAAGTGTCCGAATTGACGATAAGTCTCATGCATTTTCTGCATACTTTTTCTGCCATAATATTCACCTATTTCCTTTTCGTTTTTAATTTTAATAAATTTGATTGATGAAAATAAAAGATTAAATGATAAAAATTAAAAATGAAGCGAGATAAATTCGCTTAATTAATTTAATTTTCATCTGCGGCGGCTTCTGCTTCAGGAGCCGCGTCTTTCTTCTTGCCGCCTTTTGCGCCACCGGCTTTCTCACGCGCTTCTTCAATCCATTGGATTCTGCCGAGCGCAGCCTGACGCATGGTCATGCCGATCTTGCTTTCGCGCGGGTCGCGTTCGTTAATGCTGACCGCAACGATTCTTGCGCGAACGTGGTCGCCTTCACCGAGCGCTTTCTTGCCGGTTTTGGACACAAGTCTGCCGTTCTTAGAATCGTAAGACATGAACTCGTCCGTAATTTGACTGACGTGCAAAAGACCATCCATCGGACCGATGCCGACGAAAACACCGAAGCTGACCGTTTCTAAAACTTCGCCTTCGATGACTTCCTGATTTTCAGGCATGAACATAATCGCTTTAAAAGTCACATCGTAGTAAACTGCGCCGTCACCGTAAAGAATGTGGCCTTCGCCGATGTTTTCGACATCGCAGACCGCAACCAGACAACCGATTTTTTTGTCAACTTTTCCTTCCAATTTAACTTTTAAGGCTCTTTTGACATTGTCCATGACGTCTTCGCCGAGAAGCGTCGGATCAATGCGGACCGTGTCGACAAGGGTCATTAATTTATACATAAATTTGATTCTCCGAAGGTTTTGACAGTCAGGCTGCCATATATATTCACGTGAATGTATTCAATTTGAATGAATTTGAATTTAATGTGATGTAAATGAGCATTAAATAATGAATTGATATAAAAGCGTTTTTAGATTATCAACATTTAGATTATCAACGCTTGTATAATATTCAAAATTATTGAATTTCAGTTTTAAATTGATATTAATATTCGAATCAATATTCGAACCGAATAATAACCGAATTATTTTTGATTAATAATATCCAGCCGGTGCATTTGTCTCATAGAAACAACCGGAATTCCGCGCTTCATCAATTTTTGACGAAGACCGGCATCGTTTGTCAAAACGCTGACGGGATGCCGAAGCGCGGATTCGATAATAATATCGTCCGCGTACTTTCGAACGCCTTTTTCATGCGGCGTCTCAAGCAATCTGCATTTTTTGGACAGCGCAAGCGCAACGCGCGCCGCGGTTCGATCATTTCCGGAAGCGGTTTTGGAAATTTTTTCAAGTTCGAAAATGACAGCGGGAATTGTCAAAAAATTTGAAAATCCCAAGCGCTGAAGTTCCGAAAAAATATCGATGCCGAACTGAACCGGAATCATAAAACCGTTCGTGTCAATCAGAACGGCAGATTTGGAATCGCAAATGAATTCGGATGAATCTTCGTCATCCGACTCAGTCTTCGATAACACCGACACCGATTAAACGCCACCTGGAATCAATGCGTCTGCTGATGGCGACGTGCGCGCCTGTCTCAACACAAACCGGACGCTTCAGCTTCACTTCCGCCAAATCTTTGCGCGCGCTTGTGACAACGCCGACGGTGGTTGCCGTTCCGATGTTGAGCATCAGCGGCTCGCTTGTTTTGATTTCATTAATTTCAGATTCGTTTGTGACACCGACAACGCGGTCCAACAAATCCAGCTTCATCAAAAAGCCGTCTCTTGTCGGCGGCAAAGTTCCGGGAATGCCGACAACCTGCCCCGTGAGCGAATCGCCTTTCGTGAGCGAGGGATCGAGCTGAGTTCCGAGCGCCAAAAGACCGCCGGGAACGGCTTTTTTCACTTTGGATTTGCCGGCGTGGATTTCCGTGATTTTCGTGAAAACCGATTCCCAACGCGTCACACCGTCAGATGTGATTTTTAAGCCGGGGCGGATTTCAACGTCGTCACCTTCTTTAAATGATCCTTGAGTCAAAGTGCCGCCGATGACGCCGCCTTTGATTTCTTCATAGGTGTAACCGGGATGGTTGATGTCAAAAGATCTGGCAATCAGCATCTGCGCTTCTTTTTCCAATTTGTGTTCCGGAACCGGAATGTAAGTGTCAAGCGCCTGAATCAAAGCGTCGACGTTAACGTTCTGCTGCGCGGAAATCGGAATAATCGGCGCGTTTTCGGCAACGGTGCCTTTAACGAAGTCTTTGATTTCCTGATAACTTTCCAAAACGCGCTCCTTCGGAACAAGATCAATTTTGTTCTGAACAATAACGATGTTCTTGATGCCGATCACGTTGAGCGCCATTAAATGCTCCTTTGTCTGCGGCTGCGGGCAGGTTTCATTCGCCGCAATCACAAGCATCGCGCCGTCCATGATGGCAGCACCGGAAAGCATTGTCGCCATCAAAGTTTCGTGACCGGGTGCATCGACGAAAGAAACGGTTTTGATTTCATCCGTCTTGGCACCGCAGTGCGCGCACTTCTTTTCAACGGTGTAGCATTGGGGTTCGGGGCATTCCGGACATTTTCTGAAAACAGTATCCGCATAGCCGAGGCGGATTGAAATACCTCTTTTAATTTCTTCACTGTGCGTGTCGGTCCAAACGCCCGACAAGGCTCTGACAAGCGTCGTTTTTCCGTGATCGACGTGCCCGACCATACCGATATTTAAACTGGGTTGTGCCATGGTGATTCCTCCGTTATTCGATATTTCCATATTCCTTGAAAGATGAATTTGAATAAATTTGAATATTGAACAAAATTGAATAAAATTTTTGATAATGATTTGATAAAATGGAATAAATTTTTAATTTTTGAATTAAGTACCTCAGAACGAGTTAAGAATAAAAACTGATGCGAAAGACATCAAAGAATAAAATTCCGCGTTCGAACAAAAAATTGATGCTTATCCGCTCTTCCGATTTTGGAATGAAAGAATAAGCGCAATCAGAGTTTTTGGTATATCTGTGCTGTTAAGATATATAATAATTATTAAAGGTTTATGGTAAAAAGAAGAAAAATGAGAGCTGTATAAACAGCTCACAGAAATAGAAATAAAATTAGATTATGTGACGATGTCTTCCAATCTGTCCTTTTCCAACGCCCGTCTCACTTCATAAGCCACTCTTCTTCCAGTGCTCATCGGTTTGCGCCACAAAGTGTTCCCGTATGGGTGTCCGACCGACATATGAACATTGGTGCCGCCGCCGACGCGCGGGGCGACGTCATAAATGTAGAAGTTCAGATCTTTGTCAACACAAGTCTGGAGACAGAACGGACCGATAATTCCGGGATCGTAATGTTTCTTGCTGGCTTCAACGAATTTTTCAGCCATTTCAAAGACGTTTTCAAGCAGCGATTCTCTGAGCGTTGCAGAGTTGTGGCCGCAGACGGTGTATTCGGGGGTCAGCTGCTCGCCTTGAAGGCGCATCTGCTGCGGTGCCGGGAGGCGGGTGTGACCGTCAAGGCTTGTTTCAAAGCGCCAGTCGACGCCAAGGATTTCAAGCGGACACATTTCTTCTTCAATCGGGGAGTAGAACATGTCAAAGTTGAAGACCGGACCGATGACATAGCGCTCGATTCTTGCGC
Source organism: Methanimicrococcus stummii (assembly GCF_032594435.1). Lineage (NCBI taxonomy): Archaea > Methanobacteriati > Methanobacteriota > Methanomicrobia > Methanosarcinales > Methanosarcinaceae > Methanimicrococcus > Methanimicrococcus stummii. Next base: position 331,248 of record NZ_CP131062.1, on the reverse strand, counting down.
CTTTGAGAGCTTCTTCGGTGATGACACCCTGTTTGAGAAGCGCGTCGGATTTCTCGACGAACTCATCGTAGCTGGCAGCGGTAAAGAAGCCGCGTTCAAGCGTTTTGACGGCGTGGGGGAGTTTGACCATCACAAGCGCGTCGATATCTTCGGGTTTGTCAATTTTTTCAGGGAACGGAAGACCAGCTTTTTCTAAAATCCAGTAGTAGCTCTGGGCTTCCGAGCGTTCCTCGCTTCTGAGCATGTTGCGGCTGCCGATCATCGGGATTTTGAAATTGTCTTCAATGTCATCGATGCTGCAATAAGAAGTCAAAGATCTGTTCGGAACCATCAAAACGCTGTCATCGATTGCTTTCTGTTGGTTTTCCGGTTTTAAAATTTCATCAAACCTGTTGAAAACAACGGCTTCGTCAACGATTCCGCGGAGAAGATTTCCCTGCGCGTCGCGCTGCGCTTTAAAATAAGTCGCGTAAGTTTGTTCTCTGCCTTTTTTACAGTAGGCGACCGTTTTGAAATTTTCCTCAACGGCGCCGTCGCAAACGTCAAGCCCCGAGTGAGACGCGATTGTTCCGATTTTAATCTGATCGGGATTATTGTAATACTGATCAACGGTTTCTTGAATTTGTTTTCTTGAAATCATAATGTCACTTTCCAATTCAAAATGAAATATAAAATTGAGATTTTGTATTTGAAAATAATTGATGATATTTGAGAATAACTGTATCCAATCAGATTATAAAAAGGAATTGTTCCAAAAAAGTTGAAATAAAACCGCAGAGCGTTTTAAAAAACAAAATAAAATAAAAAATGTGCGGCTTGCGCGCGGCAACGCTGCCACACAATCAGAACACGACACCGAGAAGCGGAGCCGTCACATAAACTTCAACGGCGGCCGCGACAAAGAGGAGCGGAACGGCAATCAAAAAGAAAAACCATGTCGCGCCGATAAATGCTTCTTTGAAATTCGAAAAAGAAAAACGGCCCAAAGCCGATTTGGCCGCGTTGATACCGAGGACGAGACCGATGCCCGCGCTCAGCAAAATGGTTGGAATTTCAATGATGCTGTGCGGCAAAAGCCCGATCAGCAGGAACAGAATGCCTTCGTGCTTAATCGTCGATTCGGCGACAAGCCCGATGGTAAAGCCGTTGACAATAATAATTGAAACCGGCAGAATTCCGAAAAGGATTCCCAAAAAGAGCAGCATGAAGATGATTCGAATGTTGTTGAAGAAAATAAAAAGCAGCGTCATAACCGAACCTTCTTCGGGAAGACCGCCGAATTGGAAAAGCGCTTCAAAAATTTCGGGATAGAAATATCCTGCGACATAGCCGACGACGATGAAAACAAAGAAAAGAACCGTGATCCAAAGAACCGGTTTCTTGACGGTTGAAAAGAAAGATACAAAATAATCTTTAGGTGATTTCTTCGAATAATAACAGCTTGCGAAGCTGACGGCGAAATTCAGAAATGCCAAAAAGACGGCAATCGGCAAGTGAAGAAGTATAAACAGTGAAATGAGAAGCTGAACAGCATTCGGAAGAGATGCCAAAAATTGAAGAGTGTTTGAAAAGAACTGCGGACTCAACGGTGCAAACACGGCGTACATAAAATAAACCGCGTAGCAGGCGAAAATAAAAATCATGAAAATGAAAAAAGCCCAAAAGAGCGGGCCGGAAACACGCGATAAAAATTGATACATCGGCGCAACCTTTGGTTTCGCTTTTAAGTGTCTTTTGGAATGCGAAGAGAGAGAAGAATCTGCCGATTCGGATTTTTGATCCGACTGTGTTTGAATTTCGGATTCAAAAGCGTTGTTTTCGGAAATGTTTTCCGGATTCGGATTCGTGCTCATAATTCAGCCTTATAATAATCTTAAATTATTTAAATAAATTAAATCAAACGCCGAAAAACAAGCGGATTGAATTTCGAATGCCGGGCGCAAGTCCGAGGATAATAATCACGAATTTGATTGCGTTTTTGATTTGTCCGATTTGACTTTTTTCTTTATCGGATTCGTCCGCCATCGCCTTTTCAAGTCCGACATCCAGCAGCCAAACGACTAAGAAGAAAATAATCAATTTCAGCGGATACATGACAAGCGCGGTTCCCGTCAGCTCAATTAAGAAAGCCGGAACCACGTGTTTTTCGATGTAGCCGAAAACTTCGATGCCGATAACGGTGGACGTTGCGTCCATCAAATGCGCGGCCAAAATCATCAGATTCATTTTATCGGAAAGGACAGCGTTTCCCGCCCTTTTGGCGGCGGCACCGAAAAGGACCGCAAGACCGATTCCGACAATCGCGACTGCGAACGGAACCCACCAATTCGCGACCGTGCCGACATCAAACAAAATCCAATAAACAATCAAAATGAAAAGACAGCCGAGCGCCGCATACGCCAGATGGAATGTTTTGACGGCTTTGAATTTTTGAAGCAGCAGCGATGCGATTAAACAGGCGGCCGTGACCAAAAAGACAAAGAAATAAATGTTCGGCGTAATCAAAACATAAGAAAACGGCGGCGAAACCGCGCCCGTGTCGGCAACAACGCGCAAAGACGCGCCGGCAATGACAAACGGTAATGTTGCCGCCATTGATTTCGCATCAATTTTAATGTTCATTTTTTGAAGGAAATAAATCAAAAGATAAACGGCGATTCCTAAAATAATCGCCCACGTCAGCGTGTTGAAAATATTGTAGCCCGAATCGTTAATGATGGGGTCAATATAATATTCATGAATGAAAGCAATAACGGAATCAATAAAAGACATAATCGGAAATCTCCGCGCCTGAAAAGACAAACAAGTCAGATTTTAAAATAACGTAATGATTATAGAATAATCGGAGAAGTTCTATAAAAATATTACAAGAGCAAAAATATTACAAGAGCGGCAACCTATAGGTTTTATATTTAAAAGTTCATATTTGATAAAAATTGAAAAAGCTAAATAGATTGAAAAAAAAGGCTGCTATCATGATAATGAAACAAAATGAGGAACAAATAATTGCCGATTGGCGCGAAGATGACGCAGTCGCGATGAAATGGATGGAATTTCCGCGGGAAATTTTAATCGGCAAAAACGTGCTGAATAAAGTTCCGGACGTTTTAAGCAAATTGAAAATCAATCAAAAAGTGCTTTTGGTCACCGGAAAAAACACGGTTGATGTCGCCGGAAAACAAATCCGAGAAATGATTGAGACCGCCGGCGGCGTTTGTGAAATTTGCGTTTGTGAAAAAGCGTCTTATGAAGAAGTCGATAAAATAACGGAGACGGGGAAAGCGTTTGAAGCCGACTGTTTCCTCGGTGTCGGCAGCGGCCGATCTATTGACTTGGCAAAATTATCTTCCAAAAACTGCGACGTTCCTTTTATCAGCATTCCGACAGCGGCATCGCACGACGGCATCGTTTCCGCGCGCGCGTCCATTCATTCGGACGGCAAATCAGAATCCGTCGAAGCGCAGGCGCCGATTGCGGTGATTGCCGACACGGAAATTATATCAAGAGCGCCGTTCAAACTGCTTGCCGCCGGCTGCGGCGATGTTATTTCAAATTATACGTCCGTTTTGGACTGGGAACTCGCGTCCCGCCACCAAAACGAATCGTTCAGCCGCTCGGCAGCGATGATGGCGTACATGAGCGCGGACATGATTTCAAATTCCGCGAATTTGATTCGCCCGGGACTGGAAAGCTCGGCAAGAATCGCCGTCAAAGCGCTGGTGTTAAGCGGCGCTGCGATGAGTGTCGCCGGATCGTCTCGGCCGGCATCCGGCGCGGAACACATGTTCAGCCACGCACTTGACAGACTCGCGAAGAAGCCGGCGCTGCATGGTGAGCAGTGCGCTGTCGGATCGATTATGATGATGTATCTGCACGGCGGCGACTGGCAGAAAATCCGCGACTCGCTTCGCCAAATCGGTGCACCGACAACGGCTGCCGAAATGGGCATTTCAAATGACGAAATCATTGAAGCGTTGCTTCGCGCGCACACGATACGCCCGGAACGCTACACGATTCTCGGCAGCGGCTTGACACCGTCGGCAGCTGAAAAGATGGCGGTTGTAACAGAAGTTATTACAGAATGAGGGCGGCAGCGGAATCTTTTAATTCAAAAAGTTTGCGGCGAACATTCAAATGTAAAGAAATTGATTAGTGAATAAATTCGGATTATACGAAAGGATTGAAATGGTTAAGACAATGGCGACAAAAATTACGGTTATCGGATCCCGTTTGGCAAAACCCGGCGAGACGTTTTTCTTTTTAGGAGAACAGGAAGATTGCAAAAGGTGCAACATTCGCGGCACTTGCCTGAATTTGGATTTGGGAAGAAAATATGAAATTGTCTCCGTTCGAAATGACAATTTACTGAAATGCGCGCTCCATGACGGCGGTGTTTTGGCTGTCTCGGTTCAAAACGCGCCTGTTGAAGCTTACATTGATGCCAAAAAAGCCGTTGCCGGTTCAACTGTGACGTTTACGCCCTCCAAAGTAAAATTAGAAGAAGGACATATTGATAACGGCATTGACGACAGCTTGTTTACGCCGAAAGGTTTAACAAAAGGCGATAAATGTCTTGTCAAAGAAGTGTTTGAAGGCATCGAAGTTGAGGAAAAAACATATAAGCGCGTCAATTTAATTTTAGAATAATTAATTTTAAAAATTGTTTAAAAAGGTGAAGAAAATGGCTGAAAAAAATATGCCTTACTATGAATTTTATTCAAAAGCCAGATGGGACAACTGGATTTCCCAAATTAAAGACGCTGGTTTTTCTTTGGAAGACGAAGAAAAAGCCGAGAAGAACGCGATGATTTTCGTCAACATGGCAGACGATGTGATTTTATCTTGTTTAAAAATCGCCGCCCGTTATGACAAAGGCGTCACCGATGCCGACGGCGCTCTTGAAATTCTCGGATCAATTCAGGACATCGTTTTGGAAGAAGTTCCGCCGATTTCAGAAGACGCCGACATTATGATTATGTCCGTTCAGGACTCTCTGAACTGCTCAATGGCCGCTTTTGAAGCGTATTTCCTTGAAGATTACGACAAGAAAGCCGACATTAAAAAATTAATTAAAGAAGCCGGCGCGGCCGAAGAAAAAGAAGACATGGACACCGCTTTCATAACGGTTGCCAACATCGGCGCACTGGTCATCGGCGGCGCACCGTTTGATGAAGAATTTTTAACCATTCTTCCCGAAGAAAGCATTGTCGCCGAATGGTTAGACGGCATTGATTCAATCGCTGCCGCCATGGTCGGAACCGACAGCTACAAAAACTTCGACGAAGTCGATGATGAAGATTAAGGCATCAGCCTTTCTTCCTTTTTTCATCATTTTTAAAAATTAAAAACGGCACCTTTCTTTTTATTTTGAGTCATTTTTTGCAAAACGAGGATTGGAAACAATGGAAACCCGATTATTCAAAAACGGAAAACAGATTTCTCTCCTCGGATTCGGAACGATGCGGCTTCCGAGAATTTCAGAAGACACGCAGGAAATTGATTACAAAGCCGGACAGGAAATGGTTGATTTCGCAATCTCTCGCGGCGTGAATTATTTTGACACCGCTTACATGTACCACGAAGGCGGCGCCGAAACTTTTATCGGCGAAGCACTTTCGAAGTATCCGCGCGACAGCTTTTTTTTGGCAACCAAAATGCCGCCTTGGAAAATTAATCGGGAAGAAGATTTGGAGCAGATTTTCAGCGACCAGCTGAAAAAATGCAAAGTTGATTTTTTTGATTTTTATTTGATTCATAATGTCAACCGCGAGCATTTAAAAGATGCCGAGAAATTCAAGGTTTATGATTTTTTGAAGAAAAAGCAATCGGAAGGAAAAATCAAATACATCGGATTTTCATTTCACGACGAGCCTGAACTTTTGGAAAAAGTCGTTGACGAATACGACTGGGATTTTGTTCAAATTCAGCTGAATTATTTGGATTGGACGATTCAAAAAGCGAACCGTCAATATGAAATTTTGACAAAAAGAAATATTCCGATAATTGTGATGGAACCCGTCCGCGGCGGAACACTCGCGACGCTTTCGGAAAAAGCGGTTGACATCCTTAAAGAAGCCGAGCCGGGCGCAAGCACGGCGTCGTGGGCGATTCGGTTCGCCGCAAGTCTTCCGAATGTTTTGACCGTTCTGAGCGGTATGTCTGATATGGAACAAATTAAAGACAACATTCAAACGCTCGAAAATTTCAAACCGCTTGATGAAAGCGAATATCAAATGATTGAAAAAGCCGTTGCCGTTTACCGCTCGTCCTTTAAAATTCCGTGCACTTACTGCCGTTACTGCATGGAATGCCCGTCGGGCGTCCACATTCCAAAAGTTTTTGACAAATATAATCAATATTTCGCGCGCGGCGATTTCGATAAAGCGCGCTTTTTAGCGGAATACAAACAAATCGGCGAGGAGCGGCAGGCGTATAACTGCACGCAATGCGGCGTTTGTCTTTCGAAATGTCCGCAGGGGATTAATATTCCCGAGAAGATGAAAGAAATCGCGGCGTTTGCGTCTGAAAAATAAATCTTTTAAATTACGCCGCTCGTTTTTAAATTTTAATTTTGAAGTTTTTAGTTTCTTAAAACTTTTTAATTTCTTTAAACTTTTTAGTTTTTATTCCAGATTTTAGCTTCCGTTCAAATCTTATTTTGGTTATTCCCGTCAAGGGTTTTTGAAACAAACCTTATATAGAAGCATTCATCTATTCTTTTATTCTTAAAATAATAATGTATAAAACCTTTTGAAAAAAAATTGAAACGACAAAACACGTTTCACTCTTTTTAAAAATATCATCGGCAAACCCATTAACAGTCTCCTTTGGGAAGGTATCATTCATGGTTGACGTTAAATTAGAACTTGAACTCCTCAGACAAAAATTATTGGACTTATCCTTGACAAACAATCTTTTAAATTACACGCCGTCGAAAAAAAGAACGGTCGAGATTAAAAACGAAAATATCGCCGAGATTTACGATATTTTGGTTGTTCAGGAAAAAACAATGCGGTTTAAAGCCGATCCGAACGCCGTGAAAAAAACGAAAAGAGGACAAGAAGAAGCTGATGCCGTGGCTTCCGATGAAGAGGAAGAATCCGGATTTTTAAAAGGTTTGATGAAGAAAAAAGAAGGAAAGGAAAGCTCTGCGGTCGGCTTGGAAACGCCGTATCACACGGACGAGCTTGAAGAACGCTTATTTTATACAAACAACCAATCCATCGCGGTTTTTGAAGAACAGGGTTATCCGATTCTTTACATGGCGGTCGGATTTTTAAAATGGACCGACGGGTCTAAAAAATCTTTCAAAGCGCCTTTGATTCTCATTCCGGTTGAATTCAAACGCGTCGGTCCGAAAAGAAAATTTACGGTTCAGTGGACCGGCGATGATATTTTCGCGTCCATCACGCTGAAAGCCAAACTTTTGGAATTCGGATTGGAACTGCCCGAATTTTTCGGCGCCGACGATAAAGGCGCGGTCGAATTTTATTTAAAAGCTGTTGAAGACTTGATTTCCGATAAAAAGGATTGGGAAATCACAAAAGACGCCAACATTGACTTTTATAATTTCAAGAAATTCGTCATGTACAAAGACCTTGATCCGAAAATCTGGCCGGAGGGACACGGTCCCGAAACCCACCCGCTGATCAATCAGGTTTTTAATCCGTCGAGTGAAAATTACGACGGCGGCTTCGCCGAAAATGAAGTCGATTTAAAATTAAGCACGGATTCCGTTTACCATATTGTGAATGCCGACTCCTCTCAAATTTCAGTTATTGAAGACGTGAAAAACGGCAAAAATCTTGTCGTTGAAGGACCCCCGGGAACCGGCAAATCCCAAACAATTACCAATTTAATCGCCGAACTTCTCATGAGCGGCAAAAGCGTTTTGTTTGTCAGTGAAAAGATGGCCGCGCTTCAGGTCGTTAAGAAAAGATTGGATGCAATCGGCCTCGGCGACATGGTTCTGGAAATGCACAGTCACAAAGCGCAGAAAAAAGCCGTTTTGGACGAACTTGACAGAACACTCAAACGCCAGCCGCCGGCAGAGAAAAATTATTCACAGGATTTGGCGGAACTTGAAAATCTCAAATACGAACTCAACGAATACGCGAAAACGCTCAGCCAATCCGTCGGTCCGATCGGCTACACCGTTTATGATATTTACGGCATTCGCGAAGATGTGACGCATTATTTTAACATTAATAAAAGAAAAATGGCGCACATTGAGTTCAACGCGCCTGAAAAATGGGACAGAAAACAATGGGTGGAAGCAACATCCATTTTGGAGAAAATCGGCGACGCGCTTCCTGGTGTCGGCGGCGTTAAGGAAAATCCGTGGCGCGATACCAGACCCGGAATTATTTTGCCGTCTGACCGCCAGGACATCGAAAGAGTCCTCGAAGACATCGCGCGCCGCTCAAAAATCATCAGCGACAGCGTCGATTCGATTGTGACCGAAACCGGGCTGGAAGCGCCGGCTTCAATCAACGAATTGGATCAATTCATCGGCCATATCGAAACGTTTCAAAACGCGCCGAAAATCAGCCAAAGCGTTTTGAAAAGCCAAAGCGTGAAAGAGCGCGGAACACAAAAGGAATTGATGAAAAAAGCGCGCCGCTACAACGAATTGGAACAGCGGATTGAAGAAATCTTCACGTCTCAGATTTTTGAAGAAGATATTGAAAGCTATCTTAAAAAAGCCGGAAAATTCCTCAAATTCATGGACGGCGGCTTTAAGGAATCCAAACAAAAGATTCAAAATTGTTATATTAAGCGCACCGAAAAGAACGACGCCGACATCAAAAAAGATGTTTTGCTGGTTCAGGAATTCAACGATTTGGAGCGCGAACTTGAAAACTCCAAGCAGAAAGCGATTCTGCTTTTCGGCGCGCACTGGGAAGCGGGACTTTCCGACCCGGACCGCCTGGAAGTGTTTTATGACTGGATCGTGCTCTTCGACGTCTTGGAAAGCGACGGCAAGGTAACGGACAACACTTATGCCTGCATCGAGCGCGGCATTAACGGCAGCGCGCTCAAAGACGCCGTTGAAAATATCAAAATTGAAAAGGAATATTTGGATACCGCTTTGATTAAATTGGTCAACATTGTCGGCGCCGACCCGGATTTGTTCTTCAATGAAAAATTCGTCAAAGAAATTTTACCGGAAAAAGAATCGAAGATTGAAATCGCCGCGCCCGAAAATGTCGAAGAAGACGGCGGTCTCATAAAAGTCGATGAGCCGAACAATCCCGAAGAAGCCGTTAAAACGCCTCAAAAAAGAAAGTTCGAGCTGACGGCAGCCGGAAACGTTTTCAGAGACACGCTTTCTGCAAAGCAACTGAGCAATATTCTTCACGTTTGGAACACAGAATTGGAATCACTCGGCCTTTGGAGCCAGTTTTTACAATACCGCGAGGAATGCTTGGAAACCGTTGCCGCGCCGATGGTGCCTTACATTAACGAAAACGAAGTTTTGCCGGAAGATTTGATTCAAACGTTTAAAGGAAATTACGCCGACGGCGTTCTCCGCGCGGAATTCATGAAAAAGCGTGTTTTGTCAACGTTTATCAAAGAAGTTCATGAAAACAAAATTCATAAGTTTTCGGAGCTTGATGAGAAAGTGATTGTTAAAAACAGAGAGCGCGTCAATGCTGAAATTTACAGGCGCATGCCGCAGATTTATGTCGGCGCGTCTCGTGAATCGGAAGCCGGTATTTTGCTCAACGAATTTAACAAAAAGAAGGCGCACATGCCGATTCGCCGCCTTATGTCAAGCGCCGGCGGCTTGATTCAGAAAATCAAACCGTGTTTCATGATGAGTTCGCTCTCAATCGCTCAATATTTGGAACCGCAGAACACGTCTTTTGATGTCGTTATTTTTGACGAGGCCAGTCAGGTCAGACCCGAAGACGCACTCGGCGCGCTCCTCCGCGGCCGCCAGGTGGTTGTGATGGGCGATTCAAAACAGCTTCCGCCGACAACATTCTTTGAGAATTTATTGGAAACGGATGACGAATACAACGAAGACGCGTCTTTCTATTCCGATGTCGAAAGCGTTCTTAACATTTGTAAGCGCAGTTTCCCGTACAAGACGCTTCGCTGGCATTACAGAAGCCGCCACGAATCCTTAATCGCCGTTTCAAACAACGAGTTCTACGGCAACCATTTGTATGTTTACCCGTCGCCGCTTCACGAAGACAAAAATATGGGACTTCAATTCCGCCATGTCAAGAACTCGGTTTACGAGCGCGGCAAAACCGGTGTCAACCGTGAAGAAGCACGCGTTGTCGCGCAGGAAGTCATGCGCCACTTCATTCAATTCCCCGACAAAACATTGATGGTCGGAACGTTTAACGTGAAACAGCAGGAAGCGATTCAAAAAGAAGTGGAAGAGCTTGTCAAGAGCAGTCCCGGCTTTGAAAAATATTTCACCAACGAAAAAGGTGAAAATTTCATGGTCAAGAATATTGAAACGATTCAGGGCGATGAAAGAGATGTCATTTTCGTCAGCATCGGCTTTGGTTTCGATCAGGAAGGACGCTTATCAAAGAACTTCGGCCCGCTCAACAGAGACGGCGGCGAACGTCGTTTAAACGTTTTATTCACGCGCGCGCGTGAGAAATGCGTTATTTTCTCCAACTTTACGTCAATCGACCTTCACGTCGGCGACGACGATCCGGCCGGTCTTCGCGTTTTGAAATCATTTTTGGAATATGCGGAGACAAAGAATTTTGTTTGCAAAACGCCGGAATATGATCCGGACGAGGTTTCCTTTGACGAATCGGTCGCCGCGTTCCTCCGTGAAAACGGCTTTACGATTCATCAAAAAATCGGATGCGCCGGCTACAAAATGGATATGGCGATCGTCAACGAAGAAATTCAAGGCCATTACATTATCGGCATCGAATGCGACGGCCCGCAGTATTTCAATTCCCGCGTTGCCCGCGACCGCAACCGTTTAAGACACGGCGTTTTAACGGGCCTCGGCTGGCAGCTTTACCGCGTTTGGTCAACCGATTGGTATTTGAACCCGCAGAAAGCGAAAAAGAATTTGCTTGACGCCATTACCAAAGCCAAAGAAAACGCCAAGAAAATCGAAGCGCCGGTTGAATTTGAATTCGATGACGAAGAAGTGACCGTTACGGTGACCGATGAAAGAGAAATCGAAAAGATGATTCAAATCATCAACGAAAGAGAAGCGGAAAGCCGAAGATTGCAGAAAGAAAAGGACGAAGCTGAAACGGCGGAAAAAGAAAAAGAATCTGAGACGGAACAAGAAACGGAAACTTCGGCGGTTGAGGAAGAAAACGAAATCCTCGAAGATTCTTTAGCTGAAGAAGAACCGGAAGCGATTGTTGAAGAAGAAATTTCCGAGCCCGAGGCGCCGGCAGAAGAAATCCCGGCCGCCGCGGAAGAAAACACGCCTGCCGAGATTCCGATTGCGGATGAGCCGCCGGAAGAATCTCCCGAAACGGAAGAAGCACCGGCCGAACCCGAAGAAAAGGTTGAGGAAGAGCCGGAAGAAAAAGAAGAAATCGTCGAATACCGCCCGGAAAAACCAAAAGCGGAAAAGCCGAGAAAAGAAAAGGCTGAGCCCGAAAAGGTTGAAAACGAGCCTGAAAGCGAATCAGTCGAGCCGATTATCGAAACCGAATCCGTGACAAATGCCGGCGATGTTCTCATTGACGATGATTTTGATGAAGACGACGAATATGACAATCTCTTCGGCGACATTCGAAAGATGCCGGCCGACATCACTGACGAGCAAATCTTAAACGTTGAGCCGTTGATTCAAAACGGTGTTCCGGACTACACGCCGTACACGAAAATTGATTTGCCGTCGACCGAAAATCTGCTTGAAATTCCGCGCCATAAAATGGAGCATGAAATTGTTGAAATCGTCAGCCACGAAGGCCCGATTCATAAAGAGCAGCTGATTTTGGAAATTAAACAGCGCTGCGATGTCAAGCGTTTGACAAAAGCAATGCGCGACTTTATCATTCGCGAAATTTCATCGGCGGAAAAATCCAATTACATCCGCGTCCGCGGCAATTTCTTATGGCCGGCGAAGGTGAAAGGCTGCATTGTCAGAAAGAGAGAAGGCGACATTCTCAACATCGACTGGATTTCAGAAGAAGAAATCCTGCAGGCGACCATTTACGTTTTAAAGACGCAGTATTCAACGCCGCAGGATCAGCTGGTGAAGAAAGTGTCTCAAATTTTCGGCTTTAAAATCATGCGCCCGGCGGTCAAAGAAAAGATTGAAACCGTCATCAATAAAGCCGTCGCCGACAACAAAATCGTTCATTTGCCAAACGGCAAAATTTATTTGGACGAATAATTGCAAACGGACAAATACCAAAAACGGAAATATCCGATTATAAAAAATTGAAATAACGAAAACGAGGAAAAAGTATGAACAACATTTGGCATGACATGCCGGCTGAGAGAATCAAGCCGGATAACTTTTGCGCCTGCATCGAAATTCCGAAAGGCGGCAAAATCAAATATGAAATGGACAAGGAAACGGGTCTTTTGATTATGGATCGCGTGCTTTACACGTCCACTCATTATCCGGCCAACTACGGCTTTATCCCAAAAACATTTGCAATGGACAACGACCCGTTGGATGTTTTGGTGCTTTGCAGTGAAAAATTAGTCCCGCTTTCCATTGTCGCGTGCTACCCGATCGGCGTCATTACCATGACGGACAGCGGCTCAAAAGATGAAAAAATCATCGCGGTGCCGTTCGGTGATCCGACTTACAACGGTTACAAAGAAATTGAAGATTTGCCGAAGCACGTCGCTGATGAAATGATGCATTTCTTTGAAGTTTACAAAGAGCTGGAAGGCAAAAAAACGGTGATTGACAGCGTCTCAGGCGCCGCCGACGCGCGGGAAATTATCGCGCGATACATTGAAAATTATAACACGTATTTTAAAAACGAGAAATGAAATGAATTTCGGATTTTTCCGATTTTCAAAATTTATTTTTTTTCAAAATTAATTTTCAAGCTCAAATTTTATTTTCAAATTCCTTTTTGAGCAAAATAGATCCAAGAATCGTAATTTGTTTCATCATTTCGGTTGTCAATGATTTCGCCGAAAATTCCGTTTTCTTTCAAATGATCGAAAATCCATTCCGCTTCATGCTTTTCCCGAAGCGTGAACAAAAGAAAACCGCCCGGTTTGAGCATTTTGACAGATTCGTCGGCGATTGAAAACCAAATATTTTTGTTAAATTCATAAACCGTCCCGATCATAAAACCGATGACGGTGTCGAACCTTTCAGAATTCAGATTTTTGGAAAGCGCAGTCGCGTCCATGATGATTGTTTTTTCAGGCTTTAAAACGCCGTGCGACAAGCCGATACAAATGTCATCTTCATTAATGTCAACGCAAATCGGCGTGACGTTTTCATCGTAAAGCGCAAGCGTTGACATGCCGTTTCCGCAACAGACTTCTAAAACGCTCATGTTTGGCGCGATAAATTCTCGTCCCGAAGCGATGACTTTCGGATTTTGTTTGATTTTTTGAATCGTTGCCGCCGCCTTTGAGACACGCGCCGTCGAATAAACGGAATCGTACGGCGGAACGGTTTGTCCGGATTCTTTGAAAAAAGCAAGCGCGTTTTTTGAATAATATTCAAAAACATCGTCGGCGAGGTCTTCAAATGAAATTTCAAGCTGATAAGTCGGGCAATTCAAGACCGCCGACTTCGAAATTAATTCCGGAAGAATCGCGTAAAATGCGCACTTCGTTTCTAAATCCGAAACAACGGATGTAAAAACCAAACAATTTCCCGTGTCGGGAAGATCGGGGCTCGCCGACGGCTGCCGCTCAATCATCACAAATCCGGCAATTGCCGCTTGGGCGTTTCGCCGAATAAATTCGTCTGTGTCAGCCGGATTTTTATCAAACATCGGATTATTTTCATGAAGCAGAAGAACGGTTTCAAAATCAAACTGTCCGCTTTTTTTCAACTGAACGAGTTCTTCCAATTGCGGAATGCCGGCGTAAAGGAATCGCTGAGACGAAAAATCATCTTCCGTCAAATAAAACGACGCGTCAATACCGAGGTTTTTCAAAAAAAGAGAAGATAAATTTGACATTTTCATATTTTCACCGTTCGATCATTTACGAAAACCAGCCGAAAATCAAATCCAAAACGTGAATCCCGGAAACCGTCAGCAAGGTGACGATAATTCCCGCGATGATGACGCCTGCCAAAATCGATAAAAACGCGTTTTTAAACGGATATTTCAAGACAAGCGCGGCAGCCGTTCCCGTCCAAGCGCCGGTCAGCGGCAAGGGAATCGCGACAAACGTCATCAGCGCCAAGTCTTTGTATTTTTCAACGCGCTCGTTTCCTTTCTTTTCGACGCGCGTAAAGAGCCAGTCAAAGAATCGGGCAAAAAGTTTGCTGTGCGCGGAGAGAAATTTGGAAACGGGTTCCAAAAAGTAAAAAATGATTGTGACGGGAAGCATATTTCCGATGACGGCTAAAACAAACGCCAAAATCGGGTCCATGCCGTAAACGCCGATTGCGACCGGAATTGCGCCGCGCAGTTCAATGACGGGAATCGCGGATATGATAATCGTTACAAGCCAAGACGGAACGCCTTGAAGAAGGTCAATGAAAACCGCGGCAAAATCCATAATTTGTCTCCGATTTTTTAATTATTTCTTCGAAGCAGCGCGAAATGCGCAATCAAAGCTTCCAATTGGATTTTTTCGTTCGCGCCTTCCGTGATTCTGAAATCGGTTTCGCCGACGGCGTCAATTAATTGAATCATTTCGCTGTCGCTTAAATTATCAATTTTAAAAAGCGCGCGGTAAACCTGATTCATAACATCGTCCGCCGAAAGGCCCTGTTCGAAAACAAGCGCGTTTAACTTCTCGCGCGCGCTTTTGAATTCGCCGGCAAGCGCGGTTTGAATCAAATCCAAAACATCTTCGGGACGCGCGGTCGCGGTGATCTTGTAAATCGTTTCTTCGTCAATATCTTTTTGAATGAACGCCGCCGCCTGCAAAGAGTTGACCGCCTTTCGCATGTCGCCGCCCGCAACGTACACAAGCGCTTTGAGACCGTCATCCGTAATCGTTAAATTTTCCTGCTCGGCGATGTATTTGACGCGCTTTTCAATCGCGTCATCCGTTAAACTGCGGAATCTGTAAATCGCGCAGCGCGACTGAATCGGCTCAATAATTTTGGACGAATAATTGCATGAGAGAATAAAACGGCAGTTGCCGCTGTATTTTTCCATCGTTCGGCGAAGCGCGGACTGCGCGTCGTTTGTGAGTGCATCGGCTTCGTCAAGGAAAATGATCTTAAAAGAAGCGCCGCCGATCGGCGCGGTTTTTGCAAACGTTTTGATTTTGTTTCTGACAATATCGATACCGCGCTCATCCGACGCGTTGAGTTCCGTGAAATTTTCATTCCAGAATTCGCCGAACAATTCACGCGCGATGGAGACGGCGGAAGCGGTTTTGCCGACGCCGGGCGGACCCGTGAAAAGAAGGTGCGGCAAGTTCTTTGAAGTGACATAAGATTTTAACCGCTCAACCGTTTCGTCCTGACCGAACACATCGTCTAATTTCATCGGGCGGTATTTCTCAACCCAAATTTCTTCTCTCATAAATCAGATTCCTTAAAAATTCGTTATAAGTAAAAGTGAAATGTAAATATGAACTGAAAATAGAATGAATCTTATTAATTCTTTTCTTTGCTTTTTTGAGTTTTCTTTTCCAAAACTTTTTTTAATTTTAGTTTATTGTCGTAAATTTTCGGACTTTTTTCGACAAATCCCCTTGACGGGTGCTGAAACGATTCGGTTTTTCGGTAAAAAGTATATATAAAAGAAGATGACTTCTAAAATATATCTGATTAATTTAGACTTATAATTGTAATTTTATTTCTAAATTATAAAACGATACAGAATCAAAAAGATTGATTTTTCAGTTTTTTATTTTTCGGTGAATCAAAATGGAAGAAATAACGGACACTCCGGAAGTCAAAGCGGTGATCGAAACGCCGATTTTTAACGCTTCCGCCTCAGACGATCTTTGCGGCATTCTCCTCAAAGACTCCGTCAAACATTTGGCAAAGCTGACGGGAGCCGTTGCTGTCTTCACATTCGGAAATGTCGATTTGAAATCTTTCAAAGACTTGGAAATTCCGGTCATTGACATCACGCAAATCAAAACAATCATCGAAAAATTGACTTACCTTCGAGACGAAAATCAGCTTCATCTCCAAGAAATTTCAGAATCGATCCGAAATGAAGCCGATAAAAACGCATCTCTTCTGATGAGCGCGGCAGCCGTCGAATACAGTCTCGGAACGATTGAATGCGGCATTGTTCTCGGATTAATCCGCACGCAAAGCACTTATTCACTCATCGTTCACAGCATGGAAGAAAACGAAACCGTTCAAACCGTTCGCGAATGCGAAAAGCGCGTCACGCCTGAGACATTCAGAAACGTTCTTCATTTGTCGCTCAACATCGCTTTAAAAGGCAGAGAAGGCAAAAAAGTCGGAACCGCATTCGTTCTCGGCGACGAAGACGAAGTTTTGGAACGTTCCCATCAAATGATTATCAACCCGTTCCGCGGACAGGATCCCGGATCGGAAATCAGCATTAACAAAAAGGAAAATTGGGAAACCGTCATGGGATTCGCCCAGCTTGACGGCGTTTTCATCATTTCCGAATCCGGCAAAATCTTATCAGCCGGCCGCTATCTGGACGTTGACACGCGCGATATTCACATCGAAAAAGGCCTCGGAACGCGCCATTTGTCCTCCGCGTCCATCACGCGCGACACAAACGCAATCGCAATCGCCGTTTCCGAATCCGGCGGAACAATCCGCGTTTACATGGACGGCAAAGAAGTCATCTATGTCGAGCCGGAAACGTCGCTGGTAGAAGTAGAAGGGCGCAGACCGGCAGAAGCACGCGTCTGAGCCGATCGGCAGCACTTGCACCCGCGGCGACGCGCGCGCAGCACGGTTTTTTCAAACAATTGATTTGAAAAAACGAATTTGTTTTTCATTTTATTTTAAAAAAAGTGAGATTCGATTTTAAATCGAATCATTTCAGCAAAATCATTCAATATATTTGATTAAATCTTCCGTCATAACGCTTTCACAGAAAACGCATCTGAGAACAAGCGATTTCACTTTTTCATCATCGGTGACAATGAATCTTGTTTCAATTGGTTCGCTGCTGTTTGTAATGCAATTCGGATTGATGCATTTGACAATGCCGCAAACGGTGTCGGGTTTGTTGATTTTTCTTTTTTGAACGACTTCAAAATCGCGAATAATGTTCACGGTCGCCTTCGGTGAAATCAAAGAAATCGCGTCCACTTCTTTTTCCGTCAATTCACGGCCTTCGATTTTGACGACATCTTTGTCGCCGCGCGAACCGCCGGCGTTCATCACAACGCTGACCGTGTTCGTAAAACTTTCACTGACGCGGAGAATGTTTAAAACCGTCAGCGCTTGGCCGGGCGTAATGTGATCAATCACAGTTCCGTTTTCAATCGCCTTAATTCTTAAATCGTTCTTGTCGCCGAGTTTTTCCGAACGCTTTTTGGATGCGGTTTCACTCATTTCTTCACCTCGATTTTGTCTTCCATTCCGAGAACCTTGCAGAGAATCGCCATTCTGACCGGAACGCCGTAGAATGCTTGTTTGAAGTAGGCGGCGTGGATCGTATCGTCGACATCGAATGAAATTTCATTCACGCGCGGAAGCGGGTGCATAATTTTCATGTCGGGTTTCGCCGATTGAATCAATTCTTTCGTGATGCGCATGCTGTTTGAAATTCGATTGAATTCGGCCGGATCCGGGAATCTTTCCCTTTGAATCCGCGTCATGTAAAGGACATCGATGTTTTCGATAACGTCTTCCATGTCGCTTGTAATCGTCACGTCAATATTTCGTTTCCGAAGGTCATCGACAATCCGGTCGGGAAGCCGCAATTCTGGCGGCGAGACGAGATTGATTTTCGCGTTGTAGCGAGAAAGAGCGTAACAAAGAGAGTGAACCGTGCGACCGTATTTTAAATCGCCGGCCAAAGCGATGTTTAAATTTTCGAGATGACTTTCTCGTTTAATGGTGTAAAGATCGAGAAGCGTTTGCGTCGGGTGGTGTCCTGCGCCGTCGCCGCCGTTAATAATCGGTGACGCAGAACATTCGGAAGCCATGAGCGCGGCGCCTTCGCGCGGATGTCTCAGGACAACGGCGTCAGCGTATTGCGATGTCACGCGAATCGTGTCAGAGAGAGACTCGCCCTTGGCGATTGAGCTGGCTTCAACGGAGCCCATGTTTAAAGTTTGTCCGCCGAGGCGAAGCATCGCGGTTTCAAAAGACATGCGCGTTCGCGTGCTCGGTTCAAAAAAGAGAAGCGCCAAAATTTTGCCGTCCATGATCTTCGATTGAAACTCGCCTCTTGCGATGGGTTCCAATTTTTCGGCCATTTCTAAAATTTCGTCAAACATTTCCTTTGTATATTCGCGCGTTGAGATTATGTGATGCATCGGCCGCATAGTGACTCCTTTATGGTTTGTTCAAATGTTGGTTGAAACAGCAAACTCGGATATAACTTTATTGTCAATGATTGTTAAAACGGGAGAATTAAATATAAATGTACTGCGATTTTCTCAAAACAGGCATGATTTTATAAAGAGGAATGAAGTAAAACGAAAAAAGATTAAAATAACGGACTTAAAATACGAAAATGAAAATCAGAAGGAATTTCAATGGTTAAAATTCAAGTCGCTTTAGATGTCGTTGAACCCGACCGCGCCCTAACAATTGCCAAAGAGGCGGTCGCAGGCGGCGCTGATTGGATTGAAGCGGGAACGCCGCTGATTAAAAGCGCCGGCATGGATATCATTCGAAAACTTCGCGAAACTTTTCCGAATCATACGATTCTCGCCGATATGAAAACGATGGATGTCGGCGCGGCGGAAGTCGAGATGGCGGCAAAGTCGGGCGCAAACGTCGTTACGATTTTGGCGGCGGCGGATGACGCAGTCATTCGCGATGCACTTTTGTCCGCTAAAAAATACGGCGTTCGCATCATGGTTGACCTCATCTCTTTTCCGGACCCGATTACGCGCGCCAAGGAAGTCGAAGCGCTCGGCGTTGACCTGCTGAACGTTCACGTCGGCATTGACGCGCAGATGACGGGCGTGTCCCCCCTTGAAAAGCTGCGGCAGCTCGCGGCGGAAGCGGACGCGGAAATCGCCGTTGCGGGCGGCCTGACGCCGGAAACCGCAAGAGAAGCAGCTCAGACGGGTGCGGATATTGTCATTGTCGGCTCATACATCATTAATTCCGACAACGTTTCGCAGTCGGCGGAGGATATTCGAAAGGCCGTCGATTCGAATGAAACAACAAAAACCGATCGAAAATCAAAAGACGAAGAAATGATTGAAATTTTCAACAGGGTTTCAACGTCCAACATTTCCGATGCGATGCACCGAAAAGGCGCGATGCAAGGCATTTTTTCAAAAACGCCGGGCAAAAAAATTGTCGGAAAAGCCGTTACCGTTCGAACTTTCGGCGGCGACTGGGCAAAACCGGTTGAAGCGATTGACATCAGCGGTCCCGGTGACATTATTGTGATTTACAACGGCGACCGCAACATTGCGATGTGGGGCGGACTTGCAACGCTGACGGCTGTCAACCGCAAATTGGAAGGCGTTGTCATTGACGGCGCGGTTCGCGATTTCGATGAAATTTCAAAATTGGATTTCCCGATTTTCGCGGCGAATGTTGTTCCGAATGCGGGCGACCCGAAAGGACTCGGCGAAATCAATGTCGAAATCATTTGCGGCAATCAAACCGTAAATTCCGGCGATTATATTATCGGTGACGACAGTGGCGTTGTCGTTGTTCCAAAGGAGCGCGCTTACGAAATCGCGCGCCGTTCCGAAGAAGTTTGGAAGCGCGAAAAACGTCTTTTTGATGAAATCCGCGGCGGAAAAACGCTCGCCGGCGCTCTCGAACTTTTGAAATGGGAAAATCAAAAGTAATATTTTATTTATCAAAAATCAAAAGATTTTTTGAAATTGTTTTAAAAATTTGTGGGTTATATTATGAGACAAAGAAGATCAAAAGTCCCTGACGTACCGCTTTTAATGACACCCGGACCGACTCAGGTTCGTGAAAATGTTCGAATTACGCGCGCGCTTGAAATGACAAATCCGGATTTGGATTTGAAATTTTTCAAATTTTACCGCAAAACATGCTTCAAGCTCGCCGCTTTTATGAATACGGAATCACAGGTTTTGATTTTAAGCGGTGAAGGTATGGTTGCTTTGGATTCGACCTGCGCGTCGCTTGCAGAACCCGGCGACCGTGTTTTAATCATTGACAACGGCATTTTCGGCGAAGGATTCGCCGACATGGTTAAAGTTTACGGCGCCGAGCCTGTTGTTTTTAAAGGCGAGCGGACGCGCGGAATTTCTGTTGAAAACCTTCGCGAGTTCCTGGAAAACGATTCGGATTTCAAATTCGCGACAATCGTTCACTGCGATACGCCTTCCGGCGTGTTAAATGACATCAGGGAAATTTGTCCGCTGCTTAAATCTTACGGCATTCTGACAGTTGTCGACGCCGTTTCTTCAATGGTCGGCGAGCCGATTTTTACGGATGATTGGAAAATCGATGTTTGTATCGGCGCATCTCAAAAAGGATTTTCCGCGCCGCCCGGCTTGGCTTTTTTAAGCATCAGCCCGGACGCGTGGGAAATGATGGAAGGCCGCAAAACGCCGATTCCGTCTTACTATTGCAATTTGCTTCTTTGGAAAAACTATTTCGAAGACTTTTGGTTCCCGTACACGCCGCCGATTTCCGACATTTACGGATTTAAAGTCGCGCTGAACAATGTTTTAAAAGAAGGCGGCGCGTTAAAACGTCACCGCAGAATCGCAAAAGCTGTTCGAAAAGCCGTCATTCGCGCCGGTTTGTCTCTTTACCTCAAATCGGATTATTGCAGCACGGTGACGACGATTAATGTTCCCACAGGATTAGACGGTGAAGCGCTGATTCAGAAAATGAAAGACAAACACGGCATTTTAATCGGCGGCAATTTCGGATATTTGAAAAGAAAAGCAGTTCGTATCGGCCACATGGGTGAGAACGCACGGCTGGAATATGTTTCAGAAACCTTAAAAGCGCTTCAAGAAACGCTTGAAGACGAAGGCGTTGTTTTAAGAGCCGATATGGAATCCGTTTTCTTGGAAGAAATGGTCAAAAAGAAGTGATGAGAAACTCATTTCTTTTTCATTCTTAATTTTCTTTTTTAAAATAAATTGTAATTTCGTTTTTTAATTTTTTTGTTAATCATAATAAGAATCAATTCTCATTTGCACCGCCTGATTGTAAAGCAGCTTCGTTTCTCGTTCCCACTCCGCTCTCGGCGTCTGAAGCCGCGATGCCATGTCTGCGAGCGCTTCTTCTTTTGTTTCAAACATTTTCTTTGGATTTTCAACGGATTGTCTTGCCGCTTCCCGAACAACCCAAACGCCGAGCGGTGCCCAATAACTCGGACGAATCTCGCGAACCGCGAAAATAAACGCTTGTTTTTTAATCGCGTCCAAATATTCCAAAACGGGAAGGCGCGCGGCGTAATAGCCGCCGGAAAGATTCGAATATTGTTTTTTGCCGTAAAAATCTTCGTGATCTTGCCCGATGTATGTTTTTTCACCGTTCCAAACGGATTGCGGCATCCACACTTCAAGAAGTTCGTATGAAAAACTTCCCGGAAGAAGCAGAATTTCAAAGTGGTTGCCGAAAATTTCACCGGTAAGAACCGTAATTTCTCGAATGTGCGGATAATCTTTGATGCGCTGAATGGTTTCCTTTCCGGTCATGTCATCAATTGCCGTAATCGACCAGCGCGTCGGAACAAGTTTTCGATCGCGGCCCAAGAGACCGATTGACATTAAGCGCGTCATCTGCTCGTTTGATACGTTTCCTTGATACAATTCGGAAATCGCGTCTTTGGCAAGCGCATCCGTGTCGTAAACAATGCGGTCAACGGCGTTTGGAACTTTCGGATTTTCGGTGATATTGAAATTTTTAACTTGGCCGGACGGTCCCATCGGCATCATCATGCTGTCGAATTTCAAATCCGAAACAATCGGTTTTTTGAACCAGGCTTCGGTGTCAATCGGCTTTGCGGAAAGCGCGAGCTCCTGTGCTTTCATGAGAAGCGGATTGTCAGTTTTGGCATCCGACGGCTTAAAAGTTGTGTTGGCGCGGACAAGCGCGGTTCGCATCGAAATGACATCCTGCATTTGCAAATCATGCCACAAGCGCGAGTCTTCCAAAAATCCGGGATTCTTAACGACTTTTTCGCGCAAGATTTCCGACGCTTCGCTGAATTCAAGGTCCGGCAAATCGATTGACGGCGGAATGAGAGGTCCTGCCGATAAACTCGGATAATTGTAACTACCGACAAAAACGGACGGCGGTGACGGGCCGAAAACAGTTGTTTGATTGGACAGCGCTTTTGTCAAGCGTTTGTTGTTTTTAAAACGCTCCAAAGTCGGACAATACGGGCGGCCGCAAAGTCCTTTTCCTTTACAGCGCATACAAAGTCCTTCCGATGTCATATCTTGCCAACCGTTTTCCGTTTAGATATTTGTGATTTTTTTAAAATGATTAATCCAAAAATGAATGAAAAAAGAAAACTCAAAAACAAAATCAGTCTTTGAGTTTCTGAGTTTGTCTCAGAATTTATTTTGATTTGTCTCAGAATTTATTTTGATTTATTTCTGATTTTGTTTCAGAATTATTAAAGTGCGCGTGTGTAATCAATAATGATTTTGCCGTCGGCGCTTAATTCAACTTTTCCGTCGGCTGTTTTTTGAACGAGTCCGTTTTCTTCGAGTTCCTGAAGAATTTTATTGGTTGCGGACGGGATCAAGCGCGCGATTTTCGCGACTCTTTTGGGCTCTGTCGCTCCTTTTGATTCTAAAATTTCTAAAACTTTGCGGCGGTTGACGCTTCCGTTGACAAATCCTGCGAGTTCTTCCATGATATTTCCCCTTTTTAAGAAATTTAAAATTAAGATTGAAATTTAATTTGAAATTTAATTTAAGATTTAATTTAATAATTTAAAATTAAACATACAGCTTGATTAATGACAGCTTTGATTTGATTCATAAAACTCGTTTAACCGTATTATAATTTTGCTTAATTGTTTTGTTTTGAGCCGTTTCCTTTTAAAAACTTTCCGAAATGTTTTGGAAAACATAACTATTAATACGAAGTTAGCGAATTATTATTTACCGGGAATTATTTTGACCGTTATAATTTCCGACCTTGTCATGCTTTAAAAAAGCAGATATCGCTTTTAAAAAAAGCTTAATTAGACAAAACAGATAAAAATTCTGTTGAAATATTTAAAATTTAAAAAATATTTCGTGACGGTCAAGTCACATCAAATTCGATTTGAAGTTATGGAGGATTTATTTAGAAATGAGTACAGGAATGTGTCCGGTATGCGGTTTACCCGAAGAGTTGTGTATTTGTGAAGAAGTCGCAAAAGAGCAGCAAAGAATTACCGTTAAAGTGAACAGAAGAAGATATGGTAAAGAAGTGACGATTGTCGAGGGATTAGATCCCGCCGAAATTGATGTTCACGATCTGGCGACCTATTTAAAATCAAAATTCGCCTGCGGCGGAACAATTCGCGATAGTTCGATTGAACTTCAAGGCAACCATCTCGGACGCATGAAAGATGTGCTGATTCAACGCGGTTTCAGTGCCGATCAAATCAAAGATTAATTTCTTCATACAGGAATCCTGAATCTTTTCAGATTCCCGTTCTTACTTTTCTTTTTGTTAATTTGAATCAGCCGAAGGTTTTTAAGAACCCGGAATGTGTTTTTTCTTTTTTGTTTTTAAAAACGAGGGTGGATTTTTCGTAATATTTTTAACGTTCCGGCGGCTCGCGCGCGTGGCGAGCGGTAGCAGTGAAATGGAAACAGTAAGGCAGACGCAGCAAACGGAAACGGTAAGGTAGCCGTGCCACGTTCGCGAAGCGAACGGCTGTTCAAAGCAATAGCAGATGCATGCAGCAGAATACGACAGAGCAGATAGCAAAAAAATAGATGATAATAATGACAAAAGGCGGTTTTTTGTTTTCATTGAAGTCTTGGGGCGAATCTCCAACGTCTCCTTTCACTCGCTGCGCTCGCGAAACTCGTCGTTGGAGGCGGCTGATTTGGCTTTTCAATTATTTTATCAAAACCGAAACATCGGTTTATTTTAAATTTAAGAAAAACGACCCCCGCGTTTCTTTTTATTTATAAATGAAAAACGGGGTTCGGGTTTTGAGAAAGTTATGAAAAAAAGATGTTTCAGGATTCATCTAAAAGCGACAATGAAATCATCCATTCGTCTTCCGCTTCCCGAGTCGTTCCGATCACAAGTCTTTTTTTGTCGCCGATGACTTCAACGATTCCGCGCGCCCTGATTTTTTCACCTTTTCGCGCTTGTCCGGCGTAAGTGTGCGTGTAGCTGTAAATTTCATCAATTTCAGCGTGGTCGATTAAATAAATCGCCGGGCTGTCAAACGCAAAATCATCATTTGTGACGGTTGCTTCGATGACAATTTTTTCGGTGTCGATTCCCCTTTGAATCGGTGCTTTGATTTGATTTTGAGACCTGGCGAAGAGTAAATCGAAATAAACATTTTTGCCGCTGTCAACGACAAACATGCCGCGGTTTCCTTTTCGGATTTCATGCGCCATAAAAACATCAAACGAAAACGGCGATTTTCTTTTTTGATAAACGGTTCGCCACATGTTTTCATCAAGTTCCGAAATTCGATACGGCGTATCACTTCCGATTTTTTCTTCCGAATCTTCTTTTTTCATCGCCGCCAATATTTCTTTCGCTTTTTGCCAATCCTCGCCGTAAACCAAAAAATCAATATCGGATTCATCATTTTCAAGCCCCGGTAAAATTGATCCCGAAATGCCCATGGAATTTTCAGAAATGCCGGCTTCCTTAAAACGGCGAATCAATTCAAGCGCGGCCGGATTTTCTCGTTTTCCCGACAGAATGTCTTTGACAACATCGCCCGGCTTTAAAAATTCAATGATTTCTGACCGCGGAACAACGGCAACATCAAAAACCCAAGTCGGGTAGTTTTCTCTTAAAAAATCAAAAGATTCTTCAAATCCTGCTTTTCGATACCTTTTTCCGGTTGATTTTCGAACCCGCGGTCCGTTTTCATCGGGAATGTATCTCAAAACGGCGCGAATGCCTTCTTTTGGATGACAATAATCGGGAACCGAAAAAATAAGATCGTCTTTCGTGACGAAAAAATCGCGCAAAATCGGATCGTTTTCGTTTGTTGATTTTTCCATCAAATCACCGAATCAAAAATCAAAATAAAAAAAAGGAAAACAGAATTTTGATTCTGTTTTTTCTTAAAGATCATTTTCGCTGTCTTCATCCACACCGATTGCGCTTAAGAAACGCTTGACAACGGACTCTTCAACGAGTTTTTGAAGAATCTGTTTGTCCTTGGCGGAGCTGAAAACGCCGAGCGGAATCTTCGCGCCGGCTGCCGTCGGGTGACCGCCGGCATTGTCGCCAAACGCCTCGCGCATCACATCGCCCAAATGAACGCGGATGTCATCGTTTCTGGCGGAAACGTAAATGCTGTCATCCATGATACCGAAAACGACAACGGTTGAAATGCCTTCCATCGCAAGCAAATAATCTGCGGCCTGCGGAAGCGTGTCTCTGTTTCGGATTGTTCCGACGTTGGAGAGCAAAACCGTTCCGTACACTTCTCGGTTGCGGATGGCTTCGCTGAGAATGTCCAGCGTTTCAACAGACATTGACGGCGTTTCGACCTGCGTCAGCAAATCGTGGTCGGAAAGCGGATGCAGGAAAGATGCGGCGGCAAAGTCCGCAGATGTTGTGTTTCTTCTGAAATCGTTTGTATCCGTTCGAATACCGAAAAGAAGTGCGGTTGCAAGTTCCTTTGAAACCGGAATGTCCATTTGCTGAAGATATTTTGTTAAAATCGTTGCAGACGCGCCGACGTTTGTTCGGATGTCCATGAAATCGGCGGACGGTTCAAGGTCGGCGTAGGAATGGTGGTCAATAATGATGCCGATCGGCTGGTCGGCCGGAACGGAATTGTTCACCGAAGGGATTGAATTGTCCACAAGCGCCAGCGAATCGTATTGATCGAAAACTTCGGGTCCCGAGATTTTAATCATCGGAATCGCCAATAAATTGATAAAAGCTTTATTTTCGTGGTGGCCGACTTTGCCGTCATACAAAATGTCGGCTTTGATGTCGAATTTCTTTGTAATTTCCGTGAGCGCGTACGCGCTTGAAATCGCATCAGGGTCAGGATTGTCGTGAAGAACGATGCCGAGCGTAATTCCGCGGTGCTCTTCCATCCATTGCGCCAAACGGTTGCCGATGTGTTTCGTTTCAATTAAATCCAAGTATTCCGTGATTGTTTTTGAAACAATTAACGGCGGAACAAAAACGTAACTTGAGCCGGCAGCCATCATTTCTTCCTTTTTCAAAGTGTCGGATGCACGGGAAATTATTTTGACGCTGTCGGGAACGACGGCTTTAAAGTTTGCCACAGCTTTCGTGTTCGCGTCGTCATTGGAACTGAGCGCGGCAACGCAAATCAAATTGCGTGTGTCAACGATATTATAAAGATCGGGGTCGGTAATGTCTCCGAGAAGCGCATTAAAACCTTCCTGACGAAGCGTTTCAACGCGGGTTTTGTCAACGTCGATGACCGTGATTTCTTTTTCGGTTTTGCGCAGTTCTTTTGCCACCGCAAAGCCGATAATGCCGCCGCCTAAGATTAAAAATTCCGGGCGCGGTTTTTTAACGCTTTCGACATTTTTTTGTGAGGGATTCATAAGGATCACCTTGTTTATTTGATAAATAAGATTGAAATTTAATCGAAATTTAATTGAAATATAATCGAAAATATAATTGATAAAGATAAAATGGTTTAACTTGATCGTCCAATAATCAAAAAGTTTATTTTTACGGGATGCTGCATTTGTTTTAATGGAAAAACAACGTTGGTAAACAAAGCTTTGCATCTTTTATTTTCATTGCATATTGATTTATTTATCTGATTCGCCGGCACTTTCTATTTTCGCGCCGAAAATTACAATATCAAGAATTTGTCACCACATATTTAAATCCATTCATTTTTCAAAACAGCAATTCGGATTTATTTTTAGTTTTGTATTGTTTTTTTGAAAATCAGCAGCAATCTCGCTTAAGCAATCTTCAAATAATTCCAATGAAAATATAAAATAATTACAAATTCAAATTTAAAACCAAATTATTTGAAATAAATCCAAAAACAATAACGGTGTTCCGCATGAGACAAAACATTATAACCGCCGATGAAATGAAAGCAATTGACAAAAACGCTGCCGGTCTTGGAATGAATCCGCTTCAATTGATGGAAAACGCAGGAGCAGCCGCCGCTGAAATCATTTTTAAATTTTACACTGAAAAACCGGATTCTGTTCGCGCCCCGATCCTTTTTTTCGCAGGTCACGGCAACAACGGCGGCGATATTTTTGTCGCCGCACGGCACTTGGCGAATTTGAACGTTCCGTCGATTGTTTTTTTGCTCGGCACGGAAAGTCAAATTAAAACGCCTGAATCGCAAACGAATTTCAAATTGCTGAAACAAACGAATTTCATTTCCGTTTTTGAAATCAAAAGCGAATCCGCGCTTTCGGAAGTTTTTAATTCCCTTGAAAACAGACCGAAAATGATTGTTGACGGCATTTTCGGAACCGGTTTTTCGGGTTCAGTCAAAGGTCTTGAAAAAGCGGCAATTGGTTTAATCAACGCCGAAAAAGCGGCGCGGAACATTCCTGTTTTGGCAATTGACATTCCCTCGGGAATGCCGCCGGCAGACCTTTCTGATTCTGTTGATTCGAAATCAAACGTTTCATTTTCAAACATTGTCAAAGCGGACGCGACAATTACATTTCATAAAGAAAAAACGTTTTTGAAACCCGAAATCGCCGAAAAATATGCCGGCGAAGTTTTCGTTTGTCCCATCGGCATTCCGGAAAACGCCGAGAAATTCATCGGCCCCGGCGACGTTTCGCTTTTGTTCAGGCGCGCATCTGACAGCAAAAAAGGTGACAGCGGAAAAGTGCTGGTGATTGCCGGCGGTCCGTATTCGGGCGCGCCTGCGCTGGCCGGCATGGGCGCGCTTCGAACAGGCGTTGACATCGCAACGATTGCGGCGCCGCAAAGCATTTACAAAGTCGTGGCTTCGTTTGCGCCGGAATTTATTGTTCGGAAATTGTCGGGCGATATTTTTTCGGAAAACGACATTTCACCGGTGTCGGAATTGATTCGCCCTCACGATGTTGTCGTTCTCGGTCCCGGTTTCGGGCGCGCGCCCGAGTCGGCAAAAGCCGCTGCACAACTCATTCCGCTTTTGAAAAAAGCGGTTATTGACGCGGACGCGCTTGTCCCCGAAATCTTTGAAGCGATTGTTTTAAAACAAAAATCAGACGCGCCGGCTGAAATTGTCATCACGCCGCATTATCATGAATTTTTGAGAACGGCGGCTTATTTTAAAATCAATCTTCCAAAAGATCGAGCCGATTCGAATATTGATAAAACCGAAGCCGCCGCTTTGAAAATCAGCCAAACCCTCGGCGCGGTTGTTCTTTTGAAAGGACAGAATGATTTAATCGCGAACGGTGACGAGATTCGGTACAACTCAACCGGAAACGCAGGCATGTCTGTCGGCGGAACAGGCGACGTTTTGGCAGGCGCGGTCGGCGGCCTGCTCGCCAAAAACAGCGCGGTCAAAGCGGCGGAATGCGGCGCTTATATTTGCGGCAAAGCCGGTGATTTGGCGTATGCGGATTTCGGTTATTCGTTACTGCCGACAGATTTGATTTCTAAAATCCCTGCCGTTCTTTTTCCCGAAATTTTAGAAAAGGCCGCGCTGAATGAAATAAATTCAAAATCAAAGAAAAGTAAGCGCGGAAAAAATAAAAATAGAAATAAAAAACGCGGCAAAAAGAGATCTTAAAGTTCGTTTTTTCGGTTTTTGTTTTCTCAAAACATTTTTATGAAAAGCCTTTCTTCTCCTTTTTGTTTAGCAATTTTTAGGATTCATTTTTAAATTACAGAGGTCATCACATTGAAAATCATTGGCGGTCCGTCTTCTCAAGCTCTTGCCTGCCGTGTCGCGGCAGGATTGAATATAAAACCCACAATCACAGATTTCATTCGCTTCCCCGATAACGAACAATATGTTCAGATTAAAGAAGAAGTCACGGGCGAAGATGTTGTTTTGATTCAAAGCACGACAACCGATTCGGATTTGGTCGCGCTTTTGCAGCTTTTGGACGCTTGCGAGTCCGCAAAAAAGATTACGGTTGTCATCCCGTACATGGGATACGCACGCCAGGACAAAAAATTCAAAGACGGCGAAGCCATCAGCGCGCGCGCAATGGCAAGAACGGTGACGGCTCACAATTTGGAGAAAATTTATACAATTAATCTTCACGAAAAAAGCATTTTGAATTATTTCCCGCATCCGGCTCAGGATTTGGACGCTTCCAAATTAATCGCGGAATACGTCGTTGATTTGGGACTCGAACGCCCGCTTTTAATCGCGCCGGACAAAGGTGTTCGCGATATGATTGAAAACATGGCGGCCGGCCTTTCTTTAGATTGGGATGTTTTTGACAAAACGCGTCTTGCCGGCGACCAAGTCGTCATGGCCGATAAAAAAATGGATATTGCCGGCCGCGATGTGATTATTGTCGATGATATGATTGCAACGGGCGGCACAATGGCCGAAGCCGTCAGCATTTTGGACAAAAACGGCGCGCACGATGTTTATGTCGCCTGCATTCACCCGGTTTTAACGCGAAACGCCGTTCTCAGGCTTTCCAACGCCGGCGTGAAAGACATTATGGCAACCGACACGATTGAAAAAGTGCAAAGCAGAATCAGCACGGCGCCGATTATTGTCGAAGCTTTGAAGAAATAATTTTTCTTCATCGTTTTCTACTTTTTTGTTTGTTCTTTTTTCATTCGTTTTTTCGTTCATTCGTTTTTTCGTTCATTCGTTTTTTCGTTCATTCGTTTTTTCGTTCATTCGTTTTTTCGTTCATTCGTTTTTTCGTTCATTCGTTTTTTCGTTCATTCGTTTTTTCGTTCATTCGTTTTTTTCGTTCATTCGTTTTTTTCGTTCGATCTTTTTTTACTTTTTCTTTCTTTTTCACAATTATATTTATTTTTGCGCGTGCCTGTTTTATTTAAAACCCAGTTCGAGAGGAGTGTTTCCAATCCGTCAGGAACTTTTATATTTTTTTAAAATATCATGAATCATATGAAAGATTCAAAGATTCGCCGCATTTTCGGGTCTCAAGACGGGGACTCCAAATATCAAGATTATTCTGCCCTTCCGACCGACTCTGAAAAAGAATCGGAAGAGCCCGACCGTTTTTTTATGTCCGTTTCCAGAAAAGAATTAACGCCGACGAAAAAAGCATTTTCAGAATCGGCTCAAACGAAAGCTGACGCGCCTTTTTCAGGCGCGCAGCCGAAAGGAATGTATTTTGAAGCCGGCACCGCCGTTGTCGATGATTACGCGTCGCGCACGGATTGGCGCGAACGCATTCAAAAAGCGGTTTCCGAATCGGAATCGCGAACGAAACCGTCAGAACCTGCGCCTTGGCCGGAAGCGCCGCATGACCGCCAAAAATCCGCATCACAGGAAAGAATCTTTGAAAAACCGGAACCTGTCAAAGCCAAACAGGACGATATTTTATGGGAAATTGATGAACTTCTAAAAAAGAAGCCAGCCGAGCCGAAACCGGCGACCAAACAGCCTCAACCCGTTCTCGAAAGCAAAAAAGTCATTCGCGCCGAGGCATACACCGTTTGGCTTTCCGAACGCAATTCCAAAGTGAAAGCGGAAGAAGAGCAATTAATTCAAACCGCCGCCGCCAAACAAAAGAAAATGATGCGCGCAGAAGCGCACAGTATTTGGCTTTCGAGACGTGAAGAACGCATCGAAGCGGAAGCCGCTGCATTAAAAGCCGCTGTCGCCGCCAACTTAAAACGCCAAAAGCAAAATGAAGCACATTATCTTTGGCTTTCCGAACGCGAAGAACGTATCGCAATAGAAAACGCAGTCTTAAAAATTGCTGTTGCCGCCAAGCTGAAACGCCAAAAGCAAATCGAAGCGCATGATTACTGGCGCTCCGAACGCGAAGCGCGAATTGCGGCAGAAGAAGCCGAACTCTTTGAAAGAATGAAAGAGAAAGCAGAAACCGCCAAAATCGAAGCAGAAAAGGCAGAAGCAGCAAGAATCGAAGCAGAAAAGGCAGAAGCAGCAAGAATTGAAGCAGAAAAAGCGGAAGCTGCCAGAATTGAAGCGGAAAAAGCGGAAGCAGCCAGAATTGAAGCAGAAAAAGCGGAAGCAGCAAGAATTGAAGCAGAAAAGGCAGAAGCTGCAAGAATTGAAGCGGAAAAAGCGGAAGCTGCCAGAATTGAAGCGGAAGCAGCAAGAATTGAAGCAGAAAAAGCGGAAGCAGCAAGAATTGAAGCAGAAAAAGCGGAAGCAGCAAGAATTGAAGCGGAAAAGGCAGAAGCAGCCAGAATTGAAGCAGAAAAAGCGGAAGCTGCAAGAATTGAAGCAGAAAAAGCGGAAGCTGCCAGAATTGAAGCGGAAAAAGCGGAAGCAGCCAGAATTGAAGCAGAAAAAGCGGAAGCAGCAAGAATTGAAGCAGAAAAAGCGGAAGCTGCCAGAATTGAAGCGGAAAAAGCAGAAGCAGCAAGAATCGAAGCGGAAAAAGCGGAAGCTGCAAGAATCGAAGCGGAAAAAGCAGAAGCTGCAAGAATCGAAGCAGAAAAAGCGGAAGCTGCCAGAATTGAAGCGGAAAAAGCAGAAGCTGCCAGAATCGAAGCGGAAAAAGCGGAAGCAGCAAGAATTGAAGCAGAAAAAGCGGAAGCAGCAAGAATTGAAGCAGAAAAGGCAGAAGCTGCAAGAATTGAAGCAGAAAAAGCGGAAGCTGCCAGAATCGAAGCGGAAAAAGCAGAAGCTGCAAGAATTGAAGCGGAAAAAGCAGAAGCTGCAAGAATTGAAGCGGAAAAAGCAGAAGCTGCAAGAATTGAAGCAGAAAAAGCAGAAGCTGCCAGAATTGAAGCGGAAAAAGCGGAAGCGGCAAGAATCGAAGCAGAAAAAGCAGAGGCCGCCAGAATCGAAACGGAAAAGGCAGAAGCAGCAAGAATTGAAGCGGAGAAAGCTGAAGCTGCCGCCGTCACTGAAACTGTTGAATCCGACGCAGAATATGATGCCGATCTTCAAGCTTTACTGGACGAAAAAAGAAATTTGGAAAAGCTTCGGGTCAGCAAAACCGCTCAGGATTTGGACGACGAATTTGTTGTTTGAATTAAAAAACAAAAATAAAATGAACTTACAATAATATTTTAATGCAAACAAAACATTATTCTTTTGCATTAAAATATTTTTTCAAACGGGACAAAAACAGGAGATTTCTGATTTATGGATTCAAAATTGTATCATTTTTTTTATGAATCCCTTCATTCACACGACGATGTTCAAAAACTTTCGGAGAAATACAACATTTGCTGCGGCACACTGTCAAGTATTTTGAATCAAAAAGTTGTCGAGGACGTCAAGAAATCTCATTACAGATTTAAACGAAAAGAAGAAAAAATCGTCAGCGATTGGCGGAACGGAAATTCGTTTTTAATGCTCAGCAAAAAATACAATTATCCGGCAACGCTTGTCTCGACGCTTGTTTTGGAAAATCTCGGCCATTCCAAAAAAGAAATCCGTTTTTTTTACAAAAATCCGAAATCCGTTGAAAACATCCGCATTCGAAAAGAGCTTTCGGAATCCTTAAACGCCGATTATTATTTTTCACCGCGCGCGCATCAATTGCAGGAAGAAAAAGGTAAAATCGGTGAAAATATCATTTCTTTTTGGCTGAAAAAGAAATGCTGCGACTTCACATGCGAAGACGAAATGCGTGCTGAAGGCTGCACCGGAAAAACACCCGATTTTCTGCTTCGAAAATCCATTAAAATCAGCGGCCGGGAAGTTTGTTGGATCGAAAGCAAAGCGCTTTTCGGAGAACTCAAAGAACACCGGCATTATGAAAAGAAACAATTCAAAGAATACGCCGACTGTTTCGGTGAAGGTCTCGTCGTTTACTGGTTCGGATTTGAAAACGACATCTTAAAAGAAAAAGAAGGCGGCTACCAAATCGCGGATTACGATTTTTTCAAAAAAGACATTCCCGAGCATGTCAACAAATTCTTGAATTATGTCATCTATTGGTGATTTTCAATTCGATTTTTCAATTGGAATTTTTCAATTCGGTTTTAAATTCTGTTTTTTAATTCGATTTTTTAATTCTGTTTTTCAATGCGGTTTTTTAATTCTGTTTTTCAATTCGATTTTTTGTGATTGTTTTTCATTTTGACTGAAAACAAAAACAATACGCATCTTTTTTAATTTGAAAGACATTTTCGTTTCCATGTACGACGTTTATGAAATTCGCAAAGATTTTCCGGTTCTTGAAAAAGTCATTTATTTAGACAGTGGCGCAACGACTCAAACACCGAAACCGGCTGTCGAGGCAATGAATGATTTCTTTTACAATTACGCCGCCAATTACGGGCGCGGTGCGCACCGTTTATCCATTCAGGCGACCAACGCGTTTGAAGACGCGCGCGAAACCGTCGCGGATTTCTTAAACGCGCCGCCTGAAAATACAATCATGACAAAAAACACGACGGACAGTATTAACATCGTCGCGAACGGGATCGGATTTGAAAGCGGCGACCACATTATTACAACGGCGGTCGAGCACCATTCCAATTATGTTCCCTGGCTGCGCCAAAAAGAATCCGGCGTTCTTGTCAGCGTTGCGGATATTGATTCCGAAGGATTTGTCAATCCGAATCAAATTGATGAGATGATTACGGAGAACACAAAATTAATCGCCGTCGGACATATTTCAAATGTTTTCGGATCCGTTCAGGACATTGAAAAAATCATAAAAATCGCGCGCCGAAACAATATTCCTGTTTTAATCGACGGCGCGCAGTCGGCCGGTCATATGGAAATTGACTTCAAATCTCTGGATTGCGACTACTTCGCGGCGGCCGGACACAAAGGACTGCTCGGCCCGCAGGGAACAGGCGTTCTCTGCATCAAAGATCCCGACACGCTTCAGCCGTCCGTGCTTGGCGGCGGAACAACGTCTGAAGCGGATTTGTGCGGATTTAAAACCAAATCCTCGCCCGAATGTTTCGAAGCCGGAACACCGAATCTTCCCGGCATCATCGGACTCGGCGCGGCGGTTGAATATCTTCAAAAAATCGGCGTCGCAGATGTTGAAACGCATGACAATCAATTGGCGCGAAGCGCGGCCGATCGTTTAAATGAAATGGACGGCGTTTCTGTTTACGGACCGAAAAACCGCGCCGGGCTTGTTTCATTTAATATTGACGGGCTTGAGCCGCATACCGTTGCGATGCGCCTCGATCAGTTGAACATTTGTGTCCGCAGCGGTTATCACTGCGCAATGCCAGGGCAGAAAGCGCTCGGAATCAACGGCTCGTCACGCGCGTCTTTCGCGCTTTACAACACCGAAGAAGAAATCAATATTTTCATTGACGCGGTTTCAAAAATCGCCGAAAGCCGCAATTGAAACAGCTTTCGCTCTTCAATTAATGATTTAAATTTTTAAAAACGGATTTAAAAACCGAATGAATTTCAATTAAAATAATAAAAAAGAAAAGGTTGAGTAATTTTTAAAAAATTACTCTTGTTCTTCTAAAAGAACCGCGTTGATGACACCGTCTTGGCCGGGGCGGCTTGTGACTCTGACGAGACCGATGTCGGTTCTGACAGTTGTGCCTTTTGTCATGATGTTACGTCTGATGTAGTGTTTGTTTGCGGTGTTGTCCGTCACTTTCTCAGCGGTTGCGCGCTGGGTTTTGCCGGTTTTCGGGTCAGTGACGTTGATAAACTGGTCGCTGAGAAGTCTGACTTTTCTGTTGCCGCCGCGAGTGGAAATGTTCTTGCTCTTTGTGGGACCGATTCTTGTTTCGGCGAATTCACGGCCGATTTCGAACTTTCTCTTGCTTCTGGAGGCGATTCTTTTACCGCCTGTGTATGTTCTTTTGGATGCACCTTGCCATCTCATAATGATTTCCTCTGAAATGTGAATTAATTTTATTAAATTAATATTCAATTAGTTAATAAATTAATCTAAAATTTAGATTTGAATTTTAGATTTTAATATTTGATTTAAACATTGAGCGACGTTTAAATTTTAGATACTTAACCGGACCTGTCCTTCGTGCACGGTTTCCGGCATGAGAGCATAAATGTAAAGGGAAGTTTAATAGAAAATCCAATACGAATAATTCAATATATGAACCTTGCGATTGCGGATAATCTGTTTTGATTCTCTCAAACAGTCATTCATTCTATTTGAATCTTATTAACGCACCTTTGAAAAAGGATACCAATAAATAAACTGAGCGCCTTTACTGTTTGTTTAAATTAAAGTGAGGGTTATAGTATGGTAACATTAACAATGGATACAATTTGCGGCCATGTCAATAAAGTGACGGCCAAAAGCGAAGGCAAAACAACACACGTTTCAATCGAATCGACTTGTCCGAAAATCAAAAACTGGGGCACCGAATTTGACATTCCGATTGACCAAATCATGGACAACCGAAATGAAACGCTTGAAGCCAAACTTCAAACTTTTCCGCTGACGCCGACTTGTTTTGTCCCGACGCTGGTCATGAACGTGGTTTGGATGGAAAACGGCATGATTGCCAAAAGCCTTGTCAAAAGCAAAAGCCCGATTCGAATCGAATACGACGAATAAATTTCAATATTTCAATCATGAAAAAATACATCGCGGACTCCGCCGTTTTTATCATGGGCAACTGCCCGATTACCGCTGCCGACATGGTGACAATACCGCATGTCGAAGATGAAATGAAAAGCGAAGACGCGGCTTTGAGGTATGATTTATCAATTGCGGAAGGACTTCGCGTCGAAGCCGTCGAAGATGAATTTTTAGAAAGCATTAAAGAGCAGGCGGCGCAAACGCGTGACATTGAAAAGCTTTCCGGAACGGATCTCGGAATTTTGGCAAAAGCCTTGGAATATCATGAAAAACTCGGCGACGACGCGGTTTTAATTACCGATGATTTTGCAGTTCAGAATATCGCGGCAAGGCTCGGAATTGCCGTCATGCCGGTGGCGCAGCGTGTTATAAAAGATCAAATTATTTGGCAAAAACAATGCATCGGCTGTTTCAGGCATTTCAAAGACGGCGACGAATGCCCGGTTTGCGGGTCGCCGCTTCGAAAGAAAATGAAGAAAAAAGTGAATCAAAAACCGAAAACAATATAAGACTGCTGAAAAGTATTAAAAATTAAATAGAAGGAAACAATATATCGTTATTCATTCAATTAAAATTATAATTAATCAGACCACTCAAAAAGGGGCCTTAATATGAAAAAAATCGAAGACTTGTCTCAAAAGGCAGATGAATTGCAGCAAAGCGGCTTGACAACCGGTCAAATCGCCGACGAATTGAACATTTCAACCGAAACTGTTGTCTGGCTTTTGACCAACAAAAAACCGAGCCCTGACGGAACGATTCCGAAAGACATTTCCGTGAACTGGGGCGCGCTCGGCCAGAACGCGACGCGTCTTCGCTGCACGGCGCAGATCCTCTGCGACATGGTTTCCGAAGCAGCCGTCATACAAAAGGAATACATCGACGTGATTGTCGGCGTTTCTTCAAGCGGCGTTCCCGTCGCCAGTTTCATGGCCGGCGAAATGGAATCTGAGTTTACCGTTTATTATTCCAAGAAAATCAAATCCGACGAATCCGAAGGCGCAAAAGGCGCGTTCGCCCGAAACTTCGCGGATGTCCGCGGCAAAAACTGCGTCATTATTGACGATGTCATTTCATCCGGGCGCACGTTAACCGATGTGATTGCCCAAACCAAAGCCGCCGGCGGAAAGCCGATTGCGGTTGCCGTTTTGGTTGATAAAGTCGGCTTTGACGAAATCGACGGCGTTCCGGTCGTCGCGATGATGAGAATCACAAGACTCGGCTGAGTCCGATTCTTTTCATTTTCTTTTTTATTTTGTTTGTTTTCACTTTTTTGTTTTTTGCTGATTTCGCTAAATTTAAATGGGTTGGCGCGTTTTTGAGTCATTCAAAAAGCGCAGGCGTTTTATCGTGTATTCAAAAGAGTTGGCAGAATTGGGTTTTGTTATTTTTCGCCGTCAAAACGAAAACGGCGGCATTAAACCGCATCTATTTATCCGTTTTAAATCAAAGGAAGGCCGCCTGCTGACTTTCGCGGTTGACACAACGCGCATTCCGTCTTCGCAGTCGCCGCCGGACGCGTATCTTATCACGCACGCGCATTCCGATCATTACGGCAAATCGGCGATGCTTTCCGAATCATCATATTGCTCGGAAGAAACGGCGCACGCGCTTGAAATTCGATATGAAAAAACGTATAAAGGACAAACATTTCAAAACGGCAGCTGTTTTTCGATTTGCGGCGTTGAAATTCAAACGTTTGATGTTTTTCACGCGCCCGGATCTTCCGCTTTTTATTTTGAAAACGCGCTTGGAAACAGCATCCTTATCACGGGCGATGTCAAAGACGCGCGGTTTTTGCCGAAATGCGATATTTTGCTGACGGAAGCCAGCTATGGTGATCCGGCCGACTTAAGCTGCTACTTCAAAGACGATATTGGCGGGCTCCATCAGGCCGTTCTCTCTCACATCGGCGAGCGCAGAATTGCATTCGGCGCTTACGAATTCGGAAAATCTCAAAAAGCGGTTTCCATTCTCCGCGGCATGGGATACAACGGCCCGATTGCGATGAACAAAAAAACGCTGTCGCTGACTGAAAAATTCGTAGACGGCGCCGGAAATCTCATTGATTTAAACGGCGGCGGCTTGAATCCCGAAGTAGATTCGGAATCAGAAGCCGCGCTGTGCCATGAAATAAAAACCCCGGCGCAGATTTGTGATGAAAACGATTGCCGAATCTGCATTGTCCCGATCGGCGATTTGTATTCTTTCGGCGCCGACACCCGAAAATATGTTTTAACCTGCCGTGCCGATTATCCTTTTGAAAACATTCGCCTCAGCGACCATTTAGACGTTGACGGGCTCACGCAAATGGTTCGAGATATTTCTCCGAAGCTGACCGTCATTTATCATCCGAATAAAAGCCCGCGAACCGACAGATTCGCGCAGCATCTTGAAAAAAACGGATTTAAAGCGTTTTCAATCAACCAAATTCAAAACCTTGTCGGCAACGAAAAACAACTCAAATCCGAATAAATTTTTTTGCCCCCTTCAAAATAACAACTCCGCGATAAATTCCCAAGCGCCTGCCGAATTATCTTCGGAATGTATTTTATATTTATAAACGGTTAATATGTCGGGGGATTGTATTTTTGTGAGTCCTCTTTTTATGTGTGTGGCTTTGTGTGTAATTTTTAGGAAAAGCTTTTGGTGAGTGGAATTTATGTTTACCGACCTCTTGGAGAGTTTAACGAATATTGATGTTTTTACATCTTCTTTATCATTGTATTGGGCAGGTTTAAGCGTCAGCAGCATTGTTATGACGATTCTTGCTTTGTTTATGCTTTTGGGTGTTTACGATAAATTGCGCGGCGGCAAAATGGGTTACGCCGAGCAGTTTGACCGCGGTTTTCGGGCGATGGGCGATTTGGCTTTGGCAATTGTCGGCATTATCGCGTTGTCTCCCGTCCTTCTTTTGGTGCTTTCGC
Source organism: Methanimicrococcus stummii (assembly GCF_032594435.1). Taxonomy (NCBI): domain Archaea; kingdom Methanobacteriati; phylum Methanobacteriota; class Methanomicrobia; order Methanosarcinales; family Methanosarcinaceae; genus Methanimicrococcus; species Methanimicrococcus stummii. Next base: position 292,321 of record NZ_CP131062.1, on the reverse strand, counting down.
CAATCGTCTCCCCATTCTATCACGCCATCGGCGCGTCTCCGGCGATGTTTCCGGGATCACTTTTGGCACTGGACATGGGCGGCTACGCGATGGCGCTTCAAATGGCGGAAGGAAATGCGGCAATCGGCAACTATTCCGGTTTGATTGTTGCTTCGATGATGGGCATTACGCTTTCTTTCACGATTCCGTACACGCTGACGATTTTGGATAAAAAAGATCATCCGCTTTTTGCGACCGGTATTCTTTTAGGTATTGTCACGCTTCCGATCGGCTGTCTTTTGGGTGGTTTGATGATGAATTTTACGTCAACACCGCTGACCGTTCATGAACTTTTAATTAACACGCTTCCGGTCATCTTGCTGGCGGTGTTAGTCGGCATCGGTTTGATTGTTAAGCAAAGTCTGATGCTGAAGCTTTTTGCGATTTTCGGAAAAATCGTTACGTTTATTGCGGTCATCAGTCCGGGAATCGCGATTTTCCAATATTTGACTGGCATTCGCCTGCCGCTTTTCTATTTGATGGTTGAAGACGACCCCGTTTTGGGCGGCATTCCGCTTGAAGAAGGTCTTTTGATCATCGGCTTAATCGCAATCGTTTTGGCCGGCGCTTTTCCGATGGTTTTATTCCTCAAGCGCAAACTCGGAAAAGTCATGGACAAATTCGGCGCGAAAGTCGGCATCAATCAGGAAGCCTCCGCCGGTCTTTTAACGCAATTGGCGAACAACCTTCCGGTTTGGGGTCAAATTAAAGACATGGACCAGCGCGGCAAGCTTCTTAACGTCGTTTTCACGGTTTCGGCGGCATTCGTTTTCGGCGATGTTTTGGCATTCGCCGGCGGCGTCAACACGGAAATGGTGTTTCCGGTCATCGTCGCGAAACTTTCAGGCGGCATATTGGCAATCCTTCTCACGCTCTTCCTTTTGAAGAAGAATGTTTTGAAAGGAATCGGCACCGATTGAATTTTCAAAATGAGGATTGGTTTATTCCAATCCTTTTTAAAAACGAAGGTATTCGCGCGCGGCGGGCTGCAACTGTTGTCGGTTGTGACGCGCGCTGACAGTTGCGGCAAGTTTTTGTATATTTTTTCAAAAATCAGAATTGGTTTTAAAATCGTCAACGGTTTTAAATATGAAATAATTAATAAACGAAGTCAAACTTTCAGATAAGAAATATATCATATTTTTTACAAATTTCCGGAGTTATGGAAAAAATGGCTAAGAGGAATAATAATCAGGCAAATTCGACTGGGCCGGATGAGCTTGAACATGTTGACGCGGAACAAGTGGAAGCCGAATACCATATCGGCGCCGGCGGCAAAATCGAGCAGACGCCCGAAGAAAAGAAAAGAATGTACAGGGAAAGCCTCATTCGAACATTAGTTGCAGCTGTTTTCGGTATTTTAAGCGGTGTCGTTTGTTACTTCTCACTTGAAGCAGCAGCGCCTGCGGCAGGCGAATCAACGCCTTTGAAATACGCGTGGTTCGTGATTCTTCCGCTCATTATGATTTTTACTTACTACATTCAAAGAAGATTGGTCTTCCCGGCTTTTAAAATGGACATGAAGCTCCTGAACTGGAAAGACTGGTTCGGCATTCAATTTTTAGTTTTGATTTATTGTCTCGTCACCTGGACGATTCTTTTAAACACCAACATTCTTTGATTCATTCCGGCTTTGCCGGCTTTTTTCTTTTATTTTATCCTCTTGATTACATTATTTCAATTTCAAATTTATTAAATTTTCACTAAAAACAGAGCTTTCAAGGAAGAACATTATGAGAATAGCCGTTTTAAATAAAGATAAATGTCAGCCGCGCCAATGCAGCAAAGAGTGCCACAAATATTGTCCGCGCGTCCGAACGGGTGATGAAACAATCGTCTTCAGCGAAGATGACGGCAAAGCGGTCATTACAGAATCCCTTTGCTCCGGCTGCGGCATTTGTGTTAAAAAATGTCAATTTGATGCCATTATGATTATCGGCCTCCCCGAATCATTGGAATACCCGACGCACCGCTACGGCCAAAACGGGTTCGCGCTTTACGGATTGCCTGTTCCGCAGCAAGGAAAAGTGACAGGTATTCTCGGTCCGAACGGTATCGGTAAAAGTACCGCTGTTCAAATCCTTTCCGGCGCGCTCATTCCGAATTTCGGCGAAGAAGAAACAAGCTGGGACAAAGTTTTATCTCACTATTCCGGAACCGCGCTCGGCGATTATTTCAAACTCGCATCATCCGGCAATTTAAAAATTTCTCAAAAACCGCAGTATGTCGACTTAATTCCAAAGGCGTTCAAAGGAAAAACGTCTGACTTGCTCAACAAAGCCAATACAAGCGGCCGCCTTGATGAAGTCATTGAAAAATTGGAAATGAAAGACATCATGGACCGTGACATCGGCGCGCTTTCCGGCGGCGAACTTCAAAAAGTCGCGATTGCGGCTTGTATCGTCAAAGAAGCCGACTTTTATTTCTTCGATGAAATCAGTTCTTATCTTGACATTTATCAAAGAATCAATGCCGCTCGTCTCATTCAGGATTTGGCGAAAGAGAAAAACAAATCTGTTATGGTCGTCGAGCACGATCTCGCGATTTTAGACATGCTTGCCGATACCGTTCACATCGCTTACGGTGTGCCGGCCGGCTACGGTGTCATGACAATGCCGAAATCCGTTCGTGTCGGCATTAATCAATACATTAAAGGCTATCTGCCCGAAGAAAACATTCGTATTCGCGACGATGCGATCCGATTTGAAACGCACCCACCAAAAGACGGCGCAGACGTTCGAACCATTCTTTCTTACGATTCGTTTTCAAAACAGTTCGGTGATTCGTTTTCGCTTGTTGCCAAAGGCGGCAGCGTCAAAGAAGGCGAAGTGCTCGGCATTGTCGGTCCGAACGGAACCGGTAAATCGACTTTTGTTAAGATTCTGGCCGGCGAAATCGAACCAGATTCCGGCGAAGTCGGCATTGATGTCACCATTTCTTACAAGCCGCAATACATCAAAGCCGACGCTGAAATCCGCGTCCGCGATCTTTTGATGGAAGTTGCCGATAAATTCGGAACCGGCTATTATGAAACGGAAATCGCGCGCCCGCTTAAATTAGACAAACTTTATGACAGCTATTTAACCGATTTGAGCGGCGGCGAGCTTCAGCGCGTCGCGATTGCCGCGTGTCTCAGCCGCGAAGCCGACTTTTACATTTTGGACGAGCCGAGCGCGCATTTAGACGTTGAGCAGCGCGCGATTGCAACGCGCGTCATCACGCGCTTTGCCGAAAGCAACGGCAAAACTGCAATGGTCGTCGATCACGACATTTACATGATTGACATGATCAGTCAGCGTCTCATCGTTTTCGAAGGCGAGCCGTCCAAGAGCGGTGTCGCAAACGCGCCGACGAATATGAAAGACGGTATGAACAAATTCCTTTCCAATTTGGACATCACCTTCCGCCGTGACGAAGAAACAAAACGTCCGCGCGTGAATAATTACGATTCCCGATTGGACCGCGAACAAAAAGAAAAAGGCGAATATTATTATTTGGAAGAATAAACATCAAAACCCGATTCGGGTTTTAATTCTTTTTTTAAATTTGCGCTGTTCGCGCGCGGCGGTGGCGGCACGACTGCTCGCATCGGCGCAAACAAAATAAAAAACATACAAATTTAAAATCAAAAAAGGAAGGATTCACCGGAAGTTCACACACTTCCGGCAAAAAAGAACTTGAATCCTTTCATTTCACACATTTATTCAAAGTTATGGCTTTGTTTTCGTTTTTCTTTCACAATTCGTTTTTCGGGGAATCATCGGCGTTTTAAACGCCGAAGATAAATGCAATATTTTAGAGGTTTGTTGTTTGTTTTAATTTATTCAGGCTTCCCATCTCGGTCTTTGGAACAAAATGATGTTGTCCGTGACGGAGACGAATTCCCAGGAATTTGCCGCGTACGCGGCGATTTGTTCATCCAAATTCAAAACGTCGACAACATCGGTTTCGTAATCGTAAGGAAGCAAACTGTCATATTTGTCGCTGCCGTAATCATCAAAACCGCGTTCACCGAGATCTTCAAATTCAAATCCGCAATTGATGCCGTCTTCGTAATCCGGATCTTTGTGGAAACTGATCAATTCATCCGCTTTCAGCGGCTGAGCCGCGCGGATTGTTTCAATTTCTTCTTCAAAGTCCTGTTCGCAAAGACCGGAACGAATGTATGAAATACCTCTGTCAACGGCGGTCAGGCCGGTTGAGCCTGTCAAACCGCTTAAATCGCTTTGGCGATATTTTTCTCCGCTGATTTTTATTAAAGAGTATTCCGTTCCGATTTCAATTGCCATTATTTCACCTGAATTATTTTGATTCTCGATTTTATTTTAAGAACAAATTCAAAAACATCTTTGAGGCATATAAAGGTCAAATAAGCGGGGTGAAAGTATTGAACAACAAAATCAAAACCAGCCGTTTGAAAACTCGAAAAAACGCCGGCGAAACTATAAAAATATATAGCCCGAATGCCAATTCAATCTCATGTTCAAATACGACTTTCACATTCATTCCAAATATTCCAGAGATTCCCAAACGCCGCTCAAAGACATTTTGCGTGCGGCTGCCGATAAAAATCTCAACGGAATCGCAATCTGCGACCATGATGAAGTGAAAGGCGGGCTTAAAGCCGCCGAAATCGTTCGGGAAAATCCAAACAAATACGGCAATCTCGTCGTCATTCCGGGAACCGAAGTCAGCACCTCCAAAGGACACGTTTTGGTGCTCGGCGTAACCGAGAAAATTCCTTCATTTATGACGCCGGAAGAAACAACCGATTACGCGCGCGATTTAAATGCGGTTTCAATCATCGCGCATCCGTTTCGAAAAGCGGCTCACGGAATCGGCTATTTGGCCGGAAGCGGCGCGGATGCCGCTGAAACTTTCAATTCCAAATGCATTACAAACGGCTCCAACAAAAAAGCGCGCGCTGAAGCGGAACGCCTCGGAATGCCGCAAGTCGGCGGCAGCGACGCGCACATCGCCGAGCTGGTCGGGCAAGGATACACATTGGTCAACATCGAAGTCAACACCGTCGAAAACGTGTTTGATGCGATTCTTCGCGGAAAAACAGTTCCCGCCGGCGAAAATACGCCGAAAGGAATCGTAATTAATCAGATGAAGAAAAATGTTGTCAGAAGAACGCATTCTTTATTGAAAGGCAAAACACATGAGCTTTAAAATTCTCAAATAATAGATTATCATAAATTAATCAAATCATTTTCAGGGCCGGTTATGAAAAACACTTCCATTCACACGGTTGAAAAATCCGAAATCAGGATTTTACACACGGGCGACACGCATCTCGGATCGCGCCAATATCACAGCGACATCCGGCGCCGGGATTTCTTCGATTCATTTGAAAAAGTCATCGCCGACGCGATTGAAAATGAAATGGATGCCGTGATTCATTCAGGCGATTTGTTTGATAACCGCAATCCGACGATCGAAGATTTAATTGACACGATTGCGATTTTAACGCCGCTGAAAAAAGTCGGCATTCCGTTTTTGGGAATTGTCGGCAACCATGAAGGAAAACAAAATACGCAATGGTTGGACATATTCCAGTCGATGGGTCTTGCTGAAAGACTCGGCAGCGACCCGGTAATCGTTGAAGGACCGCGTGCCCAAATTCGTTTTTACGGCGTTGACAATCTTTCGGGACCGCGCCTTGCAGCCTTTGATTTCTCTGTTTTTGACGCGAATCCGAATTACGGCGGCGACGGTAAAAAGATCTATAACGTGCTGACGCTTCACCAACTGCTCGACCCGGTTTTACCGGGGCAGCCGCTCTCATGCGACGATTTTACAAGCGCCATTCCGATTCCGTTTGACGCGGTTTTGCTCGGCGACAATCACAAATACGAATGTATTAAGCACAACGGCGCTTGGCTGACCTATCCCGGCAGCACGGAACGGTGCAGCGCCGCCGAGTCCGAGCCGCGCGCGTACAATATTTTGACTTTTGACGGCGCGGACATTTCAATCACCCGCCGCACGATTCCGACACGTGATTTCGTGACAATTCCGGTTCAAAGCGATGACAGCGGAGAGATTCAAATTGATGAAATTTATTCTAAAATTGATTCATATTCCGAAAAAATAAACGGCGCCGTCGTTTTTATTGAATTTTCAGGCGTTAAGAAAACACTGATTCCGATCAGCGAAATTGAAGAATATGTCAAAAGCAAAGGCGCAATCGTCGCGCGCGTCGGTGATAAAAGAGATTTGGAAAAGGACGAAGACGATTCGGTGAAGCAAATCGTTTTCAGAGACCCCGACGAAGTGGTGACGCAGGAGCTTCGAAAATTGAATTTAACGGAAGCCGGCCTTCTTTTGGACAGCATTATCCGCGATTCCGAAACCACAAAAACGAATGTTGCCGACGTTTCCGAAGACCGATTAAAAGAATATTTAGGAAATCACGATTTTAAAGACGAATTCAGACGCGACAGCGTTTATTTTGACGAGGATGAATCGACTGATGAAAATCAAATTGATGTAAATGATTTAATCGAAACGGCCGGCTTGATTGACCGGAATGCCGCCGAGCAAGCGGTTTCAGTCGAGGAAACGCCCGTCGAAGAAACAAAAATCGACAACGAAATTTCAAATCAAACCGATGAAACGGAGGAGAATTTAATGTCTCCCGAAACGGAACCCGAATCAAAGCCGGTTTCCCAAAAAGAAAAACCGAACAGCAGGCCGCGGCAATATACGTTGGGCGACATGTTCGGCGCGGAGGAATCCGAATGAAATTTAAGCATCTGCATGTTGAAAATATCCGCAGTTACGAAACGCTGGACTTGGATTTTCCAGACGGCGTCACCGTGATTTCAGGCGTGAACGGCAGCGGCAAGTCCAGTATTTTGGAAGCCTGTTTCATGGGCATTTTCGGCGGCGAAGTTTTGAAAGGAACGGCGCTTCAGATTCCGGATATGATTCGAAAGGACAGCGCGAAGGCTTGCATTATTTTGGATTTTGAGCATGCCGGCGAGGATTACCAAATCGAGCAGCATTATCGGGCGACGAAAAGCGGCGCGAACAATTCCAAATCCATTCTTCGAAAAAACGGCGAGATTATTGCCGAGCAATCTAAAAACACGTACGCAGCGATTCAAAATTTGCTGAATATGGATGAGAAAAATTTCCAAAATTGTGCTTACATCCGACAGGGAGATGTCGACGCGCTCATTAACGCAAAACCCAAAGACCGCCAGCAAATGATTGATGATTTGCTGCGCCTCGGCAAATTGGAAGAATATCGCGAGCGGACGCAAAGCGCAAAAACGGCGGTTTCAAGGGTTTTGAGATCCGAAAACGAAAGAAAAAATGCCGCGGCGGAAAAAATTGACCGGCTGCGCTCTAAAAATTTACATGAAGAATTAAACCGCCGCTTGGAAGTGATTGATAAAATCAACGCGGCGATTGCAAAGAAAAATGAAGAGAAAGAAAAACTTTCAAGTGACCTGACGCTTTTAGATGCCAAAATCAAGGAAATCGAAACGGATAAGGCGGAAATTGAAACGCTGAAAAAGGAATCCACTGAGCTGGATCGGCAATGCGCTTCCGAGCTTGAAAGGCGCGAGAAATCGCTTTCGGAAGTCCTGGCCGCCGAGAAAAAATTAGCGGAAATCGCCGCCGCATCCGACAAACTTCGCCCGGAAATTAACGGATTTAAAAATACGGACGACGCTTCCTTTTTGAGCACCGATTTCCCGTCGCTTCGAATCAATGGCGACGACGGAAATCTCGAATCCGTTTCGCTTTCCGTCCGCGCAGAAGAGAGCCGCGCGCTTGACGCGAAACATGCGGCGTCTAAGGAAGTTGATATTATTAATGTTCGAAAGGACACAGCTGAGAAAGAAATTCTGCAAAAGGAAAAGGATCTCACGGATTTGAAATCCAATTCGGAAAATCTGAAAGCGCATATTGAAAAACAGGTTTCGGCCGTTTCGAAGGCTGACGCTGCCGTTTTGGGCGGGCTTTCAAAAGCCGACGCGGAAAAAACGGCTTTTTTGAAATTGTTTGACGAATTATACGCCGTTCTTCTGAAAGATTCGGAAGCGGTAAAGATTGACAGTTCGGCCGAAAGTTTTGTTGAAAATTCGGCTGAAACCGCTGCCGATTGCATTTCCGGCGTTTGCGACATTTCGTTTTATTCCAATGTTGTTAAAGTCGAAGATTTGCCGCGTCCGGCTGATGAATCTTCCTGGAAAATGATGATATCGGATATTGAAAATCTTGAGAAATACATTTCCGATAAAATTCGCGGCGAAGAAGCGCGAATGACGGAAGAAGAGAAAAAGAAAGCGTCTATCAAAGGCGAGCTTGAGGAAAAAGAAAAGAGTATTGAAGAGACCGAAAAAGATCTAAGAAGATTGGACGGGGAAAAGGAAAAAACGACGCTTGATTTGAAAAACGAATCCGCGGAGTTTGAAAAGAAGAAAAAACTGATTTCCGATTACACGGCTTTGCTTGAAATGCACAACGCGAAGCGCGCCGAAAAAACGGCGGCCGCATTGATTTTAAAAGAAACCGTTCCGCCGTCGCGTTATCAATTAAATGATATTTTACCAAAAGACGTGACGGACGCGTATGATTTTCTGTCGGCGCAGAAAGAATCTTTCATTTCGGAAAGCGCGGCGCTTGAATCGCGCGATAAAGAGATTCAAAAGGCGGTTTTAAAGAAAGAGGAGCTTTTAAAAGCCGGCAAATGTCCGACATGCGGTCAGGCGGTTTTGGCGGATGCGGCGCATCCCGAACACGGAACGGATGACGAGATCAAGCAGCGGACCGAAATCGAAACGCGCCTCAAAGAGCTTTTAAAACTTAAAGCCGATGCGGATTTGCAGGCGGCTGTTTTGAAAGAAATTTCTCAAATTGATGAAAAGATTGAACAAATTAAAGCGGAAATGAATACATTCCGCGCCGAGGAAAAAGGAAAAGCGGAAATGATTGAAAAATTCCGCAAAGATTTGGAAGAAATCGAACAGCAGAAAACCGCGCTGAATGCGCGGAAGGTTGAGCATTCCGTTTTCTGTGACGCGCGCAAAAAGGATTTGGCGAAAATTGACGCGCGCTTGGCCGACCTTTTGGCAGAAAACGATAAGCGCCGCGAAAAGTTGGAATTGCTTTCAGAACGAGAGAAAAGTTTTTCGGAAGCTGCAAACGCCGTTTTGATGGAATACAAAACGCTTGAAGCCGAAAAGAAAATGAACGAAGAGTCCAAAAACCGCCTTGCCGAACTCGAAACTCAAAAAGAAACGGCTGAAAAGGTGTTGACCGAATTGAAAGCAAAAGCCGATCAAATCAATGTCGAAATGATTCAGGCAAAAGCGAAAGATGGGACGGCAGACAAGATTTATGTTTTGATTTCAAATCTTCGCGCGAAAATTGACGCGCTGGCGGATTTTGGAAATGAAAAATCCACGCTGAAAGCGGTTTTGGAAGGGCGCCGGACAACGATGGCGGAACAGGACAAAGCCGTTGACAATTATAAAAAACAAATTGCCGATAAAGAAATCAAAATCCGGGCGCTGACAGAAAAAGTTGAAAACGCACTTGGCAGCAGCGCAGACGGTGAAAGCGGTGCGCTTTCCGTTGCCGATCAAAAGCAGCGGCTTTCCGATCAAATCCGCGCCGTTTCGGAATCCGTCGCCGAATGGGACGCGAACAGGATGAAAATTTTAGAAGAAACCGGCCAAATCCGAAATGAAATTTCCATGCTTTCCGATTATGAAAAAGAAGCGGAAACTCTTCGAAACAAACTTCTCTTTTTGTCTTTCGTGTCAGAAGACGTTTCCGTTCTGGAAGAGATGTATTTGCGTATCCGCTCGGAAATGCGAATGAAAAATATCAAGGCGCTTGACCGCCTTCTCAACGATATGTTTGATTTCATTTATTCAAACAACGCTTATTCTCATCTGGAACTTGACAGCGATTACAATTTAAAAGTTCACGAAAAAGACGGATCGACGCTGGAGCCCAAACAGCTCAGCGGCGGTGAGCGCGCAATTTTCAATCTGGCGCTTCGCTGCGCGATTTATCGCCTTCTTTCACTCGGATTCGGTGAAAACAGCACGGGAAAGACATCGCTTCCGCCGCTCATTTTCGATGAGCCGACTGTTTTCCTGGACAGCGGTCATGTTCGCCAGCTCATCAATTTGATTGAACACATGCGAAAAGACGGTGTCGGGCAAATCATTGTCGTCTCTCACGACGAATCATTGATTGATTCGGCCGACGTGAATTTCAAAATAGAAAAAGATCCGCTGACAAACGCGTCATCGGTGGTTTAATTTTATCAAAGCCGAGATTTCGGCTTTGATTATTTTTCGTATTCAACTGTTTTTAATTATTCGACAATCGCGCCGGAATTGGCCGAGTGTACCGTTCTTCTGTATTTTTTCAGGTAACCGTCAACAGGTTTTTCGACCGGCTTGAAAATTTTGCGGCGCTCATCAAGCGTTTTTTCATCGACCAAAACGTTAAGTTTTCTGTTCGGAATGTCGATTTCAATCAGATCGCCGTCAGCAACGAGACCGATCGGACCGCCTTCCGAGGCTTCGGGAGAAACGTGACCGATACAAGGACCGCGTGTGCCGCCTGAAAATCTGCCGTCTGTCACAAGCGCGACCGACTCAATCAAACCGAGACCGGCAATCGCCGCCGTCGGCGAGAGCATTTCACGCATTCCCGGACCACCGCGCGGTCCCTCATAGCGAATGACAACGACATCGCCGGCGACGATTTTGCCGTCCATAATCGCGGCCATCGCGTCTTCTTCACTGTCAAAGACGCGGGCGGGACCGGTATGCTTCATCATTTTTTCGCTGACCGCCGCTTGTTTAACGACCGAACCGTCGGGCGCGAGGCTGCCTTTCAAAACGGCGATGCCGCCTTCTTTGTGAACCGGATTGTCAACCGTTGAAATCACTTTTTGATTGAATTTCGGATTCACCAAAACGCGGCTTTTCAGATTTTCGCCGACAGTCTTGCCCGTCACCGTCGCTTCATCTTTGAAAACGCGGTCGCCGAGTCTTTCAAAAATCGCGTAAATGCCGCCCGCGCGGTCAAAATCCGTCATAAACCAAGAGCCGGCCGGGCGCAGCGAAATCAAATGCGGCGTATTTTTACTGAGACGATCGAAATCATCCAGCGTCAAATCGATCCCGAAAGCATTTGCGACCGCCGGCAAATGAAGCGCCGTGTTGCTGCTGCCGCCGATTGCCATGTCCGTCATCACGGCGTTTTCAAATGAATTTGCCGTTACGATTTTTCGAGCGGTAACGCTGTCTTTGACCATTTTGACAATCCGCTCGCCGGATTCTTTCGCCAACCGAATTTTATTCGCGTCCACCGCCGGTGCCGTCGCGCAGCCCGGAAGCGAAAGCCCAAGCGCTTCGGTCATGCACGCCATAGAATTCGCCGTAAACATGCCGGAACAAGAGCCGCAGCCCGGACAGGCGTTGTCTTCAAGCATTTTCAATTTTTCTTCGGAAATGTCGCCGTTTTTAACGGCGCCGACGCCTTCAAACATGGAAATTAAATCCAATTCAGAATCGTCGGCAAAACCGGGCTGCATCGGACCGCCGGTCACAACGATTGCCGGAATGTCCAATTCGCCCGCCGCCATCAAATGGCCGGGAACAACTTTGTCGCATGACGGAATCAAAACCATGCCGTCAAACTGATGCGCGCGGACCATCACCTCAATCGTGTCCTGAATCAATTCGCGGCTCGGAAGTGAATAGCGCATGCCGGCATGACCCATCGCGATGCCGTCGCAAACGCCGATGGTTTGAAATTCGAACGGAACGCCGCCGGCATTTCGAATGCCGGCTTTAACGGCTTCGCCGATTTTATCCAAATGAATATGCCCCGGAACGATTTCATTTTTGGAATTGACCACCGCGATAAACGGTTTGTCGATTTCGGAATCCGTGAGTCCCAAAGCTTTCAGCAAAGAGCGGTTGGCGGCTCTTTCAAGTCCTTTTTTCGCATTATCGCTTCTCATAATTGCTGTCATAATTGTCGCCTGATTATATTTTGAAATTTTAAAATTTTTTGAAATAATGAAGAATGAATAGAAAAAAGAACAGAAGAGTATTAAAATTATTGCGTTTGCCGACCGCCCGAAAACAATTCGAAATGATTTATTTCATTTCGGAATCGGCCTCATCGGATTTTTGAGTTCCTTCAAATTCCTCTTCCGATAAATCCGAATACTCATCCTCATCGCCGACCTGCTGCACTTTTGTGAGAACGCTCTTATTGTAAGCGTTCATGATGTCTTTTTGCGTAATGATTCCGACCATCTTTTTCGGATTCGATTTCATCACGACGGGAAGCCGGGAAACGTCGCGGCTGACCATTCTGTCCAAAACGACATCCAGCGTCTCAAACGGATACGCGGCAATCACGTCCGTTGTCATAATGTCTTTTATTTTCTGTTCTTCGTTTTCCGGATCGACTTTTTGCTGCATGTCTTTAATCGTGACAAGCCCGGTCAGCTCGCCGCTGCGGTTGAGCACCGGAAATCCGGCATGCTTGCTGCTTTGCATAATCGCGCTCAGCGCCTCGATGGAATGATCTTCAAAAACGGTTTGCGGATGCGGATACATCGAATCTTTAACCAAAATGGACTCCATGACATCGATTTCGCGGCCGCCGCGAATGGTATAGCCTTTCCGGCGAAGCATTTCGGTAAAAATGGTTTCGGGATTTGCTTTGCGCGCAACCGCATTGCTGAGAACGCAGGCGACCATAAACGGCAAGATGAGGCCGTAATCCTGCGTCATTTCCATGAGCAGAATGATGGAAGTGAATGTCGCGTTAGACGTTCCGGCAAACACCGCGCCCATTCCGGCCAGAGCAAACGCGCCTTGGCTGACGGAAAGGCCGGGGATGAGAGAATCGCAGATGAGGCCGAAGGCCGACCCGAGCATGACGCCGACAAACATGGACGGAACGATTGAGCCGCCGGCGCCGTCCGAGCCGATCGTGAACGAAAAGGCCAGTGTTTTAAGAACGATCAATGCGAGCAAAAGCATAATCGGAAGCGGATTTTCAACGACATCAATCATCACAGTGTAGCCGAGGCCGAGCACTTGCGGGAAATACCAGCCGATGACGCCGACTAAAATGCCGCCGATTGCGGGTTTGAAAACGCTGCTGATTTTCAGATTTTTAAAAAGCTCGCGGATGAAATAAAAGATTTTGATGAACAAAACAGAAGCGATTCCGGCCAAAATGCCGAGGACGGGGAAAAGCCAAAATTCGTAAAGCGGCTGAGCCAGGCTGTAATGCGGAAAGCTGAGGGCATCGGATCCGAAAAACGCTTGAAAGATGAAGGTTGAGAAAATCGAGGAAAGCACAATCGGAATAAATGTTTTGGCTTCGAGTTCGCCGAAAATGACTTCAACGACAAAGACGATTCCGGCAAGCGGCGCGTTAAACGCGGCAGAGATTCCGGCGGCAGCGCCGCATCCGAGATAAATGCGGAGGCTTTTGCCGCGCAGATTGAAAACTTTTGCGGCCAGCGATCCTGCGCCCGCGCCCATTAAAACGCCGGGCGCTTCTTTGCCGGCAGAGCCGCCGGTTCCGATTGTGATGACGGATAAAAAGGCTTCGGCAATTGCGTATCGGGCTTTCAGGCGGCCGCCGTGAAGGGCGGAGGCTTCAATGACGCTTTCAACGCCGTAATGCGTTTTTAAGAAATATTTTCGGATTAAACCGACGGCTAAACCACCGAACATCGGAACGAGAATGATTGTCCAACGCGGAATGCCGTAATATTCAAAAACGGAATTGCCGCCGTAAAACGTGTTGCTGAGCGCGTCCATCAGAAATGTGTACACGCCGATTAAAAGCCCGGTCAGAATGCCGATGAGAATCGCAATGAGAGAAATCTTAACGGTCGGCGTATAAAATTTTTTGACCTGCTGCTTGAGCGAGAAAATCTTACCCTCAAAAGATTTTCCGAAGAGGGGGGAATTAAAGGCATCTGCCACCCGAAACCGTCCGTTAATTGTAAAAGCAATAATGAAATTTGCGTGAAATCGTTTGTGTGAAATGAATGATAATGAAAAATCATCCATAAAACGAATTTTATTTTTGAATAAATTTAATGTATCCCGTTTTTGGATTTGTGAAAACTTTTTGTGATATACGGTTTGAGAATATAAATATTCGGATAACAGAGGAAATATGAGAGTCTGAAAAATTATATACTATTACTTTCAGTAATATTCTTTATGCAATTACCGACTCCTGAGGATTTAAAAAAGAAGAGAATAGAGTTGGGTTTGACCCAAAGCGATTTGGCAAAGCGCGCCGGAGTCAGCCAGCCGCTGATTGCGCGCATTGAAATGAGCGACGTCGATCCACGTCTCTCGACGGTTGCAAAAATTCTCACCGCTTTTGACGAAGTGAAAAAAGAGCAGCAGATTGTCGCAAAAGACATTATCAGCTCCCCTGTCATTCACGTTCAGCCGAAGCAGCCGCTTGAAGAAGCGGTTCACATCATGAATTTAAACGGCATTTCCCAGCTTCCGGTGATTGAAAACGGCGTCCCTGTCGGCAGTTTGTCCGAAGGCGTTGTCGTCCGAACAATCGCGGTCAGAAAATCACTAACGGGAATTACGGTTTCGGATTTGATGGAAGAATCGTTCCCGACCGTTCCTCAAACGGCATCCGTTTTAACGGTCTCTCACATTTTAGAACGCAGTCCGGCAGTCTTGGTGATGGAAAAAGGATTCGTGACCGGCGTGATTACAAAAAGCGACATCATGAAAATCGTCAACGGTTAATGAAATATAACCGGCAGTTTTAAACCGCCCGATTTTATTAATTTGTTTGGCTGAATTTGATTTATTCATTCGATTTATCCATTTGATTTATCATTTATTTGATTTATCGTTATTTTTTGTATTTGATTTTAAATTATTTTTTTCTGCTGATATTTATGATGACTGAAAAAGAAAAAGCTGCCGCCGGATTACTTTATGATTCGGCGCTCAAATCTTTTGAAAAAGAGCGGCATCGCGCGAAAAACTTGTATTATAAATACAACCGCTGCAAACCGACAAATTTTGAGAAAAGAAACAAAATTATCAAAAAACTGTTCGGAAAAACCGGTAAAAACTTTTTAATTGAGCAGCCGTTTTATTGTGATTACGGTTATAATATCGAAATCGGCAACAATTTTTTCGCGAATATGAATTGCGTGATGCTTGACGGCGCGAAAATCAAATTCGGCGATAATGTGATGATTGGGCCGAATGTCGGCTTTTACGGAACGGGGCATCCACTGAATGTTGAAATTCGAAACAAATTCATTGAATATTCTTATCCGATTACGGTCGGCGATAATGTTTGGATCGGCGGCGGCGTTTCCGTTATGGGGGGCGTTACAATCGGCGACAATTCTGTTATCGGCGCGGGAAGCGTCGTGACAAAAGATATTCCGGCGAATTGCGTTGCTTACGGCAATCCCTGCCGCGTTGTCAGAACGATTGATCAGGAAGAAGCGAAGCGGAATGAAAAATATTTCAAAAAGCTGACGAAAGAGGAGTTTAAAAAACTCAAAGAAATGAATGAAGAAGAATGAGGAATAAATTTATTATTGGATGGTGGATTAATCCGTCTGATTCAAATAAAATTCATCAAATTTGAAAAATTAATTTTCTTAAATTCAATTAATTCACGTTAATATTTTAATTAAACAATTACAAAATTTACATCAAAAACGGCAACTACAGAGGTATGAATATGATTAAAACCGAAGACAAATTAATGATGATGCCCGGACCGGTTTCGGTTCCGCACCGCGTTTTAATGGCAATGGCCAAACCGATGATTAACCACCGCGGAAAAGAATTTTCCGCAATTTACGATGACTGCCAGAGAATTTCAGCATCTCTTTTTAACACCGCGCAGGAAAATGTGTCTGTCATTTCCGGCTCGGGAACCGCCGGCATGGAAGCGGCTGTCGGCTGCTTGAACGGCAAAGACGACAAGATTCTCGCGATTGAAAACGGTAAATTCGGTCAGAGATTTAAGAAATTGGCCGGCAAATACGGAACCGTCGTTCCGCTCGAATTTGAATGGGGAAAATCCGTTGACTTGGCGGCAGTTGAAGAAAAATTAGCGGCCGGCGACATTAAAACAATTACAATGGTTCACAACGAATCATCAACCGCGATTCGAAATCCGGCGCCTGAGATCGGCGCGCTTGCCAAGAAATACGGCGCGTACTTCATTTTAGATGTCGTGTCATCCCTCGGCGGCGATGACATTCGAATTGACGAATGGAACGTTGACGTTGCCGTCACAGGTTCACAAAAATGTATTGCAGCGCCGCCGGGAATTTCCGTCGTTGCCGCAAACGAACGCGCGCTTGCCGAAATGGAAAACATCGCAACTCGCCCGTATTATTTGGACTTGGTCGCGTACCACAAAAGCGCGTCCAAAGAATTAAAAGAAACCCCGTACACGCCGGCCGTTTCATTATTTTTCGCAATGCAGGAAGCTTTGAAAATCATCGAAGAAGAAGGTCTTGACAACAGAATCGAAAGACATTATTTAATGACAAAAGCCGTCCGCGATGCCGTGACCGCAATCGGCGTTGAAATGTTCCCGCAGCTCAATGATGTCAGCGCGTATTCAAACACGGTTTCCGCGATGAAAGCGCCTGCCGGAATCAGCGGCGAAGACATCAAAAAAGCGCTGAACAAGAGAGGAATCATCATCACCGGCGGCCAGGACGATTTGAAAGGCAAGATTTTCAGAATCGGCTCCATGGGCTCGACAACACCGACAAACATCATGACAACGCTTTCCGAATTGGAACAAGTTCTCTATGATATGGGAATCGCCGAAGAAACCGGCGCGGTTATGGAAATTGCCGGCAAAACAATGGCAAAGCTTTACGAGTAAAGCATCATCAGAATCAATCGCAAACTATCGCAATATCACAATAACAAATAATAAGGTGAAAAAATGGCAAAAAAAGCAATTTTATCCTATTCGGGCGGCCTTGACACGTCTGTCTGCATCCCGATGCTCAAAGAGGATTACGGATTTGACGAAGTCATTACCGTTTCCGTTGATGTCGGTCAGCCGGAGCAGGAAGTCAAAAACGCTGAGGAGAAAGCAAAACTCATCAGTGACAAACATTACACGATTGACGCGAAAGACGAATTCGTCTCCGATTACATTTTCCCGCTCATTAAAGCGAACGGCGACTATGAAGGTTATGTGATGGGAACATCCATCGCGCGCCCGTTAATCGCTAAAAAGGTGGTTGAAATCGCCGAAAAAGAAAGCGCGTCCGCTTTTGCGCACGGCTGCACCGGCAAAGGAAACGACCAACTTCGTTTTGAAACCATTTTCCGCTCGACCGGCAAAGATGTAATCGCGCCGATGCGCGAGCGCAATTTGACGCGCGAATGGGAAATCGAATACGCGAAAGCCCACAACATTCCGGTTGCCGCAACCAAAGACAAGCCGTGGAGCGTTGATGAAAACCTCTGGAGCCGCAGCATCGAAGGCGGCCGTCTGGAAGACCCGAGTTTTGTTCCGCCGGAAGAAATCTACGAATGGACGACATCTCCCGAAAATGCGCCCGACAAGGCAACAATTGTGGACATCGGCTTTGAAAACGGTGTTCCCGTTTCGCTTGACGGTCAAAAAATGAAAGGATACGATTTAATCCAAAAATTGAATCAAATCGGCGGTGCAAACGGCGTCGGCCGTTCCGACATGGTGGAAGACCGTGTTCTCGGCCTCAAAGCGCGTGAAAATTACGAACACCCGGCCGCAACGATTCTCTTAAAAGCGCATAAAGATTTGGAACAGCTCGTCCTCACCCGCGCCGAACTCAAATTTAAAGCAAACGTTGACACACAGTGGTCCGAACTCGCGTACCAGGGACTTGTTGACGAACCGCTTTACGCTGATTTAAACGCGTTCATCGACAAAACACAGGAGCGTGTGACAGGAACCGTCAAAGTGAAGCTTTACAAAGGCGGTTTGATTGTTGTTGCCCGTGACTCTCCGTTCGCGCTTTATTCCGAAGATTTGGTGTCTTTTGACAGTCAAACGATTGATCAAAAAGACGCGGAAGGATTCTGTAAATATCACGGATTCCAGGCGCGTTTGTATAAGCAGTTGAAGAAGTGAATTAAAATTGAAGCGCTATCGCTTCATTTTTTAATTTTCATTATCAATTGAAACAATACGATTTTAGGAAAAGATTATTAAAGGAATAATCCTGTTTACGATTCATTCAAACGTTCTATCGAAGTATATAACGCATATCGAATCGCCGTGTCTTTTCACAGCGGTTTTCATTATTTTTATACAATTATTGAATCAGAGGATTCGCTCATGAAGCGATTCCGCTTTTAAAAGTGATTACTATGGCATTGAAGAAAGGCGATTTTGTCCGGTTAAACTACACCGGTAAAATGGAAGACGGTAAAGTCTTTGACACAACCGAAGAAGAAGTTGCGAAAGCAGAAAACGTTTACACACCGCAGGGCCTTTACGGCGGCGATGTGATTATCATCGGCTACGGCCACACAATCCCCGGTCTTGACAAGGAACTCGAAGGCAAAGAAGTCGGCGCGTCCGGCGAAGTCACAATCGGCCCCGAAGATGCGTTCGGCATGCCCAGAGAAGATTTGATGCAGTCCGTTTCAACTTCCAAATTCAAAGACGGTAAAGCTCAAGTCGGCATGGTCATTGAACAGGAAGGCCGTCAGGGCGTTGTGACAAAAGTCATCGGCCGCCGCGCAACAATCGACTTTAACAGTCCGCTTGCCGGAAAATCTGTCACTTACAGCTACAAGATTGAATCCGCTTTGGAAACACCCGAAGACAAAATCAAAGGGCTTTTCGCGCTTTACACCGGCGTTCAGGATGCCGATGTGAAAATCGACGGTGACGCTGCCGAAATCGAAATCCCGACGGGAATTACATTCAACCAGAGATGGCTTTTCATGAAAGGCAAGTTGGCCAACGAAGTTTTGGAAAACACTGACCTGAAAGAAATCCGCTATGTTGAAACTGTGAAAAAAGCGGAAAAGGAAGAGAAGGCTGAATAATCGGATTCATTCCTTTTATTCAATTTTTAATTTCTTTCATTTTTATTTGATTTCATTTAATTATTTTAATTTGATTTCGATTCGTTTTTTGAAAAATCATTATATATCCGAATCGTGTTTATGTGTTGCAGTTTTGCTGCGCGAATCCCTTTGCGGAGATAGCCAAGCGGCCCACGGCGCCGGTCTTGAAAACCGGTGGTGCCTCGCACCTCGGGAGTTCAAATCTCCCTCTCCGCGCTTTATTCTTTATTTTTATTTTTTGATTTCATTGACATCATTGAAATAAATACTGAAATGAATTTCATTAATTTTAAAAATCAAATGAGGAAACATCATGACAGAAGTTTTACTTGAAACCACGATGGGAAACATCAAAATTAAGTTGTACGACAACATGCCGATTACCGCCGGCAACTTTAAACAGCTCGTTGAAAACGGCTTTTACGACGGCATCATCTTCCACCGCGTGATTCCGAATTTCATGATTCAGGGCGGCTGCCCGAACGGAAACGGAATGGGCGGTCCGGGATACTCTATTCCCGACGAATTCGTGAAAGGCCCCTCCAATGTCCGCGGCACAATCGCAATGGCCAACGCAGGCCCGAACTCCGGCGGCAGCCAGTTCTTCATCAACCTCGTTGAGAACACCTACCTTGACTGGGACAAGCCCCCGGGATCCTCCAAGCACCCCGTTTTCGGCGAAGTCGTTGAAGGCATGGACGTTGTTGACAAGATCGGCGCTGTCAAAACCGCAAGAGGCGACAAGCCGACTCAGGATGTTAAAATCATTAAAGCAACAATTGTTTGATTGAACAATGGGAAACGGATTCAAAATCCGTTTCATTTTTTATTTTTATTTCTGTTTTTATTTTCATTTCTGCTTTTATCTACTTTATTTCAAGTTCTATTTTCGGATTTTTTTGTTTTGCCAATACTTTTTTAACCCAAAAACAAGAAACTCTTTTTCATGGATTACAGAGTCGGACAAATCGGCCGTGTCTTTGCCGTCAGAATGGATCACGGCGAAGATTTATTGGAATCACTGAAAAATCTCGCGAATCTTGAAAATATTCAAGCTGCGACATTCGTTTTACTCGGCGCAATCGAGTCCGGAAATTTGGTTGTCGGCCCAAAAAAGAACGAGCGTCCGCCGAATAAAATGTGGACGCGTTTTGAAGAAGCGCATGAAATCGTCGGCGCCGGCAATTTGTTCCGTGAAAACGGCGAGCCGGTTGTTCATCTTCATGCCGGGCTCGGCAGAGCCGAGGACGGAAAAGTCGGATGCGTTCGAAAAGAGAATCAAATTTTCATGGTGATTGAAGCGTTTATCTTTGAATTGACGGGATTTGAGGCGGAACGCGTTTGGAATGAAAAAGAAGGATATTCGCCGATTACTTTTAGATGAAAAACCGAGGGTGGTTTTTCAATTATTTTTTAAAAACGGAGCAGCTCGCGCGCGGCGACGGCAGCGGAAACGGTAAAGTAGCAGACAGCAACGGAAACGGCAAGGTAACCGCGCCCACGTTCGCGAAGCGAACGGCTGCTCTAAAAAGCAGATGCTTGCACAGACAAGACTTCCCCACCGGCAGCAAAATAAGAGAAAAGCATTCGAAAAACTGTTTTTTTGGTTTCATCGAAGTCTTGGGGCGAATCTCCAATCCTCATTTTGCTCGCTTCGCTCACAAAACTCGGATTGGAGGGACGGCTCTTATGATTTCGATTAATGATTGTAAACCGAAACATCGTTTTATTTAAAATTTAAAGAAAAATGAACCCCTTTTTTAAATTTTTATTTTTCAGAAAAAGGGGGCTCGGGTTTTCAAAAATTTATGAAAAATGATGTTTCGGTTTTCAAATTTTTAAAAACACAGCCGAGAGAAAGAATTGGAATAAATCAGAAAAGACGGGAAAACGGATCCATATTTTTAAAAAAATAATATTCATTTTTACAACCTAAAAACAGGATTGGAAAAAAGGATTAAACAAACATGTTTATATACATTGAAACCCTTTTTTTGTCATTCGAAAATGAAGAATAGAACAGAGTTTTTCGATTCAAAAAAATAACCGATTGATATTGTTTTTAACCAAACGGCAAATTAAATCCCAAAAATGATTTTTTTAGATTTGTCATTGCTAAAAATTCAATAATTTTTGAAATCAATTCTGTTTGAATAAAAATTGCCGAAAACAACAGCAGGCAAATAAAAATAAAATTTTAAAAATCGCGGAAAATTGAGATTCATTAGCACACCCTGTAAAATTTTTCACGAAAATGAAACGGCAGACAGAATCGCACACAAGAGATGTGACAAAAATTGCCGTTTGAATCAAACTTATTTTCTCATAAAAATACATAAAACATAAACGCACGAAGGAATTATTCCATGGACGAACAAAAAAACTATGACGGTTCCAGTATTCAGGTTTTAGAAGGCCTCGAAGCCGTCCGTAAAAGACCGAGCATGTACATCGGCAGCACGGACGCGCGCGGTCTCCATCACCTGGTTTACGAAGTCGTTGACAACAGCATCGACGAAGCGCTGGCCGGATACGCGAAAAACATCCGCATGACAATTAACGAAGACGGCAGCGTGACCGTTGTCGATGACGGAAGAGGCATTCCCGTCAGCATCCAGCCGAAATATCAAAAATCGGCACTTGAAGTCGTCTTAACAATTCTTCACGCCGGCGGCAAATTCGATAAAAACACCTACAAAGTGTCCGGCGGTCTTCACGGTGTCGGCGTTTCCGTCGTCAACGCGCTTTCCGAATGGCTGATTGCAGAAGTCAGAAGAGACGGCAAAGTCTACCGCCAAACCTACGCCTACGGGATTCCGACATCCGGCGTTGAAGCCGTCGGCGAATACGAAGGCGACAAAACCGGAACAACCATTCAGTTCAAGCCCGACAGCACGATTTTTGAAACAACCGACTTCAAATACGATATCCTGCTCAACCGCCTCAAAGAATTGGCCTTCCTCAACAAAGGCATTCACATCATCACCGAAGACCTCAGGCTTCCCGAAAACACAGGCGAAGACGAATTCGGCGACATTGCGGAAGACGATTCCGATGTGACCGCCGACATTGAGTTTGAGTCAGCCGAAGAAGATGATGAAGACGGCGAAAGCGCCGGCAGCAAAAAGAAATCCGGACGAACGCTCGGCACCAAAGAAAAATACCACGACCTTTACTACGAAGGCGGTATCATCGAATTCGTCAAATATTTAAACAGCGGCAAAACCGTTCTTCACGACACGCCGATTTATTTTGAGCGCCAAAGAGACGGCACCGACGTTGAAATTTCCATGCAGTACACGGAAAGTTACAATTCAAACGTCCATTCTTTCGCGAACAACATCAACACGACCGAAGGCGGAACGCATATGGTCGGCTTCAAATCTGCTTTGACCCGCGTTGCCAACGATTACATCAAAAAGAACAATTTGGACAAAGACACCAAAGACGGCGCGTCATTAAGCGGCGAAGACATTCGCGAAGGCTTAACCGCAATTATCAGCGTCAAACTCTTAGAACCGCAATTTGAAGGCCAAACGAAGACAAAACTCGGCAACAGCGAAATCAAAGGCATTGTCGACTCCCTCGTCACCGAAGGACTTGCCGAATACTTCGAAGAGAATCCGAAAGTGGCAACCACGATTTTGGAAAAAGCGCTCCTCGCCAAAAAAGCCAGAGAAGCCGCGAAAAAAGCCAGAGAATTGACGCGCAGAAAAAGCGCGCTTGAAGTCAGCACCTTGCCCGGCAAGCTCGCCGACTGCTCCGAGCGTGACGCCTCTTTGTGCGAACTCTACCTTGTCGAAGGTAACTCCGCCGGCGGATCGGCCAAGCAGGGCAGAAACCGCGCGTTTCAGGCGATTCTGCCGTTTAGAGGCAAGATTCTTAACGTCGAGAAGACAAGAATGGACAGAGCGCTTAAAAACGCCGAAATCGCGTCGCTCATCACAGCGCTCGGCGCAGGCCTCGGCGATGACATGGACATGGACAAACTTCGCTACCACAAAGTCGTCATCATGACCGATGCCGATGTCGACGGCGCGCACATTCGAACACTCATTCTGACATTCTTCTTCCGCTACATGCCGGATCTCATCAACAGCGGCTACGTTTATATCGCTCAGCCGCCGCTTTACAGAATCAAAAAAGGCAAAGCGGAATACTACGCTTACAATGACAAACAGCTCCGGGCGAAATTAGCTGAGCTCGGCGACAAAGGAATTACGGTTTCCAGATACAAGGGTCTTGGTGAAATGAACCCCGAACAGCTTTGGTCCACCACAATGAACCCGGAAACCAGAACCTTGCTTCAGGTAACGATTGAAGACGCGATTGCCGCCGATGAAATTTTCTCAATTTTGATGGGCGATGAAGTCCTTCCGAGAAGAGAATTCATTCAGGCGCACGCGAAAGAAGTGGAGAATTTAGACATTTGAGGAGGCTGGAATTATGGATGAAAATCAAGACAACCAACAAAACAATCAACAACAGCATCTCCTCGATGAATACATCAGCCGCTCCGAACTTCCCGACGAAGTTGAAGACGATGTAAAAACCGCAGCCGTTTCTGAAAATGACGGCGGAAATGCAGGCGGTGACGGAAACAATGGCGGAGATGATGAAAACGATGAAGACGGCGCGCCGATCGTTGACGAAGAACGCGTTTCCGTTCGCCCGGTTTTATTGAACGATGAGATGAAAAATTCTTACATTCAATATGCGATGAGCGTTATTATCGGCCGCGCACTTCCCGACGCGCGCGACGGTTTAAAACCGGTTCACCGCAGGATTCTCTTTTCAATGAAAGAAAACGGCATGGTTTATGAAAAGCCGCCGAAAAAATCCGCGCACGTCGTCGGTGACGTTCTTGCGAAATACCATCCGCACGGCGATTCCGCTGTTTACGATTCCATGGTCAGAATGGCGCAGGACTTTTCACTGCGCTACCCGCTCATTGACGGACAAGGCAACTTTGGTTCAATTGACGGTGATGAAGCAGCCGCCATGCGTTACACAGAAGCGCGAATGGCAAAAGTTTCTGCTGAAATGCTTGAAGATTTGGATAAGGAAACCGTTGACTACCGCCCCAATTACGACGAATCGCTTCAGGAGCCGGCAGTGCTTCCGGCAAAACTTCCGAATCTTTTAATCAACGGCTCCACCGGCATTGCCGTCGGTATGGCAACAAACATGCCGCCGCATAATTTAACGGAAGTCATTGACGCAACTGTCATGATGATTGACAATCCCGACGCGGATGTCCCGGAATTAATGTCCGTCATCAAGGGACCCGATTTCCCGACGCGCGCCGTGATTTTAGGAAACGAAGGAATAATTAATGCGTTTAAAACCGGACGCGGAAGCGTTCGCATTCAGGCGGTTTCCCACATTGAAGAAATGAAAGGCAACCGCGAAAAAATCGTCGTGACCGAACTGCCTTACCAAGTGAACAAGGCGCGGTTGATTGAAAATATCGCCGAGCTTGTCCGCGATAAAAAAGTGACCGGTATTTCTGATCTTCGCGATGAATCCGACCGCGACGGTATTCGTGTTGTCATGGAATTGACGAACGGAACAAATGCCAGCGTTTTGATGAATCAGCTTTACAAGCACACGCAGCTTCAGACGAGTTTCGGTATTATCAATTTAGCAATCGTTGACGGCGTGCCGCGTGTGATGGGACTGCGCCAGCTTTTAAAGATTTATTTGAAACACAGAATGGATGTTGTTCAGAGAAGAACGCTTTACGATTTAAGAACCGCAAGAGAGCGCGAGCATATTTTAAACGGTTTGAAAATCGCGCTTGACAATATTGATCCCGTCATTGAATTGATTAAAGCGTCCGATGACGCGCAAACCGCAAGAGACGGTTTGATGGCGCAGTTCGGCCTTGATGAAATTCAAGCGAAAGCCATTCTTGAAATGAGACTTCAAAGGCTCACCGGCATGGAAATTCAAAAGATTTTGGACGAACTCGAAGAGGTTTTGACCAAGATTCAGGAACTTGAAAAGATTGTCGGAAGCGATGAAATCAAATACGGAATCATTCGCGATGAACTAACGGAAATGAAAGAGAAATTCGGCGATGACCGCAAGACGCAGATTATTCACGGCGGTTTCGACATCGACAACGAAGATTTGATTCAGAAGGAAGATGTTATTATCACAATGACGAACCGCGGCTACATCAAACGTCTTTCCGCGAACACTTATTCGCGTCAGCGCCGCGGCGGCAAAGGAATTATCGGCATGGAAACAAAGGATGAAGACATTGTCGTGAATCTTTTTGTCTCTTCCACCCACAATTACATTTTGTTCTTCACGAACAAGGGCCGCGTTTACTGGAAGAAAGGCTATGAAATTCCCGAAGGCAGCCGAACTTCAAAAGGCAAATCCATTGTCAATTTCTTGGATTTGAAAGAAGACGAAACGGTTACTGCGTCCATTCCGGTTTCCGAATTTAAGGACGGGCAATACCTGATGATGGTGACGAAGCAAGGAACGGTTAAGAAAACGCCGCTCACCGACTTCAAGAACCCGAGAAAAGCCGGCATTATCGCAACAACGCTTGCCCCCGGCGACGAACTTGTCAATGTGATTCAAACCGACGGCGCCCGTGAAGTTGTGATTGTTTCACGCGCCGGCAAAGCCGTTCGCTTCGCCGAAGAAGAAGTCCGTCCGATGGGCAGATCCGCGCGCGGCGTGATGGGCATGCGCCTGTCAAAGCCGGGAGATGCCGTTGTCAGCATGGACGTCGTCAACCCGGAAGAGTCGCTCCTGACAATCACGGAAAACGGATACGGCAAATTAAGCCCGTTCACGGAATATCTGAAAAAGCACCGCGGAATCCAGGGCGTGATGTCCATCGTCACCGATGACAGAAACGGTCAAGTCGTTGCCGTCAAGTCCGTCAATTTAAGTGACGAGCTGATTATCACGAGCGCCGAAGGAATTATCATCAGAATCCGCATCGGCGAAGGACTCCACGAGCAGGGCAGAAACACAAAAGGCGTTCGCATCATGAAGCTTGCCGACAACGATAAAGTTGTGAGCGTCGCCACCGTGAAACAGCCCGAAGACGGAAAATTAGAAGCATCGGAAGGTGCCGAAAACGATTCGGATTCCGCTCAGCAAACTTTTGATGCCGATTCCGGCGAAGCCGAAACCGTCGTTGAAGAAGTAATTGAAGAAACAAAGTTTGAAGAAAACGAATAATCGAAATGTATCTCACGATACATTTCTTTTTTTAATTTTTAGCAAAAATCATCCGTTTTTGAAAAAATTATCAAAAACGAAAACACCGGCATGTGACCGGCCCTGCCAAGTTTTATTCCGCGCACTGTTTTATGCAATCCGCCGGCAATGTTCATTTCTGCGACGCTTTTGTTTGCGGCAAAGCCGCCAAAATTGCGAAGCAATTTTCTGCAAACACCGCCCCAAATCGACGGCGAAGCCATTAAAATTTGTGAGCGCAGCGAACAAATTTTCTGCAAACACCTGATAAAACAGCCCTTGAAATTTTGTGAGCGAAGCGAGCAAAATTTATTTAGAAAATCCAAATTCCGTCTAAAACGTCGGTAAACTCATGGAGAATGAAAATAATCATTAGAAAAACAATAATCACTTTGGTGGACCAGAAAATCGCCCAATAAATCGGTTTGACTTGAGCCTGATTTCCCATATATTTTATTTTCGGCATGATACATTCATAAAACCCCTTTTGTGATTTAATGTTTTTCAAAAATGATTTTTTATTTTTCAAAAATTAACTTTTTTTCAGATAATAGATTGTATTTTTCAAAAAACTTGATCAAGAACGGATTTCTTCCAAAAAAATAGCTTCAATTGAAACCGCATTTTAGAGAACGGTTATAAAGAAAAACTTTCTTTTGGGGGTATCGGGAAATTTGAAAAAATATTTTTCAAGAATTTCTAAAAACGATAAAATCAAAAGGGGAAAACTTATGAAGAAAATACTTATGGTTTTTGCGGTTCTTGCAGCCGCGATTTTAGCAGTCGGCGCAAGTGGCTGCTTAGGCTCAGACTCCGATATCGGAAACGACACGATTGTGACCGGCGCGCCCGCGCAGTCCGTCATCATTTACACTGACGGTGACGATGTTATCGCTCAAATGGTTGTCATGATTATGGGAACGCACAGTCAGTCCATTGACAAAGACAATGTGACTGTCAACGTCAGCGGCTCGGTTGTTGACATTTTTGTTCCGGCTGTTACTGTCAGCGGCATTAACACAATGGACATCGGCTACGAAGATGTGACCGTTGTTCTCGGCAAAGTCAGCGACTTTGAAGCCGGCAGAAAATATACGATTGCAATCGACGGCGAAGCGAATGTGATGAAGCAGTACGGTTTTGAAATCGTTGACGGCACATTGTATTCATTCAGACCGGCCAACATTGACACTGTCACCGTCGCTGTTGACGGAAACGACATCATTGCAACCGCGGTTGTCGCAATCGGCGGCGGCTCAAACAGCATTGACAAAGAAAACATCACAGTCGCAAGCGAATTTGATAAAGACAACGAATATGACATTTACATTCCGTTAAAAGTCAAAGACGGGCCGTCCACCATGGAAATGAAATGGGGCGAAGAAAAATTCACAATCGGACAAATTAATAAAATGAAAGACGGAACATATGCCGTAAACGTCAACGGATATTTCGTTTCATTTACAATTACCGGCGGCGAATTAACAGTCAACGCTTAATGAATTAAAAAATAAATTCGATTAAAAAATGTCAGTCCTGAAATCAGGAGCTTGACATTTTTCTTATTCTAAAATCGCTTTATGCAAGCGTGTTTTGATCACAAACAGTAATTTGAAAAATCTCTTTTCAAATCTGAATTAATCGTCACCAGGGAACGAACAATATTTGTGATGACGGATTCCGATAATTCGATTAATCTTAAAAGAGCGGCATCCGCTTTTTCAAATCCTTTTAAAACGTCGCCGGTGTCGATATGCGTAATGAAAACCTGCTCCGTCAAGAGATTTTTAATGGATTCGAGAGAAATGACGACGACAATCGAATCTTTATTGAATTCTTTGCCGACATAAGGATGATCATTGTTTAATTTTTGACCTTTTACGATGAACTCGTCAACGATTTTCGCCAATCCTTCATGATATTTCAAAACCGAAACATGACGGAATTTGGAATCCAATTCATAATCCTTTTTCAATTCGGCGCGAAATTCGTTTAAGTCCTTTCGAACCTGTTTTAACAATTTATTGGACGGAACGTAATAATCTTCTAAAATCGTTTGATAATATTTGAAATTTTCAATCGCCAGATTCTGTTTTTGATATTGTATAAGAGTTAAAATTTGGTTATTGTCTGTTAAATCCATTTAATTTCCCCGTTTTAAGATTCAATTTTGATAATCAACGAATTTATAATTTAAAAAGAATTTATATAAGCGTTGTCACAATAGAATATGTAGGGAATCATATTCAAAATAGAATATATAGAACATTGTGAACCAAAATTTTAGGATTCTTCTTGCATCACTTTTTTGTAATAATTGCCCCATGACTGCATTGAATCCAACACAGGTGCCATGCTTTCCCCAAGTTCCGTTAATGAATATTCAACACGCGGCGGAACTTCAGCAAAAACTACCCGGTTGATTAATCCGTCTCTTTCCATGGCTTTAAGCTGCTGTGTCAGCATCCGCTGACTGACGTTACTGATGGATCGTTGTAACTCACTGAATCTTTTTTTATCAGGCATTAATTCCCTTAAAATTAAAACTTTCCATTTGTCACCGATTAATTGAAGCGTGATTTCGACAGGACAGGGCGGTAATTCTTTCATTTTAATCACTTTTTACATTTCTAAATCATTCAAACAGGTATATGGAAACAACAGTTACTTTTTGGTTCATATATTACATTTTGATTTCTGCTTACTATAAATAAGAATCGTTCGTTCTGAGAATTATGTTTGCCGGCAACTTAAATCAAACAATAAAAATCAAATTGAACAAAACCAAAAATATGAGGTAAAATATGAAAATCGCAATTATCGGCGCAGCCGGAAAAGAAGGAAAATATCTGTTCGAAGAAGCCGCCTCGCGTGGACATGATGTGACCGCTGTTGTTAGAGATGCTTCTAAAATCACAAATTTGAACATGAAAATTTTAGAAAAAGATTTGTTTGACTTAACTTATGACGATTTAAAAGATTTTGACGTTGTCATTGACGCATTCGGTGCTTGGACACCGGACACGTTGCCGCTTCATGAAACATCTTTGAAACATCTGGCAAACATTTTGAAAGGCCATGAAAATATTCGCCTTTTAATTGTCGGCGGTGCCGGCAGTTTATATGTCGATCCCGAACACAAAATAAGACTCGTGGACACACCTGAATTTCCCGAAGCTTTCATGCCGCTTGCAACAGCGATGGGAAATGCTTTTGACATGTTGAAGAAAACGGAAGGCGTAAATTGGACATATCTGAGTCCTGCGGCGGATTTTGTCGCCGACGGTGAGCGGACAGGAAAATACAAACTCGGCAGCGATGAATTAATCGTAAACAGCGACGGAAACAGTCAAATCAGTTATGCCGATTACGCAATCGCGATGATTGATGAAGCCGAAAACGGAAAATATTTGAAACAAAGATTCAGCGTTGTTTCTGAATAAATGAATGGAAAATGAAAAGTGATATAATGAAATTAAAATTAATTTTGGTTCTTGCAGTTATTTGTATTGCATTTTCAGGATGTCTCGAAAACGGTGATGAAACAAAACCAACTCCGGAAATACCTTCAAATGTTATCGTCAAAGAATTCGGTGATGTGAAGCTTCATTCATTCCTGTCCGATAGCGTTTCTCCCGTTATCGTCGAACATGATAAGCTTATCATTATTGATTATCCGGGCGACTCGGAAATACAAGCAACTGCCTTTAAAGAATATGTTGAAAGTTTCGGTAAACCCATTGACCGCATCATTATCAGCCATGTTGATGAAGCACATTGGATCAATATTCAAAAATATTTCCCAAATGTTTCGATTTACAGTGTCGATGCCGATGAAATAATGGCAATGGCCACCGGATCGAATTTGACTGTCACAAAGTTAAACGATGATTCAAAAATGACAATTGACGGCGTGAAATATGAATTTGAAACGAATCGTGAAATCGGCGCATGGGCAATCAAATTGTCGGATCAGAAAGCTGTTTATGTCGAACATTTGGGTTATGTGAATCTTCATGTTTTGATTGCGCCGCTTGAACCGCGTGCGGAAATGCTGAAAGATTTGGAAGCGCAAGGGTACATTTGGTTTATGTCCGGGCACGGCGTTCCTGCAACAGCATCTGAATTTGTTGATAATGTTGAAAAATATTACAGCGAGATTTTGAAGGCCGTTGCCGAATCTGAAACGCCTGATGAAGCAAAAACAATTATTATGCAGAAGTATCCGAATTATGTGACAGAAGAGATGCTTGATGCAATGCTGCCGCAGTTTTTTTGAGTCAAATGTAAAGAACCGGATTTTAAATTCAGTTCTTTATTTCATTTTTTTGAAAAAAATCAAAATGAATCATCAATTTAGCCGTTTAATTCTTTTTTAAATTCATGAAACACTCTCAAAGATTAATTAGATTTTAAACAAAATAATCATACAAGATTATATTAAAAAAGTATAAAGTGCGGGGAAAGGGAGTCGAACCCCTGAACGCCTACGCGAACAGATCTTGAGTCTGTCACCGTTGACCACTTGGTTATCCCCGCAGAACGAGTTTTCAGAAAAGTAAACAACTCTAAAATCGATTTTTCATATAAATAAGTTATGATGAGCAGGAACAGGTATGCTCCTTTGTTTACCGCCCTTTGCATTTATGAACAGCATGATCGGGATCAATAGAAACAATGTGAAATACATTTCCGGTGTAATAGCCGTGTATTCTGTATTTCGAACTGAGTTTAATGTGTTCAAGCGGATATTTTCCGCGATCGGGGTGATTTGAATCTTTGAACGTATTGGAATCTTGATTGGATACCGAATTATGCCATATTCTTTTGAAATCGTTTATTTTGCAGCAAAAAGATTCTTTTAAAAATTGATCAAAAATTTCTTTCTGTTCTTTTGTTTGTCGGCAAAAACAAGTTTCCGAAATTCCGCAGGATTTGTAATCATGAATTCGGAATTGAACAAATTGAACAATCGGGAATGTCGGAGTCAGCGGAAAAATTCCTTTTGCGTACCCTTCCGGTTTGTTTGGAATTTTTCCGATGCCGATTGAAATATTTTCAACCGGCTCAATTCGTTTTTTCATTTTGTAAGCCATACGGAATCAATCGTTTTGTGAATTTTCATATAATTTACGATAAAAATCTTTCATAATTTCCGGTGAAATCACTTCTTCCGAACGCTCAAACTCGGAATATCCTGCACGCGCTTTTTCCCACGGCAATTCCGAATGCGTCAGGTTTTCCAACTGAAATTGAGAATAATCTTTGTACACTTCCCAAACGAAATCCAAAACTTCTTCAGACTTTCCGAAATCTGCGGCGGATTCAGTTTGCGGAATAAAAGTCCAGCCGTAATTTTTGTAAAGATCGTAAAGGACAGGGCTGACGGGTCCGTGGATCCATGCTTGGAACGTGTCTCTTTTACAAAGCGGCGCATCTAATAATGCATAATTCCAGGCAACTGCATAATAACTGAGTTTTTGAAGTTTTTTGTGCTGCAATGAACTTTTGTTCAAAAACCAATTCGCAACGTCTTCAATATCAAAATAATCGTTCATTTTATCCCCCGTTCAGACTTTGTTTCTGTTTTGAATTGCAGGGCATATACTTAAATCTTTTTTTAAATTTTTTGAAAGATTGATTTCTAAAGTATATTTTATGAAAAATGAATTTTTGAAAATATTAGTTTTGAAAATATTTCAAAAAATTTGCGGTTTAAAACAGCAGGAAGTAAAGCGCAAATGAAATAACCGCGCCCGAAAGCGTTGAGAAAAAGTTGACACTGCTGTTGGTGAGCCAGCCTCTTTTTTGGCAAATTGCGCCGAGAACACTGTCGATGTTGGTTCCGATAAATCCGCCGGCGATTGCAACGGCGAGAGCAAGCGGAAGCGAGCCGATCATGCCGAACGCGAAAGCCATGAGGCCGATGATTGTTGATCCGATGAACGCCGCGGCTTCGCCGAGAAGGCTGACACCGCCGTCTTCGCCGACTCTTGCTTTTCTGAAATTCGTAATCATGTAAGTCGGCCCTTTTGCCGTCACGCCGATTTCACTGGCCATTGTGTCACCGGTTGCCGTTGCGACTGTTCCGACGTACGCGAAGACAAGCGGCATCGCAAGCCAATTATATTCCGGATGCGCCGCGAGGATGCCGTAAAGAACGGCGATTGCAAGCGCCCAAAAGCTGTTTGAAAAAACATTTTCATAACTGCGGATTCCGGTTTTGGATTCGGCAAGCCCGGCGGCCTTTTTTTGCTTGAATTTGTATTTTGTAAAACCGCCGCCGAGGATGAAAAAGGCGACGAGAAGGACAAACCACCACAAATTTGTGAAAAGAATGATCACAATTCCGAGAACGGCTGCCGAGAAAAGTGCCGAGACATCCGCGATTTTGTAGCGGTAGGCCAAGAATGCCAAGACGACGGAAAAGAGTGCGGCAAGCGCAGTTTCCGACCACGGCGTTTGGTAGCCGAGCAAGTAAAGCGCCCACATGGAAAGCAGTGCGCCGAGATAAATGGAAGCGTTGGCATTCATTTTTGACGGGATTGATTCAAACAAGCTGCCGACAAAGGCGCCGATGATTGAAATGAAAAACAGCTGATTGAGAAACTCCGCCGTCAAATCAAATCCCGTAAACGAAGCCGCCCAAACGCCGGCTAAAAACGCGACCGTGACGCGAAGCAAAATCAAAAAGAATTCGTAAAGCAGAGAAATGTTTTTGAAACCGTCCGTTTCGCGGACGTTTTCATAAAGCGTGACTTTGCCGAATAAACAATACCAAGAGCGCGTGCTGAAAATCGTAACCGCAAGCGCTTGGAAAATCAAAAAGCTTGGGAGCTGAATGCCTGTGCCGAGCCCCGACATTTCAAAGAGCAGCGCCGCCAAAAAGCTGAGCGCCATGATGCCTGCCAGCAATCTGAAATCAAACGAAAGCTGACGAAGCTTCTCTTCATCGGTTAAATGAAAAAGCGCCGCCGTCTTTGAAAGAGCCGGCGTAAACGCCAAAATGAAAAGAATAAAACAAATCGCAAAGAACATCCAAAGCGGCAGAACCGCAGCAGATAAAATGAACAAAATACCGGCGGCGTATTTTGCCAAATAAAATAATTTGCAAGTACGAATATCCCGATCAGAGTAAGAAGTACTTGATGATTCCGCCGATGTCATAAATGAAAGCCGCCTGTTCGATGCAATATAAAAGATTGAAAATTAAGATTGAAAATATACATTAAGAGAATGGGTTTTCTTATCTTTTGCGGTATATTAAATTGTCTGATGCGAAAATGAAGAGTGACAAATAGAAAATGACAAAAAAATTGGAAATAAAATAAATGAAAAAATGAAATGAATAAAAAAGTAAAATAGATGGAAAGTAAAATAGATGGAAAATAAAATGGATGAAATAACACGAACAGCCGTCGTCAATTCAAGTAAATGACTCTTGTGTAAGTATAAACCTGATTGAAATTATCGCCGTAAACCACGCACGAAAAACGCGTTTGATTCCGCCGCGGAACTTGAACCATGTATTCCGCCCATCCCGAAGCTTCGTCAACCATTGTGCCGACCAAAATCGCATCGCTTTGAGACCAAACACGCGTCATGTCAAACGGATCGGATTCTGCGAAAAGCAAAGCCGTAACATTGGAAGCCGTTGTCGGTCCTTTGTTTGTAATGTCGCAATGAATTTTGTAATAAGCGTAATTCAAATCACTGTCAATCAAATCAGCGCGCAGCTGAATTTTAATTTCCGGCATCGGGTTCATTGTGTATAATTTCGCGCTCGCATTTTTGAATTCGGCAGGAATTTCGCCGAGTTTGTAACCGCTTGCCGTCGTTTCAACATAGAAATACCGATCACCGTTGTGTGTATAATAGGTGCCGCTGATGTTTTCGCTGCCTTTAACACCGAGCGCCATGTGTCCCGGAAGCTCGATTAAAACGACGCCGTAATTCATTTCAAGCAAAAGCGCGGCGGCCAAAATCGCGCTGTCTTCACAGTCGCCGCCGCCGTCAACAAGCGTTTCAATCGGATAGCGCGGATATTCGTCATATCCCGTCGTCACGCTGTCGGAAGTGTAAGGCATCGCCTGCACGAACGCGATAATATTCAAAACATTTTGATCCGCCGTAAAATTGCACTGCTCACCTTGTTCTTTAAAACTTTCAATCATTTTCCCCAGGAAAACGCGATCGTCTTCAGACAAAGCGTAATGATCGAAGTCTTTCCCCGAATGCGATTTGTTGCGATAATAATCATAATATTCTTTCGGAACGGAAACGGTAATCGTTTGATTATATCCGCCGTACGTCCACGAATATGTTCGCGTATATGTATCGGAAGACAAAACGAGATCGTCTTCGGCAGGATCTTCAATTGATGAAATCGAATCCGGTGTTTCCGCCTCTTCGTATTCGGGCTCGGACAGAACGGGAATCACAACAGGCACATTTGCCGGGCTTGAAGGCGCTGTTTCAGAATAAACGAAAGCGATCGTCCCGATTGCGATACACGCGGCAAGAAGGAATAAAAAAGCAATAAAGCAAACACTTACAAATTTTATAATTCCGCGCGCGTCTCGAACCATAAATTCACCGATTGTAATAAAAAGAGAATGAAATAAAAATTTAACGTAAGCTGTAAAAAAAATAGAAATAAAAAAGCAAAAATGCTGAAAAAACAAAAAACAAAAAACAAAAAACCGAAAAACAAAAAACCGAAAAACAAAAAACCGAAAATTAAAATGAAAGTGACGAGCAAAAACGAAACAAAAAATAAAAACAAAAAAGACTGAAAAAGATTTCAGTCTCTGGATTTGTATTTCTTGTTTTCAATTCTTTTTGTCGCGTAATCTTTGTTGTGGGAGTATTTTCCGCCGCCGTATTTCTTGCCGCCGCCGGAGCCGCCTTTGCCGGAGCCGCCGTATTTTTTACCGCCGCTTCCGCCTTTGCGGTCATCGTATTTGCCGCCTTCTTTTTTGCCTTTGTAACCGCCTTCGCTTCTGCGGCCGCGGCCCTGACCTTGTCCTTCGTCAGTGTTTTTAGCGCCGTATCTTCCTTTTTTGCCGCTGTCGCTTGTAAAGCGCTGTTTCGGAATCTGCGCGAACATTTCGTCAATGATTTTGTCATCAGCGCGCGGCAAAATTCTGTTTTCGTAAGCGCGTTTTAAGAGACAGACGACGACGTCTTCTGCGGTTCGGTCTTCTGTAATCAAAGCTTCCGCGAATTCTTTAAACGGCTCGGCTTCGTCGGTGTTAACGAAATCAGATTCGATTGCAAGCGATAAGTCGTGAAGCAATTTGTCGCGCTTCATCATGGCGACCTGATCGGCATCGGGAAGCTCAACGCGGCGAACATCGACGTTCGCGAGTTTTCTGATAAAAGCGAATTTTCTGAAATCGGCAGGCGTTAAAAGCGTGATTGCGATGCCGGTTTTTCCGGCGCGGCCGGTTCTGCCGATTCTGTGTGTGTAAGATTCGGGATCTTGCGGGATGTCGTAATTGACGACGTGCGTCAATTCGTTCACATCGATACCGCGCGCGGCAACGTCTGTCGCGACCAAAATTCTCAATTTTTGCTTTCTGAAGCGGTCCATAATGCGAATGCGCTGCTCCTGTAAAATGTCTCCGTGAATCACATCAGCATCGTAGCCGCGCTCTTCCAATCTTTGAACGACGTCATCCGACGTGTCTTTTCGGGCGCAGAAAACCAAGCCGTAAAAGTCGGGATCGGAATCAATGACGCGGCAAAGCGCTTCAAATTTCAAAGCCGGCGGAACATCGATGGAAAGCTGTTCAATTAAAGCGGTTTCTTTGAGTTTTTCAACGGAAACCATCTCGTATTGACCCATATATTTTTTTGCGATTCCCAAAATTTGCTTCGGCATCGTCGCCGAGAAACAAAGCATGCGTTTGTCGTCGCTGGTGTGCTGAATGATTTCTTTGATGTCGTCAATGAATCCCATATTCAGCATTTCATCGGCTTCGTCCAAAACAAAATAAGAAATGTGAGACAAGTCGAGACGTTTTCTGTGAATTAAATCAATCACACGGCCGGGTGTTCCGACAACGATGTCGGCGCCGCCTGCAAGCGCGCGAAGTTGAATCGGAATCGGCTGGCCGCCGAAAACGGGGACGATGTTTAACCCTTTGATGCCGCCAAAAGACGACATTTCGTCAGAAACCTGAATCGCAAGCTCGCGCGTCGGCGTTAAAACAATCGCCTGAACGTGGCCGGTTTTTTCGATGATATTCTGAATGATCGGAACGCCAAAGGCGGCGGTTTTTCCGGAACCGGTTTGCGCCTGCCCGATAATATTGCAGTCGCCGCTTAAGAAAAGCGGAATGGTTTGAATCTGAATCGGTGTCGGGTTTTCATATCCTTTCACGAGAAGCGATTGAATAATTCTGTCATTTATTCCGAGATCTTGAAATGTTGTTGTCATGATAAATTGTCCTTTAATTATACAAAAACAACGTCATCAGAACCTGCATAAAGCTTCAAAGAGACCGACTCGCCGGGCCACCCCGAACGGAAAAGGCAACAATAAAAACAAATTCAAATTACTGCGCCGAAAGCTGCTGAAAAAAACGGTTTCAGCAAATCAATAACACGATTGAAGAACAGGTCAAAACGCTGTTTCTGGCGGCCGTTTGCTTAGAAGCAAAGATAAAAACTAATCTACTGATTGCGGATTCTCTCTGATTGTCGGAATACGGCCAAAAATTCCGGAATTATCCTCTGAAAAATGAATGCGTCGTAACGCATCTGAGAGAACCTTAAATCCGGTAAGAACACTTAGAATAGTATCCCACTATATGAACTTTTCTAAATTGAAAGTGAAAAAAATGAAAAAAGCACAGCGAAATGGAAAACACAAGACAAATGATTTATCCGTTTGGTGCATTCACTTCATTCAATTCAAAACAAAATTAAAAAAAGTAAAAAAAACAATCAGGAGTCTACAAATGTCATTTCCGCTCACTCAAAAAAACTATGATGTCGTCGTTGTCGGCGCGGGGCCTGCCGGGTCCGTCGCTGCGAAATATGCTGCTCTCGGCGGCGTGGATGTTTTATTTGTGGAAAAGAAGCGTGAAATAGGATCGCCTATTCAGTGCGCCGGATTTACGCCGGACGCCGGCGAAATTGAAAGTTTGATTCCCGGAATGACGCTTCCAAAAGAAATGAAAAAGATTCCGAAAAAAAGTATTCTTTCCAAAACGACAACGCAAAGACTCTACAGCCCGGATTTGAAATCAAAAGAGTTTGACGTCAACGGCTATGTTTTAGACCGACGCATTTTTGACACGGATTTGGCGGAGCAAGCGACTTTTGAAGGCGCGGAACTTTTGTGCGGAACGTCCGTTAAATCCATTTTGTCAGGATCGACAAAATATACCGTTCGCCTGAGCGGTGTTTTTGGAAAAGCCGACATAACGACGAAAGTTATAATCGGTGCCGACGGCCCGAATTCTTTTATCGGAAAAACATTCGGTTTGTGTCACGACGCGGGAATTCCGAGACCGGAAGAATATGATATCGGAAACACGATAAATTCGGTTCAAGATTCCGGTTTTGAGAGAGGAATCGGTTTTGAATATAAAATGACGGATGTCGACATTGATTCGGAATCATTGGAAATGTTTTTCGGAAACAAATACGTCCCCGGCGGATACATTTGGATATTTCCGGAAGGCGAAGGCAAAGCAAATGTCGGCATCGGCCTTCGAAGATCATTATGTTCGGAAAAATTATCCGCCCGTGAATTCCTGAATCGTTTTATTCAGGAACATCCGATTGCTTCTGAAAAATTAAAAGGTGGAAAAGTCACGTCCGTGATCGCCGGTGTCATTCCAGTCTCGGGCGCGCCTGAACGGACGGCGACGAACTCCGTGATGGTTGCAGGCGATGCGGCCGGACACGTGATGGCGACAAACGGCGGCGGCATTCCGTTCGCGATTGCGGCCGGAAAAATTGCAGGTGAGACGGCGGCAGAAGCTGTTTTGGACGACAAATGCGGCAAAGGACTTTCCGTCGCGCTTTATGAACAGCGCTGGCGCGCGGAATTTGGAAACGCGCTTGACGCGTCCGTTCAGGCAAGAAAAGTGATGGATAAATTTTTGGTCTCCGACAAACGAATTAACGCGGCGTTTAAGCTTTTGCCGGCGGACAAATTAAAAGAAATGCAATGCGGAAGCATTCCGAATGCAATGAAAAGAGGACTTGATCTTCTTTTAAAATAACTTTTTTAGCAATTCTTATTTTAAAAAACGATTTCTGTTTTTGAAAAAAAAAAAAAAAAAAAATCAGCGGTTTCCGAGCGTGAAATAAAATCCGCCGACTTCGATCGGATCGAAATTGTCGCCTTCGATAAAAAGAGTAATGAGGCCGTTTGCTCTCGGCACTTTTACAGTTATTTCAATGTCGGCGTTGTAATCTTCGGGAACCGTGCCGATTGAAATCAGCTGATCCGAAACAGGCGCCGCTTCCGGATCGGTCACATTTGTGACAACGCGAAGAGAAACATTTTGGCCGTGTCCTGCGCCTGCGTTTTGAACAACGCCTTGAAGAACATATTTATAAGATTCGTCATCGAATCCGATCATATACTGATTCAGGCGCGCTGAAAAATCGGGTTTTTGAGCCACGGGAAAAATCGCGATGACTTCGGGATTGATGGTGTCAGAAATGACCCCGATAACCGTTTCGCCGTCAGTCACGCCGGCGTAATAGTAAACGGTGTCATTATAACGGTAAGAAGCGCCGGAGAAATTGCCGTTGTCTTTTAAGCCGAGCGCCATGTGATCTTTCATTAAAATGAGAATGCAATCCATATCAAGCTCGTAAAGAATGGCAGCTGCAAGGATTGCACGGTCTTCACAATCGCCGCCTTCGACAAGTGTTTCTGCCGGATAACGCGGGTATTCGGAAAGACCTGTTGTTTCTAAATCAATCGTGTACGGAATCGTGTGAACGAAAGAAATGATGTTTAATGCGATTTCGTCATCGGAATATCTGTTTTTTTGGCCGTGCGCCTGAAAAGAATCGGCGAGTTTTCGAACGATTTCGCGGTCGTATTCGGAAACGGCATACTGTGCGTAATCGCGGCGAGAATGAGATTTGTTTTGCTGATAAAAATCAAACATTTCGCGCGGAATTTCAACGCTTTGAGAATACGCTTGTTTATCAAAAAACCAAGTATAAGTGACGTTGTAAGATTCGTCTTCAGCGGATAATTTGAATCGTTCCGGACCGTTCCAATTGGAAAGAGACGGATAAACGATGACAATATCACTCTCAGGCGTCATCAGATCGCGGACGGCGTAGACAATCGTTTTTTGGACATCCTCGGGCGGAACAAAATGAAAAAGTCCCGCGGAAATGACGATGACGCAAACGGTCATGAAAATAAAATATTTAAGAAGATTGAAAAGCGTCCGTTTAGAAATCACAATGAATCAACAGGATAAACAGAATTGATATTAAATAAAGATTCCGAATAAGGAATCAGAAGGATTTTGCCAAAAACGAAGCCCCGATTAAAACTGCTTTTTGAAAAGCAGTGGCGTGATTAGAATATTTTTAAAAATCTGTATGTTTCGCGTGCGGTGCCGCGCAGCACACTGCATCGCGGAAAAAAAGAAAAAGGAAAACACAATTCGCGTTTTTATTCATTCACCAATTCGCTTGATGAAACAAGCGGAATCAAATCGACGCCGAGTTCTTTTAAGGATTCTGCCGCGCCGGATTCGCGGTCTACGATTGTAATGACTTTTCGAATGAGCGCGCCGTCTTCCTGCAAGGCGGCAATCGCTTTTTTGACGGAACCGCCGCTGGTTGTAACATCTTCCATTAAAATGATTTCTTTGTTCGGGTCCAATTCGCCGACATAACGGCTTTTGGTGCCGTATTCTTTTTCGGATTTGCGGATGATTAAAAGCGGTTGCTGCGACGACAAAGAAACGGCGGTTGCAATCGGAACGCCGCCGAGTTCAACGCCGCCGATAATAATTCCGCCGGCATTTAAATCCGCGACCGCCGGAAGCAACCGCGTGATGTAATCCGCGATAATTTTCAGTGTTTTCGGGTCGGTACTTGCTTTTTTAATATTGATGTAAAAATTGCTTTTTTGTCCCGATGCCAAAGTAAAGTCGCCGAATTGAACGGCATCGCAGTCTTTTAATGCTTGAATAATTTCAGAATTGTCCATAATAATCAGCCAGATGAGAATGTTTTTAAGTTTTTACCACGGCTCGTTTTTAATGCCGAGCCAATAGCCGACGATATTCGTTCCCAAATGAAGAATGGGCGTGATAACGATAATCATAATGAATGTCAGCCAGTCCAGTGTTGCCGTCAGCCAGCCGAAAGAGGTGAGCGCAGTCAACAGGAAAGCGCCGATTAAAAAGTCGTATTGGTCCGCAAGCGGCAGAGATTGTCCTCTTTTGAGTCCGATGCGGCGTTTCAAAAAGCTGAACGCCATGTCGCCCAAAAGCGCGCCGACGGCAAGCGATAAAATGGCGATGCAAGCGGAGAGGTCAAACGCGCCCGAAACGCCTGACGCGCTGAATCCGGGAAGCGAGATGCCGAAAACATGAAAACCTTTGCTGAGAAGGAAAATTTCGGCGAGCCCCGTTAAAAATCCGAGAAGAATACCTGCGAAAAATCCGCGCCAGGTTTTGCCGTCACCTAAAATGCGGCGCCCATCTTTCATTGACTTTCCGCCGTCAATCGGTTTTCCGCCGCCGAAAACAGCCGCGAATGAGTTCGGCAGATATGCCGGAAGCATCACCCACAAACCGACAACGATTGCCGTTATGATTTCAATAAACATGTTTTTTAGATCCTTTGAAATGAATGAAAGGAAATAGCTGTCCCCTATATTATATTTATCGCGGAAAAACCGAACGGAAGATTGAAAAAACGGATTGAAGAGGGATTCCAAATCCGGCTGATATGATTTTTGGCGGAAATCGGAAATTTATTAAAAGAATTGTATTGTTTTTCCGAAAATTTCGATTCGTTTAAATAATTGGACAAAATTTATTCACAAAGTTGATAGGATTTAAAATCGCATGAAAAATAAATTCATGCGAAAAAAACGGATTTAAATGAAGTAAAATGTGTCTTTTCGAAAAGTTTTGTATTTTACAGATATCGAGAGGCGCGATTAGGTGGTTATTTTGATCGATTTTGAAGTAAAAATATTAGATGAAAACGATTTGATATTCGTTTCCGATTTAAGGAATTTGGGCGTGCAAAGAAATGTCGCGCTGACGCTCGTTTATCTGACAAACGTAAAAGAAGCTTCGTCGCGCGAAATTGAAATCGGAACAAGCTTGCGCCAACCCGAAATCAGTCTCGCGATCACATTTATGAGTGAACACGAATGGATTGAAAATAAAATGCTGAAAGTCAATAAAAAAGGAAGGCCGCTGAAAGTGTATTCCCTCTCGGTTCCGATGGAAAAGATTTACGCGTTTTATGAAACGAAAGCGCATCGGGACTATGAAGAATCTATTGTAAAAATAAATCAGCTTAAAGAATTGGTTCAAAAAGAAAATGAAATGAATTAAAAAATAACAACCAACGTTGTTATTTTTTAGATTATTTTTTCAATTGTTTTCGAAATAATCAGTCTTCTTCGCCTTCAAAAACCATATCCGTAATGTCAATGCTGTCGCCGCCGAGTTCTTCGGACAAATCGTATTCGACGCCGTCTTCATCGACAAAACCGTCAAAAGAATTGTCGGCCGGATTTTTGCGGGCGATAATATACGTTTCCTGTCTTTCAGGCTCAATGATTTCTTCAACCATATAGCCGGCTTCTTCGATTTTTCGAAGAACAGCGGACTTGGATCTGTTTTTCGGAATTTTGATGACTTGAAGGAGGCGGCCGCCGGCTCGGAGAAGCGGTGTCATTCGAATCAAAGCTGAAATGGAATCGGTCGGCTCAAGCGTCATGTCATT
Source organism: Methanimicrococcus stummii (assembly GCF_032594435.1). NCBI lineage: Archaea > Methanobacteriati > Methanobacteriota > Methanomicrobia > Methanosarcinales > Methanosarcinaceae > Methanimicrococcus > Methanimicrococcus stummii. The sequence continues at coordinate 249,956 of NZ_CP131062.1, read as the reverse complement.
GAGCAAAACATCAAAAAGACCGTTTTTAGACGTTTCGGCTGTCGCCACGGTTTCAAAAGGAACGGTAAAAACGTCGGCGAACATAACACTGATGTTTTCATTTTCAAATGCCAGTTTTCCGAGTTCTGTTCTGAAATCTTTTGAAAATTCAATGCCGTGAACGTGCCCGGACGCGCCGATGTGTTCGCCCGCATACATTAAAAAACCGCCGGCGCTGGACCCTAAATCCAAAACATAATCGCCGTCTTCAAAAAGCGGAATTCTTTCGTGAATCGCTTTGATTTTAAAATAGCCACGCGGCATATCCATGCCTTCTTCGACTTCAATCACGTCATCGACGGTGATATTTTTGGAAGGTTTTGTGCAGATTGCGCCGTTTAATTTTACTTTTCCCTCTTCAACCGCTCTTTTCGAGCGGCCGCGCGATTTGAAAAAGCCGGAATCTACCAAATAACTGTCAAGTCTCATAATAACATGCCAAAAACATCTTTGATATAAATAACATCGTTTGTGTCATTGAAAAGAAAATTACAAAAAATGATTAAATAAAAAAACAGAGTTATAAAATTGCTTTTTGAGAAGCAATTCATGGAGATGAAAGAAAATGGTTAAATTAACAGCTGAAATGAAAGAAGACATTAAAAGCGTCGGCGTTCTTCCGCTTGCAACCGCGACAAAATCCGGCGTCCCGAATGTTGTCCCGATCGCGATTTTAGAAATTGACGACAGTGATGAGAAAGACGATTACATCAACATTATGAACAATTTCTTCCTCAAAACACTTAACAACATCAAAGAAAATCCGCTTGTCGCGCTTTATTTCTGGACACCCGAGACAGTCGGCTGCAATCAAATCAAAGGCGAAGTCGTTGAAATCACCGACAAAGGAAATGTTTACGAAGATTTCGCGGCGCGCGTCAGACCCGAAAAGCCGGACCTGCCCTTAAAAGAAGTTATCCGCGTCAAAGTCACGGAAGTCTTCGACTGCCAACTCGGAAAGGAAGCCGGCAAACAGAAACTTTAAATGAATCGATTGATTCTGCTTTCTTTTTCTTTTTTTATTTAACACTCATTTTAATTTGTTTTTTGATTTATCAGGGGAACGTCTTTTGATTTATTTAATAATCGTGCGGCTCGCGCGCGGCACGCTGCGGCATTGACCGGCGCAAATTCAAAACAAAAATAAAAACAAAAAACAATAAAAATTAAAAATATAGAACAGGGAATTTTTAAATAGACTGCAATTCTATTTTCATTGTTATATTAAAAACGGTTTAACGATTTAAAACTCAAGGAGATGTAAAAATATGGTTAAATTAACCCCTGAAATGAAAGAAGATATTCAAAAAGTCAAAGTTTTACCGCTTGCAACCGCCTCAAATGACAAAACACCGAATGTCATTCCGATCGGAATCGCCGAAATCGATGACAGCGACGCAAATGATGATTACATTCACATCATGAACAACTTTTTCTTAAAAACCATCGCCAACATCCGTGAGAACCCGAAGGTCGCGCTTTACATCTGGAGTCCCGAAACTGCCGGCTGCATTCAGATTAAAGGCGAAGTCGAAGAAATCGCCGCCAAAGGCAATGTTTACGACGACATGACCGGACGCGTCGCGGAAGCCAAACCCGGCCTCCCGATGAAGGAAATTATCAGAATCAGAATTACGGATATCTTTAACTGCAAAGGCGGAAAAGATGCCGGGCAAAAGATTTTGTAAATCAGATTGATGATTTTGCCGGAATTTTCCGGCATTCTTTTTTATGAGTCACTCATATTTTTTAAAAACGGCATCATAAACTGAATTTTGCGGAGATTAAAATGTTATTCGCCGCATTTTTGCGGTGATTAACAGACATATTCACCGCACAATTTGCGGAGATTATTTATATATTCGCCGCATAATTTGCGTCGAATAAATGAAAAATGTTTTTTTGCATATTTCTGCGGAGAATAAATAAAAGCGAGAGGATTTGAAATGACTGAATACATATATGATTTGGAAAATTGGCCGAATTTTACATGGGATTATGGAAAACTCATTATACCTCTCGGCGAGGCTCGAAATAGACAGGGAAAATTAATCGGAAAGATGTCGGCATTGGGATTTTCGATGGAAGAAGAGGCTGTATTGAAAACAGCATCCGTCGAAATTGTTAAATCATTCGAAATTGAAAATGAAAAATTGAATGAAAACGAGGTTTATTCTTCCATCGCAAAAAACTTGGGAATGGATAAGCCGGGATTGATTCCTTCAAGCCGCCGAGTGGATGGCATTGTTGAAATGACTTTAGACGCCGTCAAAAATTATAAAGAACCCTTGGCAAAAGAGCGTTTATTCGAATGGCACAAATCTTTGTTTTCGGAAAATCAAAATCGGTTGAAAGTCATCGGAAATTGGAGTCCGAATCAAATGTATGTCATTTCCGGAAGACCGGAAAAAGAAGTGATTGAATATACCGCGCCGAGCCCCGAAAAAGTTCCGCATGAAATGGATCAATTCTTAGAATGGATTAATTCAGATGAACCCTTGGATCCCGTATTAAAAGCCGGAATCGCGCATTTGTGGTTTTTAATCATTCATCCGTTTGAAGACGGAAACGGCCGAATCGCGCGCACGATGACGGATATGCTTTTGGCGCGCGCGGACGACACGCCGCAGCGTTTTTACAGCATGTCTGCTCAAATTCAAAAAGAACGCAAAGAATATTACAAAATGATTCAAAAAACGCAAACCGGAACATTGGACATAACGGATTGGCTGGTTTGGTTTTTGGGCACTGTTGAAAAAGCGATAGACATGTCTGAAAATACAATCGGAAACGTCCTTCAAAAAACGGACTTTTGGAAAAAACATTCCGAGACGAACTTTAATGACCGTCAGGTAAAAGTCATCAAATTGCTGCTTGGCGATTTTGACGAAAAATTAACAACATCCAAATGGGCAAAAATTACAAAAACATCACAAGATACGGCGTTAAGAGACATCAAAGATCTGATTCAAAAAGGCGTTTTGGAGCAGGAAGAAGAAGGCGGAAGAAGCACGAGCTACAGGCTTTCTGATTTGAAATGAATTCATAGATTTATTTTAAGAAATGATTTGATTTCATTTAAAAAATTGATTTCATTCAAAAACAACATATTTCGAAATCAATTTCCCGTGCTGAAATCGTTTCACTAAATCTTCTTCATCCGCATAAGGCCGTTTCAAAATCAATTCTTCCGCCATGGATTTATTCAGCCCCGGCAACTCTTTTAAAATCGAAAGCGTTGCCGTGTTTACATTAATCGGATACGGAACGCCCGTAATCGAGCGGAAACCGTGATTCGTCACAAGAATATCATAAAAACGATTGAGCGGCAAGTATTCGGGAACCGCAATCAAAAGCGGATACGTTCCGAATTGGCGCCCGAATGTTACGGACTTTGAACCGCTTTTTTCATTTGAACTTTCTGAAACTTCCGCGAATACGTCTTTTAGGACTGTTCCGACCGGAACAACACGGCGCAGCATCAGCAAATCAATTGTTTTTCGAACGAGTTCTTTGTGCGCGCGGAAGAGTTTTTCGTTTTTGAAATCAGTGATTTTGTTATCGGCTAACGGTGTTTTTTGAAAAACCATCACTTGGCGGAGGTTGATTCTTCGAACCATTAAACCTTCGTCATAGATTTGCTTTAAAAAATCGTAATTGAACTGATACGTTTTTTTCGTTTCGCCAAGCAATCCGTAAACGAAATTAATGCCCGGCAAAATCTCGGGCATGCCGTTTGCGCCGCGCGCCGCGCCGACTTCGTTGACGAGGCGGACGGCCGCAAGAACCTGCTCGGGCGTTGCTTTGAGTCCGTTTGCTTCAATGACGGCAGGATCGGCGCTTTCAATGCCCATCGCAATCACGTCTCCCGGCGTGTGATATTTGACAATCGTGTTTAAAATTTCACGCGACTCTTCGGGATATTCGGCAATCGTAATCGGATTGCCGTTGTCCATATGAAGCGTTTTCAAATCGGGCGCAACGCGGCGGATTCCGGAATATAATTTTTCAATCGCCGCAGGGTTTGGTTTTAAAATCGCGCCGCCGTCATCAATTCCTTTGTAGGCGAATAAATCCGGCTGACGGCCGATTCGAAAATGGCGGACGCCGTTTTGGTAAAGCAATTCGGTTTCGGCGATAATGTCCTCCTCCTCTCTGAAATCGGGACGGCCGTAAAACGCTTCCGTGCAGAAGGAGCAATGCTTTTTTCGGCCGCAGCCGCGGTAGGTTTCAAGCTCGCAGATAATGTTCGGGAAATCGGGGTGCTGTTTTGCAATGAATGCGCCTCTTTTTGACCAATCGGCAATTTCCTCGGTTGTTCGATAACGGTGCGCAAACGGCGGCTGTCCTTCTTTATTGGAAAAATAATCATAAACAAAACTTTCAATATCTTTTTGCGCGACCGTTACGTCTTCGGGCAAAAAGGAAAGATTTGAGGCGGCGATTCCGCCTTCATTGGAATAGCCGAGGCGAATCGGGCCGCCGAGGATTTTAACGCCGTCTGAGAGGCGGAAAAGCGCACGGATTTCGTCGGCGGTAATCGGCGTTCCTTTCAAATATTTGCCGGGGACGGTCATTCCGGAAATGATGATGAAAACGTCGGCGGATTTGAATTGTTCGGTCAGCGTTTTTCCGGACGCACGGACGGTGTCAATCGTGAAATAGGAAATGTCGGATTCAGAAAAGCCGGCGGCAATCAGCGCGCCTGCCGTGTATCTCGGATAGGGGGAAAGATAAGGCGGAACGCCGAAACAGGCGGGCTCATCCACATAACCGTCGAGAATAATTGCTTTCATTGTTTTTTCCGGTCCGTTCAATTCTGTTCAATTCCATTCAAATTCGATTCTTTGATTTTCTTGTCAAATGAATACCTTTATTTATTTATCTATCTATTTTTCTGTCATGCCTACAATCGGAATTGCCGACACAACTTTTGCGCGCTACAATATGGGCGCGGCCGCCGTTGACGAACTCAAGCAGCGGGTCAACGCGAAAATCATTCGCGTTACGGTTCCGGGAATCAAAGATTTACCCGTCGCCGCCAAAAAATTAATTGAAGAACAAAACTGCGACATCGTGATGGCGCTCGGCATGCCGGGCGCGAAAGCGCAAGACAAAACGTGCGCGCACGAAGCGTCACAGGGAATAATCATGGCGCAGCTGATGACAAATAAACACATCATCGAAGTTTTCGTTCACGAAGACGAAGGGCGCGACGATAAAGAACTCGCTTTTTTAATGGACAGCCGAACGCGCGAACATGCTCAAAATGTTGTTAAAATGCTTCAATCCCCCGACCAATTGATTAAAGAAGCGGGAACGGGACAGCGCGAAGGATTTGCCGACGCGAAACCCGTCGGGCAATGAACGAAAATCAAAAACAAAAAATTAATAAATCAATTTGCGGTGAATCAATGATTATTTCTTTTGCTTCTGTTTCCAAACAAAATGTCCGCGATTTTGAAAACGGAGAAATTGATGAAAGCAAATTCATTGAAATTTTAGCAAAAGCCGAGCGGATCGGTTTGTCTCAAATCGACCGCGCGGCAAATATTTTAGCCGGCGACGATGAATTTTCAAAATATTGGGAAATCACGGGCGCCGGCGAAATTTTAGCAGGCGGCAACGGCGAGGCGCTTATCATTGATCCGGTTTCGTTTGAAGATGAAGACGGCGGCGGTTTTGAAATTTGCGACCCTGCCGTTTACATGATGAATGAAGAAGTGAAAGAGGCCGCCGCGCTTTTGGCTGAAATTGATGAAAACCAATTCAAAGCCGCGTTTGACGCGAAAATGAAAAAACTCACGAAATGGAGCTTTTTGAACAAAAACAAAAAAGCGCTCAAAGAAAGCGCGCCCGAGATTTTTGAAACATTTTGGGACGAAGTTCAAATGTTGAGAGATTTTTATCAAAAGACGGGCGATGCGGGAAATTGTGTTGTAATTTTTGTGATGTATGAAGATGCAGATTTTGAATAAAATAAATTTAAAAAACAAAACGACCGCCTCCAACAACGAGTTTCGCAAGCGTAGCGAATGAAAGGAGAAGTTGGAGATTCGCTCCAAAATTTCAATAAAATATTGTTACCGATTCAACAATTCAAAATTAGACGGAGAAGTTTGAATTGTTTATTTTTCTTTATTTTATCCGCAGCTCTCAATTTTGCTCACTTCGCTCACAAAATTTCGCGTTGCGGTCGTACTCGAACTTTTCTTTCATTTCAACAAAATCCAAACATCGTTTTTGAAAAATAATACAAAACTGATTTTTCAATCTCAAAAATGTCTGAATTAAATATTTATCAAATTACTTGATACATGGTTTAACAATCGAAGTAATCAAAACAATTATCAAAACAAGAAAAAGGAGATTCAAAAAAATGACAATTAAAATCGGATTTGTTGTTGCCGAATTCAACAGAGATATCACTTACCAAATGGAAATCCTCGGAGAAGAACACGCCAAATTCCTCGGCGCGGAAGTCACCGAAAAAATCTACGTCCCCGGCGCTTATGATATGCCGCTTGCGATTAAAAAATTGCTCGAAAACAAAGACATCGACGCGGTTGTCACCGTCGGCTGTGTCATTGAAGGCGATACCAGCCACGATGAAGTCGTTGTCGCGCAGGTGACAAGAAAAATGACCGACTTGTCGCTCGAATACGGAAAGCCTGTCGCGCTCGGCATCTCCGGCCCGGGCATGACGCGCATGCAGGCGATGGAACGCATGGACTACGCCAAAAGAGCAGTCGAAGCGGCTGTTAAGTTGATTCAGCGCGTTTAAGCGCAGTTTTTATTTTTAAAAAGTTAAATCATCGGCTGAATTTTCAGCCGAAACTGTTTTATTAATTCTGATTTTCATGAATTTATTTATTATTCAAATTTTGATTCATTGGTTTTGTTGAAATAGGTGCGGAAAAATGATTTCATCCAGAATAGAAAGAGTTGAAGAATCGGCGACAATCAAATCTTCCAAAAGAGCGAAAAATTTAATCAGTCAAGGCATTGACATCATCAATTTCACGCTCGGTGAGCCGGATTTTGACACGCCGGCAAATATCATTGAAGCCACTCACCGCGCAATGCTCGCCGGAGAAACACATTACTCCGCCGGCGCCGGGATTCCGGAACTCCGAAACGCGATTGCCGACAAACTCCAAACCGAAAACAACATTCCGACATCGGCCGAAAACGTCATGGTGACGCCCGGCGCAAAGCTTGCCATTTTTGAATCTATGATGACGCTTGTCGAAGAAGGCGACGAAGTTCTTTTATTCGACCCCGCTTGGGTTTCTTATGACGCCTGCGTGAAAATGGCCGGCGGAAAAACCGTATGGGTGGAAACCGATCCCGACAGAAATTATCGGCCGACGAAGGATTTAGCGGAATACGTCACCGACAAAACAAAAATGATTGTGATTAACACGCCCTGCAATCCGACCGGCGCGGTTTATGAAAAAGAACAATTGCAGGAAATCGCCGACTTGGCAATTGATCATGATTTCCTGGTCATGTCGGATGAAATGTATGAAAAAATCATTTACGACAAAAAGAATTACAGCATCGCCTCGTTTGATAACATGCACGAGCGCACTCTGACGATTAACGGTTTTTCAAAAGCGTACGCGATGACCGGGTGGCGTCTCGGCTACATGGACGCGCCGCAACACATTTTCAAGAGCTTGGAGAAAATCCAAAGCCACACCATCAGCAACGTGACGACTTTTATCCAATACGGCGGTGTCGAAGCGCTCACCGGGCCGCAGGACGAACTTCACAAAATGCAGGCGGCATTCAAAGAGCGCCGCGGTGTTTTGGTCGAAGGTCTCCGCGAACTCGGACTGAAATGCGCGATGCCCGACGGCGCTTTTTACGCGTACCCCGATGTCAGCGAATTCGGAACCGGCGAAGAAATCACAGACCGCCTGCTTGACGAAGCGCATGTCGCAGTCTCTCCCGGAATCGCATTCGGCGAGTCCGGCAAAAACAACATTCGCATTTCTTACGCGGCCTCCGTTGACCGCATTCAAGAAGCGCTTGTCCGAATGGAAAAAGTGTTTCAGTAATCATAAATCAAACTTTTGTCAATTGTCGCCGTTTTTCGGTATTACAATTGGCACCTTTTCGTATTACAAAACTGTTTTAAACAAATGTATCCTATTTTGAATGATTCAAATTTGGAGATGAAAAAATGACTGAGATTCCGTGGAAAAAAATCGCTGTTTTCGACATCAATCACGGCGGACTCTCAATTGCGAAGCAATTGAAAAAAAACGGTGCTTCACCAACTGTTTTTGACACTTACAAAAAGATTCCGCCCGAAAAATTAAAAATGTATTCGAAAGATTGCGATTTTTTGGTAACGAATGATGAAAACGCGCTGACCGATGATTTTGAAATCGTCTGCATGCCCGTTCATTTAAGCCCCGAAAACAGTTTTTACAAAAAAGCGGTCGAACTCGACCTTCCGATGATGACGCATCACGAAACGGTCGGCAGAATCCTGAGAAGCGATTCGAGAATTGCTGACCGTTATTTGATTGAAATCACAGGCGTTCGCGGCAAAACCAGTACCGCCGTCTTACTTGCGCAAATGCTTTCCTACAAAAACCGCGTGCTTCTGCACACTTCGGAAGGCCTGACATTTTGGGACAACGGCCGCTTCGAGCGGATTGAGCCCGGCATCAGCATAACGCCGGCTTACATTCCCGATTTGGCAGACTTGGCGTTTGAGCGAAAATACAATCCCGACACACTCATTTTTGAAGTTTCCCTCGGCTTTACGGGCGCGCAGGACATCGGCATTTTAACTGAAGCGCAGCCGGATTACTTAATTGCGGGCGGCGCGATGACATCAACGGATGCCAAAACCAAAATGATCAGCCGTTCCAAAGAGGGCAGCGTTTTCGTCATCAACTACGATGATTTGGAAACCGTTCAGAATTATATTCGGGAAGATCAGGAATTTATTATTTTCGATGACTCCGGCGCGGCGGTTGCCGAAAATACGCCGACGGACGTTTATGTCAATATCACAACCGATTCGGATGACGAATGCGTCGCGGATATTGAGTCGTCAAGAACAGGAATCGTATTCAGAGCACCGCTCTCTTCGGGCTACGATGTAAATTCTTACACAACGGCAATGGCCGCAGCCGTTGCAACCGCGCTTGAATTAGACGTTCCGGAATCTCAAATCGCGGAAGTCATTTCAAACTTTGAAGGCGTGAAAGGTCGAATGCGCGAATATGAAGAAAACGGCCGATTGATCATGGATAATTCCAATTCGGGGCTTACGATTGAGACGGCGGAGACCGCGATTCAATATATGCTTGAGAAATATTCGGATAAAAAGTCGCCCGATTACGACACGTCCAAAAAGATAACGCTTGTCATCGGCGAAGAAGAAAAAACAGTTTGTGAAGGGCTTGATCCTCACGACGTTGAAGAACTTATTGTCAATTATAAAGATGAAATTCAAAATTTAATTCTTGTCGGCGAACGCATGAAACCGTTTGTTGCAATCGGAAAAGCCGACTTGAATTGTGAAACGCTTGAGAAAACGGAAGATGAAATATTCTGTAAAGCGCGCTGCGCCGAATCGTTTAAAGACGGCCTCGCGCAAGCGCTTGAAATATCGGAAGACGGCGACATCATCATTGCCGCAGTCAAGTGTTTTAGATAATTAGGTAAAAATAAGGTTAAAAAATGACGGAAGAGAAACTGATTATTCACCCGAGGCCGAGTTCGATTGTGGCCTCGCTTTATACGCTCCGCGATTTAAACGTGGACGTCGCGATTTTACACGGGCCGCCCGGCTGTTCTTTTAAACACGCTCGGCTTCTTGAAGAAGACCGCCTCCGCGTTTTGACAAGCGCGATGGATGAAAACGATTTCGTCTTCGGCGGCCGGGAAAAACTGGAGCGGACCATTCAACAGGCCGTTGACTTGTTCAATCCGAAAACAATCGCTTTGGTCGGCACTTGCACGAGCATGATTATCGGCGAAGAGCTGACGGATTCAGCCGCTGCCGCGCCCGACGGTGTCGATGTCATCTGCGTTGAGACGCACGCCGGCTACGCCAACAACACCGACGGCGTTGTCAGCGTGCTGGAGCCTGCAATGGAATGCGGCATGATAACGACGGAAGAGCTGGAGCGTCAGCGCCGATTGCTCGCGGAAGCGACCAACGTTGAAATTCGTCACGGTGCGGCCAGCAAAGGGTATTTGGCGCCGTCCCGCGGTGATATCAAATACAAAACGGCCGAGCGTTTAATTGAAATTATTCGAAGCGGCAAAAAAATTGCCGGCATTTTAAACGCGAAAAAGGAGACGGCCTACATGTTCGCCGACGAACTCATCGCACTTTACGAAACGGCGCGGCTTTTCGGCATGGAAGAAAATATTACGATTTTTTCAAACACCGACATCAATCTCGGCCTTACGCGCGTTCGCGAACACGCGGCCAACGTGATGAAAGCGTTTGACGAGCAAAGCATTCCCGTTCACGAAATCATCGGCGGGCTCGACGAATACGCGGTGACGGGAGATGTTGTTTCAGATTTGATTCTCAACAAATACGGCGTCTGTAATGTAACGCGCCGCTGCGGCATGTTTGAAGCCGCGGTTATTGCCGGCGTTCCGCACGCGCTCCCGATGGAAGCGTTTGCCGGCATGGAACTCTTCTCCATTACGAACGGTCCGAGACAAGTGGCGCCGCTTAAAGATATGGGACACCAGCACGTGATGGTGGAAATTGATCTGCATCCGCAGACCCTCGGTGTTTCAACAATCGTTGCATCAGAATTCGGCGACACGCTTCGAGCGGTTGCGGCAGACATAATGGCGGCGGAAATCGGAGAGAAAAAATGAAGAAGATTATTGCAATTTACGGAAAAGGCGGCATCGGAAAATCCAGTACGGCATCCAACATGGCGGCAGCCTGCGCGCTCGCCGGCAAAAAGGTGATGTTAATCGGCTGCGATCCGAAAAGCGATTCATCAATTACGCTTCTTGGCGGCAAAAGGATTCCGACCGTCCTCGAATCTTTGAAAGCAAAGAAGAATGTTGAAAAAGATGACGTGATTTTTGAAGGTTTCGCAGGCGTGAAGTGTATGGAAGTCGGCGGTCCCGAACCCGGTGTCGGCTGCGCCGGCCGCGGTATTATTGTCGCGATTGAAACGCTGAAAAAGATTTATCCGGAATATTTGGACAATGATTTGATTATTTACGACGTTCCGGGCGACGTCGTCTGCGGCGGATTTGTCGCGCCGATTAAGAAAGGGTTTGTCAACGAAGTTTACGTTTTGACATCGGGTGAATACATGCCGCTTTATGCCGCAAACAACATTTGCCGCGGATTTAATAAAATCGGCATGGAACTCGGCGGCGTCATCTGCAACTCTCGAAATGCCGATCGCGAACACGAACTCGCCGAGGAATTTTCAAGTTCAATCGGCAGCAAGCTTATCGGTTATATTCCGAAAGATCCGCTCGTTCAAAGCTGCGAGCGCGACGGTTTTTCGGTTCTTGAAAAAGCACCGGATTCCGAGATTGCAGGCGTTTACAAAAAACTTGCCGAAGATTTGCTTGCCAATAACGAACGCGTGAAAGCAACGCCGCTTGACGATGACGAACTCAGAGAATTGTCAAAAAAATACAGCGTTTGATTCAAATAAATTTTAAAAAGGGAGAAAAATGACATCCGACAACCGCCAAATTCCGAGAATTTTAATCTCTGCCGACCGCTCATCCTCGGGAAAGACGACGATTTCAATGGGCATTATGGCCGCTTTGAAGGCGCAGGGCTATGTCGTTCAACCGTTTAAGGTGGCGCTTGATTACATTGATCCAGAATACCATACGGAAATTGTAGGCCGCCGCTCCCGAAATTTGGACGGCTATTTGATGGAAGAAGAGGGCGTCATTGATGTTTTTACTCACGCCTGCAATTCTTTGGAAAACGACGAAAAAGGCGCGGACATTGCCGTCATCGAAGGCGTTCGCGGTTTGTATGAAGGATTAACCGCAGACACCGACATGGGCAGTACGGCGCAGATTTCGAAAATGCTAAAATGCCCCGTCATTATGGTGATTAACGCGCGCAGCATGACGCGGTCGTGCGCGGCGCTCATTAAAGGGTTTGCGTCGTTTGATCCCGATGTCAATATTGCAGGCGTTGTTTTAAACAATGTCGGAAGCCAGCGCCACGCGGATAAAGCAATCACGGCGATTGAAAGCGTGACGGGAATTCCGGTCATCGGCGTTGTTTACAGAAATCCGGAGCTCGACTTTTGGATGCGCGAACTCGGTTTAATTCCGATACCGGAAGGTCGAAAAACGTACGACAGATTCGCCGAAAGAATTCGAGTGATTGAAGAAACGGTTCAAAACAGCGTGAATTTGGAAAAATTAATTGAAATCGCAAACACAGCCGGACCGATTCAGGCGCCGGCAAAAAGCCGTTTTGAAGAACGCCCCAAGATTCCCGGCGAAATCGCGCCGAAAATCGGCGTGGCTTTCGATGAAGCTTTCAACTTCTACTATCCGGACAACATGGACTTGCTGCAGGCGCAGGGCGCGGAAATCGAATTTTTCAGCCCGATTCGAGATTCGGAATTGCCGGATGTTGACGCGGTTTACATCGGTGGCGGAACGCCTGAAATTTTCGCGCTTGAGCTTTCTCTGAATGAGTACATGAAAGAATCAATTAGAGAAGCATCGGTCGCAGGAATGCCGATTTTTGCCGAGTCGGCCGGCATGAATTATTTGACGAAAAACATGACGATTAAAACGCGCGACGCGCCGGATGTTTCGTTTGATATGGTCGGAATCTTTGACTGCGAAACAGTTTACGGCAGCGGAAAACGCGTTGTCACTTACACGAACGGCGTTTTTGAAAAGGACACGCCGATCGGAAAGAAAGGAAATCAGTTCATCGCACACGAATTTCACCATTCGATTTTGGAAAACATATCAGACGACATCGAATACGCGATTGATATTTCGCGCGGTATCGGAATAAAGGATAAAAAAGACGGCATGATTTCGAAAAACACAATCGGAACGTATGTTCATTATCACGGCTCTTCTTATACGGATTTTGCCAAAGAATTCGTTAAAAGCGCGCGAGACTATCAGAATAAAAAATGATTCTTTTTATTTTGATATTTTTGCTTTTTTGAAAAAACGAAAGATATTTCGTTTTTAAACTATTTTTTAATTTATTTTCATCTTTTTTAATTTATAATTATAATTTGTCATTACAAATTAATTTCAATTTTCAGCACCCAGAGAACCGATGGCAAAAACTTACATTTTAAAATTTTCAGAGGACAGCTGAAATAAATCGACACCAAGAGATACATTTTTTTTGAGAAGTCCATGCAAATGTCAAAAAAAAGAGTTATATAATAAAAGGATTCATACAAAAGAACATAGAATAATATACCAACTGTATAAATTATATCAAAAAGCATTTAGACTGTCAATAAACATTCTAACAGTAAATAATACCAATAACGAATAAATGCGAATAAAACGGAGCAGAATATGAAAAATTACGGGAACAGATTCAAAAAAACACTCACCGCCTTGATTCTCATTTTACTGGTCGTGAGTCTTGCTCCGGCGCAAGTATCCGCCGGAGAACCGACCGCGATAGTGACATTTTATGCGAACGGGGAGAAATACGAGACAGAAACAGTCATCATCGGGCAGGGCGCATCCGTGCCGCTCGCGCCGGCGATTCCTTCCGGCATGGTTTCATTTATCGGATGGTCCACCGAATTAAACGGGCATGATAATTTATACAATTTTTCAACGCCTGTAACCGGCAATTTGAACTTGTTCGCGCAATATTCCGATAAACATCTGATTTCATTCAAAGATGCCGATGGCGACATTTATTATACGCAATTGGTGGAAGCCGATGATTATGTTGTACCCCCCGAAGCGCCGCCGAGCGGGACCAATGACGTTTTTGTTTATTGGGTCATCGGAGACACCTATGACATTTATGATTTCAGTCTGCCCGTGAACAGCAACATTATTTTAAGACCGATTTATGACAACTCCTATTACATTTACTTCAATTCGATGAAGGGAACTCCTGTCGATAACCAGTTAATCGGCATCAACGAAGCCGCAGCCGAGCCGGCAGACCCGACACGCGTCGGATACAATTTCGCGTTTTGGAGCAAAACGATGAACGCAAACCCGACCAATTTGGGAGCAGCCTATGATTTCTCGGCGCCCGTCACAGAATCATTTACACTGTACGCGATTTGGAAAGCGGACAGCGTTAACAAACCCGAAGTGAAAGTCATCATCTGGAAAGAAAAAGAGAATCTTCCGCTTCTGTTTGATAAAACGGATGCCAACAATTATGTTTATCATGACTCGTTTGTGATTTGGGAACTTGCCGGCACGACGGTTGAAATCACCGAATCCGATATGAATTCTGATTATTCGTATTACATCCCAAAACACAGCGAATTTTCGCGCTCCGTTCCGGCCATCGTCGAAGGCGACGGCTCAACCGCTGTCAATGTTTATTACACGAACACGATTTACACTTTGTATTATTATTTGAACAACAGTTCCGCCTCCATGATTGACAGCAGTCAGTCCCCTGCAAAAACGTATACAAACACGACGAACGAAGTGGATCAATATTCGATTCAACTCAAACTTGGAATGGATGTTGAAAAAATTTGGCCGGTGAACGGAAATGATAATTTCAGCATTCAAACAGCTGCTTCGGGATATTCATTCCAGGGCTGGTTGATTCCGCTCGGATTAAATGCCGAGACAGGTTCTTTAGTGAATACGGTTTGGGTTTCAAAGAGACAAATCGTAACCGAAGAAATGCTGCCGGATTCGACTTACGGAAACGGATCGGAAACCGAATTCACTTTAAGCGGTTATTGGATTAACAACGGCCTGGACACAAATTTAAGATACATGTTTGAAGCACTCCCGGGTGAAGGAAAAACCGGAACATTGGGCGTGGATTACGTTGAATACAACGGCAAAGTGTATATTAACGCCACTCAATACAGTCAAGTCGCAATTTCAAACGGTTCTGCTTTCAAACCGAAGAGCATCGAGGGTGAAACGGCGTTAACGGAATATGCGCTTCAATTAAATGCGGTGACGGAAGAGTTGGAAGACATTTCGGGGATAAGCTTCACGCAGTATTTTGTTTATGACCGCAAAAAATTCGGCCTTGAATTTGACACTTTAGGCGGCAGCGCGATTACGGGTCAAACAAACATAATGTTTGAAGAGCCTTTGGTAAATTACATGCCGGCTGACCCGACACGAACAAATTACGTCTTTGTCGGCTGGTATGAAGACCGCGAATATCAAAAGCCGTATGATTTGGAAAACGCGCTCATGCCGAACGGAAATTTGGAATTGTTCGCGAAGTGGGAGCATGAAGGCGTCACCGCGACATTTTTGGATCAAAACGGCGGCGTGCCGCTCGGCGTTCAGAATGTGAAGCTGGGCGAATCAGTGCACGCGCCTGTCAACGCGGATTCTTATTTCCTTGAAATCGGCACGGCTTATCCTGGTTTAGGCGTTTTCAAAGGATGGTATCACACGCTGAACAACGGATTGATTGTGCCTTATGATTTCATGATCGGCATCGAGAAGAATGCTGTGATTTACGGTTTGTACAAAACCGACGGATTCAAAGTGACTTATGACGAAAACGGCGGAAGCGGAACTGTCCCGACAGATCCCGAAACGTACAAAGTAAACGCTTTGGCACCGGTTAAAAACGCGGCGCTGACAAAGGATTCCATGATTTTGGCCGGCTGGCAGGAAAAGGACAAAACCGGCATGATTTACTATCCGGATTCCACGATTAAGATTTACGGAAATGTCAATTTTGAAGCCGTTTACGCTGATTCAAGTTCGCTCGTCAATTTGATTTACAATTCGAATTACGGCGGATCGGAGACGAAAACGGACACGGTGATTGAAGGACGCGCATACGCTTTAAGAGACAATCAGACGTTTAAGAGAAGCGGATACGTTTTGACAGGCTGGTCGGAAACGCCGGGAGCAACAACGCCTCAGTATGACTGCGGCGACAGCTTCTTGATTCCTGCCGGCGGCACGACTTTGTACGCGACGTGGGAAGAAGTTCAATACTTTACAGTCACGTTTGCGATTCGCGATGCTGATTTGAATAAAGGAAGAATTACTTCTCAATACGAATTCAAAGTCGAAAAGGGCGCGCTCAGCGTTCAGGCAATTCCTGTCGCCGTTCGTCCTTTGGTCGAAATTATTCCGGACGCGTACGGTGAATACAAATACAGATTTACAGGCTGGAGCGCGCTTCCTGTGACGATTACAAGAGATTTGATTGTTTACGCCAATTTCGAAAGCCTTGAAAAAGGCGGCGGAGGAGGCGGAACGGCAATTGTGCCGCCGACAGAAGAAAACAAAGAAGACGGCGGCGGACTCGGAGACAGCGGCGCGCCTGACGCGGCGGCGGAAGGTTTTGAAACACCGATTGTTCCCGGAAATCCGGTCCTGAAAAACTCAATCATTTTGCTGTTCCCGATTGCAATCGTGATTTTCATCTACTTCAAAAAAGAAGAACAGGACGAGGAATGAAATGAGATTCGCTCTCATTTCATTTTTTTAATTTTTCAATTTTGTTCGATAATTTGACAAATTGTTTTTTGGTTTGTCGTTTGTTTTTTGTTCATTCGTTTTTTGTTCATTCGTTTTTTGTTCATTCGATTTTGATTTCATTTGATAAATTCGAAGTCACGGAATCTTTTTTAACTTGAATCAATGTTTAGTTGTCATCAGTTACAAGTCAGGTGTGCTTTTTGAAAATGCAGATTAAAGGAAACTATGTTGTCGGGGACGCGCAAGCTGTCGCAACGCTTTACGAGACGGGCGGCTTCGGGCGGCCGCGCGACGGCAGTCTTCAGCTGCGCTTTGTTGAAGCCGCTTACCTTTTGTCACGCGGCAAAATTGCGATTTTGAAAAACGGCAAAGAATTGGATTTTGACGAATTTATTCAATTTGCGGCGCTTGCCGAAGATTTTTTCGAACTCAAATACATCGTTTACAAAGATTTGAAAGAACGCGGCTATTACGTTCAATCTTCCGCGACGGATTTCAGAGTTTATCCGCGCGGCGGAAAGCCGGGAAAAGGATCCGCGAAGAGCTACGTTTTCGTGAGATCGGAACGCGTTCCGATTCCGCTGTCAGAACTTCTCGGACTCATTAATGAAGCGCAGAATGTGCGAAAACAATTCATTCTCGCCGTTGTCGATGAAGAAAGCGACATTACATTTTACGATGTAAAACGTTCCGATGCAGTCGGCAGTTTCGAAGGCGGCATGTCCGCGCCGTATCCGGCGGAAGCAAAGAAAGAAAAGCCGGTGAAAGCGGTTTTGTTTAAAGAGCGCGTGATTTTATCGGACAAGGAAACTGCGGATTTACTTTACAACCGCGCATTTTTTGGAAGAAAAATGGACGACGAGCGCCTTTTGCTCTCGCTGCCCGAGTCTTTGTATTTGGCGGAAAACGGAGTTTTGGAACTTTACGAAATGGACGGAAAAAGGCTTTCAAATGAGGATTTTTCTAAAAAAGCCTCCCTCATTGATTCCGAATTTTCGAAAAAATATACGATTTACAAAGAGCTCAAAGAGAAAGGATTCGTTCCGAAAACCGGTTTTAAATTCGGAACGCATTTCCGCGTTTACCGCAAAGTCGAGTCGCTGGACAAGATTCCGCACTCGGAATTTTTGTTAAACGCGATTTCGACGGATTATGAATTCCATTTGCCGGCGACATCGGGCGCGATTCGCTTGGCAAACAGCGTTCACAAAAGAATGATTTACGCGGCGGATTTCGGCGGCAAGCGCGAATATGTTGAATTTGAGCGCATTAAAATGTAACAGCGAGAGACTGATTTTTCATGTTTACGATAATTGCAGTCGATATTTCGGGAAGGCATCGGATTGATGCCGGCTATTATATGGTTTGCGCCGCCGCGTCCCTTGAAATGACACCGACATCGATTGAGCGTGTCAATGAAATTAACACCGACGCTTTTTTATTTAACAAACCGCTGGAACTGCCCGATATTGTGAAAATCATTGAAACGACGGCGGCGAAAATCAAGAAGAAAGGACCGCTGATTGTTGAGCGCGGCGATCTTTTTAATTTGGACGAAAATTTATCAAAAACTTTGTTTTCACAAGAAATCCGCTATCAAGAATCCATCGGCGAGCGAAAAGCAATTGAGCTTGCGCATTATGTTTCGCTTTCGACGCGGAATTTATTGCTCAAAGAAACGGGAATGGACATTCGTTACGAAAGTGAAGAGGAAAGCGAAGAAAACGAAACGGACGGTGATGTCGAATGAATCCTTACCAAGAAAACGGCGCGGACGCTTCCCGGAATGTGATTCTTGTCATGCGCATTGACCCCGATTCGGACGCGGAAGACAATTCAAGAAAGCTTCAGGAATTTTCAGAATTGACAAAAGCACTTAATGACCGCGTTGTTGATATCATCACACAGGAGCGCTATCCCGATCGAAAATATAATGTAGGCAGCGGCAAAGCAAAAGAAATTGCAATCGCCGCGCGGGACAAAAAAGCGAACCGCGTCATTTTTTATGACCCGCTGTCAACGTCTCAAATTTACAATATTTCAAAGCTTTGCAATGAAGCAGGTGCAAGCTGCCGCGTGATGGACAGATTTCAGCTGATTTTAGACATTTTTGCACAGCGCGCGACAACGCACCGATCCAAATTGCAGGTGGAGCTTGCGCGCCTGCGCTACGAGCTGCCGAATGCGCGCATGCTTGTGTCGCTTTCCAAGAAGGAAGAGCGCGCCGGCTGGGGCGGTCTCGGCGATTATGAAGATTCTTACGAGCAGGACATTAAGAAACGGATTGCGAGAATCACGGCGGAATTGAAAAAAGCGGATTTGGAAGAAGAAGCGCGCCGTGTTTATCGTCATAAAAACGGTTTTTTCATTGTCTCGCTCGCGGGTTACACAAACGCCGGCAAGAGTACGCTTTTTAACGCGCTCGTGGATGAGGAAACGGAATCCAAAAATATGTTTTTCACGACGCTGATTCCAAAGACACGAGCGCTTCTTATCAATAAGCGCAAAATTCTGCTGACGGATACGGTCGGCTTCATTGAAGATTTGCCGCACTTTTTGGTGGACGCTTTTCGCTCAACGCTTGAAGGCATTTATTTTTCCGACATGATTTTGCTCGTCGTTGATTTCAGCGAACCGGCGGAACATATTCGAAAGAAACTGATGATCAGCCACGAAACGCTTTGGGAAAAAAGCACGTCCAATATCATCACCGTGCTCAACAAATCGGAAACGATGAAACCGGCGGAACGAAAAAGGAAGCTTCAGGAATTAGAGCATTTGATTTACAATCCGATTTTCATTTCCGCCAAAACAGGAATGGGCATACAGGATTTGGTTAATAAAATCAATGAAAACCTGCCGCTGCTTGTGACGAAAACGATTTCGCTCCCGAACGACGAACGCGGCGCTGCCGCCTTGTCCTGGTTTTACGACAACGGCGTTGTTGAAGAAATTTTATACGGGAAATACATGACGTTTGAATTCAGCGCGACGGAAGATGTGATGGCGAGAGCGGATGACGCGGTTTCAAAAGCGCAATAAAGCCGCCCTAAATCTTTTTTTAATATTTTCCGCTGAAAACGGTATGTTTGAGACATTCGAATTTCCGGGAAGAATCGGAACATGAACAAAAGCGGCATCGTTTTGCCGTTCAGTAAAGATATTTTGCAGCGCTTCTTTTGTACAAACTCTTGAAATGTTTGAAAAACCCGCACCTTGAGCAATGACTGCCAAATCCGCAGTTTTGTAAGCCGGACTGATTTGATTTCCGGTGCTTCCGAAAGTGCCGTTGTCCAATGCGAAAATTGTCAGATTTGCAGGATTTTCGGCAGCGATCACCGGCAAAACGGAAGAGCTGAGCAGGCTGCCGTCGCCGTCAATGACGTAAACCGCGCGCCTTGAACAGAGGCTGCAGCCGAGTCCGATTGCGGAAGCCTGCGTGTAGCTGCCGAGCATGTAGAAATTTAATTCGCGGTCTTTGTAAGCATATAATTCTTTGGAAGGGATGCCGATATTTGAAATTAAAACGGCGTCTTTTGGAACATTTTCCGCGATTGCGGAAATCGCATCCCGTCTTTTCATAGAAAGATCTTTGAATCCGTCAAATGAAATCGTTTTATTCGGGCAGTCTCGCGGCAGATATTCTGTCGGTTTCGCGAGCAAATCCGCCGAAGATTCCCAAACAGACGGCAGAATTAAAGCAACAGCCGGCGTATTTTTTTCATAAGCGGTTTTTATGATTTCGCTTAAGTTTTTCAAATCGGCGCTTTTTGCAAAAATACGATACGGAATGTTGTAAACGTCTAAAAGTTCCGGCAATTTTTGATTGAACGGTTTTTGCGCTTCAATCGTTTCATCCGGTCCGCCGCGCCAGCTGGCAAGTATCGGAAGCGGTATTTTGTAAACACACGTCAGCGACATCAAAGCATTAAGCATATTGCCGAGGCCTGAACTTTGAATTGACAAAAACGGCTTTCTGCCGGAGAGATAAGCACCGGCACAGATGCCGACGCCGTCTTCTTCGCGCGTGATGTCAACCGTTTTGAAAGAATCATAAAGCAAAGACGTGAAACGTTTGTTTTTGTCGCAGGGAAGAGAAACGGCAAGGTCGATTCCTTCTTCTTTTAAAATTTCAATGACGTTTTCTTCAATCATTTTAAAACCTCTTTGAGTTCGTTTGCGGAAAATTCCGAAGAAACGGCGGCGGCGACATCAATCGGAATTTTCCCGAGATCTTCTTCGATTTTTTTAAAACCGCCGCCGGTCAAATTCAAAACGATTGTTTCATTGGCGCAAACGATTCCGTTTTCCGCCGCCTGAATCAAACCGGCAAACGCAACCGCTGCCGCCGGATCCAAATCAATTCCGGTTTCATTTTCAAATATTCGAAACGATTCTTTCGCACTCGAATTATCAACCGCGGAAATATCGCCGCCGCAGGCGCACATCGCATCAAAAACGCCGCCCGGAATTCCGTAAGGCGGCGTCCGATTTGTCAAAACAGGAGAGTAAACTGAAGCAATAGAAGAGTCGGAGAAATCCGAAGCATTTATGTCTCGGCTGCCGCGTTTCCAAGCCGAAAACATCGGCGTAAACGGCTGATTTTGAATCAGATGTAATTTCGGAAGCGATGATCCGAACCGACCGTCTTGAATCAGCCGCTTTGACGCTTCCCACGCGGCAATGCCGCCTGTTCCCGAGCCGACGGCTTGGAAATAGCGATTCGGAAGGCGGCCGATTGTTTCTGCGGCGTTGAGCATAACCGTTCCCATACCATCGCGCCGCGCAACATTTTTGGCGCCGCCTTCGGAAACAAAACCGTCTGATGCGCACAGTTTTTCAGAAAGGCGAATCGCATCCGAATAATCACCGGAAACGGCAATCAATTTGATATTCGGGCCGGCAGGCGTTACCGTCCAAAGCGAATCCAATGAAGTTTCCGGAACAAGCAAAACAACGGATGCGCCTGTTTCCGTGCAAGCTTGTGCAAACGCACGTCCCGTATTTCCGGCGGATGCGACGACAATGGACTGAGTATGCGGCGCGCGTGAAAGCGTCGGATACGCTTCCAGTTCTTTAAAAGAGCCGGTTTTTGCGTAAGCACCGATTTCGGGCGCCCAGCCTGTAAATGTGAACCAAAGATTGGGAAGTCCGACCGTTTTGGAGATGTTTTTGTTTTGAAACGTAATCGGACAAGCAGTTGTCGGGATTGTTTCAGAAACGGGAAGCCAATCAAAATAGCGAAACAGTCCGGGAAGCTCGGGGCGAACGCTGAACTGTTTATTTTGATAAACCGTTTGAAGAAGACCGAAATGGTTGCAGCATTCCAAAAAAGAATAATCCGGCGGCAGGATTTCATTGCCGCCGAAACATTTGAGCCGATAATTTCCCGTTTAAATCACCCACCGGCCGAATTCGATTTCGGATTTAAGAAGAGAAGCCGCTTTTTCGCCGCGCCGCCGATCAGATTGTCTTAAACGAATCGGCACTGTTTTGCCGTTTACGAAAAGACTGCCGCCGTCTGCGGTAAAAACACCGTTCGGACAAGCGGACGTACATGACAGGCAAAAAACGCATTCATCGGAAACAATACAAGAATCTGAAATCGCGCCGGTCGGACAAAACGCCGCCGCTGCGCATTCGCCGCACCGATTACATTTTTCAGGAGAAACGGAAATTTCGGCATCAACTCCTTTCCAAACAGCTGCATACGTCGTTTCGGCAACGATTCGGCGCGATGAGACGTCAATAATCGGAAGGGAAATCTTTTCATCCGTTATTTGAAGCGCGGCGTATGTTTCGGTGTCCGTTATCGGAATGACGGAAGCAACGGATGTCAGGCATTCGGCACCTTTTGCGGTGACAAAGCCGCCCATCAAATCGGGATTCATTTCAAACATATCGGCTGCCGCGGATAAATTCGGTTTATCTTTTGTGCTTCGCGTCCCCGTTCCGATGATAATTCCGGGCGCGCCGTTAATTAAAACAAAAGTCCCCGGTTTGTGATGTTTCAAAAACGGATCGTTTTGAAGCGGATTGATTTCACCGCAGCCGGAGACGGTTGCTTCTTCCGATTCGCCTTTGAGAGGCCGAACGGAAAATATTGTTGAAACGGATTCATCGGAAACGTTGACAAAAGCGGTATAATTTTTAAAAGCGCCGCGTGTGAGAATTATTCGGGCGGTATTAAAATCGTCAATCGTCAGTGTTTTTGTAAAACTGTCGTTATCCGTTTCAATTTCTGCGAGAATTGCGCGGCGCAAAACGAGATCTTTAAACAATCGGCCGCCGCCATACTTTTCTGAATCTTTGGAAACGGCGGTTCCGAGAACGATTAAATCAATAAAACCGTTGTTTTCATTCGGACAGGGACCGATGACAGTCGGAACACCGTTGAAAAAAACGGATTTTGCTTTTCCAAAAACACCGGCTTCCGTCGCCTGAAATGAAAAGACGGCGATTGTTCCGGACATTATGCCGAATGTTCCGCAGGTAACGGCATCGATTTCATCAATCGCCGGAATTTTTCCTTCGCGGATTTTTGTTTTAAATTCGGATGCCGTCATCACGCGAATTTTATTTTCATTTTGAGCTGCCTTCATCATAAAACAATCACCCCTTCGACGCGAACATGAATTCCGGATGGTTTGTTCAAAACCAAATTGACAAGTCCCGAATGCGCCCGATGCATCATGCAAAATCCGGGAAGAAACGAATAACGTTTACCGAATTCCGGCGGATTTGAGATGACTTGCGCGCGCCCTTCAAACCCGATCATATGATACATTTTCACATCTTTAATTTCGGAATTTTCGCGTGCTTCTGCCGGGCTGACAACATACCCGATAATGACGCCCGTCACGGGATCTGCTTCGCGAACTTTAAGAACATGCTGAACGGGACATCCGGCGCCGGCCGGTCTTCCGAGAACCAAATCGTCCGCCCGAATGTCCATTCGTTCCGTTAAATCCGGACGAAACGGCAAAATGATTTTTCGAGCGGACGGCTCGTTCGGAAAAGCGTGAATGACAAAATCATAAGGCATTCCCGTCACGTCCGTTCCGGAATAACAGGAATCGGAAATTATCGGGAACGGCGATTCTTTAGAAGACGAAGACTTGCCGGAATAGAAAATGCAATCGGAAACGGCTTTAGATTTTCGGGCAACTGCCGCTGAAAAATCGGCGCAGGTTTGAAAGCCGCAGACGCCGCAATTTTTCCCGGGCGGTGTCCATTGTTTTGATTCGGACATTTTATTCGCCTCGAAACAGATTTTCGGGAGAATCCAATGAGCGGATAACACCAAAGTGATTTTGCCAGCCGACATCTGTTTTTCCGACGCAGACGGTGCACACGCCAAGCGGCGGAACACCGCGCAGAACATCCGGCTTTGAATCGGTTTTTGGAAGTTCTTTGATTCGTTTCAGCAAATAACGCATATTTGTTCCGGAAAGGGCATCGGTTTCAATAATATCGATTTCAGAAGAGACTTCGCGGACAGCTTCTCTGAAAACTTCCTTTTCGGCTTGGGACACCAAATCAATTTTTGTAACGATGACGGCATCGGCAAAAGTAATCATCGGCGCCATTTTAAGCGGCGTATGGATTCCGGAAATCGCCGGAACGACGCACAGCCCGAAAGAATGAGACGTGTAAGGCGTACATCGAAGACAAAGTCCCGCGCTTTCATAAATTAAGTAATCGGCGCCGACGGATTCGGCCCACTCGACCGCATCCTGAAGAACCATAATTCCCATGTGATCGGGGCACATGTCGCCGGAATAAACTTTTTTCGTCGGGATTTTAAATTCGGCGGCGAGTTCTTCATCTTCAAAAGCTCGAACGACATCGATTTTCAAATACGCGGCTTTAAATTCCGGGAGCAGATTTTTGAGAATTTGGCGAACAACGGCAGTCTTTCCTGCGCTCGGAGGACCGGCAACCGTAATCAAACGAACTGTCATGTGAAAACCTCTTTTTTTAAATCGACAGAATTTGACTCAACCAAATTCGGATCGGCAAAATTTGAGTCGGTGTGGGTTGAGTCGACGTGGTTTGAATCAGTAAGATTTAAATCGGCCAGAATTTCTCCCCTCCGGATACGTTCCCGAAAAGCGGAAAGTTCTCGATCCATTCCGGAAATGCGCAACAAAACTTCTTTTTCACATCCGTTCGGTTCTAAAATACATTTCACGGTTCCGTTTTCCATGACAATTCGGCGGTCGGTTAAAAGAGAAACATACGGATCGTGTGTGACAAAAATTGTTGTTTTGCCGAGCGTTCGAAGTTCTTCGATGACTTTTTCTTTAAAAATTCCGGCATTTTCCAATTCGTCTAAAAGAAGAATCGGTGTATCGGAAATAATGACGGCATCGGCGATGAAAAGAGAGCGGGTTTGACCGCCGGAAAGAGATGAAACACGCATGTCGGCATGAATTTTTTCGCCCGTGAATTTGTTGGCGGTAGAAATCGTTTTTTCCAAAACATCGTTTTCGGAGATTTTTCGGGAACGGATATGCATTTCCAAAAATTTGCGCACGGTTAAATCCGCTAAACATTTCGTATTTTGAGTAATCATTGCAATCGGTTTTTTAGACGGGTCGCGAATGAAATCATCCGGCGGCAAACAGCCGTTGATGAGAATTGTGCGACCGGTTGCGGTATCGCCTTGAGCTAAGACTTCGATGTCGTTGATAAAAGCTGTTTTTCCGGAACCGGTTGAGCCGACAACGGATAAAACATCGCCGGGCGAAAGGATGATTTCGGAAAATGTTTCAACTGCACCGCATTTATTTTTGCCGGGAAGAATTGTCAATGAATGAATTGTTTTTGAAAAGGACATAGAGAGTGATTTTGATTAATTAAATATGAATGTTGGCACAAAACTGAATTTATTGTACAAAAAGGAAAGAATGAAAAATGCGAATTTTTTGAAAACATGACGAGTCGTATAAAGAAGATAAATTGAATATTTTAAAAATTGTACAATTGTCATAATATTGAAAAATCATAAATTCGACCGAGTTGGGTTATACTTTTGTAGAATATATTCAAAAATTATCCGAATCAGGCATAAATGAATTCAAAAAAGAATTGACATGTTATTTTTCCGTTTTCGTTCCCTTTATATACATTGATTCATTCTAATTTTACGCAAGTTTTCATAACCACATTCTGCCGCTTTCATATGAGGCAGACTTCTTGCAAACAACTCAAAAAAGGAGTTAACAGAAATGGATAAACAAACACAGGACGTTCTTGAAATTCTGGAACAAAACGCGAAAGCGACTCCCGAAGAAATTTCAGAACTCACCAGAATTCCGCCGGCTGAAGTTCGAGAAATGATTCGGACGCTTGAAGCGGCGGGCGTGATTCGAAGCTATAAAACAATCATTGATTGGTCATTAGTCGAAGGTCCGTACGCGTACGCGTTTGTCCATTTGAAAGCGTCACTTAAAAGGGGTCACGGATATCAGAAATTGGCTGACAGAATCTGCAAATTTCCGGAAGTCCGGTCACTGCGTATCATATCAGGCGAAGATTATGATTTGGAATTCATGATCAAAGGAAAATCCACAGGCGATATCGCAACCTTTGTCATGGAAAAAATCGCGACGCTCGACCAAGTTCAGAGCACATCGACACACTTCATTTTAAAAACATTCAAAGAAGACGGTGTAATTTTGGAAGAGAAAAAAGAGCTGAAAAGACTTCAAGTTTCACCGTGAGGAATAAAAAATGACGCAAATTCCAAAACAAACTCCGAGAAAAGTGGATCTCGATTATTCAAAATACATCACCAACAAAATGCAATATGTGCCGCCGTCAGGAATCAGAAAGTATTTCGACATCGCGGCAGGCATTGAAGATGTGATTTCTCTCGGCGTCGGCGAACCCGATTTCGTGACACCCTGGCATATTCGCGAAATGTGCATTCATTCACTTGAAAAAGGCGAAACCGCTTATACTTCCAATTACGGCATTCCCGAATTGCGCGAAGAAATCGTCAAGAGATACAAACGAGATTACAGAATGGATTACGACTCCGACAAAGAAGTTCTCGTGACAACCGGCGTTTCAGAAGCGTTAGACATTGCGATTCGCGCGGTGACGGATCCTGGAGATGAAATTCTCATCGTTCAGCCGACTTATGTCGCTTACATTCCCGAAATCATTTTAAGCGGCGGCGTTCCTGTTGTCGTTAAAACGGCCGCCGAAAATGAATTTAAGATTTTGCCGGAGGAACTCGAAGCCAAAATCACGCCGAAGACGAAGGCGATTATTATCAATTACCCCCATAATCCGACCGGCGCCGTCATGACGCGCGAGGATTATGAAAGAATCGCGCCGATCATTGAAAAGCATGATTTGATTGTGATTTCGGATGAAGTTTACGAATGCATGACTTACGACGGCGTTCACACGCCGTTTTCCGCAATCGACGGCAT
Organism: Methanimicrococcus stummii; assembly: GCF_032594435.1. Lineage (NCBI taxonomy): Archaea > Methanobacteriati > Methanobacteriota > Methanomicrobia > Methanosarcinales > Methanosarcinaceae > Methanimicrococcus > Methanimicrococcus stummii. The sequence goes on along the minus strand of NZ_CP131062.1, from coordinate 222,816 downwards.
GAGAGAAAGAACGATTCTTCTCAACGGATTTTCAAAATCGTACGCGATGACAGGTCTTCGCCTCGGCTACATTTTAGCGCCGCCTGAACTGATTTCCGCAATGATGATGATTCACCAATACTGCATGATGTGCGCGCCTGTGACATCACAAATCGGCGGCATTGAAGCGCTCAAAAACGGCGAAGAGGAAATGAAATCCATGGTTCGCGAATTTAACCGCCGCCGCATTTTAATCGTTGACGGCTTTAACAGCCTCGGTTTAGATTGTTTCGAGCCCAAAGGCGCTTTCTATGCGTTTCCGTCCATCAAATCGACGGGGCTGACATCGGAACAATTCGCCGACAAATTCTTTGCCGACCAGCATGTTATCACAATCCCGGGAACCGCATTCGGCGAGGCCGGCGAAGGTCACATGAGATGCGCTTACGCGACATCGCGCGACGATATTAAAATCGCGCTGGACCGGTTTGAAGATTTCTTAAAAACGATTTAAAATGAAACGAAGTGGAAACTTTGTTTCATATTTTTACAATTTTAAAAAAAGAATTTATTTGATTTTCAAATAAATCAAAAATTTAAAGTTCCGATTTCATCTCATTAAGAACGTCTTTAATGAGCGATTTCAAATACTCTTTTTTAACATCTTCAATATTATGCGTCTCGGATGCCGAAGACAAAGAATGATCATATCTTTTAAAGAATTCATTTAAAGCGATTCGGATGATGACGGAACGCTTTAATTTTGTCATTTTGGAAAGATGTTCCAATTTATTAAAAAGATAGAAACTCAAGGAAACCGATATGTTTTTTGTTTCGCTGTCAGTCTCTGCAATCAGCTGATGAATCATTGAATAATCAAAAAAAGGATCGTTTTCATAAATCGAAAGCTGTCCGACAAATTCCGCGGCGGCGACATTGATAACATCAGAAACATTTGAAAATTCCGATGTTTGAAGCAACTCCCCATCTATTTTTTCAGACAAATTCTCACTTATTGTAACCGTGATTGTTTTCTTTTTATGAGTGAGAAAATCTTTGGGGATTTGTTCGACATTTGAATCATTTGCCATTGAAGTTATTTTGAGGTTATTAAAAAATATTAAGTATTAGACGTATAAATACAACATTTTTTTCTAAATTGTTAAAATAATAATTTTTTAGGAAAATTATTAAATAAAAGGTTGTTAAAATAATATTTTTAAGAAGTAGAACAAAATGCAATAAAATTGGTATGAAAATTCTGCTTAATTATTAATAGAGAGGTGTAAAATGAATCGTTCGTTTTTGTTTTTATCTAAGGGGTTAAATAACAATAAAAAACAAATGAATATGAAAATTGCCGCCGTATTGGGAATTATCATAATCGGAATTGTACTCGGTGTATCCGGATGTATTGAAGAAGAGTACACGGTTACTTATGCGCCGGGAGACCATGGAACCTTTTCAAGCCAAACGACAAGTAATCTTACAAACGGTACCGCAACTCCAAAAGCACCGGCTGTCATTGGTGAACCGGGATATGATTTCAATGGGTGGTCGCCTTCGGTTAAATCTGTTGTGACCGAAAATGTGACATATACAGCGCAATGGGTAAAAGTTCCCCCGAGTATTGAAATTACAAGTAAGAATATTCGAACCGACATTTCCGGTTTGCATTATTACACATATGTAGATGTCAGCGTTCACAATTATGGCGGTGACGGAAATGCCGTTGTTTGGACGACTGTTTATCAAGGAAATAAAAACTGGACAAAATCCCAGCCTGTGTATTTAAACGGAAGAGGAACGCAGAATTTAATGTTTACATTCATAGAACCCAGTTTATGGGATTCAAATACAATCAAATACTCAGTTTGGGTAGAAAACCAATATATTTTGTGAAACAAAATTTTTTGTTTCACTTTTTCTTTTTAAATTCAACATTTACTTTACAGCTGCCGCCGTTCGCGCGCGTGCCGCACATTTTCTTGGATTTTTCAAAATAGAACTCACAATTTGCATTTGTTTTTAAAACCCAACTCGATTGAAAAAATCAGCTGAAAACGCCGCCGTTGTATTTTTTCTGAATGAAATAAATCCAAACGACTGCCGCAATCAGAATAATTATTAAAACGGCAACGGATAGAATTACGTCAACAGGCCACAGCAATACACTGACCAAAGGAGCGATGCCGATTAAAATCATGGCAAACCCCATTTTTTGACCGTACCCTTTGAAATCGGTGACATTTTTTTGATGATAATCGTGAATTAAATCCGTTTTTCCGTTGTAGATGAAATAACCCAACATGAGACAAAGAAAACTTGAAAATAACATCACTGATAAATAAATTAGAAAGCTCGCGTCCATGAAAAACCTCCAAAACGGAATTTAGGAAAACGAATCATAAATAGGTTTGCAGAAACGAATAATCCCTAACGTGTCGGAAAAAGACCGATAAAGAGAAATTCAGCTTAAAAAACTTTCTCTTTTTTTGAAAATATTTTTTCCATTCGGAAAAAGCAATATTTCATGAACCGCAGAAACAGATTTTAAACGAAATTGAAACGCAATGTTTAAAACCAGAATTTTGTTTTACGTTCTTGAGAAATTATGGAAATAGGTATAGAAATCATCATCATTGCGATTTATCTCATTGCGATGCTCATCATCGGTTTCGTGACCCAAAGAATCGGGTCCTCCTCTTCCAAAGGGTATTTGGTTGCAAACAGAAATGTCGGCGCGCTGTTGATTGGCGGAACGCTTTTTGCGACATTCTGGGGTGGCGGAACGGTTATGGGCGGCGCAGGTGCAGCTCTTGACTCATACAATTTAGGCACAGTTGCCGACCCGTGGGCTTCGGGTATTACGCTTATTATTATGGCCATGTTTATGGTCCCGCTTTTGCTGAAAATGAAAATGGGAACGCTTGGCGAAATGTACCGCATTCGATTCGGAAAACGCGGCGCGTACGTCGCGTCTATTCTTTCGGTTCCGACATTGATTGCGTGGACAGCCGTTCAAATGGTTGCCATCGGCAAAATGCTGAATTTATTCATCGGCGTCGAACCGTGGATCAGTATGCTTTTGGCCGGCGGTATTGTTATCGTTTACACTTACATGGGCGGCATGCTCGCGGTCATTTGGACCGACAACATTCAAGCCGCTGTTATTATTTTAGGTCTTTTAGTTTTGATTCCGGCAGCTGTCTGCTACATCGCAGCCGGCGGCAATCCCGATTTCACGCTGAATTTGAATAATATGATTTCGGGTCTCGGCATCATCAAAGAGAATACGCCCAACGATTTCTGGACGCTTTTCCCGTCGGCTGATCCCGATCATCCAAGCGGCATGGTGCGCACGGTGAAAGGCATTTTGCTTTGGGCCGCCGCCTGGTGCGGTATGGGTCTCGGCAGTTTGGCCTCTTTAGACATCACGCAGCGTGTTTTGACCGCAAGAGATGAAAAAGCCGCGAAAAGTGGTCTTGTCGCAGGCGCCGGTCTTTACTGGATTGCCGGCCTCGGTCCGATTTTCATCGGTCTTTTGGGCATTGTGATGACACAGCTCGGCTTCTTCTCGGGTCCAGAATTGGCGACGCTTGCCAGTGATTCCGAAGTGATTGTCCCGATGCTTGCTCAAAAACTGCTTCACCCAATTCCGATGGCAATTTTCATCGGCTCTTTGATGGCCGCGATTATGTCAACATCAAGCTCAACGATTTTCGCATCAGCTGCCGTCATTTCAACGGTTTTGATTCCGGGAACGGTCGGCGAAAAACAAACGGTTGAAAACGATATGAAAGCCATTCGTCTGACGAAAATATTGGTCGTCGTTATCGGCATTTTCTGTATCGGCATCAGTATGCTTGCCGTCAGTTTGTATGATTTGATGATTTTCGGATTTACGCTTTTGTTCGCCTGTTTATTCTGGGCGGTCGTTTGCGGTTTGTTCTGGAAAAAGGCGAATGTTCCCGGCGGAATCGCGTCCATGCTTGTCGGCATTACGTTTTCGATGTTGGGCTGCCTTTATTTATCGATTCAGGCAGGCGGTCTTGTGATCGTTCCGCCCGACGCGGAATGGGAAATTTATTTCACGTTTATTCCGTGGCTCTTCTCAGGCATTGCGATGTTTGCGGTATCGCTTCTGACGCAAAAGAAACACCCGCCGCTTCCGCTGACGGACACGGACGGCAATGTTTTGAAATGGCCTGAGCTTGCGAAAAAATAAGAATAAATTATTGACGGGAATTATTCCCGTTCATTTCTTTTTTTATTTTTTTAAATTTTTTACAACTTTTTTTGAACTTTTCACACGTTTTTGATAAAACTTGTCAGCGAAATTTTATAATTTCGCGGATTATTTTTCCTTGATATAGTTATCGTTTTTGAAAAAATCAGAACGCCTATTAATGTTTAAGAGGTTGGCTCATTTGCAGTAAATCGTTTTGTCTCAGGGTTTGCTGCCATCTTAACAAATAAAAGAGGATAACTATGAAAAACAATTTTAAAAACATCGGGAAAGCACTTTTGCTTTCTTTTTTGATTTTGCTCGCGCTGACCGGAACGGCAGCCGCAAAGGAATGGACCGTCGGCGCGACAGGAGCTGATTTCCAAACATTGCCCGAAGCCGTGACAGCCGCTTCTGACGGCGACACGATTCTCATCAGCGCCGGACTTTATGAAACGTCGGCAAATATCAGCGTCGGGAAAACACTGACGATTGAAGGCGCGGATCGCGAAACCGTGATTTTGGATTTAGGCGGATTTTCAATCATTCCGAAAAAAGAAAACTTCGTTCTCCGCAATGTGACGATTTACAACGGATCCAACGGCATCAATCTTCAAACAAATGCAAACGATGCCGTCATTGAAAATTGTATTTTTGACAGCCTGACGCACAAAGACGGCATTAAGCTTGCCAAAGACGGCGCTGTTTTCAAAAACAATATCGTCAAAAACATGAACGGTTTTACGACTGCCGTTAACGTCACCGGAAATGAGGTTCAAATCATCGGAAACACATTATCCGGGCTTTCCGGAAGCGGCAACGCGGCCAGAATCTTGTGTCTTGAAAATGCAAGCGATGCGCTCATCGAAGGCAACACCATTACAAACAATGCCGGCGAAGCAATCCGTTTGTGGAAAGCGGAAACCGCAAACGCCGTGATTACGAAAAATACAATTTCCGGAAACACGCAAAAAGGAATTTACCTTTACGCCGCCGGTGAAAATAACGAAATTTATTTGAACAACATTTTTGACAACGCCGGCGGAAATGTTGCAAGTTCCGGAGCGCTTCCGGACGTTGTTTCATTCAACAGCCCGAGCAGCCTGACTCTCGTTTACAACAGCCAATCCTGGACCGGAAATCCCGGCAATTACTGGGGCGACGACTATGACGGCGCCGACAACGGCAAAGGAATCGGAAGCACTCAAAAAACAATTTTGGACAAGTATGCCGATCTTTCTCCGTTAATGTATTCTTTTGCCGCGTATTCCGCAGAATCCGGAAACGAGAATCCCGAACAGCCCGAAGAACCGGAAATTCCAGGACCGCAGCCCGGTAAAACAGGAAATCCGATTTCAATGACAACAAACATTTTACCGTCGCTTTCGGTTTCATTCTCAATCGACTCTCTTGACTTCGGCGACTTGGCCGCGGGACAGACAAGCGCGCCCAAAGATCTTGAAATTACAAACAGCGGCGGCTGTGATGTCAAAGTGACCGCGGAAGTCACCGAATCATCTGATGATTTGTACAAGAGAGGCATTTGGATTGATAACGAATTCTGGCCCGACTTTGAAAAAGTTGTTGAAAATGGCGAAACCGAAATTTCAGAAGTTGTCTTAAAAGTTCCCGCTGATTATTCCGGCACAGGAAATGTTGACGGCACTTTGATTTTCTGGGTTGAAGCCTGTTAAATAAAAAACAAAAAAGAATCAGGAAATAAAAAATCCGAAAATAAAAACTAAAAATCAAAAAATTAAAAAAATGGAAATCATCGCAAGATGATTTCTTTATTTTTTGTTTTTTGAAATTAAATTGATTTTAATTCGGGATTATCATCAATAAACAAAATCACGACTTTATCGCCGATTTCCGTTTTCAGCCTTTGTGCCAAAACGCGCATCCCCGGATTTTCCGTCGCGTAATGACCGGCGTCAATAATTGTCATGTCGCCGCGCTCACGCAAAACGTCACTGTGTTTGAGCTCGGAAGACAAAAACGCGTCAACGCCGTTTGCTTTGGCGATGGAAAGCGCGTGTCGGTTGAGACAGCTGCCGCCGCAAATCATTACTTTTCGAATCGTTTTATCGCCGGCGTAAAGAAGCGGCGCGTTTAACTTTTCGGAAACGGTTTTGACAAACGTTTCCGTTTCAATCGGATCAACCGTTCCGATGATCCCGAAATCCGTCATGAATGTTTTTTTGAGTCCGAACATGTCGGCCAAAACAGTATTGATGCCGCCTTCCGCGTTATCGTAATTGGTGTGCATCGCGTAAATGGAAATGTTGTTGTCAAACGCGATTTTCAGGCGTTTTGCCAAATCTTCGGGAATCACCATAATCGGATGAAAAAGCGGTGTGTGGTGGCAAATCAAAAGATCTGCGCCGAAATTCGCCGCCTTTTGAAGAACGGCATCCGTGACATCTAATGTGACAGCGATTTTTTGAATATTTCTGTTTTTTGTGTACAGCAAATCTAAAATCAAACCGATTCTGCCGTTGTCGAAATCATCAGCAATTTCGGGCGGCGCGATTTGTTCCAGTAATTGAATTAAATCCTCTTGCTTCATAATTTCAAAAAAGGTCTGCATCCTTTAAATAGAAGACGACAATATTCATGCCCATACAAGAGACTGATTGATTTCTTGATTAAATCAATCTCCAATCACCCCCAAATAAAAGAGGTTAAGAAAATGACAATCCCTCCCGTGTCCCATAAGCCGAAACACGGCATTAAAAGAAAGAAAAATTTAGCGAAATTGAAAAGCCGCCAGAAAGTCAAAACGATGGAAAAAATCGAGAAGAAGAACAATGCCGTCACTTTTGAAGTTGTTTTTGTCGGCCGGTCCAATGTCGGAAAATCCACGCTTTTGAAAAATCTGACCGGCCGAAATGTCCGGACAGGAAAACGTCCGGGTGTGACGCTGAAGCCGACACACCTTTATTTTGACGACTTTTTAATCACCGACATGCCGGGCTTCGGTTTCATGTCAGGCGTTACAAAAGAGAAATCAGAAGATGTGAAAAACAATATTGTTCAATATATCGAAGAGCATGCCGACCGCATTTTTTTGGCGGTTCAAGTCATTGACGGGCCGGCGTTTGTTGAAATCGTTGAGCGCTGGGACGCGCGCGAAGAAATTCCGATTGATTTGGAACTTCACGATTTCTTGGAAGAAATGGAAATTATCCCGATTATCGCCGCCAACAAAATGGATCGCGTCAAAGAAGATGAAAAAGATGCGTTGCTCAATGATGTCGTTGAAATTTTCGGATACGAAGGAAACTGGAAAGAAAGCGGCGCGCTTGTTGCGCCGGTCAGCGCTCGCGGCGGCGACATTCGACCGCTTGTATCGCATTTGAAAAATGAGTTCCATAAAATGAAACGCGACGATTTGTTTAAACATTTCAAATGAGGAGAGGAAAAAATGACAACGATTCATGAAATTGCCGAAAAAATTATCGCGGAAGGACCGATTTGCGATCACTGCCTCGGCCGCCAATTCGCGAAATTATCAACGGGGCTTTCCAATGACGAGCGCGGCAGATCTGTGAAACTGGCGCTTGCCATGGATGCTGACCGCCGCTTCAAAGACGACGGCGACGACGCGCTTCTCTTAGAAATCGCGCCTTCCAGCATTCACGCTCAAAAAACATTGGCAAAAGAAAACAAAACGGAAATTGAAGCCGAGCCCGCCGTTGAAAAATGTTGGGTTTGCTTAGACATTTTCAAAAATTTGGATTTCTGGGCGGACATGGCAATTGAAAAACTTCAGGGAATTGAATACGAAACGTTTTTGGCCGGCACAAAACTCAGCGGTCTTCTCAGCGAAAACGAAGAAATTTTGTGGGAACAAGCCGGAACCGCCTACGCCGAACAGCTGAAAAGCGAACTCAACCGCGAAATCGGAAAAATCATTTCACAAAAAACCGGCAAAACGGTTGCGTTTTCCAATCCCGATATCATGATTACATTTGATATTGCCAAGAAAGAAGCGGACTTAAACATTCGCTCGCTTTACATTTACGGCAGATATCAAAAGAAAGTCCGCGGCATTCCGCAAACCAAATGGCCGTGCAGAAACTGCCACGGCAGCGGCTGCGACAACTGCGGCGGCACCGGCAAACAGTATCCCGAATCCGTCGGCGAACTGGCCGGCTACCCGCTTTGGAAAGCCGCGCAATCGGAAGACGTTGTTTTCCACGGCGCGGGCCGAGAAGACATTGACGCGCTCATGCTCGGAACAGGCCGCCCGTTTGTTTTGGAAGCAAAAGCACCACTGATTCGAACTTTGGATTTGGCGGCGCTTGAAAAGGAAATCAACGAATACGCCGCCGGAAAAGTCGAAGTTTCCAAACTTTCGATTTGCGGCAAAGATATGGTTGAAAAACTGAAAACGGAGAAAGCGACAAAAACATACCGCCTCAAAATTAAATTTGAAGCGCCGGTGACAAACGACGTGCTGACAACCGTTTTAAAAGAATTGGAAGGGAAAGAAATCAATCAGAACACGCCCAATCGCGTCAAACACAGACGCGCTGATTTGTGCCGCAACCGAACCGTGCACACCGCCGAATTGGAGCGAACGGAAACCGAAGGGACATTTGATATCGCGTGGGTGAAAATTCATTGCGACGGCGGCCTTTACGTCAAAGAATTGACGTCAAGCGATGAAGGCCGGACTGTTCCAAGCATTGCGGGACTTCTCGGCATCGGCGCGAAAGTGGACGAATTGGACGTTATTGAAGTGGACATTAAAGACGCAGAGTGAAATGCGGCACCGCGCGCGAGCCTGCAAGCTTTTCAAAATTCTGAAAATCGTCCTGCGTTTTTTAATTTAAACGAAAAATCATGAAAAACAAACAGAATCAAATCCGAAAAAGCATATGTTTATTAAGGTTGGATTTGTATTCTGTTTTCTTCTATTCGATAAACTTAATATACCAAAATAATTATTCATGGCTTAACTTTGATTAAAAACGCATGAAAATAATTGTTTTTTCATTATCAAGAGAAAAAGCGGCTTAAACGAAACTAAACCGCTGACAGGGACTGCCCTTTAAAGAGCAATTTCTGAAACGATCAAAATATTGATCAAGAACCGGTTTCGGTTCATAAATTACGTTCATCCCATCACTACATGACAACGTTAACGTCATTATTTAGGAGGATTTAAAAATGTCATCAAAATCAGCAGGCGAAAGACGCTGCACAAGATATAAATTAAAGAACTCGATTCGCGAGAGAGGTACTTCTGCACCGAGCAGAGCCATTCAGGAATTCGAAGAAGGACAAATGGTCCACATCGACATCGACGCAAGCACCCAACACGGCCACCCGAACCCTAAATTCCAGGGCTCCACCGGCAAAGTGATTGGTCAGCGCGGCCGCGCATATATTTTAAGTGTCAGAGACGGAAGAGCTCAAAAAGAAGTCATCTCCCTCCCCCAGCACTTAAAACCCCAAAAATACAATTAATTAAAAAATAAACGAAAGGCTTGATTTTATTTAAATAAAATTAAGCCTTACTCTTTTTATTCATAAATAAAAACTCAGTTGCAAATGAGTGAAAAATATTCGATCGGAAGTGTTTTGAAATGATTGTCAAAGAAGTTGTCGAAGAAGAGCTCTTAACCCTTGCCGAAGTCAAGGAAATGTTGACTCAAATTATGGAAGAAAGACGTGAAGAAAGCGACGAAGAACAAGTTTACGAGTTCAGAAAAGCTTTGAACCACGCTGAAATTTTCTCAAAATTAAGCGCTGCCGATGCGAAAGAATTGGTTGCCAAATTATTGGAATTTGAAAAAATGAGACCGACCGTTGCCGTCAGAATCACAGACATTTTGCCGCAATCCAGAGACGAGCTCAGATCCATTTACGCCAAAGAAAAATATACATTGAAAGATGAAGAATTAGACGCCATTTTAGATGTCGTCAGACAATACGCCTGAGGCGTAAAACACTTCATTCATTTTCACTTATTTTGAAAAATAGTTTAAAAGGTTTTTTTAAAAAGAACCTTTTATATTACATTATTTTCTTAATCAGTTCTGTCTGACGAAAACAGAAACTGACATTTGAAAAACAAATTCTGTTATTTCAAATGAAATCATTTCAGCATGACAATGATCAGCCGCAAAGAAGCGGCGAAAGAGGGACAAAAATGAAAAGTAACGATTGGCCGGAATCCGGCGATTATGTTGTTTGTAATGTCACAAACGTGACAGACTTCGGCGCTTATGTCGAACTTGAAGAATTTAAAGAAAAAGAAGGTTTTATTCACATTTCTGAAATCAAAGCTGGCTGGGTCAAATATGTCCGCGATTACATTCGCGAAGGACAAAAAGTTGTCTGTAAAGTGCTCAACATTGACAAAACCCGCGGTCACATTGATTTATCCTTAAAAGATGTCAACGAACATCAGAAAAGAACCAAAATTCAGCTTTGGAAAAACGAACAAAAAGCTGAAAAATGGATTCAAATCGCAGCCGAAGCCGCCGGTTTTGATGAAAAAATGGTTGAAGAGCTTTACCATGATTTCGTTTCGGAATTCGGAAGCGCTTACACCGCGTTTGAAGAAGCCGCAATCGCCGGCGAATCCGCGTTTGACAGCATGTCTGTTAACAAAAAGATGATTGAAGCCGTTGTCAATGTCGCGCGCGAAAACATCAAAGACGCATTCGTTGAAATCGCAGGCTATGTCGATTTAACGACAAACGCGCCTGACGGCATTGAAATCATTCGCGAATCTTTAAAAGCGGCGGCAGATGCAATTGATGATGAAGAAGTGCGCGTTGAAGTGACTTATGTCGGCTCACCGCGTTACAGAATTAAAGTCGTTGCGCCGGATTACAAAAAAGCGGAAGCCGTTTTAAAGAAAGCGTCAACCGCATCAATTAAAGTTATCACGGACCAAGGCGGCGAAGGTCTCTTCAACCGCCACATTGAATCCGTTAAATCGTAATCGGACAAAAATAAATCCGGTGATGAAATGGGAAAGCGAATTAAAAAATGTCAAGGCTGCGGAAGATATACGCTGTCGGATACTTGTCCCGATTGCGGCGGCGTTTGTGTCAGCCCGAAGCCGGCTTCCTATTCACCGGAAGACCGATACGGCAAATACCGCAGAATTTACAGGCAAAATTTGTCTTCCCAAAAGGAATAAACCGCAATAATACCGAATTAATACCCTTTATATCGGGGGTTTAAAATGAAAGAAGAAATAATTTATCACATTGATCAAAACGTTCTTGAATTAAACAATCCGGTCATGATTGTCGGCCTTCCGGGCGTCGGTCATGTCGGAAAATTGGTTGCCGATCATTTGACGGAAGCGTTGGACGCTCAAAAAGTTGCGGAAGTTTATTCCGAGCATTTTCCGCCGCAGGTGATGGTCAAAGAAGACAGCACGGTCGAACTTGTCGGAAACAGACTTTATTTGGCGAGAACGGAAAAAACGGATTTATTGATTTTAGCCGGGGATTCACAAAGTAACGATCCTGCCGGCCATTACAAACTTTGTGAAATTTATCTTGATTTCGCGTCACAGTTTAAAGTGAAACGCATTTTTACACTCGGCGGTTATCCGACAGGCGTGATGACGGATGAAAATTACGTCATCGGCGCGGTCAACAACGCAGATTTAATTGAAGAGCTGAAAGAAAAAGGAATTCAATTTAATCCGTCCGAGCCGCCGGGAGGAATCGTCGGCGCGTCAGGTTTAATTTTATCATTCGCGAAATTCAGAAATATCGACGCGGCATGTTTAATGGGAACAACAACGGGATACATTGCCGATCCGAAAAGCTCAAAAGTTCTTCTCGGAAAATTGTGCGGCATCTTGGATATTGAAGTCAACATGGATGCGCTTGATGAAAAAATCAAAGATATGGACCAAATCGTTGAAAAAATCAAAGATTCCGTTTCAGGCGAAGAATCCGACGAATATTACGAATCGCCGGCAACAGATGAAGATTTGGTTTATTTCGGTTGAATAAATTTAATTTTCATTTTTTATTTTTAATTCAATTGTTTTATTTTGTGTTATTATTTTAATATCGTTTTAATTATTGTTTTAATTTTTATGTAACATATCTTAAAAATTAAAGGCGGAAACAGAAATGACACTTTTCGGAACAAACGGTGTCCGGGGAATCGTAAATGAAGACCTGACACCCGAAGTCGCGCTGAATTTGGCGCGCAGTTTAGCTGTTTTTTTACTGGGAAAGAAAAGTGAAACCGACCGGCGTTCTGCACCGGTTGTCATACTCGGAACAGACACAAGAATTTCCGGAATGATGTTAAAATCCGCCGCGGCATCGGGTTTACTAGCAAGCGGCATTGCGATAACGGATGTCGGCGTTGTTCCGACGCCGTCTCTTCAATATTATGTCAAAAACCATTCGGAAGCGGATGCCGGAATCATTATTACCGCATCACACAATCCGCGCGAATACAACGGCATTAAATTAATCGCAGAAGACGGAACGGAATTTTCAAGAGATGATGAAAAACGCATCGAGGCGATTTACAATTCCAAAAAGTTTGTCGGCGCGGCCTGGTCAAAAACCGGCGATATTTGTTTTGATCAAAACTGCAACGATGATTATTTAGCAGGCATTTTGGCGATTATTGACAGAAAAGCGATTGAGAAAAAACAATTCAAAGTACTGACCGATACCGGAAACGGCGCAGGCTCGCTGACAATGCCGAGACTGATGAGCAGTTTGGGCTGCAGCGTGCTGGCGCTCGGCGCGCAGCCGGACGGTACTTTCCCATGGCGGAATCCGGAACCTGTCCCCGACGCGCTCAAAGAAGCGGCGGCGCTGATGACCGAGTCCGGCTTTGATCTCGGAATCGCGCAGGATGGAGATGCTGACCGCGCGGTTTTCATTGACGAAAAAGGCGAATTTATTGATGACGAAATAATGCTCGCCGCGGTCGAGAAATATATTCTTCACAAAGAAAAAGGACCGGTTGTCACAACCGTCAGCACATCTCAGCGTTTTACGGATATTGCAAAAGACGAAGAAGTTGATATTTATTACACCGCGGTCGGCTCTGTCGATGTCGGCCGAAAAATGGTTGAAGTCGGCGCGGTTTTCGGCGGCGAAGGAAACGGCGGCATTATTTATCCGCGCCATCAGGTTTGCCGAGACGGCGCGATGGCGGCGGCGCTTGTTTTAGAAATGCTTGCGCACACAGGAATGAAGGCATCCGATATTAAAAGCACGGTTCCGACTTATTTTAATGAAAAAGAAAAAATTCGCCTGCAAGATAAAGATTTGAAAAAAACGATGGCGGAAATTACGAATAAAATCATCGCCGACAAAGATGAAATTAATTATACGGAAGCCGAAAGGATTGACGGTTTGAAATTGTGGTTCGGCAGCGGCTGGCTTTTGATTCGCCCGTCGGGAACGGAGCCGATTATTCGAATAACAGCCGAAGCAAAAAACGAAGAAGACACTTTGAAATATTTGGAAATTGGTAAAAAATATGTGAATGAAGCGGCGCGCTGAAAACCGCCGCTGATATTTTAAGATAATTTGAGAAAATATAATTCTTCTAATCGTTCTTTCGTTAAAGGGCAATTGATTAATTCGTCAAATTGTTCATTTTCCAATTGCAATTGTTTAATCATGGAAAACAAAATCGGACCATTGTACTCGACCATTCCGCGACTGATAAAAGTTTGAACGGTTGACTTCCGGCCTTTGTTTTGCCAAATATAATATTTGTGATGTTTTTTATTATATTCTTTAAATCCTTTTTTTAAAAGCGCGGATTCGATATCCCTTGTTTTGTATGTTTTTGACTGCATTCGCGACTCTCCAAGTATTCTGTCAGAAGTTTCTTAAGCCGAATGCTTTCCGGTGCCAGGCGCTGCTCATCTTCCAAAACATATTCTTCCCACAAAAAAGAAAAATGCTGTTCGATTTCTAAAACCGCAGTTTCTAAATTCTCCGAAAAAGAAAAAAGATTAAAAACGGCGTTTTCGATGATGTATAATTCGTCTTCATACCGGAAATTCAGCTCAAGCGGCCTGCGCAATATCAAAGAAGGGTCAGGAGAAATAAATCCGTTCAAACAATAAGAAACGGAATCGGACATTTCAGTAAGCAAGCGGCTGATTTCATGAAGCGGCAAAGAGTCGGAAGGCAGAGACAAATCGAATTGAGAAATTTCCGTAACCATTTTTATCACCTGAATTTAAAATAACAATTAAACCGAAGATATTTAAATGATTTTAAATTTTTTTGAATGTTATAGATTTGAAAAAAATAAAAACGGAACAGAAAAATACAAAAAATCAAGACCGATTGCATAAACCAAGATGAAAAACAAAAACCGGAAAATGAAAAACAAAAAAAAACGAGAAAAACAAAAAAGAAATCAGAGAATCAAAATTGATTCTCATTCATTTTAAAAAGTATCCAATTGCCCGCTTGAAACCAATTCCGTAATCTTCTTTGTATCAGCAAGCCAAGCGTCTGTAATTCCTTCGGCTTCTTTTCTCATGGAATCGAATTTAACGCCGTCTTTGACGCTGATTTGAACGCTCGCGACAAGCGGTTTGTCAATCGGCTGACCGATTTGGGACAAAAGCTTGACATAAACGTCGTCGATGCCGTCGAGTTCGGAGGCGATTTGTCTTGCAATTTGCGTTGACATGAGGTTGTAGATTTTTCCGATGTGGTTAATCGGGTTTTTGCCGCTTGTTGCTTCCATGCTCATCGGACGGTTCGGCGTAATCAAACCGTTGCAGCGGTTGCCGCGGCCGACAGAGCCGTCATCGCCCATTTCGGCGGATGTGCCGGTGACGGTTAAGAAAACAGATTCTTTTTCGATGTTGTCCGCCGTGTTGACATTAACATCAACGTTCCTGGAAGTGTATTTCGGAACTAAGTCTTTCACATAGTCTTCCAACTGTTCTTTGTAATTGACATAAGCGCCGATGTCGTCAACGTATTTGTCAACCATGCCGCAGCAGATTGTTAAGGAAATGTCTTCGCCATTTCTGAGACCCATGACTTTAATGTCTTCGCCGATGGCGTTAAATCCCTTTTTCTTTTTCAAATCTTCAATCAAAGAGCGTTCCGTGTTGTAAACAATGTTTTCAAGTTCTGAAAACGGCGCATGGCCGACACCGAATGAAGTGTCGTTTGCCATCGGGACGTAACCTTCGCGGCCGAAAACGTCGGACAAATCGGAAGAGCCGCGGCCGAATTTGCAGTCAATAATGACATCGGAATCCAAATCGAGATTCGGAATCGTGTTTTTCAAATAATTGCGCGCGGTTTTGATGGCAAGCGTATCGGTTGCGATATCAACGTCGCCGAACGCTTTGGTCGCGCGGCCGACAAGTAAAATGAAAATGGGATGAATAACCTGACCGCCGCCGAATTTAGGAATTGAATGACCGGCCGCGATTTGCGTTTCATCGGTGTTGTGATGCAAAATAACGCCGCATTTGTCCAAATATTCCTTACAGAAAGCGCGGCTGACCGCCTCAGCCAAGCCGTCTGCGATACTGTCCGGGTGACCGATGCCTTTTCGTTCGACCAGTTCGATTTGCTGCTTTTCGATGGGCGTTTCCATATATTGCTCAACGCAAACGTTTCTTTGACTCATGTAAAACACATCCTTTTTTAATAATTAAGCCTCAAATAATCGTTTTTAGATGGGGTCTGCTTTCTCTTCGATTCTTTCCCAAAAGCAGACGTTTTTAAATTTAAATAAAATTGATTTTGATGTAAAATAAAATCAGGAATTAATCTTATTGAAGCGATACTATATAATCGTTACACTTAAGTATAACTGACAGTAATATGGCGAAATGATTTTCGGTAATAATATCCGCATTTTTATCAAAAGGATTTGATAAGAAAACAACCGGATTTGACAAACCGACCAAAAATTATTCGGCAATATTCACATTTTGAATGATTCGAAAATTTCCGATAATCTCTAAAAATTCTTAAACAAACAAAGTTTTTATAAACACAGTGTCTCAATAAAGCTATACAAATAGCTTCTATAGTTCATTAAAACATAATAAAATTAAGGAAAATTAAAATGATTCGAATTGCGATTCCGAATAAAGGCCGCCTCCACGAACCGACATTGGCATTGTTCAAAGATGCCGGCCTTCCCGTTTTCGGCGGCGGGCACGAAAGCCGACAATTGATTTCAAAAACAACCGACCCGGAAATTACGTTTATTTTCGCGAGAGCCGCAGACATTCCGCTTTACGTGGAAGAAGGAACGGCCGACCTCGGAATTACGGGGCTTGATTTGATTACGGAAAGAAATGCGGAAGTCGAATGCCTCATTGATTTAAAATACGGCAGTTCACGCCTTGTTTTGGCAGTTCCCGAAACATCCGAGATTCAAAAACCCGAAGAGCTGTCCGGAAAACGCGTCGCGACGGAATTCCCGGAAATTACGAGACAATATTTTGAATTCAATAAAATCAAAGACGTTGAAGTGATTCAAGTCAGCGGCGCCTGCGAAATGACGCCGCACATCGGCGTTGCCGAAGCGATTGTTGACATCACCAGTTCGGGAACAACGATGATGATCAACAAATTAAGAGCGATTGACGTTGTTTTTGATTCAAAGGTCTTTTTAATCGCCAATAAAAAAAGTTTGGCGGCGCAGGAAAAGATCAAAGATGTTGAAACCGCGTTAGAAAGCGTTCTTTTGGCAAAAACCAAAAGATATGTGATGATGAATCTGCCGGCAGCGGCGCTTCACGACGTTTAGAAGATTCTCCCCGGCATGAACGGTCCGACCGTCATGGAAGTTCAAAGTACAAAAGAAGGTGAGAAAATGTTTGCCGTTCACGCGGTTGTCGATTCGGATTCCATTTTTTCAGTCGTCCGCAAGTTAAAAATTCTCGGCGCAAGAGACATTTTGGTTTTGCCGGTCGAGCGTTTAATTCCGTGAGGGGAACATGTTTCAAATCATTCCGGCCGTTGATATGAAAGGCGGCAAATGCGTCCAGCTCGTCCAAGGCGTTCCCGGCAGCGAAATGGTTTCCCTTGACGATCCGGCGGCGGCGGCGCTGAACTGGGTCGCACGCGGCGCGAAAACGCTTCACCTCATCGATTTGGACGGCGCTTTTGAAGGCAAAAGGAAGAACGGACAAATCATCGAAGACATTGTTGCGCGCGCAAAACCGCTCGGCATTGAAATTCAAATCGGCGGCGGCATTCGTTCATTTGAGGATGCGGAAACGCTGCTTTCGGCCGGCGCCGACCGTGTCATTCTCAGCACGATTGCGATGCAAAATCCGCAAATCATTCGCGAGATTTCTGAAAGTTTCGGAAAATCGGCGGTTGTTGTCGGCTTGGATGCGAAAAACGGAAAAGTCGCAATCGAAGGCTGGACAAAACTTTCAGAGAAGAGCCCGACAGATGTGGGAAAACAATTTGAAGATTTGGGCGCGGGCTACATTCTGTTTACAAATATCGACACAGAAGGACTTCTCAAAGGTGTTGATGTCAAGCCGACGAAGGATTTGATTGATTCTGTCAGCATTCCGGTGATTGCATCGGGCGGCGTCGCATCAACCGATGATTTATTGAAGCTTCGGGATGCCGGCGCGTACGGCGCAGTTGTCGGAAGCGCACTTTACACGGATAAATTTACGTTAGAAGAAGCGATTGCCGTTTTAGAGAAATAAAATAAATAATAGAAACGGCAATATTGTCATATTTATAAAAGAGGAAAGAACGATGTCACAATCCAGAAAAGCTTCAGTCTCCCGGAAAACAAAAGAGACGGACATTACGATTGAAATCAATTTAGACGGCAGCGGAAAGTCCGCAATAGACACGGGCATCGGTTTTTTTGACCACATGTTAGACGCGTTTTCACGCCACTCCGGCTACGACCTGACGGTCAAAGCCGTCGGTGATTTGCACGTTGACGCGCACCACTTGGTGGAAGACTCGGGAATCGTCCTCGGCCAAGCGGTGGCAGACGCGCTCGGCGACAAGCGCGGCATTGCCCGATTCGGCGAAGCGCGCATCCCGATGGACGAAGCGCTCGCAGAAGTTGCGATTGACATCAGCGGCCGCAGCTTTTTGGTAATGGAAGCGGATTTCTTTTCGCCTGTTGTCGGCACTTACAGCACGCAGATGACGAAACACTTCTTTGAATCATTCGCATCCGCGGCCGGCATTAATATGAATATGAAAGTCGAAGGCGACAACGATCACCACAAAACGGAAGCGCTTTTTAAGGCGTTCGCCTACGCCATGAAAAGAGCGACCGTTATTGAAGGACAGGAAATTAAAAGCACGAAAGGCGTGCTTTAATTTCATTCATTTTTATTTTTTCGTTTTGGTTTGCCGCCGCGCGCGAAAGCATCATTTTTTCAAAATATTGAAAAGGGGCAGCTGCGTTTTTTTAAAATTGTGACAAATTATGAGCAGAGCTCATATTAATTCATCAGAATTATTCATTCCAATTGTCATGACTTCAACCAAGCCCTTTTTTTAAAATCGTAATGAGGAATTGAAATGATTATGTTTGTCGGTAATATCATGATTTAGCGTGATATTTTTCACTAAAAAGGTTTATATTCTACTTCAAATCAGTTAAAATTATGATGAAAGAAAAGCGAATTATTCCTTGTCTTGACCTTCTTCTTGATGAGAACGGTGGTAGAGTTGTCAAAGGCATTGAGTTTGAAGAACTCAAAGATGCCGGAGATCCGGTTGAATTTGCCAAAAAATACGAAGCGCAAGGCGCTGACGAACTTGTATTTTTAGATATTACGGCATCGGTTCAAGGAAGAGAAACGATTCTTGACGTGATTAAAAGAGCGGCCGAATCGCTTACAATTCCGTTTACAATCGGCGGCGGCATTTCAACGCTTGAAAACGTTCAAAAGAATTTGGACGCGGGCGCGACAAAAGTTTCAATTAACACGGCCGGCGTTAAAAATCCGGAATTTATTTCAAAAGCGATTGAAGAGTTTGGCGCAAACAGAATTGTGATTGCAATCGATTGCAAAAGAAACCCCGACATCAGTGTCGAAGGCGTGAATGTTTTTGAAGAAAACGGCCAAAAATTCTGGTACGAAGTCGCGATTATGGGCGGAAACGAGCACACCGGAATGGATACCGTGGAATGGGCCAAGCAAGTCGAAGCACTCGGCGCTTATGAAATCCTTTTGACCAGCAAAGACCGCGACGGCACTTGCGACGGATACGACCTCCCGATTACGCGCGCCGTTGCCGAAGCCGTTTCAATCCCGGTCATCGCGTCAGGCGGTGTCGGAACGCTGGAACACATGGTCGAAGGTGTCACGGAAGGCGATGCCGGCGCTGTTTTGGCGGCAAGCATTTTCCACTTTGATAAATATACGGTCGGCGATGTCAAAGAAGAATTCCGCAAGAGAGGAATTCCCGTTAAGGATTAAGTTTTTACTTAATTCTTTTTTACATTTTTAAAAATAAAAAATACGAACCGGGCGATTACAAATCGCCCTTTTTTATTCATTTTTTTGTTTTAGTTTTGTTTATTCATTTAATTTCATTTTTGCGATTTCTTTTTTCGATCAAATAAATACCATCCGACAGCGATTGCCGCAATAATGAGAATGAGAATCGGAATCCAAATCGGATATTTGGGATAATAACAACCGATTTCGCTTGGGGGTTCAAAAACCGGATTGTAAGAACAGTCAACGATGTTTGAACCGTAATTTTCATTGAAACCGCCGATAAACAAATTTTCATCAACCGGAGAATATGACAAGCCTGTTGCCGAACAATTCGTAATATTTCCCCGATAAATATAACCGATAAAACCGCCCGCGTTTTCATTTTTTGCCGTCGCGGATATATCGGAAGAACTGTCCGAAATATCACAATTGCGAATCAATCCCGCAAAGCCGCCGACGTTGCTGTTTCCGAAAACGGCAGCTTCGTTTCCCATAACGGAGCAATTGACAATTTTCGGAACCGCATTTTCAACAAGACCGGTAATTTTGTAGTGAAACGCATTTGTCCCGTTGCTTGCGATTCCGACAAAAGCGCCGACATTTGAATCGTTTTGATTGAGAATGTCGCCGTTATAAACAATCGTTAAATTTCGAATTTCGGCATCGCCGCGAATGTTTCCGAAAAAACCGTAACCTTGGCTGCCGGCATCAATCGTCGGGCCGAACGGTTGCCCAAATAAAACATCTTTCGTGAAAATAATAGCGTGGCCGTTGCCTTCAAATTCCCCTGTGAACGGTGAATTGGAATAACCGATGCAACGCCATGTCGAATCGCTGATGACAATATCAGACTCCAGATAATAAACGCCGTCTAACGGCCATTCCGCGCCGATTTTTAAAAGATCGGTTTCGGATTCAATCGTCTCAGAAAAACGCGGATCAACGACAGAAAGAGCATCTGAAACCGAAAGCGAACATAAAAGGAACAGCAGAACAAAAAGGATGGATTGATATTTCATGAGAATCACATTTTTTAAATTTTTAATGAGAAGACACAACGCATCTTTTTAAAAGTTTCGATTTTTAAAAACGGAATATTTTTCAATTCAATTGTATCGGATTTATGAAATTTAATCATCTTTTTAAAGCAGAAACCCGTTGTGTCAAAACATATCTTGAAAATTAAATACGAGTGAAAAAATGGAAACAGATACATTTCAAAAATTAAGCGACCGCGCGGAATTGTGCGCGGCGCAGTTAAGGGCGGCTGATTCGGTTCATTTGGTTTCCCATATTGACGCGGACGGCATCACTTCCGCCGCGATTATGTGCCTTTCTTTTGAGCGCGCCGGTATTGATTATACGGTCGAGTTCGTGAAGAAATTAGATGAAAAAATTATGGCGCGCCTTTTGGAAGAAAATCATGAGCTGCTTGTTTTTACCGACCTCGGCAGCGCCATGGTCGATTTTATGGTTGACAACGGTATGAAAACAATCATTGCCGATCACCATCAGCCCAATGGCCGCCCGGAAAACATCGCAACCGATTCAACCACATTTTTGTATCACATGAATCCGCATTTGTTCGGCGCAAACGGCGGTTTTGAAATCAGCGGCTCCGGCGTGTCTTACATTTTGGCAAACGCGCTCGGGGACAACAAAGATTTGGCAGGCCTTGCGATTGTCGGCGCAATCGGCGACATGCAAAACCGCAAATACGGCAAACTTGTCGGCTTGAATAAGGAAATTTTAGAACAAGGCGTTGCCGCCGGCGTTTTAAAGAACGCGCAGGATTTGTCCCTTTTCGGCAAACAAACGCGCCCGATTTACAAAATGCTTCAATATTCGTCCGAACCGTATTTGCCGGGACTGACAGGAGATGAAGAAGCTTGCATCCGATTTTTACAAAACGCGGGCGTCGGCTACGACCAGCGCGACGGCGCAAAACTTTGGATCGAACTGTCCCAGGAAGAGCGCGTGAGCGTCATTTCCGCGCTGATGAAATTCTGCCAGGACCGCGGATTTCCGGCGCACCGCGTCGAAGAGCTGATTCGCGAATGCTACACGCTTCTGACGGAAAAAGAAGGAGCAGAAATGAGAGACGCGTCCGAATTTTCAACGCTTTTAAATGCGACCGGCCGTTACGATAAAGCCGATATCGGCGTTCGCGTTTGTATGGGCGACCGCGAAGACGCGCTTGCGGAAGCGAGAACGCTGCTTTCGGAACACCGGAAAAACCTTGTCAACGGCTTGAATTTCGTCAAGGAAAACGGCGTGACACAGCTTGAAAATATTCAATATTTCTATTCGGGCGAAGAAATCAAAGAAACGATTGTCGGCATCATTGCCGGAATGGCAACTTCAATTGACGGCATTGACCGCAAAAAACCGATAATCGGCATGGCGGATTCCGAAGACGGCATTAAAATTTCATCACGCGGCACACAGGATTTAATTCGCCGCGGACTGAATTTATCCAAAGCGATGAACGAGGTCACGGAAATGGTCGGCGGCGCGGGCGGCGGACACGACATCGCAGCAGGCGGAACGGTTCCGCCGGAACGGGCAACAGAGTTCATTGATTTGCTGGACAAGTATATCGGAGAACAGCTGAAAAAATAAAAACGAAAAGGTGCATGAGTTAACAAAAAAATGAAAAACAAAAAAGCTTTAAGATTATGTTCTTAAAGCCGAGGTGTAAGCATCGTAAATGTTCCAGAGCCAATAGAGAAGAACAATTAAAAAACCGATGACCGGAATAAAAAAGCTGATAGCTGAAACCACAGCTGCACCGATAAAAACCATAATACCTTTTAAAAACTGACCGCAATAAAATTGTCCGAGACCGGGAATGAAAAACGAAAAAACCGCTGCTAAAACTGAATTTGCCATAGGCGGAACAAACGGTTTAATCGTATATCACTTTTGTTGTCGGTTTTAAAACTTTAAAAGATTTATATCACTTATTCATTACAACATACAAAAGACAGGAGGCGCAAGTATCGGAAATTATCTGGCAACGGGATGCAAACCGATTGACGATTTAATCGGCGGCGGCATTGAATGCGGCATTGTCACGCAGATTTACGGCGAGCCCGGCTCAGGTAAAACGAATTTATGTCTTCAGACGGCGATTGAATGTTCAAAATCGGGAAAAAAAGTCATTTATATTGATACGGAAGGGCTTTCTTTTGATCGATTTACGCAAATCGCCGGCGAAAAATCCAAAGAAATCGCGCAGAATATTTTGATTTATGAGCCCATGAGTTTTGACGAACAATATACCGCGATTTGCGAAGCGGAAAAGATTTCAAGTGAAAATATCGGTTTGATTGTCGTCGATTCCGCAACCTCTTTTTACCGCTACGAGCTGGACGATGAAGACGCCGGCATTCAGGGACGGCGCGAGCTTTCCAACCAAATCGGATTTTTGCAGGGGATTGCGCGAAAAACAGGCATTGCCGTCTTGATTACAAATCAGATTTTCAGCGACGTTGAAAACAGCGGAAACGTAAAACCGATCGGCGGCCGCGGCATCGAACATATTTCTAAAAGCATTTTAAGATTAGACCGCGTCGGAACCGGCGAGAGAAGCGCGAAAATCATCAAACACCGCGCAAAACCCGAAGGCGAAATGTGTTATTTTGCAATCACGGCGGAAGGATTAAGGTAATATTCAAATTTTATTCACAAATCAAGGAAAAAACATGAGAACAATTGAATGGGACGATTCGGATTCGTCCGTAAAAATGATTGATCAGACGCTTTTGCCGAGCGAATTAAAAATAATTAAATGCAAAAACATTGCCGAGCTTTGCGAAGCGATTCAAAACTTAAGGATCAGAGGCGCGCCGGCGCTCGGCGTTTGCGGCGCGTTCGGCGTTGCTCTGTCGGCGCAGCTGAGCAGCGCAAGCACGGTAGAGGGCATTATCAAAGACATGAAAGCCGCAGGAGACGCGATTAAAAAAACACGCCCGACCGCGATTAATTTGGCGTGGGGCGTTGACCGCGTTCTCGAAGTTGCCGAAGATGAAGGAATGGACCCGCGCCTGATTCAAAATATCGCGCTTGAAGTCGCCAAAGAAATCGCCGACGAAGACGTGGCGACCAATAAAAAAATCGGTAAAAACGGCGCGAAACTGCTTCGCGACGGCGACGTCGTTTTGACGCATTGCAACGCCGGCAGATTGGCCTGCGCGGACTGGGGAACGGCGCTTGGCGTGATTCGCTCGGCCGTTGCCGACGGAAAGAAAATTACCGTCGTCGCCTGCGAAACGCGCCCGCTCAATCAGGGCAGCCGCCTTACCGCCTGGGAATTGCACGAAGATAAAATTCCGGTTCAAGTCATACCGGATTCGGCTGCCGGATTTTTGATGAGCGAAGGCGTGATTAACAAAGTCATTGTCGGCGCGGACAGAATCACGCAGGAATTCGTGTACAACAAAATCGGAACGTACACCCATTCCGTTTTGGCAAAGGAACACAACATTCCGTTTTATGTCGCGGCACCGATCTCAACGCTGGACCCGGAAAGCTGGGAAGAACACGTGCAAATCGAAAGGCGTTCCGAAGACGAAATCCGATATATCGGCTCCAATAAAGATTTGAACGTGCCGCTAGGTGTTCCGATTTTGAATTTGGCGTTTGACAAAACGCCGATGGAAAACGTATCGGCAATCATTACCGAAAACGGTGTGTTTTATCCGCCGATCTTGCTTGATGAAATCATTCTCGGCTGAAAAAAAGATAAATGTTTATATAAGAACAAACGCTCTATCAATTACATTCTTTGAGTCGTATTAAAATTAAAAATTAAGGAAAGATATATTTATGGCAAAGCAAAAAGGAAACGGTCTCCAGTCTTCCGCAGGATTGATGAGATATTTTGACGCGGACAAAAAAGCAATTACTTTTAAACCGATTTATGTTTTAATTGCAGGCATTGTCATCGGTCTTTTCGTGTTAATTATTTCTTACTTCTACGGCACCTGGCCGTTGACAACTGTTTAATGAAGATGAATAAAATTCATTTTCAACATTTCTTTTTAAATTTTTATCAAAACTTTTAATTATATTTTATTGAATTTTTTTTGAAATTAAAAATAGAGAGCAGAAATGCCGAACAAATCAAAAAGAAATGAAAAAAAGAAAATTGGACAAAAAGGAAAGAAATTTAAAATTTTATCCGATTTTTCGCATCGCAATTTCAATCGCTTCCGTGATGCTTTCTTTGGGCATAATCGTTGTGACCGGAATGGAAACGATTTTTTCAACGGTGTGACTGACAATCGGCGCGCAGACCAGCGCTTTGGCACCGTCGCGCTCGGCGCGCGTGGCAACGATAATCGCTTCTTCGATGGAATTTGCGGAATATTCTTTAACTGTAATCAAGCGGCCGCCGATTTTTCGTTTGGTTTCCGTAATCGTGTCCAAAACCATACGCGCGGCAATGACTGCGATAAATTCGTCCGACGGTCGCTCATGCATTCGAACCGCAAGAACAATCTGCCGCAGCGTTTTGATATTCGGTGTCCGGTTGCCGGTCAGAATTTTGTATAAAGTGCTGTGCGGAATGCCGGCTTCTTCCGCGAAATCAATCGCGCTCATGTTTAAATCTTCTTTAATCACGCGATGAAGGACGATTTGAAAATTTTCATCAGATTCAAAAGCGGCTTTCATTAAACGTTGGGATGTTGATAGATTCATCCCCCTGCCCTGTGTTTTCATAATTCGCGAACCATTTTTTCATTTTTGTTTTATTTCATTTGAAATGATTTTTTCAAATTCATAATTTTATTTTTCAATAATTTGAATAGAATATTGTCCTAAATAGGAAACAGAGTATAAAAAATTATCACAAAAATGACAAAAATTGACTGATTTCGGATAGATTTTTATATGAATTTCAGGCAAATTGTTATTTGCGGTTAAATCCGCACAATTAAATGCCGAATTCGGCAAAACCAAAAAAAGTATTTCGAGGAAAAATAACTCATGTTGATGCGCTGAAATTTCAAGTGTATCGCTTTTCATTCCCCTGTATTACGCCGTAAAATTTTTTCTCGAAATACTCCCCAACCGATTGAAGTTTTGTGTATATTATAGAATATGATGTCTCACGATGACAAATCATTGCAAGCCGAATATCGCGCTTGAAATTGTTTTTGAATTTACGGAGGTTTACTATGAAAAAATTAATGTTTATCAGTCTCGCATTTTTGCTGATTGCGGCTGTTGCGTTTTCAGGCTGCTTAGGCAACGATGACACCACCGAAGTCGTTATCGGCTACCAGCCGAGCACGCACCAAATGGCTTACACCACCGCAAAAGAACTCGGATGGTGGTCCGCCAATTTAACACCGATGGAGGAAGTCAAATCCGTCGGCGACAAATCATTCCCGAGCGGTCCGTCTGAAGCAACCGCGCTTGCATCCGGCGCCATTCAATTCGCATACATCGGCGCAGCGCCGATTATTCCGGCCGTTGCTCAAAACAACGCCGATTTAAAGATTATCGCAGCCGTTCAAATCAACGGATCCGGCTTGGTTATCCCGACAGATGCCGAATACACCGACCCGACTTATTTCGAAGGCAAAAAAATCGCGACCTTCCCCCCGGGCTCCATTCAGGACACGCTCCTCAAACAGTGGCTGACCGACAACGGTGTTAACCTTTCAAAAGTTGACATTAAAGGAATGGACTCAGGCGAAGCGCAAACCGCTTTGAAAGCAGGTTCTGTTGATGCCGTTTTCTTGCCGCACCCGGCACCTTCCATCATCGTTAAAGCCGGTGACGGAAAAGTTATTTTGGACTCGGGCGAAATGTCCGCCGACCACGCTTGCTGTGTTTTGGCCGTCAGCCAGGATTTCATTGACAAATACCCCGACATTGTCGCGGAAGTCGTTAAGATTCATGTTGATGCAACCAAATATACAAATGACAATCCCGAAGAATCCGCCAAATATTACGCAAAAGTAACCGGCGTTTCCGAAGATATTATCATGGCTTCTATCAGCGAATGGGACGGCGCATGGATTTCAGACCCGCACATCATTGAAGAGTACGTCGTCGCTTACGCGAAATCTCAGTATGAACAAGGTTTGGTTCCCAAACAATTGACATCTGAAGACCTCTTTGATATGTCATTCTACGACGCTTATGTCAACCAAAAATAATTAAACCGAATTGACATCCCTCATTAAAAACAAAAACGAAGGATTGCCGTCCCCACGGCAATCCGCTTCCTCTACATTTGCTCTCTGCCATTTCTTCTTCGATGACTTTTTTTGAAAAAGCAAAGCTATTTTAAAGTGTATCCTGTTTTTCAGATTGTTATCAATCGATTTATTTTGCTTTCAGGTGTTTTTGTGTCCGATTCCAAATCTTCATCTCATTCCAATTCTTGCGCGGATCCGGCCGTTGAATTGCTGGCGCCGGCAGGAACGCTCATTTCGCTTTTGGCGGCCGTTCAAAACGGAGCGGATGCTGTTTACATGGGCGCGTCCAGGTTTGGCGCGCGCGCTTACGCCGGCAACTTCTCCGACTGTGAACTTGCTGCCGGAGCCGATTACGCGCACGCATTCGGAAAAAAAGTTTATGTAACGCTCAACACGCTCTACCGCGATGACGAATTAGACGATGTTATGATTTTATTTGACGAACTTTACCGCCACGGCGTTGACAGCGTTATCGTTCAGGATTTGGGACTGTTAAAAAGAGTTACCGAACGCTACCCCGATTTTGCCGTTCACGCGAGCACGCAGATGACGGTTCATAATTCCTATCACGCCGCATTTCTTCACCGCCGCGGCATCTCTCGCGTTGTCCCGGCACGCGAAAATTCGATTCCGGAACTTATTGAAATTAAAAAAACCGGCGTCGAAGTTGAAACATTTATTCACGGTGCCCTTTGCATTTGTTATTCCGGCCAATGTTTGTTCAGCAGCCTTGTCGGCGCGCGCAGCGGCAACCGCGGAAAATGCGCACAGCCGTGCCGAAAGAGATATTCGCTCAACGCTTGCGGAAAAACCATGTCAACCGACGGCCAATATTTAATCAGCCCGAAAGATTTGAACGCTTCAGAAAACATCGGCGCGTTGATTCAAGCCGGCGTTGATTCTTTTAAAATCGAAGGCCGCATGAAAAAACCCGAATATGTTGCAGGTGTCGTTTCCGTTTACAGAAATATTATAAATCGGGCGCTGTCGCAACCGGGTTCAAAAATTTTGCCGACCGCAATTGAAAAAGGAAAATTAAAAAAACTGTTCAATCGCGATTTTACGGAAGGCTATTTCCAAAAAAATCCCGGCGGCGACTTGATGAGCCGAAAACTGCCTTACAATAAAGGCATCCTCATCGGAAAAATCACAAGCGTTGACCGTAAAAATGAAAATATTTACGTTCAATTAACGTCGGAACTATCCGCCCACGACGGCATTTCAATCGGCGACATCGGAAAAAATATGAATTCAACCGAAGACCCGCGCCGCGGTTTTACGGTAAAAAAAATGTTTGCCGGCCGAAAAATTTGCAGCAAAGCCGGCGCGGGCGAAACTGTTGAGATTCCGCTTCCGCAAACCGCAGAAAACCGGACGTCCCTTCCGGCCGTCGGCGATTCCGTTTACAAAACATTTGATTTTGAGCTTCAAAGAGAAATTTTAAAAACGTTTCCGGAAAACAACGGCAGCGACGAAGACCGCGACACTCTTATTGAACAAACCGTTTTAGCCGCATATGAAAATGAATCCGCTGAAATTAAAGACGTTTATTCGTCATCAGACGTGTTCCCGATTGCGGAAATGGTTGAAAAATTATCACCTGCCGAATCTCTTCAAATTCCGATTTCATTCGAATGTAAAATAGAAACAGGATCACCGATTTCAATAACCGTTTATGACTCATGCAACCGCAAAGCAACGGTTTTATCAGATTACATTGTCGAACCGTCTCAAAAGAATCCGTTTTCAGAAGCGCAGGCGCGAGACATTTTATCAAAACTCGGCGGAACGATTTATCAAACCGCATCAACCGACATAAAAATAATTGGAGATTGTTTTGTTCCGGTCGGAGAATTTAAAACGGTTCGCAACAAAGCTTTGCAGGCGCTCCTTTTCAAAAGAATTTCCGAAAAAAGAAGAAACTCGCCTGCGATTTTTGATTCGGCAGCAAACGATTCAAAAGAACAAACAGACAGAGATTCAAAACACGAATTGCCGCCTCAAATTTCCGTTTGCATTTATTCGGAAGATGAATTGTTTGCGGCGCTTGCAGCCGGCGCGGACAGAATCTATATCGGCGGCGACATTTTTAAAGATCCGCTGTCCTTTGCGGAATACGGAATTTCAGCGGATATGATTTCTTCAATTTCCGGCAAATTATCGGCAGCCGACAAGGAAAAAATATTTTACAAAACGCCTGTCATTACGAAAGAAAATGATTTTGAATCGTTGAACCGGATTTTTAAAACGCTTCAAGAAGCCGGAATTTTTGGAATATTAGCGTCAAACGTCGGCGTTTATGAATTTATAAAATCGCATCCGGATTATTCGAAAAATTTCAAAATCGCAACCGACGGTTCGTTTAATATTTTTAATTCGGATGCGGCTCAACTCTTTTTAGAAGACGGCGCTGTGTCGGTTTTATTATCACCCGAACTCTCAATTTCCGAGATCGGACAACTGACAGAAAACGCGATTTTAAAAGGAAATCCGGCGGATTTTGAATGCACCGTTCACGGAAGACAAAGATTAATGGTGACAGAACATCCGCTTTTACAATCGCTTTTGACCGAAACGGAATCAAATTTAAAAGAAAACGAATCAAAATCAGGCAACGAAGAAGAAAAAACATTACCGTTGCAAAATTACGTTTTAAAAGATTCCAAAAATTATATGTTCCCCGTATTTCCCGATACAGTCGGCAGGAATCATATTTTCAATTCACGAGAATTGAATGCGTTTGATTTATTGGACAAGCTTCGCCATGCGAATATTACATTTTTCAGAATTGACGGAATCGGCCACACCCCGGATGAAATCGCCGCATTGATTCGCCGTTACAAAACAGGCTTGGAAGAATCAAATAAAAACAACCCCGGCAGACCGGATTCAGATTTAAACACAAAAACGAATTCAAACGCAAAAACAAATTCAACCGATGGATCTGAATTTACAAAAGGCAACTTTTTAAGAAGCGCCGAATAAACGATTTAACCGAGCAATTCGAAATAAAAATAAAATTTGATGACAAATTGATTCGAATTATTTTTTGGACAAAATTTAGAATAATCAATTTGAAGTCACCACATATTTTTATTCTGTTTTGAAAATATATTGTCTATTTATTAAATTTAATTCAATTTAATCATTTCAATTAAATTTATATAAGGGAAATGTTTAGTTCCGTTTACATTTCTGTTAAATAGAATTTTCATATTGATAATGAAATTCTTCCTTAACACGTACTTAATTTGTCATTCAAACCAATTGAGTAATTGATTGAGATTATTTTTCAACAGTGCAATCCGATTATATTTTCGGATGAAAACTGCAGACAAAACTTAAGTAAGTTTTAAGGTATAGAATTATACAAACAAAGTTTTGAAACAAAACATTTAATTATAACTGTTTCACTATACCTTTTATTAACGGCTATCAATGATTATTTTGGAATTAAAATATTTTCTAATGAACAATCTTGATGCATTTATAATATACCAATCTACCATCAAAAAACAGAGAGAGGGAGCAATGAAAATCAGAATTATCAGTTCTAAGGACGAAATCGGGACGTTGAAATCAGGTGACAAAATTGTCCATCTGGCATTCCGACCCTCAAACAAGGATATCATGACATTGATTTCACTCTGCCCGAGTGTTAAAGCAATTCATATTCCGAGTTCCTACAAAAAAACATTATCTGAATCCATTCAGATGTTTTTGGCAATGCAAAACATTGCACTTCTTGAGGGAGATGTTTGGGGACATCGAAAAGACATTAACGAATATTTTGAAATTTCGAAAGAAATGATCAATACAATCAACGAATTAAAAGAAAACAATGTCTCAGAGGAAGATATTATTTCACATCTCAGAGATACAAAATTAAGCGCCGATTTAATTCGGTATATTATGAATTCCTAAAAACGTTTTTAATTAGAATTTTTTTGCCGGTTTTACGGCTTTTATAAAATCATGATGCTGCCAGCCTCGGCGCATCTTTTAAATTTTTATAAATTTTAAATATATCATATTGTTTTGTATATTTGGAATTGTTTTTTCAAGCAAGATTGAATACTTTCTCTCCGCGCGGCAAACCGTCATATACTTTTTAATTGTTTTGAAATTATGACGGAATTTGAGAGAGGACTTGTCACTTCTTTTAACAATTATTTTAAAGAAAACAATATGCGCGGAATTTCATATCGGTTAAAACAGCACCGGTTTACGTCGCAATTTCTGGATGTTTTAGTTGATTCTCTTCACCCCGATTACTACATGGGAATCGAATGCAAGAGCATTTCCGTTGAAAAAGGAACGAAAGCGCTTTACTTTACCCAGCACTTTACGACCGATAAAAAAGGCGTTCATCAGATTGAACGCATATCCGATTTTTTGAACCACTCCGGAAGATGCGGTTTTTTGGCGGTTGAATTGCGTTACGGTGCCGGGCGCCCGCGCGAAGCGTACGCGATTCCGTGGAAAGACATTTGGGAAAGATTCGACTCGGATTCTTTGAAATTCACAATTGAAGAAATCAGCGAATACCCGTCAATCATTCGATCGGGCGGCGGTTATCGAGTCGACCCGACCGCTTGGATTAAGAAATAAAGACGGTTTTCCGATGTTTTCCTTAAATTGCCGGAATTCAATTTTATCGCCGGATTTTGTCCTTTTTGTACATTCCTATCGTTTTTTCCTACAAGGTTATAAACAATGAACCCGTTTAGAATAGGCATGGAATCCCAAAACGCGCAAAAAATAATTATCGGGGCTTTATCGTTAGCAGCCTTCGCAATTCTTTGGGAATTGCTGGCGATATATATTAACAATTCATTTTATTTGCCCCGCTTCTCAAGTGTTATTACGGCATTTTTCAGTGTCATTCAAACATCCGTTTTCTTTAGAGATGTCGGTATCAGTTTGTACCACTTCATCATCGGATTTGCTTTTTCATTAATTGTCGGCATTCCGATCGGCATGCTGATGGGCTGGTTCCCGATATTGGACAAAGCGCTCAACCCGATTGTTGAGATTTTTCGGCCGATTCCGCCGCTTGCATGGATTCCGTTTGCAATCATTTGGTTGAAATTGACGCACCAAGCCGCCGGCTTTATCATTTTTATGGGAATGGTTTTTCCGATCATCATTAACACCTATTCGGGTTTTAAAAACGTCCCGAAAATTTATGTCGAAGCCGCGAAAGTTCTCGGAAGCGCTTCAAGTTTGAAATTAATAAAAAATGTCGCGATTCCGGCAGCGTCGCCGATGATTCTCTCAGGCATTAAAACCGCAATGGGTGTCGGCTGGATGTGTTTGGCAGCGTCTGAAATGTTCGGCGTCAGCGATTCCGGCATCGGCTACAAGATTTGGTTCTATTACGGCATCCAGTCCATGGATTACGTTGTTGTTTACATGCTGATTTTAGGTTTTATCGGACTCCTCCTGGACTTCCTGTTCAGATATTTCATTCAAAATCGCGTCTTAAAATGGCAAAAAGGAACGGTGGTCTGAATGGGCGATTTAGTTATTGAAAATTTATCCAAGAAATTCAAAAAAGGAGACACTGAATTTCTGGCATTGGAAGACATTAATCTGACCGTCAGAAGCGGTGAATTTGTCACGATTTTAGGCCCGTCCGGCTGCGGCAAAACAACGCTCTTGCGCATCATCGCAGGCCTTGAAACTTATTCAAGCGGAACGGCATCTTTGGACGGCGAGCTGATTACCGGCCCCGGCCCGAAGCGCGGCATGGTTTTTCAGGAATATTCCTTATTCCCGTGGAAAACTGTTCTCGGAAACGTCATGTTCGGGCCGCTGATGCAAGGATTTTCAAAGAAAGAAGCCGAAGAAAAAGCGATGTCTTATTTGAATTTGGTCGGCTTGACCGAATTTAAAAACAGTTACCCGTACGAACTCTCAGGCGGCATGAAACAGCGCGTTGCAATCGCGCGCGCGCTTGCAAACGAGCCTGAAATCATTTTAATGGACGAGCCGTTTGGCGCGCTCGATGCGCAAACCCGAAACAATCTTCAAAACGAACTCCTCCGCATTTGGCAGGAAGAGCAGCGAACGATTATTTTCGTTACGCACAGCGTTGACGAAGCAGTTTTCTTGTCAGACAGAATTGTTGTTTTATCCAAACGTCCCGGAAAAATCAAAAAGATTATTGAAATTCC
The DNA here is from genome assembly GCF_032594435.1 of Methanimicrococcus stummii. Taxonomy (NCBI): domain Archaea; kingdom Methanobacteriati; phylum Methanobacteriota; class Methanomicrobia; order Methanosarcinales; family Methanosarcinaceae; genus Methanimicrococcus; species Methanimicrococcus stummii. Next base: position 189,753 of record NZ_CP131062.1, on the reverse strand, counting down.
GATTCAGCGCCCGAGAGACAGAACGCGCCCCGCCGAAAACGCGGTTCGCAATGAAGTTCTCAGACTTTTGGACACCAACACAAATTGTGAAATTGATTAAAAGCCGTGTCTTTTAATCTCTTTTTTATTTTTTAAAAACGCCAGTTATTAATCTGTTTTAAAATCACAGATTCTCTTTTTTGAAACTTTTGGAAACACCTGCGGATTTGCGCGCGCGGCGAAGCGGCGGCAGCACGGCGGACAGCAGCACTTTACAAAAAAGAATACAAAACACAATTCAATTTAAAAACGACAATTAAAAACGTACACCGGAATTCAAGAACACAATAAAAAAGAAAAGGTTCGGAAAACCCGAACCTGTTTATTTTAAATTAAGATCAAATTCCTTATTTTCTTTGGAATTTGGATTTCATGTCGCTAAAGATTTCGCCGGCAACATCTTGATAGTTGTCTTTTGTTGCACCTTTCACACCGAAAAGATACGCGACAAATCCGATCACCGCAATAACGATGATTGCAAGGATTGCCAAAACCACGTACAAGATGGTTGATCCGAACTTCGCCGCGTTGACAGGAACGGTAGACATGCTGGAAGGCAAATCAATTGTTCTGTTGCTGTCGGTTTCGCGAAGCGTCAGAGTGTAAGTGCCTTCTTCGGGTGCTTTCACAGACAAGGAAACGCTCTTTGTTTTGCCCATGTCAACGGAAACGGTTGCATTGTCCTGATCGACAATATTTCCGCTGCCGTCTCTCAAAATCAAAGAAACGTCGTGAGAACCGCTTTTGACACCATTGTTGGTCACGTCAAAGGAAAGTTTAATTGCTTTCTTTGCGGCCGGATCCTCGGGTTTCATTGAGAAAGCGGAATAGACGAAGGCGACTTCTTGAGAAATATTAACATACGTGGTTCCGTTGTTGTATTTCTCTTTAACGACATCGATTGAAATGTTTCCGGTATTGTTAAAGGTATAACCGAATTCACCGGAAGAATTGGTCGTGCCGACTCTTTCGCCGCTGATGTAAACAGTCGCATCACTGACAGCTGATCCGTTCAAGGAATCTGTGGCTTTAATCGTTGCAGGCACGCCGTAGTAAACGGTTTCCGGAGAGACGCGAACCGTCATGTTGATGAGTTTTTCTGCGACGTTCAAAGTTGTGCTGCCGTTCACAAAGCCGGATTTTTCACCCGTCACTTTGAGAGAACCGACAGAATTTGCCGTATAACTGACTTCACCGGAGGTGTTGGTTGTGCCGACACTTGATCCGTTGACATAAACAGTAACTCCTTCAAGTTCCAATCCGCGGTCAGTAACAGTAATCAAAACCGAATCGCCGACCGTGACGTTGCTCTGGTTCAAAGAAACCGTCAGCGGATCCGTTGACCCGATTGTACGTTCAACGACAGGCGCGAATCTCAATGTGCTGCTGTCACCGACTTTGAAGTACATCGTATCGTTTCCGACTTTCATAAATTCAACATCGTTGTCTTGTGAAAGTGTGATCCTTTCATCATTGGAAAGGCGAATACCATCTTTACTATAAGTGCCCTTCATTTTACCGTATTTTGTATCTGAATCAAGTTTTGTTAAATCTAAAGACGCTTGGAAAACACCCGAGATGGAAACAATACTGCTTTCAGTACCTTGGAAAACGGAATCAACACGAACACGAATGAAAGAAGTATCATTGATTTTACTGAAATTACCTTCATAAATCAAATCACTGCCAGCTGAAACGATATCGGAATGAAGTTCTTTGCCGTTTCGTTCAACGACCAAACGAGCTTTACCACCATTTGTATCAATTTGCTCGACTTTAATTGAAACGCCTTCTTCAAGCGTCATATAAGATCCGACACGCATTTGGTATTTGTCATCCCGATCAATCAAAACTTTGGACAAATTACCATCTTTCAACAAACTGCCATTGTCGCCGGCATAATATTTCTCACCCATGAAACCGACAATGGTATAATTCTCATGCCATCCGGAATAGTCATAACTAATATTCCTGATTTGAGATGTATATGTCAAATTTCCTTTTTCGATTGTGCGGGAACTATCACTAAGCGTTTGAAGAATTTTAATTTCTTCAATAGAATCATTATCATCATTGATGTCATAATAAAATCCTTCAAAATTTCTCGGATTCCATACATCAATGATAAAATCAAAATTAGTATCATAATCTGAAACAGTTCCACGGATTTCATAAACGCCCGGATCAGTGTATTCAATGACAGGCATAAACTTCAAGAAAGAGGAATCGGCAACGATGAGTTTGACTTTTCCCATCAGTTCGACTTCAGAATCTTGACTTAAGCTAATTCTTTCGTCATTCTCCATCAAGATTTCAGTATCGGTGACACTCTTGATTTTCATTTTACCGATGGATGTACCGCTTTCCAATCGAACCAAGTTATCCGAAATTTGGAAGAAACCTTCAAGTTCAACAATTGCGCTTTCTGTCCCTTGGAAAACGCTTTTAACGCGCGTTTTCACAAAGGTTGTATTATTACCGCTGCCACTGCCGACATTTTTCGTATAAACGGCATCTTCATTTTCGTTTGTAATATAACTTCCGATTTCTTTACCGTCTTTTGAGAAGATAATTTGTGCTTTACCGCCGTTAATATCAATTTGCTGGACGGAAATGGAATAACCTTCTTCAAGAGCATAATTTTGACCGGTACGCAATTGGATCTTATCATTATTATCTAACAATACTTTTGAAAGGTTTCCATTCTTCATTAACCTGCTTTCATCATCACCTGCAAAGTATTTATCACCCATAAAACCGACAATATTATAATTGCCCCATTTTGAAAAATCATAATTGACGGGAGACGGTTTGGTTTTATAAATCAGATCATATTTCTCGATAGAACGACTAATGTTTTTGATGGTCATCTCTTCATTACCTTCACCGGTATCCAAATCATAATAAAAACCGGAGAAACTGCGTGCTGTCCAGGTATATTCTCCACCCAACGCATAAATCCGTTCATCCCAAACACGATCACCCGTTGTTTTGGGAATGACTTCAAAAGCCCATGTTTTGATTTGAGCAGGATTTGTTCCGTCATTCACGGTTAATTCCAAAGAATAATTCCCGGTTTCATTTGTTCTCCATTCAAAAGCATCTTCTGTAGCACCGGACACATCATTTTTAGTAAGAATGCTCGTAGAGGTGTCAGTATTATTCAATTTCCATACGAATGAACAAGATGCTGTTGTGATTGCCTTCAAACGGATAGAAGAACCATTTTCAATATCCGCAATAGATTTTTCAGTACCGTTCGGATAAAGGAAATCTTCCATTTCAGTTAAATCGAACAGATTTAATGCAGCCAATTCGACTTCATCAGTACTGTATAAACTGTAATAATCAGTATCATTTCCTCGAATTTTAAGAGTATATTTATAACCGGGATCAAGATTTGAAGCAGTCAATACACCCGTTCCAGATAAAGAAAGATCAGACGGGTTCACAGTAGCACTGTCATTTCGGGTAACAGCATAATCACTGCCATAAGTATCCCAATTTGATAAAGTCCATGTAATTGAATCAGTGGTAGTTGCATTGGAAAAACCGACAGGTGCAATTGTTTTCAGAATTGTTTCATTATTATCTGTCCCATCACTTGTACGGAAACGGATGTCTGTATTTGCATTCGGATTTCCTTTAACGAAAGCAGTTGTTACAGATGTAACATCCTCCCAGCCGGTTCCGTTATAAATTTCTAAGAAATATGTGCCGGCAGGTGTCCAAGATGTCCACGTTAATTCAAAATGCGTTTCATTGGAATTAGAAGTAGACTTCAAATCACTAACATCAGGTTCCGGAACAGGAGTCGGTACAGGAATAGGAATAGCTGAGAAGGGAGCTGATTCTTCAGTAATACCGTTGTCAGTAAGTTTGACAATATAAGAATCGCCTGCAGTTAAACTAATACCAGTAAACATATAGCTACCGGAGTCAGACGGGGTTTTGACAGGACTGATTGAAGTAGAACCGGTATCATCAAAAATCTGAATAGTCGCTGTAGAAGCATCATCCAAAGTGCCACCCCAATTAACAGTGACATTATAAATTCCCGAACCGAGAGCATCTTCAGTAGCCGAAGCAGAAACGCTGTTGGCATCAACAGCCGCGCTCGCCATTCCGACCATTGAGAACAGAAGCAGTAAAACGACCGCGTATTTTAATATGGTTTTCATAATTTTTTCCTTTAATTTAATCAATATTTAAAAATCCCTAATTATTCAAACTTTAATTATTTTTGAAATATAAACCCTAAATTTTTACTGAAAAGTAAAAACAGATGAAACAATTTCACAATCTCATCTCATATATATTTTGTGAACGAATCGTACCCCAATTTCATCAAGGGCTGCCTTTGTGAATTTAAACCCGTATGTCTGAGAATGACGTTTTCATTTTCGGCGATTGCCTTTCCGATAACCGTGAACTTGCAGGGATATCTGCCGGATTTGCCGTTTGAAGAAAGAGAATCAAACCGGCCTGCTGCGCCTTCGTTGAACTTTTGGAAAAGTTCTTCGATGAACGAAAGTTTATCGGACGGAATCGTAAACAAAAGTTCGTAATCGCCGCCCGTATAAAGCGCTTCATGAATCAGCAAAGAACGCGCGGCCGCTGCGATTTGTTCGTCAGTCATTTCAGTTTCGTTTTGTTCATTTTTCTCGTTTTGTTCGTTTTGGTTTTTCAAATGATCTGAAAGGATTTCCAAAGCTTCCGCATCTAACGGAAGTCTTTGTTCGTCGATTTCAAAGAAGACGCCAGAAAGCGCCGATAATTCGTAAACGGATGATGCCAAGCCGTCGCTTGTGTCAATCATTGAATTGACGGCGCCGCTTTTTGCAAGCATTTCGCCTTCAAAAACACGCGAGAAAGGCTCGGTTAAATTTTTCAAAAATTCGGCAGAAGCGTTGGCTTCCCCGATTTGTCCGAGCAAACCGGAAAGTGCGACACCGGCAGAGCCTAAAAATCCCGTCACGCAAAGGAGGTCATCGGGTTTTGCGCCTTTTCGCAAAATCAGATTTTTATTTTCGGAAATCCCGATGACGGTTCCCGTAATCGTCAGTTCATCGCAAAATTCGGTATCGCCGCCGATAACTTCCGCGCCGAAAAAGGAAACGCATTCCTGAATACCGCGCGCAAGATCTTTCGCATTTTCAAGCGTAAAGCCCGCAGGAAGACCGGCCGAAAAAAGGAAAGCGACCGGTTTTGACCCCATCGCCGCCAAATCGCTTAAATTAACGGCCGCCGCCATCCATCCTTTTTGGAAAAAAGTCATTCCGGACGGAAAATCCGAAGATTCGCGAACCGTATCCGTGCTGAAAGTCAACGATTCAAGAGAAATGTTTTTCGAAAAAGAATCAAGCCTGAGCGCCGCGCAGTCATCGAATTCGGAGCCGGAGAGAATCGGTTTATTTTTAAATTGAAAAACATCGGAAAAAACACGAATAAAATCTTTCTCCGTCGGCTGATCGCTCACAAATGACACCCGGTTTGGTTTTACAAAACATACAACATGATAAAATACGGCAAATTGACCGTACAAAATGGAATAACAAATGAATAGAATCGAATCCGATTACATAAACGATATCTGATACTTGATATTTAAACCTGTTTAAGAAGAATTCAAGAGTGCAAGGACTCGAACGAAAAACATTACCATCGGAATAGGGAATTGGGGTTTGGAACGAGGGGTCGTATCCTTCGTTTTTGAGGGTTCGTTTTTTTACAAAACATGAATATTTTCCGTTCGAGGTGCAAAAGAATAAAATGCCAGATATATTAAATCATTTACTTTAACTGCAATCGAAATTGAAGTTAATCGGAAACAAAAACAGAAACAAGAATCAAAATAAAAAAATAAAACGCGCCGTTTTTCTAAAAAAGATTTTTTCAAATAACTGAAAAAACAAATAAAATAAAAAAGGAACAAGGAAACCTTGTTCAAGAATAAATTGAATTTGAATGATGTGATTACAACGGAACTTCAAAGTTGGAAAGTTCGGCGTTGAACGGAATTCCCTTTGCTTTGCAGAGTTCTCTTGCCAAAAGCCAGTAAACGAGGGAAAGCGCTTTTCTTCCTTTGTTGTTGGTCGGGATGACGAGGTCAACATTTTTGGTTAAGTTGTTGGAGTCGGCAAGCGCGACAACAGGGATGTTGATGTCAAAAGCTTCCTTAATCACTTGAGCGTCACCGGCAGGGTCTGTCACGATGATAATCTCAGGTTCGAAGTAGTTGTCCATCTTCGGGTTGGTCAGCATGCCCGGAATGAAACGTCCGAGTGCGGAACGGCAACCTGTTGCTTTTGCGAACATTTTTGCAGGGTATTGACCGTACTGTCTGGAAGAGACAACCAAAACACGGGAAATGTCGTATTTGGAAAGTAATTCGGCCGCTGCGATAATTCTGTCGTCTGTGGACTGAATGTCAAGGACGTAAAGACCGTCGGTTCTGACGCGGTAAACGAAGCGCATCATGTCTTTTGTTTTCTGTTGCGTTCCGATGTGGACACCGGCTGCCAAATATTCGTCGATTGAGACGAGATAGTTCTGTTCGTTTGCTGCAGTTTCTTCAACTGCGGGTTGTTCTTGGTTTTCCATTTAATTCACCTTTTAATTTGAATTCAAATTGAGTTCCTTAATGTTTATTTTCCTTAATTCGATGAGTGATGATTAGAATCACACGTTTGAGAATAAATTCGCAAATTTCTTCGAATCTTGTCGACTCGAACTCGTGATTTGAAAATGTTTTGAGATAATCAATTCGATGAAATTATCTCTTGACGGTAATCGGAACGACGCCTCTTTCGAACTCTTCAAGAGCGATGTAGAGCGGATCGACACCCGATTTTTCATAATCTTGAATTAAGACGGGGGCACCCATTGAAATTTGAAGGGCGCGGGCACCGACAATTCTGGCTCTTTCGAACCGTGTATATTCTTGTACTTGGAGTTTCATACCCTTTTCACCCGGAACTTTGTCCGTCGCTGTTTCTGAATGTGAAACGGACAGAAGAGAACAAAGAAAATTTCAAAGAAACGAAGGATTCAAAGAACCCGACGAATCCGAGAAAACAAAGAGGATTTCAGAAGAATCCTCTGTCTTTGCTTTCGCTGTCGGTTGTATCAATAAATTGATTTTTTTGTTTTTACTGGTACGGTGCAATCACGTCAACCATTTCGATATGACTCAAAAGCATTCTTCTGCAGCAGTATCTGGAATAGCCGAGGTCGTTTAAGACCTGGCCTTTATCTTCGCCTGCTTCGACGCGTGCTTTGAATTCTTCATATCCGGAAGCAATGACTTTCCCGCATGAAAAACAACGGACCGGTAACATGTTTTATCACTTTATCTGTAAGATTTCTGGTATTTTGCTCTGGCGCCCGGACCACCGTAGTATTTCGGTTCTTTCTGTCTGGAGTCGCTGACGAGCAAGCTTCTGTCAAACTCTGCAAATGCGTCGCGGATAGCTGTGTCGTTGGTAAATTCAACGATGCCTTTTGCGATTGCCGTACGGGCCGCGTTTGCCTGGCCGACAAATCCGCCGCCCTGAACGGTGACGTTAATGTCGAGCTTTGAGATCACCGCTTCGCCGGCGATGTTAACGGGCTCGGAAACTTTTTGGTTCACAAGCCAGCTGCCGTAAATGGGAAGCGGGATTTTGTTAATTCTGACGATGCCTGTTCCGCTCTTAACGGTTGCTCTGGCAACGGCGGTTTTGTGTTTACCTGAAGTGTTTACAACTTTTTCTGCCATTTGAATCACTCCACCTTAGCGCCGAGGTTCTTGCTGATTTCGCCGAGCTTCACATATTTTGCGGAGCCGAGACGGGTCATGCTTGCGGCGTCGATTGTTTCGGTTTGTGCGTTCTTCAGTTCCATGGGCACACCGACATAGACTTTGAGGTTTGCCATTGCGTTACGGCCGCTCTGTCTCTTGTACGGAAGCATACCGCGAACTGTTCTTTTCAAAATTCTCTCCGGTCTCTTCGGGAAGTAGGGACCGTATTCGGGTCTTCCTCTCTCGACAGAGTGGCGGTAGTCTGCAAAAATTGTATATTTGTTTCCGGAAACAACCGCGTCTTCGGCGTTGATAATATCAATCTTTTCACCGGCAAGGAGACGCTTCGCGACAATGCTTGCCAGACGTCCCATAATTAATCCGTTTGCGTCAATAACTGTCATACTTTTGCACCTCACTGGAAAATTCTGATGCCGGAACCGGTCGGGTTCTCTTCGATGATGTCTTCGATACGGACACATGTGCCGCCTGCTGCGGTGATTTTGTCAAATGCGCCGACGCTGAAATTCAATGCCGCAACGGTCACGGGAATCGTGATGTCGCCTGCGCCGAGAACTTTTCCCGGAACCAAAAGGACATCGTTTTCCTTTGCGTGTCTGTTGATTTGACTCATGTTGACAGCGGCATAGTTTCTGGACGGGTTTTCCAATTTCTTGGCAATTGCTGACCAGATCGGTGCATCATTTTCTGTACTGGCGCTCTTAAGCGTCAAAATAAGGTTAATCATTCTCGGATTTGTCTTTCGAGAGAGCTTTACAAGTGTTTTCTTACCCATTATTTTCCTCCGCAAGATTTTTTGAAATAAAAATCCTACTCACGCAGTTTGCTTAAAAATTAGAAAAGCCGGTTGCGTTCGAAAATAAAGTACCTTGAAATGATATATCAAAAAAGATATCTTACAAAATCAGATACGCTATTTTCCTATAGGTGAACGCTTAGAAAGGAGTAATGACATATAAAGGTTTCTTGAATCCGCGCATTGCGGTTCAAATGCAAATCGCCGACAAATATTGATTTTAAAAAATCGGAACCAAAATTCGATTCGAAAAAAATGATTGAAACGGTTCTGCTCAATCAGAGCAGAGACCATTCCAAGAAGTAAATACAAAATGCCAAAAGCGCCGCCGATAAAACAATCAGCCCGACGAAGATGACCGCATTGATTTTTCCGCTCGCGCCGATCAAATCCAAAATGCCGGTTTTGGTGTTGACATATTTGCCTGTCTTTTTGAAAATAAATTCCAAAATCTCATCAAAGAACAAACCGCCGCCGATATTGACAAGCGTTCCGAGAACAAGCGGAGACATGTACGCCGCGTACGGTGACAACAGCCCGCCATTTAAAGACGCGTCAACCGCATCCCCGAGAAGCGTGTCAATCACACCGATACCAAAGATGAAGAAGAGAACCAAATAAGCGGTTCTGGCCGTCAAAAACTGCGCTAATTTCGGCGGATTGAATTTAAACGAAATTTGTCCTTTCATCAAATTTCGAACTTGTCCGGACGAAACATCGAAGAATAAATCGATAAGACCGGCAACAATCAATAAGATTGAACCGACAGCCGCGCCGACAACAACCGATGACGGCGCGATGTAACCGGAAACGACTTCATTCGTCGGCACATTTCCGTCTTTTAATCCGACAAGAATACCGTTAAAACCGCCGCTGCTTCCGGCATAGCCGGCACCTTGGTCACCGGGACCGGACTCCGGATCTTCAGGCGGCTGCTCGGGCGGCAATTCGGGAGGTGCCTCGGGTGGTTCTTCCGGAGGCAATTCGGGCGGTTCTTCCGGCGGCTCAGAACCCCCGCCGGAGGAGGAGGAATATTTTGTCAAAGGATACGGATCGGTGAGACCGTATATGTTGCCGAAAGTTGCGGAAATCAAATAAGGAGTTTCCGAATATCCTTTCGCTTCTCGCGGCAGCATGTCCGAATAACCGTCGTCGGCAAGAGTTCCCCAGTAATTACCGCCGACCCACGGCGCACCCATGATACCTGACCCGTCCATATACGGACCTCTATAAAAATCTAAGTTTGAGAAGAAACTGCTTTCACCGGACGGATAATCAATATAGTCGGCACCGGAATTTATGAAGACGTTATTGAAAATTTCAGATGTGTTCACCGAAAGATTTTCAAGCGTTAAGACAGGACCAAAATTTGAAATTTTATTGTTGCTGACTGAAACCCAACAATCCAAAGAAGAAAGCCAAAGATGTCCGTTTGTAATGTTCGAGTTTGTAAAAGAAAGAGAATGTGAAGCGTTGCCCGACCGCCAGAAACGAACATATCCGTCTGACACCGTTAAACCGTCAACGGATACACTTGATGCGTTGCTCGGCCAATTGAAATCATAAATCATTGAACTGCCGATCATATCCAATTCGGAAATAAAAGCAGAACTGACATCCGCGTGATTAACATTAATATCACCGCCGTCAAACGCGGAGTTGCTGAGTTCAAAATTATCGGCAGTCATATCCAAGAAAATTAAATCAGACGGCGTGGCTGTCGCAAAATTTGAATTGTTGATTGTAATATTTTTGGAGAAAACAGAAGTGAAATTCAATGTTCCGTTTGTTAAAGTCAGATTATTCACAGTTATGTTTCGATTTGTGATAGTATTAGAACCAACATCCCCCACCGTTACATTGCCATTGATTACAGAATTTTCGATAGAAACCTTTGTTGCTGCATTATCGACGTATCTTATACTCAAATTTCCATCCAACATATTTAATCCGTTTATTGAAATATTACCAGAAGGCCCGAATATAGAAATGTTTTCATGCGTTTGTTTATTATTACCTTGAAAAATGATATTATGAGTATTATTCAGGATAGAAATAGAAATATTTTGATAATAATTTTCGAGAATGAAATTATCTGCCAAAACAAATGTTACATTAAGCGGCGTGAGATCAGAAACAGAAATCGACAGACCTGTTGTACCACCGACTGACAAATCATAATAGATAATAAAATCGTAACCACCTGAATAAGTGTAAATATCGGAAACTTCAGTGAGATCGGCATATGACACACCACCTGTTCCCCGAATTGTACCGCTGTCGTTCCAAAGACCGGGATCAATAACAAATGTATAATTATCGCCCCCGGTATGTGTAATAACAGTATCTGCAGAAGCTATTCCCATTAAACAAAACAAAATCAAAATACTCAACAATATCCGAGCGAACGAAGCAAAACGCATATTTTTCCCTTTTTACCCTTTTAAACCATTAAAATCGAATGCTTAACAGCATAACGATTGAAGATAATTAAAAAGAAAACAAAAATGAGATATAAATACCTTTACCGCGAAAAAAAGATACTTTGACGAAAAAATCGGCTGCCGCGAAAAAAAATGTTTTTGAGAATAATGTTATGTAAACAATGTTTGCGAAATAATTATTTAGAAAGAATTAATTAAAAATAAAAACAGAAGGGGAAAAAATGAGTTCGTTTGCGGTTGAAGATATTTTACAATACATAAATCAAGATGAAACAGCATTAATCGGTGTTTTTTTTGTCGTTCTCGGCATTTTGTTATTTGCCGTCATGCGGAAAATTCGAAAGCTTTTAATTTTAAAAGCGAAGGGAACAAAAACAAAATGGGACGACATTTTGCTGGCATCTTTCGGAAAACCTGCGACAATCATCGCGCTTCTGATTCCTGCTTATTACGGCATTTCTCACTACATTTTAACGCCGGAAGGAATGGAAATTTATCGGGAAACCGAATTAAACGAAGTTCTTTTTGTGATCATCGCCGCCTGGTTCGTCTCCGCCTTGGTTCAAAATATCATGGAATTTTACGGCCGCAAATTCATTCACGGAACGGCGCGCGGCTCTAAAAGAGACTTCGCCGCTCGATTCTTAGGTCTCCTTGATTTGCTGTCCGTTTACCTGATTTGGTTTGTCGCGTTTTTAATTATTTTAAGAATTTATCACATCAGCTTGACACCGCTTTTGGCCGGCGCGGGTATTGCCGGTATCGCAATCGCCTTGGCCGCGCAGGATATGCTCGGCAACTTCTTCGGCAGCGCCATGATTTACCTGGACCGTCCGTTTAAAGTCGGCGACCGTGTCAAGATCGGCGAGCATGTCGGCGACATCATGGACATCGGGAACCGCAGCACGCGCATTCGAACGTTGGACAACGAATTGATGACAATCCCCAACTCCACCGTCTCAAACAGCATCATTACAAATTACGCGCTTCCCGACATTAAAATTAAAGTCCGGTTCAAATATTTCGTCAGTTATAATTCCGACATTGTCAAAGTCAAAGAAATATTGCTTGAAATCGCTAAAGAAGCCGCGCACAATTTCGATCACATTTTAGAAGACCCCGAACCGGAAGTTTTCTTTTTAGAGTTCGGCGAACATCGTTTGGATTTAATGCTGATTATCTGGTCCAACCGTTTTGACAGAAAATGGGAATCGAAAGACTACATCAACACAAAAGTTCTTCAAAGATTCCGCGAAGAAAATATTGAAATCCCATACCCGCAGCGCGACATTTACATTCACGAATGCGATAACACAGCGATTACCCGTAAACCGAAATCGGTTTGGGAAGGTATGGATAGAGATGTTGAAGATGAATAATTAAAATAAAACAGATCAAAGATCTGTTTTTCACTTTTTTGAAATATATTCTTTCAATTGATTTTGTAACTTTTTTCCGCCGGCTGTTAATTTTGTTTCGTCTTCTAAAACATAAATTCTCCAAAGCAATTCAAATTGAACTTCTAAAGAATGAATAGAATTCAATTGAATAAAATGATGAGAAAACAAACGATATTGAAAAACAAATCCGTTTTTTAATTATATAAAAAATAAGAGGCCGTTTAAAACGGCAAAAATAGAGTTAAAAACCAAAAAGCAAGGATTGGAAAATTAAATTTCCACAATCTTCGCGCTCAAAACACCGTCAACCGTCGTCAGCTTCGAAAGAACGTCTTCCGGAACATCGCTGTCAACGCTGATGACCATGATTGTCGGCTCACCGACTGCGACGTGTCCGACCTGCATGCCGGAAATGTTAATGTTGTTTTCACCGAGAATCTGGCAGCACGGGCCGATGACGTTGGGTTTGTTGATGTGATCGGCAAAAATCATGTGCGCGGACGGGAAAACGTCGACGCGGGTTTGGTTGATCTGAATGATTTTAATGTCGTTGCCGATTGCAGTTCCCGAAACACTTGCGGATTTTCCGCCGCCGGAAACAGTCATCGTAAAGACAGACGCGTATTCGCCGGATGTTTCAGACTTCTTTTCGCTCACTTCGATTCCGCGGGACTTGGCAAGGCCGGGGGCGTTGACATAGTTGACGCCTGCGCCGACTGCGACCGCAAGCGCGCCTTTAAGCGCCGCAAGCGTGACCGTTCGGACATCTTTGGTTGAAATGTCGCCGTTGTACGCGAGTTCGACTTTGTCATAGCTGCCGCCGATTAAGGTTGCCGCGATTTTGCCCGAAACTTCCGCCAATTTCACATACGGAGAAATGACTTCCATCACTTCGGGGCGAACGGCCGGAATGTTGACCGCGCTTTTCGCGCCTTCGCCGTTTAAAACATTGATAATTTCGTGAGCGATGTCGATTGCCACATTCACCTGCGCTTCGACGGTGGACGCGCCGAGGTGGGGTGTGACGATAATTTTATCGGATTTCAAAAGACCGGCACCGGACGAATTGAACGGCGGTTCTTCGACGAACACATCGATTGCCGCGCCCGCGATTTTTCCGGATTCAACGGCTGCCGCCAAATCTTCTTCATTAATAATTCCGCCGCGGGCGCAATTAACGATTCTTGCCGTCGGCTTCATCACGTTAAACATATCGGTGTTGATGAGGTTTTTAGTCTCTTTCGTGAGCGGCGTGTGAACGGTAATGAAATCCGCTTTTCTGCAAATTTCTTCGACGGTTGCGAGTGTGATGCCCATCGATTTTGCACGCTCTTCGGAAACGAACGGGTCGTAACCGAGAACGGTCATGTTAAACGATTGGAATCGTTTGGCAACTTCGGCGCCGATACGGCCGAGACCGATGACACCGAGCACTTTTTTATTAAATTCAACGCCCATGAATTTGTTGCGCTCCCACTTTTCGGATTTGAGAGAAGCGCAAGCCTGCGGAATGTTTCTGGCAACCGCCATCATCATGGCGCAAGTGTGTTCGGCAGCGGAAAGCGTGTTGCCGTCGGGCGTGTTGGACACGATGATGCCTTTCTTGGTTGCCGCATCGACGTCCACGTTGTCGACGCCGACACCGGCGCGGCCGATGATTTTCAAGTTGTCGGCAGCTTCAATCACGCGCGCGGTCACTTGCGTTCCGCTGCGAATCACGAGCGCGTCAACGTCTTTAATCTTTTCAACAAGCTGGTCTTCGGACAAGCCTGTATCAACAACAACATCAAAACCGCTGTCTTTTAAGATATCCAAACCCTCGCCCGAGAGGGAATCACTGACTAAAATTTTCATATTACAAACTCCAATGAATAAATAATTAAAATTTAATTTTTAAATTTTTTTAATTTTTGAAACGAATAATTCATAAATTGAAACAAGATTGAATAAATTTCAATCTGTATATCATTTTTGCTTTTTGATTTCAAATTGAATTTTATTTGTGCGCGAAATACGCGACAACGTTTTCACCGTCAACCGAATCAATGCGGCAGAAGCCGAAACGCTCAAACTGAACGACTTTGTCAAGCTCGCTTGAAATCGTGCGCTCCCCGATTCCCGAGAAATTGCCGTCGGGTCCGAGAACCGTCACTTTCAACCCGTTTGTCGGCGCCCAGTGAATGATTTTCATCTTTTCTTTTTTGGTTGTTTCCATTGAATTGTCGATGTATTTTGCCGAAAGCGGCGACATCGATGTGATTTCCGCATTGCCCAAATCTTTCAAACGGATTTTGGAGCCGACTTCCAAGTTGGCGGCATCCTCTTTTGTGATAACAACCGTATTGCCGGTTTCGATTTTTCTCATTTCCGGCTGATTCGGATAAAGCGGCGCTTCGACAATACCGCCGCCATAGCCGTCAATCGTCAACTCGACCGGATTTGCAACGAAAAACATTCTGTGCGCAATCGGGTCAACAAACTTGCGGTTTTCGGCATAGAGCGATTCCATGCTCATGCTGACATCCGTCTCGCCGACGCCCATTTCGATCATGAATTTTTTGAGCGCTTCGGGCTGAATGCCGCGGCGGCGAATCGCCTGAACCGTCGGAAGACGCGGATCGTCCCAGCCCGTGTAAACGCCGGCCTCAATATCGCGGCGGATGCCGCTGGTGCTGAGTTTGCCGAACTCTTCGATTCGAACGCGTCCCCAGTGAAGCGTCACCGGATAAGTCCAGCCGAGATAATCGTAAATGTATTTTTGGCGCTTGCCGCTGTCCTGCAAGTCTTTACCGCGGATGATGTGGGTTGTTCCGAGCAAATGGTCTTCAATCGCGCCTTCAAAATCCAAAAGCGGCCAAACGATGTATTTGTCACCGATTTCAGGACGCGGATGATCTTTCTTTAAAATTCTGAAAGCGCCCCAGTCGCGAAGCGCGGGATCTTTGTGTGAAATGTCGGTTTTAATCCGAAGAACCGCCTCGCGCTCCTCATAGCCACCGGCAAGCATTTTCTTCCAATGCTTCATATTTTCTTCAGGCGCAGCATCGCGGTGCGGACAAGCCTGCTTTTTGTCTTTCAATCCTTTGAACGTCTCGCCGTCGCAGAAACAAACATAAGCGTGCCCTGCTTCAATGAGCTGCTCGGCGATTTCGTAATAAGTGTCAAATCGGTCGGACGCTTTCACAATTTCATCGGGGACAACGCCGAGCCATTTGAAATCGTCAACGTACCAGTCGTAAGCTTCAAGCATTGGTCGTTTCTGATCGGGATCCGTATCATCGAACCGGAGAATAAATTTCCCGTCATACATTTTGACGTATTCGGAATTGACAATCATGCCGCGGGAACTGCCGATTGTCGGCGGCCCGTTCGGGTTCGGCGCAAAACGCATGACAACTTTGCCGGCCTCAGCGCCCGGAAGCGCTTTCAATCCCTTCTCAGGCTCTTTTTTCACGGAAAGCTCTTCCAAAAGTTCGGGCGCGATTTCGTTTAATCTCGCCCGCCACTCATCCGGTGTTGTTTTATTCAAGCCGGCGGCGATGTTTTCAATCGCTTCCTTCACTTCGGGAACGCGCGCGCGAAGCTGAGGCGCAACACCCATAATTTTTCCGAGAACCGCTTTTTCCTGCGGCACGGCTTCATATTTCACAGCGTTTTGAAGCGCGTATTTCTCAATCGTCAGTAAATCTTCGGGATCTAATGCCATAGTTTTTCCTGTAAATAATTCGATAGAAGTTGATATAGAATGAAAGAACAGAATTTCATTTATAGATATTTAAAGGTGCTCATCAGCTTGAAAACGAAAAATATAAAACCGAACAGAAATGGAAAAACGAAATGAAAAACGTGAATCGGTTTTACAAGTTTTTGAAAAACGGAGACGAGAGTCAGGCGCGCGCGGCTGTGGGCAGCTGCCGCCGCAAACGGAATCGGAAGGTAGCGGCGGCAACACAAACCTGAAGGTAACAGTGCCACGTTCGCGAAGCGAACGGATGTGATAAGAAAGAGGAGATGCACGCAGAAATGCAACCCGCCACGCAGAACAGGCGCCGTAGCAGGCACAGCGAACAGTACTGAACAGGCACAGCAGACAGCAGCGCGCGCCCGAACGTACCCAGACAAACGAATTTAAAAAATATTGAAAAACCCGACCACGAGTTTTAAAAAAAGATATGAAACGAGATAAAAAAGAAAATTAAAAAAATCAAAAAAATCAACGAACGATCTCATCGCCGTGTTTTTCAATCATATCCAAAAGATCTTTCATTTCTTTGAATTTTTCATTCGCCGTTCTCAAAAATTCGTCAACCGAATCGCCGGCGACGGCGCCTTGAGGAGACGCTTTAATCAAACCGTTTTGTTCCAAAACGCGAAGCGAATAACGGACTTTGTGCGCCTGCATTCCCGTAATTTCGGACAATTTCAAAATACCGATCGGTCCGTTCTCGATGACGATTTTCAGCACCTGAGTGTGACGGTCGATTAATTCCAATTCATTGCGGGCCTGATCAAACAACATGACAAACAAAACCTGATTTGATTAAAAATAATTCAATAATTCTAATGACTTCCCATTCATAAAAGTTCTTCTTGATTTTAAAAATCATGAACAATTTCAGAAAATTCCGTTTTGAAAACATTTTTCAAGAAATCAGCCTGATACAACCGTATTTCTCAAAACGCCGATGCCTTCAATCTCAACTTCAACAACATCGCCGACCAAAAGCTCACCGACGCCCGGCGGCGTTCCCGTCGCGATAATGTCACCAATTTCAAGCGTCATAACCGATGAAATAAAAGAAATCAATTCGGAAATGTTGAAAATAAATTCACTCGTCGACGAATTTTGCCGAACTTCTTCGTTTTCATTTCGAATCACACGGCATGAAATCATAAGATTGTCAGGCGAGAGCCCGGTTTGAGAAAGTTCCTCGGATGTGACAATAAACGGCCCCGCCGGCGCAAATGTGTCAAATCCTTTCGCACGCGTCCATTGCCCGTCCGCGCGCTGCAAATCACGCGCTGTCACATCGTTAAAACACGTGTAGCCGAGAACATAATCAAAAGCGTCATCAACGGAAACGTGACGGCAGGTTTTGCCGATGACAATTCCCAGTTCCGCTTCATAGTCCACCTGTTCGCTTTCCGTCGGGTATTCAATCAACCCTTCGTGAGATAAAATCGCCGACGGCGGCTTTAAAAACAAAAGCGGATTTTCGGGAAGTTCCATATCCAATTCTTTCGCATGATCTTTATAATTCAGCCCGATGCTAACGATTTTTGACGGTTTGACCGGCGGCAGAACCAAAACGGACGACAGCGCGTATTCGTCATCCAATTCCTGATAACACGGATCGGGATAAACGATGCCGTCAAAAACTTCGCCTGAAAAAACAACATCACCATATTGAAAACGACCAAACATGGAAAATCACCAAACCCGAATGAAAAATATTTCAAGAAAATCAAAAAAATTAAAAATTAAAATTCAAATTTTGAATTATTTCAAAAGCTCATCCAATTCTTCTTTCTTAAATCCCGATCGAATCATACGCGTCCGCCCTTTCGACCCTTTGCCCGAAAAATCAGCCGTGAGGTAGCCGGCGGAAATCATTTTGTTTACGATTTCATAAAAACGCGTGTAGCCGATTCCTGTATGGTCTCGGAATTTTTCGTACAAGTCGCCTGCGGAAATTTCTCCGGCTTCCGCGGCTTGAATCGCTAAATATTTTTCGTGATCCGTTAAGACCGAAAACATTCGGGACAAATATAACGAACGAGAAGCGGCGTACGCTTTGTTGACATCTTCCGTGTCAATTTTGCGCGACGAACGCTTTTCCGCGTTCAGGCCCGAGCGTTTCATCAAGTCGATGCCGACGCGGAGATCTCCGTTTTCGGCGACATAATCCGTCATGCATTCGCGAACGGAATCGGAAACGACGCCGGGGAAAAAGCCGCGCTGGATTCTGTCGGCCAAAATGTCATCGATTTCCGACCATTCGTAACGCGGAAATTCGATTTCTTCGGGGAGAAAAACGGATGCGACGCGCTTGTCAACGTTGTAAATCACTTCGGGATCGTTGACGATTGCAATCACGCCGATTTTGGATCCGGGATACTGCTCATGCGCGCGGAGAAGCGAATACATCACTTCGTCGGCGTGGCCTTCGTAAAAGAGATAATTGATATCGTCCAAAACGACAACCAGAACCTTGTCGGTGTCAACCAGCTTTTTGGCAAGTTTATCAAAAATGCGGTTAAAAGAAACGCCGGATGCCGGCGGCGCGACATTGAGAACGGTTTTGTAAATGCGCGAAATGACAGCGAATCGAGTGGAGTCGATTTGGCAATTGACTTTGACCGTTATCACTTTGTCAGTATACTCTTTCAATTCGTCGAAAATTTTAAGCGCGGCGCTTGTCTTTCCCGTACCGGGCGGGCCGTAAAGAAGACAATTGAGAGGGCGGCCGCCGCGAACCGCCGGCTTGAGCGCGTAGCGTATTCCGTTGAGCTGATTTTCACGGTGCGGAAAATAATCCGGCAGGTGATCCAATTCAAAAATATCGGATTCTCGAAAAAGCGTTTCATCCCACATCAGCATATCTTTTTCCGTCGTCAATGTCCTTACTCCGCTGATTTTTAAAATGACCAAATTCAATAATTTAATAAATTCAATAAAGATTCAATAAGTGAAATAATGATTAAAAGGACTACTGCCGCACATTATATAACCGTTTTCAAAAAAACAGAGCAACGGAAACCGCCATATTATATAACAGAGCATATAATATAGTCAGCAGAACGCATAATCAAATAAAATGCAAATAAGGTATGCAGATCAAGTAAACGGTTGATTCAAAAATGTCCGGCATCAATAAAATGGAAATCGAATACAAATTCGGCATCAAAAACTCTGAAACGTTTGACTTCTTAACCGCGCTTTCCGCCGTGAAAGATTATCAAATTAAAGACAAATCCCATCCGCTGTTTACGGATATTTTTTACGACACGCCGGATTTTTTGCTTTTTTCACTCGGCATTTATTTGAGAAAGCGTTTGGAAGTCGGAAGAGAAGACGCTGTTTGGACATTAAAACAGGCGGATGTGTCCGATGAGGAAGCTTGCCGCCGAAAAGAAATGATTCAAACGCTTCCAAAAGATTCAACGGCGAAAGACATTTCGGATCCTGCCTTTGAAAAACTTTTGACGGATATTCTCGGCGATTTCGACCTTGTTCCGATTTTAACAATGGAGCAGGATCGGATTTTTAAAACCGTTTTCAAAAAAGGGACAACAGAAGACACCTCTGAAAACAGATTAGGCGATTTGTCGGTGGATTTGGTCAGCTTGAAATTTTCCGAGCAAAAACATACGTTTACCGAGCTTGAAATTGAACTTGCGAACGGAACGGAAAAAGAGCTTCAGGCGTTTATTAACGCACTTAAAATGATACCCGAACTTCAAGGACAAATCGAAAGCAGCCGTCTTTCAAAATTTGAGCGCGGTTTGATTTTGTACTTTAACCGCGACAAAATCGAAGGAAAAGTGATTCCCGATTTTGAAAAGAAATCTTATTTTACGGATTTGGACGGAACGAAAAGCGGGAATGGAATCGGCGGAGGCGAAGATGAAACCGGCGGAACAGGAAACGAAAATGAAGAGGAAGACGCGGCGTCTGTTTTTGAATATGATTCAACCGACGCCGGGTTTTTGCTGCCGCGCGAAAAAGCGGCGCTGCTTCAGATTTGCGGAAAAGATTACACCGCCGATCCGACCGATTACTTCGGCGCGACCGGGTTTATAAATTCGGGCCCGACGGATTTGTTTTCCAAACAAGCTTCGATTTTGCTTGCGCTTGACAGCGGCGTATCCGCCGGATTTGCCGCCCAGCTGTTTGGTTTGCCGATTTCGAAAATAAATGAGATCCGAGAAAACTTTGAACAAAATCGGACGGAAATGTTTCCGCTGGCTTTTGAAATCGGCGAGAACGAGCGTTATTATTATCAAAAACCGATTACGGACGGAAAAGTTTGGACGACAACCGAACTTTCAAAATATTACGGCGCGGACGCGGCGCAAATTGATTCAAAATCAAAAGTCGCAGCCATTTTGTTTGATTTCGCGAAATCCGCGAATCTGCTTTTGGAAAAAGACAGAAATTTATTTAATACGGCGGCGCAGCTTTCCGAAATCGGGAAAGGGCTGACAATGGAGAAGAATGTAAACATCGCCGCCGACATTGTTTTAACGCACCCGATTGAAAATTTAACACTGAATGAAATTAAAACGCTGGCGCTGGCATTTGTTTTAAGAGAAATTAAAAACCCTGCGCCGGAAAAAATCAGAAAAGCGACAATAACCGCCGGATTTTATGTTCCGCCGGCATATCAAAAAAAGGCGTTGATTGCCGCCGTGCTTTTGGAAGGAAAGCGCTTTTCAAAGATTGAAGGACTTGATTTTAATTCGCCGGATATGAATTTCCCTAATTTTGATTTCACGGAAAAATGCGAATCGGAAATGATATCGACTTCTGCACAAATCGAAAAGACAGATTTAATGGCAATCGCCGCCGAAAAAATATTAATTGCCCGGCTGAAAGAAGTTGAAATCGCCGAGCCGGGCGTTCTTGCGGCAGAAGACATTGAAGACGTTCACGACATGCGCGTCGCGCTTCGAAAAATGCGCTCTTCGAATTTGATTTTCAAAGATTTCTTGAACCCCGAATGGCTTGAAGAAACCGAAAACGGCATTAAGAAAACGCTTTCTGGGCTCGGAACGTTGAGAGATTTGGATGTCATTTTGGAAAAAACCGATGACTGGCGAAAGAAAGAAAATTTGAGTCGTGAAAAAATGTCTGTCTTTTACGACACGGTTTCCGCCGACCGGGAAAAAGCGCATACGGAAGTCGTGAATTATTTGACGTCTGACGAATACACGGATTTCATGAACGATTTGAAGGAGACGCTGGGCGAAAACAAATATCTCGGCATGCCCCGCATTAATAAAAAAGGGGATGTTGCGCCGGTTCGCATTTGCGACGTTCTTCCGTTTATTTTGTACGAAAAAGCGGCGGACATTACCGCTTACCACGAATGGATGGACGGACCTTACATTTACGTTGACAAGCTTCACCGATTGAGAATCGCCGCAAAAAACTTCCGTTACACATTAGATTTCTTCAAGGATTGTTTGGGAGACGCTGCCGGGCAGCTGACAGGACAATTGATTAAGGAATTTAAAGAGCTCCAAGATGTTCTCGGCGATTTCCATGATGCAGTTGTTGCCGTTGACGTTATCGGAGATTATATTGAACGAATCGGAGAAGAAAACTGCGGCGCAGGTTCGAATGCGGAAGATGAAAAAATTGAAACCGCGCTTGAAACGCTTGAAGATTACAAAAATTATCGAGAACAAGAAATGGAAGAGCTGCTTTTCGCATTCCACACGAAATGGGAAAAGATGGACCGCCGCTTCTTTAACGAAAGAATTTCAAAAATAATTGCGGAAGCGGATTTATAAGAAGAATTACAAAAATGAAAATAAAGCGGTGAAAAAATGTCTAAAAGAAAATCAGAAAAAAAGATGGCTGAGAAGAAGAAAATGCCGGAAAAGAAAATCAAAGCGGATAAAAACAAATTCGGCAAATCGAATCAATTGATTTCAAAAGAGCTTCGAAAAAAGATTGGCGCGGAAAAGAATCCGGATGCGGTCATCGCGGAAGCTTTGGAAAACTATTACGGTGGGCAAAAACGCCGCAATGAGAACGCGCTTCAAAAGGAAATTGACAACAATATCATTGAAATTCAGCGCCGCCACATATCTGATTTGAAAGATCAGCTGGAGGCGTCCAATAAAAATTACGAAGAATTGATGAAAACGTATCAGGCGTACATGCTTCAAGTGCAGCCGCTTGTTGAAGCGGCAAAAATTCAAAAACCGCAGGAATTGGAATCTTTGAAAAAAAATGAACCGGAATCGACCGCTGAAAAAACAGAAATGAAAAACAAGAAATGGTACGAATTTTGGAAATGATTTAAAACGCATTTAACTTTCGTTTTAAATTTTTATTTCCTTTCTTTTTCGTTTCATTTCTTTTTCGTTTTAATTTTTTTCATTTCTTTTTACTTCTCCTCTTTTCATTTTTTCTCTTTTTTTCATTTTTTCTCTTTTATTTTGCTGCTGTTTCGGCGGCGATGCGCGCGCGAACGGCACGAATTTTCAAAAAGAGTCGAAACGGAAGAGTCAATTTTTCGATTAAATTATAAAGAAAAGATTGAAAAAAATGCTTGAACAAACCGTTTGCTTGGGAATAAAACGAAAATAATTGAACCCCGTTTTTCGTAAACGCAAACGATTTGTTCAGTTTTGACTGAAATATGAATTTCTGTCAATGGCGTGTTTTTGTGTATTTAGGTTCAGATACTTTTTAAGTAAAGATATTTTGGAGATATTTTTAAGTTATGTTACTTGTTGATGTTTTTGTATTTTGTTTTAAACTTGTTCGTTTTTGTGTGTTTTTTGGTGTTAGGATTAAATTTGGGGTAAATTTGGGGTTGGAATTGTAAATACATGACAAAAAACATCTCAGACTTAAGAAATATGGGGGAATTTCTTGCGTAATCGTTGAGCATCTTTGTATCAGAGGTAAAATGTGTTATTTTTCTGTTTGTGTTTGTTTTTTGTATTTTAAAGTCTGCTTTACAGATTGTCTTTGAACATTATTTGTCGTGTATTTTTATGAGTAAATTTCGTTTTTGTGGCTTAAAATATATTTTATGAGGAATTTAGAAAGATACAGGCGGGTTTTTTGCGGGTTTCACCCGTATCTTTCTGTTTAGGATTTTTGGCGTTCGTTTTTGTGTTTTAGGGGTTATGCCTTCTGAGCGTTTAAGAGGCTTAGTTTTTGGTTTAATGGGCTTTAGTTTTTACACGTTTGTTTTGTTTTCATCCCGGAATCGGAAAAAACCGAAATGAACACATGAGAAAACTGCCGACCGTTTTTCAACTGGAATTACCCAATTAATGCAGCTTTCTCAATACAATCCATTAATTTTAATATATTTAAACCTAAGCATATATTTAACCGATAAAATATATAGATTTGAAAACGAACCAAAATAAAACAAACTAATAAAAACGAGAAGAAGAGAATCAAATGACCGAAAAAAGGACATTTTTGAAGACCAAAATCTAATTACAAATAATTGATTTGACATGACAAATTAAAATAAAATTATAAAAATAAAATTGGGTGAATTGAAAAATGAAAAAATAAAAAGAAATGAAATGAGATTTTATCAAAAACGATATTAATCCCATTTATCCTGGTTTTCAGTCATCCAAATTTGAGAATCGAGCGGCTCTTCCCCCTCGGGCCGAGCAACTTTTTTAAACGAGCCGTCGGGAAGCCCGATTCGGAGTTTAACGTTATCGTGAAGATGCTTTTCCAAAATAACATCTTTGATTTTTCGCAAATAATCAGCGTTGACCGGGAACAAAATTTCAATGCGCCGATCTAAATTGCGCTGCATTAAATCCGCGCTGCCGAGATACAATTCTTCATCGCCGTTGTTATGGAAATAATAAACGCGCGTGTGTTCCAAAAACCGGCCGACGATTGAAGTAACATGAATGTTGTCGCTATAGCCCGGAATTTGCGGCCGGACACAGCTGATGCCGCGAATTTGAAGATCAATTTGAACGCCTTCAATCGACGCTTTGTACAATTCGGAAATGCATTCGGGATCGACAAGCGAATTCAGTTTAAACAGAATGTGACCGTTGCCGTGCGCTTTGTGGTTTTTGACTTCACGGCGGATTTTAGAAACCAATTCATCGCGCATTGCGCTCGGTGCCACGAGAAGTTTCCGATAATTCAATTTCCGCGAATACCCGGTCAGCGAATTGAATAAATCAACAGCATCCTGTCCGATATCGGGATCGGCGGTAAAATATTCGAAATCCGTATAAATTCGGGATGTTGTCGCGTTGTAATTGCCGGTGCTCATGTGAACGTACGGAATGATTTCATCGTCTTCCTTTCGCAAAACCATACAGACTTTCGCATGCGTTTTCAAATTCGGAACGCCGTAGACGACATGAATGTTGGAATGTTCCAGCTCTTTGGCTTTGGCGACATTGTTTTCCTCATCAAAGCGCGCCTTAAGCTCAATCAGGACGGCGACTTGTTTTCCGTTGTCGGCTGCTTCTTTTAAATGCTGGATGATTCGGGATTTTTTATCGACGCGGTAAAGCGTGATTTTAATCGCGACGACATCGGGATCGATCGACGCCGCCTGAACAAAATCAATAACGCTTTCGAAACTGTCGTAAGGGCGGTAAACCAAAACGTCTTTTTTCTTGATTTTTGAAAAAATGCTGCTCTTTTTGGAAGGCTTCAAATATTCTTTCTTATTCGGCGTGAACGGCTCGTATTTCAAATCCGCTCGGCTGACATCGCAAAGTTCGGAAATGGAAGACAAACCGACGGGAGACGCCAACGTTTCGACCTGCGTTGAGCGCAGCTTCAAGTTTTCCATCAAAATTTTCAAAACGTAATCTGACATTCCGTTATTGATTTCCATACGAAGCGGATTTCCGAAATACTTAGCACCGGATTTCTTTTCGATGGATTTCATCAAATTAAAGTCACCGTCATCGTCAAGCCCCAAGTCGCCGTCACGCGTAATTCGAAAAGCGTGCGCTTCCTGAATGACTTGTCCCGGAAAAACCATATCCAAATTGGCGATAATCACATCATCCGCCCAAACAAAATTGAATTTACCGGACTTGCCGGCCGCCATGTTATCTTCGACCTTGCCGGATTTCAAATCCTCTTTCGACGGCACTTGAATCAACCGCTTGATGTTGGACGGAATTTTAATCCGAACAAAAACTTTTCCGTAAGCGGTATCGGAAAGGATAACAGCCAAATTAACGCTTTGATTTGCAATATACGGAAACGGATGGCTGGAATCATATGCGAGCGGCGTCAGCTGCGGGAAAATGTTTTTCTTGAAATATTTGTTGACATATTCGATTTGAAATTCTTCCAATTCGGAATATTCCAAAACGCGAATGTTTTGTTTTTCGAGTTCCGGCATCAAGATGTTGATCCAGCAATTTTCCATTTGGCCGAGCATGACCGGAAGTTCGGCGTAAATTTTCTGCATTTCCTGATAAACGTGGCTTTCGCTGCCGGGACTGATGCTGTCTTCCAAAATCGTTCGGTTGACAGTCGGAATGCGGACCATGTAGTATTCGTCCAGATTGCTCGCGAAAATCGAGAGGAAACGAACACGTTCCAAAAGCGGATTGGACTCATCCAGCGCTTCTTCCATGACGCGGTCATTGAAATAAAGCCAGCTGAAATCCCGATCAATATAAAGGTCGGGATCGGAAGAAACAACAAGTTCATCCGGACCGGGAATATCAGAAACCGTTACCCGCTTTTCGCCATTCAAAGGGAGTGAATCAGAGCTCATAGTATAACCATTTTTAATGAAGACATAATCATATTCAATTTGACTATTCTTATTTTTATATACACATAGATATATAAAACGATTGGCTTTTCCCGATTATTTTCAAAAAAAACAAAAGAAATAAAAACATTTTCAGAAAAAACAGAAGAATAAAAACATTTTCAAAAAAAATTCAGATAAGAATTTAGGGGAAATTAATCAGAAAAGAAAGCTACCGCTCATCATCAATGAACAGATTGAAATCATTAAAAAAAAGGAATTTTGAAAAAGAGAAGAAAACGGTTGGGTTGTTTCTTCTCCTTTTCAGGGGACCGATTTTTTAAAGCCGCCGGAGAAAACAGTGTAAGTCTTCCTTTGGCCGAATTCAATAGTAATTTCAACGTGCGATGTCTTAATATTTGGAACGCTGGAGGGCCATGAGGTCTTCCATTGTGAGTTTTCCGCCGTCTTTGAACTTGTCGAAGATGTCTTGCGCATCTTTTTCCTGTTCTTCTTTGTCGACTTTGGTTTTGACATCTTTGTCTTTCTTCTTTGCCTTTCCGTTTTCTTTGTCAATGTCACGGATTTCTTTTTGGGCTTCGATGAAGACTTTGTGCTGTTCGTCAGCGGCTTCCTGCGCGCGGATGAAGTTTTTGTGCGCGACATCGGATTCTGCGCGAACTTTGTCGGCTTCCTTGAAGGTTGCGATCATTTGTTCGTGGAATTCCTGTGCCTGGGCTGCGTAAACAGCTAACTGCGCGTGGTATTCGGAAGCTTCGTCTCTGATGACTTGCGCTTCGTCCAAAACTGCTTTTAAGTCGCTGTTTTCTTCCAACTGCTGTTTCTTTTCAGCGTATTCGACTTCAAGTTCTTTGATCTTGGTGACGAGTTCCTTTTCTTTCTTCGGGTTCATCACGGATGTCTGCTGCTTGAATTCAAGTTCGTCGATCTGCTTGCGGATTTCTTTGATGGACGGACCGGCAAGGCCGCCTTCTTTTCTGAGTTCGTCCGCTTTTGCGAAAAGATCGTTGGCTTTCGCGTTGGTTTCATCACGCAGGGTCTTGTATTTGCTGACGTTGACGTTCACTTCGTCACGTTTCACTTTTAAGTCCTGAGCGACTGTAATTAATTCTTTGGTCTTGTTGTTTAACTCATTTCTTTCAGCAGCGTATTTGCTTGCTTCGGCATTTAACTGATTTCTCTTTTCTTTTGCCTCTTCAGAGATATCTTTCAATTCTGCTTTTCTGATTTGCAGTTCATTCGTCATATTTTGGTCCCCCTTCCCGAAAAAACAAATTTCGGGCCGGTTTCTGTACGTTAAGCCAAACGGCTTAAATTATGATTCCGAAAAAATCGGTGTTCATAAATTGAAATAATGTTTGCGCAGGATGCACATCTCGTTTGTTTTAAGATTCCGGCGGCGCCATAACGGATTCCAAAACGGGAATCACGTTGCGCAAATCTTTTCCGGAAACAACGGCGTGCGCTTTTTCCTGTACGCGCGGTTTTGCGTTAAACGCAATTGAAAAGCCGGCTTTCTCAAACAGGCAAATGTCATTGGCGCCGTCGCCGACAACCAAACATTCTTCGTACGGAATGCCTGTGATTTTCACCAGCTCGTCTAAAACGGCGGCTTTGGCGTTCGTGACCATTAAAGGCCCGATTGCGTCGCCTGTCAGGACACCGTCTTTGACAATTAATTCGTTTGAATAAGCGTAATCCAAATTCAACTGTTCTTTGACAGAATCAGCCGTTATACTGAAGCCGCATGTTATCATTGCTGTTTTTCCGCCGATTCCGCGGATGTATTCCGTCAGTTCGGCTGCACCCGGCATCAATTGAATTTTGCCGGCCTGTTCCAGCGCTTTTTCATAAGGAAGGTCTTTTAAGGCGCGGACGCGCATTTGAAAGGATTTTGTGTAATCCATTTCGCCGTTCATCGCCGCTTCCGTAATTCGCGAGACTTCCTCATCGGTGCCGGCGGCTTTCGCAAGTTCGTCAATGACCTCTGCGTCAATCAGAGTGCTGTCCATATCGAACACAAAGAGTTTAAACGAGTGATTTGCCGGTTTTTTGTTGTAATGAGAAAAGTTCACAGAATCATAACCTGTCTGCTTTATGAAATATTATTGCCGTCAACAGCAAATGTTTTTCGCAGAGCGGCAAACGATTTTACTGATTTTGACATTGTGCCGTCGCTTTTTGAATTTAGACAAAAACCGAAATTACATTTGACACATTAAATCGCAATAGTTTTGATGAATGAAATGCATTGCTTTTAAACTTTGTGGATAAATAAGAATAAAGCGAAAATAAAGTAGAAATGAAGCGGAAATGAAACGAAATGAAAAACAAAATCAATGAAAAAGATAATATCGTTTCAATCGCTAAAAATGTCTTGATGATCGGAAAGCTGGTAACATTTGAAGGAATTGACGGATCGGGCAAAAGCACGATGCTTGCGCGCCTTCAAAAATTGAACGAATCCGCCCCGTTGAACAAGGAAACGGAAAATACAATTTTTACGCGTGAACCGACAAAGGAAACGCTCACAGGAAATGCAGTTTACGCGGCAATTGAAAACAATGTTGACCCGCTCGCCGAGCTTTTTTTATTTTTGGCGGATCACGCCGCGCATTTGTCCGACACGATTCGCCCGGCGCTGAATGAAAACAAACTCATCATTTCCGACCGCTACTCCGACAGCCGCTGCGCCTATCAAGGCGCAACGCTCAAAGACACTGTCCCAAACGCTTTTGATTTTGTCCGCCGCCTGCATGAGCCGTGGACCGTCAAGCCGGACCTGACTTTCTTTTTTGACATTCGCCCGGAAGTTTCCTGTGAACGCTGCAAAGACCGCGGCGCGCAAACGAAGTTTGAGCGCGTCGATTTCTTAAAAGAAGTTCGAGAAAATTTCAAGAAATTAGCGGCAGACGAGCCGAGCCGGTTTGTGATTTTGGACGCGGAAAAACCGCCGGAAGAGAATGAGAAGATTGTTCTTGAGAAAATCAGAAGTTTATAATAAACATAAACCAAACCGAAACATCGGTTTAACAAATATTCAAACCCGAACTCCCTTTTCATTAACATTATGAAAAGAAAAACGGAGTTCGTTTTTTCATAAAATTAAGAAAAAACGATGTTTCTTTTTTGCGAATATTTCAGAAACCCGAAATAACCGCCTCCAACGACGAGTTTCGCGAGCGTAGCGAGTGAAAGGAGAAGTTGGAGATTCGCCCCAAGACTTCGACGAAACCAAAAAACAGTGTATTGTCTACCAACTGTCACAGAGTATCAGCTTTGCTGCGTGCATCTGCTTCTTTTTATCACATCCGAACGCTATCGCGAACGTGGCGCCGCTACCTTACCGTTTCCGTTTCGCACGGCCACCTTACCGATTCCACCCTGCTGCCGGCAGCAGCCGCGACCAAACGCCGCCGCGCGCGAGCTGCTCGGCTTTTCAAAAAGATAAATAAAACATGTCCATCGTTTTTAAAAAATAAGAAATAAAAAAGAAATTTGAATTGAATCGAAATGAATCAATCAATACGGTTTTTCTTTGATTTTCCGGTTGTTGTTCATATAATAAATCCAAACAACCGTAAAGACGAAAATACAAATAATGCCGACAAGCGCCCACATTGTATTGTTTAAAACCATTCCCGTGAAAAGCGTGAATGTCATTAAAACCGCCATGACGATTGTAAAAATGCCCATCGCGCGCGTTAATTCTTTCAAATCGTATTTTTCCTGCTCCTCTTCAGGAAGCGTATTGTAGCCGGAAATTAAAAACGCGCCGCGCCCCGAAAAGAAATAAATCGAAAGCGCAAGCAACAAAATCGGAACAATAAAAATGAGATAAGTCATTTCAAAAGCCATATCAAACACACACCTTTGATTGCGGCTTATTCATCGCTGCTGCCGCTGCTTTTGTTCTCAAAATTGTCCAAATCGTTTTCATCGGCGAATTTGATGAGCGCTTCGCCCAAAACGCGTGTGTGTTTTGGGCTCAAATTGAAACGAGATCTCTTTTTGCCGGCGCGCTCTTTGGAAATTTCAACATATTCCTTGTCAAAGCGTTCGCTTCTCTCCAAAGAAATCGCCATGTACCAGCCGCCGCCCATCTTAATTTCAGAATACGCTGTTGGTTCATCGTCGCCAAGGTCGCCGATGACTTCTTCCATTTCATCTTTTTTTGCCATAATTATACTCTCCTGCTTGAATAACAATAAAACTGTAATAAATGTGTAAATTGAAAATAAAATAGTAAATAGGACTATCCTTGTTTTTATTTTTTCGGTCATTGTTTTTGATTCGTTCTGAAATCCCAATCATTCGCTTCCCGAACTTTTTGCAAATATCCGGGGTCGTAAAGAACGTGAACGTCTCTTTTTTGTCGAAGCGCCGGCTCTTTTCGCATACGCGCCCAAGCCTCCTTCATCGGCACGTCATTGAGATTGCCGTAAGAAAGCGGAATGTAAGGATCGGGCTGCATATCGCCCTCCGTTGTCACATGCAGCCAGCGCCGCCCGGCCATTGCGCCGAACATTTCACCTTCGAAAATCGTGTTTGAAAAAATGCGCGGCGTGCCGTCATCAACGGCATTGACGCGGCGGTAAAAATCATTAATAATCTTGCGCTCGGCATCGTTCATTCGGCTTTCGCCGTCCAGTGTCGGAACGGATTCCCAAATCGAGAACTCGTGAACGCCCAAATCGCCGGCCAATTTCCATAAACCTTCCATTTCACCCACTTTCGCGCCGTCCAAATGCGTTGCCATCGTTACCAAAAGCCCGGCTTCAAGACCGAATTGAATCGCGGAAACCGCCTTTTCGTAAGCGCCGGGAATGCCGCGTTTTTGATCGTGAATCTCGGAGTCGGTTGAATAAATGCTGACCAAAAGCGTTTGAAGGCCGGCTTCTTTGAGCTGCTTCGCTTTTTCCAAATCAAAATCCAACCCCCAAGTGTAAGCCATGACAACCGCTTTTGATTTGTCAACGTAACGAACGTAATCGACAATGTTTTCCGAGAGAAGCGGGTCGCCTTCCGTAAACGTGATAACGACTGCGCCCGAATCAAGCGCCTCATCAATCGCTTTGTAAATCAATTCCGCCGGCGGATCCGCCGATTGAAACGGATTGTCAAAATCAACGCCCCCTGTACGGTTTTTTCGCGCGTATTTTTCGGCATTCGCATTAAACTTGCGCGTGACTTCTATTGAAACCGTTTCGGGAACATATTTCCCAAAACCGATTCCGATTTCGTCTCGAACAAGACGATTAAAAGTCGGGCTCGGAATCGGCGGAAGCCAGGCGGACGGATAAACGGCGGAATCCGTAATCAGTGCAGGCTTTTCGGCTTTCAGATGTTTGTTGGCAACGGATAAAAAGGGGCGCGCCGCGAATTTGAGAACGCCGGCTGCGGATAATTCAATTTTTCCGTCGTCCGTTCGCGCCGCGTCAACAGAAAGGCCGCGCATTTTAAAAACATTGACAGGCTGCTGCATTTCATCACCAATGAATACAATGTAAAGATAATAAAAATAATAATAAAAATAAAAAAGAAAAAATTCAAAAAATGAATCAAGCAATGAAATCGAAATTCAAAAAATGATTCATATTTGAAAATTAAAAATAAAAGCCGTCATTAAACGGCTTTTTGATTTACGCTTTTTCGGCGAAAGCCAAATAGCCGGAAATCTTTTTGATTTTCACGCTAAGAGTCTGGCCTTTGGCCGCGCCCGGAACGAAAATCGTAAATTTATCGAACTTCGCGATACCATCGCCTTTGGAACCGACTGCCTGAATGTTGATTTCATAAGTGTTGCCTTCTTCAAGCGTCGCAACGGCTTTGGTGGTCGTCGTCTGTCTCTTTTTAACCGGACGGTGCGCGCCGCAGGCGGCACACTGCAAGATCAAAACGCGTTCGCGTTTACCGAGCGTTGTGTCGGGGCGGTTGCATTCGGAACACATAACGTATTCGTCAACGTAGCTCTGGATGTTGGCATCCATTTGATCTCTTGTAAAACGTCCCTGGAAAACAGCGCGACCGCCTTCAATTTTACCGGCGGTACCGAGTTCGCGCGTGAGGTATTTCATCACGTGATCGGAATCGCGGCGAAGAACGCTGACAATGTTTGCAAAATTGTCCAAAACTGTTGTTTTTCCTTCCGAGAAGAGTTTTGCTTCAGGAACGGTGAAACGCTCGTCCGTGGTTTCCTCATCGGGAAGCTGTTCAATCGCCCGATTCAAAAGTTTTTCATAATCGTCCATAATTTTCCCTCTTGTTTTTTGAATAAAAATTGAATTGAATAATATTAATGAGTATTGAAAAAGTACCGTATTAATACATTTGCCTTTCAGAAGACAAAGATATTATAAAAGGTTTTACAAATCGGAATTTCTTTCGATTCATTTTAAAAAATCCGCGCTTGTAAACAGATTTATTTTTTGAAAGTCGCACACCCGAATTTGATGCAATTTTTAAAACCTTGTGCAGGCCGCGCGCGGCGGCGCTTTGCCGCGGCTGCTGCCGGCAGCAAAACGGAAACGGTAAGGTAGCCATACCCCGTTCGCTTCGCGAACGGATGCTCTAAGAAAAAGAAAAAGCGAATGGAAATGCAAACGGCAGATACAAGTTAACAGATGCAAACAGCAAATGAAAACAGCAAGTATCAAGCGGCAACAAAAAATGAAGCTGATAAATGTAACAAAAACAAAAGAGAACAAAAAACGAAAAAGAAATCCGAATTTAAATTCGGATTTTAAAAATGAATTTTTAATAATTTAGAAAAACAAAGCGCTTACAAAACCAAGTCGGCACCCTGATCAATGACGATTCTTGTGGGTGTCGGAAGTTTCTGTCCGGCGTTTTGGAGTGCTTTCTTTGCTGCGGGGAAGTATTCCTTGTCGCAGGAGATGGTAAAGATTTTCTGAAGCGGGACAACACGTGCTGCCGTTCCGACATTTTTACCGAAAGCGCCTCTCATACCGCTTGAAACACGGTCAGCACCGGCGCCGGTGGCTTGTTTGTTTTCTCTGAGAACTTCGTGGGGGTAAACTCTCAACTTAATGTGGAAGTTTCCTCTGCCTGCTCTGTTGACCATGTGTCTGTTTGCAGTAATACGAGCCGCTTCAAGAGCGGTGTGTCTGATCGCGCATTTTTCTTCAACGAGCAATGAAAGTTTGACGGGGTAGTCCTGTCTTGTTAAGTTACCCATGTCGTAGTGAATAATCTGAACACCCGGAACACCGCCCATATATTTTCTTCTTGTGAAGGAGCGCTGTCTGATGTTTCTGTACATACTTGCCGGCTTTCTAACCATAATAAATCTCCGATAATTGATTATAAATTTTAATAAATTTTGAATATTTTTGATAAATATAAATTTGAATTGTGACGAGAAAAACAAATGCGGTATCATAACCGAAAAATTGCTGCCGTCAAAAAAACCCGCTGCTGCATCATTGCTTCTTGAACCATTCCAAGAAACATCCTATGTATGATGGTTAGCCGCCTTCGGCGCGGATTAAACTTACAGGCGAATCAAGCCCGATTTGTAACCCCCTAATACATTCAGGGTTTATAAAGGTTATTCTTCCGAGCAAATCCGC
This sequence comes from Methanimicrococcus stummii, assembly GCF_032594435.1. Taxonomy (NCBI): domain Archaea; kingdom Methanobacteriati; phylum Methanobacteriota; class Methanomicrobia; order Methanosarcinales; family Methanosarcinaceae; genus Methanimicrococcus; species Methanimicrococcus stummii. The sequence goes on along the minus strand of NZ_CP131062.1, from coordinate 156,194 downwards.
CGAAAGAAAAGGAAAAAATGAAAAATGTAACGGCAGATTCCATGACGAATAATCGGAAATATATATAGAATATAGCGATAAAATATAAATTGAATCAACGAAACTATATTTATAAATGGTTTTGAAAAATAAACCGTTCGGATTTAGCGTAAAATGAAATAAGAGGTGCCGACCATGAAAGAGCAAAAGCTGGCAGAAATCGCGGAATATCAAAAACAGCTTATCGACATCGGAAATTACAATTATTATCAATCAGCCATTGATGTTTTTTTCTACCCTTCTGAAAGGCTGAATATCAGACTGCAAACCGATTTGCAGACGCTTCGAGCGGAATTGCTTGAAGATCAAAAAACAAATCCGCCGTTTGTAAAAATCACGATTACAAAATACAGCGATCGATTAACAGAAATTTTGAATTATTATATCGGCGAAGGGAAATTTTTAGGAAGACCGTATCCGCATATCGGGAAAAAATTAATTAAAAATTCCACAGAAATTATCCAGATATTGGAGTCTCTCAAAAATAAATTGACCAACATCGTTCTGGAACCGGAAACAATAGAAGAAACACTGAAATATTTTGAGAGAGTGGACAAATTGCTGACGGAAAATATCAGATTATCAAAAGCAATTATTAAGGATATTTCAAAGAGAATGACGGCAATCAATATCCGTTTAGACCGTGATTATACGAAATATACATTAAAAAACGAATCTCTTTAAAAACAAACAAAAACAATTAAAATAAATAAAAAATTACAGCCATTCATAGCCGTAAAAGGATTCAATATTGTAATTATTCATCAGCGTCAATTCGGCATAACCGAAAAATTGGCAGCCTTCGCAATTTTGAATCATTTCTTTTCTTTCTTTTTTCGTTTGATTCCAGATTTTTGTCATACCGTTTTGGACGATTTTTCCGTTTTCATCAAAAACGGATGTTTCAATGACATTTCCAAGCGGTTTATTGTGAATGCGGCAATTGTACAGATTGCTGTGATGATCAATCGCCAAAATACCGCAATCGACACGGCAATTTTTGATGAATTTGCCGTCGCGGATTTGTTTGAGATAGGTTTTGGAATTAATCAGCGGATAGCCTTGTTTTTTAAGATCGATTAATTCATTCATCAGCGAAACGAATTGCGGTTTTTGATCTTCTCGAATGCTCAAGCCGTCCCAATCGGTATCGTCCATTCGCTTGAATGTGTAAACCGGCTCAACCGCCATTTTAACATTGCCAAGCTCTTTGGCAAAATGAAGCAAATCAACGACCTCATCAAGGTTTTTGCCGCTGATGACACAATTCATTAAAAGCGGCTCGTTTAAGAATCCGCTTTCGGAAGCGTAACGGATGCCGTCTAAAATCGTTTCATAGTTCGCGCCTCTGATTTCGCGCGTCGCCGTCGGCCCGTCAATTGAAACGGAAATGTAATCCACATCTTTGAACTCATGAATCCGTTTCTTAAGAAGCAAGCCGTTTGTAATCGTAAATGTCTTCATCCCTTTGGATTTGGCGTATTTCATAATGTCCGGCAAATCTTTTCTGAGAAACGGTTCGGTCGACCACGCGTTATAAGAGCCGATGCCGAAATCAACCGCCAGATCAATGATTTTGCAAACATCTTCAAAAGAAGGTTCTCTCACGGCGGATGAGCCGTCTTTTTCAAACTTTTTCCACTCATCGCAAAAAGAGCAGCGCAGGTTGCAAACGGAATTGACGGCGTGAGAAATTGTCACAGGCCTTTTTCGAATTTTCATTTGCCAAGCACTTTTCACCATAAAAACGGGATCGAATTTTGACACGCGGAAAAAAAGAAATTAAAATGACTTATACTTAACCCAAAAAAACAAAAATAAACAAAAAGAGATAAATAAACAAAAAAAGATGAAAATAATACAATCGTAAAAACGAAATGAATCAATCTAAAAAAGAAGTAAAACGATTAAACTCGTTTTACTTCTGACATAAGAAAAGAAAATGGAGAAATTAAGGGATTAATCACAATGAACGGCTTCAAAAATAACTTTTGAATCGTCTGTGACCGGGTCACCGTTTGTTTTTAAATCGGAATAAGATCCCCAATTGCAAACAATTTTGTACGGGCTCTTAAGCTGGTCTAAAATGTCTTTCTGTTTTTCTTTATCGGCATCGATCCAAACCGTCAGCATCGTATAATCGGATTTTTCGACTTTTTCGGGCTCGTCACCGTTTTTTAAAACTCTTGCGCCTCTGTCGCGGTAAAAACCTGCGACATGAATCGGATATTTGTTTTTGTTTTTGAATTCAACATATTCGTCGGTCATTATAGAACCTCCAAATAGTAATAACATTTTCAACGATATATAAAATTATTCAAATGTATTTTATAAAAATTATATAGAAAAAACATCACCGACGAATAAAAATTTTTGAAGATGAATATCCGGTTTTCAATCTGTTTTTGAAAAATGAATGTTTGGTTTTCAATCTGTTTTTTGAAAAATGAATGTTTGATTTTCAATCTGTTTTTGAAAAATGAATTTTGGTTTTCAATCTGTTTTTGAAAAATGAATTTTGGTTTTCGATTTGTTTTTGAAAAATGGAGCGACTCGCGCGCGAGCGGAGCGACGCAAAACGAAGAAATTCAAAACGAAGAGATGCAAACCAAAAAAAAGCCTGAGGGAAAATCCCTCAGGCTCGAAGCGGTAAATTTCTGTAAAGAAATTAACCGAAAAGGGCGCCGAGACCGGCCATGCCTTCTTCTTCGGAGTTGTCTTCTTCTTCGGGCTCAGGTGCTGCTGCTGCAGGTGCGTCAGCTGCTGCTGCGGGTGCTGCTGCGGCTGCGGGTGCTGCGAATGCTGCTTTTGCGATTGCTTCTTCGATGTCGACACCGTCGAGTGCTGAGATGAGTGCTTTGACACGTGCATCGTCAACGTCTGCGCCTGCTGCTGTAAGGACTGCTTTGACTGAGTCTTCTGTGATTTCTTTTCCGCTCTTGTAGATTAAAAGTGCTGCGTAGATGTACTGCATAATATTTCACCTTTTGATTTGTTTATTTAAATTTTTAATTAATTCGTTAAATTTATAATTCGTATTTGCTTGCGTTTGCAACAGATGTTGCTTCTGCATTGGCTTTGCCGATTAATTTGTCCATCACTTCAGTTTCAAAGATAACGGCTTCAACACCCAAGTTGACGGCTTCAGTTTGAGCCTTCTGGATGAGAACTTCAATGTTTTCTTTGGTCGGGATGGCTGCATTTACGGACAAGTTGAACGCTTCCTGCGCTGCGGTGACGAATTTGTTGAACATTTCTGTTTCGTCAACGTGCAAGACGTCCGGAAGATAAATCGTTCCGTCTTCGTAAACGGCTCTCAAAATTAAACCGACTTCCATCGGGAAAATTTCCAACTTGCTTAACGCGGTTGCCAATTTTTGGGAAACTTTTTCGCCGGCTTTACAGACGACTTTTGTTTCTTTAATGGCGATTTTGCCGCCGTCGACAGCTGTCGGAATGCCTGCGCCCTGGAACTCACTGAGCATCGGACCCGGCGGGAAGTTGGTCGGACCTTTCTCGACAGTGATGTCAAAGGGTGCGATTGCGCCTGCCTTAATGGGTGCCGGTGTCTTGGTCTGCGCCAGCATTTTGTATAATTTAAACGGATTGTCGTTTGTGAAAATCAAAGCGGACTGTCCTTCAATGTATTGAATCATGTCAGGAACACTGCCGTCGCTTTCTCTGAGCGCTTTTTCGTTCAAAGTGTTACGCGTAACTTTCAAAACGGCTGATTCACGAATGTTGCGTCTCATTTTCTGAATCTGGTCGGCGGTAATGCCTTCAAAACTGACAACACCGAAAATGCTGTAGTTTTTGACGAGATCTTTGATTTCGGTAACTTCGTCCATTTTCCACTGCGGGATATGTTCTGCGCCTCGAGTTTCTGCCATATCACATCACCCTCTCGGATTTTCCCATTGTCGTTGTGACATAAATGGATTTAATGTTCTGCTTACCTTTGACGAGCGCACGTTCGACACGGGAAATGACGGTTTCAATGTTCTGAGCCAATTGCTCAGCCGGCATGTCGCGGCGGCCGATAGAGACGTGGAACGTCATCTTGTCTTTCGATCTGGCGCGGACAGCGCTTTGTTTTGACTGAATCATTTCACCAATGCTTTTTCCGGGAAGAAGCGGAACCGGCATTTTGCCTCTCGGACCGAGAACGGTACCGATGGTTTTACCGATTGTTGCCATGAACTGGGTTTCCGCAATGAAGAAGTCACATTCGTCGGCGACGGCTTTCGCGCGTGCCTTGTCGTCCTTCATTTCCTGGATATCAGCATCGTCAAAAACGTATGTTGCCCCGGCCTGTTTGGCCTGCATTGCAACTTCACCTTTTGCAAAAACGCCGATCTTCAATTCTTTTCCGAGACCGTTCGGGAGAACGATTTCTTCGTCAACCCTGTTTTTGGGCTGATTGAGATCAAGGTTTTTAAGGTTGATCGCAAGGTCAACGCTTTCTGAAAATTTGCGCTGAGGCGATTCCTCTAATAATTTCTTTACGAGTTCTTCGATAGCTACATCTGCCATTTTAAGGCCTCCCCGTAGTCCCGCCAATTAAATCGCCGAAAAAAGAAACAACCGAAAATATTCGGCCGCGCGGCGTTTTAACGTGCGTCAGTCATTTTGACTTTCTACGGATTATTGGATGTTTTAAATACAAAAGCTGTTTTCAGAAAAGTTTGGCGTGAACCGAAATTTTCGAAAGACGCTTTTAATAAATGTGAAAAAAGAACGGTAAAATTACCATTCTTCGTTGTTGATAATGTCGTCGTATTGGCCCGCATCAACTGCTTTCTGGAAGTCTCTGACATCCATGCCTTCGACGGTAACGCCCATAGAAACACCGACGCCGGTGACTTCTTTGATGGCTGCTTTCAAGTCGTATGAAAGAATGTCGTCCTTTTTCATGCGCGCGATTTTTGCGGCCTGCTGGACGGTAATGTTTCCGACTTTTTCTGTGTTGGGTCTGCCGGAGCCTTTCTGAATGCCTGCTTCCTGAAGGAGGAGGGAGGATGTCGGGGGTGTTCCGACTTCGATGGTCACGCTTTTGTCGTCAGCGACGATCACTGTCACCGGAACCTGCATGCCGTTAAAGTCTTTTGTTTTCTCATTGATTTGATCAATAACGTCTTTAATGTTGACACCGAGAGGACCCAATGCCGGACCGAGCGGCGGACCGGGAGTGGCTTTTCCTCCGGGGACCAATGCTTCTACTGAACTTGCCATTAAAATCACCGTGGATATAATAATATAATAAATTTAATTTGGATTGATAATTCAGATAAATGAATTTGTTCATTCTGAAAGAGATTCTAATAAATCGGATTCTTTGATTTAAAGCTTTCTCATGAAATACAGAATGAAATGTTGTTCAAACAACGCCCTTCCTTATTCTTCTTCCTTCTTTAAAACGCGAACAGTGTCGCCCCGAATTGTAATCGGGATCGGAACCACGGCGTCGAATAACTCCACCGTAATTTCATCGTGCTGTCCGGTACCGATACGCTTGACTTTTGCTTTTTCGCCCTTGAACGGGCCGGATGTGATTTCAATAATCGAGCCTTCGGTAATGCCGACGGAAATGGGTTTGGGCTTTAAGAAGTGTTCGATTTCGCCGATTTTAGTCGGGCTTTTCAGCATGGATTTCGCATGCGGAACTGCCTGAATCAAACTGTCAACGATATCGGAACGGGGCGTTTCAACGAAGACGTACCCTTTCAGCTCTTCGGGAGCGAGAACGGATCTGACGTCCAGATGCTCTTTTTTAGCCACAAGCGCCATTGATTTGGCAACGGATTTTTCTTGGTTGACGGTCGTTTTTACAATGTAAATATTGACATCGTCGTTATTTTCTTCTTCAAACATTTTTATAACCTGAATATGCCCTTATGTTCTGATCGGGATGAAATATTCCGGAACGATGTCCATCAAGACATAGAAAATAAAGCCCATGACACCGATTGCGAGAATACCGAGCGCTGCAACTTTTGCAATCGTTAAGAATTCTTTGCGAGACGGCTTGCGGGCCAATTTTAAAATTCTGAGGTAAGAACGAAGTGTCGGACCGATGTTTGCAATGCCGTCCTTCACTTTATCTGCCGTGTTGTTTTCTGCCAATTTTTCACATCCGAATCGCTTCCGAGGAAGCGGATAAATTAAAAATTTGAATTTGAGATTTCTCGAATCTAACAGATAACCGAAAAATAAAAACTCAAAAAAGATAGCGATTCTAATACATTCATTCTTAATATACTTTGTCCTTTTTCGATTTTAAAAGAGAAAATGAAAAGTCCGCTCGGCACAGCTTACGCTCAGCCGGAAATCAAAAAAGAAAAAAGAAAATTGATTTGCCGAGATTACTCGACAAAGTCAATGCCGTATTTGGCGGTAATGAATGTACCGCTGCCCTGGCCGTAAATCTGAGAGGATTTAACGCCGGTCACGATAATCATCGTACGAATCTTGTTTTCAAGTTTCGGGTCGATTCTGGCACCCCAAATGAGGCGGGCGCCGGAGTCAATGCGGTTGTGAACTTCCTGAACGACGGATTGCGCTTCTTCAATCGTCATGTCGGGGCCGCCGATAACGTTAACAAGCGCGGATGTCGCGTCGGAAATGTCGACATCCAAAAGCGGGCTTCTGAGGGCTTTTTGAATGGATTCGACCGCTTTGTTTTCGCCGGATGCTTCGCCGAGACCGATCATGGCGACGCCGCCGTTCTGCATAATGGTGCGGATATCGGCAAAGTCGACGTTCACGAGACCGTCTTCGGTGATGGATTCCGTGATACCTTTAACGGCGCGCATCAAAACTTCGTCACAAACTTTAAAAGCGGCTTGGAGCGGAAGTTTCGGGACCATTTCAATTAATTTGTCGTTCGGGATAACGATAACGGTGTCAGCAACATCGCGAAGTCTTTCAAGACCTGCTTCCGCGTTTGTTCTTCTGACAATACCTTCAACGCCGAACGGTAAAGTGACAACAGCGATTGTGAGTGCGCCTGCCGCGCGTGCGGCTTCGGCGACAACGGGCGCAGAGCCGGTACCTGTACCGCCGCCGAGACCGGTTGTAATGAAAACCATGTCGGCGCCTTCAACGGCGTGGCGGATGTCGTCAACGTTTTCAATTGCCGCATCTTCGCCGACTTGCGGAAGACTGCCTGCGCCGAGACCGCGGGTCTTCTTTTTGCCGATGAGGATTTTTTTGTTGGTGCCGATTTTTAAAAGGTGCTGAGCGTCAGTGTTGACGGCGAAAAGCTCGGCGCCGGAAATGCCTTCTTCGAGCATTCTCTGGATACTGTTAGAACCGCCGCCGCCGCAACCGATAACTTTAATGTTTGTCTTTAAGCCTTCCAAAAAGGCGCGCAGTTCTTCGTCCACTTCTTCGCCCTGAAGGTTGACGTTGGGAGAATAACGGGGCGCTTCGCCGCGGTCTTCGCGGGCGCTTCTGGCTAATGCTTCTTCTACGATGGATTTCATGTGTGAACCTCTGTGTTGTATCAAAAACGGAATCGGCTCGTGTGACGTTTCCGAATCCGCATGTAAAAGATGAAATGATTACTCTGAAAAATATCAAATCATTAAATCATAAATGGAATCAATAAGTTTCTGAAATATTTAATAATTCCTATGAATGAAATATTTTACAAACGCCAAAGTTAAAAAAGTTACCATTGAGAAGAGCATTTAAAAAGAGCATTTAAAAATATCGTTTTTGAAAAAAACGCAACCTGAAAATAGGATATTCTGAAATAATCGAATATGACTCAAAACCCGGAAAAGCAAGAAAAAAAGGAAAAAAGAGAAAAACTTGATGATAAAACCGTATTCGTATCGGAAATCAAAATTTGGGCGGCTTGCCCGAAGCAATTGTATTTCAAAATATCTGCCGAGAGAAAAAAACATCCGGATTTATTATTTAACGAAAATCGAGCCGGCGTTTTTGAAAATAAAATTTGGCGTGAAATTTGCTTGGAATTGCCGGCTCTGGTTTTAGAAAAAATGGATGAAAATCCGGATGTTGTTTTTGCCGAAAACGATGAATTCAAAAAACGGCTGACAGAATTAAGAAAAGAAATAACGGAAGACTTGGAAAAAGAAAATGAAGAAATCAAAAACAAAGAAAATAAAAATGAAATCAAAGACTTTGAAAATGAAGATGAAAACGCCGCCCGAATTCAAAATCAAATTGAAAAGTTGTGCGCTAATGTTGATTTGACGCTGAAAAGAAACGGCGCCGATGTTTTTGAATCGGCGGCGATGCCGATGAACGTTGAAAAAGCGGCGCGTTTTTCAAAAGCGAATTTAGCCGGCGCGCCTCCCAAAGTTTTAATGATTGATGAAAAACGGCTGCCGTATTTAATTAAAATATCAAACGCGCCGATGAACGGCGTTTGGGAATCGGACAGAATAACGGCGGCAGCGTATTTAATAATATTAGAAGAAAAATTCGGGCGGCAGTTTGTGTCAGACAGCGCGATTGTGGATTATTTCGGCGATTATCGGCTCATGCGAGTTCGGCCGCAAGACAGGCGAAAAGTGTTTCGTGCGGCACGAAAAATCCGCGACATTAAAAAAGGAAAAATGCCGCGCGAGAAAAACATTTTTTTGTGCGAAAAATGCGCTTACAAAGAAAAATGTCAGGTGAAAGCGAAGACATTGTTTTCAAAAATATTCGGCGAAGCGTGAATTTAAATAAAAAAAATAAGTTTTACGAATAAGAATCAGCAGAATTGCAGGAAAATAAAAAAATGGAAATCGGAAAAGTGCCTCACGACCTTTTGGAAAAAATCGTCTTTCAGAAACTGAAAAACTTTGATGAAAAGGTGAAAGTCTCGCCCGGAATCGGCGAAGACTGCGCGATTTTGGATATCGGAGACCAATTTTTCGTCCTCTCCTGCGACCCGATTACGGGAACGGCCAAAGAGATCGGAAGACTCGCCGTTTACGTCTCCTGCAATGACATCGCCTCTTGCGGCGTTCGCCCGTTCGGGCTTCTCGTAACAATTCTTTTGCCGCCCGACTCAACAGAAGATGATTTGGACAAAATCATGACGGAACTTGCCGAAACCGCGACCGCGTTAAATGTCAGCATTATCGGCGGCCACACGGAAGTGACGGACGCCGTGACGAGAATTGTCATCAATACGACGGCAATCGGCATTTCAAATAAAAATAATGTCATCAGCTCATCCGGCGCCGTTCCCGGTGACAAAATCATCATGACAAAAACCGCGGCGCCCGAAGGAACCGCAATTATCGCTTTTGAAAAAGAAGATGAATTGAAAAAGGAATTCGGCGACGCGTTTGTTCAAAAAGCGCAGTCGATGATTTCCCAAATCAGCGTGATTGAAGAAGGCGCTGCAGCCGGTGAGCTGGGTCCCGAAATAATTCATTCCATGCACGACATCACGGAAGGCGGGCTTTACGGCGCGCTTTGGGAAACGGCGGAAGCCTCCAAAACCGGCATCATCGTTTACGAAGAAAACATTCCGATAACAAACGAAACGCGAAAAATCTGTGAATATTACAATTTAAATCCATATCGGTTGATTGCAAGCGGCACCATGATCATGACAACGCCGAATCCGGACCTTGTTTTAGAAAAACTGAAAGAAAAAAATATTCCGGCTGCGGTCATCGGCGAAATTGAGGCAAATCCGCTGAAACGTTTGATTTACAAAAACGAGAAACAGGAAACTGAAACGATGAGCGTTTTGCGCGCGCCGAAATCGGATGAGTTGTATAAATTGCCGCGCTCATAAGGAAAATGATTATTAATAAGATGGAAACATCTTTGCCTTCATGGTCAAACCCGTTTTTTTAGGAAAATTAGTCTTACATTGGTGCCCGGCGTGCAATGTTCCTGTTTTGGATGAAAAATGCGCCTGCGGCGCTCAAACAAATTTTGTAACCGTCACGCCGCCGGCCGATATCCGTCCTGCGTTTCCGTACGATATTAACCGCATCAACGAAGTTTCCGTTCGGCAATTCGGCAAAAAAATGATTGCCGACGGGGAAATTGCCGTTTATAACAAGGCGCCTTACGATGACAGAATGGAAGAAATCATCTGCGGCGGCGAAGTCATCGGAACGATTCGTTTTGAAATTGACAAACCCGGCTGGGTTCTTTTGCCGAGGCTTTCGGGCGCGCGCCGCATTTTTAACGCGAATGCAAAAACCGATGATCCGGATGTCGAGAAAAATTTGAAAAATTGGATAATGGTTCATGAAAAAGCGATTCCGTTCGTTGCAGAAGGTTCCAGCGTGCTGGTTCCGGGCATTTTGAGAACGGCGCCCGGATTTGAAAAAGAAGATGAAATTGTCGTTGTCACACCTGATTTTGAAGTCATTGCGACCGGGCGCGCGAAAATGTCTTCTGAGGAGATTCAAAATTCCGAGCGCGGCAAAGCCGTTAAAATCAGATGGAATCAAAAAGACGAAGCCGAAAGAAAAATTACGGCAGAAACGATTCCTGCGGACAAGGAAATTCCGGACGGAACGCAGGTTCGTGAGATTTGGCAGAAAACGATTGACGCGAATCGTCACGTGATTGATAAATTTGAAGCAGACAGCATCAGATTCATGCAAAACGCGGCAAACAATATGAACCGAAAATTAACGTGTTCATATTCGGGCGGCAAAGACAGTTTGGTGACGCTTCAGCTGACGGAAAAGGCGTTTGGGAAAGATTCCGGAAACGAAAGAGATTATGAAATCATTTTCGCCGACACCGGTCTTGAATTTCAGGAAACGATTGACAACGTCAAAGAAGTCGTTGAAATTTACGGCAAGCCGTTTAAAGAAACCTCCGCAGGAAATGCTTTTTGGGAAGAATATGAAATCAACGGCCCGCCGAGTGTGGATAATCGCTGGTGCACGCAATCCTGCAAACTTCAGCCGATTACAAATGTGATTGAAATGAATTACGCTGATGACGGCGGCTGTATGACGTTTATCGGCCAGCGCCAATACGAATCCAAAGCGCGCGCCAAAAGTCAAAGAATTTGGAAAAGCCCGTCCGTGCGCGGCCAAATCGGCGCCGCCCCGATTCAGGAATGGACGGCGATGCACGTTTGGCTTTACATTTTTGATCAAGATCTGCATTACAATCCGCTTTACGAAAAAGGCCTCGACCGCATCGGCTGCTGGCTCTGCCCCGCCGCGTCTCTGGCGGATTTTGAAAATTTAAAAACCACGCACCCCGAAGCGATGGCGATGTGGGAAGGAAAACTCATTGAAGCCGGACGCGAAAAAGAAATTGAAAATCCCGAAAATTGGGTGAAATTCGGTTTGTGGCGCTACGACAAACTTCCGCCGCTGATGCAGAAATTGGCCGCCGAAAAAGGCGTCAAATACAAAAAATAAATTTGAGGATTGCCTCAAATTTGTTTTTCTTTTTTTGAAAAAACGAATGTTGATTCGGGTTGATTTTTTGAAAAGCGGACCGGCTCGCGCGCGGCGGCGGGCAATTTGAAAATAGATAGACTTATAAATTATCCCATGCTTATGATTTATTCGGTGGGCTAGTCAGGGCAGCTAGGCGTCGCTTGTAACCCGAAATCGCCGATACGCGGGTGACGAAGCTTTTGGCCAGGTGCATTGACTTTATGTCAAGTCCGAAATTTTAACGTTGAAACCTCGTCCTGCTGGGAATGTGGTGATTGCCGTGACAAAAGGAGTTTTGGTTCGGCTTTCTTAATCGTGGACACCGGTCCAGGCCCGGAAGGGAGCAGACTTACCGCGGACAACAGTCGCTTGCGGGATTGCGGGGCGGAGGAGAGATTTCGGAGACTGCTTATGGGAAATGTATCGAACCAAACGCGTGCTCACCTTTTCCATTTACAAAAACCGTAAAATGAAGAGATTCGTCGAATAGGACGGCAAGCGTTAAATATCTCAATTTCATTTATGGGAAGCAATTAAACGATAATCGTTTGACGAGATAGCCTAGCTCGGTAGGGCGCAGGATTGCTAATCCTGTGTTGCTTTGCAACTCGGGGGTTCAAATCCCCCTCTCGTCGCTCATTCTTACTTTTTTGATTTTGAAATTAAAATGAAAGAGCTTGGCTGCCGTTAATATATCAGAAAAACATAACTGAAGTCATGGAAATTGACGACGTATTTTTATCCCTTGAAGAAATTCAAACAATTTTAGAAAACGACGGCTGCACTTGGCGCATTGCCGCCGACGATGACGATATTGAAGAAGAAGACGACTGCGATTTAAAAATTGATTTGAAAACGGCTTCATTTTCCGCCGATGCCGACACCACTGAAATTGAAAAGTGGGAAGCGGAACTGCCCGATTCTGATGAAAATAATGAAGACGAGGAAAACGAAAAAGAAAATCAAGGCGAAACAGTTTCAAAATCCGGAAATGAAACAAATCTGTCCGATCAATTTGAAAACGCAGCCGTGATTTATTTTGATATTTTCAAGAAGAGAACATACACTCAAACCCTTATTTTTCAAAAAGAAGATGAAAACGGAAAACGAATATATCGCTTGATTGGTTTTTGTGACGCGCCGATGTGTTGAATTTTCGAAATATTAATATACAAATGATGTAATTCATTATGTTTTCTCAAAGATTATACAATTCAAAACGGATTTAAATTTGGAAAACATGGGGAATTTACAAAAATGAAAAAACAGGGAACAAGAATATTTTTCGTTATAATAACAATAATGGCAGCGATTTTGCTGACAGGAACGGCAGCCGCCGCAATTACAGAAACGAGCACAAATTCGTATTTGATAAGCGATAAAGATGATTTGCTGGCCTTTAAGGCTCATTACGATGCGTTGACGACTGCCAATAAAAGAAATTCAAGTTATACAATAGATTCCGGTTTCACAACTGTTGATTTGAAAGACGATACATGGGAACCTGTTTTGAATTTCAGAGGAAAATTTGAAGGCAATAATATTGTCATTCAAAATTTGACAATTGAAAAAAACGCAGACAGATACGTCGGTTTTTTCGGAACAACGAGAGACAATGCATCAATTAAGAACATGACATTTGTAAATGCGACAATTACCGGGAAAAATTTAACAGGAATTTTAATCGGCGATCATGGCGGCAACCTGACGGTTGAAAATTGCCATGCATCCGGAACAGTAACGACAGCGGAGAACTATGCAGGCGGATTAATCGGCAGCGCCGACTATGACAGTAATGCCAACGGCGGTCTTTGGATTAAAAACTGCACCACAAATGTCGAAGTAAAGGCAGGGACAACTCATGCAGGCGGCATTGCCGGCAACCTTGTCGGCTCCAAACCGAAAGTTATAAACTGTCAAACATTTGGAAATGTGACAGCTTTGAGCAGTTATGCCGGCGGAATTGCAGGAGAAACAGGCGCGGAAATTAATAATTGCAGCGCAGCCGGAAACATAAAAGGATACAATTATGTTGGCGGAATTGCGGGTGGAACACGCTCAGTAATATATTGGGTTGATCCCGGACCCCAACCTGTAACAGTCCCGCCGAAGATTATTAATTGTTATTCAACCGGAGACATAACCGCGGAAGGAACAGATGCGGGAGGTCTTGTCGGAAGATATTACCATACGGCAACGAATAGTCAGGGAGATATTTCATATTCATACGCGACCGGAAATGTTACCGCGGCCGGAGCAGCTGCCGGTCTTGTCGGAAATGCATTGCATAATGTGACAATCCGCAAAAGTTTCGCCCTCAATGAATTTGTAAACGGATCAGCCGTAAACAGAACAGTCTGGACGACAGACAGTAATGTGATCCGATCTGATTTGTTCGCGTGGGAAGGCATTGAAACGAACGGAACATTCGGAACAGAGCCGTCGTATGTGACTTTGGTTCGTTCCGTTAAAATTTGGGACATTTTCGATAATGTCAAATCCGGCTGGTACGACGCTGGCTGGAGCGACACGGAATGGAAAATCAATGACGGAAATGAGAATTATAAATTGCCGATTCATTTTCATGAAGAATTCCGTGACAGCGGCGTTGACGCGAGTCATTTAATTCCGTTTGTCATTGATACACCGGCAATTGATCAATCAGGAGCAAACGCCGAGGCGGATTTTATTGTTTATTGGATCGGCGAATCTGAAATGAGCTGGGATAAGAAACTGGCTTACAGCTTAACAAATGATCCGCTGACGGCAACCGTCATTCCGGCATCGTTTAAAATAATGGTTGGAAACGGGGATGTTTATAATTCGTCGATTGATACAACCGGATTTTCCGAGGGCGATACATATTATGTATGGGGAATGACATACGACAGCGTTTTGGACATGACCTTTTTCAGCGACCCTGCAACGTTCATAATCGGTAGCGGCGGAAGCGGCAACAATAACGAAAAAGGAAATTCGGGTTCTTCGAAAAACAATGCGGTCGTCGTTGAGAAAGAAGAAAACATGGGACAGCCGGAAGACGAGTCGGAACAGGAAATCGAAGAAGGATACGAAGAGCTTGAAGAAAATGTGCCGACACTGCCGGAATCTTCAGTATCTTGGTTATTCATTTTCTTCATAATCGGCATTGCAATCGCCGTTTATTGTTTCAATGAAAGAAGAGAACAAGAAGAAGATCAGTCTTAAAGACTGATTTCTTCTTCTTTTGAATTTTTTTTAGTTTTAAAATTTATTTCTTTTAATTTGTTTTTAATTTCTTCTTTTAATTTTTTCATTTTTAGCTTCTTTTTCTTAATTTTTTTCGTTTTTAGCTTCTTTTTCTTAATTTTTTCGTTTTTAGCTTCTTTTTTAGCTTTTTTTATTTTAGATTAAATTTATGTGCCTGCGGATTTTGTTTATGATTCGAGATTATTTTTTAAAAAACAATGATTGAGCGTATATAAATTCTATATATACCCTTTATATACTTGATAAACGTTTATGAATATCCGCATTGATTCAAAAAATTGAATTAAAAAATAAACAAATATTTTTGCGTTTGTTTACATTTTTTGCTGAAAATATTTTAAAATAAATTTACAAATTATTATTTAAAATATTATTTAAAGTTTTAATTATCAGATTACAAAATCACATACGGTAATAATTATGAGCGATTCAAACCTTAAAATCGAAAACGTCGTTGCTTCCACAAAATTGGCGGAAGAATTTGACTTAAACTTAATCGTTGAGAAATTCCAAACCGCGGAATACAACAAACAGAAATTCCCGGGTCTCGTCTACCGCGTTTCCGACCCGAAAGCGGCTTTCCTTGTCTTTACGTCCGGCAAAGTCGTTTGTACCGGCGCGAAAAATGTGGCCGACGTTCATACCGTTATCGGCAACATGGCAAAAAAATTAAACAGCATCGGCATCAAGACAATTGAAAACCCGGACATCGCTGTCCAAAACATCGTCGCATCCGCCGACCTCAAAGCAGTTTTGAATCTCAACGCAATTGCAATCGGCCTCGGTCTTGAAAATATTGAATACGAGCCCGAACAGTTCCCCGGACTTGTTTACAGAATCAGCGACCCGAAAGTCGTCGTTTTGATTTTCAGCTCCGGCAAACTTGTCGTCACCGGCGGCAAAACACCCGAAGACTGCGAGCGCGGCGTTGAAGTCGTTCGCGAACAGTTGGACAACATGGGACTTTTGTAAAGTCTCTTGTTTTCTTTATTTTTTGAACAGATTATAACATTAAAACACCCGATTGAATAATTCAATTTGAACAGTTCAAAGAAATTCAATTGATTTGAAATCGGGTCAAAAACACCTTGTCGGGATTTTTATGACTGAAGACCGTACCCTTATTTTTGACAAAAATGACGTTTGTATTTTTATTCCCGTCCTCAACGAAGAAGGCGCAATCAAAGACGTGATTGAAGGCTTTAAAAACGTCGGCTACACCAATATTTTGGTTTACGACGGAAACAGCAAAGACAAAACGAGAGAAGTTGCGGCTGCCGCCGGCGCGCGCGTTGTCGTTCAAAGCGGCAAAGGCAAAGGTCAGGCGATGATTCAGGCGTTTGATGCCATGACCGAAAAATACATGGTCATGATTGACGGCGACGGCACGGAATTGCCCGAAGAAATTCATCATTTACTGTATCCGGTTTTGGAAGGCAAAGCCGACCATGTCGCAGGAAACAGAATTGCCGGAAGAACGCCGGGCGCGTTTACGGCGCTGAATCTTCTCGGAAACCGCATGATCAACTGGTTCTTCCGCCGTGCTTTTCATTCCGGCCTGCGCGACATTTTAACTGGATACCGCGCGTTTACACGTGAATCCATTCAAGCTTTGGATTTAAAACAAAACGGTTTCGTCATTGAAACAGAACTGACGGTTGAATGTTTGACAAAAGGACAAAAAATCCTCGAAGTGCCGATTACATATCTGCCGCGCCCCGAAAAAGTGGAAACGAAACTTCACCCGATTCGCGACGGTTACAGAATCAGTATGGCGATTTACAAATATTCAAGATTCTACAATCCGCTGTTTTTCTTCGGCGTCTGGAGTTTGCTTTCATTCACCATCGCTTTGCTTTTGATTGCGCTTCATCCGTTTATCACATGGCACGGCGGTTCAATTTTCGGAACAGCTTCCGTTTTCTTTGCGGGAATCGGCGCGCTTCTTTTGGTTGCAGGATTTGTCGCAGACATCAGCGCAACGCTTCACAGAAAAACATTAAAAGCGATTCAAGCGAATCGAAAAGAACAGGAAAAAGAATACGATCAATTCTGATTCCTTTCATTTTTCTTTTTTTAGAATTATTTACTTGTGAGCGATCGCTTCGCGCGCGAGCTGCGCCGTTTTTGAAAAATAAATGGAAAAACAAGCCGTTTTTGAAAATTTGATTTAAAAATGATTGGATTAAGAAATGTTAGAGAAGGAATTGGGGAATTCCTTCTCTGTCTTTATTTCCGTTTTGATGAGGAATTGTTTTTATGATCGAGCGATCATAGATTGCTCAATCAGCGTTATTTTGCGAGGTCGTAGTGTTGGTTGACGATTTTTAAAGCGCAGAAGTCGCCGCACATGGTACAGGCGTCTTCGTCGCCGGGCGCGCGGCTGTTGCGGACAGCTCTGGCGTGGTCGCCGTCGATTGCGATTTCGTACATCTTTTCCCAGTCGAGTTCTCTTCTGGCGCGGGCCATGGCTAAGTCTTCTTCTCTCTTGCCGAGACGGATCATGTCACCGATGTGCGCTGCAATCTTGGAGGTTTTAACGCCGGTAATAACGTCGTCGATGTTCGGAAGCGCCAAGTGTTCGGCAGGCGTCACGTAGCAGAGGAAGTCGCAGCCGTAGGATGCGGAAACAGCGGCACCGATTGCGGTTGTGATGTGGTCATAGCCGGGCGCGATGTCTGTAACGAGCGGGCCGAGCATGTAAAATGGTTTGTAGTTGCTCATGACTTTCATCAACTGAACGTTGGTTTTGATCTGGTCGAGCGGAACGTGTCCGGGGCCTTCGACAATGACTTGGAGGTCGTATTTGTCGTGCGCGATTTCAGCGCATTCGGAGTTGATAATCAATTCCTGGACCTGTGCGCGGTCGGTTGCGTCGTGGACGGCGCCTGCGCGCATACCGTTGCCGGTGGATAAGGTGACTTCGTGTTCTTTTAAGATTTCACAAAGGTAATCGAACTGAGCGAAAAGCGGGTTTTCTTTTTCGTTGTGGAGCATCCAGGTGCTCATGAAAGCGCCGCCGCGTGAGCAGAGACCGCCGTATCTGCCGTGCTTTTTCAATCTGTCAAGCGTAATCTGGTTGATACCTGTGTGAATCGCCATGAAACAGGTGCCGGCTTTGGCCTGGTCTTCTGTTGCCTTGAAAAGCTCGTCTTCGGTCATGTGAACGATGGAGCCGTGTTTTTCTGCGGCTTGGATAAATGCCTGGTAGAGCGGAACGGATCCGACCGGAAGCGTAATTGCGTCACAAACGGCTTTTCTGATGCCGAGGAAGTCGCCGCCGGTTCCGAGTTCCATCAAAGTGTCGGCGCCTGCTTTTTCTGCGGCGACGGCTTTGTCGATTTCCATCTGCATGTCGATAATGTCTGAGGAAGCGCCGATGGAGGCGTTGATTTTGGTGCGGCAGCCTTGACCGATACCACCGAGTTTGACTTTTCTGTAGGGGCTGACCGGAATAACGATTCTGCCGGCGGCAATGCCTCTTCTGATAAATTCGGGGTCTAATTCTTCTTTTTCTGCAACGATTTTCATTTCGTCGGTAATGATACCGTTCTTTGCGTCTGTAACAATGGACATATTATAACTCCTCTCTTAAAAATAGTTAAAAACGGACTGAATTGACATCATAAATTGAAATCAAGCAGGACATGCGCCTGCAGTCGCGAATTAAAAATAAAATGAAGTTTTCGAATATATACCTATTTAAAAAATAAAATGGATTTTAAAACAAAAAAATATGATTTTATCGGAAACCGCATTTGATAAAAAATAATAAATAAAGAAAAATTGATTTGATGACAAATAAAATTGAACTGTTTGAAATGATAATTATTTATTTTTATTTTGAAAAACCAAACATCGTTTTTTCTTAATTAAAAAAAATCGAACTCCGGTTTAATTCAAAATTTTGATAATTTTTGATTTTACCGGGAGTTCGG
The DNA here is from genome assembly GCF_032594435.1 of Methanimicrococcus stummii. Lineage (NCBI taxonomy): Archaea > Methanobacteriati > Methanobacteriota > Methanomicrobia > Methanosarcinales > Methanosarcinaceae > Methanimicrococcus > Methanimicrococcus stummii. The sequence continues at coordinate 137,575 of NZ_CP131062.1, read as the reverse complement.
GTTTGATTAAATTTTCAAAACCGATGTTTGGATTTTGTTAAAAAATAAATGAAAAGTCCAAGTACGACCGCAAATTGAGATTTTGTGAGCGAAGCGAGCAAAATTGAAATTTGCGGATAAAACAAAGGCGAATGAAATGACTCTGTTAGCTGCATATTTTTAATATTTGTGAATTGAAAACGGCTGTATGTGTTTCATAAAAGTCTTGGGGCGAATCTCCAACTTCTCCTTTCACTCGCTAACGCTCGCGAAACTCGTCGTTGGAGGCGATTGATTTGTTTCTCATTTATTTTATTTCAAAAAAACAAACATCGGTTTTTCTTTAATTTTAATAAAACCCGAACTCCGTTTAAACCCCAAATATTTTTTTGATTTTTAGGTTTTAGCAGAGTTCGGGTTTTGAATAATTTTCTTCAAACCCGATGTTTGGCTTTGTTGAAAAATAAAAAACAAACAAAAAATGACAAAAACAAAAAAATGAAAATAAAAAAGTAAAATTAAAAAATTGATTTTCGTAAATTGAATGAAATTTGCGCTGCCGAAGAGAAGATTTATTAATTACGGAAAACTTTTGAAGTCTAAATTTATGACCGAATTAAAGATTTTAAAAAATAATTAAAGATTAAAAAGGCAAAATTATGGATAACATTAAACTCTACACGCTCAAAAAAGAATCCGTGAACTTAACGCCGCTTTTAAGCGTCGGCAAGAACGGTATGTCGGATTCGATTATTGAGGAACTCAAAAAGCAGCTGAAAGTTAAAAAGCTGGTCAAAGTCAGAATTCATAAAAATTCCGGTGAATCCGACGACATGAAACAAACCGCCGCCGAATTGTGTGAAAAATGCGGCGCGGAACTGATTGACGTTCGCGGCCGAACAGCAACATTGTACAAAAGATGATTGGGCAGGGTGGAAAAATGCTTGATGCTGAATATGAAGATATAACATATTTCAAAGAAAACGGCTTCTTGGAAAAAGAATGTACCAAATGCGGAAAAACGTATTGGACGCGCGACACCAACAGAGAAACCTGCGGCGATCCGCCGTGTGATCATTATACATTCATCGGAAAGCCGATATTTTCAAAACCGATGGACCTCGCGGAAATGCGCGAATATTTCTTAAATTTCTTTGAAGAACGCGGCCACACCCGAATCAACAGATATCCGGTTGTCGCCCGCTGGAGAGACGACATTTACCTGACAATCGCGTCCATCGCCGATTTCCAGCCGTTCGTCACATCCGGCCTCGTGCCGCCGCCGGCAAATCCGCTCACGATTTCACAGCCGTGCATCCGCTTAAACGATTTGGATTCCGTCGGCCGAACCGGACGCCACTTAACCACTTTTGAAATGATGGCACATCACGTTTTCAACAGCAAAGACAAAGAAATTTACTGGAAAGACAAAACGATTGCCTTGTGCGACGAACTTTTAATGTCGCTCGGCGCAGACGAAACCGATGTCACTTACATCAAAAGCCCGTGGGCAGGCGGCGGCAACGCCGGCGCGTCTGTTGAAGTCATGGTCGGCGGCCTTGAGCTGGCGACACTCGTTTTCATGAATTTGAAAGAATCAAAAAACGGAACAATCGACGTCAAAGGCAAAATGTATGAAAAAATGGACAATTACATCGTTGACACCGGCTACGGTTTGGAGCGATTCGTCTGGGCATCTCAGGGAACGCCGACGATTTATGATTCCGTTTTCCCGACAATCGTCAAAGAACTGACGAATTTGGCCGGCATTGACCACGATTTGGACAATCCCGAATACGCGAAAATGTTTGCCAACAATGCGCAATTCGCAGGCATTATGGATGTCAGCGGCAGCGCAAATCTGGCAGAACTCAGAAAACAGGTGGCAGACAGCATCGGCATGGATGTCGACGAACTGTCCCGAATCATGGACCCGATGGAAAAGATTTTCGCGATTGCCGATCACACGCGCTGTTTAACGTTTATGCTCGGCGACGGCATCATTCCGTCCAACGTCAAATCCGGATACTTGGCGCGCCTCGTGATTCGCCGCACGATTCGTATGCTTCAGGATTTGGGAATGGATGTGCCGCTCTCAGAAATTGTCGCGCTTCACATTGAAAACATGCCGGAATACCCAGAATATGAAGACACTTTCAAAGTGACGGAAGAAATCCTGGCACTCGAAGAGGAAAAATATCGCCAGACGATTGAGCGCGGCAGAAAAATTATTCAAAAAGCGGCTGTCCGTTATCAGGAAAAGGGTGAAAAACTGCCGCTTTCCGAACTCATGGAAATTTATGACAGCCACGGCATTCCGCCGGAAATCTCCAAAGAAGCGGCCAAAGAAGTCGGCGTCGACGTTGAATTCCCGGACAATTTCTATTCCCTTGTTGCCGATATGCACAGCGAAGCCGGCGACAAAGACGAATCCGTTTCCGGATTCAAATACATGGACAAATTGGAGCGTTTGCCGTTGACGAAACGCTTTTACTATGACGAGCCGGAAAGAATGGAATTTGAAGCCGTCGTTTTAGACGCTTTTGATGATTGCGTTGTTTTGGATAACACATATTTCTATCCGGAAGGCGGCGGCCAGGAAGCCGACCTCGGTATGATCATGGCCGGCACTTTCGTTTATGATGTCGTGGATGTTCAAATGTACAACGGAATCGTCATTCATAAGTTGAATATCACGGATAAAGAATTGCTTATCAATCGCGGCGACATGGTTATTGGCCAAGTGGACAAAAAACGCAGAATGGCGCACTCTCGCCACCATACGGCAACGCACATCATCAACGATGCAGCGCGCAAGGTGCTCGGTAACCACATTTGGCAGGCCGGCGCCCAGAAAACGGAAACCCGCGCAAGACTTGACATTTCCCATTATAAACACATCACGCAGGAGGAACTCAATGAAATTGAGATGATTGCCAACAAAACCGTGATGGAAAACAAGAAAGTTTACTTTGAGAGCATGGACAGAACCGATGCCGAACAGAAATACGGTTTCGGTTTGTACCAGGGCGGCGTTCCGCCGGGAAAAGTTCTCAGAATTGTCAAGGTCGGCTCCGACATCGAAGCTTGCGGCGGCACACACTGTCTCAGCACGGGTGTTGTCGGCCCGATTAAGATTTTGAAAACGGAACGCATTCAAGACGGTGTCGAGCGTTTGGAATACGCAGCCGGAGAAGCGGCGGTGGCGGCAATTCAGGATATGGAAGGATTGCTTCGCGATTCGTCTGAGACGCTCAGCATTCAGCCGGAAATTTTACCGCAAACGGTTGACCGTTTCTTTGAGGAGTGGAAAGAGCTTCAGAAAGAAAATGAAAAGCTGAAGGAAGAATTGGCCGGCGCGCGGACGATTAAGATGATGCAGGACGCTGAAAAAATCGGCGACATTTCGATTGTCGTCAGCGTGACAAAAGGCGACGGCATTGATTCTTTGAGAATGGCGGCGGTTGAGATTTTAAAGAATGAAAACGCCGTCGCGATTTTGCTCAGTGAAAGCGATGGTGTAAAAGCCGTTGCGGCCGCCGGCAAAAACGCGGTTGCCAAAGGCGTGAAAGCCGGCGATCTTGTCAAGATTATGTCACAAGCAGTCGGCGGCGGCGGCGGCGGCAAGCCCGATCTTGCGATGGGCGGCGGCCCGGACGCGGCAAACATCGACAAAGCAAAAGCGGAAGCGATGGCAAAAATTAAGGAGACTTTGTCTTCTTAATTTTGTATTTCATTTTTTCGTTTTTCATTTTGATTATTAATTTTCTTTTTTGTTTTGATTCATATGACTGTTTCTAAAAAAGATGTCAGCGCCTGGGATTTGGAATACGCGCATTTGAAATGGGGCGGTCTTGCCGAGCTTTCTTGGATTCAAAACCGACTGGCAGACGACAGTTTTTTATTGGACGCGGGATCCGGTGAAGGCCGTTATTTGCGGAATTTTTGTTTCAAATTTCCGTGCGTCGGCATTGACATTTCAAAAACCGCACTGGCGCGTTCAATGGAATCGATTTCAAAATCCGCCGGCGCGAATAAAACATTTTCAAATCCGAATCCGGATCATATTGTGTCAAACATTTCCGCGCTTCCGTTTGCAAACGAGTCTTTTGACGGCGTTTTGTGTCTGGGTGTTTTGCAGCATTTGTTTTTAAAAGACAGAGAAAAAGCCGCGGCTGAGTTTTATCGCGTTTTAAAAAACGGCGGGCGCGTTTTCTTTGAAGCCTTCGGCGAAGAAGATATGAGATGTTCGGGCGCGCCCGCGGTTTTGAATGAAACAAACGAAACCGAGCCGCGCACTTTTGAGCGTCAAAACGGCATCATTTACCACTATTTTGAAGAAAGCGAAATCCGAGATTTATTTGAAAAAATCGGATTTAAAACAATTGACCTTCAATCGCTGAAAAAAGAAAAACGGTACAATGGCGAGAATTATATTCGCCATCACTACCGCGCTGTTTTTGAAAAATGAATCAATGAAAAACCGATTGTTTTCAAATTTAAAAACGGCAGGGTGCTTTTTTGAAATATTATTAAAACGGGTGCGACTCGCGCGCGGTGAGCGGCAGCGTTGCCGGCGGCGGAGGCAGCAGCGAACGCAGAAAGCAACCGCTCAGCAAGAAGAACAAACCAAAAACAAGCAACAGGCGAGCTGAAAACAAATGAAGCTTGAAAAAAAGTAATAAAAGAATTAAGATGAAAATTCATCTTAATATCAGAACGGGAAAAGGTGGAAGATGTTTAAAATAATCAAAACCAATGCGCCGAAAACGCCGGTTAAAGCCGTCACGATGATTGTCACCAAAGTGGAGAGAGAGAAACTGAACGGAATGCTTGTCAAACCCAACAGATTTGTGACAATGATGAGCAGGAAACCGACAATGATGTTGACGGCGATTTTTTTGGTTGTTTTTAAAGCTTTGTACAAGACGTATGCGATAATAATTGCCACAGCAACTAAAATAATGTCTATGAATAAACCGGGGATTGCCATTTTATAAACCTCGAAATGTTTGAATGAATTGCTAAAAACTTTGTTAAAAAGAAGAAAGCAACGGAATCATAAGATTAACAGTATAATATTCTGTCAATTATTAATTGTCAATAACATATTCAGCCTATATATTTTTTATTGTCTTTAATTTTGATTTCGGCAGACATCGGCATCTCAAATTAAAAATCCTTTGACAATCATGCCGATTCCGACGAAAAAAGTAATCACGGAAAACGCGCCGCGAACATATTTCGGATTGATTTTATGAGACATGCGCGCGCCGATTGCCGCCATCACAACGCCCGGAATAACCAAAGCAATCCACATTCCGAGATTGACGTAACCGATTGAGAAAGGCGGCAATCCCGAAACGCCGATTCCGTTAATGATGTAACTGATAACGCCGCCAAACGCCGTGAAAACGATTGTCGCCGACGATGTTCCGATGGCATGCCGAAGCGGCATCTTGACAAGAAAAATGACGAGCGGAATTAGAATCAAACCGCCGCCGATTCCGGTTAATCCGGAAAGCAAACCCATAACTGACCCACAAATCGCATACAAGATCGGATTCTCCGACATTTTTGAAGGATCTTCATTGACATTTTTCGATGTCACAAATTTGAGAGACGCGCCTAAAACGACAACGCCGAAGATGATTGAAAGATAAGACGCGTTCAAAAGCGACGCGATGTAAGCGCCGACAAATGAAAATAAAAACCCGAAAACGCCCATCAAAATTCCTTTTTGCCAAAGAACCGCGCCTTTTTTAGAATGATTGTAAGCGCTGGAAAGCGAAGTCGGAAGCGTAAAAAACAAAGCGGTGGCAATCGCAGCTTTCAGTGCGATGTCCGGCGGATAGCCGAGTTTTGTCAAAAGATAAAACTGAAGCGGGACCAGCAAAATAGATCCGCCGATACCGATGAGCCCGGAAAATGAACCGGCAACCGCGCCGCCGACAATAAGAGCCGCGAAGAAGAAAAGAAGCATCAATTCCAAAGAGATCACCTGCCGCTGTTTTTAGGATTCAGATTTTTAATTTTAGAATTTAAATTTTAAATTTCAGAATTTAAATTTAAATTTTTAAATTTCGAAATTTTGATTTTATTTTTTGAACAGATTCCATTGCAATTCTTGAAATGCGTTCGTCGGAATGATTGAAATAAGCTTCAAGATACGGAATTGTATCAAGATTTCCGATGTCGCCCGAAAGTTCAATGACTTTTGCGAGCACGTGTTCGTCTAAAACATAGCTTTCGGAATCACCATGTTGATTCAAATCACATTGATTCAAATCGCATGGATTTGATTTAATTTTGGTCGGGGAATCCATATAAGTTTTTGGATTATTTTCTAAAATCGTTTCGAAGTATTTCAATGCAGTCGGGCCGCCTTTTGAAAGCGCCGCTGCCGCTTCGTAAGCGGTTCCGGGATTCGAGTCCGTCGTCAAAACGTCAAATAATAAAGAATCGAAACGGCGGTCATTCAAAAGAGAAAAACCGAGAATGCCGTTTTGCCGAACGCGCGGAATTTCGCTTTTCAAAAAGGATTCAAAAATGTATGCCGGTGTTTCAGAAATTTGTGAAAAAGCGTAAGAGAAACGAATTTGAAGCTTTTCGTTTGTTTCCGAAAAGGCAGGCAAAAGCATATCAACAGCCTGTTTTCCGACATTCTGGAGAATCGGATAAACGGCGGCGCAAATGAAATCATTTTCATTCGGGTCTTCAAGAAAAGAAATAAGCTGAGACAACTCTTCGGTTGTCGGAAAATCAATTGAGCGAATGAATTGAAGTTTGTCTTGCAAAGAGTCGGTTTCCGAATTCATGTTCAACCAAGCAGAGATTTTATGTAATCGCGGAACTCTTTGATTTTGAAGGGCTTTTGAATAAACCCGTCGAACCCGACTTCAGTAAATTGTTTGCCGTCTTTGGTTTCAACGTCGGAAGACATGGCGATTACTTTGGCTTTTTGATCCGTTTCTTCGCGAATGCGCCGGACCAATTCCAAGCCATCCATTTTGGGCAGATTAATATCGGTTAGAATTAAATCAAAAGATTCTTTTTTCAAAATATCAAGCGCGCTTTTGCCGTCGGCTGCAGCTGATACGCTGTAATTTTCAATTTCAAGAATATCGATGATTAATTCGGAATTCATAATATTATCTTCAATCAGAAGAATATGTTTCAAAACTCAATCTCTCCTTTATTATCAAACCCCGTAAACCTTACCTTAGGACATCATAAGATAATTAAATAAATTGCGTTGCGAAAAAAGTAAGACTGTTGGCGATTTAAAAAAATTAATTGAACCGGCCAAAAAACCGATTCAATCCGAATCCGTTTTTGAAAATGAAACAAAATTAAAGTTTAACCGTTCTCGGCTCTTCTGTAAATGAATAGAAAGTGGCTTCGCCGTCATCGATGTAGAAGAATTCCAAAATCGGATTGTCCGGAGATTGATACATCGGAACAAAGAAAGGCGCGGAAGCGAATGCTTTTTCTGCGATTTCTTTTCGGGTGTCAAAGACGACTTTTCCTCTGACGCGAATCCAAGTGCCGCCGTCGGCGGAGGTTGCTGACAATTCAAAGCGCGGATCTGCCTGAAGCTGTTTGAAAACATCTTTTTGATTGTTGGTTGTCATGTACAATTTGCCGTTGTCTTCCATGATAAAGCCGAACGGTCTGACGCGCGGGCCTTCGGGGCTGCATGTTGCGATGTAGAAAGTCGGGTTGTCGGTTAAAAATTTTAAAACTTCTTCCATAATTTCACCATATTTTTGATTTTTTTAATTTTTTTGTCTTTTGACTTTGAATTTTATGTTACAATTAAGGATTTTTTTTCAAAATCCACCCTGAATGCTTTTAAACGCTATTTTCGGTTAAGTAATTTTTTGAATTATTTAAAATTCAAATTTACTTTTACCTGCTGTTTGTATTTGCTGTTTATGTTTGCCGTTTATTTTTATTTTGTTTGTACACTTGCTGTTTGTATCCGCACGCCGGTATCTGCCACTTGCATCAGCTCTTTTTTAGAGCAGCCGTTCGCTCTCGCGAACGGGGGCACAGATTACCTTACTGTTTCCGTTCCGCTGTTACCTTACTGTTTCTGTAAATACAGTTGCCGCCTTGCAGGCCTGCCTCTGCCGCGCCGTCCGCCGCGCGCGAACTGCATCCGTTTCAATAATTTTTCAAAAACAAGCCGCAATTTTAATGAAAACAAGAAAATGAAAAACAAAAATAAACATCAAGAGAAATCAAAAAAGAAAAAAAGAAGAAAGAAAAAGAGAAGAATGAATTTTAAATTCTTCACTTTGTCATAATTTCGACCATTTTGTCGGCAACTTCACTTAATTTTTTGTCGCCGCCCATGTCGTAAGTCACGAAACCATCAGCGATTGCCTGCTCGGCCGCCTTGAAAATCTTCTGGGACTGCTCTTTTTCACCGAGATAATCAAGCATCCAAGCGCCTGCCAAAATCGTTGCGTAGGGATTGACTTTGTCCATTCCCGTGTATTTCGGCGCGGAACCGTGCGCCGGTTCGAACATCGCGTAATTGTCGCCGATGTTTGCGGAATAAATCATGCCGATGCTGCCGACGAGCGCGGAACATTCCTCGCTGATGACATCCATAAACAAGTTGGTGGACAGCAAAATTGTCTGATCGAACATCTGCGGGTTTTTGATGAGCTGCATTGCGATGTTGTCGATGTGATATTCCCAAACTTCAATGTCGGGGTAATCCTTGGCGACTTCTTCAACGACATTGAGGAAAGTGCCGCATGTCTTTTTCAAGATGTTGCTCTTGTGAATCGGAACAACGGCTTTGTAGCCGCGGCGTTTGGCTTCTTCAAAAGCGTATTTGGCGATTTTGTGAGACGCGGTTTTCGTGATTTTACGAATTGCAATCACAACGTCGTCTGTCAACTGAACTTCTTCACCGATGTAAAGGCCTTCCGTTCCTTCTCTGACGCAAACGTGTTCGACCGCGCCGAGCGGACCAACTGCGCCTTCAATCGTTTTGATCGGGCGGACATTGGCGTACAAATCAAATGCTTTTCGGATGGAAACCGCAACACTGCGCGGAGAACCGATGCCGCCGGGCGTTGTTGTCGGGCCTTTGAAACACGCGTCGGAATTTTTCATAATTTCCCACGTTTCGGGCGGAATTAAAGAGTCGCCGCCGTTTGCTTTCCACCAGCCTTCGCCGGCATCGCACATCTTAAATGTAACTTGTGTTCCGGAAGCTTTCAAAACTTTAAGCATTGCATCAACCAATTCGGGTCCTACGCCGTCTCCGCGGATAACGGCTGCTGTTTTAGTCATTTCATATCACCTGATAAAAAACGGTATTTGTAATAATAAAAATAAAATTGAAATTCAAACTTTGAATACGATTCTAAAATAAAACATTTCTGTTTCATGAAAAATGATGAAAATAAAAAAAAAGAAACAAAAAAGAAGGAATTAAGCTTCAATGCCTTCTTTCTTCCAAATTTCAAAAGCTTCGACGACTTCCCAACCTTCGACAAAAATCATATCGTTCTTTTCGCCGTAGGCTTTCGCATCCTCTTTGGAAAGCGCTTTGCCGTTCGTATCGTCCAGCATTTCACAGACAACCATTGCCGGTGTCGTTCCGGCCATCAGCGCAAGCGCGATTGAAAGTTCCGTCTGGCCGCGGCGCTCGTCCAAAAGTCCCTTTGAAGCGCGAAGCGTTGCCGTGTGACCGGGTGTTCTGAATTCGGAAGCGAAATCAACCGGCTTTCCTTCAAGCGCCGTTTTCGTCATTTCCCCGAGGCGGCGAATCGTAAACGACCGGTCGTCGTCGGGAATGCCGGTTCTGTTTTCGCGGTGGTTGACCCAAAGCGAAAAAGAAGATTTCTTGTCATATTGAATGTCACCTTCTTTTTCAACGAAAGTGCCGATTTCAAGTTTCGGATTGATTTTGTCATTGGTTGCGGCGGCGGTCACCACATCCGCCATAAACGGCAGTTTCATGATTTCAGATGCTTTCGGGCTGACCGCAACGCAAATCAAACCGCCGCCGTCTTTTCTCATAATTTTGACATCCTGAGGCTGAACAGCCGTTGCCGCGATGACGAAATCGGTTTCACCTTCACGCTTTTCAGAATCATAAAGCAAAAAGAATTTGCCGTCGCGAATCGCTTGAAGCGTTTTTTGAATTTTTTCGGAATATTTGCTGTCGTTTTGGTTTTGAGTTTTGTTGTCCATTGTTTTCACCTTTGATTTTTAACAGTCATAAATAAGAAAAATGAATTTAAATTGAATTTATTCTCTCCAGTGTTCCGGTTTATCTAAAGCGTCAGCACATTTGATTTTCCCTTTAAGATAAGGCTTGCCGCTTTTTGAAACAGATTGCATCATCCAATATTCCTGATGGATTTCCGGAATCGGATAAGGTGCCGGATAACCTGCTTTTTCCGCGCATGGTTCGAATCCGAATTTCGGATAATATTCTTTGTGGCCTAAAACAAAAACCAATTCGGAATCAAGTTCCTGCAGTTTTTGAAGGCCGGACCGGATCAGCGACTCGCCGACTCCTTTCTTTTGGGATGACGGGACCACGGCCAAAGGGGCAAGAATATGCATCATCAGGTTCGCACCGTTTTCAAAAGACGCGCGTGTGAACAAAATATGTCCGACGGCGGTTTCTTCTTCAAAAGCGATTAATGAAACAACCGGCGCGGCACTTTTATCATTTAAGAGGGCCGCGGTCAGCTTTGCTTCTTTGTCATGCCCGAATGCGGTTTCATGAATTTCCATAATCGTTTGAAAATCTTCAGACACCGTTTCACGAATACTGATTTCCGGATACATTTTTGAACCGACTCCCTTTATCCCGTCATTTTAACAAACTTCGCCGACGGTGACTTTAATTTCGTCGCCGTCTTTCAATTTCAATTCCTCGCGCATTTTAACGGGCGCGATGATTTCAAGCAAATCGCCTTGATAATGCGTTCTTTCGGGAACGATAATATAACACTGAATGCCGCCGATTTCGGCGGAATAGCAATCACTTGCGCCGTACGTTCGCTGACCGTCGGAAAATCCGTCGATTTTAATAAACGGCAATTCGTTCATACGCTTTCGATTTTCCAAACAATAATCTTTAACTTTAACATTCAGCGTTCCCGGAAACGGCGTGAAGCCGAGCTTTTCTTTAAATTGAGACGCGTAGCCGTCAATCGAAATATAATATTGTCCTTCGCCGAGGCCGGACGCAACAACGCCTTCCAATTCCAATTGCTCGCGGACGTGAAATATTTTTTTGTAATCGGCAAACTCGCGAGAGAGTGCTTTCATGCCGAGCGGACTGATTTGAATCATCTGGCCGGAAGGCGTGATTTCGCGCGCGATGAGCTCCTTTTCTTCCAAGAATTTCAAATTTCTGGAAATCGTCTTATCGCTGGCTTTAAAATCATGCTCCAGCTCCTTGACGGAAATTTTGACCGGCTTTTGATCGCAGCCGAGCAGTGCCAACGTTTTCAAATATTTGATTTGGTCCATGTTCAGCAAATCCTTTTCAAAATAAATGTTTTCAAGATAACACATCTCAAAAATAAGACGTTTCTCAAATATGAGATGAGATTCTATTAATATTTATCCGTTTATGAAATCGAAATATTTCGAATTTTCAAACAGCTTTGAATATGCTTATATGGGATTGTTTTCTTTCTTTCGCTATACGATATTTAATGTGAGAATTATGCTTGAAGAAGAAAATGAAATTGAAATTAAGTGCCCGAACTGCTCGCCGGCAGATGAAACGTGGCATGAAGTTTTAAAGCCGGGCCAGAGTCCGGTTGCCAAATGCATGGACTGCGGCCACACCCACAGCTACCGCATTCCGCGCGTGAAGATGAAAACCGTCAAAATCATTGTCAGCAACATGGAAGATTCCGTTGTCATGCAGACGCTTTTGCCGGAAGAAGAGCGTTTTTTTATTGACGATGAGTTTGTCGTTGAAGACATCAATTCCGGCGACGTCGTTCCGATTATGATTACGGTTTTGGAATGCGGCGACAAAAGAAAACCGTCGGCCGCCGTCAAAGACATTGACACGATTTGGGGCCGCGCAATTGATGAAATAACCGTAAAAGTTGCGATTCAGCAAAGAGAAATTACGGATCCCGCCGAAATCAAAGTTCCCGGCGATTTCAAATTCGTCGTCGGACAGAACGTAAAAGTGGATGGTAAAGATTATCCGATTGTTTCAATTAAAGTCAGAGGCGGCAGCTTCAGATCAAAAGAAGGCGACTTCGTTCTCGCGAAAAAAGTCAAACGCGTTTACGCGAAAAAACCGATATACGGAAGACGCGGAAGATATTAATTTGAATGAAATATCTTCAACTTTTTTTTATTGATTTTTTCTTTTGTTACTTTTTTAATTTTAGTTTTATTTCATTTTTGAATTCAGTTTTTGTTTTTGTTTCAGCCTCTTTGTTGTGATTAATTTACTTCATAATTGAGTTTGTTTTTGGTTTTTTGTGTTGTATTATATTTATTAAATTTTATCAAAACCGGCGGCAGTAATGCCGCCGCCAATTCATCAACCGGGAATAACATAACCGGCATAATATAATAATTTTGAAAAGATATATATACACAAAATGCCATTCAATAATATTCAATCATACAATTTATAGAAAAATATACATTTGATATAAAATAAGATATTTACATTTAATCGAAGTGAACTGAAATGAAAACGAAAATATTAATTCCGGCAACCGTCATAATGATTTCTGTTTTATTGGCCGCCGGCGCCGTTGTTGCCGCACCCGGGCTTACCGATTATAAAAACGATTCGCCGCCCGAAAATCAAAATATTCAAAAATCTGCGCCGGATTCCGGAAATGAAATTCAGTCTTATTCGATGGATATGAAAAAAACGGAAAATTACGGAAAACCGCATTTCCCGTTAATTGTTTTAATATTCGGATTTACAATGATTGTTGCAATCATTAATTACAGTCTGAAAAAAGAATAAAATATTAAAAAAAGAATCAGAAAAAAGACATGATCTGCAAAAAACAAGATCATATCCTCTGTTTTACATTTACTTCTGAATTCTTAAAATGTATTTGATTTCATCAATGAACAAATCCCAAAGGCCGAGAACGTTATCAATCAAGCCGGGAAGCAATTTCATTGTGATGTACGCTAAAATGACTAAGGCAACGCCTGAGCCTGCTTTTCCGATGTAATGGTGCGCGATTTCAAAGCTGTTTGCGCCAAACCACATGTCGCCGTAAGCAGCAACAATGAAAATGTTTCGAAGCAAATTCAAAACATAAATGACGGGAACGGTCAGCATGAAAACGGTCAGCTTTTTCTTCGGCGTGCCGGGGACGGCAAGGATTAAACCGGTGAAAAAGGCGATGCTTTCAATCGCCGTGCAGGCCAGAATGACACTGACTTTAATGCCGTTGTAAGAAATTGTATCGTAAGCGACCATTTTGGCGTTGTAGCCGAGGAAATTTAAGATGTCGACCGTTTGCGTGGTCACCGTTTCAATGATTAAATGATTGAGCGGCGTAAACAAACTGAACGGCATGTAAATAATGCAGACGACTGCGATTAATTTTGTCAGATCGAAAATCAATTTGACGCGGTCGTTCATCAAAACAGATTCCGGGCTTTTGGAATTCGGATTTTTGGCGCCGCTCTTAAACGCGCGCGCCGCAAAATGCGCGACTAAAACGCAAAACGTGAACAAAAGAATCGTTAAAACAATGTTTGTGTAATCCGCTTTCGCGTAATAATACGGAATCAGCGTAATCCAATAAAAACCGAAAATCAGCCAGCTTGCGCCGCAAATAATTTCAGCAATCTTCATGTCTTTTTTCAAGAGCAGGGAAGCAACCATTAAAGCAACGGAAAACCAAAGCAAGCTTGTCGTCATTTTTATCCTCGTTTTAAATTAAAAATTCGTTTTTGAATCATTGAATTATAAATTCCTTAAATTTCATCGTATTTTTTCAAAATGTCAATAAAAGAGTCGGCAACAAAATTTGTTTTTTCCGCGCCGAGTCCGTATGTGCTGATTTTGAAATTTTTCGTCAGCCCCACTTTGATGCCGTGAATTTTTCGCTCTTTCAGTTCGTCATAAAGGAAATAACGACCGCGCTTTGCTTTTTCGGAAATATTGAAAAAGCCCGGGGCTTCGAAAAACATTAAATCGTGATTGTGCGGATTTTGCCCGAATAATTTGAATTTGTCGGGGGCTTCGTCTTCCAAGCGTTTAATAAACAAGCGCGCGTTTTCAACTTCTTTTTCCCAATTTTCGGGCTGCGTTCTTTTCACAACTTCCGGAAAAGACGCCATTAACGTCATAATCGGCGCGCCACGCGAGGTGCAGCCGAGAAGTTCGACTTCTTTGACTTTGTTGTAAGCGGATTTTCTAAACAGCTGCTCCGCCGCCTCTTCGCCGTTGACGCCGAGAACGCCGACAGGACCGCAGGCCGACATGGATTTGTGGCCGCTTCCGACAATGTAATCGACACCGAATTCCTTCGCGCTGACAGGCATTCTGCCGACAGCGTAAGCGCCGTTTAAAAGAACGGGAATTTCAAATTCATGAGAAATGTCGGCAATCTTTTTGACATCGGCTAAATTGCCGTAATTGCCGTCGGGATATGTCAATAAAGTTAAAAGCGGTTTCTTGCCGTATTTTTCAATGCCGGCTTCGATTGCTTTTTGGAAATCTTCGGGCATGATTTCTTTTTCGGGCTTTTCGGTTTGAACAATTTCAAGACCCGCGCGTTCCGCTGCGACTTTGCTGGAATAATGCGCCCAAGCGTCCATCACGACATAATTATTTTTGTCGGCGGCGGCGCTTGCCAGCGTGTGCATCACTGCGAATTTAGATTCGCGCGCGCCGTTCATCACACGCGCCGCGTCTGTTCCGAGAAATTCGGGCAGCGCTTTGTGAACAAATTCCTGAATCGGCGGCTTTTTGACCAAATCCAGCGCGCCGTTACAATAATCACAAACGGAATAGCCGTCGCCCCATTCGAGAAGAGCATCGCGCGCCGCATCCGTTAAAAGACCGGCCGTTTGAAGCGGATCAATATTGATAAAATCGCGCGTATCGCGCTTGATATACTGAAACATTTGAAGATTGTTCGCTGCCACTGAAATCGCCACCTGAAAGCCCGAGCGCCGCTCGGAAAAAATTGAAAAAAGAATAAAGAAACAGAAAAAAGCAGAATGTTCTGCTTACTTCTGCTGAACAGCTTTTGTGAAAGCTGTTGAAAATTCGTCACACATCGCCATGATTTTGTCGGCGACATCTTTTAAAATTTCAATCGGCTTTTCGCCGGGCATTGTTTTGATGTAGAGAACCGGTTCTCTTTCGACGGAATTGGATAATCTTTTCACGTCATAGAAAGCGGTTTCAATGCGCGGGTCTTCCAAAAGCGTCGCTTTAATAATGTTCATCAGGGTGTGGGTTTCCCCTTTAACGAGAATTTCCATCTCGTCTTTGCCTTGTGAAAGAATTGTAAGTTCCATAATTTAATCTCACTTGTTTAAATATTTAAAATTCTGAATTGAATGATTTCTGATAAATTTATCGGTGAAAAATAAACGGATTAAACGGAAGGAATTCCTTTTCCGTATCCGTCCGCCAATTTGCGTCTTTCGCGGTTGCCGCAGTTGCTGCAAACCAAGCCGTCGTCGCTTCTTGTCAATGATGTTTTGCATCGGGAACAGTAAGCTTTCAAAACGCCGAGGTCGGAATCAACCGTGGACAAACCGATTTTTGAGCTGTCGATGACTTTTGCGCGAACAATGTCGCCGACGCTGAATTCGTCGCTGACGGATTTTGCAAAGCCGTCTTTGATGTTGGAAACGTAAATTTCGGCGTTGCCGTTGTTAACGATTTCTTCATCCAAACTCTTTTCCGCCGCAACAATATTGACGCGCGCGTTGGATTCGCGGACATCCGAAATGGACGCGATCACAATGTCGCCTTCCGTAATCGTGTTCAGCGTTTTCGTCTTGGGAATAACGGAAACCATGCGGTGTTCTTTGTTGATGCCGATGACACCGGAAACCGTCGCGCGGATTGTGCCGTCATCGTTAACGGTTCCGAATCCGGGTTTGTACTCTTCGATTGCGCCGACAATATCACCCGGGAAAACGAATTCTTTCGTTTTCTCGTAAACGATTTTTTCGGGGCGTTTCTTCTTCTCAGCAGGTTTTCTGCCGCCGAAACCGCCTTTGCCGTTTCTGTCGCCGCGTCCGCCGTTGCGATCTCTGCCGCGGCCGCCATCACGTCCGCCGTCTCTGTCACGGCTGCGGTTGCCGTCACGGCCGCCGTTACGGTCACCGCCGCGTCTGTCACTGCTGCGCTCGCTGCCGCTGTCAGATCTGCGTTCGGGACGCTCGGCGCGCTCAGCCGGCGCGCGGCGCGGCTTGTCTTCGGCTTCGCTGCTTTCGGCTTCGGTTGCGCGCGGGCGGCTTGCGCGCCTGACAGGCGCTTCAGCCTCTTGCTTCGCAATTTCGGGTCTGGGTTTTCTCGGAATGCGAGGTTTTTGAGAGTCTTCCGCCGGAGCTGCCGCGACCGGCTCTGTTGCTCTCGGTTCGTCGGGTTTGCCCGCGGTATCTTTCAATCTTCTTCGGATCGGCTTTTTTTGCACTCTGCTCATAAATGAACCTTCATAATTTGATAATCGTGAATCGCAGCAATTTTACCGTTTTGCTGCCATAATTAGATTTGCTGAAAACCATTTTCAGCGCTGTTATATTCAACTCGGTGATAGGAATATATCTTAAACATAGATAAAATAATCTTTTACGTTCATAAAAAATCAAAAACCAAAAATCAAGATTTGGATTCGATTCTGTAAATTTCAACATCAATTGTTTGAACTTCTTTTTTATGAAAATCAAACGTTTTTCGTATCGGAAACGCTGTTATAAAACAATCTGTTACAACAGCCGGTTTAATAAATTTTTCTATAAAAGCGCGGCTGCCTTTATTGTGAATGGAATAAATAACGCCGCCCGCTGCGATCGCCGCTTCCAAAAACGGCCGATCATTTCCTTTTTCCTGAGCCCCGAACGGCGGATTCATGAGAATCGTATCGGCCCGTTTCAATTCCCCCGATTCAATCTTCCCCGAAATTTTGGAAATATCGGAAACCGCGAATTCAATAACAGATTCACCAATTTCCGCGCCCATTTTTTCAGAATTTTTCTCAGCACTCTTGACCGCGTTTTCATCAATGTCAAAACCGACAACCTCGGCCGCGCCCAAAATCGCCGCACCGATTGAAAGAATCCCCGTGCCGCAGCCCAAATCATAAACTGTTTTTCCCTCAATGTCGCCGCTCATAAAAGCTAAATGAAGAAACGGCGCGGCAACCGTCGCCGGCGTTTTGTATTGTTCATAATTGACATTGGGCGTCTCAAATCCTTCCACTTTTTCAAGCGCCATTTCCAATTTTCGAAGTTTCATAATTTCGCCGCAAATATCGTTTCGCCCAAGTATTTGTCATGCGGAACAAGCAAACATTTGTCAATCGTTTTCCAATACGTTTCATACAAATTTTTCTGAGATGCGCCGTACTGTTCTGCCGTCTCGAATTCCCAATAAAGCAAATAACGAACACTTTTGACAACGCGCGTCAATTTATGCGGCGGTAATCCTTCCTTAACGAGAGAAAAGTCATTGATGTCATGCGTTCGTCTAAAAAAGCGAATCAACAAAACACCATCTTGCTCATTTAAGAATTTTTCAACTTCTTCCATTAAAGTTTCAAATTCATCGATTTTATCCGGCTTGACCTGGTAAACACAAATTTCCGAAAACATTTATTCGCCCCATATAAAAATTTCAATCCTGGCCGCCTTCTAAAATTTCGTCCATCACCAAATCTTCCCACTCGCGCTCGCCCAAAACGATTTCAAATTCCTGCGGCGTTAAAACCGGCGCGGGATATCTGCCGGAATCGTCAATTGCAAGCCGCGGGCAAGCGGTATTGACAAAAGCATCCGCCTTAAACGACAGCATTTGATCGGGCGACACAAAATCCATGAACAAAATAAACGCATCCTTCCCGTGCGCTTTCGCCTTATTTTGAATGGAGTCCGCCAGCGTTTTTCGATATTGGCCGTTTTTGGTTGAAACAATAATACAAAAAGTTTCGGCATCCGCCGCGTTTCCGATGACCGCGCTTCGCTGCATCAAGAATTTGCGGTAATTGAGTTCAAAAACATCCGCCGTAAACGGATCCGCGCAAACGACGCGCTTCTTTGATGAAATCGCCGCGCCGATCGGATGAAACTGACCGCTTCCGATATACAAAAACGCATCACAATTTTCGGAATCGTCGGAATGTGCCGCCGAGAAATTACAGCCGAGAATTTGTCCGGGATAAGCGATTCGGCTGTCGCCGTTTGAAATGATGACGGTTTTTCCGGCATCTTCCAAGATTTTTCGCGCCGCCTCCAATTGATGAACATGCTGAACCGTCGTTAAAATCCCGATTGTCTGCTCCGGCAAAAGCGGAACAGCCGCAGCAATTGCTTTTGAAACATCCGCCTTAGAACGCGTTTCAATAAATTTGACTTTGTTTTCGATTGCGCCCTGTTTTAATTCGGCGTGTCCGAAATGGAAAAGAATGTCTGATTTTTCAATCAGCCGCATATCCAAATCGCAAGCGCCGAAACACGGGTCTGCCGAAATATAAACTTCCGCGCTCGTTTTTTCTTCAATCAATGATGCAATCCCGAGCGCGTGTTTTTTCAATCCTTCGGGAAACTGAAGCCCGACAACAACGCGACCGTTTTTTGTTTTTGAAATCTTTTCGATCTCGTCAAAAACGGCTTTCATCTCAAAATCATAAGACGAATCGGAAGTGAGTGTCGGAAGCTCGGTCATCAAACGCCCCCGATAACCGTGACGCCGCCTGCGGACACGTCAATGTCAACCAAAACAGTCACATCAACGCCTGTTTTTCTTTAATATGTCTCATTCCGGCACCGCGCCCGATGACACAGTAAACGCCGGCAACGCCGACACCCATATCGCCCAGCGTTTCCAACAGCGGCAAAAGCGTTCCGCCCGTGCTGATGACGTCATCGACGATTAAAATGCGGTCGCCGTTGTTGAGACCGTTAATGAAAAGCGCGCCTTTGGAATATCCGGTCGACTGCGAAAGTTCGACTTCGCCTTCCAGGCCGTATTTTCTCTTACGAATAATCGTCACCGGGATTCCCGTTTTCACGGAAAGCGCCGTTGCAATCGGAATTCCCATCGCCTCAACCGTGACAATTTTGTCAACGCTGCCGGTTTTGCCGTCGGCGATAATGAAATTCGCGATTTCTTCCAATATCGCGGGATCCGTTTCGGGAATACCGTCCGAAATCGGATGAATAAAATAATTATAAACCTGTCCGTCACATTCTTTTTGAATGATGGGAGCAGCTTCTAATGATTTCTTTAATTTATCAAGCATATTTTTAATTCAAGGGAATTTGCGGTATTTATACATTTAGAAGAGGAAAGTCGGTTTTGAAGCCGACACCGCCGCGCGCGCGAACGGCACAGTTTTTCAAAAAAAAATAAAAAAGAAAGTTAAGGCTGATATTTCGCAGCCTCTCTGAATCTCTGAACCAAAAAGTCGTTGTCAAACGACGTTAAGAACCAGCCGGCTTTCGGGCCGGACGGCTGTCCCAAAAGCGCGGTGTAAATCGCGATAAAGAAACTCTTGGTATCAATTTCTTCAGCCGGAATTTCGCATCCGGCATATTGAACCATCTTTTTGGCAATACCGGAGTCGGCTTCTTTTGTTTCATAAACAATGCGCTGGATGTCTTCGGGACCGAGTTCTTTTCCGGCTGCTTCGAGTTCGTCCGCGAACGCATTTAAAAACGCGCGCTGCGTGTTTGTCAGAGATGCGGCTTGCACCGGAACGGTGTCTTTGACGCCGAATTTCGCAAACGGCGGCGCGTATTTATCAAGCCAGAGACCGACGTTGCGCGCCATTTGATTAATCATTTCGGGATCTTCATCGAAGCCCGAGCGCTTGGCAATCGCGTCAATTTTGTTCAAATCGCCGCCGGCAACCTGATAAATTGTCACCATTTGCTTAAACGGAATCTTGGATTGTTTCACGTCTTTGGATTTTGAAAGATCCACGATTCTTTCTTCAAAAACCGTCGGCTCTTCTTTGTCACGCATGCGCTCGTATTCATCGACAAGATTTAAAAGCGGCTGTCCCGGATCGAATTTGATGTGCTTTTCCGGGCGCGTTTTCATAATTAAGAAACGAAGCGCTTCGGGCGGAACAACGTCAAGCATATCCGAAATTGAAACAACAACGCCGGAAGACGAAGACATCGCGCCTTTTTCGCCGAGCATAATCCATTCATAAACGATCGGAAGCGGCGGTTCGTGGTTGAAAATTTCACGAGAGATGCGGATTCCGGAATCGTAAGAGCCGCCGCTTGACGCGTGATCCTTGCCGAACGGTTCTGCCGTCACGCCTAAAATTTTCCACTTCGCCGGCCATTCAACACGCCAGGTCAGTTTACCGCCGCCGGTCATGGAAACTTTTCCGGATGTGCCGCAGTCGGCGCACTCGTAGCTGACGGTTTCGTTCGCTTCGTCAAAGCCGGTCACTTTCGCGCTGTTAATACGACCGCAGCCTTCGCAAATCGGGTTAAACGGACTCCAGTCTTCCTGAACTTCCTTTCCCGAAACCTCTTCTAAGATTTTCGCAATGGCATCGCGGTTTTTCAAAGCGGTTTTGATGGCATCGACAAACTTGCCGGCTTTGTATAATTCGTCCGTTTTCAAAACTTTCGGGCGAATGCCGAGCGTTTCCATCGCCGCGATAAACGGTTCCAAGAAGTGGTCGGCATAGCTTTTGTGATTGCCGCACGGGCAGGGGATTTCAGAAATCGGGTGGCCGACATACTGCGCGTACTCTTCTTCTTTTAAGAATGGGTAGACCTTGCGGAGCGGGTCGTAATTGTCGGCGATGTAATAAAACTCGGGTTCTTCACCTTTGGTTTTCAAAGCGCAGTAAACAGCATCAGCCGTCAGCACTTCTCTCATGTTTCCGATATGAATGTGACCGGAAGGCGTAATTCCGGTTGAAATCACATTCTTCTTGTTTTTTGCCATCGCCTCATCCGCGACGACGTCTGCCCAGTGGGTAATTTCTGTCATAATATTCCTTTAAAAATTGATAAAAATAAAAACGGTAAAAAATTAAATTTTCGATTTGAAATGATGTCTTAATCATTCTTTTTTATTAAAACTTTATCATTTCCGATTCATTTCAAATCGGGGTCGTAATCCGCCGCCAATTCGTCAAACGGCGCGTAATCGTAATGCGTCAGGCATTCCTGAAGCGCTTTGTTGGAAAGATAAATCAGTTTCAAATCGTCGCGCTCCGTCGGCTCGGCGCCGCACGCAAGAGAAATGAATTCCGCCAAATCGTAAACGGGAAGTGAATCGCATTCGGATTCATTCAATCCTTTCTTTGCCGTGTAGCCGCCTTCGATAATGTTTTTCATGCAGCCGCCGCAATTTGTAATAATAATATCGCTGCCCAAACTTTTGGCGTATTTGTGAACGCCGGCGGCTTGACTCACGGATTTTTTGGGAAATGAAGTTCGAACGCCGCCGCCAAAACCGCAACAAACGGAATTCTCCGGCGTCGGATTCACAAGTTTCGCGCCCGGAATCGCCGATAAAACCCGGCGCGGCTCTTCATAAATTCCGGCGGCGCGCGTTAAGTGGCAGGGATCCTGATAAAAAATATTGAGTTTTTCGCCGATTCCGAAGTATTCGCCCATATCTCTTTTAAAATTCAGTTTGCCTTCTTTAAGTAAGCGGGCGAAGTATTCGGAAGATTGAAGCACTTCGAAATTCAAATTTTCAAATCTTTGCGGATAAAGCAATTTAAACGCGCGGTAGCATCCCGGGCACGTCGTAATTAAAATATCTGAGCCGCGCGCGTTGATTTCATCAATGTTGCGCTGCCCGAGTTTTTCAAGCGGTTTTGTGTTGCCGGCGCCGGCCGAAACCGAGCCGCAGCAATAATCAATGCCGCTCATCACGGAATAATCAACGCCTGCCGCCTCCAGCGCTTTGACCGTCGATTTGCCGACGACTTTATTCATACAGGATGCCGCACAACCCGGGAAATAAACGACTTTGCTTTTCTTGCCTTCGTTTTGGAATGCGACCGGCTCTTCCCATTCGCCGATTTTGGTGTAAAGATTATTATCGGAAAACGGATCGACAAGCCCTTGTTCTTCCGTTGCGCCGTGAATACCTGTTCTCTTTTCGCGTGAGGCGGAAATCAGTTTTCGAATGCCCAAGTCTTCGGGACATGTTACGGTGCAGACGTTGCATGTGTAGCAAAGGCGGATGTCATATTCAAGCGGTTTGTCTTCTTCGGCTTTGCCGCCTGACTCGATGTAATCGCAAAGAGAAGGGATGACATCAACCGTGTCATAGCTCGGACAGACATCGACGCATAAGCCGCAGAGAGTGCATTTATCGGTATAAACTTGAATCAGATCCATAAAAACCCTTTTTTGTTTTTGAAAAACTTATATCTATGAGGCAAATTATTTCTATTTTGCTCAAAAGCATTTATTCAAAATAATTCAAATGATTCGGAATTATACTTATAAATCGGGCAAACGATTAAAAAGTATTGAATTAAAAATAAGAATGAGGAAACAAAATGGCAGGAAACAGTTTCGGTGAAGTCTTTCGGGTGACAACTTGGGGCGAGTCCCACGGCCCGGCTGTCGGCGCGGTCATTGACGGCGCGATTCCCGGAATTGAAATCACGGCTGCCGACATCCAAAAAGAATTGGATCGGCGCAGACCCGGCCAAAGCGGCGTTTCAACGCCGCGCGAAGAATCCGACACGGTTGAGATTCTTTCCGGTGTTTTTGAAGGCAAAACAACCGGAACGCCGATTTCCTTATTGATTCGAAATTCAAATCAGCATTCTGCCGATTACGACAGTCTTCGGGACACGCCGCGTCCCGGGCACGCGGATTTCGGATACGCGGAAAAATACGGCATTCGCGACCATCGCGGCGGCGGCAGAAGTTCCGGGCGCGAAACAGTCGGGCGCGTGGCGTCAGGCGCTGTTGCCAAAAAGATTCTGGCGGAATACGGAATCGAAGTTGTCTGCCACACAACTCGAATCGGCAGCGTTTGGGCCGACACAAATTTATCATTATCTTTTGATGAAATCAAAGAAAATATTGAAAAGAATCTGGTGCGCTGCGCCGATTTAAAAGCCGCGGCGCTGATGGAAAAAGAAGTCGACGCGGCAAAAACTGCGGGCGATTCCGTCGGCGGCATTGTCGAAGGTTTGATTCGCGGCGTTCCCACAGGAATCGGCGAGCCTGTTTTTGACAAGCTGGACGCGGATTTGGCAAAAGCGATTATGAGTATCGGCGCCGTCAAAGGATTTGAAATCGGCGACGGATTCGCGGCGGCGGAATTCACCGGCAGCGTTTTTAATGACGCGTTTGAAATCAAAGACGGAAAAATTCAAACAACGACAAACCACGCCGGCGGCATTTTAGGCGGCATTTCAACGGGAAATTTGATTCGTTTCAGAGCGGCGATTAAACCGACACCGTCCGTTTCGATTTCACAGAAGACGGTGAACATTGCCGAAATGAAAGAAACCGAAATTTCAATTTCAGGAAGACATGATCCTGTTATTGCGCCGCGTTTTGTTCCGGTCGGCGAAGCGATGGCGGCAATTGTTATATTAGATCATTTGATGAGAAATCAAGCTTTACGTTTATCAAAAACAAATTTAAATCAAAATAATCAAAAATAAAAACGAGAGGGTAAAAATGAATCATGGAAACGGGGGCTGTCCGCACGGACACGGCGCAGAAACGCAAATGTCTCAATCGAGAGATGAAAGCGGAAGCGAAGGCGGCGTTCGTCCGCCGAGAATTTTGGCGTGGGAGACGACAGGCGCCTGCAATTTAAAATGCAAACACTGCCGCGGCTCTTCGACGGAAGATGCCGATCAAGACGAGCTGACAACGGCGGAAGCGAAAAAATTGCTTGATGAAATTCGTGAAACCGGAACACCGATCATTATTTTAAGCGGCGGCGAGCCATTGATGCGCGACGACATTTTTGAAATCGCGCGCTACGGGACGGATTTAGGATTTCGGATGACGCTTGCGACCAACGGTGTTTTGGTCACCGAAGAAATCGCAAAAAAGATGAAAGACGCCGGCATTCAGCGCGTCAGCATCAGCTTGGACGGGCGCGAAAAAACACACGACGCATTCCGAATGATTCCCGGCTGCTTTGCCGATTCCATGAAAGGCATTGAAAATTTGAAGAAAGCCGGCGTTGAATTCCAAATCAACACGACGATTTCCCGCTTCAATGTTCATGAAATGGAAGACGTTCACAATTTTACAAAAGAAATCGGCGCGGCAGCGCACCACTTTTTCTTTTTGGTTCCGACCGGCCGCGGCGCGGAACTTTCAGAATTTGAAATTACACCCGAAGAATACGAAGTCGCGCTTGAATGGCTTTATGATCTTTCAAGAAAAACCGATTTGCAAATTCGACCGACCTGCGCGCCGCATTATTTCAGAATCATGAGACAACACGCTAAAAAAGAAGGCATTGAAATTACGCCAAAAACGCACGGCTTGGACGCGATGACAAAAGGATGTCTCGGCGGCATTTCTTTCGGCTTCATTTCACGCGTCGGCGAAGTCAACCCCTGCGGCTACCTCCCGGTTTCCGCCGGCAACGTCCGCGAACAATCGTTTAAAGAAATCTGGGAAAACGCGAAAGTTTTCAACGACTTGCGCAATTACGCGGAATACAAAGGCAAATGCGGCGCCTGCGAATATAAATCCGTTTGCGGCGGCTGCCGCGCGCGCGCTTACACCGAACACGGCGATTATATGGAAGAAGAGCCGCTTTGTTCCTACTATCCGGAGGGATACTGATGACGAAAACCGTTGAACTGGACGACATCGACAGAAAGCTCATTAATCTGATTCAGCTGAATTTCCCGATTTCCGCGCACCCGTTTGAGGAAATCGCAAACGAAATCGGAACAACCGAAGACATTGTTATTTCCAAGCTGAGCCGCTTGAAAAACGAAGGCATCATCCGCAGAATCGGCCCGATTATCAACACGCGCGGCATCGGCGGCACCAACACGCTGGCTGCTGTCAAAGTGCCGGCAGGCCAAGTGGATGCGGCAGCAGCTGTCATTAATCGTTACGATGAAGTCTCTCACAATTATCTCAGAAATGAAGAATACAATGTTTGGTTTACGGTGTCGGCGCCGACACAGGACCGCCTGAACCAAATTTTATCGGAAATTCAAACGGAATTGAATTGTCCGCTTTTGGATTTGCCGACGATTCAGCAATTTAAAATACAGGTGAATTTCCATGTCTGAAGAAAAAGCGGTTTGGCGTTCCGATATGGACGAAATTGATGAAAAACTCATTCGCCTGATTCAAGGCGGCATTGAGTTCACGCACGCGCCTTTTGCAAAGGCTGTAGCCGAGCTCGGCATTTCCGAAGATGAAATCGTTTCCCGCTTGAAAAAATTGGCTGAAGAGAAGAAAATCCGCCGTTTCGGCGCGTCCATCGGCCATATCGCGCTCGGTTTTACCGCAAACGGCATGGGTGTTTGGGATATCCCCGAAGACCGAATTGAAGAAGTCGGCAAAAAGATGGCCGCCTTTGATGAAGTCAGCCATTGTTATCACCGCCCGCGGTCGGCAGAATGGCCGTATAATATGTACACAATGATTCACGGCAAATCGCAAGAGGAATGCAAAGCGGCCGCCGAAAAAATTTCAAAAGCCGTCGGCATCACCGATTATAAACTCGTTTTCAGCGAAAAAGAATTGAAGAAAAAAGGCGTTCGCATTTAAAAATTCATTTTAATTTATTTTTTATTTTTTACAACAGGAGCAGCAAGAATGACAACACCGACGCAAACCAATAAGAATCCGTATTTGCCGTTATGGATTGATTTCACGGACAAAATCGTTGTCATTTTCGGCGGCGGCGCTGTCGGCGAGCGCAAAGCGAAACGCTTTTTTGAAAAAGCAATGGTGACGGTTGTCAGTTCAAGCTTAACGCCCACGCTTTCAGAAATGGAAGCGAATGATTCGATTCTGTTTATTGAAAAAGACCTTTCCGATTTGAGCGACGGCGAGATTTTTGACTGCATGTCCGATGCGTTTTTAGTCATTGCGGCGACTTCTGATTCGGAAGTGAACCGCAGAATCATTTCAATGGCAAAAACCGCCGGCGTTTTGGTTAACGACACCGAAAAAGCCGACGAAGTTATCATTCCGTCTTTGATTGAACGCGGCGGGCTTCAAATCGCGATTTCATCGAGCGGCGAAAGTCCGGCGGTCACGAAATACGCGCGAATGACAATCGAAAACGCGATAGATGACAATTTGGAACTGATGATTGACCTGCAAAATGAAATGCGCGAATATCTGAAAACGGTTGTTTCGGATCAGAAAAAACGGCAGGAAATTTTGTGGGACATTATGAATGATGAAGAGATTTGGAAGCTTTTGCCGGCGGATTTTGAGAAGGCGAAAGAGAAGGCGATGGGGAAACAAAATTGACGATATGATTCAACCTGCAATCGTCGCTTTTTAAAATCTTATTTTTTAGTTATTGTCGCCATTTATCACTGCTGTTTGTGTTGCTGTTGCTGTTTGTTGTTGCGATTTTTTGTGTATTTGTTACTGTTTTGTCTACTGCTGTTGTTTTTATTTTATTGCTGCATTTTAAATTTTATACAATCATTTTGTCCGAAAAAATTATATCTTTTCGGACGAAATTAGATTTATGAAACGTGAAATGTATTTAGAAGAAATTAAAAATAGAATTCTCCGAGAGGGGGGTGACAAAGTCTACATTTCGGCAGATTTTGCTGACATTGCCCGCATAGAAACTGTAAACAGAATTCTTTCGAGATTGGCAGACGAAGGAATTATTCGCCGCGTGCTGCAGGGGATTTACGAATGTCCGAAGTACAGCACATTTTTAAAAGAATATATTTCACCGTCCGCCGATAAAATTGCGCAAGCTATTGCGCGAAAAAACGGATGGGAGATTATACCGAATGAAGATGCGGCATTAAACATGCTCGGATTGTCAACTCAAGTTCCTGCCGTATATATTTACGCTTGCGACGGAATAACAAAAACATATGAGGTTGTCGGTGAATTCAACAAGATCAAAATCATTTTTAAGAAAACACCGATTAAAGACATCAAAGGAATGTCATTTAAAACCGCTTTAATTGTTCAGGCTCAAAAAGCGAAAGGGAAACAGAACATTGATGACATATTTATCCGAACTGTTTCAGATAAATTAACTCCTGTAGAAAAAACGGCGCTTCTGTCGGAAACAAAGAATTCGACATTATGGATTCGTGAAAATATGAAAAAAATCGCAACATATTAAAAAAACGGAATCATGATAGATTTTATGAAAGATATTGCAATCTCATCTGAAGAAAATCGCCGGGAATTATTCCAAGCAACTGCAAACCGAATGGGCATTCAGCCGGCAATCGTTGAAAAGGATTTTTGGGTTTGTTGGATTTTAGATTATTTATTTCATCGGAGTTTATTGAAAAATCATCTTGTTTTCAAAGGCGGCACCAGTCTTTCAAAGTGTTATAATCTCATTGAACGGTTTTCCGAAGATGTTGATTTAATTCTTGATTGGCGTGTTTTGGGATATGAAACTTCAGAATTAATGGAAAAACGCACTTTGAAACAGCAAAATAAACTGAATCATAAAATTCAAAATGAGAGCTGTCTTTTTTTGAAAAAGTTTCTTCCGAAATTAGAGAAAGATTTGAAAAAAGAATTGGGAAGTAATATCCACTGTGATATCGATTCAAGCAATGAAGCTGTCATTCGATTTTCCTATCCCCGAAACTTCTCGGAGGTTTCCATTCTGCCTGCGATTCGGCTTGAAATAAATGCGCTTGCCGTCCGAACACCGTCAGAAAACATCAAAATTTCACCCTATGCCGCCGACTTTTTCCCGAATCTTTTTTCCGAAAAAACAACGGAAATACAAACCGTTACTTGTGAACGAACGTTTTGGGAAAAAATTACAATTTTACATCGGGAAGCGCACCGTTTGAAAGAAAAACAATTTCCTGAAAGATATTCCAGACATTATTACGATGTTTACTGCATTGCAAATTCGGCATTCAAGAAAAAAATGATGAACCAAATCGGATTGCTGGAAGAAATTACTGCGTTTAAAGAGAAATTTTATCCGAATTCTTGGGCCCAATACAATGACGCAAAACCGGGAACTTTGAAATTAATGCCGCCTGAATATAATTTAGAAAAACTGAAAGACGATTATGAAAAAATGAAAAATATGTTTTTTTATCCGGATGAAATTTCCTTCGATGAAATTATGAAAGTCATTGAAGATTTGGAAATTGAAATAAATAATATAAAATGAATTTGAAAAGTAAATGGAGCAGGTTAAGTTTATTAAAAATTGAATCTTTGTAACGATTCAATTTATCGGGAAACATTCATATGAGAGTTCCAATAATTAGTATTACTTTTGACCTGAATTAATCATACTCAAACGAAGCGGTTGGATTTATGAACGAAATTTCAAGCATGGTTATCTCTCACAAAAAAGCGACGGTCGCCGAAATGGAATGTGCGTGGCCGCTGACGACAGAGGAGATGCTCGAAAAGCTTTACGAAAGCGATCTCGTTTATGAATGCGTTATTTTAAAAACGTGCAACCGTGCGGAAGTTTATGTTGTTTCCGAAAAGGGAAGCAGTGTTTTATTTAATTTTACGAAAGCGATCGGCGTTGAAACCCGAATCGTCGATTTTTACGATCATGAAGAATCTTTGGATCACTTGCTCCGCTTGTCTTGCGGTCTGGAATCCATGATTATGGGCGAAGATCAGATTCTCGGACAAATCCGGGACGCTTATAATTTGGCGGTCAAAAAGAAGACAATCGGCCGCATTTTGGACACCGCGTTTACAAAAGCGATTCAAGTCGGCAGACGCGCTCGGACAGAAACAAAAATCAACGAAGGATCTGTTTCAATCGGCTCGGCGGCGGTTGAGCTGGCGGAAGACACGCTCGGCGGCTTGGACGGCAAGTCCATCATGGTTGTCGGCGTCGGCGAAATCGGCGTTTTGGTCGCGCGCGCGCTGGCGGACAAGAATCTGGAAGGCATTTACATTTCCAACCGGACGCACCAAAAAGCGCAGGAACTCGCCTACGAGCTGGGCGGCGAAGCGATTTTGTTTGACGATATTATGAAATATTTGGAAACGGCGGACGTTGTGATCAGCGCAACCGGCGCGCCGCATTACGTGATTACGAAAAAGATTGTCGAAGAAGCGCTGCCGAAAAGAAGCGGAAAACCGCTTTTCATGGTCGATATCGCCAATCCGAGAGACATTGAAGAGTCGGCGGATGAATTAGACGGCGTGACGCTTTGCAATATTGATAATTTGCGCGTCGTCAGCGAAAAAACGCTTAAAATGCGCAACGAAGAAGCGAAAAAGGTTTTTGAAATTATTCATGAAGAGCTTGGTCTTCTCGGAAAACAGTACAAGCGACAGAGAGCGGATGACATCATCGCCTCCCTTTATCGAAATGTTTATGAAATTCGCGAGGAAGAGAAACAAAAAGCGGTTAACAAATTCCGCGTGAAGCACACCATCGGCGAATTTGAAGAAACGATTTTGGAGAATTTAACGCACAGCATCGCCAATCAGATTTTAGCGGAGCCGACGAAGATTCTCAGAAACGCGGCGGAATATGACGACGACGAGCTTTTGGAAGCGGTCGCGCGTGTATTTAATATTCAGCGCGAACCGGAAGAATAATACAAACCGCAATCGAGAAATTAATATTTTTGAATCTTTTTTGAATGAATTTTATTGGAATTAATTGTTTTTGAATGTGAATTTTTAAGCTTGAAAAGAATTTTTTGGATTTTGATTTTATTAATTTTTGATTTTATTAATGAAGTTAAATGTTATTTCATCAAATCTTGAGAAAAGCATAAATAGTAAATATGAAAGTCTAAAAAACAAGATTTTGCATAATCATTTAAGAGGCGTAATATGGAAAAAATGAAAGATATTCTCGGAGAACCGATGGATTTAGTGATTGTTTCACTCACAGAAGATGAAGACTACGGCATTTGCGTGATATCGGTTCGTGATGATGATCCCATTTATCAAATAAAACTGTTCCAAAATGCTTTGGATTTGGAAGACAAAAGCCTGACAAAAGCATTGGAAGAACTGGAAGACTATTCCAAAATATTCACCGAAGAATCCAATGACATTTATGAAATTTTAAACGTTCACCGCGACTTTTGGCTTCAGCCGGAAATCACATCCGACGAATGCGACAAATTGCCCGTGACCGTTATTTCAAGCTGGGCGGAACTCGAAGAGACAATCCGCAAAGGCAAATTGAAAGGCTTGTTCAATTATTTCGCGTTGGACGACAAGTAACATTAAACTTAAAATTGAAATTAAAAAAATCAATTTACTTTTTTTAACTTTCGTTTTCGGACTTCTTTTTCTGAATAACAAATGCGAAAGCTATTTTATATTCATACATCTTAATTCATTTCATATTTTATCGAACTTTTATTTGAAAAAATGAAAGGAGAATCCAAATGTTTCCGCAAATACGAATGAGACGCTTAAGATACGGCAAATTAAAAGAGATGGTTCAGGAAAATGACCTCTCCGTCAGCGATTTGATTTATCCGTTTTTTGTTGATGAAACCGCATCCGAAAAAATTGAAGTTGCGTCCATGCCGGGCGTTTTTCGCTGGCCGCCCGCGCTGGCTGTCGATGCCGCCCGGGAAGCGTACAACCTCGGAATCCCTGCGGTTTTGATTTTCGGGATTCCGAAGACAAAAGACGCGCTCGGCACTTCTTCTTACGGCGACGATGACGTTGTCCAAAAAGCGGTCCGCGCGATTAAAGCGGAATTCGGAAACGATTTGATTGTCATTACAGACCTTTGCATGTGCGAATACACCGATCACGGTCATTGCGGAATCGTGAATTTTGAAACGCATGATGTTGTCAATGATTTGACGCTCCCCATTCTCGGAAAAATCGCGGTGAGCCACGCCCGATCAGGCGCGGACATCGTCGCGCCGTCCGGCATGATGGACGGCATGATTGAAGCAATTCGCTTGGCGCTTGATGAAAACGGCTTTGAAAACACGCCGATTATGTCTTATTCTTCCAAATACGCGTCTGTTTTCTACGGCCCGTTCAGAGACGCAGCAGACTCCGGTTTTTGTTTCGGCGACCGCTCGGAATATCAAATGAATCCGGCAAACGGTGACGAAGCGATTCGCGAGGCGGAACTCGATGTTTTGGAAGGCGCGGACATTTTAATGGTGAAGCCGGGAATGCCGTATCTTGACATTGTTTACAGAATCAAGCAGGAATTTAAAATGCCGCTGGCCATTTATCAGGTGAGCGGCGAGTACGCGATGATTAAAGCCGCTGCCGAAAAAGGCTGGCTGGACGAAGAAAAATGTTTTTATGAAGCGTGCATTTCAATGAAAAGAGCAGGCTCCGATATGATTATTACTTATTACGCGAAGGAACTCACAAAAATCATTAAAGAAAAAGCGTGAGCGGAAAAACACCCGGCAAAGGGAAAATTAAATGGTGGCATTATGAATTTTGATAAATCCGAAAAATTATACAACGAAGCAAAAACACTCATTCCGGGCGGCGTCAGCAGTCCCGTTCGCGCGATTAAGCCGTTTCCGTTTTACACCGCTTCCGCAAACGGTTCTAAAATTTACGATGAAGACGGAAACGAATTCATTGATTATTGTATGGCTTACGGGCCGATGATTTTGGGACACAATCCGCCGGCAATCCGGCAGGCCATTGAAAATCAGTTGGACAAGGGCTGGCTTTACGGAACGCCGAGCGCACTTGAAGTTGAAATGGCGGCTCGTGTTTCCGATTTGTATCCGTCGATTGACATGATGCGTTTTGTATCAAGCGGCTCGGAAGCGACGATGAGCGCGCTTCGATTGGCGCGCGGATTTACGAAAAAGAACAAGATTATCAAGATTGAAGGCGGTTTTCACGGCGCGCACGACGCGGTTTTGGTAAAGGCCGGCTCCGGCGCGACAACGCACGGCGAGCCGAATTCTCCGGGAATTCCGGCAAGCGTGACGGAACACACGCTTCAAGTCGCTTATAACGATATTGAGCAAATGACCGATGTCATTGAAAAAAACAAAAATGATTTGGCGGCCGTGATTTTGGAGCCTGTTATGGGAAATGTCGGCCCGGTTTTGCCAAAGGACGGCTATCTTCAAGAAGTTCGCAAGCTGACGGCGGAAAATGATGTTTTATTAATTTTTGATGAAGTGATTACGGGCTTCAGACTCGCGCCCGGCGGCGCTCAGGAATATTTCGGCATCAAGCCGGATTTGACAACGCTCGGGAAAATTGCAGGCGGCGGCATGCCGATCGGAATTTTCGGCGGCAGAAAAGATATCATGGGAATGATTTCTCCAAACGGCCCGGTTTATCAGGCGGGAACGTTCAGCGGCAGCCCGTGTTCGATGTCTGCCGGAATTGCGGTTTTGGATTATTTGAAAGAAAACAAAGTCCAGGAAACTTTGAACAAACGCGGTGACATGTTCCGGAAAATGCTTTCCGATGTCGTAACCGACAAAAAGCCGGATTACTCTGTCGGCGGTTTGTCTTCCCTCTTTGTGATTTTCTTCGGCGGCAAGCCGATGAATTATCAGGATGTTTTGAAATGCGATTCCGCGAAATACATGGAATTCTTCCATAAAATGCTGAACTCGGGTGTCTTTTTGCCGCCGTCACAATTTGAGACGAATTTCATTTCGATGGCGCACACAGATGAAGATTTCAGCAAAACGGCTGAGGCTGTTGAGAAAAACTTAGTTTAATAAATTTAAATTTGATTTTTGAAAATTATTTAAATTTGAACTTAACAATTGAGAGGGGAAAATGGAACATTTTATCAAATGTCCGGCGTGCTGTATGACGAACGTGGAGCCGACGCAAATCGGCAGAGGCGCAGGAGACAAATATCTCTGCGCGGACTGCCGTCACGGTTTTACGGTTGAATACAAAAAAACGCCGCA
Organism: Methanimicrococcus stummii; assembly: GCF_032594435.1. NCBI lineage: Archaea > Methanobacteriati > Methanobacteriota > Methanomicrobia > Methanosarcinales > Methanosarcinaceae > Methanimicrococcus > Methanimicrococcus stummii. The sequence continues at coordinate 104,363 of NZ_CP131062.1, read as the reverse complement.
GAATATTGTTGAGCAGTATTGGAAAAAAGGGGCGGTCGCCGCAATTGTATTGCTGTAGATCGGGGTTTTGGCTTGGTTCTTCTTTTTGAGATGAACATTTAAGCAAAAGCTCAATAAAATAATAAAAACATCAGTAAAACTAAAAACACGGGAAAACAGATGATGATTATCGGAACAAGAGGAAGCCGGCTTGCGTTGGTTCAAACGAGAAAAGTCGCCGCGCTTTTAAAAGAAAAGGGATTTGAAACGGAAGAGCAAATTATCAAAACCGACGGCGACCGTTTCACCGACAGGCCGCTTTATCAGGTTTCAACCGGCGTCGGCGCGTTCGTCCGTGAACTCGATGACGCGATGATTGCAGACGGCATCGAAATTGCCGTCCATTCCATGAAAGATCTGCCGACAATCCGTCCGCCCGAATTGATTACGGCGGCAGTTCTCCCGCGCGACTCGCCTTACGATGTTTTGCTTACAAAAGACGGCTTAACGATTGATGAGCTTCCGAAAAACGCCGTCATCGGCACAAGTTCCATGCGCCGCCGCGCGCAGCTCATGCGCTACCGCCCCGATTTGGAAATTGCGGAATTGCGCGGAAACATTGACACGCGTCTGCGGAAATTAGAAGAAGGGCAGTATGACGGCATCATCTTGGCCGAAGCCGGTTTGGAGCGCATGGGCTGGGACGACATGGTTCGCACACGATTGCCCATTGATGATTTTATCCCCTCGCCGAACCAGGGGACGGTTGCGGTTGCCGCACTTTCCGGAACGCCGGCGGTTGATGCGGTTTCTCTTTTGAATGATGAAAAATCCCAAATTGAAACACGAATTGAAAGAATTGTTGTGACGGATTTGGAAGGCGGCTGCACGACGCCGATCGGCGCTTACGCGAAGTTTGAATCAAGCGGCAAAAAAATCCGCGTGCGTGCGGAAGTTCTCTCCTGTGACGGTACAAAAAGCATTCGCGTCGATGAGAAAATTTCAGCCGATGATTGGGAAGAAGAAGCGGAAAAACTCGGCAAATATCTGGCCGATTCCGGCGGCAAAATGCTTGCGGAAGATGCGATCTGCTACATTCAGGAATTGAAAAACCAAAAGGAACAGGCCGAATAAAAAGTGAAAATTCATTCCAGAAATGAATGAAATAAAATAATAAGAATATAAAAGGAATCAGGGAAAAATTATGGTTTATTTAGCAGCCGGCGTTCCGCTTAAAAATCCGACAATCTTAGCGGCCGGCATTCTCGGAACGACCGGCGCGTCTATGACGCGCGTGATTCAAAACGGCGCGGGTGGCGTTGTTACAAAATCAATCGGCCCGATTCCGGTTTACGGACACGCCAATCCGTCTATGATTACGCTGAGTGCAAACGGCGGCAGCGGCGATGTTTACGGTTATTTGAATGCGATGGGACTTCCGAATCCGTCTTATGACGAATTCCGCCAGGAAATTGAATTTGTTAAAAACAATCCGGTCGCTAATGACGACGGAAACGCGCCTGTCATTGCCAGCATTTTCGGCGGTGACGCGAAAGATTTTGTCGCGGTTGCGGAGGGGTTGTTGCCGTCCAAACCCGACGCTTTTGAGCTCAATGTCAGCTGTCCGCACGCCAAAGGCTACGGTGCGGATATCGGAAGTGCGCCCTGCCAGGTGGAAGAAGTGACGGCGGCGGTGAAAAATGCGGTTAACGTTCCTGTATGGGTGAAGCTGACACCGAATGTCGCAAATATTAAAGAAATCGGTCTTGCGGCGCAGGCAGGCGGCGCGGACGCGGTTGTTGCAATCAACACGGTTCGCGGAATGGCGATTGACATTCATTCGGGCTGGCCCGTTCTCGGAAACAGATCCGGCGGCATGTCGGGCCCGGCAGTGAAACCGGTTGCGGTTAAATGTGTTTATGATTTGTACGAAGCGCTTGAGATTCCGGTGATCGGTGTCGGCGGCGTTTCTTGTTTTGAAGATATGATTGAAATGATGATGGCCGGCGCATCCGCGATTCAAATCGGGTCGGCGGTTTATGAGAATGATCAAATTTTCGCGGATGTTTGGGACGGCGCGCAGCAATTTATGAAAGAAAACGGATATGCTTTTGACGAGCTCATCGGCATGGCGCACAGGAGGAAATAAGATGGCAGACGGAAACGAAAGCGGACACGACTCAAACTGCAAATGCCATTCCGGCGGCTATCCTGTGAACGCGAAAATCATTGATGTGATTGATGAAACGAATACCGGCAAGAGAACGCTTCTTTTTGACCGTGGATTTGAAAATATGAAACCCGGCAATTTTTGTATGGTTTGGATTCGCGGCGTTGATGAAATCCCGCTCGGCTGCGCTTACAAGAACGGTGTCACATTTCAAACGGTCGGTCCTGCGACAAACGCGCTTTTTGATTTGAAAGCAGGCGACAGCGTCGGCCTGCGCGGACCGCTCGGAAATCCGTTTACGCTTCCCGAATCGGGAGAAAATGTTTTAATTATCGCAGGCGGCATCGGTGCAGCTCCGCTTGCGCCGCTTGCCGAAAAATCAAAGGAAATCGGCGCGAACGTAACAATCATTCTCGGCGCGAGAAGTGAAGCCGACATTATTTTTGAGGAACGTTTCGGCAAAACCGGAGAAGTTTTGCTGACGACCGATGACGGAACGAAAGGCCGAAAAGGTTTTGTGACCGACGTTTTAGCGGAAGCCGATTTGGAAAAAATAGATCGGATTTACGTTTGCGGTCCTGAAATGATGATGAAATTCGTCATGAAAATTTTAATCGAAAAAGACGCGCTTTCCAAAGCCGAATTTTCAATGGAACGTTATTTCAAATGCGGCATCGGTGTTTGCGGCGCCTGCTGCATTGACACGCTCGGCGTTCGCGTCTGCAAAGACGGACCTGTTTTCAAAGCGACAACGTTACTTGACTCTGAGTTCGGGAAGTATCACCGCGATGCTTCCGGGAAAAGAATTACGTATTGATTTTGGCGCGGCGACCGCGCGCGAGCTGCACCAATTTCCTTATTTTTTTTGAAAAATGATGTTTGATTGTTATTGAAATTTTAAAATCGTTGTGTCCATTTTTTGAGATTTAATTAAAAATCCGGATAACCACCTCCAACGGCGAGTTTCGCGAGTGGAAGAAAATATTGGAGATTCGTTCCAAGATTTCAATAAATATATGTAACCGATTCAATAATTCAAATTTAGGCGGACAGGTTTGAATTGTTTATTCTTCTTTGTTTTATCCGCAAATCTCAATTTTGCTCGCTTCGCTCACAAAATCTCAATTTGCGGTCGTATTTGGACTTTTCATTTAATTTTCAATGAAACCCAAACATCGGTTTTGAATTTAATTTTCAAACTCGAACCCCCGATAAAACCAAAAAAATAGAATTGTTTTGGGGAAAAGGGGGTTCGGGTTTTTATTAAATTAAAAAAACGATGTTTGTTTTTTTGAGAATAAAATAAATGAAAAACAAATCAGCCGCCTCCAACGCCGAGTTTCGCAAGTGAAAGGAGGCTTGGAGATTCGCTCAAATATTTTATTAAAAAATATATGACTGTTTCAATTATTCAAACTCTGGTTTGAAAATTAAAGACCAAAAATTAAAAATTCATTGGTCGATTTTTTGAAGTTCAAGCGCCAGTTTTCGAATGCATTCGGCGATTTGCCATTCGCCTGCGCCCCAGTGAACGATAACGCCTTTCTGTCCGTTGATTTGAATAATTTTCCCGGAATTTTCCGATTTGCAGCAGCGCATGACAAACGGTTTATCGGGTTTCGTCAAATCCGAACGCATCGGACACATGTCAACAAAATCGTATTTCAAATTCGGGTACAGTGTTTGAATAATTTGGCGAGACGTGTCGCAGCCGACCAAAAGCCAGCCGTCTTCTGTTTCGTCCAAAACATCGGAATCCAAAAATTTGCCGGAAAGTCCCGAAGAATGACACGGGTAAATTGTTTTTTCGCCTTGATAAACGGAAAGGTCGGCGAGTTTTTCAGTAAACCGAATTTGGAGGTCGCCAAAAATGTTTGCGGCTTCCAGCCGTTTAATGCAATTGGAAAGCCACGCCGGCTCCGGCGGATAAACATCAACGATTTGAATTTCCAAAATTTCGGAAACATCAGGGTCTTTGACAAAAGTCAAATGTTTGTCAAATCCTTTAAAAACAACTGTCGTTGCAAGCTTTCCCCCGTTTTGATTCGATCGGATTTCATTTTCATCGCGAATGAGCCGATCGGCCGTTTCAATCAAAAGCGTTCTGTTTTTGATATTCATTTCTTCCGGATACAAAAGAACTTCATCGGCGCCGGCAATCAAAACGGAGCGAACCGGATTTCGAAGAAAACCGCTGCCGTCATGTTCAATTTCATATAAATTGTAGCCGGCATCCGTTTTTTCAAGAATGTATTGAGACAAAAAATAAACTTTTTGATTATCATGACCGGGTTTTCCGGCTTCCGCCCACCCGATTGTTTTGTATTCGTCCGGAAAAATCATTGCATCTCTGTCCATAATTAATAATTAAACAAATCAATGAGTCATATAAAAACGTAAGCACTTGGATTAATAGAAAATATGGAATTTGAAACTTATTGTTCTTTATTAATCTCATCCATAATCTCTCGAATCATCTCTTTCAAATCGTTTTTTGAAAGAGGAATATCTTCATCAGGAATCAAATCAAGCTCAATTTTCTTTTCAGTATTGTTACAATATTCAAAAAAATCAAATAATGCAGAACGTACAATTAAAGATTTATTTTTTTGAGTTGTTTCAACCAACTTTTCAAGTTCTTGATCCAAAAATGTGCTGTATGTCACCGATATTTTCTTTCGAGCGGAATTATCAATCGGAAAATTTTCAAAAATTGTTGTATGTACAAAATTTTGATTCATACTATAAACAGACAATTTCCCTAAAAAAACAGCCACTGCAACATTTACAATATCTGATACGGAAGAAAATTCACCTTTTTTAATTAACGAATTCATTTGATTCAAAAGGTTTTGACTTACCGTAAGAGATATTGATATTTTTCTGCTGCTTGGAGAAGTCATACTTATTTGAAGTTTTTGAAAAAATATTATCGTTTGTGACGTGTTTATCGCATTTGAAATTTAAAAGCTATAAAAATCGCATTTTAGAAAATATTAAATAGTTTAATGCGATACATATGGTATTGAATTGACTCCAATTAATTCAACAAATATTACAACTCAATTTAGGAGGACGTCTGTGATAATAGGAATCTTACTTGTTGCGGCATCAACACTGCATGTCGTAAATACATTTGGCGTTTTTGATATTATATTATAAATTAAATTTTTAAAAAACTATTTTTAATTTTTTGAAGGATTATTATGGGAATTGTCAACGTTTTAACATTTTACGGCACAGCCGACACGTTTGCGTGGAAATATCCGAATGATGAATTGAGCACTTACACACAATTGATTGTCAAAGAAACTCAAGAAGCTGTTCTTTACAAAAGTGGTATGGCGTTGGACGTATTCGGCCCCGGACGGCATGTATTGGAAACAGCAAATATTCCTATTTTGAATAAATTGATTAATCTGCCTTTCGGCGGTAAATCGCCGTTTAAAGCGGAAGTGTGGTACGTCAACAAAATTTATTCATTAGATATTAAATGGGGGACAACATCACCGATTCAAATTCAGGATCCGAAATACGGAATATTCGTTCCGGTTCGTTCATTCGGACAATTCGGCATTAAGATAGAGGATTCCAAAAAATTCTTGACAAAGTTAGTCGGAACACTTCCCGAATATAATAAAACGACTTTGACAAATTACTTCCGCGGTCTTTATTTGACGAAAGTCAAAGATTCAATTTCTTCATATCTTGTCAACAAGCAAATAACGCTCCTTGAGATTAACGCGTATTTGGATGAAATTTCAAATCATTTGGAAGAACGTATAAAACCGTTTTTTGCCGAATATGGAATAAAAATTGTTAATTTTTATGTCAATGATATCAGCGTTCCCGAAGATGACATAGGGGTTATCAGATTAAAAGAAGCATTGGCAAAACGTGCTGAAATGGATATTATCGGATACAATTACCATACAGAACGCACTTTTGATACTCTTGAAGGAGCTGCTACAAATCCCGGATCAAGTTCTGCCGGAATAGTTGGAGCAGGACTTGGGCTCGGAATGGGGATTCCTTTGGGAAATATAATGGGACAACAAGTAAACAATATGGGACAAATTTTCAATAACGGTGAAACTATTCAATGTAGCCGATGCAAATCGCCGGTTTCTAAAAACAAACAGTTCTGTCAGGATTGTGGTTTTGATATGCATTCAAGTTCAATAATTCATTCCGTTAAATGCAGCCATTGTGGTTTTATATTAGATCCATCAAAAAAATTCTGTTCGAAATGTGGAGACAAATACAATCCGTGTCCGAATTGCAGTGCAGATTTACCAGAAAATGAGAAAGTATGCAAATCTTGCAATTACGCATTGCCTGAACCATGCCCATCTTGCAATGTACCTGTTTCTAAGGAGAGTCGTTTCTGTCCGGAATGCGGTTTTCTCCTTGTTAAAAAATGCAAGTCCTGTGATGCCGATATTTTATCAGATGCTTCTAAATTCTGCCACAAATGTGGTTCAAAATATGAATTGGAGGGGGGTTTAGAATGAAAAATCAAAACATTCATTCTACTTTAACATATATTTCAATTAGCCTGATTGTTCTTGTAACCAGTTTACTTTTGTTTTTTTTGCTTACAGAAGACAGAACATATATTGATTGGGTGGGAATCGGATTTATTTTGATTGCTGAGCTTGGTGTAATGTTGTTTTTAGTGTTGAATACAATACCGAAACAAAAAAACACCCTTATGTTTCAATCAGGTTCGATTTCAATTATTTCCATTTATGTTTTGGCAGCAGTTTTTATTTCCGTTATTTTCATGATTTGGTTTAGAGATGAGATTTTTGTTCTCGGTTCCGTCCAATTCGCTTTAATTGCAATTGTTTTGATGAGTTTATTGATACTGTATAAATTCAGTGCAGACAACGAAAAATCAAACAATGAAACAATGCAATCTGTTGAATTTATGAAGAAATTGATTGATAAAACCGAATTTATGAAAAAAACTGTCAACACTGATTATGAAGAGGACTTAGAGCAAATATCAGAAGCACTCCGATGCAGTGATATGTCTTTGACATCAGAAATTGACGGCCAGATTGAACAAGAGCTGGATTTGCTTCAAAAAATGCTTCATTCCCAAGAAGCTGAACCGGAGCAGATTAAAAAACAAAAGGAATCTGTTTTAAATTTAATTTTGTTGCGGAAACAAGATGTTTCCCGTCGAAACCAAGGACAGATTTAAAAAATAAATTTAAAAAGGGGCATCATGCCTTTTTTAACATTTAAATGTTGTTATAATAGTAATTAAAAATTTTAAATTTAATAAAATCAAAGGTAATTTTTATGACTGATACACAATCTAAAAAAAATATTACAGGTCTCGAAATTATTACATCATCCTTTAAAAAAGGATGGGGAGCTTTTATCAGCAATATTATCGTTTTTATTGTTAGTTTGTTAATCGCTGCCCTCGGATCAATTTTAATCGTTACATTTGCACCCCTTTGGTATGGCTTTATTCATATGGTTGTTAAAGCTGCCAGTGGTGAAAAAGTTGAAATTAAAGATGTTTTCTATGGTTTTAAATCTGTTAATGTATTTATCCGAAGTTGGATTTATTGGATTATTACCATCATCGTTTTGATTATCATCACAACTATTACAACTTTACTGGCAAGCATTACTCCTATTTTAGGATATATTGGTATGTTCTTGAACTTTACATGGATTTTTATCACATTATATATGATTTACATATATGTCATGACACCTTCCGAAAATATCATTTATGCATACAAAGAAAGTTTCAATTTGTTCAAGAAAAATATTGTTATAACAATTATTGCATACATCGTTACTTACATCCTTTCTATTATCGGCATGCTTCTTCTCGGTGTCGGTCTTTTGATTACAGTTCCGATTTCATTACTCTTCACAACGTTTGTTTTAAAAACAATTACTCGAAATGAAACAAAAACTGAGACGTCTTATGGTATCGTCCATTGCCGCAATTGTGGTGCAAGCAATTATCGTGAAGACCTTCTTGAAGAATTAGAAAAATGTGAATACTGTGGTACTTCATTCAAATAAATAATTTTAAAAAATTAATAGAAGCTGTCTGAAATCAGACAGCATTTCAAATTTTTAATTAACTCTTTTTTATGAAATAACTTGAAATCAGACTTCAGATTCCATTCCTGACATATCCTTCAGCATCGGATTCAATTCTTTAAGCATATAAGCGCCGAAAATGTAGCCGAGCGGAATCGTAATGATCAAGATGGACAAAATCCAGGAAATAATGATTGTCAAAAGAACCATGACAATGTTTGATTTGCCGACACTGATACTTTCCTTCAAAGCGTAGAAGAAACCTTCATCGGGCCTCATCACATAAATATAAATCGTGAAGAAGAAGAAAATTTCAACCAAAAGCATCAGAATGATGTACAGAAGACCGCCGATTAAAATGCCGACGGATTCGCTTGCAAAAGCGATGACGTAGCCGACGAAGTCGGAAACTAAGGCGACAAGCGCCGTCACCACGGCAATAATGATTGCGTAAACCAGCGTGTAAATCAAACTTCTGACATAAGCTTTGCCGGATTTAAAGGCGTAGAAAAGATCACCGATCTTAACGTCGCTGCTGCGCGTTCCTTTAATCGCCATGTAATACAAACTGTAAGTCAGCGGGGAAATTAACAAAAAGCCGATAACCGTCGTGACAATCATAATCAAAAGAGAAAGACCGAATTCTCCGTTGACAAAAGCTTCATAAACAGCCCAAAAATCGCCGCCGAAGCCGATAAAGTAAGCAATTCCGGCAATGATGAAGAAGAGAACAATGCCAACCAAATACGCGACAATATTGTCCAAGTAAGAACGACCGGCTTTTTTAACGCCGTCGACAAGTAAACCGAATTCCATAATGAATCACCTTTCGTTTTATTTTGTTTTTTTTAATTTTTTATTTGTTTTTATAATCAATTAAACTATTATTCAAAGTCGAGACCACACATTTTACAAATCAAATCACATTCAATTTTAATTTGTAAATCGGCACACACATTTTACAAATAATATATGTATGTTTTTAGTTAAATATTTTTATATATTTGCATTTGCAAAAAAAATTCAGAGTCTGAAAAAGACTCTGAATCAGTTTTCGTAAATGTTTCAGTCAATTAGTTGGCTGCGTCAATTCCGGGCTTCAATGCTTTCAAGACAGAGACTGTGAAGACGAATGCAATTGGGATTGTAACCAAAAGACCGATACCGAGAAGGATTGCGCCGATAACAGCGAGGAGATAGACGACAATGTACGCAAGGATTGTCATAATGAGGTTTTCCTTAAGAACATTGAAACCTTCTTTATATGCGTAAACCGCATTTTCGGACGGTGTCATGACGTAGATGTACATCGAGTAGAATGTAACAAGGGCCCAGATAACGGACAAGAGTGTGCCGATAATTGAGAGGAACGGTGAAACCATCGTCAACAAATATGTGATGACTGCGATGATGATGATAACAACAACGTAAACGATGTAGTACATCCAGCTTCTGATGAAAGCGCTGACGGATTTAAATCCGTAGAAAATGTCCGTAATTTCGACTTTTTCGCCGCGGGCGCCTTTAACTGCCATATAAGAAAGACCGTAAACTAACGGTGCAATCGTAACGATTAAAATTGATCCGATAACTGCAATCAAAAGACCGAGGACGTACGCAACAATGTTGTTTTTGAATGCGTCCCAGCCGTTCTTGAGACCGGATGTAAGAATATCAAAATCCATAACAATGACTCCTAAATTTTTACAAATATTACAATATTTTACAAATACTATTTTTAAATCTTTGAATCGGTAATAATAACGTAAAGTGCGATCACCGCATGAATAAAATTACCGAAAATACGCAGCGCTGCACCACATTAATGCAGACATTTATTAGACAAAAATCTGAGAAATAAACAGCTGCCATTTCTGGAAATGCCACTGCATACATATTTAATGAAAACGCTGTATTAATACGTTTCCATTCCTTGATAATTATATTGTATATCTTATATATATTTTTGGTTTAGAAATTGTCGAAGACTACCGCCGCCATCAGGAATCATCATTTTGAGGCGGCATATTCTCCCAAGTTCCTTTCAATTTGCCGCCGAGTGCAAGCTTGCCGAGTTTCTTGGAAATTTCCGGATGAACCTTTGCAGGCGTCACGTTTTCATACGCCGTTGACGGAAGCGGCGTCAAATAATGTGCGCGCACTTCACCGCCTTTTTGACAAAGCCAATCAATCATTTCCAGCGTTTTTTGCTGATCTTCTTCGGTCTCACTCGGAAAACCCGTAATAAAATCGACAATCGGCGTAATATCATTTGAAAAACAAAGCTCGGCCGCCGAATAAACATCATTTGCCGAATGACCGCGCCCGATTTCTTTCAAAACTGCATCACTTCCGGACTGCGCGCCGATGCTGAGCGAATCATTCGCGCAATACGCGTGAAGCAAGTCAATCATTTCTTCCGTGACGAATTCCGGGCGCACTTCCGACGGAAATGTTCCGAAAAAGAGGCGCTTGTTTTCGAGTTTTGACAAGGAAGACAGCAATTCTTTGACTTTTTCAGGTTTCGGCGTTCCCCCGTTTCCGCCATAAGCAAAGGCGTTTGAAGAAATGAACCGCAAATCGTCATAATACGCCGCGTATTTGACAATCTCGGAAACACTTCGATGGCGCATTTTGTGCCCGAAAATCTGCGGCGTTTGGCAAAATTTGCAGGCGTGCGGACAGCCACGCGAGATTTCAAGCGGGCGCCAAATATTATCGGGCGAAAAACAAGGGCAGCTGTCTAACGAAACAGCTTCTCTTTTCGGCGTTGTTACGAGTTTTCCGGCGCCTTTTTTAAACGCGATTCCGGAGATTGTTTCAAATCCGGATTTCAAATCAACGCCGTTTCGGCGGTTTTCCTGAATTTTTGAAATGAGCATGGGAAGCGTCACTTCGCCTTCGCCGACAACAACCGCGTCAAAATATTGCAGCGTTTCAAACGGCGCGCCGGACGGGTGCGGCCCGCCGGCAATAAAAAATGCAGGAATTTTGTCGGCGCGAGCTTTCATAATTTCTTCAAAAACATTTTCCTTTTGGTTTGTAAAAAAACTGTAAAGCATAATTCCGTCAGCCGGTGATTTAACAAAATCCGCGCCGGGAAGAACCGGAATCAAGGCCGAATAACTGTAAGTGTTTTTCTTAAAATAGCGGAAATGAATCGGAAGAGGAAAAGAGAATTGATTTGGCGCGCCGTTTCCCGAATTCATTTTCAAATAACCGCCGTTACAAAATTTCAATAAATCCTTCCGCGCTGTTGACTAAAACCTCGTCGCCGTTCTTTAAAACGTCATACGGATTCGTCTCCAGCTTATCAATCAGCGGAATTTCGGAAATGATTGCGCCGACGGCGACAATCGGCTCGCATTCCAAATTAATAATTGCAGCAGGTGCCTTGTTGTTCTTTTTCAGCTGATAAATGACATAAGAGCCGACGGTTGATCCTTTTCCTTGCGGAAAAACCAAAATCTTGCCCGTTATGGATTCACCGAAAAGCTCATGCGCCGGATCGACAATTTCACCGGTTTCGGGATTAACGTTTCCCAAAAACGAAATCGGATCTTTCGTCATCAAAACTTTTCCAGTCGCCTCGCCGCGCGCAATCGTCCGCCCGTGAATTGTTTGGCTCATTTAAATCTCCCCCGTTGCATCTTTAACGCAAGCATCAGCCGTGCCGTATGTCGCTTTGATGCCGCACATGCTCGGAACGTAAGCGAATGCTTTGCCGGAATTGACCATCATGCAATTGTAAGAATTCGCGGCCGGTGAGACCACCATGCAAGTATCGCAAACGACTTTCGCGCCGCTCTTTTCGATTTTGTCAACCAGAGCTTTATTTTGTTCGGCAATCTCGCGCGATGTGAAAATCCAAAATTCTTTGACAACGGTTTTGCCGTCAAGGAGAGCGGCAATTTGCTCAAGTTCCGCTTTGGAGCAGTGCGGGCAGCCGATTGTAACGATGTCGTTTCCGTCGGCCAGCGCGTTTGAAGATTCGTAAACCGCGTCAATGTCTTTCCTTTCAATCGAAACACTTTCTGCCGGTTTTTCGTAAACGAAATCGATGTCGGTGATTTCAGGCGTGACACCGTCAATGTGATAAAGCGCGACCGCGCCGGACGCCGCCATTGCCGCGCCGAGCATTTTCATTTCGTCTTTGGACGGAACGGATTTCATCCGAAACAGCGGAATTCTGCTGCCGATGACTTTGCCCGCGACATAGCCGAGCGCGCCGTAATCGGCGCCGATTGTCTCAAAATCGACATTGATTTCAATATCAGGCTTTCGATTTTCAACTTTGTGATAACCGTAATCCGGCGTTTTTCCAACAAGCGCTGCCGCGAGCGCAGAGGGTCCGCCTTCGCGGTTGGTGCGCGCGCCGAGAACGGAGTTCGCATACGAAATGGCAGAGGACTCGCCCCACGCCAAATGATCTTTGTATTGGACGTCAAATCCGCTCAAATAATAAGGCGTACACGTGCATTTCGGCGCGATGCCGAGGCTTCCGAAAGCGTTGATAATTTCAATCTGTTTGGCCGCGAATTTCGGGTCGATTCCGAGGCGTTCCCAGTTGTTCATGTCCATGCCGGCCGGATTGAGAACGGTCGGCACTTTAACGGTTCCTTTCAAATCGGAAATCCATTCGATACCGGCGTCACCAATCGTTTTGTAAGAAACGCCCGAGACTTGCGCGCTTTTAATCGGAATGAGCGCGTCCGCGCCGTAAATGTCGCCGAGCGCGACAAGGATTTCAATCATTTTTCGAAGCGTCTCGCCGTCGTCGCCGCGAAGCGTTTTTTCTTCATCTTTTGTCAGATACATTTTGCCACCTCATCCGACATTTATTTCTTCAATTCGGGAAACTTCGCGCGTTCGAAATCTTCTTTGTGCGCGAGCACTTTTGTCGCGTCCACGCCGACTTTTGAAGTCGTTCCGTCCGGCGCGCCGCGCGGGTCAAGCGAGCTTCCGCGAACGTTTGTGATAATCATCGTGTCCATGTCGCCTTTGACACGCGTCGCAATCGCGAATTCGACATCGTCCGGATTGAAAATGTCAATATCCTCGTCGACGACAACGACGTGTTTTAAGCTGGTGTGCGCGGCAAACGCAGCCATGATTGCGTTTTTCGCGTCGCCTTCTGTTTGCTTTTTGATTTGGACAACGGCGTGCAGATAACAGCAGCCGCCTTCCGTTAAAACAACATTGGAAACGGTTGTCACTTCGCTGACCGCTTTATAAATTTTCGGCTCGTACGGAACGCCCATCATGAGCAAATGTTCGGCACCGGCCGGCAGAATGCCGTGATAAATCGGATCTTTTCTATGGTAAATTTTCGTAATTTTGATAACGGGCTCGGGACGAATGTGATCATACGTTCCCGTGATGTCAACAAACGGGCCTTCCGGCACGCGTTCGGCAGGGTCAATATAGCCTTCGAGAACATATTCGGCGTGCGGTACTTTGATGCCGTTTGAACATTCAAAAAGTTCAACAGGCGCGCCGCGAAGCGCCGCTGCGTATTCAAATTCTTTGGAAAGCGGCACGCGTGTGGTACTCGCATAAGTGATGACGGGGTCTGCGCCGAGAACGATTGCAACCGGCAATTTTTCTCCTTTTTCGGACGCTTTTTTATGAATCACGTAAGTGTGGCGCGGCGGAACAAGTCTTGCTGCAAGCGTATTTTTGTCAACGACCATTAATCTGTGAATGGATGCGTTCTTTTCGCCTTCGTATTCCGACACAACAATTCCGGCGGTAATGTAACCCTCGCCGCCGTCTTTTTCAAAGTGCTTCATAATCGGCAGCTTGAACAAATCAACGTCTTTCTCTTCGACGACGACTTCTTTTGTCGGCGAGTCTTTCACGACGACAACTTCGCCGTCGGGCGTGATGTCTGCCAAACGCTGAATGATTTCTTCTTTGGAAACGCCGAGCATCGCGCCGAGTTCTTCGCGGCTGCCGAGCAGGTTCATGATTGCTTTTGAGCCGTCAACATTGTTGAAAAGAACAGGGCCTTTGTTTTCGTGCGCTAAAATCGGCGCTTCATATTCTTTTGAAACAGAGCGATCGATTTCAGTCAAGCGCCCGTTCTTTCTTAAATTGTCAATAAAACCGCGAAAAGTCATAGTATCTGTTTTTGAAAACGGTGTATGTAAATAAAAAGGTTGCTTCTTTCTTTTTTGATTGGGGGAATTAATTCGAGGCACCGCCGTGCGCGAGCCGCTCCGCTTTTTCAAAAAAAATAATAAAAGCTTCCGTTTTTCAAAAAAATAAAAAAGGGATTCTCACATCATTTTTTATTTTTCACCCTCGTCCGAATTCATTTTAAAAATGCCGGAAGCTTCGCCCGGCAGAATCTTTTTCGGACTTTTCGTCTTGGTTTTAGACGTTTGATAAACGGCGTTTTCTTCGGCGACAATTAAAGACAATTTGGAGCTGAGCATAAAAATCGCTTTTTCATGATCGTCCTTGCTTTTGTGAATATGCATCGGCGTGATAAACAACTCATTATAATCTTCAAACTCTTCCTGATAACCCATCTTTTCGTAACTGTTTTTCATTTTTGCCAAATCGGCGTGAACCCTGATTAAATCTTGCTTTTGAATAGAATCACCTCCAAACTGCAAACGCATTTGTATTTACAGCAAAACCCCAATTCTGCTGAATCAAATTCAATGAATTTTGGAATGATTCCCCATACGCTTGGAAAACTTGTCTAAATCAGTTACATAAATATATTTCGAAATATTTTTAGTTGAATTTGTTTCAGATTTATAATTTGCTTCAAAAATAAACATCATGCGGCTCAAAAAAAGAATTATCACCGATTTGTAAAATCCGCCTTCAAAGACATTTATAATGAATAATATTTATAAATTTGATTTTTGAAAAACATTGTAAAACAATTGTCAACAGATTTGAACAAAATTCAAAAAACTCATTTGTTAAGGCAATTATTCCAATAATATATTATTAAAAAGAATAAATGTGATTTAACAAATCTGATTTTAAAACGATTAAAAAACACGATAAAATAAACAAATAGAAAAACAGAATTAATAAAATAAAAACCAATCGGAAAAGCCGAATTAATCAAAAAACAAAAGTCAAAAGTAAAAAAGCAAAAATCAAAAGCCAAAAATTAAAAGTCAAAAATAAGAAAAATAATGGCGGCAATTGCCGTCATTATTCTTTTTTGCCGCCGGAAATCTTGTTGCGGATTCCGTCAAACGGTTTTTTGTCAAGCCCTTCTTTCTTGTATTTTTGAGACATGGTAAGATAATAGCCGGCTGCGATTAAAATCAAAACAACAATCAATGCGATCGCGATTGTCGCAGGCGTCCAAAACGGCGTCTCTTCAACCTGAACTTCCACTTTTAAAGCGTCTGTAATCTGCTGGTGACCGTAATTGTCTTCGTACAAAATCTCGCTGTTGATTGCGTAAAGTTTGTCGAAGATAACGGAATCTTCATCGACGCTGATTTTAAACGCGGCGGTGACTTCATCTCCGGGTTTCACGGTTCCGAGATAGGACTGGTCGTCGGTTGTACTGAACGGTGTTGCCGTGCTCAAACGGACAAACGCGCTTTTTGCCTGCTCTTCACCGTTGTTTTTGTAGGTCACATAAAGCATGCCGTCATTCTTTGCGGACAAAGAATGGTCAACGTTCACGATTTCGAATTTCGTTGCTTCTTTGACTTTGATTGTGACAGGGATTTTCTGGCTCACGTCTTCATTGTACCAGTAAGAAGCGTTTAAGTTGCGGATGCCGGAAAGAGAAACGCCGTTACTGATTGCGTCAGCATCGTAAATCACATTTCTCAAATGTTTGAAAGTCACATTCAGCGTTAATTCGTATTCGCCGGCCGGAACATCTTTTTGAATGTCAACATAATAGTTGAGCGGATTGGTTGTTGAGCCTGATGTCAAACTTCCGGCTTCCTGAGTTCCGGTTTTAACGGTAATTCCGGAAACGTCGGATTCAAGCGTTGCGACAACGCCGACCGCTGTTAAAATGGAATTGATGTTTTCAAGTTCCATCTGCTGAAGCGTTGCGTTCAGCTGCTGGTCAACATTACTTCCTCTGTCTTTGACTTCATTTTCGGATTTGAAGCCTTCAATCACGCCGTGATTGGACAGCGTCAGCGGAACGGTTGCGGTTTGCCCGCGGGAGTATTCGCCGTTGCCCTGAACGCTGACATGGATGTCAGGCTGACCGTAAAACGAATAGTAGTTGCTGCTTAAGCTGCCGTAATAAGTTTGATTCGCTGCTGCACCCAAAGCCATCGGCGTCATTGCGCTGAAGACAAAAATTGCCAAAATGGCAAACGTTGCGTATTTTTTAATATTTTTAAGCATAAAGATCACAATCGGTTTTTATTTTAATTTTTGAGATCATTTGATTCGATTTTAATTTTGATTCTTTTTAAATTTTAATTCGAAATTTAATGATTTGTTAAATTTAATGATTTAGAATTTGTAAATCTCGGTACCCGTCAATTTTCAGAATCGGCAATCCTTTTCGTTTCCTCTTCTTTCTTGCCGCCTTTTTTCTTGCTGCCTTTGTAATAATCATAAACCAAAGAAAGCGCGACAAGGAGAAGGACACCGACTAACGCGTTTTTAAACGTGAATATCGTAAACGGATTTATCATTGACATGTCCAGCTTAATCGCCGGCGCAATCTGTAATTTATCTTCCTCGTCGTAATATCTGACATCGGAGTTCACGCCGTAGATTTTCTCCATCGCGGAACCGTGAGCGGTAATCGGATATTCAATCGTTACAGATTCTCCGGGCGCAACGTCTCCCAAAAGTCCTTTGTTTCGGGTTGAGCTGAGCGGATACATCAAACTGAGTTTGGATTCCGCGTTGTAAGCCATTTCGTCGCCGATGTTCGTGTACGTCACGGCAATCGTTTTCGTCTTTCCGGCCGAAATCGTTCCGTTGATTTCAGACGCTTCGAAAACCGCGCCGCTTGTAATGTAAATCGGGATTTGTATGACAGTTTGGCGCATTTCATATTCCTGAACAAACGCATCGGAATAAAGGAATGTCGTAAATCCGTCGGTGCTGTTTCCCGCTTTAATCATTTTCGCGTTGGACGGATACTTGTAATCCACCGTCATGTTAACGATGTATTCCCCCGCAGGCGTATCCGGACTGATTTTAATCGGAACGGACACGACATTGTAATTTCCGCTGTTCAAGCTGCTCAAATACGCATAATCGCCGCTGTTGTCAACTTCGATATACGGACTGTCGCAAACGAATTTCAAATTAAGGGATTGGGCGTTAATTCTGCCGGCTTCAATCATCATTTCGGTTTGCGCCAATGTATTTTGTTGGTTCATGTCAGCGGATTCAATGGAATAATTCACATAGTCTGAGAAATGAATGATATTTACATCTTCAGTTACTGCCGGATCACCGGGTGTAGCTCCTTCACGGATATACTTTTTAATTGTTTCATTGCTCAGATTCGATGCAATAACATATTCTCTGTACACGACTTTTTCCAGCAATCCTTTGTTGGCGACGGCGATTTGAACATTGGCCGTTTCGCCTTTCTTAAATTCTTGGTTGCCGCGCAGCGCGCCGGTAATTTCGGGCTCGCCGTAGCCGACGTAATAGTCGAGTGTGTCCGATCCCATGACGGGAATGAAACTTTCAGCGGCGGCCGGGCTGCAAATGGAAATTAATATAAATGCCGCTGCAATCAAACAGTAAAGTTTGGATTGCGTTTTGCTTCGGCCGGTCTTTTCATTTTGTTTATTCATTGTGCCGTAGCCTCTTAATTTTTCTGTGTTTGCCGGATGATTTTGATTTTCACAAACTGTGTTCATTTAAATCATCTCCGTTTTCTTATTTGATTTGAATATTGAAAAAATTGAATCTTTCAAGTCGCCCATTGTTTGTTTGAAACCTTTTTCTTTAAAGTTGTCAAACGTCAGCATCAGCGGCGGGAACACGACGAATGATGCGAGAAGCGTCATCAGCATGTTAATCACCGTCACAAGGCCGAAACTGGAAATGATGCCGAAAGCCGATGCCGTCAGCGCGAGAAAACCGAAAATCGTTGTCGTCCCCGACACGACCAAAGCGATACCGGTGTTTGTCACAGCCGTTCGCATGGCTTCCGTTGCCGGCAAGCCGTGGCCTTTCTCCTCGTAGAAACGCTCCATTAACAGAATCGAATACTCCGATCCCGCGCCCAAAATCATACAACCCATAACAGCCGTCATCGGTGTGTAAACAATATTAAAGGCGTACATCACAAGACCCGACCAGCCGATCACCATCGCAATCGTCAGAACCGGACCGAGCGCTTTGTAAATGTCTCTGTAAATGAGAAGAAGCGCGACAAAGACGAGGAAAACACCGAGCAATGTCTGCTGAACACGGCCGGAGAGGAGCGAGTCCAAGAGTTCCGTGTACGGAATCGTCGATCCCGTAATCGTTGCCGTTGTTCCGGGCGGCATTTGGTGCCACATCAAATCCTCGTTGATAATCGCAACAAGCGTTTTGACGCCGTCCATCGGCAAATCACTGACAGCGGATCCGACGTCCAAATTCAAGAGCAGCATTGAGTTGCCGTATGAATATTGTTCCATCGTACCTTCGGGAAGTTGGTCGTAAATCGCCTGAACTTCTTCGCGCGTATCCGGAATGATGCCGCCATTGTAATCTTTGACAATGTTTGCCAAACTGTCGGTGCCGTAAACATAATCTTGATTCGTAATTTGATACGTTCCGAATTCGTCCATCCATTTCAGAATATGCGGTGACGCAATGTCTGAAGTTTGAATCATAATATTAATTGCATCAGATCCGCCCATCACAGTTCCCATGTGATAGAAATCAACAAGTGCCGGCATATCTTGCGGCATGTATGTTTTAAAATCGGTTTCTGCGGGAATCGTTGAATCCGCGTAAACGCCTAACGCACCGGTTACAATCGCGACGACGAAAATCGTTTTCTTATGGCGGAGCGTGAAATCAATGACTTTGTTTAAAGTCGCTGTAATAATATTGCTTGTCGAATCTTCGGCAGCTTCGGTTTCAATAATTTCTGCCGCACCGGTTTCGGATTTGTATCTTTCCAAAGCCGGAAATATTCGGCTGAATATTGATTTTCTGCCGGTTTCTTCTTCTTTTTTATGAACTCTCTCGGAGAGCTTGTCCATGAAATACAAAGAAATCGTTCCGAAAAAGAGCGCTGCCGTGTAACAGCCGATACAGCCGATAATCAGCAATTTTCCGAAATCCTGAATCATCGGGATTGATGATGTCAAAAGGGACACGAAACTGACGCAGGTAACGAACAATGCCGTCAGCACAGCAGGTCCCGTGTATTTAAAAGTTGAAATGACCGCTTCGCGGCGTGTTTCGGATCTTCTGAGCTCTTCTTCCATACGATTGTGGAACTGAATCGCGTAGTCGATGCCGAGACCGATGAGAATCGGGAACGCGGCGATTGATACCATCGTCATATTGATTTCTAAGAATCCCATTGCGCCGAACGTGTAAATCAAGCCGAAAATAACGACGACTAACGGATAAAGTCTCCAGCGGACGCCTTTAAAGACAAGGCCCAGCGCGACAACCATCAAAAGAACAGCAAGCAGCAGTAAAATAACCATGCTGCCGGACATTTCAACATTCATGTCCGATGTCAGCGCCGCGTTTCCGGTAACGATTAAATTATAACCGGGTGGGAACGACGCAAAATTGACGGCATCTTTTGTCGCCGCCAAAATATCCGCTTTTTGCTCTTCGGAAATGTTTCCGTAGGTGATTAAAATAAGCGAATGCGTATTATCATAAATCAAATTTTCATAGATGTCGGGGTTGTAGCTGATTAAAGTTTCAACTTCTTCAATCGAAGAAGGAATTTCAGAACGCCCTGTTACTTGTTCATTGGTTGCTTTAATTATCGTCGCCGGGCTGGCAACAGAATTGACGCCGGCTACATTTTCCATTATACTTTCAAGCCGTTCGCTCGCTTTTAAAAGAGCAGGGTCCCGAACATTCGCACCCTCGACCATAATAACGATCGACTCTTCACTGAACATACGCGTGTATTGGTCCAGATCCTGATACATTTTGGAATCTTTTTGAATATACGTGTCCATTCCGGAATACATTGTAATTCCGGTCGCGCCGTAAACAGCAATTAAAATTAAAACAATGAAGCCGATGAAAACAAGCCAGCGGTTTGAATCCGCAAATTTTCCCATTTTTTCAAAAAGGCTTGATAAAGACATAAAAATCCTCGACTAATAATTATTAATAAATCTAAATGTTTTTGAAGAATTTGAGTTTAAATTTAGTTAAGTTTTTTAAGATTTTGAATTGTTTTTAGATGTTTTTTTACAAAAATCCTCATTTAACACCGTTTCAAATCTTCTTTTAGTTATTATAGTTTCTGTATTTTAAAAATTGAATTTAATTTTCTTTAATCGTTTTTAGAGTTGATTCATTTTTATTTGTTTTTGGGATTTTGGGTTGTTTTGATTGAGTTGTTTTGGTTTATTGATGTTTTTGGTGGTTTGAGTTTCTGGGTTGTTTTTAGGTTTGTTTTTTGGTTTTTAAGGTTTGGGTTTTTAGGGTTTGTTTTTGGTTTATGGGTTTTGGTTTATTGGGTTTAGAACTCAATTAATGAATCGCGGTTTTAAAGAAAATTAAATCCGTTTCGTTTTGTATAGACACATTCATCTCTGTTGGCAACGCCGAAAATTTTCGAATCAAAATGTTGTTACCCCCAGAGTAACAGAATATTTGCAATCGTACAATACTTTTCTTGCATATATATGTTGTTACTTTTAGGGTAACAATTTTTTCAATTCATTCTCTTCATTTTGTTTAATTTTTGAAATTTGAAGTTACAATATGATTCCGAAAATTGTCAAGAAATTCAAGAAAGCTTCCGGCATGAAGAGCATTTCCAATCCGCCGGTATAGATTCCGACAGCGCTGAATACGCCGCCTGCTACAATGGAAAATACGGAAGCGTAGAGAAGTCTTCCTCTCAACTTTTCATAATCCATTTTAATCGCCTCTCTTTCGGTTTTTGTGATTTTGTTTTCCGTTTTTCGAATACAATAAAATCGAAAGAATGATGCCGAACAAAGCCGCAAAAACAGAGACTTTTAAGATCTGCTTTAAAATTCTCATTTACTCCACCTCAATTCGGTAAACGCTTTTTTTCAATTCTCTTATAGTTTTCACCGATAAGCCGATGTATTCGCGAAGAACATAATTTGTCGCATAAAAAATCGGCGCGGCAAGTCCGACGGCGAGCAGGCCACCGCCAAACGCGAACAAGAAAGCGCTTCCGGCCCCGGCAGTGTAGTTCATAATGCCGATGACGATTGCCGTTAAGCCGACAATCAAAAATGCGAACGCTGTAAAATAACCGATTGCAACCAGCAGTGCGCCTGCGAAAAGAAGCAGTCCTTTAATAACATTTTTACAGATTCTGATCGGGACCAACAAAGATTGTGAAATTATTTCCATAATTTCTTTGTTTGAACTCGAATTTTCGGCGAAATTATATTTCATTTCGCCGCTTTTTTCGTCATTTCCTTTATTATTCATGAGTATTTACCTCTTCCAATTATTCGTTTTTGATTCTTTCAAAACTGTTTTTTGAAAATGTTGTCACCAAAGTGGTAACACATTAAAATTTTAAAGACGACGTGAAGTATATAAACATTGTTGTCACATTTGGGGTAACAATTTTTCAAAAACGATTCTGATGATTAAAATAAAATTTTGAAATCATTAAAAACGAAAAATCAACACAACAAAAAACAATAACGATAAAACGAAAATTGCTTTAAACAACAGGATGGAACGAAATGAGATTAAGTGGAAAAAGCGGTGAACTCGTCTATAATTTGAAAAAACTTGGCCTTTCGGAAAATGAAGCGAAAGCATATGTCGCGCTCGTCTTCAGAAAAGAATCCAGTGCGCGTGAAATTCATGAATTTACGGAAATCCCGCGCGCGAAAGTGTATGAAGTATTGGACGGGCTTGTCGAAAAAAGATATGCTGAAGTTCTTCACGGAACACCCGTTCATTACAAGGCGACCGAACCCGAAGAACTGGTTCGAATGCTTCGGGAAGATTTCGAAGAAATCACGGCAACGATTTTAAAAGATTTTGAAGAAATCGAATATGTCGGCCCCGACCAAATTCAGGATGCATCTTTTATTTTGTATTTGAGAAGCGAATTTACAATCCGGAAAAAAATAAACGAGCTGCTTGATGAAACCCGAAAAAATATCATTATTCTTTCAAGTTCCGCCGAGCCGTTAAAGAAAATCGAAAGCGATTTGATTTCCGTCAAAAAACGCTTGAATATGATTATTTTAGTCAACGACGTCAAAGAATTTGACAATTTTTCATTGCCGGTCATGCAATATCCGCCAAGCGTTCAATCGTTATTGGTGGAGCTTGAAGACAGCCACCTCGCCAACCAAAGATGCTTCATTATCACGGATGTCAAAAAAGCAATCGCAATCGGCAGTGACGAATCAAAAATGGAAGCGCACTTCATTTCTCAGCCGGTTATTGATTTTCTCTATAAATCCATTTATTATTTTATTGTGAATGCCGACAAAATCGAGCTCCCGGAAGAGTTTTTCGAACCTCAGCAAATCGAGGAAAAATCCGACAAAAAAACATCCAAAAGATGTGTCTGCAAAAAACAGAATAAGAATTGAAACGATAAAAAATGAAACAAAAAAGTGAACGAACTTTTGTTCGTTCTTTTTTCTAAATTAAAAAAGATTATTTTGCGAGAGCCTTCGGGGATCTCTTCATGTATCTTCTTTTGTGTCCGGAAGATGTAAATCTCTGTGCCGGTCCCGGGTGTGCTTTTGCGCTCAATCCGTTTTCGACTTTCTTAGCGTTACCTTTTCTTCCTTTAACTCTGACCCAAACAATACTTCCTGTCTTGCCCATAATCAGTCCTCCTGTCTTTTTTAAGTTCCTTAAATTTAGTTTAATTAATTTTAATAATGTATGATTGTAAAAACAATATCGTGCACGATATTATTGCTGTTTCGGATTGCCGCCGAGAAATCCGATCCAATATATAATTAAGATTTAGAAAAATCGTAATCTTTAAGGTTTGACTATAACAAAGTTTTACAAATATAAACCTTACGTTTTGACCGGCTGCCTCTCCGCGCACGATGCCACACGATTTTCAAAAATTGCCCGAAAAGGACGGCATGTTTTCAAACATTAACTTTAAAATGAAACAAATTGTTTTTCGTTTCATGAAAAAAGCCGATTCGGATTTGGAATATTTTGAGAACGAAGCGAACGCTCTCAAAGAATATCCGAAATCCCGTTTTTTAGAAGTGGTTCAAGATGTCGGCTTTGAATGCGACTTTTGCGGCAAATGCTGCACGCATGCGTTTAACGATCACGTTTATTTGCTCAAAGACGATGTTTCCCGTCTTCTCGAAATTGATTCAAACGCTTTGATGCCGTCGCCTTATTTTGATTTTTGTGATCAGGACGGCAGGTTTTATGTTTCCGGCTACAGTTTGAAAACGCAAAGCGATGATGTCGGCAGCTGTGTTTTTTTGGAAAACAATCGCTGCCGGATTTATGATAAACGACCGCTTATTTGCCGCGTTTATCCTTACATGATTCACAGAGAAGAAGACGATTCGGGTTCGTATGATTGGCGCGAAATCAGCGGCCTCAACGAACACGGATTATACGGCGCCGAAATGAATGAAAACGAGGCCGCCGAGATTTATGAAATAACAAAAAAATACGAATCGGGATATATCAATCAAGAAATTGAATTCCTGAAAGCCGTTTCAAATCATTTTGAGAAAAACAAGCTCAAACACATTCCGAAAGTTTATGACAAACGGATTCGTGATTTTGAAAAAGGCGAAATCGTTACGGTTTTTGTTTATTATAACGGCATTTTTCACGAACATCAAACGCAAAAATAAATTTAAAAAAAATCAAACGTTTTCTTTTTCGACTTCATTTTTTTCATAATACGGATACCGGCTTATCTTGCCGCATTCAAAACAAGTTGTTTGAACGATACTGTCTTTGAGCCGGATTCTACAATTGTTTCCGGGAACGAGCCAGCCGTAACAGTGTTTGCAGATGCGTCTTTTTTGCGGGCGCGTCAGGCGGACGCGGTAGCGCATGCCGATGAGGCGTGCCAGCTCAACATAGCGTTTTGTCCGTTCGGGATGCGTTTTAAAATTTTGTTCCGCAAGCTCTAAAAGAATAACAATTCGCTCTTCGGCGATTTTTTTGGATAAATCTTTATTCTTTTTTCGGCGGTTTTGAGCCATGTTTTGCCTCATTTGTGTTTTTCATTAAACGCGGCAATCGCAATTCCCGTGTTTTTCAAAAGCGCGGCTGCCAGTTCCTGTGACGGCCACGAGCCGAGACCGCAGTCGGGACCGGCATATTTAATTCGGTCGCCGAAAACGCCGTAAAGCTTTTCCAATCGCTTCATTGCCGTTTCAGGCGTCTCCATTTCCGTTATGATTCCCTGCATGATTTCCGGCTTGTCCCAAACGTTGCCGCCGTATTTTTCATTTAAATTTCCGGCCATGCTGAAAATATCCGTTCGCGTAATGCCGGCGCGGACGTAGGTGTCGTAATCGGAAAGAACATTTTTGTCAATCATATCGGCGTAAGAAGGCGTTGCGGCGGATTCCATGCCGATGACATTAATCGTTTCCGCTTGGCAAGCCAAATCATAATAAAGCGGCGAATGAATGTGGATTTCAACGTCCGCGCCGAATTTTGCGGCATCGCCGCCGGCTTTAGTCAGCGCCGTTATGATTTCGTCGGCAGGAAGCGCGAGATCCGGATTGATTCCGATGCTCGGCTCGTCAATGGAGACGGTTGCGATTTGACAGTTTTTCATGTTTGAAATCGCGTTTTTGACAAAGAGATTGACATCTTTTGCGAATAATTGATAAATATCGGTGTAAGACGCGCCGCCGAATTCTTTAAGATACAATTCGGTCGGACCGGTTACACACATTCGAACAAGCGGCTTTTCGCCCGTTTCTTCTTTGATTTTCTGACAAAACAAGTCCATCGCTTTCATTTCGATGGTTCCGGCGCATTCTTCTTTTAATTCAAACGGACCGGTGCAGCATTTTTCGTCTTTCATCGGGCGCAAAAACTGTTCGTTCATGTCTCTGACTTGCGAATAATTGGGAATCAAAACGCCGGCTTCCATTTTCAATGCCGTAATCTGATCCAAAACGGGAAACAGCAAAGCGTCATCGTTTTGATTAAACGCGGCTTCGCTGAGCGCGGTTTTGGAAGCACCCGGCGGAAGCGGAAAACTGCCGATGTCGTCAAAAAGAATTTCAGTCATTGTTTGTCAATTGGCAACGAAGGAATAAAAGCATTTGCAAGAAACTTTTTTTTAAACTCGCGAGCGATTTCTAATTTTTTAAAAAATCTATGGGTGAGTTTTATAAATTTTTAAAAAAATTGTGCCGTTCGCGCGCGCCGCGGCATTTCGCAGGTGATAAGGAAGGGGTGCCGAAGGCACCCCTCAGAACAGAAACTGACACCAACCGGAAACGAAAAACTGACACCAACCGGAAAAAAGAAATTGAGGACAAAGCCTCAATTTTAAATTACATGGATTCGGGCGCGTCAATTCCGAGGCAGGAAAGCGCGTTTGCAATCGCCGCCTTGGCGGCGAAAACCAAAGCCAATCTCGCTTTTTTCAATTCGAGGTCTTCGACATTTAAAACCGGTGCGTAGCGGTAGAATTGATTGAAATCGTCCGCCAATTCTCGCGCGTAAATCGCGAAGGTGTGCGGTTTTAAGCTGGCGGCGCTTTCTTCGATTTTTTGTTCGAATTGCGCGATCTTTTTAATCAGAGCCGCTTCCTGCGGCTCGGTCAAAAGCGCAAAATCCGCGAAATCCGCAGTTATGCCGCCTGCGCCGATTGTTCCGTCTTCTTCGGCTTTTGCCAAAATGTTAGATGCGCGCGCGTGAGCGTATTGAATGAAAGGCGCGCCTTGTTTTTCAAAGTCAAGCGCCGTTTCCCATTCAAAAACGGTGGATTTGTCGGAAGACACTTTGATAATATCGTAACGTGTCGCACCGATTCCGACCATTCGCGCGACTTCTTTCTTAAAGTCCTCAGACTCTTCCGGACGGCGTTTTTCGATTTCTTCAAACGCTTTGTCAATCATTTGTTTGAGCAATTCATCGGCGGTAATGAAAACACCGCGGCGCGTGCTCATAGATCCTTCCGGAAGAGAAACGAATTCAAAAATAACGACTTCGGGCTGCTTGTCGCCGAGCAAATCAAGCGCGGCGCGAAGCTGACCGGAAATCAATTTATGATCCGCGCCGAAAACATCAATCATGCGGTCGCATTGCGGCGCTTTCCATTCATGGTAAGCCAAATCTCTGGTCGTGTAAAGCGATGTGCCGTTTGAGCGGCGAATCACAAGCGTCTTTTCAAAACCGTAATCGGAAAGATCAACGACAAGCGCGCCGTCGGAGTCTTTCGTTTTGCCGGTTGCTTCCAATCTTGAAATGACATCCCAGACGGCGCCGCTTTCAATAAATTGAGATTCGCGGACGAATTTGTCATGTTTGACATTCATCAGCTGAAGCGTCTCGGAAATGCCGGCAACCGCCATGTCAACCGCGCCCGTGAAACTGTCAATCGTTTCTTTGTCACCGTTTTCCACCTTTTTCATGAGCTCTTCGATATGCGCGTTGACGGTTTCGTCCTTTGCGATATCCTCATTGGCCTTGACATAAACGTCAACGATCGCATAATCCGGCTTAATATCCATATTGAGCGGATATTTCGACGCGGCCCATGAAACAACCGCAATCTGGCGGCCGATGTCGTTGACATAATATTGAACTTCAACATCATAGCCGGCTTTTTTCAAAATTCTGGAAAGCGTGTCACCGAGAATCGCGTTTCGAATGTGACCGACATGGAGCGGCCCGTTCGGATTTGCCGATGTGTGTTCCAAAAGAATTTTGCCGGTATTTTTTCCGCTGCCGTAATTTTCCTTTTCGACGACGACGTTTTCAACGGTTTTTGCTAAATATTTGCCGGAGGCAAAAATATTGATGTAAGGACCTTGCGCCGTTATTTTTTCAATCAAATCCGCTTCCTTTAAACTGTCCGCGGAGACGGCGCCTGCGATTTCCTGCGCGATTTTCGCAGGGTTTGCGCCTTTTTCCGCCTGAGCCGTCAGCACAAACGCCAGCCGCGTCGCTAAATCAGCGTGCTCCGAAACTTCCGTCGGCACCTCATCTTCCCGAATGCTGTAGCCGAGAGAAACCGCAGCCGTGCTGAGCACTTTTTGAACCTGTTTCTTAAATTCGATAAACAAAAAAATCACCCGACCCGAATGAGCCATTATTTAAAATAATTTTGAAATTTTCCTCAGATTATCTCAGATTTATTAGATTAAAGTTATTACAACGATTAAAATTGACTTGAATATTATTATGGATATTTGAATCGGATATCAGAATTTAAATATTTCTCTTTTTTTCGGAGATTTTTCTTTCACGTTTTCGATTCACCCGCTCTGATAATTATTCTTTTTAAATGAATGTGTTCATATAGGATTAATCATATAGAATGAGCCAATATAAATTAAACATAATTTAAGCAGGGAACGACATGGGCAAAACAAAAACAACGTCTACAAACCTTTATCAGGTGCCTTTGCCGCTGACGACAAGCAAGCGCGTTTGGCTGGCGATGGCAGGCATTTTTGCCGCTCTCTGCGCAATTATCATGACCTTGTTCTATTTTTCGGAACTTTTCATCGTTATTCTTTTCGGATTATGTTTTATCGCGCTCTTGAATAAAGCGATTAAAATTTTCAATAAATATACCGGTCAATACACGCGAAAACAAAAACAAGTGCTTGCGATCGCCGGCGTTTTGCTGACCGTTGCAATCTGCGGCTACTTTTTCATAACGCAAATTAATAATTTATCCGATTTGTTTTCAGACTTAACAGGCCTCCAAGACATGATTTTACAAGGAACGCAGCTCTTTTTGGACACGCTTTCCGTTTTGCCCGATGCTGTGACAAATTGGGTTCAAAACATGATAGATTCCATCGTCAACTCAATTTTTTCGTACACCCGCGCCTTTTTATCTCAGGCTTTGTTCTATATTTTGGCAATCGTCCTTCTTTATCCGATTATGTTCAAAATGTATTTTAAAGACGGAGAAAGACTTAAAAAAGTCATCAATTCCGCCGTGCCGAAAAGATTTGAAAACGAATTCGCTTATACGGCAAATGCGGTTTTGACGCAATCCAATAACTTTTTCGTCGCGAAAATCATTGAAAGTTTCGGAATTGCATTCATTTGCTGCACCGGATTTTATTTAATAGGTCTTCCCGGTTGGCTTTTCCTCGGCATTTTAGCCGGTCTTTTAAACAACGTGCCTTACATCGGCCCGATTTTTGCAACCATTCCGCCGGTAATCATCGGTTTTGTCATCGGCTGGAAAGTCGCGCTGCTCGCGGCCGGCGTTTGTCTGATTGCTCAAATCGTTGACAATATTTACCTTGTCCCATTTATGATTTCAAGCAAAGTCAGTGTCAATCCGTTTACAACAGTCTTATTGATTTTGATTTTCTCACAGCTGTACGGCGCACTCGGAATGATCCTCAGCATCCCGATTTATATCATATGCAAAATCATTTTGGTTGAATCTTATAAGCTTCTCGTCCGGCTTTTCCCCGAACCGCTCAGCTGAAAAAAGATTAAAAAAGGATTAAAAAATAAGAATTCATTCAACGATCCTGAACGAATGAATTGATTTTATTTGAACTTGATTTCATTGATTTTATTCTTCCGCTTTTTCAACTTTATCGATTTGCATCAACGGATAATTAAATTCATGATTCATTTTTAAAGAAACGAAAGCTCTTGCGGTATTAAATCGAATAATTGCTTTGACATCCAGCATTTTTCCTTTTAATTCGGTGTATTCAAAGATTTCATTTAATTCCGCTGCCACCACTTTTGCGTCAATTTTGACGCTTACGGATTCCACAAAAGGCTGCGCCGAAATGCTTTCTTGAATTGCTTTCTCCATCGACGAAATTCCAGAAACAGAAAGCGGACTGCCGACAAATTGATGATAAAGCGCGCCGAGTTTGATACCGGCTTCAAAAAGAGCGTTGTCGCGATCCGTAATTTCAAAAAAATCAGTTTCGGTCATGGATTCACCTTAAAGGTCAACGCTTTTCTTTTTTCCGATGATTCCCGCCAGCGGGGAAATCAAATACATCAGCATCAAAACGCTGAGAATGAGCGGGAAAACGATGATGACCGGGTTTCCGATAAAAACAGAAGCAATCGTTCCGAGGAAAACAATAATCAAAACGACGAAAGTTCCTTTTTTCATGACTTTCGAATACGGAACCGTGCTGATCATGAGTAATGAAAGAACGAACATGAAAATCATCAGGATTTCAATGCCGTAAGGGAAAACAACTTCGATTTTTTCCAAATTCAAATACATTATAATGAACACAGCGATTGCAACGCACGCGCCTGTGATCGGGATACCTGAATAACCCGGCTCTTTCGACGGAAACGCATTGTAGCGCGCAAGTCTTAAAATGCCGCAAATCAGATAGAAACAGACGAAAACGACTGAAATGAAACTTTCGCTGATGCAGTAAATGATGACGGCCGGCGCGACGCCGAATGAGACTGTGTCGACAAGCGAATCAATATGCGCCCCGAGCGGGCCGCTGGATGTTTTCCGGGCGACGTAGCCGTCTACGCCGTCTGCCGCTGCGGCAATCAGGAGACAGGCTGCTGCCGCTCCGTAAGCGCCGCTGAATGCAAGAAAAACAGCTGCCATTCCGAAAAGGAGATTGATAATTGAAACAAAATCGGGTGCTTTGAGAAGATGTAACACGCTCTTAGATTAATTCTGTATTATTTATATATTCTTCGGCGGTTAGGCTGACGATTTCTGTTTTTTGTCGGTTTTAAAGGTTTCAAAGTTGTATAACTTCAATCAAATTTGTATTTAAGAAAACAGTTATAAACAAGAAATTATATTCATTAATTACTTGATAGTTTTTGAACTACTATTAGTTCATTGAACTAGTCAATCATCTGCAAAAACGAATTAAAACGAAAACCATCTATCCCAAAAACGATTAAAAACGAATACATAAAAACTAAATCCGAAAAATTTCAAAACCAAAACCAACCAAAAACGAAAAAAACGATTTCGATTTCATCCGCAAAAAAACGACTCCAAAAAACGATCTTCGGATGAAATCGACAATGCAGATGCTGATTTATTATCAAACTTATCTCTTCAATTTATGAATCATTCATTCCGACTATAATTGATTCTGAATCTTCAAATCATATTTATCTTATCATAAAACAAAACGAGGAAAAAACAATGAAAAAATCAATTCTTTTAACTTTTTCAGTTCTCGCCATTGCCGTTTTGGCAGTCAGCTTCAGCGGCTGTTTGGGCTCAGGCGACGACAAACCTGTCACGATTGACAATCCCGCAACGATTCAAGCGATTACTTATTACACACTTCCCGTCGACGACAATGAAGTGAAAGCTGAAATTCTTGTTCAGATTCAGGGAACACACAGCCAGAGCGTTGACAAAGACAACATTACCGTGACAATCATCGGCGACAAAGTTTACGTCAATGTTCCGGTCGTCAATTCAAGTCCGGTGAACACCAAAGATCTCGGCTTTGAAGCGGTTGAAGTCGTTCTCGGCACCAAAGACCAGTTCAAAGACGGCGAATACACCGTAATCGTCAACGGCGGCACCGACAAAGAATACACCTCTGTCATCAAATTCGAAAGCGGTGAACTTTACTATTTCACAGCAGGAAACATCGGTGACATTGTTATCGGAAACGACGGCAACAACATCACAGTCGATGTCAGCGTCGTCCTCGGCGGCAGCGCTGAAACCCTTGACAAAGAAAACATCACAACTTCCGGCAAGTTTGACAAAGACGGAAAATATGAAATTTACATTCCGACACAAATCAAAGACGGCATTACAACTTTGAATTTGATTTACGTCCAGGAATCTTTTGTCATCGGTCAGCTTGATTCATTGGAAGACGGCACCTACACCGTAATCGTTAACGGCGCAGAAATCCCGTTCACAATTGAAAATCATCAGATTGTAACCGAGTAATCGGTTTGATTTGGTTATATGTGAAAACTTCAAAGCCTTCGGATATTTTTGTCCGAAGGCTTTTTTTATTTAATTTTGACGGATTTTTGATCCGGTTTTCTTTTGATTTTGCATTAAATAACAACAGTTAAATAATTCAAACATCAGAAGATACTGTATGAAATTTTTGCCACATCTAATCGGATTATTAATTCTTTTAACAATTTTCTCTGCCGGATGTTTGAATGGCTCTGACGGCGTTTGCGGTACGTTTCCCGAAGACGGTATTGTTGTTTCGGGAAATTCATCTGTTTTGTCAATTTTTTCAAAAGACGGCGAATTGTTTATTGAAACCGAAACGATTCTGACAGATACAAAAAACCAAACGCTTTTGAAAGAAGACATTGCTGTCAACCGAGACGGAAATCAAATTCATTTGTTTATTCCTGTTTATCAAACAGAAGTTTTTGATACAAAATACAAATCAGAACGCATCAATATTTCCATCGGAAAAATAAGTGAATTTGATGATATGGGAGACTTTAATGTTTTCATTAATGAAAGAGGAAAGAACCATACGATTCGTTTCTCGGTAGAGGACGGCAGTTTATATCGATACATATCGGCAGCAATCGAGAGCGGAGAATTTAGAATGGACGGCGATAACATTGTTCATGTTGTCAAAGCAGCTTTGTTTGACAGCGAGGCAAGTGTCGATTACAGCCGCATTGTTCAGTCAGAAGGATTTGATGAGAAAAATTCTTATTCGATTTATTTGCCTGTTAAAATCGGAGAAGGCGGTCATTATGTTGATGATTGGAGAACAACGGTTCGTTTTACCGTCGGTAATCAAAAAGAATTGAGTGACGGGAATTACACTGTTTTCGTCAACGGAAATGATCTTTCATTTCACATAGAAAATCATATCATGCTTGATGAAGGTGCTTCATACAGCACAGTTTGGTGTTTATGATGATTTTTTGAACGGTGTTTTCGGATTCCGAACTTATTTTCAGATTGCAAAATAATCAATCTGTGACGAAAGGCATAAATAAGAAGAATCCTATGTGTTGGAATACGTTTTCGACGGCATTTGATTCTTATCCTATGCTTTTGAAAGTGAAAATTGAGTGAAAGGCATCATAAATAAAAATGCTGAAATTTGCATTGCAGCGTTTTTGTTTCAGATACCCACCTTAACTCAGTGGTAGAGTGCGCGGCTGTAGTTTGATCTTTTCACAGTTTGTGAAATTCGCGCAGGCACCGCGATGCCCCCGGTTCGAGTCTGGGAGGTGGGACTTGATTTCTTACGGAATTCGGATTTATCCGTTTCCGTATGAAAACGATTTAATTGAGTCAATAAATCAATTAAATAAAAAAACTCGAAACATGTAAAACGGGTAACCTTTTTATATGTAAATAACATTTTAGGGGCGCAGGTGCGAACCTGAAATGAAAATCAGCATGTCCAGATAGTGTAGGGGACTATCATGGGGCCCTGTCGAGGCCCCGACCCGGGTCCGAATCCCGGTCTGGACGCTACTTACGAACCGAAAAAATAAGGAAGCCTTCCGATGAAAATCGGAAGGCTTTTTTTATGGACTTTTTTTGATTAAACTGTTTAATCGAATTTGTAATTATTTTTGAAAAACATTTTTTTTCAAAATAATTTGTGATTTACTTAATCATTTTGAAATTCAAAAAGTTGATTTTTAAGAATCGGCAGCGATTCATTTTCATTCGGATTTTCCGCCCAAATATCAGCCTCCCATTCATTCCAAATACCGTTTGGAAAATCGTTTATTTTTGCAGAAGTGACCCTTTTACCGTTTTCGCCGTCGAATATAATCTTATTGCTTTTGATTTTGTGCCAATAATAACAGTTTTCGAAATCCGAATCATTAACATGACCCGCGATTTTTCCCGTGTTCAATTGGTTCAAAATTGTCCAACTGCCAGGGTGGTGATTTAATTTTTCATTTACGGCAATACAATTTTTAAAATCAGATCTTGTGCAGTTTCCTGCAATTCCACCATTGTAGGATAATCTCTGATAAGAAACAATGGAAGCGGTTGAGAAACAATTTTCAATTATTGAATCCTCGGAATTTCCAATGATTCCGCCAAGATTTGCATGATAATACTCGTACCTGTCTTCAATTGCAACAATTGAAACATTATTCGTATAACAATTTTGAATCGTACTCACAAACGAACTCCCTGCAATTCCGCCTGCAACCAATTTTGTTTCAATATATGAATTCGTGACGGAACAATTTGAAATGCTTCCGTAATCATAAGCGACAAGACCGCCGCAGTAAACTGCTTTAATTGTGCAATTTGAGACGTGAACATTCATTATATCAGCGCGATTGGTCGAAGAAACAGCCCCTGCGCTTTCGGATTCAATTGTTGAATTTTGAATGGTGCAATTTGAAATCGTGCTGTTAGCAACAGAAATCCCGGATAAAATACCGACATACATTTCACCGGTCACTGTTGAGTTGAAGATTCCGACATTTTCAACCGTTGCGTTTGGTCCGATTAATGCCGCTAAAATTCCCACATTGGAACTTTTTGAAGGAACAGACGCATTTTCAAAATTTAGATTTGAAACCGACCCATCCCAAACGGCGTAAAAAAACCCATTGTACACCTCGTCAGGAAAATCAATAACAAGATTCGAAATCGTTTTATTGTTGCCGTTTAAAGACCCCTCGAAATTGCAGTAAAGGTCATTAATTATTTTTTCTTTCCCGATCGGAAGCCAATTATCAACATCGGATTCCGAAAAATCTAAATCATTCATTAAAACAAAATTTGAGTTCAGATGATTTCGAATTTCATCTAATTGCTCAATTGTTGTTATTTGATACGGATCTTCAAAGGATCCCAAACCCGCACCGGAAAACGGAATTGATTCAATGTCCTCTGTTGCCGTTGCCGAACCGCAGACAAATAAACAAACAACAAACAAAAATGTAAGGGAGAATACGATTTTAAAAAAACAATTATTCATGACTGTACAAATATTTTAATGTTATATAAATCAAAGTTTTTCAAACAACTTCAAAATATTTTCCGCCAACTCTTTTCGCTTCCTCTCGTCCGTCATCATGGTATCCAACGCAACCGCTGAAATTCCCATCGCTTCAACCTCTTTCGGATCAATCAAATCATCGCGAATGTCATAAACAAAAATATCAACAACCTCCTGATACAACTCGGCAACACCTTTTGAAGAAACTTCGAGTCCCTTCGATGCCATCAATTTTCCGGCAGGGCCGCTGACCGGCGCGTTTCCAATGATCGGGCTGATTGCAATCACTTTTTTGTTTTTCAAAATCTCTTTGATTTCCGGCAGTGCCAAAATCGGGCCGATGCTTGTCATCGGATTGCTCGGCCCGATGATAACACAATCTTCTTTTTCCAGTATTTTCTTGGCGGCCGGTGATAATTTCGCGTTTTTCGCGCCTTCGTATTCAAAAGAAAGAATTTCAGGCGCGCCTTTTTTTGTCACCCAAAATTCCTGGAAATGAATTTTGCCGTCGGGTGTTTCAATCATGCTGGTGACGATTTCATCTGACATCGGAATGATATTTGCTTTGATTCCGAATTGATTTGCGATTTCAGCGGTCGCTTCTGTCAGCGTTAATCCGTCTTTCATTAATTTTGTTCGAACCAAATTCACGGCGCGGTCGCGGTCGCCGAGCATGAGAAATTCGTTTTGACCGAGTTCTTTCATCTGATCGTAAGTGTTGTACGTGTCGCCGACAATGCTCCACCATTTGGTTTTATCCAAAATGCCGGCAAAAAGGTAAAGAACAGTATCGATGTCCGGCGTTATGAAAACTTCCGATGACCAAATGTCTTCGCCGGTGTTGACAATGACGGTGATTTCTTCATCGGGAAGGATTTGACGCAGGCCGTCAATCAATTTCGGGGAGCCGGTGCCGCCGGAGAGAATAATCATTTGTTTCAGGAAGGCATTGATTCATTAAATAATTCCCGATTCCAAAAGCAAATGCAATGCCGGAATCGATCCGAGTGACACAGCCGTTGACAAAAATGTTGCGGCCGATATGAGTTTAGTATCAAAACCGTAAATTTCGGCGAAAATCATTGGCGTCATTGCAGGCGGCATGCTTGATTCCATGACTGCGACTTTTTTGTCCAAATCCGCGAACGAGAACAGCGGCGACGCCAAAATGCCCATCGCCGGCGCAATAATGAGCTGAATCAAGGTAACGCCGATTGCCGGAATCATCGCGATTTTCAAATATTTGCCCGAGAGCGAAACGCCGAGCGAAATCATAATCAGCGGGACAACAACGCCGGCCAGCAAATCCAAAACCGTCGGAATGAATTGCGGAAACATATCCATATTCACGCCGAAGAGAATCAGAACGAGCGAAATCGCCCAAGCGATTGACGGCGGAAATTTCAAAATCTGCTTGAAAACGTTTACCTTCTGACCGCTGACTTTCGCGCCCAAATAACTTGCCAGCGCGACCACGACAATCAAAGTGGCGACGTCGCAGAAAATCGCGCGCGTAAACCCTTCCGCCCCGTAAAAGCCGGTGATAATCGGAAAACCCATGAAAGCCGTGCTGCCGCAGGCGCAGACCAAAATGAATGCGGCAAGCGACTTCGGCGGCAGTTTGAACAGCTTTTTGCCGATCAGCCAAGCGATTCCCGCGCAAAGGAATGAAATGACCAAAATGAAAATCGTCAGTTTCAGAAACGATGCCAACTCGTCCGCTTTGACATTTGTCAACATTGAATTAAAAACCAATGCCGGCATGCCGACGTAAATAACGATGTTGTTCAACGTGATTTTATCTTTTTCCGCCAAAAGCCCGAAATTTTTCAAAGCCCAGCCGAGAAGAATCAGAAAAATAATGACAAAAATAATATCCATACAATCATCGCTTTATGTGTCAACTGTTTTTGAATTTAAATAAACCAATCTGAAATGAATTTAATATTTGTCATTTGATTGGTTTCTTTATAATTCTTTTGTTTTTAAAAATTTAAATTTTAAAATCGGAATCGGTTTTTGTTTGTTTCTCAAAAACGGTGCAGCTCGCGCGCAAAGAGCCGGTTTACGCTTTAACAGCGGTTTTTGCCGGCGCTTCATCGACATGGTTATAAGTCGTGGTTCGAAGCTGCGGTTTTCTTCCAAGCTGCCCGATGCATTCTTCGATTTTTTGCTGCGTCATGTTGGTGCCGTATTTTGATCCGGCCGCCTTTGAGATCGTGTCTTCCATGAGCGTTCCGCCAAAATCGTTTGCGCCCGAGCGAAGTCCGACTTGGCAGAATTTAGCGCCGAGCTTGACCCAGGAAACTTGAATATTCGGCAGCAATTCTTTAAAAAGCAAACGCGGAACCGCATACATTCGAAGATCGTCCAAACCGGATGCGCCCGACTTGACGATTCCTTTTCTGTAAAGCGGCGTATTTTCGTGCAAATATGTAAGCGGAATAAATTCCGTGAAGCCGCCTGTTTCTTTTTGAATGCGTTTGAGACGGAAAAGGTGTTCCACGCGGTCTTCATTGTTTTCGATATGACCGTACATGATTGTGGATGTCGTTTTGATGCCGGTTTTGTGAATGATTTTAATTGTTTTTTCCCATTCTTCAACCGATAATTTTCCGGGACACAAGTTTTTCCGGACATCGTCGACCAAAATTTCGGCGGCGGTTCCGGGAACGGTGTCAAGACCTGCTTCTTTGAGCATTCCGACGGCGGTTTTCAAATCAAGTCCTGCGTTTTCGGCGGCGGAGTGGATTTCCATCGGGGAAAATCCGTGAATCGTGATTCCACCATGTGGAGCGGTTTCTTTGCGGATGCTTCGAATCATTTCAACTTGGAGATGCGTGTCGATTTCTTTTCGGATGCCGCCTTGGACGCAAACTTCCATCGCGCCGGCTTCTCTTGCCGCAAGCGCTTTTTTGCCGACTTGTTCCGGCGTCATGAAATACGCGTTCTCGTCTTTGGGTTTTGCCTTAAACGCGCAAAAACCGCAATTGAGCGTGCAGACATTTGTAAAATTCAGATTGGCGTTGATGATGTATGTCACGACATCGCCGCAAATCTCTTGGCGAAGCTCGTCGGCCGCTTTGAGCGTGTCAAAAAGCAGATCATCATTTTCGAACAATTCCAAACATTCCGATTTGGATATGTCTCTGTTTTTCAGTTCAAGTACATCCATAATAGACACCAAGTTCGCTCTTTTGTTTGAACCTATTTAAACTTAATCAACGGCGGACGAATTTTTTCCGAAAGATTTTTCATTTTTTGCTTTTAATCTGAAAAAGTGTAGAATTTGTCGGAATTCATGACAAATCAAAAGAAGATTTCAGGGAATTTAAGAAGATTTATAAATCGGTTTTTGATTCTATTAGTATTATCAATTATATCATTGAATTATCATTGAAATTATTTGAATATTAAAATTTAAAATCTAAAATCTAAAACCATAAAAAAGTTCATTTTAAGAGCGCCGACATGAACCGAAACGTTATCTTGGACCCGATTCACGGGTATATTGAATTTGATTCGCTGAAAAGTTCCCTTTTTGACACGCCGCAAATGCAGCGCCTGCGCCGCATCAAGCAGCTCGGCTTCTCGAATTTAGTTTATCCCGGCGCCAACCACACGCGTTTTGAACACAGCATGGGCGCGATGCACTTGGCATCGCTTTTTTTGAAGATTCAGCGTGAAGACGGAAATCAAATCTCAGCCGTTTCGGATTACGACGGCTTGGACGAAATTGTCGTTGCCGCGCTTCTTCACGATATCGGACACGGTCCGTTTTCACACGCGACGGAAAAACTGATTGAACAATACACGCGCAAAAGCCACGATGACGTCCGCCACATTTTATCCGAATCGGAAGTCGGCGACATCCTCAAAGAAAATGGTTTCAAACCGTCCAGAATTGCCGAACACATCGCCGGAAAAACGCCGGTCAGCCAGATTCTCAGCAGCGAAATCGATGTCGACAAAATGGATTATTTGGCGCGCGACATGCATTACACGGGCGTGACTTCCGGCAGCGTCGATTACATGCGTTTGCTGAATCATTTGGAATATTTTGAAAGCAAATTGGTTTTGGATTCCGGCGCGATTCGCGCGGCTGAAGGCCTTTTGGTTTCTCGATATTGGATGAACGTTTCCGTTTATTATCATCACGTTTCAAGAATCTCAGAAACGATGTGCTCTCGCGCATGCGCTTATCTCCTGGAAAACAAAATCGTCCGCCCGCACGAGTTTTCAAGATTGGACGATATGGGTTTGACAGCGATTATGCGCGCCGACGAGGGTTTTGCCGGCGAAATTTCTTCGCGTTTGGATAATCGGAATTTATACAAGCGCGCGCTTTATACCGGAATTGAATCGGTCGGACAAAGTGTTTTTGAACACCGTCAAAATGTCGGTCGAATTGAAAAAGAAATCGCGGAAAACGCGCATATTGATCCCGAAAATGTCATCATCGACATTCCGTCAAAGCCGGCGATGGCTGAAATGAGAGCGCTTGTGATGGACGGCAGCATGAAAAAACTGACCGACGCATCTCTTTTTGTTAAAGAATTGGAACATGCTCAAATCAATAACTGGAAGTTGGGTGTTTTCGCGCCGAAAGAGCATTTGGAAGCAGTTTCGAAAGCGGCTTACGACTTCTTTGAGATTGAGACGAAGCCGAAAACGAAACAAGCGGCGTTGACGGATTTGCTTGAGAATGAAGATTGAGCTTCTTCGAAAATGATTTTTTGAAATTGAAACATTAATGATTCAGATTGGAAAACTGTTCATGTGATTTTAATTCTATATTGTTGAGTTCTTTTTGTCAATGTAAACGGCAATTTTGTACCGATTTTTAATTCTTTAAAAAATGTAATTGGTTTTGAATTTACCCCATAGTTTTTGGGATTAAAAGCATTATCTTTTTTATACAGTTCATTCATAAATGTTGAAAAATGCATGTATCCGTCATCTGGATCCGCGCCTTTTTGAATAATCTCTTTGGAGATTTTTATAAGTTCGTCCAAAGCTTTCTTTTTCTTCGTGTCTTCTGCTGTTTTTTGTTGATTGCTCTCAGGTCTTGTTTTATTTACAATTTTTGCAAGAAGTTGATCCATTAATAAAAAACGATGACATGCAGCTTTGAATGATGTTGGCGTTTTTTCCTCTCCTGCTCCTATTACAACATAATTTTCATTTCTAAATCGGATTGCAAGTTTTGTAAAATCGCTATCGCTCGTTGCTAAACAAACACAATCAACATTTCCTTTGTGTAAAATATCCATTGCATCAATTATCATTGCAGAATCGGTTGCATTTTTCCCTTTTGTATATGAGTATTGTTGTATCGGTTCTATTGCAAATTCAAGTAACAATGGACGCCACGAATTGGCTTGTTGCGTTGTAAAATCCCCATAAATTCGTTTGTATGTAACATTTCCAAACTCATTTAATTCATCCATCAAGATTTTGAAATAATTTTGGGAGATGTTATCTGAATCTATAAACAATGCTATTGTTCGATTTTCTATTACCAACACAATCACCTTTGAAAACATCATTTAAACGATTTCAATCCTTCAAAATCCAATGTCGCAAAATAATCGTCAATTGTTTCCGCTCTTCTGATTTCTAAAATACTTCTGTCGGTTCTGAGCAGGAGTTCTGCCGATCTCAATTTGCCGTTGTAATTGAATCCCATTGCAAAACCGTGCGCGCCGGTGTCGTGAATGACAAGCAAATCGCCGCGCTCGATTTCGGGAAGCATTCTGTCAACGGCGAATTTGTCGTTGTTTTCACAAAGCGATCCCGTGACATCATATTTGTGATCGGCGGCGGTGTTTTCTTTGCCGAGTACGGTAATGTGGTGGTAAGCGCCGTAAATTCCCGGGCGCATCAAATTTGCCATGCAGGCATC
The DNA here is from genome assembly GCF_032594435.1 of Methanimicrococcus stummii. NCBI lineage: Archaea > Methanobacteriati > Methanobacteriota > Methanomicrobia > Methanosarcinales > Methanosarcinaceae > Methanimicrococcus > Methanimicrococcus stummii. The sequence goes on along the minus strand of NZ_CP131062.1, from coordinate 63,979 downwards.
CGTTCCGACATAATCTTTGTAAATGTGTTTCATGTGACGAACTTCCGTGATCAGGTAGCCGTACGGACCGGTAATGACGCGGCCGCATTCGAAATAAACATTCGGCTGCGCAATTTTGGCTTTTCCGATTGTTTCCGCATACGCTTTTTTAACGCCGTCGGCAATCGCGTCAAACGAAACGCGGTCTTGGTCGGGGCGATAAGGAATACCGATGCCACCGCCGAGATTGACGAATTCAAAGCCGATTCCCAGTTTTTCGGAAAGCTCAACGATGACTTCAAACAAAATGCGCGCGGTTTCAACGAAATATTCAACGTTAAGCTCGTTTGACGCGACCATTGTATGAAGACCGAAGCGTTTAACGCCTTTTTCTTTGAGCATTTGGTAGCCCTCAAAAAGCTGCTCGCGCGTAAAACCGTATTTCGCCTCCTCCGGCTTTCCGATAAGCTCGTTACCGCCCTTAAGCGGTCCCGGATTGTATCTGAAACAAAGAATGTCGGGAAGCCCCGCGACTTCTTCGAGATATTCGATATGAGAAATATCATCCAAATTGATAATCGCGCCAAGTTCTCTCGCTTTTTTGAATTCTTCAGCCGGCGTATCATTGGAGCTGAACATGATTTTTTCACCCGTAATGCCTGCCTTTTCCGCCAAAATCAATTCCGGCAAAGAACTGCAATCGGCACCGAACCCGTGTTCGGCGAGGATTTTTAAGATATAAGGATTCGGAAGCGCTTTGACCGCGAAAAATTCCCGGAAACCGTTGAGGATTCCAAAAGCGCGCTTCATGTCTTCGGCGTTGTCGCGAATCGCTTTTTCATCATAAATGTGAAACGGTGTCGGGTACGTTTTGATAATTTCTTCAATTTCTTGTTTGGTGAAGGGGAGTTCTTTTGAAACCATAATGAACCTCTTGTTTTGTTTTTGTGAGCCAGAATAATTTTGAATATTTATTTTTATGAAATTAATGAAATTTCGATAATAATAGAACAATTTCGAAAATTATTAATATGTTTTGATTGTACTAACAATTAACAGAACCTGCCCGGCCTCTCAGCGATGCACACTTGGGGCAGGTCATTTCTATTCTTATCATTTTTATGTTGATTTCAATGCAGTATTCCAAACCTTCTTATTCTGTTCAAAATCAAATTGAAAGGTTAAAAGGGAAGGGATTACAATTTGAAAAAGAATATGAAGCTGAATCTTTTTTCCAGTACAATAATTATTACAGATGGAAAGGTTATGCGTATCATTTTCAAGACCATAATGCGTTGAACAGCCTTTTTACAAAGACAACTCATTTTGAAACAATAACCGAAATATACAATTTTGACCGCGAATTGAGATCTTTAATTTTTTCTTCAATCGAGACAATTGAAATCGCGCTTAAAGCTCAAATTATTTACCAATACAGCTTGGTTTACGGAAGTCATTGGTATTTAAATCCTGATCTTTTTAGAGATAAAAGAATGTATTTGGATTCAATGAAGGTTTTGTTCGGAGAAGTTTCAGGCAGCAAAGAAATGTTCATCGGACATTATTTGAACAAATATAATGACCCTTCATTGCCTCCTGTTTGGTCTTGTCTTGAAATCGTCAGTTTCGGATATATGTCCAAATTTTTTAAAAATTTGAAAGGCGGCAATTGTAAAAAAGATGTGGCGCAAATGTTTGGTTTAGCCGACCCGAATATTTTAGACAATTGGATACAATGTATTTCGGTTTTGAGAAATATATGCGCACATCACGGAAGATTATGGAGACGAAAATTTCTTCCGGTCACAATTCCAAAAAATCCTTCAAAGTGTTTTGTAAATGATATCGGCAGCCCATTTGATTTATATGCTCCAATCTGCTGCATTAAATATTTATCAGACAGAATCAACCCGAACAATGATTTCAAAGAAAAATTGAAAATTTTGTTGAATAAATACCCTTCAATAGACACAAAGTACCTGGGTTTTCCTCTTGACTGGAAACAAGAAATGTTTTGGAAATAAACGAATTTAAAATGAAATTTTAATCAATAAACCCTTTCTCAAGCGCCGATTCCACGTCAATAAACCGACACATTCCCGTTTTGGAAGGACGGAATCCGAATTTGTGATAAAACTCTTCTTTTCCGGGCGTCGCGTAAAGAATAATGTTTTTGTCTTCTTCGCCTTCCGTCAAAAGTTTGACAATCATTTTGCCGATTCCTTTCCCCTGAGAATCGACATCGACGGCGACGTCGTAAATCACGCTTTGGTACGCGAAATCTGAAAGGAGACGACCGCAGCCGATTAAAATGTCTCCGTGATAAATGAAAATGACTTTTGCGCTGTTTTCAAACGCCTTTTTGTGCAGTTCAACATCGTACGTTGTCATATCCGTTCGCTGCAGCAAGCTTTTGACATCGTTCCAATTGATGCCGTCCGTGTTTTTTTGTATGGTCAATTCCATGAACATAATTTTCCCCAAACATAAAAGACGCTGATGGTTTATAAAATTTGTAATACGGCAAATGACGATTTTTGAGAAAAGCAAAGCCTGTCGGCTTTTATTTATTGAGAATTCAAAAGTAGATGTGGTGGGGCTGCTGAGATTTGAACTCAGGTCGCAAGACCCCCAGCCTTGCAGGATGGACCAAGCTACCCTACAGCCCCAATTGAGGTCAATTTTACTTTAAAAAAGCAAGTGTAAAAACCGTTTTTATTATATAAAGGTTTCAATCGGAATGATTGGAAATTTTCGAAAAGGCCGCGAAAAAGTATAACATTTAACGCTTTCATTAAAGAAACTTAATTTTATTGGCTTTTTGAGCCGGTTTATTTTTCAAAAGTTATTGATTTCATTTGATATTTTTGAATCAATAATTTTTAATTCGTTCATATAAATTTCAGCCAAATCTTTTTCTTTGAGAGGACAATCGATGAATAATTGATATTGTTCTTTTGTCAAATGCAATTGATTTCGAATTCTATTTTCCAAATAAGGCGTCATCTCCCGGCCCGAGTGTCCGGAACTTCCGTGACTTGTTTTTGTTTTGATGTTTGTTCGAATCCCGTTGAGATAAAAATAATAAAAATTGTGATCGCCGGACTTTTTTTGGAATCCTTTTTGTTCGAGAAGATGTTCAAAAACGCGTGTTTTAATCGCCATCCTTTGCCCCCAAATATTTTAAAAGAAGCATTTTGTAAAGTTTGGAGCTTTCAGACAATTTAGTTTCATCTTCCAAAACATAATATTCCAAAGAGTGGAAAACTGCGATTCAATTTCATTTCTTGCCTTTTCCAAGTCCTCGCCGTATGAAAAAATGTCAAAAAGATCATTCTCCATGAAATACATTCCATCTTCACGAGCGATTTTAAAAGGAATCGGAATTAATATTTTCAATCGAACACTTTGGTTTAAAAATGAATCCAATAAGAAATCATCTGTTCGGCTGTTTTCATTATCATTGCCCATATTATTCATCTTTAGAATCGGATTTGTTTCGTTGATTTGATATGACGGTCTAAGATTTACTTTTTTTGATCATCATTTCCAAATTCAACCATTCGTGTTTTTCCCGGGCGTTGAAACAAATTCGAAATTTCACTTTTTAATGTCATTACAGAAAAACTGGTCCATTCGGTATTTTAAAATTTTTAATTTTTTATAAAACAATCAAATCTTTCAAATAAAAATCAAATGGATACAATTCAAAAATATAAAATAGACACATAAAATCAAGCTGTGTTCAACCGAGTATAAAATCAAAAAACTAAAAATATGAATCAAAATGCCTCAGAACTCATAGGGCTCATCACTCAAATCAGCTCAAACTCTCATCATCGGCATTTCAATTTTCAAATTTAGAATTAATTTGGTACAAACCTAATGCTATTAACACGAAGACCTGAATCGATATATTCTTTTTTTACTTTTTCAGAATATTTTTTATTTCGATAGTACCTTTTGTTTTTTGGATCATTTTCATATTTGTATTGAAATTCTCCTTCTAAAGGAGACATTACAAAATAGTGGATAAATCCTGCATATTCCTCTTTTGAATTAATAGGGTACCACTTTGAAACTTCGTATTCTTCCATAAAATCACCTCTTTTTCAAATCAATTTCTCAATCTCACTCTTCACTTTCTCGGCTTCCGCCTTCGGATCCGCCGCATTGTAAATGCTGCGCCCGACAATCACCCAGTCCGCGCCCGCTTTAATCGTGTCCGCCGCGCTTCCGCCCTGCGCGCCGACGCCGGGTGAAATGATTTTCAAATCCGCGCCGATCACGGCGCGAAGTTCTTTCACGCGTTCAGGACGCGTCGCCGGCGCAACAATTCCGAAAGCACCGGATTTTTTAGCAAGCGCCGCAATTTCTTTGGAAATTTCATCCGTAAAGAAATAATCGCCGCCCGGATGACTCATTTCGGAAACAACAAAAACTTTGCCGCCGAACTCATTTGCCGTTTTCACGCATTCCGCCAAGCTGTCCGGACCCGTAAATCCTTGAACGATGATTGCGGCGCATCCTGCTTTGAAAACATGCTCGCAAATTAAGCGGTCGGTGTTCGGGATGTCCGCAACTTTAAAATCGGCGATAATCGGCGCGTATCTCGAAAGTTTTGAAACGATTTGAAGTCCCGTTCCGAGAACAAGCGGATAACCGATTTTGACGGCATCCACCATATCGGCGACAGCTTCCGTCACACGAATCGCGTTTTCTTCGTCGGTCACGTCAAGCGCCAAAATAATGCCGGTTTTTCTTTGAAATTCGAAATGATTTGTTGTCATTTTTCAACCTCAGTCGGTCGGATAAGTCAATCCGTCTTTATCAGCATCGCTTTTCTTTTCCGTTTTGCCGGCCGATTTCTTCTTCAGTCGGGATCTGGCCGCTGCGACCATCAACGGAAGCGTAATTGTCGCGTCAGAGTAAACCGTCACCGTTTTAGATTCCGCGTTTACCTTGCCCCAGGAAACCGCCTCATCCAAAGTCGCGCCGGAAAGACCGCCCGTCTGCGGCGTGTCCATCGTCAGCTGAATCACATAGTCAAATTCGCGCGGCGTCACAAGCATCGTCTGAAGCGTGTAATTCTTCGGAACGCCGCCGCCGACGAAAACCGCGCCGGCTTTTTCCGCTTCCCAGCAAATATCCATCAAATCGTGCATGTCGCCGAGCGCGTCAATCACAAGCGGATTCGTTTCTTTGTAAAGCCAAGCCTGAAGACCGATAACGGAATCCGGAAATGCCGGACAATAAATCGGAACGTTCATGTCGTACGCGGCTCTCAAAATCGAATCCGGATTGTCGATGTGTTTTCCCATGTGGCGCATGAATTCAACAATGGAAACCGGTTTTTCAGTCGGAAGCTCCGCGATAATTTCCTGCATAAAACCTTCAAAATCTTCAAAATGGTTATCGGGAAGATAAACATCGTAAATGCGGTCAATGCCTTCTTCTCTGAGCTCGACATCGTTTGCCGTGTCGTCGCCGACATAATGCGGCATGTAAAGACCTTCAAGCGCGTCATGAACCATGTTCGCGCCGGTCGTAATCAGAACGTTGATGTGCCCGTCGCGAATCAAATCGGCGATGATTTTGCGCATGCCGGCCGGAACCATCGCGCCTGCGAGGCCGAAAAATTTGACCGTTTTCTCATCCGAGAGCATGTCCGTGTAAATATCTGCCGCTTTTCCGATACGGCGCGCGCCGAAGCCGCACCCAGACAAGGCTTTGACGAATTCATCCAAATCCATGTCCGCCGTAATTTCCGCCGGCACAATCGGTTTGACCAGTTTGCTTTGACCTTCCGTAATATGCATAATTTTCATTCCTTGTGAAATTTAAAAAAGTATGATGGAAGAATTAACGAGCCAAACAATTTAAACCAACCGATTGCAAATCAATCATTCGGTTTTGCCGCCGCGTTCGCGCGCGAGCCGCACAAATTTTAAAAAACAAGAATCGAAAACCGACCCTATGTTTTGATTTAAAAATAAAAAAGAAATGATTTTGCAAAAAATGCAAAATCAGAACTGAACTTTCGGCGCTTCTCTAACCTCTTCGGGTCCGGCATCGAAAAGTTCCTTTTTCTCAAAACCGCCAAGCTTTGCAACAATGTTTTTCGGAATGGTTTGAATTTCATTGTTGTATTTTGTAACGGTGTCATTATAAAACTGACGCGCGTAAGCGATTTTGTCTTCCGTGTCTTTCAATTGTTTTTGAAGATCCTGGAAGTTCGCGTTCGCTTTCAAATCGGGATAGTTTTCGGTAACGGCGAACAAGCTTTTCAAAGTGGACGAAAGCATGTTAGACGCTTCCGCTTTGGCGTGAGGCGATGTCGCGTTCATCGTCGCGTTGCGCGCGGCAATGACTTTTTCAAGCGTTTCTTTTTCGTGTCCGGCGTAACCTTTCACGGTTTCGACCAAATTCGGAATCAAATCATATCTTCTTTTCAATTGAACATCAATTTGACTCCATGCGTTTTCAACAAAGTTTCTGCTTTTGACCAATCCGTTATACATCGCGACAAACGCGCCGAGGATAATCAAAATTAAAACGATGACAACAATTGCAATTATTATTCCGGTTGCCATTTTTATTCTCCTTTTCTTTTTGTTTTCATTTACGTATTATTTCTCAAAACCACCAATGCTTTTTATTTGGCGGTTCTGAGTTTTAAATTCATCTGTCATTGAAAGGCTGCTGCCGTTCAGCGCAGACCATTGCTGCTGCCGCTTAACGAAGACCGCCGCCGCCGCCACCAAACCCGCCGCCGATACCGTCGCCGCCGAAGCTGCCGCCACCACCGCCGCTGTTGTTCGGTGTTGATGAGGCGTAAGCGCGACCCATTCCGGTGTAGAAGAGCGGATAGTAGTAAATCACGCCGAAACGACTCGAAGACATCTGAGATGTCGGGATTGCCAAATTCATATTCTTAAGCGCTTCTTCGGCAACACCGAGCGCCATTGCGTAAACAATATAATGGTCCCAAATTATTACCGATGCCGGCGGATATTTTTCAATCAACGAATAATCCGTCAAATATTTCTCGAAATTTTTCCATTTCAAATAGAAAACCCGGCCTTCCGGCGTCCATTGCCCCATTGATTTCTTCCAAATAATCGGATACGCGATTAAAACGACACCCAAAATCAAACCGACAACGCACGCGCCAAACACAAGCGATGTCGTCGGAAATTCCGAAGACGGCGCGACAACTTCCGATATGAAATAAATCAAAATGGAACAAACAATCGAAACAATTCCGGCGCTCGCGATTTTTTTGTTTCCGGTTTCATCAAAGTATTTTGAGAAATTCGCTTGTTTTTGAATTTTTGAATTCCAGCTGTTCAGGAAATTATAAAACGAATCGCTTGAACCCAGCTTCTTTTGGAAATCGCCCCAGACAATTTCATCGCCGGCGGCATAACGTCTCAAAAACCGATAAACATCGCGCTCGAAATCCTCCAAATTGCCGTCTTCCGACAATTCGAATTTCAAAACGACTTCCTTGGAAGACTTATTCCTCCAATTCGTTTTTTCAATTTCGCGAATGGATAAATAATTCCGGTCAACCAAACTCATAATCGTTGAAACAAACCCGTCCATATTCGGCTTGCCGTGCCCGACAATAATCGCATTGATGACGGCAGGCTTGGTGTCCGTCGGCAAATCCCTCTCATAAAGCGCGCTGTAATTGACTTTGTGCTCTCTGCCGTATTTGTTGTAAATGTAAAAAGCCGCTGCGATTGATGCGACAATTACTAAAATTTGAAATCCCAAAAACAAATAAGAATACAAATTCTTTCGCTCATACTGCGCTTCCTGCTCCAGTATTTCATCAAGACCTTCTCTTGCGATAATATTCACATACGCGCTGTCGGGATTATCCAATCGCGGATACGCGATTCTTACATCACACGGCGTGTACGCCGGAATGTTTTTCGCGTTGAATGTGAATGAAATTGTTTTTGCACCTGCCGTTGAATTGACAACACGGTCATTGAATTCTGTTGTGTAAGCAAACGGATGAGACCAATAAAGCGTCGTGTTCGCGCCGTCAATCGTTTGGTTGGAAACATTAAGGAATGTGATGTTCGCGTTCAGATTTTGAATCGGCTCACCCCAATTGTTTCCCCAAATATTGTAATTGAATTCTGTAATATCATCGTAAACATTGATGCCGCCGTAATATTCGTACGAAACAACAAAAGTGATTTCTCTCGGAATCGGCTGCGGCAGTTTGCAAACCAATTCGTATCCGCCGTAAACCTGCTGAATATAAAATTGGCCGCTTTCGTATCCTTCCAAATAACCGGTGGCGTTTTGAATCGTAATGTCGGAATTCGTCTGAACATAACGATACGCTTCCGTAAATTCCTCCCATTGCTCGGTTCTGAATTTGATTGTTTCATTGACATAGACAATTCCTTTCTCGTCAACAATGATGTTGACGTCGGCGTTTTCCATGGTGTAAGCTGATGCCGGCGCGCTGAGCGCGAGCAGCAGGAGAAGCGCAAAAACAGAAAGGATTGCTGTTTTCTTTAAAAAATGCCGGTTTTCTTTCGTTTCTTTCATCTTTTCTGTCATTTGATCGCCTGAAAATTTGAATTTAAAAGATTTAAAAATCAATTTATATCTTTATATCTTTTAGTCAATAAGATTAAATAAATAGGATGTAAACTTCACTTATCTATATTCAATTAAACTTATACTTAAAACTCATTCTCTTTTATGAGGGATTTATTATGGCAACGAAATCAACTTCTTCGAAAGGCACTGCAAATACTCCAAAAAAAGGCGGCCGCGCGCCGAAAGAGGAAACCCAAACGGAAAGCACGCAAATGTTTGCGGCGGTCTCCAGTCAAATGCGCCAGAAAATCCTTCAGATTTTAGCCGAAGAAGACATGCACATTTCAGCAATCGCGCGCAATTTGGGAATTTCGGTGCCTGTGGCTTCAAAACATATTAAAGTCTTGGAAGATGCCGATTTAATCGAAAGAAAAATTTACGGCAAAACGCACGTTTTCTCTTTGAAGAAAAAGAATTTCACCGGCGCGTTTGATCCGTTCGCGCCCGTCAAACGGCTGGAAGTCGACAAAGGCACAACACTCATGGAAGCGTTTAAAACCGTCTCCGTCGTCGAAGTCAAAAACATCGACGGCAAAGATTTCATTGTTGCGGCCGACGGCGAAGAAGGTTTTTATTTGTATGAAGTCAACGGCAAACTCATCGACAAGCGCGCCGAAGATTTCGTCTTGGAAGAAGACGCCGTCGTCGAATGGAAACGATTGGAGCCGGTCACCAAGAAAAAACTGATTGTTTCTGTTAAAAAAGACGACGACAAAGAAAAAAGAAAAGGATATTATGAAAGCTTGATTTGATTTTTCAAATCATATTCGTTTTTTCTTTTCATTGGTTTTTTCTTTTCATTGGTTTTTTCTTTTCATTGGTTTTTTCTTTTCATTGGTTTTTTCTTTTCATTGGTTTTTTCTTTTCATTGGTTTTTTCTTTTCATTGGTTTTTTCTTTTCATTGGTTTTTTAATTTTCATTGGTTTTTTCTTTTTCGTTGGTTTTTTAATTTTCACTTTGGTTTTTTTTCTGTTTTTAATTTTCATTTTTTCAAATATCCAAGTTGTTTTTTGAAAAAATAATAAAAATTCAAATTATTTTATTTTTTCAACGCGTTTTCTGAAAAAAAGACTGATAACAATCACGGAAAACGCGGCGAATCCGATAATTAAAATAATGTAAAACGGATCGGCAATTGAATCGGTTTCAATATCCGTGCCTCCGCCGGGTTTTTCGGGCGGCTGCGGAACAGTCGGGTCGTCCAAAACGGCTGTTTCCAAGATCCATTGCGTTTCTTCGTTATATTGCGTATTTTTCTCTTCGTATTGATAAATGTGAGAAAAACCGGCAAGCACTTGCGAATTATTGATGTAAAGCTTATCCAGCGTCATCATAATCACAACCGGATTGCTGTCTTCCAAAATTCGGAAACATTGAATCGTCTCGCCTTCTTTTAAGACGACGCTACCGATTGAAACCGGTTTGCTGTAATTATTGTGAAATTCGACCAAAACGGAATCCGGGCCGAAGCCTCTCAAAACGGTTTCGTAACCTTGCTCAAGCTTTAAAACTTCGCCGTCGCGCATGATTCTGTATTCTTCCGACGCGATAATATTTCGATCGTCATCGGCGGCCGCCGGCGCGATAACGGCAAACAAAAGTAAGGAAACGCAAAATAAAATGAAAAGCTGTTTTTGAGCAGACTGTTTTGATTTTTTAAATACAATCGAATTGAGCCGGATTGTTTCATCTCCGTTTTTTCATTTTTTATAATTCTGTCAATGACTTTACAGATTTGGCATTATAATTTTGTCATGACTTCCATTTACAGAAGTCTTGACATTTTTATAATTTTTCCAACGGCTTCTTTTGCAAAAAACCGATTTATGATCGTTATTTCTTCGCGTACATGCAGCGGCCGGCGATAATTTCTTCAATTTCGCCGTCGGCTTTTTTCAATAAAAGCGCGCCGGTTTTTGAAATGCCGACAACCGTTCCTTCAACGATTCTGTTGGGCATGTTGACCGTCACTTCTTTGCCGATGGTATCGGAAAGCGCGATGATTTCTTCCATGATTTCGCTGAACGGGCGCGTGCTGAAACGAATGTATTCCTGCTCCATCTCAAACAAAAGTTTTTGAAGGAACTCGACGCGGTCAATGCTCTTGCCGCCTTCGTCGCGAAGCGTCGTCGAGTTTTCGCGAAGTTCTTCGGGAATGTCTTTCAGGCTCATGTTGGCATTGATGCCGATGCCGATCACGACAAATTCAACGGTGTCGATTTCAGCGTCCACTTCTGTTAAAATGCCGGTCACTTTTTTGCCGTTCACCAAAACATCGTTCGGCCATTTGATTTTCGCGTCAAATCCGTATTGGCGCATTGTTTTGGCAACGCTGAGCCCGAATGTCAGCGTTAAGCGTGACGCGGCGCTGAGTGCGATTCTCGGTTTTAAAATCGTTGAAAACCAAATGCCGCCTTTGGGGGACGCCCATTGCCTGCCGAGACGGCCGCGGCCGCCGGTTTGCTGCTCCACGACGACAATCGTTCCCTCTTCCGCCGTCGGCGCAAGTTTTTTAGCGATGTCGTTAGAAGAGCCGGCCTCATCATAATAATGAATATTTTTGCCGAAAAGCGTTGTCTTAAGACCTGAAAGAATTTCTTCCGGGTAAAGCAGCTTCGGAACGGATTTTAAAACGTATCCTTTTTTCGGCGCCGACGAAATCTCGTAGCCGTCATCTTTTAAGCCTTTAATATATTTGCAGACCATTGTCCTGGATATGCCGAGCTCTTTGCCGAGCTCTTCACCTGAAATGGCCTTTCCGTTCGCGGCTTTAAATGCATTGATAATTTCCGATCTCTTGCTTTTCATCCCGAGTTTTCCCCTGGTTTCGCTTATAGCTTAGTTTCTATTTCCACGTTTATATATATTTGTTTTCAGTCCGAAATATACCGTGTTATTTTTTCGTTCCTTTTTTGTTTTCGATTTCCGCGATGTTCGCCATGTAGCTGCCGACCGCAGCCGTAATCGCCGCAACGACTTCATCGTTGTCAAGTGCCGATGCAAGTGTGGCGCCCTTTTCGGAATCTCTCTTTAAAACTTCGCGAATCGCCGGAACAATATTGTTATCGTCAATAAAACGCGTCGACAAGTTTCCTTTTTTGAACTCCTCGTTTTCCAAAACCGCTTTGTGGAACGGAATGTTTGTCGTCACGCCGATCACCACGTATTCGTAAAGCGCGCGCTTCATACGCGCAATCGCCTCATCGCGGTCTTCGCCGTAAGCGCAAAGCTTGGAAATCATAGAATCGTAATACGGCGAGATTGTGTATCCGGTGTGAACGCCGCTGTCAACGCGAATGCCCGGGCCGCCGGAAGATCTGTATCTTCTGATTTTTCCGGGAGACGGCGCGAAATCGGCAAGCGGATCTTCTGCGTTAATACGGCATTCAATCGCATGACCGCGAATCGTCACATCTTCCTGTGTCATGCCGAGCTCTTTGCCTGCTGCAACGCGAATCTGCGCTTTTACCAAATCAACGCCTGTAATCAATTCCGTGATTCCGTGCTCCACTTGGAGACGCGTGTTGACTTCTAAGAAATAATATTTGCCGTTTGAATAAATGAATTCCACCGTTCCGGCATTGGAATAGCCGACGGCTTTGGCCGCGCGAATCGCGGCTTCGCCCATTTCTTTTCGAAGCTCGGGTGTCATAATCGGCGACGGGGCTTCTTCGATTAATTTCTGGTGGCGGCGCTGAATCGAACATTCACGGTCGCCCAAATAAATCACGTTGCCGAATTTATCGGCCATAATCTGGATTTCGATATGGCGCGGATTTAAAATGTATTTTTCAATGAAAACCGCGGGGTCTCCGAATGCGGATCCGGCCAAACGCTGCGTCGTCTCAAGCGCGTCTTTGAATTCGTCTTCGTTGTTGACGACGCGCATGCCGATACCGCCGCCGGCGGCGGACGCTTTAATCAAAACGGGATAGCCGATGTCTTTTGCAACTGCAATCGCTTCGTCGGCGTCTTTGACCGCGTCTTCCGTTCCGGGAACGGTCGGAATGTTCGCGGCTTTCGCAATCTTGCGCGATTCGATTTTGCTGCCAAGCTGGTCAATCACATCAGCGGACGGGCCGATGAATGTAATGCCTTCTTCTTCGCAGCGGCGCGCGAATTTTGAATTTTCGGAAAGAAAACCGTAGCCGGGGTGAACGGCATCGCAGCCGGTCTGTTTCGCAACTTCGATGATTTTTTCCATATTCAGGTAACTCTGACTTGCCGGCGCCGGCCCGACATACGCCGCTTCATCGGCGTACATCGCGAAAAGCGCTTTTTTATCGGCATCGGAATACACGGCTACCGTTTTAATATCCATTTCACGGCAGGCGCGCATCACACGAATCGCGATTTCACCGCGGTTCGCGACAAGGATTTTTTGAAACATGCGTTTCTCCTCCTTATTCGATAATCATCAAAGCGTCTCCGGCGGCAACCGTGTCGCCTTCCGCAACGATAATTTCCTTAACGGTGCCGGATTTCGGCGCGCTGACGGCGTTTTCCATTTTCATGGCTTCAATCACACAAATTGTATCGCCTTCGTTGACCTGTTCACCGACTTTGGTTTTAATCGACAGAATCATGCCTTGCATGGAACTGGTAACAGCGCCGGGCGCATTTGCCTTGGATTTTTTCTCATCATCAGACGCTGCCACGCCGCCGGATTTCCCGCCGTCCGCCTCAACAATGCTGTATCCGGTCGGCTCAACTTTAACGTCATAAACGCTGCCGTCCACTTCCACTTTGTATTCTGTGGGAATGCCGGAAACACTTGCGCCGCCGACCGGTGCCGTTGAACAGGAGCAGAGCAATTCTTCCTCTTCCGCTTCGCCTTTTAAGAATTTCGGCGCGATTGCCGGATATAAAATGTAAGTGAGAATATCTTCTTCGGATTTGGCGATTCCCAAATCTTCCGCTTCCTTTTTCATCTTCTCGTATTCCGGCGGAATCAAATCGCCGGGGCGAGCGGTAATCGGCTGTTCGTCACCGATAATAAGCGAAATCATTTCGGCGGTCATCGGAACCGGGGTTTTGCCGTAGTAGCCGCGCGCATAATCTTTGACTTCTTTCGGAATTACTTTGTAGCGCTCGCCCATGATCACATTTAAAACGGCCTGTGTTCCGACAATTTGACTGGTCGGCGTGACAAGCGGCGGGTAGCCGAGTTCTTCACGGACGCGCGGCATTTCCGCAAGCACGTCCATGTATTTGTCAAGCGCGTTCTGCTCTTTCAACTGAGAAACCAAGTTGGAAAGCATGCCGCCCGGAATCTGGTACAAAATAACGTTTGTGTCAATTGTTTCTGAAATCGGGTCGCAGATTGTGTTGTATTTGTCTTTTAAATTTCTGAAAAACGGTGTAATCTCATTGAATTTTTCAAGAGAAATGCCGGAATCGTATTTTGTCCCCATGAATGAAGCGACCATCGCTTCGGTCGGCGGCTGCGAACTGCCCCAGCCGAACGGGGAAATGGCGGTGTCGATAATGTCCGCGCCGGCTTCAACAGCCGCGTAATACATGACAGGCGCCATGCCGGAAGTGCAGTGGGAGTGAACGCAAATCGGAATGGAAACTTCCTTTTTCATGCCGGAAACAATCTCGGAAGCTGCTGCCGGTGAAAGCAGACCTGCCATGTCTTTGATGCAAATGGAATCACAATCCATCTCTTCGAGCTGTTTCGCCATTTTAATGAATGTCTCGGGCGTGTGCACCGGGCTGATCGTGTAGCTGACCGTTCCCTGAACGTGCGCGCCGATTTTTTTGGCGGTTTTAACAGAGGTTTCAATGTTTCTGAAATCGTTGAGCGCGTCAAAAATTCTGAAAATGTCAATGCCGTTTTCATACGCTTTTGTCACGAATTTCTCAACGACATCGTCAGAATAATGGCGGTAGCCGACGAGATTCTGACCGCGGAGAAGCATTTGCGCCGGCGTTTTTTTCATGCGCGATTTGATGTCTCGAAGTCTCTGCCACGGATCTTCATTGAGATAGCGGATGCAAGTGTCAAACGTTGCGCCGCCCCACATTTCAAGAGAATAATACCCGACGTCGTCTAACTGTTCGACAATATCCAAAATATCACGAGTTCTCATGCGCGTCGCAATCAATGATTGGTGCGCGTCACGAAGAACGGTTTCTGTAATTTTTACGGCCATAATTTAAGCCCTCCCTAAATTTGAATAAAATAAATTTCGCACATCTGTTCGGTTGCCTATTTGGTGATAAATCGACAAAAACAGAGTTAGTTCTTTCAAGTGGAACAAAAGAAGAATGTAAACTATAAATATATTTCCGCCGAGTTTACAATATGTTTTAATTGTCATCTGTTGTTGTTTTTATTTTCGTTTTCATTATATTTTTCATTATTTTCGTTCAAATAAAATTGAATACATTAATACGGTTGAAAAGATATTCTTCATCATTCTCATCTAAAATAAATGTAAAATAAATGCAATTCAAATAAAAATTGGAAATAAAATGAAATTAAATTAAATAAAAATTAAAACAATTCAAAAAATATAATCGAGGATTCAAAATGTTTAAAAAATGCAGATTACTCAATTCATCTCTTCGCAAAATGGAATACGATTATAATTTGAGCGTCGGCTCCGTTGACATGCAAATCAGAACCGGAACAAACGTCAAAGTTCCGATCGGCGACTTAAACAAGCCTTGCCTTTTGGAATATATGATTGAAATCGCATCGGAAGCAAATTTCAACTTAAAATGCGTTTCGCTTTTCCAGTTTAAAGTCGATGGCGACAACGATTACGATGTCGAAGATTTGCGGAAATATGTCGCGGAGAACGGAACGCCTATTGCTTACAAAAAAATGGCGGATATTGTTAAAACAACCATCGGATATTCCAATTCAAATCCGTTTAATATGCCGACTTATCAGGAAATTATGAAAGGGCAGAATTAAAGATAAATTAAATCAAAAAAACAAAAATCAACATTTTTTTAGATTATTGATTCTGATTCAATTTTCTGAAAAACAGATTGAGCTTTTTCATTAATATCATACAACATTTTTTTTAACAATTCAGTGTATACATTTGAAGTTGTGTTCAAATACAATCGATTGATGTTGTAAAGCCAAATTAATGTATTAATTGCAGGATGAGCTAATCCGGTATTAGTTCCACCAATTCTTACATCATTATTTTCGGGATTTATAAGATAACAAACACCTTTAGCCGATGGATGAATGAATATGTTTGGGTCAGTCTGTATTTTCCAAAGTTTAGTTTTTGATATATTTCCATCTGTCTTTTTCACAAAAGTATTCATTGCTTCTGATATTATGTTGCTGATTGTAGGATTTTTATCACTAAATCGTTTTGATACTTTTGCCCATTTGTAATGGTCATCACTATTGTTTTCATTTTTATCGGATACACTGTTAAGATATGCCGTTGCAACTTCTTTTGTATCTTCGGATATAAATTCTCCAATTGCCCATAATTCATGCAATGATCGAAAGCGTGCAATTGCGCCTTCTGGAAATCCATTTTCTAATAAACAAATGATTTCAGCCGTTAGGTAAAATGCTTTTCCATTAATATAATGTAAAACGCATTTAATTTCTGCTATTTCTGAATCATGTTTTTCTTCTTTATTATATGCCTTCCAATCGTTAAACGAATTTGAAGAGTAATTATAATAAAATCGTAACCAATTTAATCCAGCTCCCCATTTTTTATCAATTTGAGCAATGCGTATTTCTGTTTCTTTTGAAAAACAGAGAGAATGTTGTGTCATATTTAATTCAATATTTTTAAGATCAAAATCAATTATACTTTGAAACCTTTCAGAATAAGCAGAAGAGTAATTCTCATCTTTAAGATCATCATCAGATATTATTTTTTGATTTACGAGTTTTCTAAAAGTAGACTCAATAGACACCTTTTCCATAGTTCTAATAAAATGGAAGACGTTAAAAGCTTTTTCAGTAAAGTAATTATAAAATTAAATAAAAAAGATTTGAAGAAGTTTGAAAACTTCTTCACAATTGTTTTTCAATAATTGAATGATTTAATCCGCCGACCGATTACTTACTAAAAGCAATCTTGCTGTTGTTGACCGCCAATTTGGTGTCTCTTGCAATCACTAATTCTTCGTTGGTCGGAATAATCAAAGTACGCACTTTCGCGCCGTCTTTTGAAAAATCGACTTCTTTTCCGCGCACATTGTTTTTGCCGGAATCGACGTCAACGCCGAGATAGCCCAAATATTTACAAACTTCTTCGCGAGTCTGAATGTGATTTTCGCCGACGCCGGCTGTGAACACAATCGCGTCAACGCCGTTCATCGCCGCGCAGTAGCTGCCAACATAACGGGCGACGCGGTACCAGTAAGATTCAAGAGCCGCTTTTGCTTGTTCGTTGCCTTCAGATGCCGCTTTGTCAAGATCTCTGAAGTCGCTTGAAACGCCGGAAACGCCGAGAACGCCTGATTTCTTGTTCAAAAGATCAAGCGTTTCCTGCGCGGTCAAGTTTTCTTTTTGCATAATGAACGTCACGACCGCGGGGTCAATGTCGCCGCTGCGCGTTCCCATAATGAGACCTTCAAGCGGTGTCATTCCCATGGATGTGTCAACCGAACGGCCGCCGTCAACAGCACAAACGCTGGCGCCGTTTCCGAGGTGACACGTCACGATTTTCAATTTGTCGTAGGGTTTTCCCAAGATTTCGGCGGCGCGCATGGACACGTATTTGTGGCTGGTGCCGTGGAAACCATACTTTCTGATTTTGTATTTTTCGTATAACGCGTACGGAATGGCGTACAAATACGATTTTTTGGGCATGTCGGCATGGAAAGCCGTGTCAAAAACGGCGACCTGCGGAACGCCGGGCATGATGTGTTTGCAGGCGCGGATGCCGGTTAAGTTCGGTGGGTTGTGCAAAGGCGCAAGTTCGAAACAGTCTTCGATTGCTTTTTCCACTTCGTCGTCAATCAAAACGGATTCGCTGAAATGCTCGCCGCCGTGAACGACACGGTGGCCGACCGCGTGGATTTCGTCCATCGATTTCAAGACGCCGTGACTCGGATCCAAGAGCGCGTCTAAAACGATTTTGACAGCCGCGTCGTGATCAGGCATGGGCAAATCAGCTTCATAAGTTTTGTCGCTGCGTTCATGTTTTAATTGACCGTCGATTCCGATACGCTCACACAAGCCTTTAACCAGCAAGGTTTCCGTTTCCATATTCAATAACTGATATTTCAGCGACGAGCTGCCGCAGTTTAAAACCAATACATTCATTCGTTATTCCTCCAAAGTTATGTTTTTGATAATTCTAATTTATTCTGTAATGGCCTGGACTGCCGTAATCGCAACGACGCCGACAATATCTTCGGCGGTGCAGCCGCGGGAGAGGTCGTTGACAGGCTTTGCAATTCCCTGAGTAATCGGACCGTACGCTTCGGCTTTTGCCAAGCGTTCAACCAATTTGTAGCCGATGTTACCGGAATCCAAATCCGGAAACACAAGAACGTTGGCTTTGCCCGCAACGGGGCTGTCGGGCGCTTTCTGCTTGCCGATTTCGGGGACGATTGCCGCATCCAATTGCAGTTCGCCGTCCATTAAAATGTCGGGCGCTTCTTCCTTTGCGATGCGGACGGCTTCCGTTACTTTATCCACATCGGCATGCTTTGCGCTGCCTTTTGATGAATGAGAAAGGAAAGCCACTTTGGGCTCGGCTTGAACCAATTTGCGGAAAGATTCGGCAGCGCTTTGAGCGATTGCCGCCAACTCTTCGGAGTTCGGGTTTTGAACCAAACCGCTGTCGGAAAATAAGAAAACGCCGTCTTCGCCGAAATCGCAGTTCGGGACGACCATGACGAAGAAACTGGAAACCAATTTAACGCCCGGCGCGGTTTTAAGAATTTGTAAGCACGGGCGGAGCACATTCGGCGTCGAGTTCACGGCGCCGGCAACCATACCGTCGGCCATGTCTTCTTTGACCAGCATGCAGCCCAAATACAAAGTGTCTTTTTTAAGCAAATCCGAAGCATCTTCCTTTGTCATGCCTTTTTCCTTGCGCAATTCCGCCAATTTTGCGGCGAGAGTATCGAGCTCGGCATAATTTTCAGGGTCGATGAACGTTGCTTTGGAAAGGTCCAATCCGTCGGCTCTTGAAAGAATTTCGTTTTCGTTGCCGATTAAAATAATTTTTGCGATGCCTTCGCTTAAAATTGCGTCAGCGGCCTTCAATGTGCGCATGTCGCCTGTTTCGGGAAGCACAATTGTTTTTCCGGCGGCTTTTGCGCGCTGCTTAATACTTTGTAAAAAATTCATAGTCTTTTCTCCTCATAAAATCATTTAAAAATCAGTATCAATAAAATACACCGCCAACCGATGATTTTCATCGGCTTTTGTCATATCCGTGCCGGCATGTAACGCCGTCGACGCTGCGGTTTTGGTTAAAACATATTGAGCATATTCTCCTTTTGTTTGTCAGCGGCGCTGCCGTACAATGCCGCTTTTCCAAGTGGGTTTTAACTTATCTTGGCGCTCAAATTTCAGATGCAAAAATGGTTAAAAAGATTTTTTCGCATGAGGACTGCGATTTTCGTTTTTGTTCGTTTTTGATTGATATTGCTCGTTTTTTCCCTGCGACAATATCTTGTCACATTACATTTCCGCAACACAACAGCTGCGTCAAATTTGTAATGAATGTATGTGTAAATCCGCCTTTTCTTATATAAACGTGATTCACGAAGAAGAGGAGAATGACAAATCGTTTTCAAAAGGCATAAGTTAATAAATATAAAATTCTTCTATTATTTGTTTTATCATTTTCCAAAACGATTAAAACAAAGGAGTATCAAAAAATGGAAACATTAGAAGCCCTTCAATCCCGAAAAGCAGTCCGCAAATACAAAAAAGAACAGATTAAAGATTCCGAACTTGACACGATTCTTGCCGCCGGCGGTATCGCCCCGATCGGTTTAGGCGATCACGCTTCAATTCATATCACGGTGATTCAAAATCCCGATCTTTTGAGCAAAGTTTCAAAAGCCGTTAAAACCGCCGTTCCCGCAATGGAAGTTCCCGACCCGATTTACGGCGCGCCGACGCTGATCATCGTTTCTTCCGCGCCGAATGAAAGAATGCCGACAATCGGCGATTTCAACGCCGCCTGCATTCTTGAAAACATGCTGGTCGCGGCAGCCGATCTCGGTGTCGGAAGCGTTTTCATGCTCTCGACAATCCTCGCATTTTCAAATGCGTCTTTGTCAAAAGACCTCCAAATTCCGATTGGATTTAAGCCGATGGCCGCCGCCGCATTCGGATACGCTGATGAGCCGGTGTCAAAGAAAGAATTGAAAAACCCGTACGAAACAACGATTCTTCGCTGATTTTCGTCTCATTTCAGAGGCATACCTATGACAATTACAGAAGCAACAGCAGAAACATGGGACGCGCTCATTTCAAACAAAGAAAAGCCGGTCATGGCGATGTTTTACATGGAAACCTGCCCGCACTGCGAAAAAATGAAGCCGGTTTTTGCCGAACTTGACGAAAAATACGGCGACAAGGTTTCATTCATTCGCATCAACGCGATGGAATATTTAGACATCACAAAAAGATACGGAATTGTCGCCGCGCCCGGCTTTAAATTCTTTAAAGACGGCAATTTGCTCAACGAAGACAATCCGGTTTTAAACGCCGAGCAACTTGAACAAGTTGCAAAAGATTTGGCGAGCGGAGAATTGTAAAATTCTCCGGCTCTTATTTTAACCAAAAAACCGAATCAAAAAACAAAATCAAAAAATAAAAACCAAAAAAATAAAAAATTAAAACAAAACCAAAAAATCACTTTTGGTTTGCAAATTTTTCAAACATCTGAATCACTTTTTGATTCATTTCGGGCGTCCCGACCGTAATTCGAACCGTGTTTTTCCCGATATTTTGAAACGAATCGCAGCTTCGAATCAGAATACCGTTTCTTAAAAATTCATCGACCGCTTCTTTTGACGTTTTCGGCGAAACATCCGCGATAATGAAATTGCCTTCCGACGGGTACACCTTATAAGGCGTGTTTTTTGAAATCGCGTCAATTAATTTTTCGCGTTCTTCTTTAACCATCGCAACGCCGGATTCTAAATATTCAATATCCTCAATTGCCGCAATCGCAGCTGCTTCCGCTAAAATGCTGACGGCAAACGGCGGCAGCACGCGCAGCAAGGCGGACGCGATCCAATCCGGCGCAATCACATAGCCGAGGCGCATTCCCGCGAGGCCGAAAGCTTTTGAAAATGTCCGGCCGATGACAATGTTTTCGTATTCTTTGACAAGGTTCGACAAGCTGCCGGCATTTGAAAATTCAACATACGCTTCGTCAATAAAAATAATTGATTTTGTGTTTTCGGCAAGTTTTCGAACGTCACCCGCCGCGATAATATTGCCGGTCGGGTTGTTCGGCGAACACAGCCAAATGATTTTCGTCTTTTCGGTCACCGCATTCAAAATTGAATCAACATCAAGCGAATAATCCGGTTTTAAATTCACATCAACGCAAACACCGCCGAGACTTGCGGCGGAAATGCCGTAATACGTAAAAGTCGGCACGGGAACGATGACTTCGTCGCCTGCGCCGATGAATAATTTATTCAGCGCGTCAATTAAACTGTCCATTCCGGGACCGGACGCGACGATATTTTCAATCGGAAAGCCGGTGTATGCGGTTAAGGCGCGGCGCAGATTGGAAACATCCGCTGTCGGATAAAGCGAAGCGTTTTCCGCTTCTTTTTGAATCGTAGCAATCACTTTTTCGGACGGGCCGAGCGGATTTTCATTGGCATTCAGCTTAATGATGGAATCCGGATTCAAACCGTATTCGGCTGCGATTTGAGATGTCGTTTTCCCGGGAACGTATTCGGGAACGTTTGACACGGAATCATTCAGCAAAGACGTATAATCTTTTGATTTTGTCATGAGGGACTCTCCGATCATGGATTTATTTTCAGTTCGGTTTTGCGACGGAATCAATGACTTCGACAACGCGGTCAACTTCTTCTTTTTGAATCGTGAGCGGCGGAAGCAAACGAATAACGTTTCCGGCGGTAACGTTCAAAAGAACGCCCATTTCGGCAGCGGCATCCATGAAATATCCGCATTCGTGATCGAGTTCGATGCCAATCATCAGGCCGACGCCGCGGACATTAACAACGTCATTGCGTTTCATTTGAGACAGTTTTTCGATGAAATAATCACCCATGTTCGCCGCGTTTTCAAGCAGATTCTGCTCTTCGATGGTTTCCATGACGGCCAGCGATGCCGCGCAGACGAGCGGGCTGCCGCCGAACGTCGTTCCATGCTCGCCGCGCTCGAACTCGAGTCCGTCGCGCGCCGCAAACGCACCCATCGGGAGACCGCCGCCGATTGCTTTTGCCATCGTCAAAATGTCGGGCTGAACGTCGTAATGGTCTTTACAGAACCATTTCCCGGTGCGGCCGAATCCGGTTTGAACTTCGTCGAAGATTAAAACCAAATCTTTTTTGTCGCAGATTTCGCGCACTTCTTTGAGATATTCTTTATTGGAAATGTGAACGCCGCCTTCGCCTTGAATCGGTTCTAAGATGACGCCGGCAATATCGCCGCCGTTTGCGGCTTTTTCAATCGCGGCCGCGTCGCCGTATTCGACGAAAGTCGCCGGTTTCACAAGCGGCACGAACGGATCGCGGTATTTGATGTTCGCGGTCGCGCCGAGCGAGCCGATGGTTCTTCCGTGAAAAGCGTTATTGGTTGAGATGAAACTGTTCTTCTTGGTGTGAAGCTTCGCCAATTTCATTGCGCCGTCATTGGCTTCCGCGCCGGAATTGCAGAAGAAGACTTTTGAAAGCCCCGTGACCTGCACCAGTTTTTCGGCAACGTTTGCCTGCGGAATATTGTAATAATAATTTGAAATATGAATGAGCTGCGCCGCCTGTTCCTGAATGGCGCTGATGAGTTTTTGGTTGGAATATCCGGTTGCGTTGACGGCAATTCCGGAAACGCAGTCAATATATCGTTTTCCGAAAACATCAATCAATACCGAGCCTTCGCCGCCCGTAAAAAGCAGCGGCTTGCGCCCGTATGTCGGCATCACGTATTTGTCGTCTGTTTCGACGACGGATTTGTAAACAGATCCGGGGTCCATATTTTCCCTCCGTAATTTGAATGAATTTTATTCTTTTTACCCTTTACTCTTTTTGGTTTTTGTCTTTGATTTCTTTGCCGATTGAGAAGGCTTTTCCGATTTCATCGCCGACTTTGTAATAGCTTCTGTCTGTCGGAGAATAAACCATCGGCTTCAACTTTTGGATTTCGATGCTGTCTTTGTGATCCAAAATCGCTTCATCGGCTTTGACATCAACAATCTGTCCGATTAAAACGAAATGCGTTCCGAGGTTCATTCTGTCGGTTAATTTGCATTCCAAATGCATCGGAAATTCCTTGATATACGGCGCGTTGACTTTTTCCGCGCGCTCGGCAGTCAATCCTGCCGCCGCGATTTTATCCGTTTCTCTGCCGGACTCAATTCCGAAATAATCGGTTTCTTTTGCGTATTCTTCTGACGGAATGCAAACGGTAAACTCTCTTTTGGCGAGAATATTGTCATAAGTGTATCTGCTCGGCTGAACGGCAACGGCAACAGACGGCGGACTTGAATTGACGATGCCGCCCCATGCGGCGGTCATTGCGTTTGCGCGTTCGTTTTGATCATACGTAACGATAACCCAAGCGGGTGTCGGGAAAGCTGAAGTGGACGGTCCGAGAGATTTAAACATATTTTCACCTTAATTGATATTGTTTTAATGTTTTGAAAAATTAAATTTGAATATTTCAGCATAATACACACGGGCTTATTAAATTAATGTATCAGTGAAGATAAAAAAGGATTAAAGAAATCAAAAATCAAAGAACGTAGAAGAAAAACAAAGGGAAAAAGAAAAATCAAAAAAGAAAACAAAAATAATCTTTAAATATATTAACGAACACTTACACATTCTCTCTTTTCAAAAAACAATCGAAAAAGCGCCGTTGTGGCTTAGCGGTATAGCGGCTGATTCGTAATCAGCAGGCCGGGGGTTCAAGTCCCCCCAACGGCTTTCTTTTATTTTTTCAGAATGTTTTAAGGTTTAATTTCGTGTTGATTTTTGATTTCAAATTCATATTCCGTTTTTGTTTAGCTTTCGCTGTTCCGATTAAAATTTGAAAAAGTAAATGAATGGTCGCTCGGCGGGGTTGAACAATGCCGAACGACACCCTGTTGTTAACCAAACACTTTTCGTTTTTACGGTTAACAGCTGAATGTATGATTCAGGGTAATTTAAGATTTTTGATACAACAAAAAAGAAAATGACAAATCGAAGGTTTACAATAGAGAAAATAACATCAAAGGTTTACAATAGAGAAAATAACATCAAAGATTTACAATAAAAGAGAAATAGCAAATAAAAATAATCGGCAGAAAGGACTCAATTTTATTAATAATTGAATATCTTCGGCCGATTAAATGGGATTGAGAATTCGGATAATTCGTGTTTGATTGCATCATTTTTCGGTTAATCTGTTTTATTAATCCGGATTCAATCGTTTTTTCGTTTTGATAAAGATAAAATTAAACTTCCACGCTTGAGAGGTTTGCTTCCGCGTACGGCCAGTTGCAGACAACATACGCTTTCTTGGATTCCACGTCTTCGTTAATCAAGAATGCCTGGCAGTTGTTGTAGCCGGTGCCCGCATTTTCTTCACCTTCATAATCGACTGTGGTGAAGTTTTCACCGGTGCTCAGCAAAGAAATTACCCGACTTCCTTTTTGATCTTTTAAGTCAATTTCGAATTTGACTTTTAATTGGTCGGGAATATGAAGCTTGACCGCTTCGCCATTCTCATCAAAGAATTGCTCGTCGTTTTCTTTTGTGCTTAACAATTTAAAATTCTCAACATCAAACTTAAAACCGTCATTAAACTCAATGTAACTTTGGTGCGTCATCTTAAAAACGTCCTTTTTAGATTATAATTCAATCAACAAATAATATATTCAAAACATATTTATTGACAATCTCTAATATGATATATTATCTATAAATAAGTTCGTGTTCAAAATTTTGTATCTGTTTTCCCGCGAAAAGTAAAAACCGTATGAAAAAGGGATTTTTGAAGCGTTTCAGGTCAAGATTTTAAGGAAAGTTTATATACTCGACATTATATTAGAAGTATTATCATATATTCGCTCACAAAAATAATATGAGTATTATTAGAAAGCGGATATTCGCATTCATTGAAAATGCGCAGGTATCGTAAATAAAACAAAACGTTAAACAAAAACAGCAACCAACCGCTCCCTTTGAGAAGGGTTCAAAAAGGTGATAAAAATGTTTGAAGAAGACTTTTTCGAAAGCGATGAGCTTCGATTTAAAACAAGAGACGGCGCAGAAGTCGACTACGAATACACATTCGATGTCGGCAGATACATCAGAGAGCAAAAATAAAAATAAAAACGAAAGCTCAAAAAACGAACCGATTTCTTGTATTGCATAACGAAATGCGCGAAGCATTTTGTTATGCTTTTTTTATAATCTTTTTATAGTTTTTTAATAGAATCATTTTGAATGAGTTCTAACACGATTTTTTTATTTTCTTGGATTTTTAAAATAATTTTTATCAAATTCTTTTTTCCAAATTTCGTTTCAAATTTCTTTTCCAAATTGTTTTTTCAAATTTAAAATAAGGCTAAAAGCAGAGCTTTCGCTGTAACTTTTAATTTTTAGAAAACCGGAAAAATTTAAGAAATGGGATAGCGCGGATTTGAACCGCAGTCCGAACGTCCCGAACGTCCGAGGATGGACCAAGCTACCCTACTATCCCATGCTGAAAATGAATAAATGAGATTTTTCGGGAATGATAAAAGAATTTGTTGATATTTTAATCTTATGGGATAGCGCGGATTTGAACCGCGGTCCAAGCGTCCCAAACGCTCGAGGATGGACCAAGCTACCCTACTATCCCGATATGATTTCTCTCCTTTGAAAAGCAGAGGAAACATAAAAACACTTTTTGATTTATATAGATTTGGATTTCGAATTGAATCCCGATAATGTTTTTTGTTTAAATTGAATATTTTGAACAAAATTGGAATAAAATTTAAAATAATTACAGATTTTTTTTGAAAAAAATTGGAATAATTTTTGAAATTATTTCTCTTCTCGCCAGCGTTTATAAACATGATTTTCAATACCGGCCAAATCCAAAGCGCGCCCCGCCATAATATTGTACAAATCATCAATCGTTTCAGGACGATTGTAAAATCCGGGGCTGGCCGGCATGATTGTCGCGCCGGCTTTTTTGGCGGCGACCATGTTTTCCAAATGAATCAAACTCAGCGGCGTTTCCCGAACCATTAGAATCAGCTTCCGTTCTTCTTTTAAACAAACATCCGCCGCGCGCGCCATTAAATTATCGGAAATGCCGTTTGCGACTTGTCCGAGCGTTTTCATGCTGCAGGGCGCGATAATCATGCCTGCCGTCCGGTGAGATCCGCTGGCAATCGGCGCCGAGAAATCAGCCTCGTCCCAAGCAAAATCCGCCAACTTAATGATGTCCGCCGGATTGTAATCCGTTTCCGTTCGAATGATTTCCTCGGCGGCGCTTGACATAATCAAATGCGTTTGAATATCCGTTTCCTTTAAAATTTCAAGCAGGCGAATGCCGTAACCGGCGCCTGACGCGCCGCTGATTCCGATAATGAGTTCCATGTTTTTCCCTGTTTTTTTCAATCCAAATTTTTCAAACAACTTTGAATCATTTCCGCGCACACGCTTTCAATTTCTTTGATTTCGTCGGCGGAAATATCGTCTAAATGAATGCCGGCGGCAAACAAAACGGTTTTATTCGCCGCCTTGCAAATCGTTTTCGCGCCGTAAAGCGCGATTTCTTCTTCCTTGTGGCCCGGCGCGGACATGACCGATGCCGTCACCCGTCCCGTCCCGGAATCGAGAGAGGTGAGCGCTGCTGCGCCGATGTGCGCTTTGCCGCCCGTCAGCGTGACCGACAAATCGCTGCCGACATCACGGATTTCCAAGACCAAAGTCAGCCGACCGATTGTTTTAGATGTTTTCATGTAAATCGCCGTTTTGAAATAATTATTGAAATTAATCAAATTAATTAATCAAATTAATTAATCAAATTAATTAATCAAATTAATTAATCAAATTAATTAATCAAATTAAAATGAAAATCTTTTATAAAAATAGAATGAAAAGACAACAATAAATATTTAATTCAATCAATCCGACATTTTAATCAAAATTAAAACAATAAAAGGAATTTTTATGCCTCAGCTTCCGATAACGGACAATCACATTCACATTGATATGAAACGCGGCCGCGGTCTTGATGCCGTCCGCGACTTTCAAAACGCCGGCGGCACGCACATGTTTTTGGTAACGCTTCCGAGCCGCCATCTCGGCGTGTCCGTCAAGAAGTCGGAAGACTACAAAATCGTATTCGATCAAACCATTGAAATCGCCGAAAAAATCAATGAAACCGGCGTGACCGCGTTTCCCGTCCTCGGAATCCACCCGGTCGACATTCTTTATTTAACGGAAGAAAACGGCGCGGACAAAGCCGTTGATATCATGTGCGGCGGATTCGATATCGCCGCATCTTACGTCCGAGAAGGAAAAGCAATCGGATTAAAAAGCGGTCGCCCGCATTTTCCGATCGACCCCGAAATTTTGGACGCTTCAAATCTTGTGATGAGCTACGTTTTCAGCCTCGGCCGTGATTTAAAATGCGCCGTTCAGCTTCATGTTGAAGATATGACATCTGAGAGCCTCCAAGACATCGCGGCAATCGCGAAAAAAAGCGGCATCGCTGCCGAGAAAATTGTCAATCACCATGCGACGCCATTGGTTTCCGCCGCCGAGACGTTCGGAATTTATCCGAGCATTCCGGCCGGCAAAGATAATATTGAAATCGCGCTCGAACAAGGAAATCGTTTTTTGATGGAAACCGATTACGTCGACGACCCCGACAAACCGGGATTTGTCCTCGGACCGAAAACCGTTCCGAAGAAAACGAAAAAGTTGATTGAAATTTACGGCGAAGAACCGTTTTGGAGAATTCATCAGGAAATCCCGAACCGAATTTATGATGTTGATATTGAAATTTAATTGCAGGCAAATTATTGAATAATTTTATTATCTTTTCGCTGTCGTTTTTTGTTTCATCTGAATCATCATTTGTACTTCCGTTCGCATTACCGGTTGCATCACTGTTTGTGCTCCGTAATGACCTGTTCTTTTTTAGGGCAGCCGTTCGCTTCGCGAACGTGTGCACTGCCAACAGGTTTGCGTTTTCCGATTGGTGTCAGGTTTGCGTTGCTGCGCTGTCAACAGGTTTGCATTCCTCCTGCCCGCCGCCGCCACTCGCCGCCGCTGCCGGCTGCGGCCGCTGCGCGCGACTCGCACAAATTTTAAAAAAAATAAATCAAAACGAGACCCGGGATTTATAGAAATTAAATCAAAACCCAATTACGGTTTATTCGAATCGAATCGAAAAAGTAATAACTTCAAACCTTCTATTCATCTTGATAATTATGAATGCGAATGTCGGCGGCGTTGTGCCGCTTTCAACGGTGGACTGGCACGGAAAATCATCCGTTGTCGTCTTTTTAAACGGCTGCCCGTTCCGATGCGGTTATTGTCATAATTATGATTTGCTGACAAAATCAAACCCGACGGATTTGGAACTTGTCAAAAAACGGATTTCGGAATCCAAACCCTATGTCAGCGCGGTTGTTTTTTTAGGCGGCGAGCCGCTGATGCAGGAAGACGCGGTTTTGGAAATCGCGGCGTTTGCCAAAGAAAACAATCTCCTCGTCGGCATTCATACAAACGGTTATTATCCGGACGTGATGGCTTCATTGATTGAAAAAAACCTCGCCGACAAGTTTTTCGTTGATATTAAAGCGCCGTTAGATCTTGAAATTTATGAAAAAACCGTCGGCGCTTATTCCGATGATATTGTTTCAAACATTCAAAAAACAATTCAAATCATTGACGAAAGCCCGGCAGCGCTTGAAATTAAAACAACCACTTTTCCCGAACTCGTCGGAACAAAAGATCAAATCGCGGCGATTTCAAAACAGCTGAATGAAAAGATTCGTCAAAAAGAAAAACTGACATACGTCCTTCAACAAGGAAAAGGCGGCAATTCAAACGATCCGATTTTTCAAAAAATGACTTTTTTATCGCCCGAAGAAATGGACGAGCTTGCTGAAATCGCGCTTCTGAATTTGAAAAACACGCCCGTGTTTACGCAAACGGATGAAAACGGGCGCGTTTTAAAAGAATAAAATATAAATGAGAAATTAAAATAATAAATCATTTTTTCATTTTCGCAATTTGTCGCCGAGCTTATGCGATTGATTTTTTATGACTCATTATGAATAAAACGGTTAAAAATATTAATTGATGAAATAAAAATAGACCGTCGAAACAAAATAATACAGCAAATATAAATAACAGAAATAATTCTTATTAATAAATCAATTAATGGAAATTAACAAAAAATTCAGGAAATATTACAACAACAATAACGATATTAGAGGGCGACATGAAAAACAAATTATTATTGGTAATCGGAATGGTGTTGGCATTCCTTTTGCTTATAGGGGGAACGGCAGCTGCCGCGCCGGTTTTATTTGCAGGCGGAGACGGCAGTTTGGGAAATCCGTATCAAATTGAAAATCTTGAACAATTGAATGCCGTCAGAGAAGATTTGACTGCGAATTATATTCTGAACAACGACATTGACATGTCCGCTTATACCGCATGGGAACCGATCGGAAGAACCGAATGGAATCAAGGAGCAAATACATGGAATAAAGAATTTCCGTTTACGGGAACATTCGACGGTGCCGGTCACACCATATATAATTTCACCCACCTGCCCGAAACAACAGACCCGCTTAACAGACAGCCCGACGGAAACGGAAGCGGTTTATTCGGGTACATCAACAATTCAGAAATTAAAAACGTCCGCATGGAAAACATCAGAATCGAAAGCGTGATCATGGATCACAACAACGTCGGAGTACTCGTCAGCCATGCCAATAACTCTTCTATTATAAATTGCTCAAGCGTCAACGGATCAATCGAATTGACCGGACTTTTGTGGCTTTCCAATGCCGGCTATACCGGCGGAATCGTCGGAAAAGCAGACAACAGCACAATCAAAGACTGTTATTCGGATGTCAACATCAAAACGCACTTCCATCTGGCCGGCGGTCTTGCAGGCGGAGTTATAAACACGAACGTGACAAACTGCTCGGCAACAGGAAACGTTTCTGCCCGCTCAACCGTCGGCGGTTTAATCGGCGGCGCCTCCGTTACCAAATCTGATGATATTTATATCAAAGATTGTTTTTCTACCGGAAACACTTTCGGCATGACAGTGCCGTGTAAAAATTCCCTTGATCTTGGCGGCGGAACGGCAGCCGGTTTTATCGGCACCGTTTCGCAAACAGGAACAACAGCTTTGATACACATTTCAAACTGTAATTCAACCGGAAACGCAAGTGTTGAAAACGGAACAACAGCCGGCGGATTTATCGGAGAATTACGAAACGGCACCGTTTCCGATTGTTACGCGACCGGATCCGTCTATGCTTCCGGATACACTTACGACAACGGAACGCTTGCTCTCGGATATGCCGGCGGGTTTATCGGAAAAATGAATAACGGAACCATTCAGGATTCTTTTGTTTCCAATACGGTTTCAACATTTGATGAAGCCGGCGGATTTATCGGACAGATGACCAACGGCTCAATCCAAAGATGCCGCGCTGTCACAAACACAACCGCCGAAAACTCTTCAGCCGGCGGGTTTATCGGGATAATGAAATGCGGAACAATTGAAGAGAGTTATGCGCTTGGAGATGTTTATGCAAAAAGCGATGCCGGCGGATTTGTCGGAACGGTTAATGATACAACCGCTAAAAATGAAATAAAAATAAACAATACTTATTCCGTTTGTGATGTCAAAGCCGGGGAAAATAACGCCGGCGGATTCATCGGACAAGTTATTGCTCACGGAAAAAACATTTTAATTGCAAACAGTTACACTGCCGGCTCTGTTGAAAGCATCGGAACCGCCGGCGGTTTGATTGCTAAATCCGGCGAAAACGTCCTTTCCAATGCGTTTTATGATAAAACAGCGGCAAACACGGAAATCACAGCCGGCGGATCAGGCGGCAAAGGAAAAAACACGGATGAAATGAAAAACATAACTGTTTTTAAAAACGCCGGCTGGGACATTACAAAAGATGAGCCGAGCGGATCTTCCGTTTGGTACATTTTGGAAGATTACGGTTATCCCGTTTTGACTTCATTTTACCCGGAAACCGTTTACATTGAAACGGAAGAAGAGTTTAAAATGATCGGAACACGCGTGTACGAATACGATGCCGATGATTCCGGACAGAAAAAATTCTGGCACACAAATGCAAATTACATATTAACCGGCGACATTTTTCTGCCGGAAAAATTGAATTTTGAGCCTGTCGGAAACGAATCTTTACCGTTTAAAGGAAGTCTGACAAATCAAGCCAATTACGTTATTCATAATTTAAAAATTGAAAAACCGGCGGAAGAAAACGTCGGGTTCATCGGATTCGCGAAAAACGCAGTCTTAACCGGAATTCAATTTGAAAACACATCTGTTGCGGGGGACTACACCGCAGGAACCATTATCGGAAACGGCACAAATATAACACTTATTAACTGCGCCGTCGAATCCGGAAATGTTTCGGCATTCGAAGAAGTTGGCGGATTAATCGGAAAAGCCGACGGCGCGGTTTTGACGAATTGTTCGTTTGAAGGCGATTTTGTTAAAGCAACCGGAACTTATTTCGCCGGCGGGCTGATCGGAAACGCGTCAAACATCACCGTCTCAAACAGTTTTGCCGAAGTCAAAGAGGTTTATTCTGAAAACGAATATGCCGGCGGACTCGTCGGATTTGTTTCAAAAAGCGCATCTGTGTCTCAAAGCGGCTTTTCAGGAAATGTGACAGCCGGCTACGCTTACGCAGGCGGGCTCATCGGAGAAGCCGAAAAAACGATTGTCTCTCAAAGCTTCGCGAAAGGAAACGTGACGGCGAATACACATTCGGCAGGCGGATTAATCGGCGCGTTATCGGCCGGTAAAATAACGGAATCATTCGCAACAACCGGAACAGTGACGGCAGATGAAGCGGCAGGCGGTTTAATCGGCTTTGCCGACGGAGACAATGCCGAAATAATCGATGTCATCGCGACAAATTCAATTCATACAACAAACGGAAAAGCCGGCGGACTCATCGGCACTGTTGCAGCCGCTTCCCAGATTCAAATCGAAAACGGTTTTGCATTGAATCGATATGTGAACGGAACGGCAGATACCGGCAGCTTAATCGGCTCGGCAGATAGCGGAAATGTTCAGATTCAAAACAGTTTCAATTGGGACGGCATAAAAAACGGCAACGTTTTGATGGATACTGAAACCGGCATTCACGGAACTGAAATCAGCGCTGAGGATGTTTGGGATAATTTTGATGAAAACAGCGCTTGGGATTTGCTTTCTGCAAAAACAAACTGGCAGAAAGACGAATACAGCCGATACTTGCTGCCGATTTTGGCATGGCAGAATCAGCCTTTTGTTGCCGACGCTTTGTATTTAGTATTCGAAGAAGAAACGGAAAACAAGAACACCGGCTCAACAACCGATTCCAAAGCAATCATTAAAGAAACAGTTGCAGCGCCTGTGACCCCCGAAAATGAAATTCCCGAAAAGGGATTTGAAACCGAAATTTTGACACCGCCTGTTGAAACGGCAGTGAATATGATGCCGATTTTATTAATTTTCCTTGCGGCTATCGGAATTTATATTTGCCGCAGAAAAATGGAAAACGATGATGAAAATTAACGGCTGAAATTCAGCCGTCCTTTCTTTTTATTTTAAAAACGAATCATTTGTTTGAATTTATTTTTTGAAAAACGATGCGGCTCGCGCGCGGCGCAGCGGCGGCAAACAGTAGCAATAAAGCCAAGAAGAAGATTAAAAAAATAAAAAAGGAAGAAGTGAAAAGAGATTAAAGTGGCTTCTTTTCGTTCGTTTTTATGATCCGTTTTAAAAATCGTTTTTGGTGATTAAGAAAAAGAAAGTTTGAGAATCAAACCTTCAAATTTCTCGGATCAGCGCGTGTTCTGTCCACCAATTCCTGGCGTTTGCCGGCGTTCCAGCCGTCAACAGACTGGAGATAGCCTGTGATTCTGGACAGATGGTCGATGTTGTTTGAGCCGCATTTCGGGCAGCATTCTTTGATGCCGGAGGCGACGTAGCCTTCGTCTTTACAAACCGTCATGTCGCGCGTGAACGCGAAGTAGCCGGTGTGCGTGTTCTTGGCGATGTGCATCGCCATTTCCTGAAGTCCGTCGGGGTCGGGCGTTCCCTCGCCGAGCCAGATGTGCAGAATGTTTCCGCCGTCAACGATCGGGAAGAACGTTTGTTCGTAATTGATTCTTTCAATGACGGAAATGTCGGCGCCCGGCGGAATGTGCGTGCCGTTCGTGTAGTAAACCGGCAAGTCTTTCGTTGTCCCGAGCTCCTTTTTCGTCAGCTCGACATCGCCGTTCATGTTGTTTTCAGCTTTGTCCGCATATTCGGGGTGAAGCAAATCGGACACCGCAAATCTCTGAGCGGTGGTTTCCGCCGGCGTTCTTGCAAGCGCGATTTCAATGCCGTTTTCCTGAGACAGTTTCTGAGCGTGCATTTTCATTTCATACATGACGCGAACCGCGAATTTGAAAGATTCCGGGGACTCGTACATGGATTTTCCGGTATGATACTGAACCATTTCATTGATGCCGATGACACCGATTGTGTAAACGAGTGCATCGAAATCAACGGCGATACATCCCGGCTCTCCGGTTGTCGGATCCTTGGGCGTCATTGCCGCAAACGGAATTCTGTTGCAGTCCAAAAGATGGTCCATCCACTTTTTCTTCACGCGGAAGACTTCAACGGATTTGTTCATGAGATATTTGAGTTCGTCAATCAGTTTCTGATCGTCGTGCTCGGCCTTGTAAGCGGCGCGCGGGCAGTTGAGGGACATAACCATCCAGGAGCCCATCGAAAAGTGCTTGCCGTCTTTGAAGTAAAGCTTTTCATCGAATTGATCGTCGTCTTCGGGATTAGCGGAGAACTGGTAAGCGCAGCACTGATAGCAGCTGATGCCTTCGCCGGCGCCGCGATATTCCGGGATTTGGTTGTCGAAATACGGCGTTCCGAATTTGGCAGCCAATTCAAATGTGAGGCGGTAAAGCTCTTTATAAGATAAAACGTCGGGGTTGGCGGCGTTAAACGCTTCATCTTCTTCCATGAAATCGGGTTCGATTGAAATTTCCGGCTTCGGGAAGCTGAAAGGCTTTCCCCAGTCGTCGCCTTTGAGCATGACAACCATGAGCGCGCGGAATCCTTTGCGGACTTCCTTTTCCAAGTCACCGTAGACCCATTTCTTGGTGCCGTTTGTGCCGTCCCAAACTTTGCCCATCGCAACGACGGGTTTGTCTTTCCAAAGCTTCGGAATGCCCGGAGAAAGCTGAACGGATGAGAAAACGGTCTGGCCGCCGCGAGCGCACATCATCTGCATCATTTCGTAAACGAACATCTGCATGAGCTGTTCCAGCTCTTTGTCGGTTTTGTCAACGAAATACGGTGCGAGGAAAGCTAAGAAATTGTAGAAACCCTGACCGCCGGCAAAATTTGTTTGCGCGGATCCCATGACTTTAACGGCGTGCAAAATTGCAACTTCCGCTTTCATGGCCGGGCCTGCGACACTGGACTGAACGCCGACGCCGTCGGGCATGAGGCCGTAGTAGAAGAAGTAGCGAAGATCCCAGTCCTGGCAGAACGGGCGCGTGCCGAAGTATTCCAAATCGTGAATGTGGAAATCGCCGTTTAAGTGAAGGTCGGCGAGGTTTCCCGGCATCAAAAGAAGGTTTTGTTCTTTTGACATTTTGTCAGCTTTCTTTTTGTGAGACGTTTCGGCGTTGTCTAACTGGTTGGCATTGTCGTGAGATTCGAATCCGAGGCCGGTATCGATTTCACAGGCGTCATAAACGGATGCGCCGACTCTTGTCATAACATTACGCCATTCGGAATGGCCGTGTTCCAACAAAATACAGTTGACGATTTCACGGACCAGCGGACCGGAAAGGAATTCGACACCCATTTTGCGGATGCGCGCTTCGGCTTCTTTCGCGATTTCGGACGCTTCCTCTTTGGAAATGCCGGAAACGCCGTAGAAACGCTCCGCGAGCGGCGTTTCTTTCAGGAGTTGGCGGACAATTTCGTTTCGGTCCCAGTCCATCATGTAGCCGTTGGTTGTTCTGACCTTCGGCATTGTCGGAATCGTTCCGCCGTCAAGTGTTTGCTGAACTTGGCGGTTGTCTTTTCCTTCTGTATTTTTGTTGAGTTCTGTTGACATAAGTCGTTTCACCGTGTATGATTTTTGTTTTTAGGCCGTTTTTAGTTTATTTTTAAATTTATATGATAATGAATAATTTGATAAGCTGAATGCAAGTCATGTGAAAGTAATCGGAACGGAAATGTGTGAAGTCCGTAATCGTTTACGTTCGTTTTTAAGGTTGATTGATAGATGACAGCGGTTCAATACCGCGTGGCGAGTGAATTGCGTTTATTTACGCAATCAGTGTCATGATTTGGTCTTCTTTGACGGCGGTTCCGTCAAAAATTTCCTTGTAGGTCAGAAATTTGTCGTCAATTTGGAGAACCGGCGCGACGTTTGTAAAAATATTGTTGACCGCAAGTTCCGTTAAGGCTTCCGGCGTGCTCATGTCCATTTCTTCATAAGCGACGCTTTGGGACTGGAAAAATCCCTTTAAAATTTTGCATTTCGGACAGACATCTGTTGTATAAATAATGACTTTTGACAAACTTTCACCTGATTTTTCTGTTATTAAGACAAGCAAACCAAATCTTGTCTTTTTTTGATTTCGTTTCAATGCGGTAAATTTAAAAAATGCCGCCGTGAATTGAAAAACGCAGATCGCTCTGCAATTAATATAAAATCCCGACAATTAAATAATCGGGAACTTTCGTGAAACGTTAATAACTGTTCTTTTGTTTAATAAGCTTTTTACCACCATGTTTGAATACAAACCCCGAAAACGATTACAGCCCCCACATAGGGACTGAATACAAAGAAAAAAGACAGAATATAACGAGCCGGCCGATAATTTGATAGCATACCTGGTAACAAAGTCAACGCGATTCGATAAATCAGACAAAACAAGAGGATTAAAACCAAAAACAAAATAAAAGCCGATAAAATGGAAATTTAGAAGAAAAATTGAATAAAAACGAATAAAATTGAATGGTAATAAATAAAAATAAACAGAAAATAATGAATTCGAATTTATCAAATTCAACAAATTCAATCAATTTCCTGATTCAGTCTTCCGATTCAATTAATTTCAATCATTTGAAACATCAGACAGTTCGCCGTTTTCCGATAAAACAACAACGCGGCTCGGCTCGGATTCGCCGGCGAATTTGTAACCGGCAAGATCGCCGATTTCTTTTGCGAATTTTCGAATTTCATCCTGCTCGGCCATGTTGGCGCGCGTGAGGCGCAGGCGGGAAAACCCGACATGCATGTAAGATTTAATTTCAATGAAATCGGGTTTCGCTTTTTGAATCAATTCGGCGTAGCCGGCGGCATCTGTCATGTTTAAGCCTTTGACGGCGGTAATTCGAATCGCGGTTCTGACGCCTTCTTCTTTCTTTTCTTTGAGAACGGCCAGCGATTCCGTTACTTTTTCCCAGAGGCGCGGACTTTTCGGCCGACAGACTTCGTCATACATTTCAGGCGTTGTCGCATCTAAACTCATGTAAAGCTGCGTCGGCCGGATTTTTCGAAGCATTTCCGGCTGCGTTCCGTTGGTCACGAGAAAAACCGTCATGCCGGCGTTTTCGTAAGTTTGAATCAATTCGGGCAAACGCGGATAAAAAGTCGGCTCGCCGGAGAGCGAAATCGCGACATTTGACGGATTTTTGGCTTCATCGTAATTGCCGGGAACGGCATTCGGAGAACCGCCGAAACCTGTAATCAGTTTTCGCTGCGCTTTGATGCTTTCTTCAACGATTTTCTCAGGCGTGTCCCACTCCTCAGGCGCGTGCGCGGGAACCTCCGTCGGGCGCCAGCAAAAAACGCATTCCTGATTGCACATCAGCGTCGGCGTCATTTGAAGACAACGATGCGATGTGACACCGTAAAAAGAAGATTTGTAGCAAACGCCGGTTCCGTTCATGGAATTTTTAAGCCAGGCGCAGGTTTTAACAGCGGAATGAGCGCCTGCTTTCGCGTAGCCTTGGCGCGCCATCAGCTCGTCAATTGTGATTTCTTCGGGGGAATAACCGAATCGAATGCGTTCACCGGAAACGAATTCCGTTTGGTTTTTTTTGATTTCAGATGACTCATCCATTTTTTAACCCGAATAAAAATAAAATTGAGAAATAATAAATTAATAAATTATTGAAAAAAATATTTCAATTTAATTCAATAATAAAATAAAAGATACAAAACCGTCAGACAATGAAATATCGGTTGTTACCGCTCGGTTTTTCAATTTCTTCCGCGTCCGCGCCGATTAAGCTGGCGATTTCAAGACCGTCGCCGCCGATGTTGGCGAGTGAAGAATACAATTCGTCTTTTGAAATGTATTTTTCTGTCCTTGTACCGTCTTCCAATTGCACTTTGATGGAAATTTCGGATTTGATCGGGCTTCTGCGAATGCATTCGGCAACGATTGAACCGTATTGCGTCGCGATAATTTTCATGCAGTCGAAAATTAGATTGTTGACAATCGCGTCGTCGTCGTCGATTAAAATGTCCGTCAATTCAAAAGCGGAAACGCTTTTTCGAATGTATTCCATAATGTTTTTCGGAATGTTTTGAAGTGCGGCATCTTCAATCAAAGACGCCAAATCAGTGTCGGCCGTAATGTCGCGGCCTTCATCGTAAATGGAGAAGTTGCCGTTCTTGCGGACAACGCGGATAATTTTCTTTTTGTTTTCCAAATCCAGTGAGAAATTGTACAAATCGTCGTACTGAATGGAAAGAACCAAATATTCCGAAAGGCTGAGGACGCGCGGTTTGTGCTCTTTGGTGAACAATCCGGTTGTCGCCATGACCGGCAGCGAAAAGTCGCCGAGCAAGCGCTGAACGGTCAGTCGCTCATCGGAGAAGTGTAATTTATAATTGAATTGAAGGCCGGAAGAATAGCAATAAAGTGTTCCGCCGAGCGTTTCGTGATAAGAAATGTCGTAGACGCGTTTGGCGCCGTAAACGCTTGAAATTAAAAACGGATTTAAAATTTTGATGATTTCAAGTTCTTTGGCTTTGATTTGGGCACCGGAATCTCTTTTCATAACATAGACTTCGGATTCGTAATCGTCGTGCGTTTTTCGGATATATTTGTCGCAAACTTCCATAATTTCATTGATGCACGGCTCAAGCAAAGCGGCGTCATCCAAATCCAAATTGGACGGCATGCTGTGCATTAAATTGTCTTTGAAGCTGCTGAAAACGGCGACTTTGCGCTCAAATAAAGCGCCTTGATCTTTTTCCAAATCTTTGAGTTCCATGATTTGGTTTTCAAGCGGCAGAATTTTTTCAAGACATTCGACGTAATTTTTCAGATCCTGAATGAAATCCCGCTGAATCGGGAGCTCTGTTCCGTCCTGATAAGTGTAAAGCATAAGTGCACCTTTGAATTGTTGATAAATGTAATGTATAGTCGAAATATAATTGAAACAATAATTGAAATAATGATAACGAAATTGAAAGTTGAGTGATTTTCTCTTTACTCACTTCAAGAATATAACTGTAATTATTGCGATTTTCTTTTTAATATTTTCGTGAGCCGAAAGGATTTAAAATTCAATCAAACCGGCACCGAAACTTCAAAATTGATGTCAATTGAAACCGTTTTTAAAATGAAATGCATAAAGAAACGAATTTATTTCGGCTAAATAAATGACGAAATGAAAAACGACAAAAACGAATATTGTTTTAATTGTTTTTCAGCTTCATCTTTTTTCAGTTTTTTCAAATTATTTTTGACATTGTTGCCATTCGATTGCAGCTTGGTTACAGTTTGCATGTTACCGCTTACGCTGCTGTTTGCGTCCCGCATTGCATCTGATTTTCAGAGCAGCCGTTCGCTGCGCGAACGGGGCGCCGCTGCCTGCCGCCGCTGCCTGCCGCCGCTGCCTGCCGCCGCTGCCTGCCGCCGCTGCCTGCCTGCCGCTTGCGCCGTCGCCGCGCGCGAGCCGCACCAATTTTTCAAAAAAGAATTGAAACCGCATCTTCGATTTTCAAAAAATAATAGAAACCACGCCTTCGATTTTCAAAAAATAATCGAAACCGTACCTTCGGTTTTGAAGAAAAATTAAAAAAAAGAAAAGAAAAAAATTAAATTCAAAATTTAAAGCAAAACCGCTCTGACCGGATCCAAAATTTCATTGAGATATTTGGTGCAGGCGTTTTTCAAATCCATCGGATGGATTTTGCCGTCGGCGAATGCGGTTTCCAAATCAGCGTAAGAATTGTAAATCTCGTTTCCGCCGAATTTTTCCGGCTTTTCGATTGTAATTGATTCGTAGCGCGGGAAAATGTGGTATTTGAAAAGTTCCATAATCGGATTTTGTTCAATATCGCCCTGTTGACAGTATGCTTTTTTGATTTTGTGCGCGACATCTTCGGCGGTGTCGTCAACGGAAATGAA
The DNA here is from genome assembly GCF_032594435.1 of Methanimicrococcus stummii. Taxonomy (NCBI): domain Archaea; kingdom Methanobacteriati; phylum Methanobacteriota; class Methanomicrobia; order Methanosarcinales; family Methanosarcinaceae; genus Methanimicrococcus; species Methanimicrococcus stummii. The sequence continues at coordinate 24,519 of NZ_CP131062.1, read as the reverse complement.
ATTGTCGTTGGACGAAGACATTTTGTTGCCGTCAAAGCCTGAAATAATCGGCGTGTGAATGCAAATCGGCTTCTTGAAGCCGAGTTCCGGAAGGTGTTCGCGGGCCAGCATGTGAATTTTGCGCTGGTCGGTGCCGCCGACGGCAATGTCAACATCCAATAAGGCGATGTCAATTGCCTGCATAATCGGGTAGACCAATTGCGAAACCATCGGATTGTCCATGGCGCGGCCGACCTCGTCCATACTGCGCGTTGCACGGTTGAGCGTGACGGATTTTGCCATCTGCAAAACATTAATCATATATTCCTGACCCAACTGATAGTCCGAACCCAAAACGAATTTGGTGTTTTCTTCGCTCAAACCGAGCGCGATAAAGCAGCGCTTGTTGTAATCCGCGATTTTGCGGACTTCCTCAAAAGTGCCTTTCTTGTTGAGATAAGCGTGGACATCCGCAAGTAAAACAGTCACTTCGCAACCGGCTTTCTGGCAGTCCAACAACTTGTTGACCGTCAGAACGTGTCCCATGTGAATGCGTCCGCTGGGCTCATAACCGACATAAACCTTAGGAGACGGGTTTGTTTTAATCAATTCTGTCAGTTCTTCGTCCGTGACGACTTCGTCCACGTTGTATTTAATTCGTTCGATCTTCTCTTCAGGGGTCATCCAAAAACTCCGTAAATATAAATTGCAATTCAGCGCCGCTTCCTTTGGGGCGCCGCCTCAGATTCGATTCAATAAAAAGAATGCTCTGAATTTTACAATGAGTGCCTTTTAAAGATATAAATCATTCTGTTTTTCAAAAAAGCACGCTTTTTGATTTGGTATAAACCCGGCCAATTCGCACGCGAAAGCACCGCAGCAAAAACAATACAAAAAAGACAAGAATCAAAAAACACAGAAAGAGAGGGTGCGCCACATTTGTGCGGCGCGAGAGGGTTTAAAAAAGAAAGAAAATGAAAAATTTATAATCCTGCGATTTCTTTTCCGAAATTGCGGCATTTTTCAATATCGTCCCCGGCCGGTTCCAAATTGACGATTAATCCGTCTTTTAAGAGATTTGCGCCGGCCTTTTTGACATCGGATTCCCAAATGCGCATCCATTCACCGTCGCCCCAATCGTAAGAACCGAAAAGAGCGATTTTTCTGCCGTTTAAAAGATTTGTAACGGAACTCATGAAAGGTTCAAATTCGTCTTCTTCCAAAATTTCATCACCCATTGACGGGCAGCCGAAAACGGTGATGTCCGCGCCTTCGACATCCGCAGCGGACGCAGACGAAACTTCTTTAAGCGAAACATCGGCCCCGGCGGAAACTGCGCCTTCACAAATCAAATTTGCCATCGATTCCGTGTTGCCGGTACCGCTCCAATAAATAATACACATTTTCATAATAATTCTCCTTTTTTGAAGTAAGCTTCAACAAGGGAAGGATTTCACTGAATATAAATATTTTCGTTAAAACGAAATTAATTTTAGATAACGAAATGAAATGATGACAAAATGAATTAGAATGAATGGATAAAAATAAGTCAAAAATAAATTTGAAAAATGGAAAGAAATAGAAAAAATGATGAAATTGACATAAATAAATTAAAAATAAATTGAAAAATGAATTAAAAAGGAAGACCGGCTTTTGCACGCTGCATGCGTTCTTCCCAATCTTTTTTAGCTAATATATTAATTCGTTTCCGTTCTGCTTCCTGTTCAGGAGTTAAAACGGCACGCCCTTTAATTTCAAACATAACATGAAACGGTTCTGAATACATAATAGTCACTCCGTAAATTCTTGTATGGTGTAAACTTGAACATTTTTGTATATATCTGTTTCGATTTCAATATTTTTAATACCAATTTCTGAAATTGAATAAGAAAGATTTCTTGGTCTTAAAACTTCAAATTCAGTTTCATCAATATAAAGCGCAGGCATTTCAGGCGTTAGAAGTAACTGAAAAAGAATCGGTGAATTTGCGTTTGTATATTTTAAAGCGTTTTCAATTCGCAAACTGAAACTGCCGTATGCTTTTTCATCAAAATTCATATTAATATACGGCCGGCATGAAAACCAATCAAGATCAGAGACACACCGCGATAAACAAATCTTGATGCTTGAAGGCGGCTTTTAGAAATCGCCCGATCAATATTAGAAATTTTGTTTCGAACCAAACTTTGTTCTTCCAAAGATAGAGATTCAAAGAAAGAAGAATTGCGGCAGTATGAATTAATAACGTAGCAGTAAGGTTTGTTCTTCCAAATCTCAGGAAGTTCAATGTTCCAATCCGTTTTTTGAAAATGAAATTCATGAACATCCTGATAATTCCCGACAGAAATTTTTTCAGCTGCCGATAAATCATTTCGACGGTAACAAGATTTTAGGATTTCATATTTTGCCGAGTCTTCCGCGATACAATTAAAAAACGGATTTTGAAAATCCGAATTCCGGTAAAAAGAATATGATTCATTCATATCGGTTTCAAACCGCAAAAAAAGATAAAGAAATCGAAATTTTCAAAATCGAAAAGCTTATCTGCCGAAAACAAAAGTTAAGCAGCGAAATCAGAAATTTAAAGAAATAATAAAATCAGAAAAAAGTAAAATGAAAGAAAAAACGACTCAATCGTCGCCTTTCTTTTGGAATCTGCGAATCACGTCGCGGATTAAAACGATGTCTGCTGCGGTAACAACCCAGCGGTACGGGATAATAATGCCGTCGCCTGCAACGTCAAAAACATCGGTATTGACATGGTCTGCAATGATTCCGGAAACGGATTGGCTTTCGACATCGATAATTAAATCAGTGACTTTTCCGACATAAATACCGTTGACGGTATAAATGTCAAGTCCAAAAAGTGAAGTCAGTTCGGTACGCATATTTTCTCGCCTTTGAATAGATGTGTGAAATAATTTTAAAAGAATTGTGAATGAATGATTAGAGTATATATGGGAATACAATATAAATTATTTGTTCGCTTTTATATCTTTTGACACGGATTGACACAATTTCGAATTTATTGAAAGGTTCGAATTTATTCAAATTTATTCGAACTCATTCAAATTTTACTTATTTTCCTTATTTTCATTCGATTTTGAACAAAACGGTTGTAAACACAGGTCCGCGAACATCGATTTTCTTTTTGTTGCCGGTGATGTAGCGCTGCCCGAGATCGGTCAGCTTCATGTTGACTTCCGAGAGCATTTTCACCATGCGAACGCGCGACTCATGCTCGGACGCGCCTGCCGCCACAGCTTCCTCCGCTTCTGCCGCTGCTGCCACCGCAAATGCATTGACAAACGTAAATCCGGTTCGTGCGGAATGGTTTTCAAGCGCTTTTTCCCACTTTTTCTGATTCGGAACGCCGAGAATGTCGCCGCCGAACGCGACCACTTCGTTAAACGTTGCCGGGCCTGCAAGTGATGTGTCGGATTCAGGTTCTGCAATTGTAACAGTGACGGTTTTGCCGCACAACTCACCTTTCCAAACTTCAAAAGAACAAGGGCCGGCTTCTTTGCCGTGTTCGCGGAAACCGTCAACAATCGCGTCAGCGATTTCGCGCCCGGCATCGGTTTTCGGGGTTTGAATCAATTCCACCTGGCGCGCCAGTTCGGAATCTTCCATTTCCCAGTCGCCGTATTGTGAAAATTGCGGATAAGTCATGTAGCGCATGTCTTTAGCATCGTACAAAATCATTGCCAGGCGCTCGACACCGAGGCCGAGATTCATGACCGGCATTGAAATGTTGTATTCGGAAAGCGCGGGCGCGGCATAAATGCCGAATGTCGCAACTTCAATCCAGCCGTCGCTGTATTTTGTGTCCGAACCATCTAATTTCGGGTGATAAGCGTAAACTTCGATTTGCGTATCGGGCGCGTAATATTTGCTACGTTTCGTGTCGGGGCGGAACATGAACTTTTCAAACCCGAATTGAGAAAGCAAGCCTTCGGCAATCATTTTTCCGTGATCGACCGTCACATTTTCGTCCATAATAACGCAGGACGCCGAATAATAAGTCATGAGGCGCGACGCGTCTTCTTGCTGTTCGCGGCGGAAGCAGCGATCAATCGAAAAAAGGGAAAATGGCGGCTCGTTTCGTTCAAGAAGCTCGGAGAGCGTGATGAACCAGCCGCTGGTCATGTGACTGCGAAGCGTTTTTGTTGTGCCTTCCGGTTTGAGTTCTTTGAATTCGGGGAAGACTTTTTCGATGAGCTCGGCAACGAAAATGTCGGTCACGTTCAGCTGCTCGGCAAGTTCGGAAACCAAATCATCACCCTCGATTGTTCCTTTTTTGTAAGCGTGAAGCACTTTTCGGATAATTTCAATGCCGTCGTCTTCGATTCCGACAATGATTTCTTTGATTTTTCGAATGCGTTCGTCAGAAATGCCGACGTTCGGTCGCGGGAGGCCGGCCAAATAGAAACAGCGATCCAAAACGGCGGGCGCTTCGTCGCCGAATTGTTTGTAAATGTCGCGCTCTTCAACGATGAGCGGATTCATGTATTCGGCAAAACCCATGCGCATGTACGCGTCTCTTAATTTTTGAATCGTTTCATAAACGGGATGCGGTTTTCCGAAAACCGGCTTCATGCGCGGATAACTTTCTTCAAGCGTGTTTTTTTGAATATATTTTCCGGATTCAATCCACGCTTTTTCAAAATTTTCGTTTTTTTCCCGACGAACTTGTTCCGGATCAAATTTCATAATAATGCGCCTCGATAATTAATAGTCAATAAATCAATAATTTGTATTAAAATAATAAATTTGTGAAATAAGGAATCTTAATTCATTTCAGAATAATAAAGATTCCCTAACAAATGACGAACGGATTGCTTTTTGTAAATCCGCTCAAAATCCGAGACTGAGCGAAATTGTCGCGCCAGAAATCAAAACGCCGGCCGCAAATCCGAGAATTGCGCCGGTGTTCAAAAACGGCAAACCCGCCTGCGGATTTCCTTTTGAAACAACATACATCAGCGCGGCAAAGCCGACAAAAGTCCCGATCATTGTGCAAAGCGCAGGTGTTGAAATCCAGCCGCTGTGTTCGATAAAGTGATTGGCCGAAACAACCAGAAGCGTCGGAATAACGGCATCGCCGAGACCCATGAAAAGCGCGTCTGACTTTTTCTTCTTCTTTTTGATTTCTTCTGCGGCTTCTTCGCCGGTTGCGGCGGTGATTTCAGACGTGTTTGCGTCTTCCGTTTTCACAACTTCAACGATTTCCGCAGTTTCCAGGATTTCTTTTGCTGTCAATTCATTGCCGCCGGTTTCATCACCGTTTTCGTCATCATCATCGTCTGAGAAATCCTCTTCGATGTAAGAGTAGCGCCAGCTTTTCGGAATCACAAAGAGAATCGGCAGTTTCAGATCCATCATGCCGTTTGCGAGCGTCAGCATGTGTTTTGTTTTGTAAACGGAAATGAAATCGTAAATCAAAAGACCGACCATTAAAACGATAATCGGCATGTAGGACAGCGAAACACCGATGACGGCGCAGGCGCCGATTGAAATCATCAGGCCGGCGAAGTCAATAATATACCACTCAGGATATTTGTAAAGCAAAACAGCAAAGATAAGAGCTGCCGCAACTGAAATTCCCCAGGTGAGAGTTGAAAATCCGACGGCTTTGTCTAAAATCGCGACAAAAACATAGTAAAGCGTCACGGCGATTGCGGCGTAAATGATTCCGCGGATGACGAAAGTTTTGTTGATTTTAATCAAAAAGATAATCAGCGCCGTGAACAAAATCAAAACGACAATGTAATAAATTGAATAGCCGACGCTTTCGGGATTGTCAAGCGGCGGCTGGCTTGCAATGTAATCCGTTGCCGACAGCCAAAGCGATCCGGCCTGAACAATCAAAATAAAAAGACCCATGATAAAATAAGGGATCAAATCTTCCAATTTATTGGAAAAAGCGGATTTTTCGGAGCTCAAGAAAAAAACCTCATCAATCAAATAAAATGATAATAATGTGTAAGGAATAAATATACTTATAAAATCATAAAGCGAAAACACTTTACGAATCATTATGAAACAAACGAATTTGTAAAACTGCCGGTTTTCCGATTTAAAAACGAAAACGACATACAGAATTTTGAATATGAATATTAGGTTAATGTTTATATACTTTCGTAAACTCTTTTATACAATTAAAGATGCGCTAAAAACAGAATAAGGATTTTAATAAAATCCGGCGCAGCATAAAAACGATTTTTCGAATTAAAAGATTCAATTTATCATTTTCACACAATTCATTGATTTTAATTCATTTCAAAAATTTATTCAAAACCAAACAGGTGAACAGTATGAATACAAAAGACATTATTGCCTTTCTTCTCATTGAAATCGCCACACTTGTGATGGCATATGCATGGCTTCAAAGATTCGTTTACAACCCGTACAACTGGGTCATCATTTTCTGTCTCCTCATCGTTGTCGGCGTTGCAGCATACATGATTTTATCCGTCAACAGCCGTCTCAACGAAATGGAAGAGCGCATGGAAAGCCGCGACAAAGCGATTCGCGTCAGCATCATGACGGTTGAAGCCGACCTTGAAAACCAGCTTCACAAGCTGAACCACAATGTCGAAAGCGCCGTGACAGAAATCAACAGAAAGCGTTTCATGTAATTGAAACCGCTTTTATTTCTTTTTTATTTTCGTTATTATTTCGACTTTATTTCTTTTTTATTTTTATTCCGAGTCCGTTTTTCGTTATTATTTTTCTTTGCTGTGTTTTTTGTTTACAGCTGTTTTCATTTTGTGTTGTTTGCTGCAGCTACCTTACGGTTTGCGTTTGCTGCGGCTATCTTACGGTTTGCATTTCCACTTGCATCTGCTTTTTAGAGCAGCCGTTCGCTGCGCGAACGGGGACAGCCCCTCTGATTTGCGCTGCCGTTGCCGCTGCCGTCGTCAACGCTGCAGCCCCCGTCGCGCGCGAGTCGCCCGGCTTTCGAAAAATAAAAACAAACCCAATCACGGTTTTCTCAAATTAAAACAAATTCGAATCCGGGTTTTATCAAAATCAAAACCTATTTACATATCCTAACCGTTTTTTTGCTATGGATTCTTTTAAACAAAACGCCGTTGTTTTCGACTGCGCCGGCACACTGGTTGAAATGTACCGGGTCACAAAGGACTTGGAGACGGGAAAAATCATGTTGGATGCCGACAATTTAAAATTAATTTCCGAAAGCGAAGGGCGCGGTTTAATTATAATGGACGCGCCCTTGGATTTGGTTCAGAATCAGCCGCCTGAGCGATTGCTGTCGGATTTTCTCAGAAAAGAAAAAATTCCGTTCGGCGTGGCTTACGCGACACCCGGATTTAACAGCGGCGACATCTCGCGCATTCTTTTAAACGATCAAACCACAATGGCCGAATTTTTAGAAACGAATGAAGAAGCGACAGCATTTTTTGAAGACATTGTCTACGAAGTTTTCGGGTTTGTCGCGGATTCGAAAAAGGATAAAATCACACACGTGATGAGCACCGGCGGCAAACTTTTCGACAACGCCAAAGATGTAGTCGCCGCCGCGAAAGAAAACTGCGATATTTTTGTCGCGTCCGGCGACGATTACGCGAATTTGAACCGCGTCGCCGAAAGACTCGGCATTGCAACGGAAAATGTAATCGGGCTTTGCAATGATTCCAAAAAACAGGAAATCATTTTTGACCTTCAAAACCATTATCCGAAAGTCATTATGGTCGGCGACGGCATTAACGACATGCTGGCGCTTCAGGCCGCCGACTACGGAATTTTAGTCAGCCGGAGCAATTATCACACCCCTGACGAACTCAAAGACGCGGCGGATGAAATTGTCGACGATTTGGGAGAATGCACCGCCTTGTTACAATCATACATCCTTGAATAAAATTATAAACGTTAAAAATCTGTAATGTTTATAAATAAAGAATCCAAGATGAAATATCTGATTTCTAATTCAAATTAAATTTTATGAATTCATTAATAAATTCAATTAAATTTTAAAAACTCTGATTTCAAATCTGTAAAAATCGAAAACTGCCTTTTCAATATTGCAACGGTCGCAGTATAGAAAAATTTGCAAGCTCAGGAAAGGAAAAGAAGCTTTCAAACAGATGAATAAACAGGAAAAGGAAGTTATTATGTCTGCTTTCATTGAAGTGAAAAACTTGTCCGTTGATTTTGACGGCAAATATGTGTTAAAAGACGTGAATTTAACAGTCGAAGAAGGCGAAGTTGTCGGCATTCTCGGAAAAAGCGGTGCCGGAAAAACAATTTTAATGCACGTTTTAAGAGGAACGGAAGCGATCGGAAACGTTTCCGGTCAAGTTTTATACAACGTTTCCCGATGCGAATGCTGTCACCATGTCGAGTTTCCGAGCATGGCCGGCAAAAAATGCAACTGCGGCTGCGACGGCAAATACGAGCCGATGACGGTGGATTTCGCGTCCGCCGGCCTTCACGACGAAGAACGCAAAGATGTGACAAAACGCATCTCAATTATGATTCAAAGAACGTTCGCGCTTTACGGCGATGACAGCGTTCTGACAAATATTTTAAACGCGCTGAATGAAGTCGGCTACAAGGGAACCGATACAATTAAAAAAGCGGCGGATTTGCTCGAAGAAGTCAACGTTTCTCACCGCATGCTCCACATCGCGCGCGAGCTTTCCGGCGGTGAAAAACAGCGTGTCGTTTTGGCGCGCCAGCTCGTTAAAGAGCCGCTTCTTTTGCTTGCGGACGAGCCGACCGGAACACTTGATCCGATGAACGCTGATTTGGTTCACAAAATCCTCATGGAATCCGTTGAAACACGCGGCATGACGATGGTTATTACATCTCATTGGCCGGCTGTGATTTTGGAACTCGCGCACAAAGCCGTTTTGCTGGACGAAGGAAAAGTCATCGGCATCGGTGACCCGCAGAAAATTGTCGATCAGTTTTTGGAAGGATACACTGAAATCGTGACCGAAAAGCCGACCGAATTTGGTGAGCCGATTATTAAAGTCGAACATTTGACGAAAAAATACGTATCGGTTGACCGCGGCGTTGTTCGTGCGATTGACGACGTTTCTTTTGAAGTTTACGAGCGCGAAATTTTCGGTTTAATCGGAGAGAGCGGCGCCGGAAAAACAACGACGTCTAAGATATTAATCGGCGTTGTGCCGCCGACCAGCGGCGAAGTGATGGTGCGCGTCGGAGACGAATGGGTGGACATGTCCGTCCCGGGCGTTGACAACAAGGGACGCGCGACCAAATACATGGGCATTTTGTATCAGGAATACTGCTTGTATCCGCACAGCACCGTGATTGAAAACTTAACGGAATCCATCAGCTTAGACCTGCCGTACGAACTCGGCATCCGAAAAGCGATTCAGACGCTGAAAATTGCCGGATTCACGGAAGAGAGCGCGAAAAGCATTTTGAATAAACAAACTTTCGAGCTCAGCGAAGGCGAAAGACACCGCGTCGCAATGGCGCAGGTGCTGATGAAAGAGCCCAACATTGTGATTATGGACGAGCCGACGGGAACAATGGATCCCCTGACGCGCGCGTCCGTTACGAATTCGATTTTAAACGCCCGCGAGAAACTCGGTGAGACGTTTGTGATTGTGTCTCACGACATGGATTTCGTTCACGAAGTCTGCGACCGCGTCGCTTACATGAAAGGCGGCAAGATTGAGGCAATCGGCGACCCGAAAGAAATCGTTCCGAAATTAATGGAAACCGGAAAGAAAGACAAGAAAACGGAAAAGAAACCGGCTGCAAAAGACGAAAAAGGAACGAAAACAAAGGACGAAGCAAAAACGAAAGACGAAAAGAAAACAAAATCAAAAACTAAAAAAGCCGATTTAACCAAAGCGGAAGCAAAAGCGGCGGAAAAAGAAAACATTGATATTAATACGGACGGCGGCTGCGTTTAACGCCGCCGATTTTTGAAAAACCGATTGGAGATGGGAAGGTGGCATCTAAAATCAATGTGACAGTCAACGGATCCGAGCATTCGTTTAAGGAAAAAACAACGCCGGCTGAAATTATTCAAAGCCTCGGTGTTCCTTACACGGCGGGCGCTTCCGTTTGCATTGTCAAAAAAAGAAAAGAAGAGGAGAAAACTCAAACAAAAGAGTTTGTCCTTCAAACAAACAAAGGACCGCTCGTCATTGAATTAAAAGATCCGTCTTCGATTTCATCCCAAATTTGGATTGAAAAATATGAGACGCTTGCGCCTCTGCCGATTCTGATGGAAAGCTCGGACGCGATTTCGTTCGGCCCGTTTGAAACGAAATACGATTTCGTTCGCGGCAACAAACGTTACCGCAAATACGACATCGTTTTCAGTGCGGGCGGCTTTGACACGTCCAAAACGACGCTTATTTTTTCAAAACGTGATCATTACGCCGAATACGGAACGCCCGAAGACGGCGTTTTCGCGACACTGATTGCCGGCCGCACCAATTTGGAAAAAATTGACAAAGGCGATGTGATCGAATCAATTACGCCGTACGTTGAGAAGAAAGCGGCTTACGGCGACGGTTACTGCACGACAGATTTATCGGTTCCGCTCGAAGACGGCGACCGTTTAATTACCGTTGCTGAAATCGAAATGTCGCCGCATTCGCCGCAGGGAACGGAAACGTTTTTCGCGATTATTAAAGACGGAACTTACCGTATCGATTCAACAGCTAACGCTTTTCGATCAGACGACACGCTTCAGGGCGAGCCATGCGAATATGAAAACTTTGAGCCGCGCAAAATCGGCGCCGTATGTTTGAGAACGGCCGGAACCGGACGCGGACGCGCTTACATTTCAACCGCCGACCGCGCATCCAGTTTACTTCACTCCGTCGTCGGCCATGTGGTTTCCGGAATGGAATTGGCTTATTTTGCCAAGCCGGACGACAAATTTACGGTTGAGACGGCGCCGCCGAGACTTCTTTTGCTCGGACATGATGTGAAAGAATCCAAAAGTTTGTTAGACGCGCTCGGCATAAAAATGAAAGTCGACGGCTTTGACGGCGACGATAATGTGATTGTCGCGCAGTCGCCGGCAACGACGATTGAAATTTTAAGAGAAGGCGCGGTGACGGTGACCGCCGTTCCGAAATCGAAATTGATTGAAGTTGAATTTTATTATGATGACGCGCCGAAAAGCGTTGAGTTCTTCCGCCATTCCATTGATTTGAAAACGCAGCCTGTCGGATCTCTTCCGGTGTCGATGGTGTATGACGAAACATACATTTTCAAGGCGGAAAAGCAAGCGGAAAGGTATAAAGAAATTATGCCGGAAAATACGCCGAAGACGGACGTGAAAGCATTTGACATCGGCATTACGAATCAGTCGGCGAAGAGAATGGGATACATCGGTGTTCGCCTGGCGGATGAAACCATGTTCGGGCCGACCGGTGAAAAATTTGAAGCAACGAACATCATCGGCCGCGTTTTGAATCCCGATAATTTGAAAAATATCGAGGAGGGCGACGTGATTTATATTAAAGAAATCAATGCGCGCCAAACCGACAATGCCGGCTCGGAAGATGAAACGGAAGACGAAAACGAAGCAGGAGGCGAAGAATGAGCAGCGAGATTTCCGAAACATTCAGAAATAAAAATGTGAAAAAACCGCTTTCGGGACAAAAAGAAATCACAAAAATCGTTGCGGTCAGCTCCGACAAAGTGCTTCCGGCGGATGCCGCGCAGGCGGCTTACGCATCGGGCTACCCGGTCACGCTGAAAGAAACCTGCTACGGCCTTGTTCTGACGGGAACGGAAGAAAACGTGAACGCCGTCGTCAAGATTGTTCAGGATTTGGACAAGAATCATATTTTTGTCAAAGACCGCGGATTTCCGGCGGGCGACCCGCGCCGCTGCCGCGCGACACGAAACGGCGGACAACGCCCCGGATTTTACACGCTTCACGAAGAGATTTCAAAGATGGGAACCGTCGGCGACGCGCTTGACAATTATGAAGCAGGCGTTGAAAAGCCGAAAGCCGAATGGCCGAACCGCCCGAATTCGTTTAAAATTGAAGATTATATAACGGATGAGCTCGGGAAAAACAAGAAGAAGAAACCCGAAATGGCGCAAGTCGTCAAGGACAGAATCGCCGCCAAAAAAGCGGCGGCAGAAGCCCAAACAAAACCTGAGACGCTGACGAAAACAGCGGCGAAGAATACGGAAAAGAAGGCGAACTCCGCCGAAAAGAAAACGGATAAAACCGCAGCGAAAGCGCCGGCAAAAGAGAAATCAAAAAAGCCGGCCGCAAAGAAAACAACAAAAGAAACGACAGCAGCAAAAAAGAAATAATGCTGCCGAATCAAATTTATATTTAATCAAAAAGGAATAAAAAACACAGAGGTGGATGCTTGTGAAAGTTTTTATTTACCCCACAAACAGCTTTATTTTAGCCGATTTGGTGACGCGCTCGGGCCATGAACCGCTTGTCATTATGAATCAGGTGCGCGAAAAAGTCACGTCGCTCAGCGTCGATTCGCCGCCGCTGAATATCACGCCGGAAGACCCGAATCTCGGCTTGAAATACGCGGCGATTGAAGTGCCGGCCGGCGTTCGCGGCCGCATGTCGTTGATGGGACCGATGGTCGAAGAGGCCGAAGCCGGAATTATTGTTGAAGACACGCCGGCCGATTTCGGATGTTCGGGCTGCAACCGCACGAACGAATTGGTCAAATATTTGGCCAGAATCAACGTGGACAGAGAAAAGATTTTAGAAATCCGCTATCCGTCAAACGAAGAACAAATGCATGATTTCGTTTACACGATTTTGGAATTTTTAGAAACGCTTCCGACTGACGAAACGAAAAAGGGCGGTGACAAAAAATGAGCGGCAAATCTTTGAAAATGGCAAACGCCGGCGAGGAAAAGCTTTGCTTGGATTCCGAGCCGCCGAAAAATTTTGAAAACGGGCCGGAAACAAAGCCGCCGAAACAAAATAATCCGAAACCTGAAGCGAAAGTCAAAATCGCGCTCGTTTCCTGCGGAACCGAATACGGCGGCGTTCAGCCGGCTTTTGAAGAAGCAGCCGCGAAAGTCAACGCGGAATTCATTTATCCGGAAATCGACATTGCCTCGCTTGACACGATCGGCAAGGATTTCGGCATCGAAGCGGCCAGCGGTGATTTACGTTTAATGATGGCGCGCGCGCAAGCGGTCGTTCGCGGCGAAACAATTGCGGACGGTGTTTTTGTTACAACTTGTTTCAGATGCGCGGAAGCGGCAATTGTCAGAAACGAAGTCCGCCGCTACATTCACAAATATTCCAATATCCCCGTTATCAGTTATTCTTTTACAGAACAAACCGATGCGGCAACGCTTTACACGCGTTTTGAAGCGTTGACAACCGTTGCCAAGCGCCGCCATTTGCTCGCGCGCGAAGTGCAGCACGGCATCACCGCCGGCATCGACTCGGGATCGACGACGACAAAAGCGGTTATCATGAAGGACAATAAAATTCTCGGCTTCGGCTGGGTGCCTTCTAATGAAGTGATTGAAAGCGCGGAAAAAGCATATTCTCAAGCGCTTGAAATGGCCGGAATTGACAGAAGCGAGATTCAGGCGCTCGGCACAACCGGTTACGGTCGCTACCTTGTCGGCGAGCATTACAACGCGGATTTGGTTCAGGAAGAAATCACAACCAACTCCAAAGGCGCCGTTTATTTGGCCGACGTCCAGAAAGGACCGGCGACCGTCATTGATATTGGCGGCATGGACAACAAAGCGATTTCCGTTGAAGACGGTATTCCGGGAATGTTTACGATGGGCGGCATTTGCGCCGGCGCCTCAGGCCGTTTCTTTGAAACCGTTGCAAAACGTTTGAACGTTGACATCACCGAGCTGGGCGATTTGGCGATGAAAGGCATGCAGGAAAACGTCAAGATGAACAGTTACTGTATCGTTTTCGGAACGCAGTCGCTTGTCAATTCGCTTGCGAAAGGCGCACTTCCAAAAGACGTTGCCGCCGCTGCCTGCCGCAGTGTTGTCGAGCAGATTTATCAGCAACAACTTCAGGAAGTTGATGTGAAAGAGCCGGTGATTTTGGTCGGCGGATCTTCTTTGATTAAAGGCGTTCCGCGCGAGTTGAGCAATTTGCTGAATGTCAAAGTGATTGTCCCCGAAAATTCGCATCTCATCGGCGCCGTTGGCGCAGCGCTTTTGGCATCTGGATTCGTGGAGGAGTAATATGAACATGGAACCGCTGGAGATTTTTGAGGTTTATTCCGCGATTGAATCGGAAGCGGCTGTTTATCGTGATATTACGGCGGACGTAATGTCTGATTTGCGTTTGGCATCTGCGATTGGAAGAATCAAAATCGAGATTTATCCGGAAGGATCGCTTTATATGCTGGCGGCGATGCTTCGCGATGTTGAAATGCCGATTCGCATTTCCGATATGGCTTCCGTTGACACGTCTTACGAAGGCGGCGAAGGATTCGTTAAAATTACGATTGACCGCGAGAAATATATGCCCGAGCTGACGCATTTTTTGTGGAACAAATACACGCCGGCCAACGTTGTTCAAGCAGACCGCTGGACGATTTTAATCCGCGCGGAAGAGCCGGCAAAAGAAGCGGAAACGCTGCCGGCGCAGATTATCGCAAATCCTTCCAAGAATCTGCACGCGGACATGGTTGAATTTTCGATTCGTTGCGTTCCCGAAGGATTCCGCGTTCGGTATCATACTTACGAAAATAACGAATATTTATTTATCGCATCGGAAGACATTATTGAACCGACTCAGTTGGAACACGCGAAAAAGATGATGGAAAAGCTGAGAAAAGCGGTGCCGGATGTGACGGAGACGAAAACCGCGGACGGCAAAGAAAAGCGTGAAGCAAAAAACAAATCTGAAACAGCGACGGCAGCGACAACCGGGAAGGAGGGACAATAATGGGAACCGTTTATGAGCCTTATGTTTTCAACGGCGGCGTTTACAAGCACGGCCGAATCATTGAACTTTTGGAAGATGTCGGCGGCTATTTGGTCAACAAGATGATTACGATTACGGAAGTCACGATGGACATGATGATTCCCGAAGAAGATGTGCCGCTGATTGAGGAACTTGCGAAAAAACAGCTTGGAACGCTTGTGAAATCACCGTTGACCGGCGTTGAGATTGCGGTCGTCTCCCCGACGCTCGCCTCGCACCACCTGCCCCACTCGGCTTGCGACATCGCGGAATACTTACGCCACCCGGGCGCGAAAACGACTATGATCGGTTTGGCGCGCGGCATGGGAAGGCGCGTGTCTCTTAACGACGATTTTGAACGAAAACTGATTAACGAGCATGACATCGCGCTTTATTGCTTGGGATCGTTTCGGGATTGCATTATCAATAAAAAACCGCGCCTGTTCGAAGGTGTCGAAGTTCCGATTGTCGCGACCGGCGGTCCGAAAGATATCGCGGTTGAAGAAATTCGGGATGCTGACATGTATATCGGTGGTTTGGGCCGCCTGTCTCACAGAATGAGAAGCACGGATGAAATCAGCGCGCTTGACGTGATGAATGAAAACGTTGCCGAGCTCGTTGAAGAAATGCGCCAAAGCATGGCAAGAGATCCGCCGGCTGTCCTTCCCGCGCGCGCAATGAAAGAAATCGAAAACCAGATTCCTGAAATTCATAAATCCCTCGCGCCGTCGCCGCTCGTTTTAAAAATGTCCGGCGTTCGCGTGAAACTGCCTTACGAAATGTTTCACGAACGCGTCAGAGAAGTGGAATTTGACGAAGGTCCGAAACTCGGCGACATCGCCGACATTACGAAATCGAAAATGAACGATTACATTTTGGTTCAGATTAAACCGAAATCGGAAGTCGGGTTTGAGATTTGAAACCATCTTAAATTTTAATGACGAACAAATAGAGGAGCCGATACAATCGAAACGAAATCGCATACATGGAAGGGACCGTTTTCCTGGCCGGGCTATGAAAAAGAAACGGGACTCGATTCGATTCCGGATATTGCCGGCGTTTATATTTGGACGTTTGAATTTGAAGACGGATATTTGCTTTATTTGCCCGGCGTTACAAAATCAACGAGAACGAGATTCCAAGCTCATTCTCGCGCTTTTAAAAGGGGTGAATATTACATTTTGCAGCCCGACCAAGCTTCAAAAGGAATTCGCGTTGAACTTTGGCCTTGGAAATATTCGGAAAGCGAAGAATACGAGAAGAACAAGCATCTTGTATTGGAAGACGCTGAAAAACAGCTTTCATCAATGAGAGTTTTTGTAACGGAAGAACCCGACCCGCGTTTTAGAAAAAGAATTGAATCGGCGATTGCAAACAATCTTTACAATTCAAAAGAATCGTGGTCGGAATTGATAGACAGAGGAATGAACGTTGACGATCCGATTTGGGAAGATTACGGTGAAACGCCGATTGAAATCAAAAATAATTGCGAACATAAAATTTACGGATTGCCTGAAATTTTAAAATTATATTAATGGGAATAAACTGAAACTGAAAACACAAAAACGATTATATATTCCCTCTTCCGTTTTACCATATTCAATTTCTAATTAGTGTTATGTATAAACGGTTTTAGAAATATTACGCGCTCTCGGCGCATTTATCACACTCATCACATCATTTTTAAGGTAAATTTGATTTTTGGAGGATTTATAAATGAAAGAACAAGTTGAAATGAAGGAATTAAAGGAAGGCAGATACGTTATCATCGACGACGAAGCCTGTGTCATTAAAAGCATTGCAAAATCCAAGCCGGGAAAACACGGCGCTGCAAAGGCGCGTGTCGATGCAATCGGTCTTTTTGACAACTCAAAACGCTCAATCGTCGGCTCCGTCGGAACAAAAGTCTATGTCCCGATCGTTGAGAGAAAAACCGCGCAAGTGCTCACAATTACCGGCGATGTCCTTCAATTGATGGACTTGGCAGAATTCAACACCTTCGAAATTCCGTTGCCTGAAGAATACAAAGAACGCGTTAAGGAAGGCGAAGAAGTGTCCTACTTGACCGCGCTCGGCAAAATTAAATTGGATTTGAGAAACTAAGGTTTTTCATTTCTTTTTTTACATTTTTTCTTTTACGTTTTGCATTTCTACGTTTTTTTACATATTTTCGTTCATTTTCTTTATCTTTGCATTTAATTCTGTTTTTACATCGTATTCATTTCGTTTTTTCAATTCTTTATTCTTTTTCAATTTATGTTTTAGCAATGATAAATATATATCAGATAAATTTTATAATAATATTTACTGTGAAATACACAGCAAACCCATTGGTGATAAAATGAAAACAAAAATGATGCTTTATGCCGTTTTTGCGGTTTTCGTTTTAGCAGCCGGATTCAGCGGCTGTATCGGAAACGGCAATAACGACTCAAATAACATGATGAACAATTCGAACAACATGATGAACAGAGACGAAGCAGATATTCGCTCTGTTTCAATTGCCGTAAACGGCAGCAATGTGATTGCTTCAGTCATGCTCGACCTTGATTACGGCGAAACGCCGGATATTGAAAACATTTCAGTGAAAAAAGCCGGAGATGCAATTCGGATTTCAATTCATGTTTTTGAAAACACTGCCGGCAATGCCAGCAATCTTGTGACTGTGCCGCTTGGAAATGTCAGCGATTTTAAAAACGGTGATTACATCGTCATCGTCAACAATGACATTGACAAAGATGAGATCATTACTTTCAGATTCGAAAACGAAAAGATTGTGACAATTCGAAAAGCTTTTGTCAGCAACGTTATTTTTGAGGCCGACGGAAACGAAATATTTGCAATTGCAGAAATCCCGAACGCCGGCAAATATGATACCGTTGATACGCAAAACATCACAAAAACAAGATTCGATCACGAAAATGAAATGGATATTTATGTCCCTGTCATGCACAAATCCGTATCCGCCGATGAAAGAAAACCGCTTTACGCGGAAATCCCAATCGGAGAACTCAATCAAATGAAAAACGGCAGATATTTCGTTGAAATCAACGGCTGCGACGCTTCTTTTTTGATTCAAAACGGCACTTTGGGCGTTTGAATTAAAAAATCAGATTTGAAAAGTGTTTGAAAAAATTGAAATTCCGACACTTTTTCAAATTTTAGTTTTATGAACGGATTTTATTTTGTTGATTTTACTGTTTTTTCGAGTTGCGCGCTGCCGCTGTCCGTCTGCGCGCGCGAGCCGGCCAAATTTGAAAAAACGAACTTAATGAGGGGATCGGTTTTCATAAATCATTTTGAATCGGCAACCATATTCTTTATATATCAAAAACTTCTTTTGAAGTTGCCAATTAAAATGCTATTCTTATTATTTTGATTTCATTTCCGAAATCAATCAGCTTCTTTGAAGTATTTGCCCGTTCATTGAAATGAACCTGAAGGCGTATGCTATGGCTGCATGGACTTCAAAAAAGCAATCATAAAATTGAAAAAAGAAAACTTTGTTTTCGGCTTGAATTTTTCAAAATATTATTATTTGACACATTCAACGCTTATTCAATTTTTCAGAGTTATCATCATTTGTTCGATATTTTTAGGAACAATTAACAGAATTTATCAGATTAATCAATATTATCCAAACTCGGAGGAAAAAATTATGGCAAGAAAACAACAAAAGAAAGTGGACAGCTGGAAAGAGAAGAAATGGTACAACATCGTTGCGCCTGAATTCTTAAACCGCGCTGTTGTCGGTCAAACCATCGCATCCGACCCGGCACTTCTCCCCGACCGTATCATTGAAACAACCGTCGGCGAAATGTCCGGTGAAATGTCCAAGAACAACATCAAAATGAGATTCAGAGTCGTCAACGTCAACGGCGATGTCGCTGAAACCGTTTTCCTCGGTCACCACTTGACAAACGACTATCTCCGCTCCATCGTGAAAAGACAGACCTCTAAGATTGACGCAATTTTAACCGTCAGAACTGCAGACGGCTACATTGTCACCATCAAGCCGACCTGTTTCACGGTCAAGCGCGCAAGAACCAGCCAGATTAAAGCAATCCGCAACATGATGACAAGAATCGTCGTCAGACGCGCTGTCAAATCCAACTTCGAAGACCTCGTTCAGGAAATCGTTACAGGAAAGCTTTCCTCCATGGTTTACAAGCAGACCAAGAACATTTACCCCTTGAGAAGAGTCGAAATCAGAAAGACCGAAGTCGTCAAGACACCGGCTCAGCGCAGAATCCCGAAAGTCGCAGAAGAACAGGCAGCACCCGCAGAAGAAGCAGCGGCACCTGTCGAAGCGCCGGTCGAAACACCTGCAGCAGAAGAAGTTGTTGAAGAAACAGCAGCACCCGTTGAAGAAACAGCGGAAGAATGATTATCTTTTTGGAATAATCAATAAAACGATTCAAATTTGAATCGGTTTAAAAGTTAAATTAGATTTAAAATTTAATTTAAACGAAAATAAAAAATAAGCCCGATTGATCGGGCTTATTATTCTTTTTTTAAAAAATTATTAGAATGGATTAAACGTCTTTGCTGCAAGCATCTTTCTCGCAAGCGTCCTTGCCGCACTTTTCGCATTTGAAAAAACGGTAGACGACTGCCGCGAGTGATCCGCCGATAAGCGGCGCGACAATGAAAACCCAGACTTGCTGAAGCGCCAAACCGCCGATAAACAAAGCGGGCGCCAGGCTTCTCGCCGGATTGACAGATGTTCCGGTGAGCGGAATGCCCATGATGTGAACGAAAACCAATGTCAAACCGATAACAATTCCGGCAACCGCGCTTTTCTTTTCATCAGCTGTGACGCCGAGAATCGTAAAGACGAAGACGAATGTCAAAATAATTTCAACGATGATTGCGCCGATCATGCTTAAGCCGACGGCGGACGCATCGTCAAAGCCGTTTTGACCGAGACCGGTCACTGCAAAGCCGCCGAGGTCGGCAGAGTTGATAATCAATGCTAAAAGACTGATACCGATGATTGCGCCGACCGTTTGAGCGGCGACGTAGCCGATGAAATCCTTCGGAGACAAGCGTTTGTCAATGAGCATCGCAATTGAGACAGCCGGATTGACGTGACAACCGGAAATGTTTCCGATGACGTACGCCATCGCGACAATTGACAAACCAAAAGCCATCGCGATGCCGAATGTTCCGAGAACGGAACCGGCAACAGCCGCGCTGCCGCAGCCGAAAAGAACCAAAACCATTGTTCCGATCGCTTCGGCGAGATATTTTTTAACGGAATTCATAAAAATTACTCCTGAATTTAAAAACAATTCACAAATTTTATAATAAAAACAAAAACATTGAACATATCAAAACATTAAGAAAAATCAAAATGTTATAATGTCAGCACTAAATGCGAATTGAACAATATAAGTCTTTTACTGCTTTAAAAATTTCAAATATTTCAAAAATCTTGCATTATAATAAAATGTCTTGCACGATTTCAAAAATTAAAAATATCCTTAAATATGATAACTTCCTTTAAAACCAAAAGCTTAAGGAACATTTTTTATGAATTTTACAAAAGAAGAAATCCTCGGTGTTTTGGACACGTATGATTTGGACAATATTACGATTGCCACCATCTGTTCTCACTCCAGCCTTCAGATTTTTGACGGCGCTCGAAAAGAAGGTTTCAAGACGCTCGGGATTTGTTTAAGAGCGCCTCCGAAATATTATGACGCTTTTCCGCTGGCAAAGCCGGACGAATTTTTGGTGCTTGACCGCTACGACGAACTTTTAGACAAAGTCGAAGAACTGAAAGCCAAGAATGTCATCATTGTCCCGCACGGCTCTTTTATCGCTTACATGGGAACGGACAAGTTCGCAGAACTCGGACTTCCGACATTCGGCAACCGCAACGTTCTGGAATGGGAATCCGACCGCAAAAAGGAAAGACAATGGCTTGTCGGCGCCGGCATTCATATGCCTGACGTGATTGAAGATCCGAGAGACATCGACGGCCCCGTGATGGTCAAATACGACGGCGCGCAAGGCGGCAAAGGCTTTTTCATCGCAAAATCCTACGAAGACTTTTTGGAACACATTGACGATTCCAAAACGTTCACGATTCAAAAATTCATCACCGGAACGCGTTATTATTTGCATTATTTCTATTCGCCGATTAAAGAAGACGGCTATACGCTCAGCAAAGGCACGCTTGAAATGCTCAGCATGGACCGCCGCGTCGAGTCCAACGCCGACGAAATCTTCCGCCTCGGCTCGCCGAAAGAATTGCTGGAAGCCGGCATCGTTCCGACTTACGTTGTGACCGGAAACGCGCCGCTCGTCGCGCGTGAATCGCTTCTGCCGCTCATCTTCGAACTCGGCAGCCGCGTCGTTGAAGAATCCTTAAAGAAATTCGGCGGCATGATTGGTCCTTTCTGTTTGGAAACGGTGTTCACCGACGATTTGGAAATCAAGGTTTTTGAAATTTCCGCAAGAATCGTTGCCGGAACAAATCTTTACATTTCAGGATCCCCATACGCCGACTTAGTTGAAGAAAACTTATCAACCGGCCGCAGAATCGCAAGAGAAATCAAGATTGCGAAAGAAACGGGCAAATTGGATGAAATCATTTCTTAATTTATTTTTAGATTTCATCCTCTGTTTTTCATTTTTGTTTCTATTTTTCTTTTCGTTTTTCAATTTTTTATTGGCTATATTAACACGCGCACAGTTGTTGTTTCCGCGTGCACCCTCTCATTTTTATCACATCCGTTCGCTATCGCGAACGTGGGCACTGCTACCTTGCCGTTTCCGCTTACCGCTACCGCTGCCGGCCGCCGCGCGCGAGCTGCCGCAACTTTGAAAAAATAAGATGAAAAACAAACGATAATTTTAAAATAAAATGAAAACCCGGACTGCGTTTTTTAAAAAAATAAAAATAAAAGGAATCCGATTATTCCAATTCAAAAGCGTCTTTTCCTTCGCCGCAAACGGGGCATTCCCAATTGTCGGGCAGCTCCGAGAAGGGCGTTCCTTCTTCATCTTCGTCGTAAACGTAACCGCAAACAGTGCATACATATCTTGCCATTTTAATCGACCTCTTCTTGAAAAGATAACATTTTTGAATGCCTGAGCATCATAAAACAAAACGCTTCAATTTTATATAATCGTATGGATAATCAAATCGAATCGCCGGATTGGTTTTGAAAAGCGGGGCAAATTCCTGAAAACTCACACCAATTACAAAGTTTGCTGACACACGGCTTGAAATTGTTTTCCCATGCTGAGAATTCAATTGTTTGAATCAAGTCAACGACATTGTTTTTGACGGTTTCGATTTCTTCGTCTGTTTTTTGAAAGCGGAATTCTTCGCTGAATTTGAGATAATGATAAATGACTTCGACATCTCTTTCGCTGTATTCGGGATGCTTTTTGCGCGCGCCGATTTGATACAAGGCAAGCTGCCGATCGTTTTGAAAATCACAGGCTTGCGGCAGTTTCCCGGACGTTTTGTAATCATGAATTTCCAAATTTCCGGTTTCTTTGTTGACGGCAACCCTGTCGATAAATCCCATGATTTTGAATCCTTCAATGTTGACATCAATTCGTTCTTCGACCGCCAGCGTTTCTTCTTTATCGAACGGCTGATGATTTTTGTAATAATCCGCCAGAATTTTTTTGCCCTGCAAGAAATAATCGTCTTTTGTCATGCCTTCTTTGACAACTTGAACATCGTCGGACCAATTCGAATTCCAAATCGTTTCATATTTGTCCAGCAGCAGAATCAGCGGAATGTCGGCAGTCGGCATTTTCTTTTGAAGGCGGTACAAAAATTCCAAAGATTCGTGAACGGCAGATCCCAAAAAAGCCTCGATTCCGATAAACGGAACCTCGGGTTTGATTTTATCAAGATATCGATATTTGTAAGAGAGCGGACACTTCTCAAACATTGAAAGGCGCGAATGGGAATAAACAGTCATCAGGAATGAAAGGATTTTGAAGTTTATAAAAGTCGGTTTTGAGGTGTGAAAGTAATCATAAAAAGATTTCAAAAAAAGAAAAGAAGAAGAGAAAAAAAAGAAGGAAAATGAAAGAAGAGAAAATAAAAAGAAGAAAAATGAAAAAGGAATAAATGAAAATAAAATAATAAAAGAAAAATGAAAAAATCATTTTTCTAATATTAATTTTAATATTTCTTATTCATTCTGTATCTGTAATAACCGAAGCAGGCGATCGGAAGAATCAACACGAAAAGCAAAAGCCATCTGTTGTCGGAGTCTTTCGGAGGCAATTTTTCCGGCGAACCGAATCCGTCGGAAGCAGCCGGAATATCGTCGTTTTCAAAACCGATCGAACCGCTGCTTGCGGGGTTTTCACTTTTTACCGGCTCAACGATTGTTGCCTGGCCTGTCGATCCGCTGCCGGAGCCGGAATTGTCTTCATCGTCGACAACCGGATCAATGATTTCAGAACCATCTGTCCATTTTGCGTACAAAGTGAAATCATCAGAACCGACAGATTCTTCAAAGTTCCATTTTTGTCCCCAATCTTCAGAACCGTCTTTGGTGTACCAGCCTTCTAATTCTTTATCAATCGGCGAAATAATAATAACCGATAATTCAACAGCCGGATCCGCAAGAAGCGTGCCCGTTTCTTGCCGAACGAGATAGGTCGGCGCGAAAACAGTATCGCCGGATGTTTCCAAATTGAACATGCCGCCGTTCGCATCAAAAACAACATTCGTAAACTCTGTTCCTTCAGCTGCCCAGCGTGTGTATAAATCGAAATCTGATGCCGGCGCTTTGTAGCTTTCGAAATCCCAAACATGACCGTCATTTTCTTCCGTGAACCAGCCGATCAGCGTGTTGTCCGCCGGCGAAACTAAAACAACCGTTGTCGGAACGGTTATTGTTTCCGGATCTTCAATGCGTTGGCCGTATGTCGTTACATCGACGTATTCCGAATAATCGGGACTACCGCCGACTGTAAAACTGCTGCCATCTGTTGCTTTGAAAGTCACTTCATAATTTGCAGGCACCCAATTTGCGTAAAGCACAAGGTTTTCAGTCACTTCATCGGCACCGAAATTCCAGGAATTTCCGGTGCAGCCTTCATTTGAATACCAGCCTTCCAACACATTTCCCTCGGGGGAATTGAGAACAAGAATGACACCGTCAACCGGATCGGAAATCAATCTTCCGATTTGCGCGGAAATTGAATGAGATTGCTGCTCAATGCCTTCGTTTGTGAAGAAACCTAATGTCGGGTTGAAAGTGACTGTTGTGTAATCAATGAGTGCGTCGTCGTATTCGGCAGTGTAAACAGCATCTTCAGTCACATCAACGATTGCCGGATCCCAGCCGCTGAAAATGTAAGAAACGCCGTCTTCGTCATCGCGAACAGGATCGGCATTCGGATAAACAGGCGTGTCGCCGTAATAATAGGTATCAGAATCGAGTTCAGAACCGTCATAATTCTTCCATGTGATTATGTAAGCGATCGGTTCATCGTCATATTCGGCGGTGTAAACAGCATCTTCAGTCACGTCAACAATTGAAGGCGTCCAGTCGCGGAAAGTGTAAGAAACACCATCTTCGTCATCGCGAACAGGAACGTCGCCCGAATAAGAAGGCGTGTCGCCGTAATAATAG